>NZ_CP032568.1:6000000-7200000 GCF_003626895.1 Nocardia yunnanensis | reverse complement strand
ACGGCCGATGACGGTTCCGGGCTTGTAGCTTTCGGGGTCCGAGAAGACCTCGTAGCCGGTGGACACCACCAGGGCGTCGATCTCGCGTTCGACACCGTCGGCGCTGCGGATTCCGGTCGGGGTGATCTCGGCGATTCCGGCGGTGACGAGCTCGACATTGTCGCGGTTGAGGGTGGGCAGGTAGTCGCCGCCCGCGCCGCCGCGAATGCACACGATGCCGAAGTCGGGGCGTAGCTGCTCGCGAATCTCCTTGTCCTTCACCTTGTATCGCACCCAGCGCGCGTAGGCGTGGCGGCCGGCGAAGTCGATGATCCGGGCGCCGACCCGCCACAGCGGTGCGGGGGTGTAGATCGCGACGCGCAGCATCAGGTCGACTACGGTCTGGGCGAGTCCGTTGGCGACCGCCGATCCGCCGGGTAGTGCCAGCAGCTTCTGCATCCATGGCTTCAGCGCGAAGTCCGGTTTCGGCAGGTACACCTGCGGTGTGCGCTGGTAGATGTCGAGCCGCTCGACCTGTGCGGCCAGTTTGGGCGCGATCTGCATGGTGCTCGCCCCGACCCCGATGATGCCGACCCGCTTGCCGGTGAAGTCGTAGTCGTGATTCCAGTGCGCCGGATGCATGGAAACACCGGTGTAGGTATCCAATCCGGGGATGTTCGGTTTGGTCTTCGGGTTGATGTATGCGCCGACGGCGCTTATCACGAACCGCGCGGTTATGACTTCTCCGGTGTCGACGTGCAGCCGCCACAGCGCGTGGTCCTCGTCCCACTCCTCGCGAACGATGGTGGTGTCGAAGCGCATTCGTCGCGGCAGGTCGTAGTCGGCGGCGACTTCGCGCAGGTACTCGAGAATCTGGTCGCGCTTGGCGAACAGGCGGTCCCAGTCGGGTTTGCGCGCGAAGGAGAACTGGTAGGTGGTGCTGGGGATATCGCAGCCCGCATCGGGATAGCTGTGGCTATACCAGGTGCCGCCGAGACCGCCGACGCGATCGACGATCAGGAAATCGTCGACGCCGATCTCCTGCAGCTTGACCCCGGCGCAGATACCGCCGATGCCCGCGCCGATGACCACGACCTCGTGTTGCGGCTGTTCGCGCGAGCTGATGCGCGCGGCGTCCGATCCGTTGTTGCCACTCATTTGGTGCCCTCCTTGTCGGCCGGGTGACTGCTCGGCTCGGCCGAGGAGATTCCATTCGTATTGATCGACCGCAGCGGCGGTCTGGTGGTGCGCGCGACCTCAGCGACGCGCCGCTCGAACAGCGGGCCGATACCGACGACTCGATAGGCCGCTCGCCACAGCGGCGGGAACCAGGTGGCGAACCGTAACGGCCAGCGCAGGGTGACCGCGATCGTCCAGGTGACCCTGGTCCGGCCGTCGCCGAGGTCGGTGAACGTCTTGTCCTCGCCGTACTGGCGGACCAGCAGGTACTGCAGCCAATTGCCGCTCACCACACCGAAGGTGATGCGCTGGTTCGGCTCGTACCGCCAGAACTTCTCCTTCTCGACCCACAGGAAGCGCAGCGGCTCGAAGGGTGAACCCATTTCGCGCACGATCCCGACACCACGGGCGGGCGAGTCGTACTTCACGCCGGTGCAGGGGAACGGCAGCCATTTCCACGCGTGATCGTCATCGATCGCGGTCCACACCGCCTCCACGGGCGCGTCGAAGGTTTTCTCGACGGTGATGACCAGCCGGGCGGTGTCGAACAGGGTGTCATCGACCGCCGGTTGCGATGCGGGATGCTGCGTGTGCAGGAACGAAAAGATACTCATGGTCGTCTCCAGATCAGGGGTGCGGGATCAATGCTCGCGAGGTGTCCGCGTGGGCGACGGATTCGAGCACGGCCGGTCTCGTGGTGGTATAGCGGTAGTGATCGAGCGGGAAATGCCTGTTGCTCCAATACATTCCGGCCTGGGTGGTGGCGCGGAACGCCGGTCCGTCGCCCTGATAGTTGATGTAGTACGTGCGCGAGTCGGCGCAGCCCTGCTTGAACAGATAGGTGTTCTTGTTGCGGGCGTACATGCGGGTGAAGTACTCGTCGTGTGGCTCCTGCCGGATCTCCACCCGTGTCGCGCCTCGGCGCACTGTTTCCTTGATCGCCCGGGCACTGTGGGCGGCGGTCGCTTCGATGAGCGGGATGACCGAGCCCGGTGCATAACCGTAGGGGCCGAAGATGTGGAACATGTTGGGGAACGCCGGGACCGAGACACCCTCGTAGGCCTGGTACTTGTTCTGGTCCCAGAACTCGCCCAATTCGATTCCGCCGCAGCCGTAGACGGGGTAGGGCGGGGTTGCCCCCTTGTCCATGACCTGGAATCCGGTGGCGGTGACCACCATGTCGAACTCGCGCAGCGTTCCGTCTTCGGTGGCGATGCCGTCCGTGGTGAACTTCTCGATCGGGTTGGTGACCAGTTCGACGTGCGGCTGGGTGTAGGTCCGGAAATAGGCGTTCGAGATCGAGGGCCGTTTGCAGCCGAGTCGGTAGGTAGGGGTGAGCGCGCGGCGCAGTTCGGGGTCGCGAATCTGGGTGAACAGGTAGGCCTTCAGTGCCGCCTCGCCGGTCCCGAGTACCGCCGAGGTCAGGCGCGGATAGTTCGACAAGGCGAGTCCCAGGCCCAGGAACGCGTTGACCGCGACATTGCCGAGGAACCGCACCGCCTGCTGCGTGGGCGGGAAGTCGAGGGCTTTGTTGCTCAGCGCGCCCATCGGGAAATCCAGCTTGGGCGCGACCCAGATGGCGGTGCGCTGAAAGACCGTCAGCTGCTCGACCTTGGCGGCCAGTTGCGGAATCACCTGTAGCGCAGTCGCTCCGGTGCCGATCACGGCGACGCGCTTACCGCTGTAATCATAGGAGTGGTCCCAGCGTGCGGTGTGCATGAGCCGGCCGGAGTAGCCATCGATGCCGGGAATCGCCGGCGGCTTCGGCTGTTCCAGCGCGCCGACGGCGCTCACCAGGAACCGCGCGGTGATCTCGTCTCCGTCTGTGGTGCGTACGCGCCACAGATCCGCGGCTTCGTCGAAGCGGGCCTCGGTCGCGCCGCAGCCCAGTCGCAGTTTGCCGCGCAGGCCCTGCCGGTCCACGACCTCCTCGGCGTAGCGCTGAATCTCTTTGCCGGGGGCGAAGAATCGCGACCAGTGTGAACGCTGCTGGAAGGAGAAGTTGTAGATCGGTGAGGGGACGTCGACGGCCACGCCGGGGTAGGTGTTGGCATTCCAGGTGCCGCCGACCTTGTGCCACTTCTCGATGATCAGGAAGTTCTCGATACCCGAGCGGCGTAGCGCCACCCCGGTGCCGATGCCGCCGAATCCCGCGCCGATGACGAGCACCTGGAAAGTCGGTGTGCTGTTCGTACTCATGGGTGCCTGCTCGTGGTCGTGCGGCGAGTCATGCCGCGGTAGTCCGTTTCGTGTATCCGCCGGCGTGGCTGTCGAGTTCGCGGCGAATGAAGGCGCCGATCTCGGCGACGGCCGCTCGCGCGTCGGGCAGGATGTCCGCGCCCGCCTGGAAGACGTGGACGGCGTTGTTCCAGATCTGCAGGGTGTGCGGGACGCCGGCTTCGGCGCAGCGGCGTGCGAGTGCCTCCGAATCCGGCAGCAGCACTTCGATATCGCTCACCTGGATCAGCACCGGGGGTAGACCGGTGAATTCGTGATTCACCGGCGACCACGCCGGATCGAGAACGCCGTCCCGGGCGAAACCGATCATCGCGGGGATCGACAATGCTCGGGCCGACAGCATCGAATCGCGTCGATCGTTCCGATGCGCACGCCGAATGTTGGGATCGAGGTCGGCGAAGGGGGCCATGGCCACGAGTGCGGCGGGCAAGGCCATTCCGCGTGCGCGAGCGGCCAGCGCCGCCATGAAGGCCAATCCTCCACCGGCGGAATCACCGGCGAACACAATGCGTTCGGCCGGACGACCACGCTCGAGCAGATAGCGGTACGCGGTGAGCGCGTCCTCGACCGTATCGGTGATGTGCCCCTTCGGCAGCTGCCGGTAGTCCACGTTCAGCACCGGCACACCGGCGGTGCGGCCGATGCGTGCGGCGTGACGACGGTGACTGTTCAAGCCACCGGCCAGGAATCCACCGCCGTGGAAGTACACGATCGCACCGTGGTCGGTCTCGTCCGGTCCCGGATCGTCGCGATGCCACAGCCATTCGGCCCGAAAGTCGCTGAATCGAACCATTTCTCGGCGTGTTCCACGGGCCGCCCGTAAGGGTGCGGCCAGTGCATCGGCACGATTGGCGATCCAGAAGGCGCGGTCACCCCGCAGCGGGGCGCTCTCGCCGAGCACACAGAGTCCGTCGACCGCAGGCCGCAGTACCGCGCGCAGCAACGCGTTTGCCAGTCGAAGCCGCAGACTGGCGCGGCTGGAAAACTCGACATTGACCCGACCCGGTTGCACCGGAATCGCGCCGGTCGCCGCGCCCTGGTTCATGCCGACGCTGTCGGCGAGGCCCGTCATGCCGACACCGTCGCCGGGGTGCGGGTCCCGTATGCGTAGTCCTCGAGCGGGAATCTCCGATTGCCGCGTCGGGCTTCGAAGAAGCCCGACGGACGCACGTAGGTGGTGTCGCCCTGCGAGTTCCGGTAGTAGGTCGGAACGTGGCCGTTGAGATCGGCGAGGTAGTAGCGCAGTGATTCACCGCGGCGATACACCTCGCGGTGGTAGGCGTCCGCGGCGTCCTTGCGGACCTCGCACCAGCCCGCCTTACGCCGGCGGGTCTCGCCGATGGCGCGTACCGCGTGATCGGCGGTCATCTCCACGAAGGCGTGCCAGCCCGAACCGGTCCAGGAGTACGGGCCGACCAGGGTCCAGCGGTTGGGCAGGCCGGGTACCGAAACACTCTGGTATGCCTGCAATCCCTCCTCGTTGTAGAACTTGGCGAGGTCGAATCCGTTGCGCCCCAGCACGGTTCCCGGTCGGTAGGTCTCCGGGTCGGAGAACACCTCGTAGCCGGTCGCCAGAATGAGCGCGTCGAATCGGTGCAGGGTCGAATCGCTGGTCCGGACACCGGTGGGGGTGATCCTCTCGATCGGCGTCGTCACCAACGCGACATTGTCGCGGTTGTAGGCACGTAGATAGCTGCTGGACAGCGTCGGGCGCTTGGCCACTAGACCGAAGTTCGGAGTCAGGGCTGCACGGGTTTCGGGATCGGTGACGACGCGTGCCAGGTAACGCCGATACAGCGACTGACAGGCGGCGTCGAACCGGTCCATCACCGGGTGCACGACGGTCGGCGGCAGCCCGACGACGGCACGTAGGGCGAGGTCGACGACCACCAGCGCGCTACCGTGCAGCAGTGGCTGCACCCCGGGGATCGCCAGCACACGCTGCAGTGCGCGCGGCACCTGGAAGTCGGGTTTCGGCACTGCCCACACCGGCGTGCGCTGGAAGACGGTCACCTGGCCGACCTGCGGGGCGATCGACGGAATGATCTGGACCGCACTGGCTCCGGTGCCGATGATGCCGACCCGCTTACCGGTCAAGTCGTAGTCGTCGTTCCAACTGCTCGGCCGCAGCACCTTGCCCTTGAACGAGGTCGCACCGGCGATGCCGACGTCAGCCTTGGGCCGGACGAACGCGCCGACCGCGCTGATGACGAAACGCGCGGTCACCACCGCACCACCGGCGAGGTGCAGCATCCAGTACCCGCCGTCGTCGTCCCATTCCTCGCGTTCGACCTCGACCCCGAACCGCACCCGCTCGTGCACACCGAACCGATGCGCGACCTCCACGTGGTACTTCTTGACCTCGGGCCCGAGCGGGAACACCCGGCTCCAGTCCGCTTTGCGCGCGAACGAGTACTGGTAGGCCAGCGCCGGAATATCAACGCCCAGACCTGGATAGTGGTTCTCGTGCCAGCTGCCGCCGACCTCGTCGGCGCGTTCGAGGACGACGAAGTCGTCGATTCCGGCGCGGCGCAGTTTCACCGCGGCCGCGATGCCTCCGGGGCCGGCGCCGATGACGGCGACCTCGAATTCCGGCTTGTCCACGTTGTTCATGCTTGTCTCACTTCGTGATTCGGTTCAGCAGTGGCTGAATACGGGGCAGCAGCCGGTCCGCGAGATCGAAGGAACCGACGCTGCCGACCGCACGGACCAGACCGGGGGAGAGGCGGAACAGCCCGTATCCGATCCACGCTTCGGGGTTGACCGGCACCACGGCGGGATTGCGGCGGATCGACCGTTCGACGACTCGGGCGACCTTGTCCGGCGTCGCGAACGCCAGGGACTGGACCTTGCCCAGTTGCGTGCGCCAGGCCTCCTGCTCGGCGGCATCGAGCCCGGCGCGGGTGCCGTGCGCGAGCAGCTCGGTGCGGATGGCCCCGGGGCAGATGGCGGTGACACCGATGCCCTTGGGGCGCAACTCCACTCGCAGCGCCTGACTGGCCATCAGCACTGCGGCCTTGGCCGCGGCGTAGGCGGGAATGTAGCGGGCCGGGAAGAACGCCGCGCCGGAGGACAGATTGACGATGTGGCCTTCGATGCCGGCGTCGATCATCTGCCGGGCGAACACCCGCGAGCCGTAGATCACGCTCATCAGATCGATGTCGACGGTGCGCTGCCATTGCGCCGCACTGGTTTCGACGAATCCGCCGGTATCCATGATCCCGGCGTTGTTGACCAGGACATGCGCCGGTCCGAACTCGCCGTGCACCCACTCCGCGACCTTGTCCCACTGCGCTTCACTCGCCACATCCAGCAGGCAGGCGTACGCGTGCCCGCCGACGGCGGTGATCTCGTCGGCGACCGTCTGCGCGGCCGTCTCGTTGATATCGGCCACCACCACCCGATAGCCGCCTTCGGCGAGCAGTCGGGCGGTCTCGCGCCCGATACCCGCACCGGCGCCGGTCACCATCGCAGTTCTCATCGCTGACCCCCCAGCACTCGGCCCGACATTCGAACGACCTTCTCCGCCAACGGCATCTGCGCCAGCCCGGTGATCCCGCGCATCACACCGGGTGACAGTCGCGACAGATACCATCCGGCCCAGGCTTCGATACCCACCGGCACGGTCGCCAGATTCCAGCGGATCGCACGGTCGATGGCGGCCGCCACCCGATCCGGGGACCGGCCGAAGACCTGTTGTCCCCGAGCGAGTTTCGCGGCCCAATCGGCCTCGGCAGCGGCGTCCGCGCCCGCCCGGGTGCCATGGGCCGAGAGATCGGTCGCGATCAGCCCCGGACAGACCGCACTCACCCGGATGCCCTGCCCCGCGAACTCGGCACGGAGCGCCTGGGTGCCCATCCAAGCGCCGGCCTTGGCCGTCACGTACGAGGGGCACAGGGGAGTGGGTAGAAAAGCGCCGACGGAACAGACATTCACGATGGCGCCGCGCTTGCCCGCATCGACCATGCGCTGTACGAACGCTCGCGACCCCAGCAGCGGTCCCATCATGTTGACGGCGATCATGCGCCGCCAGTCGTCACCGCTCTGCTCCAGGAAGCCGCCCGAGATGAGAATCCCGGCATTGTTGACGACCACGTCGGGTACACCGTGGCCGCGCACGATCCGCTCCGCGAACTCCTCCCACCCGGCGGCATCGGCCACATCGAGGCGGCGGAATTCCGCCTGCCCGCCTGCGGACCGCGCCCGGGCGACGGTGTGGCCGCCGCCGCGCTCGTCGATATCGGCGACGATCACGGTCGCTCCCCGGGCGGCGAAGCGCAGCGCACTCGCACGGCCGATCCCGCTACCGGCACCGGTCACCACCGCGACCGTCATGACTGACGCACCCATCGGCTAAAAGCAGTCAGATTCGACCGTTCCATGCATCGACCCCTTTGTCGCAAGTGCAAGATCTCTACCAGTGGCACCTTGATCTGCACTGAATTAATAGACGAGTGTGTCATCAAACTAAATCGTCTCAGACGGGAGCGCAAGGGGCGACCCGAAAACTCACCGTCCACGGCCCCCGGCGGCTGGGGGCATACGATGTGCTGGATGACCGAACTGGCCAAACGTGGCCGCGGACCCGGCAGGCCGCGCGACGAACAGAACACCGAGCGGCGACGACGCGAGCTCATCGAGGCCGCCTATCGGGTGTTCACCACGAAGGGGTATGCAGCGGCCTCGGCTGCCGATATCGCCGCCGAGATCGGTGTCGGCTACGGCACCTTCTATCGCTACTTCGACAGCAAGCGAGCGATTCTCGACGATGTCGTCGACTTCGGGATCGATCGGCTGCTCACCGAGATCGCCGGTGACGTCTTCGAACCGGCGACCCTCGATCGCGAGGTCACCGTCGAGGAACTTATCGCGATCTGGTCCGATGCGGTGGATCGGATGTGCCACATCGCCGAATCCGACCCGGGGCTGATGCAGGCAATGCTGTTCGAGCTCCCTGGCATCGACGAGGAACTCAATGCCCGCATCCTCGGTTTCGGCGGCATGCTGGCCGCGACCGTCGGCAGATTTCTTTCCCGCGCCGTAGATTCCGGACTGGTGCGAGATGACGTGAACACCGAGGATGTCGGTTGGATGCTGCTGGCGTTGACCATTCCGCCGGTCATGCGCACCCTGCAAGGCCGGGGCGAGGCGGACCGCCGTCGCTACATCGACACCGCGATGACCGTCTTCGCGCAGGGGCTGCGAAGCATGGAATTCAAGGATTAGTCGACAACGCCGTCTGCTAATGTCCGTCGAGAGCTGCAGAGAGGTCGTCGATGGCCGAGGAAATACCCGTATCCCGCGCGCGGCGTGGAGCTGAGCTGGGGAAACTCATTGCCGGCCAAGCCGTTCGCGGTGCGGGAGTCGCGCTGTCGGCGGTTCGCGACTCCGAGGAAGAACACCGTGCCCGGACCGAACGGGCCGTTATCGAGGCGGCCGAGGACATCGTCACCGTGCTCGGAAGCATGAAGGGTCTGGCCATGAAGGCCGGACAGTTGCTGTCGATGTTCGATGTGCTCGCTGTCTTCGGTGCCGCTCATTTGTCTCCGCAGCAGCGCGAGCGCTTTCAGCGCAAACTCTCCGCCCTCTACGACCAGTCCGCACCCGTCCCGTTCCCGAAGATGCGTGCGGTCATCGAGGGCGATTACGGCAGTTCGATCGATGCGGTGTTCGCCGAGTTCGACGAATCCCCGATCGGTGCCGCCTCGATCGGTCAGGTTTATCGCGCTCGCCTGCACGATGGCCGCGCGGTCGCGGTGAAAGTGCAGTACCCCGGGATCGATGTCGCCGTCCGAGCCGACGTCAAGAACCTCGGCCTGATGATGCGCCTGGTACGCAAGGTCGCGCCAGCCGTGTCCGATTCTGCGCTCGTCCGCGAGCTCGCCACCCACTTCGCCGACGAGGTCGACTACCGCACCGAGGCCGCGAACCACGCGACGATGGCCGAGATGTTCCGCGATCATCCGTTCATCCGTCTGCCCGGCATCCTGGCCGAATTGTGCACCGCGCGAGTACTGGTCACCGAACTCGTCGAAGGACTTCGATTCGAGCAGATCGCAGCGCTTCCCGATGTCGACCGGGATCGGGTCGGCGAGATCGTGCTGCGGTTCTACCTGGGATCGATGTTGCGGGAGCGCCACTTCACCGGTGATCCGCATCCCGGCAACATCCTGCTCGCACCTGATGGCAAGGTAGTTTTCCTCGACTTCGGCCTGGTCAAGCACATGGACGACACCGCAGTGGACTTCGAAATCGCCTGTGCCAGAGCCGCTGCCGAATACCGCGGCACCGATCTGCGCGCCCTCGGCGTGGAATACGGGCTGCTCGAACAGGACTCACCGATCACCGCCGACCAGTGCCTGCGGCTGCTCCACGAAATGTCGGGCTGGATCCTCACCGATGCCGAGATCCGCATCACTGACGACACCGCCGCGACCTCACTGCTCGCGATCGTCGACCCCCGCCGCGGCTACTTCGAGAATTTTCGCCACGCGTACGCCCCCGCCGAACACGCTTTCGCCCGCCGCGTCGAATACGGAACTCTGGCCCTGCTCGGCAAACTCCGAGCCAGCGGCAACTGGCACCGGATCGGGCGCGAATGGACCTACCTGGAGCCGCCACGCACCGAACTGGGTGCACTGGAACATGATTGGCTGACGACAAGTCGAGCATGAGATCTCACGTATCGACCGTCACCTCGGTCGTTCGCGCTCGTGGGTCCCTCTGCTGGTGTCGAGATCTCAGCGATCCGTCGGTCACCGACCGGGCGTGACGCGGTGACCAGCCTCCGGGTTAGCGGCCCGAGGCGCGGTTATGCTCCGACTTCATGGCCCTCACATTGGAAGATCAGTCCGAGATTTTCCGTGTCCTGAGCCTGTACGGACACCTCATCGATGAGCGCGAACTCGATCGTCTCGGTGAGGTCTACATCGAAGGCGGAGAGTACGACGCGTCCTCCTACGGTCTGATTTCCGTTCCCGAGGGCCTGGCGCGGATGGTGCTTCAGCTCGGTGACAACCAGCCGATCGCGCATCTGATGGGCATTGCCCCGGTGATCGTCGAATCCGGCACCGACACTGCGCTGGTGCACTCCAAAGGGCTCGGGCTTCGCGCCGACGGCACCGTCACCGCCCTCACATTTCATGACCGGTTCGATCGCACCGCATTGGGATGGCGTATTCGCCATCGTGCCGCCTACCCTCGCAAAGTCGCCATCACCCCGTCGCAGGATCAGTAGCTTCAGGCCCGCTACAGCACCGGATGGCAGTGCGGCCACAACTGAATCCGTCGAGGAGCACGGGTCGATGTTTGACCTGGCGGGATCACGCTCGCTCGGCGGGCACATGGGGTGGGAGGTTCTCGAGGACGCGGGCGGTGGCGCGCATACGAAGTCTCCGCGGGTGGGGGACCACTGCACGCGAGGGTTTGGTGTTTGTGCCGGTTACGGCAGCAAGGTGCCAGCGGGCGGCGATGGTTGCCAGAGTCATTACCGCTTCGGACACGGCGTACTGCTCGGCGATACATTTTCGGGCGCCATCGGCGAAGGGCATCAGCGCTTTGCGTGGAGGCGGGATCTTGGCCGGGGCGAACCGGTCGGGATCGAACCGGTCGGGGTCGGGGTGCAGGTCTGCTCGATGGTGGATCAGGTGCGAGCTGTAGATGATGGTGGTACCGGCTGAGAGTCGGTGGCCGCCGAGCTCGGTGTCTTCGGTGACGGTCCGGGGTGTCAGCCAGCTCGGGGGGTGTAGACGCAAGGTTTCGGTGATGACCTGCTCGGTGAAACGAAGCCGGGGCAGGTCCTCGTGGCTGGCGGGTCGTCCCGCCAGGACGGTGTCGACCTCGGTGTAGACGCGGGCGGCGACGTCGGGGTGCTCGTCCAGGAGAATCAAAGCCCACGCCAAAGTTGCTGCGCTGGAATCGGTGCCGGCGAAAATGAACGTGAATGCCTGCTCGACGATCTCGGTTTCGCTCAGACAGCCGCCGTCGGTGTCGCGGGCGCTGATCAATGCCGAGAACATGTCGTCTTGATCGTCACCGCCTACTGTCCGGCGGGTCGCGACCAGTTCGCCAAGGATGGCCCGCGTTTCCGCCGCTGCGCGTTCGAGTGAGCGGTTGCCCAGAATCGGTACGTGGCGTAGCCGTCGGGGCATCACCGCTTGACGGAACACGCCGGAGAAGACCACCTGCACGTGGTGGATCAACCGTTGCTGGTGGGCCTCGGAAATCGCCTCGTCGAACAGCGTTGCGACGATCACCCGGAACGCCAATGCCTGCAACTCGACGTTGATGTCGAGGATCTGCCCGTCGTGCCAGGAATCGACCATCGCGCTGATCTTTCGCGTCACCGTCGGCCCGTATGCGCTGACCCGGCTGGCGTGGAAGGCAGGCTGTAGGAGCCGTCGCTGACGTCTGTGCAAGGCGTGGGGGCAGGTGGCCACACCTTGGCCGACCAGTTCTCGCGCGCTGTCGAAATGAGGGCCGCCCTTGTCGAAGATCCGATCACGGCGAAACATTCGGTGAGTCAATTCTGGATCGCAGATCACCACCGCGGTGATCGGTCCGAGGCTGATTCTGACCAGGTCACCGTGTGCCGGCAGCGATTCCATGAAGCCCAGCGGATCACGCGTGATCGGCACAAGATGCCCCAGCACCGGCCACGGTCCAGGCGCCATCGGGATCGGCGCGCTCTTCTCGTCGGCATCTTCGCCTGTCCCGTGTCGGCGACTCCCCGATTTCTCCCGTCGCAGTCGAAATATCGACCGTATTCCGCCACGGATGTGCTGAACGGTGCCGAAGGCTGTCATTGAGCCCACCACCACTCGATTGTCGGGATGTGGAGTCGAAAGCTGTTGCCGGTCGGTGGTTGTCGTGTGAGTGTCACTCCGCTCGCGACGTCGGGAATCTGGTAGCGGATGCCCGTCACTGCGAAGTTCAGGTTGCCGCCGATCATGAGATCGACTGCCCGCAAATATCTTTCGAGCGTATCCCCGGCCGTGGGTAGCGCCTTGTCGCGTAGGTGTAGGTATTGGGTGAGGCACTGATCGCGCAGGCCGATGGCCTGGTCGACGACTTCGAACTCGGTCAGGTGGGGATAGTCGGTGCGGATGGCGGTGAAGATGTTGTTCTTTGCGATGGCGAGGTCTTTCTCGCGCAGATACGAGTAGCGGTCGTTGTCGAGGCCGCCGGCGAAGGCGCCTGCCTCGACCGCCGCGCGTACCAACGGATCGGACCACTGCGTCTCATTCAGCTCGATCCCCTCGGTCATGTCGAAGTACGACGTGGCGGCATAGACGCCGACGCAGCTGATCCGCATGGCCACGTATTCGTTGACGCCGAGCGGGCGCGCGAGCTCTCTGATCGCGACCTCCCACGCCATGGCCTGGATCCACTGGCTCTGCCCTGCCGCGAATCGCTGCCACTGCACCGGAGTGACCAAGCCGCGGATTCGTTCGAGCACTTCGCCGCCCGCGGATTCGAACAGGTTGCCGTCACGGTGCCAGGACTGTGGCGAGCGCACGATTCGTTCCCAGCGGCCGAGCCGGTAGACAGCCTCGGCGGTGGAGACCGCCGCACCCACGAAGTCGTTGATCGTCCATGCCCAGGCGTTGTAGTCGGAGAGCGCCTGCGCGAGTTCGCCGCGCACATGGGGATTCGCGCACACGGTGTAGGCGACCCCGGTCTGCGCCAGCATCTCGGTCTTGGCGGGATTGCCCGACCCCAGGTCGTATCGGGAGGCCCAGTCCACCGTTGCCCGCAGGATCCGAGCGCCCTCCGGGTTGGTCTCGGCGGTGAACGGACAGTAGAACTGCAGGATCCGCGCCATGGTCGGATCCGTAGGCGCCGATGTCGAGATGTTGTTCATGGACCGTCTTTCCGCTCGGTTCCCTTGCCGTACGCGAGGTTCGGATGCTGTCGGTCAGGCGGCGCGATCGGTCAGGCTCACCGCCAGCTGGATCAGGGTGTCGCGCAGCAGCTCATTCAAGGGCGCGCCGTGCAATGCCTCGATCGCTGCTCGGCTGGTCTCGGTGATCGCCTCCTGGATCCGATCCGGTGCGCCGGTGGCGGCGATAGCGGCACGCAGACAGTCCAATTCGGTGCGCCCGTGTGCGTTGCCGAGGTAGGATTCGATCGTCGCCGCCTGTCGGCTGTCGGCATATTGGAGCGCGGTGGCGACGAGCATGGTGCGTTTGCCCTCGCGCAGGTCATCCTCGTTCGATTTGCCCGTGCGTGACGGGTCGCCGAAGACACCGAGCAGATCGTCACGCAGCTGGAACGCCAACCCCAGGCGCTCGCCGAATTGCTGGAACGCCGACAACAGCGCCGCGGGAGCCCCGGCGAGAGCGGCACCGATCTGCAACGGGCGTGCCACGGTATAGCGTGCGGTCTTGTAGAGGTTGACCTGCTCGGCGTAGCCGAGCCAGTCGCTGACGAAGCCGACCGGTGGATGCAGGTCCAAATACTGTCCTGCCATGACCTCGGTGCGCATTGTCGCCAAATAGGCTCCCGCGCGGTTCAATGCCGCATCGGGCAGGCAACAGGTCCGGAACATCTCCTCCGACCAGGCCCAGCACAGATCACCGGCCACGATGCCCGAACACACCCCGAACCACTCGCTCCGTTCCGGCTGGGCGGGATCGTCCCAATAGCGGGCCAACCGGCGATGCACGCTCGCCACACCATGACGCAGGTCGCTGCGGTCCATGATGTCGTCGTGGATCAACGCGGCGATATGGAACAGCTCGAGCGCCGACGCCGCCTGCAACGCGGCTCGATCATCGCGCTCGCCTCCCGCGCCGAGCCAACCCAGATGGCACAGCAGCGGGCGTAATCGCTTGCCTCCCCCCAAAAGGACAGCGATCTCCCTGACGAGTTCACCTGCCACAGAAGGCATCTCGGACGACTTGCGTTCGAGGAAGCCTGTCAGCATCTCGTCGACGTGGCGGGAGAAGTCGCGATCCCCCTCATATGGGACCGAGGGCATCGTGCGTAGCTCCGGGCGGAGACAGCCCGAAGAATGAATTGCAGTCATGACAGATCCTTACGCGGCAGGTGTTTTCAGCTACGGCGCAGTTGAATACTCTCTGCATCTGAAAGGCATCACAATCAGAAATGGCAGACTCGGACCGCTATCTGCGGTGTATCGCTCTCATCAGATCCCCGGTAATACTCGGCAGAACCCATCACCTACACGTCCGCCACGCGAATGAGTCGCTTGGACAAGCAAAACCGCGCACATGTGTCGAATCCGAAACCGGCTCTGCCTCAATAGAATCATCCCGCAGAGTCGCACCCTAGGGTAGCTGCAATGTTACCTCGGGAACGACGACCGGCAGGCGGAATCCGCAGCTCAACCGAAAACTACTGCCGCCTGGCGTAGCGGGCGCTCGCCGGGATCTACGGCAAGGTTGCCATCCGTGGGATGGCGGGCGCTCGGCTCGAGTGGCCTCCTGACATCGAAGCCACCGGTGCTGGCGACGAAGGCCGGGACGCCGATGGCGTCCCGGCGCTTCTGACGATGATCGATCCGGAACAGTCGTCGATGTACCGCGAATTCTGCTGTCGGAGAGGCAAGTTAGTGGTTATTGATCTGAAACGAATCGGTTGCGCTGCTTGATGTTTCGGTTGTGGGTGATGATCTTCGGGTGGACATGCGCAGGCTTTCCCCGGGGCAGCAGGAGGCGTTGAGGATGCGGGTGATGGGAGCGATCCAGGACGACGCGATCGGCACCTACGTCCGCTGGCGCAACCAACACGCCGGCCCCGTCCGAGACTTCGCCGTCGGATCCAAGATCCGCCGACCCGATTACCTAACGAACGTTGCCTGACACGGCACTAGCGGTCAGGTCGGGGCGATGCAGATGGGCGCGCACGCGGAGGTCGTCGGTATCGGCGACTGCGGTTCGTCGAAATGCGCCGAACTCACCAGCACCAGCAGGCCGACGGCGAGCGCCAGCACGGCCACGAACGCGGTCAGCACCACGGCCCAGTTGAGTCGGGGGAAAGTTATGACCTCGCTACCATCCTCGAGGGCGAGGAAGGTGACCGCCGCGCTCGCGGGCGATCGGGACAGTTGTTGCAGTACGGTGTTACGCCACCAGTTTCCGGCCATGGCAGCACACGAGCCTTTGTCGCTTCGAATTTCCGAGTTGCCGTGAATGCGGCAACCTCCAGGCTACGCCTGAAATGCCGTTATAGCCATTCGCTATGTTCCGTGCTCTCGCGCATCCTCGAGTAGTTCTGCGGTGGTGGGCTCGCCCTTGGGCGGCGAGGATGAAACGCGTTGCCCGATAGCCGAAATGGGAGACCGATGACCGACACACCTCGCCGCCCGAAGGGTTTGGGCAAACGCGCCTGGCTCACCACCCACCTGGTCCGCCGCGTCCTGCGCACCCTCGCCTGGTCGAACTTCGTGCACGTCACCGTGATCGGCCGCGACCATGTCCCCAAGACCGGGCCCGTCATCGTGGCGAGCAACCACATCTCCATGCTCGACGCCGTCTTCCTCTGGGGCGCACTGCGTCGCCGGGCCGTGGCCATCGCCATGGCCGAACTCTGGTCCTGGCCCGTGATCGGCTGGCTCGTGCGCCGCCTCGGCCAAATCCCCGTGGTCCGCCGCGATGCCGAATCCGGCCGCGCCGCAACCGCCCAAGCCGAACAGATCCTCCGCCACGGCGGCGTCCTGCTCATCTACCCCGAAGGCCGCCTCGTCGCCCCCGGCGACCACGAACCGTACAAACCGGGCGTAGCCCACCTCGCCCTCACCACCGGCGTCCCCATCATCCCGGTAGCCACGGTCGGCACCGACGGCGTCCTCCCCCTCCGCCGCGGCGCCACCCTCAACCGCCGCCACCCCGTCACCCTCCACTTCGGCACCCCCATCGACCCCACCACCTTCGACGACCCCGACAAACTCCTCGACCACCTCCGCCAACGCATCGACGACCTTCGCGCCCAGTAGCGCGATCGAAATGCCGGGCCGTGCGGCGATCTACGGCCGGTGTGGCGTATGCGATGCACGGTACTTCGCCTCGTATGCAGGGGGCGGCGGCGTGGTTGACTGGGGGCATGCTCGGTGTGCGCGAGGTCGAGGTGTTCGAGGGGTGCCGGGGGCGGTTGGAGGCGATCGCCTATCGGATTCTGGGGTCGGCCAGTGATGCCGAGGATGCTGTGCAGGACACTTTTTTGCGGTGGTCGGGGACGGATCGGGACGCCGTGGAGAATCCCGAGGCTTGGTTGACCAAGGTGCTCACGAATGTGTGTTCGACGCAGATGGGGTCGGCTCGGGTGCGGCGGGAATCCTATGTGGGGCAATGGTTGCCGGAACCGGTGTTGGCCGGCGACCGGATGTTGGGGCCGGATGAGACGGTGGTGCAACGGGAGTCGGTGTCGATCGCGATGCTGGCGGTGCTGCAACGGCTTTCGATCAAGGAACGCGTCGTGTATGTGCTGCGCGAAGCGTTCGGGTACTCGCATGCCGAGATAGCGGAAATGCTCGAGCTCACCGAAGCGAACTGCCAGCAGATCTTGCGGCGGGCGAAACAGCATGTGGCGCTGGAGAAGCCCCGCGCGGAGATCGACGAGGCTCGCGCGCGTGAGGTGGTCGAGGAGTTCCTCGCCGCGGCGCTCAGCGGCCGGACCGATGCGCTGGTGCAGATGCTGTCGGAAGGGGTCTTCCACATCGGCGACGGCGGCGGCCGCCTGCCGTCGCTGGACAACCCGATCGTGGGTGCGCTCGCCGTCGCCCGTTTCCTCCGCGGCATCCTGCGCCCGAACCAGCACAAACGAGACCTGGTCGGCGGCAACCCGGTATTCCACTTCGGCCTGGCCAACGGCGGCCCTGCAGTCGTACTCGTGAACAACGACCAAGTAGCAGGCGTGCTCACCATGCACCTCACCGCCGACGGCATCGCGGCCATTCATACCCAGGTCAACCCCGACAAGTTGGCCCGGGCCAACAGGCAGTGGGCAGCCATCGCGCACGAGCCGCCGCTGATCGAATCCTGGTGACCCGAATACGGCGAAACGGCGTGTCAGGGTGAGCCGGTAGGGTCAGCTCGTGGATGTACAGGTAATTCCGGGTCGTTTGATCGAGGTGCCGTCTCCCGACGCCACGGGGATGGACCGCCGCGCATTCGGCGAATTCATCGGTCCGCGAGGCGAACTCGCGTCCTACGCGTTCGGCTGGACGACCGGTGCCGACCCGCACGCCGGCCGGTTCAGCATCGGCATCGGGGCCTGGAATCCCGGCGGCGCGACCTTCCACGCTGTCGCGTTCGAGCGTGACGGCGCGCACGCCTTCGGCCTGATCGACGATCCGTTCGAGAATGTTCCCCAGGGCGGCCCGGACCTGACCGCCGAGCAGGCTCGCGCGCACGAGGATCTGCCCTTCATCTGGTGGGTGGTCGACAACGTCATGGACCGGGATCCGCGGGCGCGCTGGATGCGCCACTGGCTCATGGGAACCCGCTGCATTCAGACGCCCGAGGTCTTCGAACAGCAGGAACCGATCCTGTACGTGAGCCACGACGCCGACGACGGCCTGTGGCAGCTGATCGGCCCCACCGATGCGGGCAGCAAAGGCCATATCGGGCACCTTCACCACGCTATCGACGAGGACCCCGGTCTGATGGATGTCCTCGACCTGGAACCAGGTTTTGCCGCCACCCGGTCCGCACCCGGCGGCCTGTGGACGCGCAGCGCCGTTCCGGAATGATCGCGGGCGACCGGGGCCAGGGCACGATCGCCGGCGCGACCGGGTGTCAGGGCACGATCGCCGGCGCGACCGGGTGTCAGGGCACGATCGCGTCCGCTTCGATCTCCACCAGGAGCTCCGGGTCGATCAACGCGCTGACTTCCAGCATGGAGGCGGCCGGCCGGATATCGGCGAACACCTCGCCGTGCGCCTTGCCGACCTCTTCCCACCGGCTGATGTCGGTGACGAATATCCTTGTGCGAACAACATTCTCGACCCCGGCGCCCACCTCGGCCAGCGCGGCGGCAATCCGCCGCAACGCCTCCCGCGTCTGCTCAGCGATATCGTCACCACCCACCGCCCCGCCACCCTCGGCCGCAGCGGTGGTCCCCGCCACCGACACCCACTGCCCGACCCGCACCGCCCGTGAATAGCCCACGATCGGCTCCCACACCGCACCCGAAGAAACAACCTGTCGATCCGTCACCCGCCCCATTCTGCCCCCATGTGTCAAGGGGATTCCGGGCAGACCGCCACCGACGCGCCCGGCCAGTCCTCAACCCCGAATCCGATCCAATTCCTCGAGTATCAACCCGCGGATAAGCTCATGCTGCGGCCCAAGCGCATACCGCGGATCGCTCCAGTTCTCCGCCGGATACAGCCACACGGGCCCCCGCACCAGATTCGCAGGCTCCCAATCATATCGAGGCCAAACATGCACATGCAGATACGGCTCAGAATTCCCGAGTATCTCCACATTCACCCGCCGAAACCCCGAATCCATCCGCCCGCACGCCCGCTCCACCGCCTCCGCCAGCGCATCCATATCCTCCAAAAACCCCCGCCGCCTGACCCGCGGCAAATCCGACAACCGCTGCACCCCAGGATCATCCGTCAGCAACAACGCATACCCCGGCAAAAACTGCACCTCCCCAATCATCACAAACCCACCCCCCACCCTCCGCAACACCGTAGGATTCTCCCCCCGCCAAGCACTCCCGATCCGATCCGCCCGAAAATCACCACCCATCCCCAAAATCTAACTCCGGCAGGCATATACCTGGACGTCTTCTTTCAACTCTGATCGGTCTCGACGAGACCCGTGGACCAGCGGGCATAGGTGGCTTCCGGGTTAACCGTGATCACGTCCAACTGCTTGACCAGGTCGCCAGGGACCGTCCCGTTGGCGAAATGGTTCGGGCTGGGCGTGATAACAGCTTCGGCGCGCAGCCGCCTTGCTTGGTTCCTGACTCGTGCCAACGGGTGCTGTTCGGTTCGAGGGTCGAAAACGATCGTCCCGCAGAAGTCATAGCCGAGTCGAGTTGCGAGCGAACGGATTTGATGTTCATCCCACAGCTGGCTCACCCCAGAGACGTCGGTCCGCAGGTATCCGAGCGCGGCCGGTCGATACCGCATGGTCCACCCCTGTCTGTTCGCGGTGATTCGGTGGTATCCAGCATCTCGTTGATCATCGGGACGGTGGAACCTCGTACGTTTCCCACTTCGGGACGTCCTCATGGGTGTACAACGTCCCTATGGCTAACGAGCGGTTGCGTGCTGCAATGGTGGCCGGCGGCTGGACTCAGGCCCGTCTGGCCGAGGCGACCGGTGTGGATCCGAAATCAGTTGAACGATGGGTGAATCTCGGGCGGGTGCCTCGGCGGCACACCGCACTGCGGGCCGCGGAGGCGCTCCGCGAAGATGTGCACACGCTGTGGCCGGCTCTGAGGCAGGTGCGGTCGGCACGTGCGGTGAGCGCCGAATTGGTCGCCCTCTACGATCAGAGGGCCGATGTTCCCGCATCGTTGTTCGTGAATCTGTTTGCGGCAGCGCATGAACGAATCGACATTCTCGTCTATGCGGCGGTCTTCCTGCACGAGGCGTATCCGCGGCTGAACGACCTGCTGGTCGAACGGGCGGAGTCGGGTTGCGCCGTGCGAATCGCGGTCGGTGATGCCGACAGCGACAATGTGCGACAGCGCGGCGAGGAAGAGAGGTTCGGCCACGGCATCGAGTCCCGTTGCCGTCTGGCGTTGATGCATTATCGGCCGCTGCTGGCAACTCCGGGAATCGAGCTGCGGACGCACGGTACGACGCTCTACAACAGCATTTACCGCGCTGACGAGGACATGGTGGTCAATGCCCATGTGTGGGGCGTGAACGCCTACGGCGCACCGGTCTGGCATTTGCGTCGTACTCTCGACAACGGTCTGTTCGACACATACAGCAACAGTTTCGATTCGGTCTGGCAGGCGGGCCGGCCGGTGGAAGGGTAAGTGAGTGGCGCGCACTGAGTTCTATGACGATCCTGCCGCACCGGAGCCGAACAGCCTGGTGGTCGCCGCCAGCGCCGTGGTGTGTGATGGCGACGGGCGGATTCTGCTCCAGCGGCGGGCCGATAACGGGCTGTGGGCGCTGCCCGGTGGAGGCATGGAGATGAGTGACAGCTTGCCGGGGTGTGCAGTGCGAGAGGTGAAAGAAGAGACCGGGTTGGATATCGAAATCACCGGCCTCGTAGGAACTTACACCGACCCCCGACATGTGATCGCTTATAGCGACGGTGAGGTTCGGCGGCAGTTCAACGTGTGTTTTCGCGCCGAAGTCGTCGGCGGTGAACTCGCCATTTCCGATGAATCCGTCGAGCTGCGTTTTGTCGCGCCTGACGAATTGGACGGCCTCGACATACATCCCACGCAGCGCCTCAGGCTGGCTCATCACCTCGAACGCCGGCCGACTCCGTACCTCGGTTGACAGTAGTGTCGCGGGGAGGTGGGCGCAGGATGGGTGTATGTGGGCGACGACTGAGAGTGTCATATCGGCGGATGGGACGCGCATCCTCTTCCATACGCTCGGTGACGGGCCGCCGTTGGTGATTCTGCATGGGGCGTTGGTGAGGGTGGAGAACTACTTGCCGATGGCGGAGATGTTGGCCGGGGATTATCGGGTGGTGGTCGTTGGGCGGCGGGACTATGCGCCGAGTGGGAATGGTTCAGGACCACGCACTTTCGCGCGGCAGGTTGAGGACCTTGGTGCTGTGCTCGAGCTTCAGGGTGGACCTAGCTTCGTCTTTGGGCACTCGGCTGGGGGTCTGGTTGCTTTGGAAGCCCTTGCCGCGGACATCCCGAACATTCGGAGATTCGCTCTGTACGAAGCGCCGCTGGTCTTCGCGGGTGGTCCGTTGCGGGCGACCCTGGAGCGTGCTCGGGAGCTTGTCGCCGATGATCCTGGCGAGGCGGTCGTCGAATTCTTCAAAGCTATCCTCGATCAGCCGGTTCCTGAGGGCATGCTGGGAAAGATGGGGGCGGCGATGGCCGATCGGGCGGCTGGGCTGATCGCTGATCTGGAATGTATTACCGCCATGGACCCGGACTCGGGCCGTTGGGGTGCCATGAACACTCCGGCCTTACTGCTGGCCGGCACGGCCAGTGATCGGTACGGCCCCGCGAGCATGGAGACGCTCGACGCGGCCTTGCCGGATTCGCGATTCGTGTCGTTGCCTGGGCTGACCCACAGTCCCGATGACTTCACCCCGGTCGCGAACATCTTGCGCGAGTTCTTTCAATAGCCGCAGGCCCAGCCGTCCGGGCCCGGGGGCGGGCCGTTTGCAACGTGGCGGGATTGGGGGTGGGGTGGTTCTATGGGGGGATGAGCCAAGGTGATGGGGATCGGGTGGTTTCGGCGGGGCGGGAGATCGGGGCGGGGGTGGGGCGGGTTTTCGAGTTGATTGCGGATCCGGCTCGGCAGCCGGAGTGGGATGGGAACGAGAATTTGAGTGCGGGTGGGGTGGGGCAGCGGGTTCGGGGGGTGGGGGAGGTGTTCGAGATGACGCTGACCACGGGGGCGGTTCGGGAGAATCATGTGGTGGAGTTCGAGGAGGGGCGGCGGATCGCCTGGTTGCCGGCGGAGCCGGGGCAGCGGCCGCCGGGGCATCTGTGGCGGTGGGAGCTGGAGCCGGTGGGCGAGAACGTGACTCGGGTGACGCACACGTACGACTGGACGAATCTCGCGGACGAGAAGCGGGAGGTGCGGGCGCGGGCGACGACCTCGGAGAAGCTGCGGGCGTCGGTGGATCGGCTGGCGGAGCTGGCCGAGCGGGAGGATCAGGGGACCGCTTCCTGAGGCTCGCGCACCGAGGTGGTGAACCGGTAGTCGTCCAACGGGAAATGCCGGTTCTCCCAGTACATTTCCAGCTGGGTCGAGGGGCGGAACGCCGCACCGTCGCCTTGATAGTTGATGTAGTAGGTGTTCGAGGTGAGGCAGCCCTGGGTGAACAGGTGCGTCTTCTTGGCCCGCGCGTCCATGCGCGCGAAGTAGCGATCGTGCGGTTCCTGGCGCACCTCCACGCGGGACGCCCCGCGCCGCCGCGCCTCCTTGATCACCCGCGCCGCGTGCGCGGAAGTGGATTCGATCAGCGGGATATGGGAGCCCGGCGCAAACGCGTACGGTCCGACGATAAGGAACGCGTTGGGGAACTTCGGCACCGAAACCCCCTGATACGCCTGGAATCGGTGCGTGTCCCAGAATTCACCGAGTTCCAACCCGTCACATCCGTAGATCGGATACGGCGGCGTGTAACCCTTCTCCATCACCTTGAATCCGGTGGCGCACACCACCGTATCGAATTCCCGTTCCCGCCCGTCGGCGCTGACGACACCCGTCGGCGTGACATGCTCGATCGCCTCGGTCACCAGATCCACATGCCCGCGAGTGAACGTCTTGAAGTAATCGTTGGAGACCGACGGCCGCTTACACCCGAAACGGTAATCCGGCGTCAGCTTGCGGCGTAGTTCGCGATCCCGCACCTGGCTGAAAAGATAAGCCTTCATGAAGGTTTCGGCGGCGGTCATCCCGGCCGAGGTGATGCGCGGATAATTCGAGATGGCCAGCCCGGCCCCCAACCCGGCGTTGACGCTCACATTCCCGATCGCCCGGATCGCGTACTGCAACGGTGCGATATTCAGCATCGCGTTGGCGAGCCGGCCCATGGCGAAGTCCGGTTTCGGCCCGATCCAGATGGCCCGCCGCTGATACACCGTCAGCTGCGAAACCTGTTCGGCCAGTCGGGGTATCAGCTGCAGCGCGGTCGCTCCGGTGCCGATCACCGCCACCCGCTTGCCCCGATAGTCGTAGTCGTGATCCCACCGCGAACTGTGCATGATCTTGCCGGTGAACGTGTCAAGCCCCGGAATATCCGGATTGTGCGGCTGCTCGAGCCCGCCCACCGCGCCGATCACATAGCGCGCCGTGACCTCGGCCCCGTCCTCGAGCGTGAGCCGCCACCGATCTCGCTCCTCGTCGAAAACGCCCAGCACCACTCCGGACCCGAGCCGCAGTTTGTCCCGCAACCCCTGCCGGTCGACGACTTCCTCGGCGTAACGCTGCAATTCCACGCCCGGCGCGAAGAACCGCGACCACTGTGATCGCGGCTGGAACGAGAAATTGTACACCGGCGACGGAACATCCACCGCCACACCGGGATACGTATTCGCCAGCCACGTGCCGCCGACCTTGGACCATTTGTCGATCAACACGAAATCGTCGATCCCCGCCCGCCGCAACGCGACGCCCGCGCCGATCCCGCCCAGACCGGCCCCGACGATCACCACCTCGTGATCCGGCGAAACCCGAGAACCATTGGCAGAGCTCATGATGCACACCTCATATCGACGACCGATCGGATCCGAGCGCGGCGTCCGGCGCGACAGCGGCCGCCGCCCGCGCCCGCGCGATGACCTCGGGCAATTGCTGCCGCCGTAGCTTGCCGGCCGTCGTGCGCGGCAGTTCCGGCACGAACACGATGTCGCGCGGCACCTTGTAGTTGGCCAGCGTCGCCTTGATATGTCGTTGCAGCGCTGCCACACTCGTGCCGCGCCCGTCCTCGAGCACCACGGCCGCCGCCAGCCGCTGCCCGAAATCGTCGTCGGCGACCCCGACGGCGCCCGCGTCGGCGACCGCCGGATGCGCCAGCAACGCCTCCTCCACCTCCTGCGGAAAGACGTTCTCACCGCCGGAGACGATCATGTCGTCGGAGCGCCCATCGATGTAGAGCCGCCCCTCGGCGTCGAAATGCCCGAGATCCCCGGAATCCATATAGCCGTCGACCATCTCCTTGGTGCGGCCGTCGCTGTAGCCGTGGAACATGCTCGGGTTCTTGTTGACCACGCGCCCGATCACCCCGACCGGCACCTCACGTCCCTCCCGGTCCACGATGCGAATGTCCACGATCCCGGTCGGCGGCCGTCCGACGGTACCGGGCGCGGCCCGCAGATCCGCCGGTGTCGCAATGGTTCCCGCACCGGTTTCGGTGGAGGCATACCCGTTGAACAGCACGTCCCCGAATTCGTCGAGGAACGCCGTCGCCAGCCACGGCGGCAACGGCGCGGCCCCGCACACCACCATCTGCAGGCTGTCGACGCGGTAGCCGCGCCGAGCGGCCGGCGGCAACGCCATGATCCGCTGGAGCATGGTCGGCACCAGGCACGCGATCCGCACCCGATGCCGCTCGATATCGGCGAGCACGGTCGCGGCGTCGAACCGCTCGTGCACCAGCACGGTCGACCCCATCAGGAACGCCGCCACGAGCGCCAGGAAACCATACGTGTGATGCAGCGGCGGCGCGATGACCATGGGTTCGCCCAACCGTGGAATCGGTTGCACCCGAGCCAGATCCGCGATCGCCAGCACCATCCGCGGACGCAACCCCGGCATCCCGGTCCGCGCCGCGCCCCAGCCCAGTTGCCGGGGCGCGCCCTTGGGCACCCCGGTGGTGCCGCCGGTGAGCAGAATGATCGATCCCCCGGCGGCCGGTTCCCGCACCGGCGGCCCGCTCGCCGCGACCAGCTCCGCCATCGTCGGCAGCCCACCGGCCGCACCGCGCACCACCACCCGTCGCCCGCGATACCCGGATTTCGCTATCTCCGTGTGGAACTCGCCGTCGTAGAGCAGTAGCTCGACACGTTCGCGCGCCAGCACCTCCCCGATCTGCGGCCCGGCGAACCCGTAGTTCAACGGCACCAGATCCGCCGACAATCGCGCCGCCGCGTATGCCGCCACCACGAAACCGCGATGATTGCGGCACAGCACCCCGACCCGCTGCCCGCGCCGAATGTCCCAGCGCGCCCGCAATGCCGCCGCCAGCCGTCGCACCTGCCGATCCAGCTCGGCCGCGGTCACCGGACCGTCGTCGTCGATCATGGCGGGGCGATCCGGAAACCGCGCCGCGAACGCCGACAGCGTCGTCGCCAAGCCGGCACCGTCACGTAAAGCAAAGGCCAACTGTGGAATACGCGAAGGCGGCAGCAAGCCCAGCACCCCGCTGGCCGGCAGCCATCCCGCCACTGTCACCGCGTCGTCGAGCAGATTGGCCGTCTGCTCCACCCGCCCGATCGGCCCCGCCCAATCGACGGGCCGATTGTTCCAGTTGCCGGCCTTGGCGTAGAGCGTCAACATCCGTTGCGCCGCACGGGAATTGTCGAGCGCGTAGGAGACCGGCGCGGCCGCCCGCTCCCACCACGGGCGAATGGCCAGCGGACGATCCACGATCGCCCGGCACACCAGGCTCGCCGCCTCCTCGGTGGACATGCTCGGGGTGTAGCGGTAGATCCGGTAGGGCCCCAGCATGTCCGAGCGCACCAACTGCAGATGCACCGTGGATACGCTGATCCCGTCGGCCCGCAATTCCGGTGCGGCACCGCGCATCCAGGCATTGAACGCCGATTTGGTGGCGATATAGGCGGTCCAGCCGACGGCCGGGGCGTGCACACCCGCGGTGCTGATATTGACGATGTGCCCGTCGCGCCGCGCCCGCATGGACGGCAGCAAACTCAGCACCAACCGCACCGGTCCCAAATAGTTGATGCGCGCCGTGTCCTCGACATTGTCCCAGCGGTCCAGGGAATCCGACAACCAGCGACGAATGGACTTACCGGCATTGTTGACGAACACATCGATGTGCCCGTGCTCGGCCAGTACGCGCTCGATGAGCGCCGCACAGTCGTCGGGATTGGACAGATCCGCCGGATAGGGATGCACGGAGCCGGTGAATCCCGCTGTCTCGGTGCGTAATTGCTCGAGCAGGGCGGCCCGGCGGGCGACGGCGATCACGGTCGCGCCATGGGCGGCCAGCCGGTGCGCGGTGGCCCGCCCGACACCCGAGGACGCCCCGGTCACCAGAATCACCTTGCCGGTCACGGCCGGGGTCAGACGACGATCGCTGATCCCGTAACTCGCCGCGCCGAGCGCGACCCGGACGGTTTTCGGCAGTTCGAACATGGGCGCGACTTCCTTGTCGAGCAGGATCAAGCGGTCAGACGGTCGAATGCGTAATCCGAGAGCGGGAATCGGTGGTGCGCGCGCCGCGCCGAGAAGAACCCGGTCGGCCGGATATAGGTGCTGTCGCCGTGCGAATTGCGGTAGTACGTCGGCACGTGCGCGTTCAACTCGGACAGGTAGTAGCGCATGGCCGCACCGCGACGGTAGATGCGCCGATGGTAGGCGTCGTGCACCTCCTGCCGGATCGCCACCACGGTCGCCCCACGCCGGCGCGCCTCCGAAATCGCCCGCACCGCATGGTCGGCCGTCATCTCCACGAACGCATGCCAGCCGCTGCCCGACCACGAGTACGGCCCCACCAGCGTCCACCGATTGGGCAGGCCGGGCAGCGAAACGCTCTCGTACGCCTGTAATCCCCGCTCGGCGTAATACTTACCGAGATCCAGCCCGTCCCGGCCGACCACCAGGCCCGGGGTGTAGGTCTCCGGATCGGAGAAGACGTGGTAGCCGGTGGCCAGCACGATCATGTCGAATTCGCGTTCCGCGCCGTCGACGGTGCAGATGCCATGCGCGGTGAATCGTTCGATCGGCGTGGTCACCAGATCCACCGTCGGCCGGTTGAACGCCAGTAGATACCCGGTATTGGCGGTCGGCCGCTTGGCGATCGGCCCGTAATTCGGGGTCAGTCCCTCGCGAATCTCGCGATCGCGCACCATGAGTCGCAGCATCCCGCGATAGCCGCGAATGGCCGCCGCGTCGAAGGCGCGCAGCGCGGGGCGCACCACCGGCATGGGCGCGCTCGACATGGTCCGCAGCGCCGCGTCCACCGCCACCAGTGCCGCACCGTGCACGCCCGCCTGCACCCCGGGCACCCGCAGCGCCAGCCGCACCGCGCGCGGAATCCGCGGATTCGGTTTGGGCACACACCACACCGGGGTGCGCTGATACACCGCGAGACTGCCGACCGCGCCCGCGATCGACGGGGTGATCTGCACGGAACTGGCCCCCGTGCCGATGACGGCGACCCGCTTGCCGGTCAGATCGTAGGAGTCGTCCCAGTCGGAGGGCCGCTGAATCTTGCCCCGATACTCCGCCAGCCCCGCGATCCCGGGATCCAGCTTGGGACTGATGAACGCGCCGACCGCGCTGATGACGAACCGCGCGGTCGTCACCCCGCCGTCCGCGAGCCGCAGATTCCAGCGATGCCAGTCCTCGTCCCACTCCTCGGCGACCACCTCGGTCCCGAATCGAAGGTGCGGATACAACCCGAAGCGCCGCGCCACCGCCATGTGATAGCGCTTCACCTCGGGACCGGACGCGAACAGCCTGCTCCAGTGGGGATTTCGCGCGAACGAGTATTGATAGGCCAGCGACGGGATGTCGACTTCCAGCCCCGGGTAGCGGTTCTCGTGCCAGCTGCCGCCGACCTCGTCGGCACGCTCCAGGATCACGAAATCGGCGACCCCGGCGCGCTTGAGTTTCACGCCCGCGGCGATACCCCCGGGTCCCGCGCCGATGACGGCGACCTCGTGATCGGGAACCGAGAGTGTCGCTGCCGACCTGTCTTTGGATGCATTGGTCACGGCGGTGGGGACCTTCCGGGCAGACTTCGAGGCGCTGCGCTGCGCCCACCCTCCAGGGTAAGTCTGTCTGGGACAGTGATCAAGACCCTTGCGGCGACAGTGATCTCGGCGGCCGGTCCGCCCGCCGCAGCCGCACGGCCGCGAGATCCGTCGGCTGCCCGGTCTGGGATCCGTGCCGTTCCATCACCGCACGGAATTCCGGTGACCAGCGCAGGATCTCCGCCCGCATCGGACCCGTCGTACCGAGCTGGGCCACCAGTCCGAACAAGGTGACCAGCGCCCGGTGAAACGGCATCAGATACGCCGGCGCGCCGAGCTGCCGATAGGCATTGCTCAACTTGGGACTCATGGCATCGCGGGTGCGCTCGCGCAGCCAGTCGATATCCACCCGGAAGGTCTCCGCACGCAGAATCTCGGTGAACGGCAGCAGCTTCGCCGCCAGCGCGGCACTGTCCAAACCGCGCTGGCCGTCGAGGAATCCGTGCCGGCGCGCGAACGCGTCCAACTCGGCCGGACCGCCGTTCATCAGCGCGTCCGCCAGATCGTGCACCAGCGCCGGAAACTGCGGCGGCGGCCAGGGCGAGCAGGCGCCGAAGTCCACCACCCCCAGCCGGCCATCGGGCAGCACCCGGAAATTGCCCGGGTGCGGATCGCCGTAGAGCAGACCGGACCGAGGCGCCGAGGACCAGAAGAACCGGATCGCCAGCATCCCCACCCGGTCCCGCTCGGCCTGCGCGCCCGAGGCGATCACCCGCGACAGCGGAATGCCGTCGAGCCACTCGCTGACGATCACATCGCCGCGCTGGGTCACCACCCGCGGCACCCGGAAATCGGGATCGTCGGCGTAGACCTCGGCGAAGCGGCGCTGGTTGCGGGCCTCGGCGGCGAAATCCAGTTCCGCGCGCACGCATTCGGCGAACTCGTCCATCACCGCCGAGCCGTCGGCATGCGGCGCGAAAACCGGTGCCAGCCAGGACAATCCACGCAGTTGCCGCAGATCGCTGTCGATCGCGGCGCGGGCGCCGGGATACATGACCTTGACCGCGACCGCGCGGCCGTCGTGCCAGACGGCGCGATGCACCTGCCCGATGGTGGCCGCCGCGGCGCGGCGATCGTCGAACTCGCGGAAGCGCCCGCGCCAGTCCGGACCGAACGTCTCGGCCAGCACCGCGTGCACCGTGCCGGGCAGCATCGGCGGCGCGGAGTCCTGCAACCGGCTCAACGCGACCCGATACGGCTGCGCGAGGTCCGCCGGCAACGCCAACTCGTAGATGCCGAGAATCTGGCCGAGCTTGGCGGCGCAGCCCTTCAACTCGCCCAGCACCTCGGCCATGTGCTCGGCGGTGCGCCGCTGGATCTCGCGATCCACCTCGTCCGCCGGTCGCCCCAGCGCGCGCTTGCTCGCCCCCGCGATCCGCCGCCCGGTGAAGGCCAGCGGCAGCGAGGCCAGCTTGGCAGTGCGAATCATCTTGCGCGCGGGCGGATTACCGCCCACATCCAACCGGTCACGTCGAGCACCGCTGCGCCGAGAACTCATCGATCAACCAACCCCTTGGCGCGCCCGCCGCGCACGGACGCATCAGGCAGTCTGCCACGGAGTGAAACTACGCGGTACGAAAGCCGCCGGCCTCACTGCCGGGCGGCGACCAGGGCCAGATCGGTGAGCCGGTGCGCGCGGGCGATCTCGGCGGGCGTGAACGGTTCCCCGGTCCGCAGGAAGGTCATGGCCGCCAGCCCATCGGGCGGAGCGATCTCCAGCAGCGTGCCGCCGGGGACCCGCTCCGGGTCCGGCGCCGGAACATACTGCGCGCCCAGCAGTTCCGCGATGACCAGCGGCAATTCGGCGGGATCGGCGGCCACCCGCGCGGCGAGACCGAGCGCCCGGGTCTGGCCGTCGACCAGGGTCAGCGCCGAGGCGGGCCAGATACCCACCGCGACACCGCCCGCCCGCGAGACCGCGTGCGTGAGCCGCTGCGGGTCCACCGCGGCCGGTGTCGAGACCACCAGCTCGTCGAGCACCCCGTTCTCCAGGTGATGCACGTGCACGGCGAGGATATTGGCCCGCCGATCCGCCAGCTGCTTGGCCAGCAGCTCGAGCCGGCCGGGCTTGTCGTCCAGGCGCACCCGGATCCGCCACAAGCGCTCGGCGCTGTCGAGACGGTGCCGGTGGCGCAGTTCCGGACCGTGCAGCCAGCGACTCAGATACCGCATCGCGCCCGGCTCCACCACCCAGATGACCAGGATGGTGGCGGTGACGGCGAGGATGAGAACCGCTGCCAGATAAGGTAATTCGAGATGGATGACCACGGCGTGCAGGACCAGCTCGACCGGGAACACCGCGCCCAGCTTGGCCAGCGCCATGCGGGTGCGCCGGGGGTGGGGCAGTCGACCGCACACTTCGCACGCCAGCGCGTGTATCTCGGTTTGCCTCATGTTCACCACACTGCGCGACCGAGGTTTCACCGCCGTGGTGCGGTGTAAAGACGGGGTGAAGGATTCGGGCAATGAGCTTGGCGCACCGTCGAATTCGGTGAAGCGAACCACACCGTCGCCGCGACTGTGCCGCGGCGCACACGATTAGCCCCTCGCTATTTCGGCGGTAGCGATTTGGCGTAGTCGACCCCGCGGCGGACCCACTCGTCGAGCGCCTCGTCGTCCGCGACCGTCTCGGTGCTGACGCGCAACCAGCCGCGTGCCTCCCGCCCGCCCATCACCATGGTCTCGACCGAGCCCGGCCGCACCAGGCTCGCCGACGTGTCGGGATCGGTGCGAACCAGCAGGCCGCCCTGCCCGCTGGCGGCCACCGCCATATTGCCGCCCAGCAGGAAGGCCAGGCCGCCGAACATCTTCTTCTCCACCGCGTGCGGCAGGTCGGGTCCGAGCGCGTCGCGCACCCGCGCCGCGAGTTCCTCGTCGTATGCCATATCGGCATTGTGATCCATCCCACCGACAGGTGGGCTCGCGGGCGCACCGGAAAAGACCGTTCCGGCAGGTGTCGAATGCCGCCGCACGAGGTATAACCAGAGCGTGGATGCCCCGCCGACGGTTGGTGTCGAAGAGGAGTTCCTCCTCGTGGATCCGCTGTCCGGTGCGCCGGTCGGCCGCAATGTCGATGTCGTCCGCACCGCGGCGGACCTCGCCATGGACCTGCAATTGGAGATCATGCGGTGTCAGGTGGAGACCAGCACCCACGTGCACACCGACACCGCCGGGCTGTTGCGGGAACTGCGGGAACTGCGCCGGGGCGCGGCGGCGTCCGCGGAGAAGAACGACGCCCTGCTGCTGGCCGTCGCGGTGCCGCCCACCCTGTCGGACGAACTCTCGATCACCGCCACCCCGCGCTATCGGCGCATCGCGGTGAAGTTCGGCCGGGTGGCGCGCGAGCAAGGACTGTGCGGCTGCCACGTGCACGTCGCCGTCCCCGATCGGGCGGCCGCGCTGCGGATCAGCAACTTCCTGCGCCCCTGGCTTCCGCTGCTGCTGGCGCTCACCGCCAATTCAGCCATCTACCACGGCGGCGAAACCGGTTACGCCAGTTGGCGAAACATCCTGTGGCGGCGCTGGCCCAGCGCCGGGCCGCCACCGCATTTCGACTCGGTGGCCGACTTCGACAGCGCGGTGGAATCCATGCTGTCGCTGGGCATCATCCTCGATCGCAAGATGGTGTACTGGGATGTGCGGCCCTCCACCACTTTTCCCACCGTGGAGGTGCGTGTCAGCGACGTCCCGGCCACCGTGGAGGAGACGGCGTTGCTGGCCACGCTGATCCGCGCCTGCGCGATGACCGCTCGCACCACCGATTTCGTGCCCAACGTCCCGGAAGCCACACTGCGCGCGGCCTATTGGAAGGCCGCGCACGAGGGTATCGACGGCCCGGCCATCGACCCGGTCGAGGGCCGCATGGTGCCGATCCGCGAACTGCTGGACCGCTTCGTCGAGCGCATCCGGCCCGCCCTGGAACAACTCGGCGACCTCGACTTCGTCACCGAGCAGCTGGCGGCGCTGCTGATCCGCGGCAACGGCGCGCGCCGGCAGCTCAACGCCTTCCGCGCCCGCGGCGACGTCGGCGACGTGCTGCGCGAGCTCGCCACCGCGACCCTCGACACCTGCCGCTGACGCCGCGCGGCGCCTACCTCGTCAGCAAGCAGAGCGCGAAATCCACGACCTCCGGCAGGCCGCCGACACTTGTCGAATGCGTGATGACCACGTCGGACGAATTGTCATCGCACTGGTCGCCGGCGTTCGCCCCGGTCGGCCGGGCCACCACGGTGGCCTGGGCTCGCGGGTCACCGCACGGCACGACCTGGACGCTGGGCCGGTTGTCCTTGGCGATGTCGCCGTTCTGGTCCCACACGCAGTCCCCGACCTTCGCCGACTTGGCGTCGTGGGCGGGCTGGGTGGTCGGCGCCGCCGGAACCGACGGATGCACCGGCACATTCGGCAGGGCATAGGTGCTCGTGGGCGTGTACGAATAGTTGCCGCGATTCGACGACGAGTGCGAGTCGTTCGCCGCCCCGGCGAGGATCAGCGCGAGGACCCCCAACGGCAGGAAGGCGCCGATGATCGACGGGCGCTGCCACAGCGGGCGGCCCGGATCCATCGGCAGCGACGGCGCGCCCGGGATCGGCGGCGGCAACTGTTGCAGCCGCGCCCGGTTCACGGTGTTGATCAGCAGGGTCACCGGATTGGCGATGATCGCCGACATCGGTCCCCACCAGCCCTGCACGAGGCTGTCGCCGGTCATCTTGCGGAAGGACGCCAGCCCGCAGTCGCGGCAATAGGGTCCGGGCAGTTTCCGGAACTGCATGATGAAGACCATGCCGCGGTGCGCGCGGAAGTCGAGGTCGACCGCGGGCGTGGCGCCGCAGTAGCGGCAGTAGACGCCGTTGGCGTGCGCGAATTGCGCGGCCTGCCGCGGATCCGGCATGGATTGGGTTGTGCCGAAAGGTGATTCGGGCATGGACAAGCTGACGATCCCCCCTGGGTGGAACTGGAAACCGTCGTATTGAAACACACTCTGGTGACAATCGCGGATTCCAGCCGGCACACCTCCGCGTCCGGGATCACGGCATGGGCTGATCGTCCCGGATCATGTCGTAGTTGACCTTGGTCCCTTCGACATTGGTGGTCTTGGCGGTGACACCCCAGCGGGTGCCGTCGGCCTCGGTCACCACGCAGCGGATGCTGGAGCCGGTGGCGCCGCGCAACAGTCCGTTGCAGGTGGAGGATTGCGGGGCGGACCCGACCTGCTGCTGATAGAAGTTCGAGACGCTGGAGGCGACATCGTCGGGAGCGACGAAATCGTCGGTCAGGTTGATGTCGTAGTAGACGTCCTTGCCGTCCACCTTGGTGACCTTCGTGGTGACGGCCCAGGTCTGGCCGTCGGCCGCGGTGGCCGTGCAGTTCTGGGTGGCGTCGACCTTGGCGGGCAGATCCCCGTCGCAGGACACGGATTTCGCGTTCTCGTGTGCTTTGTCCTTGTAGAAGCTGCTGACCTTGCTCTGTACATCGCTCTTGCTGACCGAGCCGGATCCAGACGAGGTGGAACAACCCAGGGCGAGAAGCGGCACGAACGTCAGGGTCAGCGCGGCTGTCAGTTTTCTCATGGACAACTCTAGGCGCGGATTCCCTGGGAAAATCTTGGGAATGAGAAGGCAAATGGGGCGAACCCGGCGTGTCCGGCGCGGGCGCGCCGGGTTTTGGGGGCTGATTAGGGAGCTTGACAGTGGTCCGGTCCGACGGGGGCGCCGGGACCGGACCACCGAAGATCGCTCAGCTGACGCGGGCTCGCCATTCCTCCAGCTGCGGGGATTCGTCCCCGATGGTGGTGGATTCGCCGTGGCCGGTGTGCACCAGGGTTTCCGGCGGCAAGGTCAGCAGGCGGTCGGCAATCGATTCGACAATGGTGCCGTAGTGCGAGTACGACCGACCGGTCGCGCCCGGGCCGCCGTGGAACAGCGTGTCACCGGTGAACACGACACCCAGATCGGGCGAGTGGAAGCAGACCGCCCCCGGTGCGTGCCCGGGGGTGTGCAGCACGTGCAGTTCGGTGCCGCCGACCGCGATGACCTGCTTGTCCGAGAGTTCCCCGTCCGGATTCACCTCCGGATGCGTCTGCCGCCACAGCACCAGGTCCTCCGGATGCATGAGCACCGGAGCGCCGGTGGCCCTGGACAATTCGGGCGCGACCCGGACATGGTCGTCGTGGGCGTGGGTGAGCAGGATGGCCTTCACCGTCCGGCCGCCGATGACGTCGAGAATGGTCTCGACATCGTGCGGGGTGTCGATGACCACGCACTCGAGATCGTCGCCCACCACCCAGACATTGTTGTCGACGTCGAAGGTCTCGTTGTCGAGGGTGAAGGTGCCGACGGTGACGGCGTGATCGATGTGGGCCATCAGAACACCACCACCGAACGCAGCACGTCACCGTGGTGCATCTTGGCGAAGGCGTCCTCGACCTCGCCCAGCGCGATGGTCTCGGTGACGAAGGCGTCCAGATCCAGCCGGCCCTGCTGGTAGAGCTCGACCAGGTACGGGAAGTCGCGCGAGGGCAGGCAGTCGCCGTACCACGAGGACTTCAAAGACCCACCGCGGGAGAAGAAGTCGATGAGCGGCATCTCCAGCTTCATGTCCGGGGTCGGCACGCCGACCAGCACCACGGTGCCCGCCAGATCGCGCGCGTAGAAGGCCTGTTTCCAGGTCTCCGGGCGACCGACGGCGTCGATCACCACATCCGCGCCGAAGCCGTCGGTGAGTTCCTGAACCCGTTCCACCGCATCCTCTTTCGCGGCGTTGACGGTGTGGGTGGCGCCGAAACCGGTGGCCCACTCCAGCTTTCGTTCGTCGATGTCGACGGCGATGACGGTGGTCGCGCCCGCCAGCTTCGCGCCCGCGATGGCGGCATTGCCGACCCCGCCGCAGCCGATCACCGCGACCGAATCACCACGGCTCACCCCGCCGGTGTTGATGGCCGCGCCCAGCCCCGCCATCACCCCGCAGCCCAGCAGGCCCGCGGCGGCGGGGGAGACGCTCGGATCGACCTTGGTGCACTGCCCGGCGTGCACCAGGGTCTTCTCGGCGAACGCCCCGATGCCCAGCGCGGGGGTGAGCGCGGTGCCGTCGGTGAGCGTCATCGGTTGTGCCGCATTGAATGTCGAGAAGCAGTACCACGGCTTGCCCTTGCGACAGGCGCGACAGGAGCCGCACACCGCCCGCCAGTTGAGGATGACGAAATCCCCGGGCTCCACATCGGTGACGCCCTCGCCCACCGCTTCCACGATGCCCGCGGCCTCGTGGCCGAGGAGGAAGGGGAATTCGTCGTTGATGCCGCCCTCGCGGTAATGCAGATCGGTGTGGCAGACCCCGCAGGCCTGCACCTGGACCACCGCTTCGCCCGGACCCGGGTCCGGGATCACGATATCGGTGACTTCCACGGGAGCGTTCTTGGAGCGTGCGATGACGCCGCGCACGATTTGGGACAACGAAATTCCTTCCTGGCCGACCGGAATGCCATCGACTATGGCACCCCGATTCGCCCCCCGTCATCCGGTACCTGGTTCTCAGCGCAACGTCTGCGCCGCCACCTCGGCGACCGTCGCCGCGACCAGGCTCAATGCCGGCGAATCCAGCTTCCACTGTTGCCAGTAGAGCGGAACGTCGACGAAAACCTGCTCATCGAGTGGGACCAACCGATCCTCGGGGCGAATCATGATGTCGGGAATCATGCCCCACCCCAGCCCCACTCGCACCGCGTCGTTGAATCCCGCCGAGGACGGGATGTAATGGCGCGGCGGATCCAGCGGCTTGCGGGTGTAGTGGCGCATGAGCCGGAACTGCAGATCGTCCTTGCGGTCGAACAGCACCACGGGCGCGCGCTCGAATGCCTTGGCGGTCGGGCCATCCGGGAACCAGGTGCGCGCGAATTCCGGTTGGGCCATCGGGTGATAGCGCATCGCGCCCAGCCGCCGCACCGTGCAGCCCTGGACCGGGGCGGCGGTGGAGGTGATGGCGGCCATGACGGTGCCGTCGCGCAGCAGGGCGGTGGTGTGCTCCTCGTCCTCGCGGTGGACTTCGAAACAGATGCCCTGCGCGGCCCGGCCGAGCGCGTCGATGACCCAGGTCTGCAGCGAATCCGCGTTCACCGCAAGAGGAATCACCACGGGGCGGTCGGTGGGCTGGTGGGCGTCGCCGAGTTCGCGGGCGGTGTCGCCGGTGAGCAGCTGGATCTGGCGGGCCAGCCGCAGCACGGTCAGCCCGGATTCGGTGGGGCGCACGGGTTTGGTGCGCCGCACCAGGATGCGGCCGGCGGCGTCCTCGAGCGCCTTGATGCGCTGGCTGATCGCCGAGGGGGTGACGCTGAGTTTGCGGGCGGCGGCGTCGAAGGTGCCCTCGCTGATCACCGCGTCCAGGGCGCGCAGTTGGTCGAGCTGCAGATCCATATTAAGGAATCGTAATGGTGCCTCAGAATCTTTAGCTGGCCTGGTACTGGACAGCTGTCCTAACTTCGAGGGGTGAACGCATCGTCGGCGGCCCTGGCGGCCATCTCAGGACTCGGTTTCGGACTCTCGCTCATCGTCGCGATCGGGGCGCAGAACGCCTTCGTGCTGCGCCAGGGCATCCGACGCGAACATGTCCTGCCGGTGGTGGCGGTGTGCATCACCTCCGACGTGATCCTGATGACGCTGGGCGTCACCGGCTTCGGTGCGATCGTGAACTCGGCTCCGCTGGTGATGACCGTGGCCAAGTACGCGGGCGCGGCGTTCCTGCTGGGCTATGCCGGCCTCGCGGCCAAGCGCGCCCTGTCCGCCGGGGGCCTGTCCGCGGGCGGCGGCGCGCCCCTGGCCCTGGGCGCGGCCATCGCCACCTGCCTGGCGGTCACCTGGCTCAACCCGCACGCCTACCTCGACACCGTGGTGCTGCTGGGCTCCTTCGCCAATACCTACGCGACCCCGGATCGCTGGTTTCTGACCGCGGGAGCCATTGCGGGCAGCCTCATCTGGTTCGTCTCGCTCGGCTTCGGCGCCCGGCTGCTGGCGCCGGTGTTCGCGAAACCCAAGGCGTGGCGCATTCTGGATTCGGTGATCGCCCTGGTGATGACGGGCCTCGCCGCGGGTTTGCTGCTCGGTTAGCCCGCGATCAGGATTCAGCCCGCGATCAGGATTGCGGTTTCCACGCCCCGATGTAGGGGCTGGTGGAGCCGTCGGCGGGCAGGCAGTAGACCGCGCGGCCGGACGAGGTCTGGGCGATGACGTCCTTCTTCAGATTGCAGATCTGGCCGGGCTCGTGCTTGCCGCTGGTGATGGGGCCGGGGCTGTCCCAGCCGTAGACCGGCGGAGCGGAGCCCGCGCGCCGCGCGCACACCAGCTGCGCGCCGGTGTTGGAGTAGCCGAACGTGCCGGATTCGGCGGCGGTGCACGGCAATCCGACCGCGGGCTTGACCGGCATCCAGAACGTGCCCGCGTCCCCGGCCACATCGCAGGTCAGCATGGTGCCGTCGGCGGCGGCCGCGGTCTGGCCGGGCTGGGTGCACGCGGCGTGCAGCACCGCCGCCGTCGTGGTCGGGGTGCTCGAGGTGGTGGAGGAGGCCGCGGTGGGCGGATCCACGGTGGTGTAATGCGTCGACGGCGGCGCGCCGGTGACAGTGACCTGATTCGACGCCGGCGGGGTGAGCACGACATGCGGTGTGTCGGGACCGGTCGCCGCGTTGGGCATGGCGTCCCAGCCGCCGCCGCGCGAGAGCAACAGCGCGCCGATGGCCGCCAGCGCCACCACGATGGTCGCGCTCAGCCCGATGATGGCGTACTTGCCGGTGTTCGACACCTTGCGGCGGGCGGGCGCGGGTTCGTGGTCGTCCCCGACCGCCGCGAACACCTCGGTGTTCTGCGTCCACAGCTCGTCGTTCGGCTGATAGCCCGGCGGTATCGAATTGCGGTTCATCCCAATAACTCTCGTTCGCTCGCCCCGTTGCGATCACGAGGCTCACCGGAGGATAAACGGGCGGACCGCCGCGCGGTAGCCGAAAGTGTCAATGGGACCGGCGAATATCCGACAACCGGACCGGGCGGCCCTGATGCCTCGACAGTTCGCACGCCTCCGCGATGTAGAACGCCTCGAGCGCCTCGGCGGCCGGGCACGGATTGGCGTGCTGCCCGGTGATCACGCCGAGGAAGGTGAGCAGCTCCTCGGTGTACGCGCCGTGGAAGCGGTCCATGAACCCCGGATACGCCGGCAGCGCCGAGGTCGGATATCCCGGTTCCACCGAACGCAGCGGGGCGCGCTCGTCGAGCCCGACCACCGCATTGCCCTTGGAGCCCAGCACTTCCAGGCGCACGTCGTAGCCCTCGCCGTTGTAGCGGGTCAGCGACACGGTGGCCAGACAGCCGTCGTCCAGGCGCAGGATCACCGCCGCGGTGTCGACATCGCCGCTGTCGGCGAAGAACGGCTCGCCGCGGTTGGCCCCGGTGGCGTACACCTCCTCGACCTCGCGGCCGCTGACCCAGCGGATGATGTCGAAATCGTGGACGCCGCAATCGCGAAACAGGCCGCCGGAGCGCGGAATGTACTCCGCCGGCGGCGGCGCCGGGTCGAGGGTGGTGGCGCGTAGGGTGTGGATCCAGCCCAGATCCCCGGCGGCGACGGCGGCGCGCGCGGCGCGGTAGCCGGCGTCGAAGCGGCGCTGAAAACCGACCTGCACCGGGACCTTCGAGCGCTCGACGTGCTCGACCACCCGCAGCGTGCCGAGAATGTCGGCGGCGATGGGCTTTTCGCAGAACACCGGGATGCCGCGATCGACCGCGGCGGTGATGAGCGCGGGATGCGAATCGGTGGCGGTGGTGATGACCAGGCCGTCGATCTCGGCGGCCAGCAGCGTCTCGATATCGTGGGCGAAGTCCACCTCGAGCTTGTCGGCGGTGGCGCGGGCGCGTTCGGTATCGGCGTCGGTGACGACGACGGCGCCCACACCGGGCAGGGCGCGCAGGGTTTCGGCGTGCGCGGCGCCGATGCGGCCGGTCCCGGCGAGGCCCACCGTGAGGCGGGTGCCCGTGGTCGAGGACATGATGGCTCCTGTCAGTCGCGGGGTGGGGCGGTGGTCGAGCGGACGACCAGCGACGGCTCCAGGCGTTGGCGCACCGGTTCGTCGCGCTGCTCGCGCAGTCGTTCGGTGAGCGCGCGCACCGCCAACTGGCCGATGCTCTTTCGCGGTTGATCGATGGTGGTGAGGGCGACGTGCCGCAGCGCCGCCAGCGAGGTGTTGTCGTAGCCGACGACCGAGACGTCCTCGGGCACCCGCAGCCCCGCCTGATCGAGCGCGGCCATCGCGCCCACGGCGTTGAAATCGTTGCCGCACACCAGTGCGGTGGGAAAACTGGTGGGGGAGAAGATGTTCAGCAGTTTGCGGACCCCCGCCGCCCCGGCCTCGTCGGTGTGCTCGCTGGGGATCACCATCGGTTCGAGGCCGTAGCGGGTCATGGCGGCGGTGTAGCCCTTGCGCCGGGGCGGGGCCGCGAAGGCCGCACCGCCGTCGAGGTGCACGATGCGCCGATGGCCAAGGGCGACAAGGTGATCCACCGCCAGCGCCGCGCCGAGTTCGCCGTCGTCGTTGACGGTGTCGACGGCCGGGCTGGTGGAGGTGCGCGAGACCAGCACCACCGGGCAGCGCGCCGCCGCCTCGCGAATCGCGGCGGCGGGCAGGACCGGTGAGAGCAGGATGATGCCGCCGGGGCGGAAGGCCAGCAGGCTTTCCAGCGCGGTGCGTTCCCGGGAGGCGCTGCGGCGGCCGGTATTGAGGATGAGTTCCAGCCCGGCCTCCTGGGCCGCCTCGTCCATGCCCTCGACCACATCGGCGAAGAAGGGATTGCGCAGGTCGGACACCATCACGCCGACGATGTTGGAGGTGCGGCTGGCCAGTGAGCGGGCCATGGCGTGGGGTTGATAACCGAGTTCGGCGGCCGCGGCCAGCACCGCGCGGCGGCGATGCTCGCTGACCTTGGGGGAGTTGCGCATGACCAGCGAGACCAGCGCCCGGGAGACGCCGGCGCGGGCGGCGACGTCCTCCATGGTCGGTCTGCTCACGGTCGCCTCCCCGCTCGAATCGGTATGTGTCGCACGCTACAGCGTTGCCAGGGCGGCAGGCAATAGAGCGCTCTAATCGGATATTCGCGGCACTGCTTCCGGCCTTCGTTTCGCCTGCAAGACCATGTTTTCCGTGGCTGCACAGCGGTTTTCGGTGCGAGACGGGCTCTTGACACGGAAGTGAGCCAGGTTACATTGTTGGAGCGCTCCAATGCTGAGTACTCACGACGGGTCAGGGAAGTGCCGATGACCGAATCGCTTCAACCACTGCGTATCGCCGCCGCGCCGATCTCCTGGGGAGTCTGCGAGGTCCCGGGCTGGGGCCACGTGCTCGACCCGGGCACGGTCCTCACGGAGATGGCCGGTCTCGGCATCGCCGCCACCGAGTTCGGGCCACCCGGGTATCTCCCCGGTGAACCGGCCGAACTCTCGAAATGCCTGGGCGGCTACGGGATCGCGCCCCTCGGCGGTTTCCTCGCCCTGCCGCTGCATCGGGAACCGGGCGCGGCGCTGGCCACCGCGCACGAGGCGGCCGCGCTGTTCGCCGCCGCCGGCGCCGAGGTCCTGGTGCTGGCCGCCGCGACCGGGCGCGACGGCTACGACACCCGCACCCCGCTCGACGAGCGGGAATGGCGCACCCTGCTCGACACCGCCGCCGCGGTCCGCGATGTCGCCGCCGGACACGGCCTGCGCGTCGCGCTGCATCCGCATGTCGGCACCCACGTGGAGACCCCCGCCGAGGTGGATCGGTTCCTGGCCGATTCGGATCTGGAACTCTGTCTCGACACCGGGCACCTGCTGATCGGCGGGTCCGATCCGGTCGAACTCGCCGTGCGCCACGCCGATCGCATCGGGCACATTCACCTCAAGGACGTCCGTGCCGCCCTCGCGGCCGAAGTCCGCGCCGGCCGTATCGAATACAGCGAGGCCGTGCGCCGCGGGCTCTATGTCCCGCTGGGCGCCGGCGATGTCGATGTCGCGGCCCTGGTTCGGGCGGTGCACGCCGCCGGATATCGCGGCTGGTACGTGATCGAGCAGGACACCGCGCTGGCTCCCGGCGACACCGCCGCGGCCGCCACCCGCGATGCTCGAGAAAGTCTGCGACACCTGGCCGAGATCGGGGCCGGTCTCGCCTCGGCTCGGATTTAGTGGGGAGGTGAAGACGACGATGTCCGCCAATCCTCGCTCGTGGCGGTGGCCCCACCGCCCGGACCGCGCGCGGTCCCCGCTGGCGCGCTCGGCGTTCCGGCCGCGCCTGTTGCGCTTGTCGCCGTGGCTCGCCGCCGCGGTCGTGCTGGCCGCGTGCAGCGGCCCGGGCGCCGACGTCACCGGAACGACCCAGGCCCCGGCCGCGGTCGGCACCCTGAAATCGGTGGCCGTGGTGACCCACGGCTCGCCCGGCGACGCCTTCTGGAACGTGGTCAAGAACGGCGCGGAATCCGCCGGCAAAGACCTCGGGGTCCGGGTCGAGTACAACTCCTCGGGCGATCCGACCCAGCAGGCCAAACTCATCGACAATGCCGTGGCCCAGGGCGTGGATGGGCTGGTGGTGTCCATGGCCAATCCGGACGCGCTGAAGCCGTCGGTCGAAAAGGCCGTCGCCGCGGGCATTCCCGTGGTCACCATCAATTCCGGGGAGGCCGAGAGCGTGCAGTTCGGCGCCCTCGGCCACGTCGGGCAGAGCGAGCGCATGGCCGGTGAATCCGCCGGCAAGCGGCTGGCCGCCGCCGGAAAACACAAGATGCTGTGCGTGATTCACGAAGCCGGCAATGTCGGAGCCAACGACCGCTGCGCCGGCGCCACCCAGGGCTTCGGCACCGCGACCACCCTGCAGGTGGACATCAACAATCCGACCGACGTGCAGTCGCGGATCAAGGGCGCGCTCGAGGCCGATCGGTCCCTCGACGCCGTGCTGACATTGAATTCGCAGATCGCGGCGCGCGCGGTGGACGCGGTGAAGGAGTCCGGCTCGCAGGCCACGGTGGCCACCTTCGACCTGAATTCCGATGTGGTGAGCGCGATCCGGGCCGGGACCCTGCTGTTCGCGGTGGACCAGCAGCAGTACGAGCAGGGCTATCTGCCGGTGGTGATGCTGAAGCTCTACAAGTCCAACCTCAACTCGGTGGGCGGTGGGCATCCGGTGCAGACCGGCCCGGCGTTCGTGGACAAATCCAATGTGGAAGCCATTGCCGCGCTGGTCGGGCAGGGCACACGGTGAGCGGGCCGGGAGAGACCGACATGACTGCGACGACAACGACCGAACCCGCGGCGGCCACCCCGCCGGACCGGCTGGCCATTCTCAACCGGCTGGTGGCCCGCCCCGAAGTGGGCGCCCTGCTGGGCGCGGTGGTGGTGTTCGTGTTCTTCACCATCGTCACCACGAAATTCCTGAAACCCCTGGGCATTTCGACCTGGCTGGACGATGCGTCGACGCTGGGGATCATGGCGGTCGCGGTGGCGCTGCTCATGATCGGCGGCGAGTTCGACCTGTCCACCGGCGTCATGACCGCCTCCACCGCGCTGATCACCGGTCTGCTGGCGGTGCACGCGGGCTGGAACATCTGGCTCGGGCTGGCGGTGTCGCTGCTGTTCGCGCTCACCGTCGGCGCGCTCAACGGCTGGGTGGTGATGCGGACGGGATTGCCGAGTTTCATTGTCACGCTGGGCACCTTCCTCGCCCTGCAGGGCCTCAATCTCGGCGTGACGCGCTGGGCCACCGGCACCGTGCAGGTGTCGGGGGTGCGGTCCGCGGGCGGCTATCAGTCGGCGGGCTGGGTGTTCGCCTCCACCACCAAGATCGGCAACGCCACCATTCAAGCCTCGGTGGTGTGGTGGATCGTGGTGACCGTCATCGCGGCGATCGTGCTGGTACGCACCCGGTTCGGCAACTGGATCTTCGCGGTCGGCGGGGCGCTGCCGACGGCGCGGGCGGTGGGCGTGCCCGCCACCCGCACCAAGATCCTGCTGTTCATGACGACCGCCTTCGCCGGCTGGATCGTGGGCGCGTGCAATCTGCTGCGCTTCGCCGGCGTGCAGGCCAATCAGGGTGTGGGACTGGAGTTTCAGTACATCATCGCCGCGGTGATCGGCGGCTGTCTGCTCACCGGCGGCTTCGGTTCGGTGGTGGGCGCGGCCATCGGGGCGCTCATCTTCGGCATGGCGCGCCAGGGCATCGTGCTGGCGGGCTGGAACAGCGACTGGTTCATGCTGTTCCTGGGCGTGCTGCTGTTCTCGGCCGTGCTGGTCAACAACGCATTCAAGAAGCGGGCGGAAAGGGTACGCCGATGACCGCGACAGACCGTGACGAGATCGCTCCGCTGATCGAAACCGTCGGCATCGGAAAGAGTTACGGCGGCGTGGTGGCGCTGCGTGACGTGTCGATGCTGGTCAATTCGGGACAGGTCGCCTGTGTGCTGGGCGACAACGGCGCGGGCAAGTCCACGCTCATCAAGATTCTCGCGGGCGTGCACCAGCACGACAGCGGGGAGTTGCGCATCGAGGGTGAGCCGCGGCGATTGTCCTCGCCGCGTGAGTCTCTGGATCTCGGCATCGCCACCGTGTACCAGGATCTGGCGGTGGTGCCGCTGATGAGCGTGTGGCGCAACTTCGTGCTCGGCTCCGAACCGGTCAAACGCTTCGGCCCGCTCGAACTGCTGGACCGCCGGCAGGCGCAGGCCATCGCCCGGAAAGGGCTGGCGGACATGGGAATCGACATTCCCGATCTGGAACAGCCGGTGGGCACGCTCTCGGGCGGGCAGCGCCAGTGCGTGGCCATCGCGCGCGCGGTGCACTACGGGGCCAAGGTGCTCATTCTCGACGAGCCGACCGCCGCGCTGGGCGTCAAACAGGCCGGGGTGGTGCTGCGGTATGTCGTGCAGGCGCGTGATCGCGGCCTGGGCGTCGTGCTCATCACCCACAATCCGCACCACGCCTATCCGGTGGGCGACCGCTTCCTGCTGCTCAAACGCGGTGCGACGCTGGGCAATTACGAGAAATCCGAGATCGACCTCACCGAGCTGACCCGGCAGATGTCCGGCGGCGCGGAACTCGAGGCGCTGCAACACGAATTGGACCGGGTGACGTAATGGGGTGGGTGTCGTGACGGAGTTGGAGGTCCTGACCGTCGGCCGGGTCGGCGTCGACCTGTACCCCGAGCAGAGCGGAGTGCCGCTGGCACAGGTGAGCACCTTCGCGAAGTTCCTGGGCGGCACCGCCACCAATGTGGCGGTGGCGGCGGCGCGGCTGGGCCGCCGCACCGCCGTGCTCACCAAGGTGGGGCCGGACGGGTTCGGGGATTTCGTGCGGGACGCGCTCGAGGGATTCGGGGTGTCCGCGCGGTATGTCGGGACAGCGGAGCGATTGCAGACGCCGGTGGTGTTCTGCGCACTCGAGCCGCCCGCCGATCCGCCATTGCTGTTCTATCGCCTGCCGATTGCCCCGGACCTCACACTGACCGACGACGAGATCCCCTGGGACGTCGTGGATTCCGTGCCCCTGCTGTGGGTGACGGGGACGGGGGTGAGCGCCGAGCCCGGGCGCACCACCCAGCGGGCCATGCTGAAGCGGCGCGCGCGGCGCGGCCACACCGTGCTGGATCTGGACTACCGGCCCATGTTCTGGCCGGACGTCGAGACCGCGCGTGCCGAGATCGGCTGGATGGTCGATCACGTGAACGTGGTGGTGGGCAACCGCACCGAGGTGCAGGTGGCCGTCGGCACCGCCGATCCGGACGAGGCCGCCGACCGGCTGCTGGCGCGTGGGGTGCGGCTGGCGGTGGTCAAGCGCGGTGCGGAGGGCGTCCTCATCGCCACCGAATCCGAACGCTGGACGGTGCCGCCGTGCCCGGTCGAGGTGCTGTGCGGGCTGGGCGCGGGCGACGGCTTCGGCGGGGCGCTGATTCACGGGCTGCTGTCGGGCTGGGACCCGCACCGGCTGGCCAGCTACGCCAATGCCGCCGGCGCCCTGGTGGCGTCGCGGCTGGCCTGCGCCGACGCCATGCCGACCGATGCCGAGATCGAGGAGATGCTGTGCACCTGACCGACGCGCGCTGGTACGACCTGCTCCACACCCGCGCCACCGATCCCGAAGCCGTCCGGCGCGCCTACGCCGACCGGCGACGGCGACCGAACCTGTTGTCGGACAAGGGAACCCTGTTCCTGGTCGCCGCCGACCATCCCGCGCGGGGCGCGCTGGGGGTCGGCGCGGACCGCACCGCCATGGCAGACCGCCGCACCCTGCTGGAACGGCTGCTCATCGCGCTGGCCAACCCGGCCGTGGACGGCGTGCTCGGTTCACCCGACATCGTCGAGGAACTGCTGCTGCTCGACGCCGTGCACGAGAAGATCGTCATCGGGTCCATGAATCGCGGCGGGCTGGCCGGCGCGGACTGGGAGATCGACGACCGGTTCACCGGCTACGACGCCGAATCCCTGGTCAAGTACCGGCTCGACGGCGGCAAAATGCTGCTGCGCCTGGTCGATTCGGATCCGGGCACCATCCCCACCCTGGAAGCCTGCGCGCGGGCGGTGTCCGAACTGGCCGAACACGGGCTGCTGGCGATGGTCGAACCGCTGCCCTACGCCCGCGACGCGGCGGGCGACCTCACCATGCACAAGGACGCCGCCTCGCTGCAGCGCGCCATCACCGTCGCCTCCGGCCTGGGCTGCACCTCAGCGTATACCTGGCTGAAAATTCCTGCGCCGGACGATGTTTCGGTGCTCGACGCCACGACGCTGCCGGTCGTGATCCTCGGCGGTGCGCCGTCGGGCGACCCGGAAGCCGATCTCAGCTCCTGGGGCGCGGCCCTGCGCCATGACGTGGCCCGAGGCCTGGTGGTCGGCCGCAGCCTGCTGTATCCGCCGGACGGCGATGTCGCGGGCGCGGTGCAGGCGGCCGCCGGCGTCCTGGAGGCGGCGAGATGAAGGATCTGCATCGGCCCGCGGGAAGTCTCTCGGACGCCGGGGATCCGGTAGTGCTGACGCCGGAGGCGGCGGGGTGGACCTACACCGGGCTGCGGGTACTGCGGCTGGCGGCGGGGGAGCGGCGGGTCGTGGAGACCGGCGAGTTCGAGGCGTTCGTGCTGCCGTTGAGCGGCGGGTGCACGGTGCGGGTCGACGGGCAGGTGTTCGAACTCGCCGGGCGGACTTCGGTTTTCACGCGGGTGACGGATTTCGCGTATGTGCCCCGGGACGCGGAAGTGGAATTGTCCACGCGCGACGGGATCGAGGTGGCGCTGCCGATGGCCCGCTGCACGCGGCGGCTGGCGCCGAAATACGGTCCGGCCGAGCAGGTTTCCGTGGAGGTGCGCGGAGCGGGGCAGGCCACGCGGCAGGTGACGAACTTCGGGGCGCCGGGGGTATGGGAGCACGCGGACAAGCTCAATGCGTGCGAACTGCTCACGCCGGACGGGAATTGGTCGTCGTATCCGCCGCACAAGCACGACGAGGCGTCGGAGTGCGAGGTGGTCAACGAGGAGATCTATTACTTCCGCATCGCCGGGCGCGACGGAATCACGCCGGGGCGGGAAGGATTCGGCATGCACCGGACCTATACGGCGGACGGGTCGCTGGACGAGAACGTCGCGGTCCGTGACGGTGACGTCTTCCTCGTACCGCACGGCTATCACGGGCCCTGCATCGCCGCCCCGGGTTACCCCATGTACTACCTGAACGTGCTGGCCGGGCCCGCGCCGGAACGATCCATGGCGTTCTGCGACGACCCCGCGCACGGCTGGGTGCGCGCGACGTGGGCGGACCAGCCGCTGGATCCGCGGTGCCCGGTCACCTCACATGAAGGACGGCTCGGATGAAGCTCACGACCGCGCAAGCCTTGGTCGCATGGATGATCGCCCAGCGGTCGGAGACCCTCGACGGACGCGAAGTCCCCTTGTTCCCAGCGGTTTTCGCGATCTTCGGGCACGGCAACGTGCTGGGTCTCGGCACCGCGCTGGCGGAGCGGCGCGACGAGATCCCGGTGTGGCGCGGGCACACCGAGGAAGGCATGGCGCTGGCCGCGGTCGGGCTGGCGAAGGCCGCACACCGGCGGCAGGTGGGCGTGGCCACCTCCTCGATCGGTCCCGGCGCGCTGAACATGGTGACGGCCGCCGGTGTGGCACACGCGAATCGGCTGCCCGTGCTGCTGCTGCCCGGCGACACCTTCGTCAGCCGCGCCCCGGACCCGGTGCTGCAACAGGTCGAGCATTTCGGCGACCCGACCATCACCGTGAACGACGCGTTCCGTACGGTGAGCCGGTATTTCGACCGCATCACCCGCCCGGAACAACTCCTCGCGACGCTACCGCAGGCGGCCCGCGTGCTCACCGACCCCGCCGAGGCCGGCCCCGTGGTGCTGGCGCTGCCGCAGGACGTGCAGGCCGAAACCTACGACTTCCCCGACGCACTGTTCGAGCCTGTCGTGCACCGCGTCCCGCGCCCGCGCCCGGATTCCCGCACCCTCGACGACGCGGCCCGGATTCTGCGCACGGCGCGTCGGCCCCTGCTGGTGCTCGGTGGCGGAGTCCGCTACTCCGGCGCGGGCGCTGCGGCTTTGGAAGTCGCTGAGCGCCATGGCATTCCGATCGCCGAGACGACCGCCGGCCGCACCCTGATCCCGCACGACCACCCGCTGTACGCGGGCCCGCTCGGCATTACCGGCGCGGCCTCCGCCAACGCCCTGGCCGCCGCGGCCGACGTCGTACTGGCTGTCGGCACCCGGCTGCAGGACTTCACCACCGCCTCCTGGACCGTCTTCGCGCCCGACGTGCGGATCGTGCATATCAACGCCGCGCGGTTCGACGCGGTCAAACACGGCGCACTGGCCGTCGTCGGCGACGCCGAAGCGACCTTGCGCGAGTTGGCGATCGCGCTGCCGGCCGACTGGCGGGCAGCAGCCGACTGGACGCCCCGCGCAACTGTGGTGCGTGCCGAATGGGACGCCCACATCGACAAGCTGCGCGCCCCCACCCCCGGCGCGCCCAGCTACGCCCAGATCGTCGGCGCGGTCAACGCCCTCAGCGATGCCACCGACTACGTCATGACCGCCTCCGGCGGCCTCCCCGGCGAACTCGTCGGCGGGTGGCGCGCCACCGGCGCCACCCCCACCATGGACGTCGAATACGGCTTCTCCTGCATGGGATACGAACTCGCCGGAGCCTGGGGCGCGGCCATGGCGCATCCGGATGGCCTGGTGACCACGCTGCTCGGCGACGGGTCGTATCTGATGCTGAACTCCGAGTTGTTCTCCGCGGCGTTCGCGGGGCATCCACTGGTCGCGGTGGTGTGCGACAACGACGGGTACGCGGTGATCGCGCGGTTGCAGGAGGGGCAGGGCGGGGCGGCGTTCAACAACTTCTACGCCGACTGCCGGAGCTATCACGCCCGGCCGCCCCGGGTCGATTTTGCCGCGCACGCGCGGGCGCTGGGGTGCGCGGTGTTCACCGCGAGCGAACTCGGGGACTTCCGGGCGGCGTACCGCGGTGCGCGTGCGGCGGCCGTAGCGCAGCGGCGTCCGGCCGTCGTGGTGGTGCGCACGCAACCGTCGGCGTGGACCGAGGCCGGCGCGTGGTGGGAAGTCGGTGTGCCGGAGCATCTCTCGGGGGGACCCGCCTTCGAGAGCGGTAAATCTCGCCAGGTACGGCAGCTGCGGCGCGACTGATCGGCCTGCTGCTGGACGCGCGATCCGGTATCCGGGCAAACCGCCACTGGGGTGACCCGCGCCCGGAATCTGTGGCAGACTCGGCGCAAACACAGCACGGCCGCGACGGCCCGCGGTGTTGTTCACAGGTACAGCTACGGGAGTTTGAAGGTCGCAATGGATCTCAGCGCCATCGAGCGCCAAGTGGCCGCCGATCGCGGGGCCGCGCGGGACCGGACGCCCGAAGCCGAGCTGGCCCTGGCCACCTCCCTGTGCGAGCTGGCCCGGGGTCTCATGGCCACCAAAACCGACCCGGCGCAGCGGGATCGCTCGCCCTCGGCGCTGGAACCCGCGCAGGAGGCCGTGCTCATCCGGCTGCGCTGGCTCACCGCCGGACACGTCACCGCGCCCTTCGCCGCCGAGGTGACCGAGGCGCTGCGGCTGTTCGAACAGGCCGCCCGGCTGATCGGCCACCGCGAGCTGGCGACCTCCACCATCCGCAACGCCTGTCAGGCGTATCGCCATGTGGCGCAGAACTATCCGCTCGCCGCGGGCGCGTCGGCCGATGCCCTGTCCAAGTGCAGCGTGTGGCTGTGCCGGCTCGACCCCAAGGCCGCCGTGGCCGCGGGCGAGGACGCGGTGCGCATCCGCGCCCACCTCTTCGCCGCCGACCCGGACCAGGCCAACCGCTACCTCGCCTCCCTCAACACGCTGCTGCGCACCCTCATGGTGGGCCGTCAGCGCAAACAGGCGCTGGCCATGTACCGCGAATGCTATGCGGGCGTCACCTCCCCGGCCATGACCCAGCGGCTGCGCGAAATCCGGGTCGAGGACATCGGATTCACCAGCAAGACCGTCACCGCCCTGCGCAAACTCGAATGCGCCACCCTCGAGCGCGCCGGCTACCTGACCCAGCAGCAGATCCTCTACCAGACCGCCGGCGACCTCGCGACCATCGAGGAGATCAACTGGCAGCTGGCCCTGGTCGGCCTCAAGCCGATCGCCGCGGGCGCGCTGCCTGACCAGCCGTCCAAACCGGTCGAGATCAGCACCTCCTTCGGCGCGCTCGCCGTGCGCTGCTCCTCCCGCAATGCCGTCACCCTGGTCCGCGCCGCCATCCTGGCCGCCTACACCGCCGACGGCGCTCAGCCCGTCGCCAGCTCGGCCTATCTCGGTGTCGACGAAAAGCATTGGAGCACACCGGAACCCGAGGTGAACGCCACCGAACGTCTTGGCGAGGACGTGGTCCTGGTCGAGAAGGTCTCCGAACACTGGGTCTCGGTGAAGAGCCTCAACTGGGAGGTGGCCCCCGTCGGCCGCCACCCCCTCGCCCGCCGCCTGTCGCAGGAATGGCCGGTGGTCACCGTCACCACCACCGAGAACATGTCCTACGAACTGTGCTGGTACGAGGCCGGCGCGGCCACCCAGTACGCCGCCCTCGGCCTCCCCGCCGCCCAGATCCCCCTCGAAAAGCCCTTGGCCCCACTGGATTTCAAGGCCCTCTCCGACTACGGCGCCGACTACGCCTCCGAAACGCAGGTCCGCTCCGCCTTCGGCAACACCACCATGTTCACCAAACTCACCTGCCTCCCCGGCAGCGGCATCCGCCAATCCGCCGAGGCCGCCCCCCTCGCCTCGCACGGCGCCAACACCCTCTACTTCGGCAACCCGGAGTAATTCGCCTGGGCGGCGCATTTTTTCGGCAACATCGATCATGCGCGAGGCGTACGCTGTGTTCGGCCGATGTCGAAAGAATGGCATCGATCGTCAGATGAGGGCGAGATGGACGAGCCACGCGGAACAGTCCTGCCGGTTTATTTCGTTGCGGACGAATCCTATTCGATGAATCACGTCGTCCCGGTCTTGAACAACGCACTAGTCGGTTTGCTGGATTCGCTCCACCTCGAGCCCATGGCTGCCGCGAAAGTCCGGTTCTGCATTATCGGATTCTCCGACGACGCCGTCTGCTACCTCGAACCCACCGATCTGCGGCACGTCGAAACCATGCCGAACCTTACGGCCAAGGCCTCCACCTCCTTCGCCGCGGTGTTCGACGCGCTACGCGAGCGCATTCCGCGGGACATCGCCAACCTCAAGTCCGACGGGTACATCGTGAACCGGCCGTCGGTATTCCTGCTGACCGACGGCGTCCCGAACGCGAACGACGGCTGGGAAGGCTCCTACCAGAAGCTGATCGAGCTGCGCCAGCATCCGAATATCCTCGCGTTCGGCATCGGAGACGCGGACCCCGGGGTGATCCGGCGGGTCGCGACCCGGCCGGAGTACGGGTTCATCGCCGCCACGGGAACCGATCCGGGACTGGCCATCACGAGATTCCTCAGCTCGCTGACGCAGTCGGTGATCGCCTCGGGCCACGCGCTGGCCACCGGGGGATCGAGCCTGCCGGTCGAACAGCCGCCGGGCTTCATCACCGTGCCGGTCGACGCGGTCTAGGAAGGTCGATCCGCCATGGCGGACGTCGATGCGGCCAGGGAATGGCCGTCGAGCCGGCCCATCGTGGTCGGCAGTCCCACACCGGAATTCGAGCCCCGCGCGGTGGACGACAGTTACCGGACGTGGCCGTATCGCCCGGATACGGTGCTGGACGGCTGGACTCGCGGGCCCTTCACGATTCGGGCGGCGTCGATGCGCGGCCACCTGCACCGCTACCAGGGCGCCCCGCGCCAGGACGATTTCGCCATAGCGGCGACCGACGAGCCGCCGCGGCTGGTCATCGCGGTCGCCGACGGAGTCTCCGCCGCACCGCATTCGCACATCGGGGCGGGGTTGGCCGTGCAGTACGCGGTCCGCTGGCTGACCCGTCCGGAGCAGTCGGCGCGCACCGACTGGCGGGTCCTCTTCGAGCACGCGGCCTGGGCGCTGATCGAACGCGCGGCCACGCTGCTGGCCACTCCCGAGGTGAATGCCGAACAGGCGGAGGCGATCGTGGCGACCACCCTCACCTGCGCCGTGTGCGCACCGCACCCCGACGGCGGCGTGCGCGTCGAGGTGGCCGGTGTCGGCGACAGCGGAGCGTGGCTGCTGCGGGAAGGCCGCTTCACCCGGATCGCCGGCGGCAAAACGGTTTCCGACGACGGGTTGACCTCCTCGGCGGTGCTGGGCCTGCCGCGAATCCCCGACGAGGTGGTGCCGGTGGAGGTCGTCGTCGAACCCGGCGCGGTCCTGCTCCTCGGCACCGACGGCTTCGGCGATCCACTCGGCGGCGGCGCCGGCGAGGTCGGCGCGCTGTTCACGACGGTGCTGGGTGCGCGGATGCCGTCGCTCGTCGAATTCGCGCACGCCCTGGACTTTTCGCGCGAGACCTTCGACGACGATCGCACCCTGGTGGCCCTGTGGCCGCGGCCGGCGGTGACCGCATGACCGGATCGGTGACCCGGTTGACGGTGTCGCAACTGGGCGCCCGCACCCGGTTGGCGCAGGGCGGACAGGGTTTCGTCTACACCGCGCCGGGGATCGCCATGCGCCAGGTCTCCGGCATGGTCTACAAGGAGTACCTCGCCACGCTACGGCCGCGCGTGGACGTGGCGGTCCTGGAATCGATGCCGGAGTTCCTGGCGCGACTTCCCGACGGGATGGAATTGCTGTCGCGGGCGGCATGGCCGTGCCGATTGGTCGAGGACGCGCCCGGCCGGGTCTCGGGGTTCGTCATGCCGAGCATTCCGGGGCATTTCTCCGTCGAAATGCAGTTGTCCGCCGGGATGAGCCGGAGTCTCGCCTCGGTTCAGCTATTGCTCAACGGGGAGGAATTTCTGGCGAACAGGCGAATAGGGTTGACGGATCGACTCCGCTATCAACTTCTCCTCGATGCCGCGCGGACATTGGATTTCTTTCACGGCCACGACATCACCGTCGGAGATCTCTCGCCGAAGAATCTGTACTTCTCGCTGTCGCCGCCGCAGGTGTATTTCATCGAGTGCGATGCCATGGCGGTCGCGGGGCGTTCGGTGTTGGAGCAGATGGAGACGCCGGACTGGCAGATAGTCGTCGGGCATCCCGGGGAGGAGAAGGCGACGGTTGCCAGCGACAGTTACAAACTCGGTCTGCTCGCCTTGCGATTGCTGGTCAGCGATCAGGTGACCACGGACTCGCGGCGGCTGCCGCTGGCCGTGCCCGCGCTGGTGCGCACGCTGATCCGCGCCGCCATCGACGAGGGACCGTCGGGCCGGCCGAAGCCCGCGGACTGGCACGACGCCCTCGGCGCGGCGGCGGCCACCGCCACGACGACGTTGCCACGAAAGCCGAAACCCGCACCACCGCAACAATATCCGCGGCAAGGGCTCGCGACGCAACCACGCCCGACGCCGACGTGGCAGGCGCCCGCGGCACCGCCGCGCCCGCCCGCCTTCCCGCCGCCGGGTTCGGGTCCACCTCCCGGATGGCCCGGGCCGCTGCCTCCACCCGGCCTCGGCACGGGCACGGGGCCGCGGTTCTCGGGAAGACAGCTGTTCGCACTGGTGGCAGTGGCGGTCGTCGGGCTGGTCATTGCCGTCCTCCTCTGGGGGACGCCGGAACCCCCTAGCCCGGGCAGTGGTCGGCCGACGACCGTCGGACCCGGAATTACCCGGACCCCCGAGACGAGTCCGGCGAATTCCGTCGCGGTCGGGAAGTCGCCGAACGGCGTCGCCATCGATCCCGGCGCGCACCTGGCGTATGTGGCCAATTCCGTCGGCAATTCGGTGTCGGTGATCGATATGGCGTCGAAGGCCGTCGCAGCGACCATCGCCGTCGGAAAGTCTCCGTCCGCGCTGGCCGTCGACACCGACGCCCACACCCTGTACGTGACCGATCAGGACGACAACACGCTCTCGGTGATCGATACGAACACTCGCGCGGTCGTCGCGACCGTCCCGGTCGGGAAGAATCCGTCCGGCGTCGCGGTCGACTTCGGCGCACACGTCGCCTATGTGGCCAACCTGGGCGAGAACTCGGTCTCGGTGCTGGATGCCACGACCCGAACGGTCACCGCGACCCTGTCCGGGTTGAAGGGTGCGATCGCGGTCGCCGTGGATCCCGGCAGTCATCGGGCCTATGTGGCCGACCGGGACAGCAACTCGGTATCGGTGCTCGATCCGGCCACGCACGCGGTCACCGCGACGATCACGGTGGGAAAGGGGCCGTTCTCCCTCGCCGTGGATCCCTTGTCGCACAACGTCTTCGTCACCAATATCAACGATCGGACGCTGTCGGTGATCGCGGGTGCGACCGGAGCGGTCACCCCGGTGACCGTCGGACCGCATTCGCTCAACAGCGTGGCCGTCGACTCCGCCACGCATACGGTGTACGCCACCGACTCGGGGTTCGGCGAATTCGCGGTCTACGTCATCGACGCCAACGCCCACACGGTGACCACCACGATCCCGGTCGCGCGAACACCCCGGGGGATCGCCGTCGACCCCGCCACCCACAACGCCTACGTCACCATCGACAACTTCGACGCGGTGACGGTGATCGCCCGATAGTGCAGGAGAAGCCATGGCGCGCAAGGCATTCATTCCCATGCGGTGTTCGCAGCGCGGACACTATCTGATGGCGCATTTCGTGGAGCGGGGTGGGAACTGGAGTCTGGTCGACGCCACCGTCTTCGACGCGGGCTCGCCGGCGCAGGCGTCCGCGCACCAGTCGCTGCGCGCCGAATTCCAGGTCAGTCCCGAATACCGGGGCTGCCCATGTGCGGCCACCGCGGCATCATTCAGTGCGGGCGCTGCCGCACCCTCGGCTGCTGGGCCGAGACCCCCACCATCACCTGTGTCGCCTGCGGCTCCAGCGGTCCGGTGCAGGGCACCATCGAACGGCTCGACGCCACCGATATCGGCTGACCCGCACCCTGGATTTGGCGGAATCAGCCATTTCTGATTCCGGATACAGTGATTCAAGTCACTCATGAACGCTACCCTGTTTTCACCCGGCTGCTCGTGCTGCACGACGAAGGGCCTCCCGGTCGCGCGAAATGCCGTGGAGAGAAAGGCGTCTCGACCATGAGTAGCACTCCGACCGCGGTGGCACCGGCCGCGGAATTTCCCCCGCCCACCCTCGTCACCGGGTTGTGGCGGCGCAAACTGCCGCACTATCCGGAGACGCCGGCCCGGTCCTGGTATCTGTTTCTGGTCGTCGTGGTCTCGGTCGCGCTGTACTACCAGCTGTTCGTCTCGGGCGCGGTGGGCAATCAGCTGATCGCCTATTTTCATCTGACCTTCGCCTACTTCGTCGGGATCTTCATCGTCGGGGCGGCGTTCGGCGCAGTGGCCTCGGTGGTGACGGGGGCGCTGGATCGATGGGGGCGGGCCAATATCGTCGCCTACGGCACGGTGGTCACCTCGTTGCTCACTCTCTTCGCGCAACCGCAGTGCACGACGAAGGAGGCCTACCTCGCCGTCTACTGCCTGATCAGCATTGTCGAGGGCGCGGTGCTGGTGGCGACGCCGGCGCTGGTGCGCGATTTCTCGCCGCAGCTGGATCGCGCCTCGGCCATGGGGTTCTGGACGCTCGGCCCGGTGCTGGGCGCGCTGGTGACCACCGAGATCTCCACCCACACCCTCGACGCGCATCCGGACTGGCAGTACCACTATCGGCTCTCGGGCATCATCTGCCTGGTGATCTCGCTGGTCGGCCTGGTCGGGCTGCGCGAGCTGAGCCCGCGGCTGCGCGACCAGATCATGGTGTCGCTGCGGGACAAGGCGCTGGTGGAGGCGCGGGCGCGCGGGCTGGATGTCGGTGCGCTGGAACGCAATCAGTGGAAGCAGATGATGCACCTCGACATCGTCGGGTCGGCGCTGGCCATCTCGATCTTCCTGGCGTTCTTCTACACCATCGTCTCGTTCCTGCCGGTCTACATGGCGACCAACTTCGGATTCACCGCCGCACAGGCCAATTCGCTGGGCAACTGGTACTGGATCGCCAGCGCCATCTCGCTGGTGCTGACCGGCATCGTGTCGGACGCGCTGAAGGTGCGCAAACCGTTCATGGTGTTCGGCGCGATCATCAGCATCATCGGCGGCTACGTATTCCTCGGCTACACCGACAAACCCGGCACCGACTACTACACCTTCGCGGTGGTCATGAGCTTCACCGCCATCGGCAGCGGCATCGCGTACTCGACCTGGATGGCCAGCTTCACCGAGACCGTGGAGAAGCGCAATCCGGCGGCCACGGCGGTCGGGCTCGCGGTGTGGGGTGGTGTGCTGCGCACCGTGGTCACCTTCGTGCTGCTGGGTCTGCTGTTCGTGGTGACGGCGGCGGGCACGCTGGTCAATTACGGGCCGCGCCTGCAGACCATCAACGCCAAATACCACGACGAGATCGCCACTATCCAGACCGTGGGCGCGGACACTCTCACCGCGCTGGGCAAGAATCCGAACGACGAGGCGGCGCAGGTCGCGGCGCTGGTGAAACTGACCGGTGACGCGCCCGCGGACGTGAAGACCACCGTCGAGCTGAACGCGAAGTACCCCGACGAGCTGGCCACCCTGCAGGCGATCGACACGACCGTGCTCGTGAAGCTGCTGACCAATCCGAACGATCCGGCCACGGCGGCGACCGCGGTCGGGCAGGTCGCCAAGAAGTTCAACATCCCGCCCGACCAGGCGGCCGCGCGCATCACAGCGGCCTCGAAGGTGCCGGTGGACCAGCTGGCCGTGGCCTCGCAGACCGGCCCGGGCCTGACCGCCGCGAGCGCGAAACTCAAAGCGGTGAGCGCCATTCCGGCGGATGACCTGGCCTACCTGTCGGCGCACGGCAAGGATGTGCAGCGGGCCCAGGCGGATTCGCCCAAACAGTGGAAGCGCTGGTGGTGGATCTGCCTGATCGCGCAGATCTGCTTCATCCCGTTCGTGTTCATCATGGCCGGGCACTGGAGCCCGCGGAAGGCGGCCGAGGAAGCGGCCGAACACGATGCGGCCGTGCAGCGGGAACTGGAGACGATGTCGGTGCAGCCCATGGTGGCCAGCCGCGAATGAACTACAGTTGACGAAGTGACGAATTCGGTGGCCGCGACCTTCGATCTGCTCGGTGATCGGCTGACGCTGACGATCCTGCGGCACGCCTTCGTCGATCACGCGCGCCGGTTCACCCAGTGGGCCGACCGCACCGCCGCGCCGCCCGCCGTGCTCACCGCCCGGCTGGCGGCGCTCGTCGATGCCGGGGTGCTCGAGCGCGTCCCGGTCCCGGACGGCGGCCGGGCGGGCGCGACCGAATACCGGCTCACCGAACTGGGGTCGGCGACCTGGGAGATCCTGGTGTGCGTCTGGTCCTGGCAGCGCGAGTGGACCGGCGAATGGGCGTTGCTGCCGGAATTCACGCATACCGCGTGCGGGCATCGCGGGCCGCCGACGGTGATGTGCCGCGGCTGCGGACGCGATGTCACCGCCCACGACACCGCCGTCGAGATGGATCGGGATGCGTTGTGGCAGCTGACTTCCGGGCGCCGGCGCTCGACGGCTGGTCCCGCCCGCGGTGACGCGCGATTCGACGAGATCATGGAGGCGATCGGCGACCGGTGGAGCGCGGCCGTCACCGGGCTGGCGCTGGCGGGGGTGCGGCGATTCTCGGATTTCCGTGCGGCACTGCACATGTCGCCGACCACGCTGACCGAGCGGCTGGCGCGGCTGGTCGAGGCGGGCATCCTGCACCGGCCCGAGGCGCGCGAATACCGGCTGACGCCGCGGGGCCGGGCGCTGTTCGGGGTCTTCGCCTTCCTGCTGGCGTGGTCGGCGCGCGCGCATCCGGAGACCCCGGAACCCGGATTGCTCATCCGGCACAAGGAATGTGGTGCGGTGCTGGTGCCCGCGCTGCGCTGCCGGGGGTGCGGCGCGGTGCTGGGCCGCCGGGACGTGCGGTTCGAGCCCGCGCCCACACATGCCGCTCTTGACAGTCCTCGGTGAGACGCGTATCACTTCATTAACTGTAGTGAATCTCGCCGGGTGCTCACCGCCCGGTCGCTGGAGGCTCCCCGTGCCGCTCAACGAAGAACTCATAGCGCCCGCCGCCGAGGCGCTCACCAACCCCTACCTGGAAGGTCCCTACGCCCCCACCGCGCAGGAGACCACCGCCACGAATCCGACCGTCCTGCACGGCGAAATCCCCGCCGACCTGGACGGCGTGTACGTGCGCAACGGCCCCAATCCGCAGTTCGCGCCGCTGGGCCGCTACCACTGGTTCGACGGCGACGGCATGCTGCACGCGGTGCATTTCGAGTCCGGCCGTGCCACGTATCGCAACCGCTTCATCCGCACCGTCGAATTCGAGGCCGAGCACGCGGCGGGAACTGCCCTGTGGCGCGGCGTGATCGAGCCGTGGGACAGCAACCCGGCGGGCGATCGGCGCGAACGCAATTCCGCCAATACCGATCTCGTCTACCACCACGGCAACCTGCTGGCCCTGTGGTACCGCGCGGGCAAACCCTATGCGCTCGACCCGGTCAGCCTCGAGACCCGCGGCGTCGACACCTTCCACGGCACCCTGCGCGGCGAGGTGTCCGCGCACGCCAAGGTGGACGAGCGCACCGAGGAGCTGCTGTTCTTCGACTACGGCATCCACTCGCCGTACCTGCGCTACGGCGTCGCCGATCCCGACGGCACGGTCAAGCATTTCACCGGGCTCGAACTGCCGGGCCCGCGGTTGCCGCACGATATGGCCATCACCGAGAACCATTCGATCCTCATGGATCTGCCGCTCTACAACGATCCGCGGGCGGCCGCGGCGGGCCGGTTCAAGATCTTCTTCGATCGCACGCTGCCCAGCCGGTTCGCGGTGCTGCCGCGCTATGGCGATGGGGCGCAGGCGAAATGGTTCGAGGCCGAACCCGGCTACATCTACCACACCGTCAACTCCTGGGAGGAGGGTGAGGAGATCGTGCTGGTGGTGTGCCGGGTCTCCGAGCCCAGCCCGGTGTCGGATCGCGCGCACCCGCTCGCTCAGTTGCTGGCGTATCTGCGGCCGGAGGCGAAGCTGTACCGGTATCGGTTCAATCTGCGCACCGGGGCCACCGCCGAGGAGGCCATGGACGACGTGAACACCGAATTCCCGGCCGTCGACCAGGGTTCGACGGGCCATGGCGGCCGGTATTCCTATCAGATGCGGCTGTCGGTGGACCGCACCATGATCTTCGACGCCATCCTCAAGTACGACATCCGCACCGGCGCAAAGGAAACCGTGCCCTTCGGCGACGGCATCTTCGGCAGCGAGCTGACCGTGGTGCCGCGCGCCGGCGGCGCCTCCGAAGATGACGCCTGGCTGACCATGTTCGCGCACAACAACCACACCGGCCTGGGCGAGGTATGGGTCTACGACGCCGCCGATCTCACCGCCGGCCCGGTCTGCCGACTGGGTCTGCCCGTGCGGGTGCCGCTCGGCTTCCACGCCACCTGGGTCAGCGGCGAGCGCATGCGGGCGGCCGCCCGTCCCGTTCAGTGAGCGGTCGGCCCGTTTCACGAAATCGGATACGTCCCATCAAATAGGTTGTCCGCGTGACTGTTCCACATCTCAGCGTCAGTCTTCCCTATTGGCAGAACCGAGCTCCCCTCGACGCCCTCCAGGTGGCCGCGGCCGCCGAGGAACTCGGCTATCACCGGCTGTGGATCGGGGAAATGGCCACCTTCGACGCGTTCGCCCTGGCCACCGCCATCGGGCAGGGCGCGGGGCGTATCCCGTTGTGCCTGGGGCCCTTGCCGATCGGGGTCCGCAGTCCGGCGACCATCGCGCTGGGGGCGGCCTCCGTCGCCGCGCTCACCGGGCGTCCGGTCGATGTGGCGCTGGGGACCTCCAGCACCATTGTCGTCCGGGACTGGCACGGCCGGCGGCGGCATCGCACCGCACGGCATCTGGACGAGGCCACGCGCATCGTCCGCGCGCTGCTGGCCGGTGAGAAGGTCGAGTACGACGGCCTGATCGAGCGGATCCGCGGGTTCCGACTACGACTACCCGCGCTGCGGGCGAGCTTGTCGGCCACCGTGCTCGGCAGCGGCGGATCCGGCGAATTCGGTCTGGCCAGTGTCGGATCGGCGCACGGGCGGGCGGCCACCAATGGCCATGGCCCGGCGGCGGATCGGCCGGCGACGGAGGCGGATCGGTCGGCCGGCTCGGCGCTGGAGCCCACGCGGGCGAGCGCCGGCGGCGAAATCGTGGTGGCGGCCTTCGGGAATCGCGCGCTCGAGGTCGCCGCGCGGGTCGCGGATCGAGCCGTGCTCAACCTGGTCACGCCGGCCCAGGCGGCTCGCTGTGTCACGGCGGTAAGGGAATTCGCCGCCACGTCGGGCCGCCCGGCGCCGCCGGTCTCGGTGTGGGTGACCGCGGCGTTCGAGCCCGATGCCGAGATGCTCGCCACCGTCCGGCAGGCCGTCGTCGCCTACCTGCGCGCCCCCGGGTACGACACCATGTTCACCGAGGCGGGCTTCGGCGACGTCGTCCAGCTCGCCCACCGCGGTGCGCACCCGCGCGAGCTGCTCGCGGCGATCCCCGACGAATTGCCCGCGACCGTCGGCATGTTCGGCGATGCGGCGGCGTTGACCGCGCGCCTGCGGCAGTACCGTGACGCGGGCGTCGACGAGGTGGTGATCGTGCCGGTGACCACCGCCGCCGATCCGGCGGGGCATGCCACCCTCGCGGCGCTGGCCGGAATCCACGGCGAGGCGCGGGGATCGACCGATGACCACTGAGCTCCCTCGCACCCTGTCTCCGGTCGCGGAGTTTCCGAATCGGAGGACGCCGTGAGTGACGCCTACATCTACGACGCGGTCCGGTTGCCGCGGGGCCGCGTCCGCCGGGGCGGGGGGACATTGGCGGAGGTCCCGCCGTACGAACTGTTCGGGCAGTTGCTGACGGCGCTCGAGGAGCGCGGATGCCCGCCGGAGGCCGTGGACGACGTGCTGGTCGGGGTGAGCACCGCGGTGGGGGAGCAGGGCGGCGATGTGGGCCGTGCCGCGCTGCTGTGGGCGGGATGGCCGGATTCGGTTCCGGGCGCGGTGGTTTCGCGGCTGTGCTGTTCGGGACTGGACGCGGTGGAGGGGGCGGCCGCCCGGGTCGCGGCGGGATTCGCGGATCTGGTGATCGCCGGTGGTGTGGAATCCATGTCGCGGGTGCCGATGCTGTCGGATCGGCCCGCCATCGCCGAGGACGCGGATCTGGGGGAGCGGACCGGGTTCGTGACCATCGGGGTATCGGCCGATCTGACCGCCGCCGCGGCCGGCATCACCCGCGCGGAGCTGGATGCCTACGCGGTGCGCTCGCACCGGAAGGCCAGTGCCGCAACGGCTTCGGAGTCGGTGATACCGGTGCGCAAGGGCGGGTCGGTGGTGCTGGCCGCCGACGAGGGCGCGCGACCCGACGCCTGCGTGTCCGCTTTCGCGTCGCTGCCGACGCTGTTCGCGTCCGACCCCTCCTGGGAACGGGTGGCGCGCCGGCTTCCCGGCACGCCGCGACCGGTCGGCGGCCTCCACACCCTCGCGACCGCACCGCAACTCGCGGACGGGGCATCGGCGCTGCTGGTCGGCAATCGCTGGGCGGAGGACATTCTCGATCGGCGGCCGATCGCCCAGATCGTGGGCACCGCGCAGACGGCGGTGCGCTCACCGCTGCTGACCGCGCCGATGAGCGCGGCGCGGGTGGCCCTGAACCGGGCCGGGATCTCGGCCGCCCGGCTGGACGTGGTCGAGGTGAACGAATCGTTCGCGGTGACGCCGATGCTGCTGGCGCGCGGGCTCGGAGTCGATGCGGCGCGGGTGAATCCCGCCGGTGGCGCGCTGGCCGTCGGGCATCCGCTCGGGGCGACCGGCGGCATTCTCGTCACCCAGGCGCTCGACGAACTGCAGCGGCGTGACGGCGAATACGCGCTCGTCACGATTCCCGCGGCGCTCGGATTGGGATCGGCGCTCGTGCTTCGCCGCGTCACCTGACCGTCCCTTTCGCCATTCCTGCCGAACCCACTCACCAGAGGATCACGATGGTCGAAACATCCTCCGCCACACCGGTCGCGGGCCGGCGCGTCGAAACCTGTCACCCCGAGGAGACCGCGCGCGGATACCTGGAACGCGGCTGGTGGCAGCCGGAGACGATCCCCGAGGTGTTCGCGCAGCGGGTCGCGGCGGCTCCCGATGCGGCGGCGATCAGCGATCCGGCGAATCTCGCCGAGCTGACCGGGGCGCGACCGCGCACGCTGAGCTGGCGCGAGCTCGACGATCAGGTCATCGATATCGCGGCGGTGCTGTGGCGCACAGGGATTCGGCAGGGCTCGACCGTGGCGGTGCAGGTGCCGAACTCCATCGCGTTGACCGCGACGTATCTGGCGTTGTGGCGGTTGGGTGCGGTGGCGACGCCCATGCCGGTGTCGTATCGGCGGCACGAGGTGTCGGGCATCGTGGCGGCCACCGCGGCGGAGGCTCTGATTACCGTTGGGGTGCTGGGTGATCGGGAACTCGCAGGCGAGGCGCTGGCGGTCGGGGAGGGCACGCTGCCGGTCTTCGCGTTCGGTCCCAGGGTTCCCGACGGTGTGGAGTCCATCGGGTATCCGGTCGACATCGCGGTGCGAGAAAGCGTGCAGGAGTACATCTCCGGGCTCTCGGTCACCGTCAACGATCGCGTCACCGTCTGCTGGACCAGCGGCACCGAGGCCGCGCCCAAGGGTGTGCCACGCTGTCACGGCGACTGGCTGGCCGTGGCGGGCGGGGTGCAGGACGGGCTCGGCTTCACACCGGAATCCGTGGTGCTCAATCCGTTTCCCATGGTCAATATGGCCGGGTTCGCGGGCTCGTTCCTGCCGTGGCTGCTCGGCGGCGGGCATCTCGTACAGCATCAGCCGCTGGATCTGCCGGTGTTCTTCCGTCAGATCGCCGACCATCGGGTGACGCACACGACCATGCCGCCCGCCCTGCTCACCATGCTGCTGCGGAACGACGAGCTGCGGGCGAAGGCCGATCTGTCGTCGCTGCGCACGGTCGGCTCGGGTGGGGCGCCGCTGCCGCCGCCGGTGGTGGCGCGCTGGCAGGAGGCGCTGGGGATCCAGGTCGTCAACTTCTTCGGGTCCAACGAGGGCGTGAGCCTGCTCGGCGCGCCCGCCGACATCCCGGATCCGGCCGTACGCGCCCAGCATCTGCCGCATTACGGCGCGGCCGGGGTCCGGTGGACGACGCGGCTGGCGGAGCGGACCGCGGTGAAACTGGTCGATGTCGTGAGCGGGGAGACGGTCACCGAGATCGGCGGGCGCGGGGAGCTGCGGATGCGGGGGCCCGCCGTGTTCGGGGGCTACCTGCCGGGCACCGCCACTGCCGATCCGTTCGACGACGAGGGATACCTGTGCAGCGGTGACGTGTTCGAGCTGTGCGGGGACGGCGGGCGGTATCTGCGGTTCGTGGACCGGGTGAAGGAGATCATCATTCGCGGCGGGATGAATATCGCGCCCGCGGAGATCGAAGGACTGCTGTCGGATCATCCCGCCGTCGCGGAGGTGGCGGTGGTCGGGTATCCGGACGCTGTTCTCGGCGAAAAGTGCTGTGCCGTCGTCGTTCCCGCAGCCGGGGCGGCGGTGACGCTGGAGGATCTCGTCGCGCATCTGAAGGCGCGCGAGGTCGCGTCGTTCAAGCTGCCCGAGCGGTTGGAGCTCACCGACACGCTGCCGCGCAATCCGGTCGGCAAGCTGCTGCGCCGTGAGATTCGCGCTCGACTCTGAAAACCATCGACCGCAGGAGGACTCGTGTCCGTGCACATTCTGGGCGGGGCCCAAACCGATTTCGCCGTCAACTGGCATCGCGCCGGGCTGGGGTTCGACGAGCTGGTGCGCAGCGTGCTGGACGACACGCTGTCGGCCACGCGGCTCGATCCGGCCGAGATCGAAGTCGTTCACGTGGGCAATGCCTTCGGCCAATTGTTCACCGGCCAAGGGCATCTCGGCGGCATGCCCGCCACCGTGCACCCGGAGCTGTGGGGTGTTCCGGCCGCCCGGCACGAGGCGGCGTGTGCTTCCGGCAGTATGGCCGCCCTCGCCGCCATGGCGGACCTGGAGTCCGGGCGGTACGACTGTGCGCTGGTGCTCGGGGCCGAGCTGGAGAAGACGGTGCCGGGGGCGCAGGCCGCCGCCTACATGGGCGCCGCGGCGTGGGCGGGACACGAGGCGCTGGACACCGATTTCGTCTGGCCCACCCAATTCGCCGCCATCGCTGAGGAATACGACCGCCGGTACGGGCTGGATCCCGAGCATCTGCGGGCGATCTCCGCGCTCAATATCACCAATGCGCGGCTGAATCCGCAGGCGCAAACGCGCGGATGGAGTTATACGGACGCGAGTTTCGGCGCTGACGATGCCGCCAATCCGCCGGTCGCCGGTGTGCTGCGCCGCCAGGACTGTAGCCAGATGACCGACGGGGCCGCGGCCGTGATTCTGGTGTCGGACCGGTTCCTGCTGCGGCGCAGCGACATTCGCGATGCCGATACCGCCGTCATCTCGGGCTGGGGTCACCGCACCGCCGGTTTACCGCTGGCCGAGAAGTTCCGTCGCTCGGCCACGGAGACGCATGTGTTCCCGCATGTCCGCGGGGCGGTGCTCGACGCGCTGTCGCGTGCGCGGGTATCCGACATTCACGATCTGGACGGGATCGAGGTGCACGACTGCTTCTCCATGTCGGAGTACGTGGCCATCGACCACCTCGGCCTGACCGCGCCCGGCGAGAGCTGGAAGGCCGTCGAATCCGGGACCATCGCACGCGACGGTGCGCTGCCGATCAATCCGGGCGGCGGGCTGCTGGGAATCGGCCACCCGGTCGGCGCCACCGGCGTGCGCATGCTGCTGGACGCGTACCGGCAGGTCACCGACCAGGCGGGCGACTGTCAGCTGCCGGGGGCGCGCCGCTACGGCACCCTCAATATCGGTGGCAGCACCACGACCGTCGCGAGCTTCGTGGTCGAGGCCGTCACCGGCTGACCGTCAGTCGGGGAGCAGGGACGCGTCGCGGACTGCGCCCTTGTCGGCCGAGGTCGCCAGCAGCGCATAGGTTTTCAGCGCCAGCGAGACCTTGCGGTCACGCTTGCGTGGCCGGTAGCCGCCGTTGGCTTCCAGTTCTGTACGGCGGGTGGCCAATTCGTCGTCGCCGACGTCGACGGACAGGGTGCGCGACGGGATGTCGATGGTGATGGTGTCACCGTCACGCACCAGCGCCAGCGGGCCACCGGCCGCCGCCTCGGGGGAGATGTGGCCGATCGAGCAGCCCGAGGAGCCGCCGGAGAAGCGGCCGTCGGTGATCAGCGCGCACTCGCCCGCCAGACCCAGACCCTTCAGATACGAAGTGGGATAGAGCATTTCCTGCATGCCCGGGCCCCCGCGCGGGCCCTCGTAGCGGATCACCAGGACATCGCCGGACTTGACTCGCTTGGACAGGATCGCCTCGACCGCGTCCTCCTGGGATTCCACCACGACGGCGGGACCGGTGAAAGTGTGCATGTGGGCGGCGACGCCGGCGGACTTCACCACCGCGCCGTCCGGAGACAGGTTGCCGCGCAACACCGCCAGGCCGCCGTCACGCGAATAGGCGTGGGCGGCATCGCGAATGCAGCCCTCGGCGGCGTCCAGATCGAGGGTGTGCCAGCGCTCCGACTGGGAGAACGCTGTCGCCGAACGCTTGCCGCCGGGGGCCGCGTGGAACAGCTCCAGCGCCGCATCGGCGGGGGCGGCGGCGCGGACATCCCAGTCGGCCAGCCAGGCGTCGAGCGAATTCGCGTGCACGGCATGCACATCGCGGTGCAGCAGACCGGCGCGATTCAGTTCGCCCAGCAGTGCCGGGATGCCGCCGGCGCGGTGCACGTCCTCCATCAGATAGTCGCCATTGGGCGCCACCTTGCACAGGCACGGCACCTGCAGCGACATCTTCTCGATATCGGTGAGGTTGTAGTCCAGGCCGGCTTCCTGGGCGGCGGCCAGCAGGTGCAGGACGGTGTTGGTGGAGCCGCCCATGGCGAGGTCCAGGGCCATCGCATTGTCGAAAGCCTTGCGGGAGGCGATGTTTCGCGGCAAGACGGAGTCGTCGTCCGCGTCGTAGTAGCGGCGCGTGATGTCCATGACGGTGCGCCCGGCCGCCCGATACAGCTCGGCGCGGGCGGTGTGGGTGGCCAGGGTGGTGCCGTTGCCGGGCAGAGCGAGGCCCAGCGCCTCGGTGAGGCAGTTCATCGAATTGGCGGTGAACATGCCCGCGCAGGAACCGCAGGTGGGGCAGGCGTTCTCCTCGATGCGGGTCAGATCCTCGTCGGAGACGTCGGGGGAGACCGCCTCGGACATGGTGACGATCAGATCCAGGCGGCGGCGCACCGTGCCGTCGACCAGCACCGCGGTGCCGCCCTCCATCGGGCCGCCGGAGACGAAGACCGTCGGGATGTTCAGGCGCATGGCGGCCATCAGCATGCCGGGAGTGATCTTGTCGCAGTTGGAGATACAGACCAGGGCGTCGGCGCAGTGCGCGTTGACCATGTACTCGATGGAATCCGCGATCAGGTCGCGCGAGGGCAGCGAGTACAGCATGCCGCCGTGCCCCATGGCGATCCCGTCGTCCACGGCGATGGTGTTGAACTCGCGCGCGATGCCGCCCGCCTCCCGCACCGCCTCCGACACCATGCGGCCGACCGGCTGCAGATGAGTGTGGCCCGGCACGAACTCGGTGAAGCTGTTCGCGATGGCGATGACGGGCTTGCGGCCGATATCCGCCGACGGCACACCGCTGGCCCGCATGAGCGCGCGCGCCCCCGCCATGTTCCGTCCGTGCGTGACCGTGCGAGAGCGCAACTCGGGCACGATGCCACCTCCCTCTCCGCCATCCGCAACCAGATGGTTGCAACCGTGTGGTTGGAGTTTGCCACAGCGGTGGGTCCATCCGCAACCATGCGGTTGGAGATGGTTGGATGGACCCATGGCGTGGGACACCGAACGAACCAGACGACTGCTGCTCGAGGCGGCCGTACACGAATTCGCCGAACGCGGCCCCGACGGCGCCCGCGTCAACGCCATCGCCACCCGCGCCGGCATCAACAAAGAACGCATCTACCAGTACTTCGGCGACAAACGCGGCCTCTTCGAAGCCGTCCTCACCGACCAGCTCGAACAACTCGCCGCCGCCAGCCCCCTCACCCCCGACACCGCCGGCAACCTAGCCGACTACGCCGCCCACGTCTTCGACTTCCACCGCACCCACCCCCAATTCCTCCGCCTCATGTACTGGGAAGGCCTCCAACCCCAGCCCGGCGAGCTGCCCGCCGAATCCACCCGCGCCTCCCACTACGCCGACAAGGTCGCAGCCCTGGCCGCCGCCCAACGCGCAGGCACCCTCCCCACCGACGTCCCCCCCGGTTACCTCCTCTACGCAGTAGCCGCCCTAGCCGCCTGGTGGTTCGCCGCCCCCCAAGTAGTCCGCATGATCCTAGGCCCCGACACCGACAACCCAGACGCCTTGCGCGCCGCCCTCATCGCCTTGGTGCGACGCCTCGAACAGCGCGATTAAATTAACCGCACCGGCATCCTCATGGTGACGTCGTACGGTAGGGAAAGCCGATGCAGCAGAGGAATTCTCATGGCCATCCGTCACATCATCACCATCCAGGTAGCCCCGGGCCGCGCGGCCGATTTCGCCGACGCCTTCAAACCACTGAAAGCGGCCGCGCAGCAAGAAGAAGGCTGCGAACAATACGACCTGTTCCAAAACCTCGACGCCCCAGACACTCTGCTCATGCTGGAACGCTGGACCAGCCAAGCCCTCCTGGACGAACACACCCACCGCGAACGCACCACCAACGCCGCCCTCATCGAGGCACTGATCGCCCTCTGGGCACCTGGCACCACCCCAAAACTCGAACGCTACGAAGACTGACTCGCCGCACGGCAGTATGCGGCAATTCGGGATTGTCGCCGGCCGCACTGAGCGTGGTATTCGCGCTGGTCCGTACTACCCGAATCTTTGGTGGGCCCGTCTCGCACTGGTTATTCGCCGAAGACTTCTTCGATACTGGTCGCGGTGATCACTCGCGCGGCCCAGGTCCGGAGTTGCGACAGCTCGCCCGAGCGAATGGTGTCCGCCGCTTGGCTGGGTACTTCACCGAATTTCAACGAAAGTTGCTCGATCAGTGTCTCGGCCCGCCCGCGCGCCTCGCCTTCAGCGCGCCCGCGAGCTTCTCCCTCCGCCCGTCCGCGAGCCTCGCCCTCGGCGCGGAGCCGTTCCGCGGTCGTCATGATGACCTCCTTGGCTGCGGGCCCGAGCGTAGGCAGATCCACGGCTGTGAGGTCATCGAGCAGGAACCGGAACCGCGGCAGGTGATCACCCAGCGCGGCACGGGTCGCGGGATCGATGTCAACCAGTTCGGACAGCTCGGTCGGATGGAGCCAAGGCCGTCCCTCGGGACTGGCGTGCACGACCAGAGGAATGATCGCGGGCAGCATTTTCTCGTCGGGATCGTCTCGGATGTACCGATTCCAGATCGCGACCAAGTACTCCATCATGCGCAGCGGCATCATCCGATCCGGCCGGCTCTGATGCTCGACGAGCAGGTAGACGAATGCTTCCTGTCCGTCCAGCCGGGTGCGGAACAAGAGGTCGCTGTAGCGCGAGCGCAGATGCTGCGACACGAAACTGCACGGCTGCAGGGCCAGCATGCCCCAGTCGATGCGGGCTGCGATTTCGGTCGGCAAGACCGCCCGTAGCTCACCGGCGATGTCGGCGGGCCGAGCCAAGACATGGCGGAAGTACGCATCGTGCGGATTCGACGGCGAGTCGGCCATGTCTGGGCAACGTAGTGGACAAGAGAAGCGGCATAGGCGTTTTGGTGATCGGCGAGCGCGACACGCGCGAGGACATGCTGAACTGGCCGAAATCAGTTGGGCTGAGCTGCTTTGCATGAGACGCGGATCCGCTGGTGTCGGCACCTCGCTTGTCGCTCGCGCCGCCAATGCGCTTGGCGCTTACCGCATTCCTACCGATACCTAGACAGATCTACCGACCCATTTCTGGAGCGATTTGGGTGGATCGGCGCAGTACTCTTCGACGATCGAGGATCTGGCGCGCAGAAAGCCGGAACGGAAGGGCGGGTACGAAAACCCAATGGACGCAGCCGATAACGCGAACGCGACGGGGCAGGATCAGCCGTATCAGGGGTACGATGTCTACCCGGGTGGGGCATACGGCGTGCCGGGCTCGTATCCACCTGCGGGACAAGCTCATTATGGCCACGACGCCTACGACTACCAGCCGTACGGCCAACCTTCGCCATATCCTGCGACGATACCCAGCTCAGTCCGTGCGGCACAGATCATCTCGTGGATATTCGGTTCGCTCGGCCTTGTTTTGGCCGTCACCGCCGGCTTCGCGGGCAGACCCGATTTGGCTGGGGCCATTGCTGCAGGCTTCCTTCCCGGATTCTTCTTGGCCCTGTTCGCATTCGGCTACACCGTGAACGGAAACGGGATGCGGATAGCCGCAATCGTGTGCGCCAGCTTCGCAATCCTCTGGGCCATGGGCGGAGCAGCGCAAGGCCTGCCACCCGGCCTCCTCGGCATCGCCGCCGGCATTTCCATCGTCGTACTACTGAGCCGCCGCAGCGCAGCGGCGTGGTTCAAACGCCCCCACTGAACTCAGCGGCTGCCTTGCTACATCCTCACCGCGGCCTACGGTCAGTACCAGTAAGCGGAGTCGGACAGCCCCGACGCGGTACCTGCTTGGTGGCGCCGATACGCCTGCAGATACTCCGCTTTCCACTGAGCCTTTTTCATCCTTGCTGAATGGCGCGGATCTCGCGGGCTTGCAGGACGTGGATGGCTTGGACGAGTTGACCGGTCCGGTGCGGGCAGCAGCGGAGTTTCCGCAGTACCCGCCAGGTTTGAGCTGGGCGTTGGCGCGCTCGCCAGGGCCGCGTAGCTTCGCGTGAGCGCGGTTGAACTGCTTCTGCGATTCCGGCTTGTCCCGGCCCTTGTACGGCGTGAGTGCCGCGGTGGCGCCGTGATATCGACCCTCGCCGACGCCGGATACGACGGCGCCGGGATCGGGGTGCACACCCCGGTCAAACAGCCCAGCGACGGCCGCGACCTCGATATCGACACCCGCACCCGGAACGCTCTGCTACGCGGGCTGCGCTGCCTGGCCGAACGCGGCTTCGCCCTGCTCACCGGACGCTGGCGCGCCCTGCGCCACTTCACCACCAGCCCCGAGAAAATCGGCGACATCGTCAAAGCCGCACTCGTCCTCACCCATTTCGAACACGGCCGACACCAATGAAAGTCGCTGAGATCACCTCAATGTCTCCGCACCATTCGCCGGCGATCTCGCATTCCTGCTGTGGCTGCTGCAGACCGCGCGGCTGACGGCTCCGATCGGTTGGCAGGGTCCGTGGGAGCAGGCCGAACTCGCCGCCGAAATGCTGTTGTTCTCGGCGTATCTCCGGGAAAGCGGTTCTGGAGGTGCGGTCGTGAGAGGCCTGGAAGTACGGCTCGCCTCGCGGCCCGTTGGTGCGGCGGCACCGGAGAATTTCGCGTTCGTCCATGCCGACGTGCCGGAGGTGGACGAGGGGCAGGTCCTCGTTCGCAACACCTGGATGTCGGTCGACCCCTTCACCAGGGAATGGATGCACGCGCAGACATACGGCCCGCGTTTCGAGCTCGACACCGTGCTGTCCGGCGGCGCTGTCGGGGAGGTGATCGCCTCTCGGGTCCCGTCGATCCCGGTCGGCACGACGGTCTCGCACTTCTCCGGATGGCGCGAGTACGCAGTTCTCGACGCTGCCGAGGCCACCCGGATCGACACCGCGCTCGCGCCACCGGAGACCTACCTGGGCGCACTGGGAACCACCGGGCTCACCGCGTACGCCGCGCTGTCCCAAGTCGTCCCCGTCCGTCCCGGCGATGTCGTCTATATCTCCGCCGCCGCGGGTGCGGTCGGAACAGTCGCGGGGCAGCTGGCCCGGCGGCTCGGCGCCGCCAAGGTCATCGGCTCGACCAGCGGGCCGGTCAAGGCCAAGCGGCTGACCGACGACTTCGGGTTCGACGTCGGCATCGACTATCGGGAGGACAGGCTCGTCGAGCAACTCGTCGAGGCCGCGCCCGGCGGCATCGACTCGAGCCTCGATCTTGTCGGCGGCGACCATCTGGCCGCGGCGATCCGCGCGTCGCGGCATGGGGGCCGGATCGGCCTGATCGGTGCGATCAGCACGTACGACGCCACCGGGCCAGTCCCGGGTCCGACGAACCTGTTCAGCGCCTATGCCAAGGAACTCACCTCGCGCGGCCTGCTCATCACCTCATTCTTCGGTCTCGCCGGGGAATGGACAGAGCGGGCGGCGGGCTGGATAGCCGATGGCAGCCTGCGAACCGAGCACACCGTGTTCGACGGCCTCGAACAAGCTCCTGCCGCGTTCCTCTCACTGATGCGCGGCGGCAACGTCGGCAAGATGCTCGTACGCCTCGACAGTTGATCGGATCGGCAGGCAGTGGGGCCCAGTCGATCTCGACTGCGACGGTTCGGTCCGCAGGTCGCAAGCTCACACCGTCGGGCGCGCCGGCCGCCACATCAGGTCTCCGCAGCGAAGGAAATTCGATGCCGGGCGGTGACAACGCGGGCACGATCTCCAGGACAACCTCGGCGAACGTCCGGATACGCGGGTCGGCACCGTCGCGGGTCCGCCAGACCAAGCCATGCTCGACGGGCGGCATGTCGGGAACCTCGATGAAGCGGATGTCGGGGCGCTGATACAGCTGTGGCAGTTGCGCGTCGCCGGGCACGATGGCCCGCCCCGACGCGACCAGTGTCAGCGCCTCCGCATACGTGGTACATGGATCGCGGTGCCTGCCGATCGGCTGTCCGCCGGGAGTCTGCAGCGGCGAGTGGAAATCGATCCAGTAGTCGGGAACCGAATCCGCGATGGCGATGAAAGTCTCACCTGCGAGATCCTCGAACGATACGTGTTCGCGCGCGGCGAGGTGGTGGCGCACGTCCACACAGAGATGCCTGGTGCCGCGCGTCAACACAGGACCGACAGTCAAGTCCGGTTCGTCAACGGGCAGCGCCATAAGTAGCAGGTCGGCGGAGCCATCCCGCAACTGCGCAGCATGGTGGTGCAAATGCGTCTCGACGATGCGGACATCGCAGTTCGGGTTCTGGTGTTCGAACAGGTCGCGAGCGGCATACGCCCAACGCCCGCACTGGCTTCCCATGAAGCCGACCGTGAGTGCGCCGGCCATACCGCGCCCGGCACTTTCGGCGCGGCCGAGCGCAAGCCCGATCGCCTCGTACAGCGGCTGTAGTTCTTCACGTAGCACGTGACCGACCTCGGTCAGTGCAACACGCCTGCTGGTCCGCGCGAACAAGCCCACCCCGAGTCGCCGCTCGATCTTCTTGACCACCTGGGTGACCAGAGCGGGTGACACGTGTAGGCGGGCGGCGGTCCGGCCAAAGTGCAACTCCTCCGCAAGGGTCAGAAATATTTCCATTTCGGCGCGTTCCAGCATTCCGTCGGCTACCTCCCGATCCAACAGCCGATGCGGACGATTCTGCCGGACTTTACAAGTGGCACGATGACGAGAGTCGGTCAGCCTGTTGGTTTGAACGCCGCTCCCTCTCCGAAACCGAGCCGTGGGCATCGCGGGTCAGAAGGATGTGAGGCGGGCGAGTTCGACGCGGTTGGCGACGCCGAGTTTGGGGAAGGCCCGGTAGAGGTGGTGGCCTACGGTTTTCGGGCTGAGGAAGAGTTTGGTGGCGATTTCCTTGTTGGTCGCACCGGCCGCGGCCAGGCGCACCACCTGCAGTTCCTGCGGGGTCAGCGTGGCCGACGCCTTGACGGTGGGCACCTCCGTCCGGGCGCCGCCCTCGCCCGCGGCGCGAAGTTCGGTGCGGGCGTGTGCGGCCCAGGGCGCGGCGCCGAGCCGGTCGAAGATCTCGACCGCGTGGCGCAGCTGGGTCCGGGCTTCGCCGGCGCTGCGTTCGCGGCGTAGCCATTCGCCGTACAGCAGGGCGGTGCGGGCGTGGTCGTACCAGAGTCCCTCGGCGGCTTGCAGTTTCAGGGCTCGGGCGTAGGCGTCGCCGTCGGAGTCCAGCATCGCGCGGGAACGCAGCGCGATGGCTTCGGCGAACGGTGAGCCGAGGGCGGCGGACCAGCGTTCGATCTCGGCCACCGCCACCGCGGCACGTTCGGGCTGATGCGCGCGCACCGCGGCCTCCACCAGATCGCGCAGCAGATGCAGCCAGTGACCGCGGATGCGACCCGGGATGCGGTGCAATGTGTCCAGCCGGTCCAGTGCCGCCTCGTACCGCCCGTACCCGAGATCGAGCAGGCTCAGCGCCCATTCGGCGTGGGTGTAATCGATGAAGTTGTCCTGGCCGACCGCCCGGCGATTGCGTTCGATCAGATCCCGGCACCGCTGCTCGTCACCGCGGATCGCCGCGATGAGCGCGAGGTAGCCTTCGGAGGACGCGATCGCGTTGTGCTGACCGATATCTCGCGCGATCCGTGCGGCCTGGGCCGCCAAATCCTCGGCTTCGCGCACTCGGCCCAGCATGAGTTCCGCCGCGGCCACCGAGACCACGACGGTGGTGAAGAATCCGATCATCCCTTGGTTCTGGGCGCTGTCCATCAGACCCTGCGCCAGGGTGCGGGCGTCCTCGAGATCGCCGATGAGATTGGCCTGATTCACCGCGGCCAGCACCAGTTCGGGATCCTGGGCGCGGTGGCCGACTGCGATGTGGGCCCGTACCACGGCGACACCCTCGGTCAGATCGCCCGAATGCAGTTTCAGCGCACCGTCGATCGCGACGAGCAACGGCGCGAGGTGCTCGGGCGGCAGTTGCAGGGCAGCCAGTTTCGTTCGTGCCGCGACCACCGAGACGGGATCGCCCATGATCCACGACGCGCGAGCCGCCGCGATGAACAGCGGCCCGGCCCGCTCGGGTTCCACCGCGGCAACCGCGTCGGCCGCCGACAGCAGGGAGTCCCGCGCTTTGCGCAGATTGCCCTTGTCGAATTCGATTTTCGCCTGCACCCAACCCAATCGGGCCCGTCCGTCGGGGCCGAGTGGGAGTTGCTCGGCTTGTCGGGCGAGTTGCTCGGCGCGATGGTAGCGGCCGGCGTCGGCGGCCCATTCGGTGGCCAAGATCAAACGGCGGCTGCGGATCTCGCGGTCCGGGGTCAGCAGCGCCGCGCGTTCCATGGCGGCCGAGGCCGCGGAGTAGCCGGATCTGTCCACGGCCCGCACGGCCGCCGATTCCAAGAGCGCGGCGGTCTGTTCGTCCTGCCCCACCGTCGCGGCCGCCAGATGCCAGGCCCGGCGGTCGGGGTCATCGGCGGAGGCCGCGGCCAGCGCGGTGTGGACGGCTTGCCGTTCCAGGAACGACGCACCGTGATAGACGGCCGCCCGCACCAGCGGGTGGCGGAACCGAATCGCCTGCGCGGTCACGTCGATCAGCCCGGAAGCCTCGGCCTCGGTGATCCGGTCCGGGTCGACACCGAGCGCATCCAGCACCCGCAGCACCAGCCGCAGATCACCGGCCGACTCGGCGGCGGCGGCCAGCAGGACGGTCTGCGAGGCATCGGATTGCCCGGCGATCTGCTGCCGGTAGCCGCTGGCCAGCCGATACGGCAGCGGGAGCGGGCCGACGGGCAGCGCGTCCAGATCCATGCGCGGAAGTTCCAGCAGCGCCAACGGGTTTCCCGACGCCTCCCGCAGGATCCGTTCCCGCAGATCGCGACCCAGGCCCGGCCAGCGGTCCGCGAGCAGTTGGTCGGATGCGGGACCGTCCAGCGGCGACACATGCAATTTCGTGATCCCGGGCAGGGCGTCCTCGACCCGGCTCGCGAACAGCATCACGATGCCTTCGGCGCCGAGTCGGCGCGCAGCGAAGCGCAGGGCCTCCGACGAGGCGCGGTCGAGCCATTGCACGTCGTCGATCGTGCACAGCACCGATCGTCCGTCCGCCAATTCGGCCAGCAGCGACAGGGTCGCCAAGCCGACCAGGAAACGATCGACCGGACCCGCCACGACGAGCGATCCGATCGCGGCACGCAGGGCATCGGACTGCGGCTGGGGCAATGCATCCAGCGGCAGCGCGTCGAGGTCGCCGCCGACCGCGGCCAGCAACAGTTCGAGCAGTCCGGCGAAAGGCAGTTCCGACTCGTCTTCGACACCCGCGCAGCGCAAAATCCGGAACGATCCATCGGCCAGTTCCACGGCCCGATCCAGCAGCGCGGTCTTTCCGGTGCCCGGCTCCGCGATGATGCCCAGGGCAGCACTCTGACCGGTACGAGCCAGGCTCAGCAAGGTGCTGAGCCGCCGTTGTTCGAGCTCCCGACCGCACAGCATTCGCCCAAACTATCCGGCGACGCAATGGATCAGCAAACGGAGTCGGTCCCGGCTATCCGGCAAGCACTTAGGACATTTACCCGATAGTGCCCCGTGCCGGTCGTCCATACAGTCGGATGCCTTGCCGGACATCGATGCCGGTAACCGGTGTCGCTACTTGCCGTGCCGAATACCTGGAAGAAGGACCATGAGCAATCTGCGAGAACTTCGTTCGGTCATCCGTGGCCGCGTGCTGCTGGTCGGTGACAACGGCTTCGACGCGGCCCGCACGCCCTGGAATCTCGCGGTAGCGCAACCGGTTTCGGCAGTGGTCGAGGCCGCCGACGCCGACGACGTGGCCGCGTTGGTGCGGTTCGCCGCCAGCGCCGGGTACCCGATCGCGGCGCAGCCCAGCGGTCACGGCGCGACCGGCGACAACGCCGGCGCGATCCTGTTGCGCACGGGTGCGCTCGACGAGCTCGAGGTGGATCCGATCGCCCGCACCGCGCGGGTCGGCGCGGGCGTCGCGGCGGGCCGGGTGCAGGCGGCGGCGAGCAAGCACGGCCTGACCGGATTGCCCGGCAGCTCACCGGTGGTCACCACGGCGGCCTACACGCTGGGCGGCGGGCTGAGCTGGTTCGGCCGCAAGCACGGCTGGGCGGCCGACAGCGTGATCGCGTTCGAGGTGATCGACGCCGACGGTCACCGCGCGCGGGTCACCGCCGAGACCGACCCGGACCTGTTCTGGGCGCTGCGCGGGGGCGGCGGCGATTTCGCACTGGTCACCGCGGTCGAGCTGACCCTCTTCCCGGAGCCGCGACTCTACGGCGGCCGCATGCTGTGGTCGGCCGATCGCGCGCCCGCGGTGCTGAGCGCGTTCCGTGAGATCACCGCTACCGCGCCCGACGCGCTCACCGTGTGGGCCGAACTCCTGCAGTTCCCGGGAGCCGATCCGCTTGTGGCACTGGACGTGACCTACCTCGGCGATCCCGACGAGGCCCGCGAGCTGCTGGCCGTGTTGGACGGCATCGACGGCCTGATCGGCGATACCCGTGCCGTCATGCCGATTTCCGAGCTGGGGACCATCACCGCCGAGCCCACCGACCCGGGCCCGGGGCTGTCCTACGCGGCCTTGCTGACCGACGTGGACGAGGTCGTCATCAACGAATTGCTGGCGACTCCCATCGACCCGCTGCTCAGCGTGCAGATCCGGCATCTCGGAGGCGCGCTGGTCCGGCCCTCCGACAGTCCGCACGGCCCACTCGTCGAGCCCTACGCTCTGTATTTGTTCGGCCTGCCGCTCACGCCGGAGAAGACGGCGGCGCTTCATGCCAAGCGCGCCGACCTGATCGATGCACTGGCCTCCTACGCCGTCGACCGCAAGCCCTTCACCTTCCTCGCGCCGGACGAATCGATCACCGCGGCCTTCGCCCCCGAGGCCGTGGCCAGGCTGCGGCAGATCAAGCGCGACCGCGATCCGCGTGGCGTATTCCGCAGCAACTTCCCGGTCCTCGGCTGAGCAACGAGAAAACAGAGACTTCCATGAAAAACACGAACATCCTCGTTTCCGGTGCCGGCATCGCGGGCACCACGCTGGCCTTCTGGCTCGCACGGCACGGCTTCACGGTCACGGTCGTGGAACGCGCCGCGGAGATCCGCGAGGGCGGGTACAAGGTCGACTTGCGCGGCGCGGCACTGGATGTCGTCGACCGGATGGGTCTGCTCGACGACATCCGCGCGGTGAGAACCGATGTCCGAGGTGGCTCGGTCGTCGATGCCGCAGGCAAGCGGGTGGCCAGTATGGACGGTGACACCTTCGGCGGCCGCGTGCACGGCGACGCCGAGATCACCCGCGGTGACCTGCAACGGTTGCTGTATCGGGCCACGGCGAACCAGGTGGAGTACCTGTTCGACGACTCCATCGCGTCGATCGACGAGACCGCCGACGACGTACGGGTCACCTTCGGCGGTGGCGCGACCCGTGCGTTCGATCTGGTGCTGGCCGGCGACGGGCTGCACTCCGCTACCCGCGCAATGGCTTTCGGCTCCGAGGACCGGTTCGTCCGCGACCTCGGCTACTACGTGTCGATCTTCAGCGTTCCCAACCACCTCGGACTGGACCGCGAGGAGCTGACCTACGTCGGCCCCGGCCGCACGGCGCTGATCTACAGCACCGCGGGCGACGCGGGAGCCAAGGCCATGTTCCTGTTCGCTTCCGCGCCACTGGAATACGACCCCCGGGATCGTGCGCAGCAGGAAAAGCTGCTGGCCGACGCGTACGCGGACGAGGGCTGGGAGGTGCCGCGCCTGATCGCGGCCATGCCCGACGCACCCGACTTCTACTTCGATTCGCTGAGTCAGGTCGATATGGACCACTGGTCACGGGGGCGGGTCGCGCTGGTCGGCGATGCCGCCTACTGCGCGTCGCCCGCCTCCGGTCAGGGCACCTCGCTCGCGCTGGTCGGCGCGTACGTCCTGGCCGGTGAACTCGCCGCCGCGCACGGCGATCACGAAATCGCCTTCGCCGCTTACGAACAGCGGATGCGTCCCTTCGTCCGCGAGAACCAGAAGCTGGGCCCGGCCAATATCAAGCGCATGGTGATGCGCACCAACGGCCAGGTCCGCATGTCGATGATCATGCTGTCGCTCATCGGCCGGCTGCCGGGCAAGGACAAGCTCATGGCCAAGGTCATCGAACCGATTCACAAGGCCGCCACCGCAATCGATCTCGCCACCTACTGATCCGCGCACCCCTGGAGTCCCCATGTCCTTCCGCAACACCACCGAGGTCATCGACCGCTTCAACCGTGCCTTCCTCGAGGCCGATCCCGACCTGCTGACCGATCTGATCGCCGAGGACTGTGTCATGGAATCGGTGCAGCCCGCCCCGACCGGCGAGCGCGTCGAGGGCCGCGACGCCTGTTTCGCCTTCTGGCGCACGCTCGTCGAGGACGATGCCACCCAATTCCAGCCGCGGGAGGTGATCGTCGCCGGTGACCGGGCCACGATCCGCTGGAACTACCGCTTCGGTGACGGTGCCACCGACTGGGTCGAGGGCGTCAACCTCATGCGGGTGCGCGACGGCTTGATCGTCGAGGCCCTCGGCTACAGCAAGACCGCGGGCGACGTGCCGCTCGCCACCGATCACTGACCACCACATCAACAACAGGAGAACTCATGCGCACCCTGATCAGCACCGCGTTCATTTCCCTCGACGGCGTCGTGGAGGCCCCGGGCGGTGAACCCGGTTACCGCAATACCGGATGGACCTTCAAGCACCTGGATTTCGTGCCGGAAGCCTTCGAGATCAAGGAGCGGGAACAGCAGGAAGCCACCGCGATCTTGTTGGGCCGCACCAGCTATCAGGCCTTCAGTCCGGTATGGCCGGACATGGCGGAGTTCGCCGGCTACAAGGCGATGCCGAAATTCGTGGTTTCCACCACCCTGATCGACGATGACCTGGTCTCGAACTGGGGTGAGACGACGGTCCTGCGCTCGATCGATGAGGTCGCGGCCCTGAAGGAAACCGAGGGCGGCCCGATCATCGTGCACGGCAGCGCATCCCTGAATCGGAGCCTGTCGGACGCGGGCCTGATCGACCGCTACCACCTGCTCGTCTTCCCGCTGCTGCTCGGCGCAGGCAAACGCCTGTTCTCGAGCACGGACAAGGACACCCAGAAGATGAAGCTGGTCGAGTCCCGGTCCTACGCCAACGGCCTGCAGTTGAACGTCCTCGACGTCGTTCACTGATCATCGAGCCGTCTGCCCAGCGGACACGGAAGAGAGGTCGACACGATGTCGAACACGGGCTTGAACGCACTGGTCAGCGAGTTCATCGAAACCAGCGGGGTGCCCGGCGTGGTCGCCGGTGTGTACCACGCGGGACAGCAGGAAGTAGTGGCGCACGGGGTGACCAACGTGGTCACCGGCGAGCCGATGCGCGAGGACACCGGGTTCCTGCTCGGGTCGATCACCAAGGTGCTGACCACGACCCTGATCATGTAGCAGGTCGAGCAGAGCCGCATCGACCTCGACGAGCGGGTCGTGAATTACCTACCGGAGTTCCGACTCACCGCCGCGGGCGCTGAGGACATCCGAATACGGCATCTGCTCAACCACACCAACGGCATCGACGGCGATCTGTACTTCCCCGACGCCGACGGTCCTGAGGCGCTGCGTATCGCGGTCGACGGCATGGCCGAACAGGTCGGCATGCTGTTTGCGCCCGGCGAGCACATCAGCTACTCCAACGGCGGCATGATCGTCGCGGGCCGGGTGCTGGAGGTGGTAGCCGGGCTGCCGTATCACGAACTGTTGCAACGGAATCTGTTCGTCCCGGCCGGTATGACCGGTGCCGTCACCAGTCCTGCGCAGGCGATCCTGTGCAGCACCGCCGTCGGCCATTTCCCCACCCAGGACGGCGCGCGCCGCACCGACCTGTTCAAACTCCCCGATACCTGGGGGCCCGCCGGTTCCTCGGCCATCGCCGGCATCGGCGATCTGCTGGCTTTCGGCCGGACCCACCTCGACGGCGGTATCGCCCCCTCGGGTGCCCGGGTGCTTTCCGAGGAGTCGGTGACGCGGATGCAGACCGTCACGCATTCCAATGGCAGCTTGCACATTCCGCCGATCGGCCTGGGTTGGCTGCTCATGCCCTTCGGCGACATCGAGGTCTTGTCGCACTCGGGCGCCTCGCCGGGCGGAGTCGCGGTGCTGGTCGCGGTGCCCGGCCACGACCTGGTCTTCGCCGCCTACGGCAATGACGCTCGCGCTATGGCACTGTTCGACCGAATCCTGTTGTCGCTGCTGCGAGATCGCCTGGACGCCACGATCCCGGACCTGATCACCGCCCCCGTCGAGGCCGAGGACCTGAGCCGCTACGAGGGCACCTACCGCTCCAACCAGCTGCGCATCGACGTCCGCGCGGTGGACAGCGCGCTGGAGGAGACCACCACCTACGAACCGGCCGACGATGAACAGTCCCGCGTTTTCACCGCCTTCGTCGGGGGTTCGATCCCGGTCATGACCCGCCGATTCCTGCCAGTCGGCAAGAATCTGTTCGCGCCCGCCGGGCTGCCCTTGGAGATGTTCACCGGCTACTCGCGCCAACTGCTGGTGTCCTACCACGACTTCCGGGACGACCGGGCTCAATACCGCTCAGCGGGCGGCCGCATGACCCGCCGTGCCGCCGAGTGACCCGACAAGGACCTGCGGTAGGCGTTCAGGTGATGCTGCTGGACGTGGAGCGGCCACCGGGTGATCATGTCGTGTTTGTGTGTGACACAACTGAATTGGCGGTGACCGCGACTGCCATCGTGGACCCGTTGCGGCCTTGTCCAATTGGCTGCGAACTCGACCTGGAACACGCGCGTGGTTCAGTCCTGGTGGAGGTCTCGCATCAGATCGGGGATGTCTCGACGTTGATGGAGGACTCGCAGGACGTCGATGTGGTCGTCACGTTCGAGGTACAGGACGGTGTAGGGGAGGCGGGTGAGCGCTCGGCCCCGCAGTCCGGGGATGTCGAGTTCGTGTCCGTAGCGGGGCGAACCGATTCCGGGGTGCAACCCGATCAGGCGGTAGGTCGCCTGGAGGGCGTCTATGAGATCCGCTGCTGCTCGGTCGGCGTCGGATTCGAGGTAGTAGTCGATCGCGTTCTCGACGTCCTGGACGGCCTTGCTGCGGGGGATGACTGGTTTGATGGTCATTCGTTGCGTCGTTTCCGAATCCGATCACGCAGGTCGTCGAAGTAGGCGTCGTCTGCTGGTGCCGCGGGCGGGGATGCGGCGCCCTCGAGGATCAGATTGCGGAGGGTCACCCTGTCCTGGTCCTTTCGGATCAGTTCGCGGACGTACTCGCTGCTGGTGCCGTAGCCGCGTTCGGTGACACGTTGCTCGACGAACGCCTTGAGGGAGTCCGGTAGCGAGATGTTCATGGTGCCCATGAAGCCAAGCTAAACGGCTATGGCAAAATTTGTCAATGGCCAGCTCGTGGCAGGTTTTCTCGCGAGGGGTAGTTCAGGGGCGTCAACTCGCGCGTGTTCTAGTGCGCTTGAACACGCAGGATCGGATGGCGGTCGAGGAGCCGGGGATGCGTGTTCTAGTGGGTGAAGGGCGCATGGGGCGCGTAGATCGCCAGCCGGTTGCTCCGGTGTGAAAAGGCTTGTCTCGCTGTCCGATTCGGACGCTCTGTGGCCACTGAGCTTTGTATCAAGCTTTGTAGTGCGCGAGGCGGGACTTGAACCCGCACGTCCGAGGACACCAGAACCTAAATCTGGCGCGTATGCCAATTTCGCCACTCGCGCTAACGGTACGACCGTCCAAACTTTACCGGGTCTAACGGGGATCGCGAAGCACCGGGCGGGTGTGGCGTACTGGTCGGTAACCCTAGCTGGGATTATAACGATTTAATAAAGGGCAATGTGAGGAAGCCTCATATTTCCTTCGCCGGTGTAACCGGGCCCACCAGCGGCTTCAAACATGAGGGAGGGTCATGTTTCGGGGCATTCTGGTACGGACGTACGTAAAAACTCGCCGGTAAGTGCCTGGTCGCGAGCCAAACATGAGGAGATCCTCATGATTTTGTGGAATCCTCGGCGTCTACCAGGGCCTGCGGGCCGAGGGGATACCTGCGCACCGTGAGCGCGGCCCAACCTCGAGGGGGCGGGCCGCCAGGAGAAGGAAGTCGAACGTCTTGACGATCAACGAGAGCACCGGGACCGGATCGAAGGCCAGGGCGGCGGGGAAGTCACGGGAAAGTGGAGTCAGGTCGTCACTGCTGGACCGGTTGCTGGGCGGCGCGCCGTACGCGCTGGCCTTCGGCGGGCAGGGCGCGCAATGGCTCACCGAACTCGAGGAGATCGCGCGCGATTCCGCGCTGGAGCCCGAGCTGACCGCACTGGTCAACGAGGCGGCCGCCACCCTGGCGCCGGTTGCCTCGCAGCTGCTGGTCGTTCGGCCGGTCGGATTCGACCCGGTCGCCTGGATGCTGGAAGAAGAGATCGCCGATCCGGAGCAGGGGGAGGTGTCGGGAGCGCCGTCAGCGCAGGTGTTGCGCTCCGCCGCCGTCTCCATGCCCGGTGTGTTCCTGACCCAGGTCGCCGCGCTGCGCGCGCTGCGGCTGCAGGGCCTGGACATCGTCGCGCACGCGCCCGCAGCCGTCATCGGTCACTCGCAGGGCCGCATCGCCGCCACCGCCGCCGAGGCGCACGGGCAGCGCGATGCCGAACTGCTGGCGGTGGCCCAATTGGTCGGCGCCGCAGCCGGTCTCGTCGCCCGCCGGCGCGGACTGCTGCCGGTCGGCGAGAAGTCGCCCATGGTCGCCGTCTCCAATGTCGACCCCGACGCCCTGAAAGCCGTTGTCGACGAGGTCATGTCGGGCGTCGCCCCGGAGAAGGCCGCCGTGCTGTCCATCCGCAACGGCCGCCGCCGCGCGGTGCTGTCCGGCCCGGTCGCCCAGCTGGACCGGGTGCGCCAGCGCGCCGCCGAGATCAATGCCGAGCAGGCCAAGGAACGCGACGCCAAGAAGCGCGGCGGCGCGGTGTTCGCGCCCGTCTTCGAGGACATCCCGGTCGAGGTGGCCTTCCACCACCCGGCGCTGGCCGAGACCGTGGACCTGGTCGAGGGCTGGGCCCAGCAGTGCGGCCTGGACGCCGACCTGGCCGCCGCGCTCGCCCAGGAAGTGCTCGTCGATCCGATCGACTGGGTCGGCATCGTCGACACCACCGTCGAGCAGGGCGTGCAGTGGATCCTGGACCTCGGTCCCGGCGATCTGCTGTCCCGCCTCACCTCCGGCTCGCTCAAGGGCACCGGCGTCGGCGTGCTCGCCGCCTCCACCCGCCCGGGCCAGCGCAGCCTGTTCACCCCCGGCGCGGCCCCCGAGGTCGCCCCGGCGTGGAGCGAGTTCGCGCCCAAGCCGATTCGCCTGCCCAACGGCCGCGTCGTGGTCGAGACGGCGTTCACCAAGCTCACCGGCCGCTCCCCGATCCTGCTGGCGGGCATGACCCCCACCACGGTCGACGCGAAAATCGTTGCGGCCGCGGCCAATGCGGGCCACTGGGCCGAGCTGGCCGGTGGCGGCCAGGTCACCGAGCAGATCTTCGCCGACCGCGTCGAGGAGCTCGAGCGACTGCTGCAGCCCGGCCGCGCGGTGCAGTTCAACTCGCTGTTCCTGGACCCGTACCTGTGGAAGCTGCAGCTGGGCGGCAAGCGCATCGTGCAGAAGGCCCGCACCGCCGGCGCCCCGCTGGACGGCGTCATCGTCACCGCCGGCATCCCGGAACTCGAAGAGGCCGTGGGCCTCATCGAGGAGCTGACCGAGGTCGGCATCACCCACGTGGCGTTCAAGCCCGGCACCGTGGCGCAGATCCGCGCCGTGCTGCGCATCGCCGACGCGGTCCCCGGCTACCCGGTCATCATGCACATCGAGGGCGGTAAGGCCGGCGGCCACCACTCCTGGGAGGACCTCGACGACCTGCTGCTCGAGACCTACGCCGAACTGCGCGGCCGCGACAATGTGATCGTCTGCGTCGGCGGCGGCATCGGCACCCCCGAGCGCGCCACCGAATACCTCACCGGCGCCTGGGCGCAGCAGCACGGCTACCCGGCCATGCCGCTGGACGGCGTCCTGGTCGGCACCGCCGCCATGGCCACCCTCGAGGCCACCACCGCGCCCGAGGTCAAGCAGCTGCTGGTCGACACCCCCGGTACCCCCGACTGGGTCGGTGCGGGCACCGCCGTCGGCGGAATGGCTTCCGGCCGTTCGCAATTGGGCGCCGACATTCACGAGATCGACAATGCCGCCTCGCGCACCGGCCGCCTGCTGGACGAGGTCGCCGGTGACGCCGAGGCCGTGGCCGCGCGCCGCGCCGAGATCATCGAGGCGCTGAACATCACCGCCAAGCCGTACTTCGGTGACGTCGCCACCATGACCTACCTGGAATGGCTGGAGCGCTACGTCGAACTCGCCGTCGGCCTGGACCGCCGCAAGGACTTCGACTGCGGCGGCGACTTCGCCGACGCCATCGCCGACGCCACCCGCTCGGTGTGGCTGGACATCACCTGGCGCGACCGGTTCGCGGAGATGGTGCGCCGCACCGAATCTCGCCTCAATCCGGCCGACCGCGGCGAGATCCCCACGCTGTTCGCCGACGACGCCGCGTTCGAGACCCCGGTCAAGGCGATCTGCACCCTGAAGGAGCAGTACCCGGCGATCGCCGAGGCCGTGCTGCACCCGGCGGACGTGCCGTTCTTCGTGAGCCTGTGCAAGACCCCCGGCAAGCCGGTCAACTTCGTCCCGGTCGTGGACCAGGATGTGCGGCGTTGGTGGCGTTCGGATTCCCTGTGGCAGGCCCATGATCCGCGCTACACCGCCGATCAGGTCTGCGTCATCCCGGGCACCGTCGCCGTCGCCGGCATCACCCGCGTCGACGAGCCGGTCGGTGAGCTGCTGGACCGCTTCGAGCAGGACACCGCCTTCGCGCTGGTGCGCGCGGGCGTCGTCCCGGCCGCCGTGGACGGCCGTCGTCGCACCGAGGTCGCGGGTGGTCTGCTCGACCTCGTGCTGGCCGCGCCGGATGTGCAGTGGGCGGGTCGCACCACCGTCAATCCCATTCACCGCCTGGGCAACCTGGACGAGTGGGAGATGAACGGCAAGGGCGCCAAGCACCCCCGCACCGGCGCGACCCTGTCCGCCACCGAGGGCCCCGAAACCGATTCCGCCTACGTGGAATTGGCGGTCCCGCTGCTGGGCAAGGATGCCGTGCGCATCCGCCTCACCGTCCCGGCGTCGGTGTACAACGGTGGCGCGCCGGTCATTACCGAGGACGACGCCGAGACCGCCATGAGCGCGCTGCTGGCCGTCGCCGCGGGCCAGTCGCTGCCCGAGGTCAAGACCGTCGACGGTGCGAAGGTCGCGCACTTCAATGTCGCCTGGACCCCGGACCTGATCGCCGATCACGCCGGCGTCACCGGCGCCGGACTGCCGGACACCCTGTCCACCATCGGCCGCACCATCCCCGACGTGCTGGTGGGCGCCTGCTGGCCCGCCGTGTTCGCGGTGCTCGGCGCGACCCGCACCGCCGGCGGCCAGAGCGTCATCGAGGGCATGCTCGACCTGGTCCACCTCGATCACCAGATCCGGCTCGAGGGCGAACTGCCCGCCGCCGCAAGCGTTCTCGCCGTCCGCGCGGAGGCCGTGGAGACGGTCGACACCGATATGGGCCGCGTCGTCGAGGTCCGCGTCCGGGTCTCGGGCATGCTCGACAAGCCGGAGACCGGCATGTCCATGCCGACCGTCGCGACCCTCACCGAGCGCTTCGCCATTCGCGGCCGCACCGGCCAGGCCGAGCTGTCCGACCCGCCGCGCGCCGCCGGATCCCTGTCGGCCGAGGCCACCGACACCCCGCGCCGCCGTCGCCGCGACGTGGTGCTGTCCGCCCCGCGCGCCATGGGCGCCTTCGCGCAGGTCTCGGGCGACTTCAACCCGATCCACACCTCCGACAACGCCGCCAGGCTGGCCGGACTGGGCAGCCCGATCGTGCACGGCATGTGGCTGTCGGCCGCCGCGCAGCACGCGGTGTCGGCCATCGATCTCAACGACAAGGTGCCGCCGCGCACCATCACCGCCTGGACCACCCGCTTCCTGGGCATGGTCCGGCTGGGCGCGCAGATCGACGTCCGCGTGGAACGCGTTGCGGTGGACCACGGTTCGGAGATCGTGGAGGTCTCCTGCCGCATCGACGGCACCCTGGTGATGACCGGCACCGGCCGCATCGCGCCGCCGAAGACGGTCTACGCCTTCCCGGGACAGGGCATTCAGGCCAAGGGGATGGGCCTGGAAGCTCGCACGCGGTCCAAGGCCGCCAAGGCGATCTGGGATCGCGCCGACAAGCACACCCGCGAGGCCCTGGGCTTCTCGATTCTGGCTGTGGTGCGCGACAACCCGACCTACCTCAAGGCGCGTGGCGTCGAATACCGGCACCCGCAGGGCGTGCTGCACCTGACCCAGTTCACCCAGGTGGCCATGGCCACCCTCGGCGTGGCGCAGGTCGCGGAGCTGCGCGAGGCCGGGGCCTTCATCGAGGGCGCGATGCTGGCGGGCCACTCCGTCGGCGAGTACAACGCGCTGTCGGCCGCGGCGGGCGTGCTGCCGCTGAACGCGGTGCTGGAGGTCGTGTTCCAGCGCGGTTCGGCCATGCACGAGCTGGTGCCCCGGGATGCCCAGGGCCGCAGCGACTACCGCATGTGCGCCATCCGCCCCTCGCAGATCGGCATTGCCGACGACCAGGTCATCGACTGGGTCAAGGGCATCGGCGAGCAGGCCGGGGAGTTCCTCGAGGTCGTCAACCTGAACCTGCGCGGCGCGCAGTACGCCATCGCGGGCACCGTGAAGGGTTGCGCGGCACTGGAAACCGAGATCGAGCGGTTGCGCGCCGAGACCGGTGGCAAGCGCGCGTTCGTGCTCATCCCGGGCATCGACGTGCCGTTCCACTCCACTGTGCTGCGTGCCGGTGTGCCCGAGTTCCGCGGCAAGCTGCTGGATCTGCTGCCGCAGGACCTGGATCCGAGCCTGCTCATCGGCCGCTACATCCCGAACCTGGTGCCGCGCCTGTTCAATCTGGAGCGCGACTACATCCAGGAGATCGCGGACCTGGTGCCGTCCGAGCCGCTCGCCGAGGTGCTGGCCAACTGGGACGAGTGGGCCGCCAAGCCGGTCGAGCTGTGCCGCGTGGTCCTGGTCGAGCTGCTGGCCTGGCAGTTCGCCAGCCCGGTGCGCTGGATCGAGACCCAGGATCTGCTGTTCACCGATGTCGAGCACGGCGGCCTGGGTGTCGAGCGGTTCGTCGAAATCGGCTTGGCCGCAACGCCGACCGTCGCGAACCTGGCGTCCAACACGCTGAAGCTGCCGCAGTTCGGCAGCGCCGTGGTCGAGGTGCTCAATATCGAGCGCGAGCGCGGCATCGTCTACTCCACCGACACCGATCCTGCTCCGGTGGAGGAGCCGGAGGAGACCCCGGCCGAAACCGCAAGCGCCGCACCGGCTCCGGCCGCCGCCGCGGCCCCCGTGGCCGTGCCGACCGGTGGCCCGACCCCGGACGACATCGCGTTCTCCGCCGCCGACGCCACCCGCGTGCTCATCGCGCTCTGGACCAAGCTGCGCATGGACCAGATCGGCCCGGTCGACACCATCGAGGGCCTGTGCGACGGCGTCTCCTCGCGTCGCAACCAGTTGCTCGTCGACCTCGGCGCGGAGCTGTCGCTGGGCGCCATCGACGGCGCGGCCGACGCCGACATGGGTGCGCTGTCCAACACCGTCGACCGCTTGGCCCGCACCTACAAGCCGTTCGGCTCGGTGCTGTCCGACTCCATCGGCGATCACCTGCGCAAGGTGTTCGGCCCGTCCGGCAAGCGTCCGGCCGCCATCGCCGACCGGGTCAAGAAGACCTGGGGGCTGGGCGACGGCTGGGCCAGCCACGTCACCGCCGAGGTCTCCCTCGGCACCCGCGAGGGCCAGTCGGTGCGCGGCGGCGACCTGGGCGGCCTTGTCTCGGGCGGACTTTCGGACGGCGCGTCCGTGGACGCCGCCATCGACGCCGCCGTGCAGTCGGTGGCCGCGCGCCGCGGCATCGCGGTCTCCATGCCGTCCGCCGGTGGCGGCGCGGGTGGCGCGACCGTCGACGCGGCCGCCCTCGGCGAGTTCACCGAGCAGATCACCGGACGCGACGGCGTGCTCGCGCAGGCCGCCCGGGTGATCCTGGAATCGCTCGGCCACGTCGAGCAGGCGTCCGCGCCGGAGGCCACCACCGACACCCTGGTGGATCTGGTCTCGGCCGAATTGGGTTCGGACTGGCCGCGATTGGTCGCGCCCGCGTTCGATGCCCGCAAGGCCGTGCTCATCGACGACCGGTGGGCTTCCGCCCGTGAGGATCTGGCTCGCCTGTGGTTCGGCAACGACGGCTCGCTGCCGGCCGAACCGGTGGTGGACGGCTACCACGGCGCCGGGGAAGCCGTTGCGGCCCAGGCCGACTGGTGGCGTAACCGGGCCATGAAGGAGGCTCGCTCGGTGCTGGCCGGCGTCTACGGCGCGATCGCCGAGGCCGCGCTGAGCTCCGCCGAGCCGGGCGCCTGGTCCTCCGATATCGCCGTGATCACCGGCGCCAGCAAGGGTTCCATCGCGGCGGCGGCCACCGGCCGGCTGCTCGCGGGCGGCGCCACGGTCCTGGTGACCACCTCCAAGCTGGACGACGACCGGCTGAGCTTCTACAAGCAGCTCTACCGCGACAACGCCCGCCACGGTGCCGCACTGTGGGTGGTGCCGGCGAACATGGCCTCCTACAGCGATATCGACGCGCTCATCGAGTGGGTCGGCACCGAGCAGGTCGACAATGCCGGTGGCGCGAAGGTCCTCGTCAAGGAGGCGATGACCCCGACGCTGCTGCTGCCGTTCGCCGCGCCCCGCGTGGCCGGCGACCTGTCCGACGCCGGCGCCCGCGCCGAAATGGAGATGCGGGTCCTGCTGTGGTCGGTGGAGCGCCTCATCGGCGGTCTCTCCAAGATCGGCGTCGACCACGACGTGGACGCGAAACTGCATGTGGTGCTGCCGGGTTCGCCCAACCGCGGCATGTTCGGCGGGGACGGCGCCTACGGCGAGTCCAAGGCCGCGCTGGATGCCATCGTCGCCAAGTGGCGGGCCGAGAAGTCCTGGTCGGAGCGGGTCACCCTGGTGCACGCGCTGATCGGCTGGGTGCGCGGCACCGGCCTCATGGGCGGCAACGACCCGCTGGTCGAGGCCGTCGAGAAGGCGGGCGTGCACACCTGGTCCACGCTGCAGATGGCCGACGAGCTGCTCAAGTGGTGCAGCTCGCGGGCCCGCGTGGTGACCGCGGCCGGACCGCAGCAGATCGATCTGACCGGCGGACTCGCCGGCGCCAAGCTGGACCTGCCGGAGCTGGCGCGGGAAGCGCGCGAGCAGGCCGAGGCGGCGGCCGCGGAGTCGGAAGGCACCGACGCCGCGACCATTTCGGCGCTGCCCGCCCCGCCGACCCTGTCGTCCAAGCTGCCCACCCCCGAATGGGGTTCGGTGACAGCCGATCTCGACGACATGGTCGTCATCGTCGGCGCCGGCGAGCTCGGCCCCTACGGTTCCGCGCGCACCCGCTTCGAAATCGAGGTCTCCGACCAGCTCTCCGCCGCGGGCGTGCTGGAGCTGGCCTGGACCACCGGCCTGGTCACCTGGGAGAACGACCCCAAGCCGGGCTGGTACGACACCGAATCCGGTGAGTACGTCGAGGAATCCGAGGTCGCCGACCGCTACCACGACACCGTGGTCGAGCGTTGCGGCGTGCGCCGCTACGGCGACGACGGCGCCATGATCGACAATGCCGCACCGCTTTTGACCTCGGTGTTCCTGGACAAGGACCTCACCTTCGTGGTCAACAGCGAGGCCGAGGCGCGTGCCTTCTTCGCCGCCAACCCCGAGCAGACGGTCGTCACGCCCGTCGAGGGCACCGGCGACTGGCAGGTGACGCGCAAGGCGGGCACCGAGATTCGCGTGCCGCGCAAGGCCAAGCTGTCGCGCACCGTCGGCGGTCAGATCCCCACCGGCTGGGACCCCACCCGCTGGGGCATCTCCGCCGATATGGCGAGCTCCATCGACCGGGTGGCGCTGTGGAACATCGTCTGCACCGTGGACGCGTTCCTGAGCTCCGGCTTCAGCCCGGCCGAACTCATGAGCTGGGTGCACCCGGCCATGGTCGCCAACACCCAGGGCACCGGCATGGGCGGCATGTCCTCGATGCGCTCGCTCTACATCGACAACCTGCTCGGTGAGCCGCGCGCCAACGACATCCTGCAGGAGGCGCTGCCCAACGTCGCTCTGGCACACGTGGTTCAGAGCTACGTCGGCTCCTACGGCGGCATGATCCACCCGGTCGCCGCCTGCGCCACCGCGGCGGTCTCCGTCGAGGAGGGCGTGGACAAGATCAAGCTCGGCAAGGCCGATCTGGTCGTGGCCGGCGGTTACGACGATCTCGGCATCGAGGGCATCGTCGGCTTCGGCGACATGTCCGCCACCGCCGACTCGGCCGCCATGTCCGCCAAGGGCATCAGCGACCGGTACTTCTCCCGCGCCAACGACCGTCGTCGCGGCGGCTTCGTCGAATCCATGGGCGGTGGAACGGTACTGCTGGCCCGTGGCTCGGTGGCGCTGGAGATGGGGTTGCCGGTGCTGGGCGTCGTCGCCTACGCGCAGTCCTTCGCCGACGGCGTGCACACCTCCATCCCGGCCCCCGGTCTGGGTGCGCTGGGCGCGGGCCGCGGCGGCCCGGAGTCCAAGCTGGCCAAGGAACTCGGCAAGCTCGGCGTCAGCCCGGACGAGATCGCGGTGGTGTCCAAGCACGACACCTCCACCGCCGCCAACGATCCCAACGAATCCGAGCTGCACGAGCGGCTGGCCGCCTCCCTCGGCCGCTCGGAAGGCGCTCCGCTGTTCGTGATTTCGCAGAAGACTCTCACCGGTCACGCGAAGGGCGGCGCGGCGGCCTTCCAGATGATCGGCCTGTGCCAGGTGCTCGAGCAGGGCGTGATTCCGCCCAACCGCAGCCTGGACTGCGTGGACGAGAAGATGGCCCAGTACCCGCACCTGGTGTGGCTGCGCGAGGCGCTGGCGGTGGGAGATCGCTTCCCGCTCAAGGCCGGTCTGGTCACGTCGCTCGGCTTCGGCCACGTGTCCGGTCTGGTCGCCATCGTGCACCCGCAGGCGTTCGTCGAGGCCATCGCCGACGCCGAGGCGCGCGTGGCGTACCAGCGCAAGGCGCAGGAGCGGCAGCTCAACGGCCGCCAGCGCTTCGCCGAGGCCATGTGCGGCGGGGCCCCGCTCTACGAGCGGCCCGCCGACCGCCGCCTCGGCGGTGACGGCACCCCGGCCAAGCAGTCGCGTCAGCTCGAGGCGGACGTGCTGCTGTCGCAGCAGGCGCGCCTGGGCGGCGACGCGGTCTACGTGGCGGTGCCGAAAGGCCCTGCCTGCCAGTAGATGAGGACGGGCCCGCCGGAAATGTAGCTCCCGGCGGGTCAGACACAGCGGGCTCGCGTTACCCGACGCGAGTCCGCTGTTCCATGTCATCCTTCGGGACCCGGCACCCGCGGACCCTACGGAGCCGTAGGTCGCGCTGGTATGTTCGCAGCCAATTCGACTGCAATCACGAGGAATCTAGGAGTCCCGCACTGTGACGATCCTGGGTATCGGCCTGGACTTGGTCACCATCTCCGAGTTCGCCGAACAACTGGAACGCACCGGAACCACCATGCTCCGGGAGAGTTTCACCGCTGGGGAGCGGCGCTACTGCCAAAGCAAGGGCACCGATCCGGCGCGCAGCTTCGCCACCCGCTGGGCGGCGAAGGAGGCGGTCATCAAGGCATGGGCATCCTCGCGCTTCGCCCGCAGCCCGCAGATCGGCGACAACCCGTACCCCCTGATCGAGGTCGTCAACGACGCCTGGGGACGGCCCAGCATCAAATTGCACGGCCTGGCAGCGGAATTCCTGCCCCGGGTGCGAGTTCACCTGTCGCTCACCCACGATGGCGACACGGCGGCCGCCATGGTGGTGCTCGAGGATCCGGGCGAACTGGCCGACCTGATCCGCGACTAGTCCGGATCGAAGGTGGTCCGCTGACCGCCGGAACGCGATTCCTTCTCCGCGATCAGCAGATACGCCACCATGAGGCGCTTGAGCTCGGCGACGGCGTCCTCATGGCTCAGGCCGTCCTGGACGGAGAAATTCAGCATCGAGTAGACGACGTGCACCAGCACCTGCGCCATCATCGAGCGGCGGCCGCGGGGGGTGCGCGGCATCAGCGGGCGCAGCATCTGCGAAACCGCTTCGGCGAACTCCTTTTCGTGGATGGCTCCGGTCGCGCGGGTGGACGGCGTGGACTGCATGGCCAGCCACACCTCGCGCCGCGACGGGTCGGTCATCCACAGGTCGGCCAGATGGTCGACCAGCGCGGTCATGTGCCGCAGCCAGTCCATCGATGGGATCTCGCCGTGGAAGTCGGCCAGCTCCTGTGAAACCGCCACCAGGTCTTGGCGATTCAGTTCGCAGACGATGACGTACTTGTTGGCGAAGAACTGATACAGCGTGCCGATCGGCACTTCCGCGCGGGCCGCGACCTCTTCGCAGGTGAACGATTCGAAGCCGACCTCGACGAGCAGTTCCCGGGAGGCCTGCAACAGGGCGTCGAACTTGCGTTTCGATCGTTCCTGCGTCGGGCGGCGACGGGGCATCAGCTCCTGGGGGTCGTCCTGCAGCTCCAACGCAGGGTCCGGTCGTCGCGTCGACCTGGTTCCCGTGCGTGCTTCCACGAACAACAGCCTACGGGTAGCGACACGCGCATGACACGCTGCGGTAGTTCGTGTGTCACCGCATCGGACCCATCCACGCCGCCTTCGGCACCGAACGACCATCGCAGCTGCCTCCCAGCTGCGTATCTCTGCGGAGTGGTGAGTGGGCCGAATTCGGCCAGGTGTCCCGGGAATCGAAACCTTGTCGGCATGACGTTGGAAGGCTGATCGTGGTTGCTTCTATCTCTGTCCGTTCGGCGGTGACCATCGGCGTCGCCACCGAGCGTGGAACCGTGCGCGCGGTGGCGCTCGCCGATGCCGGCGACAAGCTGCACGACCGCATCGTGCTCGAGCGTGTCGTGCCGATCGCCGGGGAGACGAAGGCCGATCTGGCCGTCGCCGTCGAGTCGGCGATGGAGGACATCGCCGATCGGATCGGCGCGGATCGCGAGATCCTCGGTGCGGCCGTGGCCTACCGGGACGCCGCCGAGCGGCGCGCCATCGTCACCAAGCTGGCCGCCGGCCCCTGGCACGAGGCGTCGCTGGTCTCGGCCAAGGCCGCGCATCTCGCGGTGGCCCGCGCCATGACCTGGGTCGACGAATTCGAGGACCTCGCCATCTGTGAGGTGGTGCCCGGCTTCCAGGCGTTCTCGCTCATCTCGCCGGATCGGGGCCGGGTGCTGGCCGCGGTGACGCTCAGCGGTGGCGCGGCCACCGAGGAGGCCATGCGCACCGCCGTCACGGCCGCCTGGGACCAGTTCGACGCGGCCGGGGTGAAGCCGGACGCGGTGGTGCTGATCGGTTCGGCGGCAACCGAATCCGCGGTGGTGGCGGCGTTGGAGTCGGGCTTCGGCGCGCCGGTCATCCCGTGCGCGGTGGCCGCGGTCGCACCGGCCCTCGGCGCGGCGCTGGCGGCGTTGCCGGAGGCCGAGTTCGCCGGTGAGGCGGCGGAACGCATCCGGCGGGCCCGCGGTACCGCGGCATTGTTCGCGGCGGCCAGCGTGCTGGCCGGCGGCCTGGTGGCGGGCGGTGTGTACGCGGCGGGCAGTGATTCCAAGAAGGTGCCCGCGCCCATACTCATCGACTCCCGGGTCTCCGCCGACGCGCGCAACAATGTGGTCGAGCATCCGGGCGCGCCCGCCGCGCCCGCGCCGGACAGCGGTTCCTCGGGCGACGTGATGAACGGTCTGCCCGCCCCGGCCACGCCCACCGACGCCGTCGCACCCGATACCGATCAGCAGCCCGCGCCGGAGTTGCAGCCGAGCGATGTGGTGACCATCGATCCGGCCAGCCTCAACTGGGGTCCGCATGCGGAGAAGTCCCATCCGAAGCCGCTGATCAAGGCCAATCCGGAACCCGAGGTCTCCTCGAATCAGGATTCGATCATCCCGGCCCCGACCCACGCGGTCGGCGCACCCACCGAATCCGGCCTGTTCCCCGGCGAACTCGCGCCGCCCCCGTTAGGCACGGCGGAGTTCACCAACTGGTGGGACAACCACTGGCGCATGATGGTCCAGTGGGCCGCGCAGATGATGCCGAAGGTCTAACTTGATCCCCGACCCGCAAATGGGCCGGGGATCGCTTTCGTTCGACGAGGCGACAACTGATTTCGTGGCGACCGGGGTAACTCGTCGGGTACGCCCAGAATTGCTTCGGCACCAAACGTCAGTCCGGATGCGAGACAGCCGGCGGCTCCTAGTCGCCCGCTGAAAGTCCGGGGAGGCGGGTTGCCAGGTCGCGGCGCAGCTTGGCTACGTGGCCTGTCGCCTTCACGTTGTACTGCGCGACCTCGATGTTGCCGGACTCGTCGACCAGGAAGGTGGAGCGGATGACGCCGGTGACCTTCTTGCCGTACATCATCTTCTCGCCGAACGCGCCGTAGGCGGTCAGCACTTCCTTGTCCGGATCGGACAGCAGTGGGAACGTGAGCTTTTCGGCGTCGCGGAACTTGGCCAGCTTGGCGGGCTTGTCGGGGGAGATGCCGACCACCTCGATGCCCGCGCCCTCGAGTTCGGCGAGATTGTCGCGGAAGTCGCAGGCCTGCTTGGTGCAGCCGGGCGTGCTGGCGGCGGGGTAGAAGTAGACGATCACCTTGCGGCCGCGGAAGTCCGACAGCGAGACGTCCTTGCCGTCGGCGTCGGGGAGGGTGAAGGCGGGCGCGGGGTCGCCGGGACTGAGCCGGAGGTTCTCGGTCATGCCGCCACGCTAGCCGATGCGGACGCGGCCGTGAGCGTGGTGCGGACCGTCGAGGTCGTGGCCATCCGGCCGGCGGGGAGGACTCGCGTGTGAGTCCCGGAGCCGGGCGCGGTATTGGCGATACACTCCTGTTCGGGTCGGCCCCCGCGCGCGAACGGCGCCGGGTGAGCGGCCCCGAGACGACAGTCGCCGCCTGCAGCGCGGCTTTCAGACAGGAGTGTGACGTGGCGAGAGATACCGAGGCGATCGAGCGGGAGATCGAAGCCGCACGCAACCGGCTCGCGAGCACCCTCGACGAGCTGGCGGTACGCGCCGACCCCCAGCGCCTGGCCGACAACGCCAAGCAATCCCTGGTGGCCAAGGTCAACGAGCCCAAGATCAAGTACTCCCTCATCGGCGCCGGCGCCCTGATCGCGACCCTGGTCGTGGTCCGCCTCTTCCGCCGCTGAGCGAAACCCACCCGGGACTCAGGGGCTAGCCCCGGAAACCCCGAACCAAATGTGGCCCGGTCCAACAGGACCGGGCCACATTCATGTCGGACGGAAGTCGGCCCGTATGGTGGCAAAGGCGGATCCTGCGAGTCGTGTGTCGGCCAATGAGTGAGCCCCCGGTCCGATAGGGCCGGGGGCTCACTCATGTCTGGGTTCCGGGCTTGCTCCGTGATTTCGTGAGATGCCCGGGGCTTGCGCGTTGGTCAGGGTTTCGGGCGCGCGCCCGAAGCCTCGTAAGGGGTTTCAGGGGCTTGCCCCTGAGAGCTACGAGAGTTGTTCAACCCTCAGACGGTCGGGCAGGCCATCCCGGTCCCGTCGGGATCCAGGTGGGCGCTGTAGCCGGGCTGGCCGCGGAAGAGCGGGGCGACGCCGGCCGCGCGCGCCTGGTCGCAGTTCTCGTAGACGGGCCCGCCGGCGGAGCCGGTCTGGGTGAGCCCGGCGGATCCGATTGCGGCGGAGCCGGTGTCGAGGGCGGAAGAACCGGTGCCCGAGGAACCGGTGGGGACGTCGGCGTAGGCGACGGCGGTTTGGGCTGCGATGGTCGTCAAGCCCGCGACGCTGGCGGTGACGAGAAGCCGGCGAACGTTCATGTATTCCTCAATGTCGGCGCAATAGGGTGGTAGCTGGCCCGGTTCGGCGCGGAGTGCCATCGCCGCCGCAGCGGGTGCGGCGCGATGACCGGCCCGGGCTCGGCGTCGAGTTTTCTGGCGCAACGTTGCATTGTCAACCGGATGGGCTATCCATCCAGGTGAATTAGGGGATTTGCCCCGAACGCCCGGAAGCTCTTCTGCCGGAATATGTCTCATTCGTCCTGTCGCGAAAGCTGCTCGCGCATTGATGATTCCCGCCAGAACTACGCAAATCGAACCGTGTGTACTGTACGGCAGCGCACCGTGGAGGGGCCGCGCCGAATCGCGGTGAGGTTCCTGTGGATGCGGTTAGTGTCCGTGTCAACTATCCGTCGATAGTATGGAGTCCATGACGCGCTGGCTGAGCGACGAGGAACAGGCGACCTGGCAGTCCTACATCCGCATGCGGCAACGGCTGGAATCCGCCATGGCCGCCGGGCTCGCCCAGGACGGCCTGTCCGTGTCCGACTACGAAGTCCTGGTCGCGCTCTCCGCCGCCGGCGGCCAATTGCGCGCCAAGGAACTGGGCGCGGAGATCTGCTGGGACAAGAGCCGGCTGTCCAAACACCTCACCCGCATGAGCGCCCGCGGCCTCGTCGACCGCTGCCAGGCCGCCGACGACGCCCGCGGCCGCGAGGTCCGCCTCACCGACGCGGGCCGCACCGCCCTGGAAGCCGCCGCCCCCAACCACGTCGAACTGGTCCGCCGCCTCTTCATCGACGACATGACCGCCCCCGAGGCCGCCGCCCTCCGCTCCCTCGCCGACCGCGTGGTGGCCGAAGTCGAACGCACCGACGTGGAGGGCACCGCCTGATCCGCTCAGTCCTTGGGCTGCTCGAACTGCGCGCGCTTCCAATCGCCGAACGGCTCGTCGCGCTCCCGGACGGCCTCGCGGAAACCCGTGGTCGCGGAACGCAGTTGGAAGGCGTAGCCCTCGCGGGTGTGGCGGGAGATGCCGTCGAAGACGGTGCTGATCATGCCGGAGTTCAGCACGCCCTGATTGAGCAGTGCGCTGTTGAGCGCGAGCTTGGCCATGACCAGCTGGTTGATCGGGACCCGCGAAATGCGTTCCAGCAGTTCCTCGGTGCGCGCGTCGAGCTCGTCGGCCGGCGGCGCCTCGATGGCCAGCCCCCATTCGGCGGCCTGCTTGCCGCTGAGACTGTCCCCGGTGAACAGCATGCGCTTGGCCCGCTGATCGCCGACGCGATGCGCCCACATGCCGGCCGCGGGAATCCCCCAGGTGCGGGTGGGCGGGTAGCCGAAGCGGGCGTCCTCGGCGCAGACGATCTGATCGGCGAACAACGCGATGTCGGTGCCGCCCGCGATGGCGAACCCGTGCACCTTGGCGACGGTCGGCTTGTTGGCGTGCAGCAGGCTGGCGAAACCGCGGTTGAAGCGCGACATCATGGCGTAGTCGACCATGGGATCCCAAGTGCCCCAAGGGTTGTGATTGCGCGCCTGGACCACCGGATCCAGCACGGTGCCCGCGGTGGGCTGCGCGCCCTCCGCGGGCGCGAAGCCGTTCTCGGCGAAGATCGACAGGTCGTAGCCGCCGCAGAACCCCTTGCCGCGCCCGCTTACCACGATCACGTGCACCCGCGGATCCAGGTCGGCGCGCTCGACGGCGGCGGCCAGTTCGATCGGGGTGTCGGCGGTGATGGCATTGCCGCGTTCGGGCCGGTTGAAGGTGATGCGGGCGATGCGCCCGGTCACCTCGTAGGTCAGGGTGCGGCCGGTGTATTCGTTCACCGGTTCGGGGCGGCCGGCGAACAGCGAGTCGTCACCGCCGGTCAGGTCGTCGCGCCAGGCGGCCGGGCGCGTGCCGGAGTGGTTCTCGTAATCGGGGGACACTCAAGCAGTGAACCCCGGTTCATTTCTTGCTGTCAAGAGGCCGGGTGTCTTACTCCCACGGTTTGACCGGCGGTTTCACCCACAGAATCTTCTCGTCCGCGTGCTCGCGGCGCGCCGCGGGATGTGCCGGATGGCGCGCGGCCCAGGCGTCTTTGTCCGCCAGCAGCCCCGCCACCACCCGCCAGGTCTCGTCGGTGCTCGGCGGATTCGTCTCCGCGGCCCGCGCCAGCTTGCGCCGCTGTGCCGGGGTCATCGCCAGGAGTTCGCCGCCGCTGATCTCGCGCGCCCAGATGTAGGCCGCCAGCCGCCGGGCCTTCTCTTCCCGGCTGCGGCTGGCGTGATCGGAATGCGCGTAGTCGGCCATGCTTTTCCCGACCCTACCGGAGCGCCGGGTTATGGTTGCCGGGCAGTTCGATGGCCGTTCCACCGACCGAAAGGGACCCGCCGTGACCGCGCCGATCGCGCTCAGCTGCGTCACCATCGACACCGCCGATCCGCGCGCGCTCGCCGAGTTCTACGCCGCCCTGCTGGATTGGCGAATCATGCACGCCGAGGACGACTACGCGCTGATCACCGATGGAAAGTCGGTGCTGTGCTTCGGTTTCGTGGCGGGTCATCAGGCCGCGCCCTGGCCCGACGATCCGGCGCACCCCAAACGCGTGCACATCGACCTGAACGTCGCCGATATCGACCAGGCCACCGATCTGGCGGTCGCGCTGGGCGCGACCATCCCCGAGTTCCAGCCCGGCCTCAATCCGGATTGGGACAATCAGCTGCCCTGGGGCATCGTGCTCGATCCCGAGGGGCACCCCATCTGCCTGAATCTGCGCGAGTAGCAGAGCTTTCGCGGTTACCTTGGTGGCATGCCGGAGGCCGTGCGAATCGATGATCTGGTCATTTCCCGTGCCACGCCGTCGGAGTGGGCCGCGGTCGTGGAGTGGGCGGCCGCCGAGGGGTGGAATCCGGGGGCGCGCGATACCGGCGCGTTCTTCGCGCAGGATCCCGACGGGTTCTTCCTGGGGCGGGTGAACGGCGAGCCCGCGTCCGCGGTGTCGGTGGTCAACTACGGCAGCGAATTCGCTTTCCTGGGTTTCTATCTCGTGCGCCCGGAGCTGCGCGGTCATGGATTCGGTGTGGCGACGTGGGAAGCGGGACTGAAGCACGCGGGGGACCGCGTGATCGGCCTGGACGGGGTGCCGGCGCAGCAGGACAACTATCGCCGCAGCGGCTTCGAACTCGCTTATCGCAGTGCGCGTTTCCTCGGCGTCCCGCGGCTGCCGCTGCCCGACGACACGGTAACCGCGCTCGCGCCAACGGATTTCGCCGCCCTGCTGCCCTACGACGCCGCGTGCGGTCCGGCCGATCGGCCCGGTTTCCTGACCGTGTGGCTGACCGAACCCGGGCATCGGGTCTTCGCCCGCATCGTGCGCGGTGAGATCACCGGCTATGCCGTCCTGCGGCCCGCGCGCACGACCCTGCGCGTCGGGCCGCTGTTCGCCGACGCCCCCGCCGACGCCCGCCAACTCCTGGCCGCCGTCGCCGCCCATGCGGCGGGAATGCCACTGGCGGTGGATGTTCCGCTGGACAATGCGCCCGCCGTGAGCCTCATGGCCGAGGCCGGCCTGGAACCGAGTTTCGAGACCGCCCGCATGTACACCGGGCCGGTGCGACCGTTTCACCGTGAGCGGGTATACGGCGTGACCACACTCGAACTCGGCTGAACCGCACCGGTTTTCACCAGGCCGAGGGACGCACGCGGCCGGGTGTGACAACGCGGGCGAGCGCGTCGCGCAATCCGTTCGTCGCCGCCCCGCCGAGGGTGTTCGCCCACTGCTCGGTGAACCGGGCGGCCGCGGCGTCGGCGGCGCGGGTGCACGCCCAGCCGCGCTCGGTGAGCGTGACGATCTTGGCGCGGGCATCGTGCGGATGCGGCGGCATCACCCTGACCATCGAGGGGCAGTCCGCGCGATTGGGCGCGGGTGATGCCGCGGTGGCCGCCGCGGGATCGACCATCCGCCTGGACAATCCGTCCGAGGTTCGCGCCGAACTCCTGGTCAACGCGCCCGTCGGCTTCACCGGTGAACTGCCCGACGGCACCCCCATCGACCCGCCGTGGGTGAACTGAATCCGGCCGCACTACCGCCACGCTTCTGACACATGTTCTAATTTGTCAGCTCATCGGACGGCTCGGGGAGGCAGCATGACAGCGTTCTTCACAGTGGAGAACGGTCGCTACACGGCGACTCAGATGGCGGTCAGCGCCTGGTCGGACGCACAATTGGCGGGCACCGCCGTCTGCGGGCTGCTCGCGCATCGGCTCGAAACCCACAACCCCGGGCCGGGATTCGTGCCGGCCCGGTTCACCGTCGATCTGTTCAGTCCGGTCCGCAGCGAGCCGATCGAGGTGCACAGCTCGATCGCGCGGGACGGCAGGCGCATTCGCGTGGCCGACGCCTCGATCGTCCAGGACGGTCAGGTGCGCGCCCGGGCCACCGTGAACTTTCTCGCTGCAGCCGCCGAGCCGCCGGGGCAGCTGTGGCGGCCCGACCGCGGCGAACTGCCCATTCCGGACGAGCCTCTGGACGGTCCGTACGGCAACCCGCCGCTGTTCAAGTCCGGAGACTTGGACTGGACCCACGATTTCGCCTCCGGCGTCAACGCGCTGCGGAAAGCGGCCTGGCACAATGTGCCCGCCATCGTGTCGGGCCTGGAGCCCACGCCGTTCGAACGCGCGGCCTTCGTCGCCGATTGCGCGAACCTGGTGTGCAACTGGGGCACCGGCGGTGTCGGGTACATCAACAGTGATGTCACGCTGAGTCTGTCCCGCCTGCCCGAGGGGCGCGAACTCGGCCTGCTGGCCCAGGACCACGTCTCCGCCGCCGGCATCGGCATCGCCACCGCGCTGCTCTACGACCGCACCGGCCCGCTCGGGCTGTGCACCATCACCGCCCTCGCCAATGCCATGCGCCAGGTCGATATGGCCGAGTTCGCCGCCTCCCGATCCATCCCGACCGGAAGCTGACTGCGAGTTACCGCGCCGCGAACGGGTATGCCGCCGACATGGACTCTGCATCGCGCATCGAATGGAAGGGCTCGTGGCGGAACGAGTACGGGTCCCGCCTCACCATCACCGACGACTCCGACGGCCGGCTGACCGGCACCTCCGAAACCGCCCTGGGCGACAGCGCCTTCGCCGGTTCGACGGTCCCGATCATCGGCCTGCACACCGGCCCCTGCGCCCAGTTCTCCTTCGTCGCCGCCGGCGACATCCCCAGCATCTGCTCCTTCACCGGCCTCCTCCGTGACGGCAACCTCCACGCCGCCTGGCACGTAGTCTCCGACCAAGCCGTCAAACCCCCACACCCCGGCGCCCCACCCGAACTCCTCACCCTCCCCTGGGCCCACGCCGTCCTCACCAACAGCGACACCTTCACCCGGGTCTAGGCCTAGCAGAGCATCGAATATTCCACCGGCGCAGTCGATTCGGCTTCGCCGTTCCGGCTACGTCTCGGAGCGAGCCTGGCGGAACTTCAGACAGCTGATCACGAAATCTCGCACGATCGGATCGCGATCGTGGGTCGGGTGCCAGACGACGGCGACGTGGGTGGGGGAGACCCCGGTGACGGGGCGGTAGACGATGCCGGGGCGGGCGAAGAAGCGCGCGGCGGATTCGGGGGCCAGGGCAATCCCGTAGCCGTTGGCCACGGCCGTCAGCCAGTCGTCGGTGCGGTCGGTGATCGCGCCGATGCGTACGGAGTGGCCGGCGCGTTCGTCGGCGGCCAGCCAGAAGTCCCGCCAGGCCCCGGTTTCCGGCGGGGCGGCCACGAAGGGCTCGTACCACAGTTCGCGAAATTCGATCACCTCGCGACCGGCGAGGGGGTGCGCGACAGGCAGGGCGACGCAGCGTGGTTCGGTCAGCAACCACTCCACGCGCAGACCTTCTGCGCCGGGAAAAGGCGTGCGTAGCAGGGCGATATCGACTTCGCGGTCGAGCAGTCCTGCGGTGGGATTGGACCACGCGGCCGCCTGTCGCATTTCGACTCGCCATTCGGGGCGGCGGTGGCCGAAGTCGGCGATGATCTGCTGGGTCGCCTCGTTGGCGGCGCTGGCCACGTATCCGACCCGGAGAACGTGGGCGGCCCGGCTGGCCGCACCGCGGGTTTCGGTGAGTGCCTCGTCCCAGCTGTCGAGCACCCGCGGCACCCGTTGCGCGAGGGCCCTGCCTGCTTCGGTCAGTGTCATACCCGCCTTGGATCGAATGAACAACCGCACGCCGAGTTGACTTTCGAGCTGTTTGATCTGCTTGGTCAGCGCCGGCTGGGACACGAACAACCGCTCGGCCGCGCGGCTGAGCGTGCCCTCCTCGGCCACGGCGGCGAAGTAGCGCAGCAGACGGGTGTCCACATCCATGCCATCAGGTTATAGATGCAGGTATTGGACGCGTGAATGCTGTTCGGCGAGGCTCGAAATGGTCGATCCCGTGCCTCGTTTGGAGCCTCGCATGTTCATCACGTACCTGGTCGTCGCCGTCGTCACCATCGCCATCAATGGCGGAATGGCGATCGCTGATTTCGCCCGCGCCGATTTCGTGCTCGCCAATTCGGCTGCCGTGCGCTTCCCTCGATCCTTGATTCCCGTGGCCGGCGCGTTGAAGGGCGCCGGAGCGCTCGGCGTCCTGATCGGACTGCTGGGCGCTCGCCCGATCGGTATCGCCGCGGCGCTGGGCTTGGTGCTGTATTTCGCCATCGCGTTGGTCGTTCACGTCCGCACCGGGGTGATTCGCAATATCGCTTTTCCCGGAGCGTATTTCGCGTTCGCGGCGGCGACCCTCGCGCTCGCTGTCGCGGGTCGCTGACGGCTCAGGCCACCACGCGGCCGCGATGGGAGCGGTTCGCTCGTTTTGCCGCAGCGAGCGCGCCGGATGTTTCCCGGTGCACGGTGAGGACTGGAATGCGCAGTGCCACGGCGGTTTCCATGGGGGAGAGGCCGACTATCGCCCGCAGCAGGAGGATTTCGCGCTGCATGTCGGTGACGGGGCCGAGTGGGTAGGTGTGAGGGGATTCCCAGCGGCCGAGTGCGACGGCGCGGCTCGCGGTGGCGTGGACGAATTCCAGGAAGTCGCGACGCTGGGTGTGGGCGGTGGGCCAGCCGGTGGCGAGGGTGGCGCACACCTCGGCCGCCAGCAGGTCGGCACTCGGGGACGCGCCTAGCGCGGCACGGCAGTAGACGGTGACGAATCGGTGACTGTAGGCCAGGACTTCGGCCAGCGCGGAGCGGGTGCCCAGCGCTGCGGCCGCGAGGGTGTTCAGGCCGGGAACCGGCGGGGGCGCCTGGGGCGCGGCGGTGTCGGACAGGGCGGCCGGCCCGGGCGGCAGCGTCGAGTCGACAGGCATGGGAGGTCCTCTGGTCAGCCGGGCATTCGCCCGGTTATCGGATCTCCCCCTCTGTCATGGGACCTGAGAGCTTCACCGCGTACTCGCGGTTTGCACCGTAGGCGAGGCGCGGATGCGCCTGCTTTCCAGAGTGGCCTGGTCGAAACGGTATCTGTACCTGAGAGATTCCGGGGAGGTTGCTCCTTCGGTACCCGGAAGCCGGGGTTCTCCCGCAACGACTCATAGCGGCCGGGTATTCGTTTGTCCCGGCGAGCCTAGACGATCCAACGGGTCGCTGGCCAGCGACCGGCAACCCGTTGGCATCCGAATGGTGGCCGATCTCACTTCGGGTCGCTGAGCAACCATTGATCGCGCGGGGTGCGGCGGCGTTCGCGGCGGCTGCCGACCCGGGCGCGCATGGCGTACCGCGCCGGCGCGTTGTCGGCGGTGAGCTGATGCCAGCCGCTGCCGCCGGTGATGTCGAAGACGCCGATGTACCCGCCGGGCAGCAGTTCGAACGGCGCGGTGAGGTGTTTGCCGTAGTCGAACTGGGTGCTGCCCGCCTTGCGGAAGTTCTCGAACCAGGCCGGAAACACGAAGTCCGATACCAGGACTCCATCGATCTGATACCCGTACTGATTCGCCTCGACGGCGTCGGCGACCTCGTAGGCGTAGATGCGTCCGATGGTGGCGGTGGAGAACTCGTAGGCGGCCAGGTTGATATCCGGATCGGCGAGCATCTCCAGCAGCTCGTGGCTGGCGGTGACCGTCCACTGCAGTCCGGCGTCACGGTCGCTGCGCGCGAACACCTTTCCCAGCGGCAGCCCCTCCGGGGTGAGGTCGTGGTAGCCGAGCGCGCCGGCCTGATCCGAATCGTCGGAGACGACCAGCCACCACGAGCCCGGCTCGGGCTGCTGAGCGCTCGCGACGAAGCTCAGGTCGGCGTCGCTGCCCCACGCGGGCGCCCAATCGCGGTGCACCTGCGTCTGCAGGGCGGGCACCACGGCGGAAACCTCGGCGTCGGTCAGTACGGTACTGCGGTTCAACACGGCAATATGTATGGCAGACATGGCGATTCTCGAATTCTGTGTAGTTTCGCAGGCGCGGTGTCATTCGATCTTGCTGCTGTCATCTTCTCGCGAAAACCACAGGGAGGCAGGGGAAAGTGGCCATCATCGATCTGTCGGTGCCGATCCGATCGGGCATGCCGGTGTATCCCGGCGATCCGGAGGTGACCGTGCGGCCCGCGCTGACCGTGCCCGTCGACGGCGTCAATGTGCTGCACCTGGACCTGGGCTCGCAGACGGGAACGCATGTGGACGCGCCGCGGCACATCGACGACACGCTGCCCGCGCTCGACGAGCTGCCCCTCGAACGGTTTCTCGGGCCGGGAGTGGTGATCGACGCGCGCCCGGTCGGCGCGGGCGGGGCGATCGGGCGCGAGTTCTTCGAGGGTCGGGTGGCGGCCGGGCACATCGTGTTGATCGCGACCGGTTGGTCCGAGCATTGGGGCACCCGGACCTATCTGGACCATCCGCATCTGACGGTGGAGGCGGCCGAATACCTGGTGGCCGCGGGTGTGCGCACCATCGGCATCGATGCCCTGTCGGTCGATCCCACGCCGGCCTCGGAGATTCCGGTCCATCGGATCCTGTGCGGCGCGCACGCCGTGATCGCCGAGAATCTGACCGGGCTGGCGCGGTTGCTCACCGCCGGGCCCTTCGAGGTCTCGCTGCTTCCGCTGCACCTGCCCGGGGCGGACGGGGCTCCCGTGCGGGCCGTGGCACGCACGCCGGTGTGAGAGAAATATCAGTGTGTCGCATTTTGCGGCGCGCGTCACCCGATCTTCGTAGACTGCTCGCGAAACCGGGGGTGTCGGGGCCCCCGCACGCCCGATACGAAGGATCCGCAGTGAATCGTTGTGCCGTAACCACATTGCTAGCCGTTGCGGCGATCTTGCCCGCCGCGCCCATCGCGTCCGCGGAAATCGTCCTCACCGACGCCGCCGCCTCGACCCCGAGCGCCACCGCTCCGGGCGCCACGACCCCCGGCGACACCGCGAGCCCCGGCGACAATGTGCCCGGCGCCAAGGACTCCAGCAACCCCATCGAGTCGATCGTCAATCTCGGCTCCTCGATGTTCAAACTCGGCGGCGCGACGGGGTCGGCGACCACCGGCTCCTCCAAGAACACCTGCACGGTCCTCGGCAGCGCCGCCTCGCTCGGCGGCATGGCGGGCCTGGGCTGCAACAACCCCACGGGACCCGGCGTCATCGGCTGATCCCGGAATCGAGCGTGTCCGAAGGGGCATCGGAGTTCCCCTTCGGCGCGTGATCAGCCGCGGTCGGCGTTGCCCGCCTTCCACTGCTCCCACGGAATGTTCCAGTCGCCCAGCCCATCCAGGCCCGACAGGGTGCCACCGACGGTGTTCTTCACGATGGTGATGTCACCGCGCTTGACGTTGTCGTAGACCCATTTCGCGTCGGACGGGCTCAGATTCAGGCAGCCGTGACTGGTGTTGACCGAGCCCTGCGCGCCCACCGACCACGGCGCCGAGTGGAAGAAGATGCCGGAGTAGGAGATTCGCGTCGCCCAGTCGATCGGGGTCTTGTAGCCGCCCGGCGAGTTCACCGGGACGCCGTAGGTGGAGGAATCCATGATGATGCGGTCGAACTTGTCGCCCACGATGTAGACGCCATTGTCGGTCGGGGTGGAATCCTTGCCCATCGAGGTCGGCATGGTCTTGATCACCTGGCCGTTGCGTTCCACGGTGACCATCTTGGTGTTGTCGTCGGCGGTGAAGACGGTGGCGTCGCCGACGGTGAAGCTGGAGTGGATGTCGCTGTCGCCGACCAGGCCATTGCCGAAATCATGCCCGTAGGCGGTGACGGAGATGTCGACCTTGGTGCCCGGCGCCCAGAAATTCTGTGGCCGCCAGCGCACTTCGCGATTGTTGACCCAGTAGAACGCGCCCTCGACCGCCGGCGTGGTTGTGATCTTGATCGCGTCCTGCGCGGCCTTGCGATCCGGAATGTTCTCGTCGAACTGCACCGCCACCGGCTGCCCGATACCGACCACCTCGTCCTCGGCCGGCAGCAGATATGGGTGGGTGCGATTGTTCGGCGTGATCGTGGTGAAACTCATGGTCGAGGTGCTCGCCCCGCCGAGTCCGATGGCATCCGCGCTCAACGTGTAGGTCTTGCCGAATCCCAACTGCTCGGTCAAGTTCCAGGCGCTTCCGTCCGCGGCCAGCTCACCCTGCACCGCCCGGCCCTCCGGATTGGTGAGCGCGACCTTCGTGAACTTCCCGTCCTCCACCTTCAACGTGAGCGCACCGGGCGAGACCCCTCTGTCGCCATCCTTGATGGGCGAGATCACCTTCGGCTTCATCAACTCGCCGATCGGATTGGAATCGATTGCCGCCCCGCCCGACTGCCCCTTCCCTCCCGACGAACACGCCGCCAACATCACCGCCAGCACCGCCGCCCCCAGCACCCGCCCCGCCCGCCGACCCCTCACTCCACTCATCAAACCCCGCCTCACGTCTCGTCCTCCGGCCACCACGCCCAACGCCCCAAACATCCGCGATCACCCCCGCCGCGTTAACAACCCCCCACCCCCCAGAAAACCCGCAGCTCAACCCACCGATTTCACTTTCCACACCCAACCCTGTTAATGTTCTTTCCGCACCGCAGAGCGGCCCAAGCGAAAGCCCAAGCCCCCCGCGGCGACACACGCGCCATTAGCTCAATTGGCAGAGCAGCTGACTCTTAATCAGCGGGTTCGGGGTTCGAGTCCCTGATGGCGCACAACAGAAGGCCCCTGACCTGGCAGTATGGTCAGGGGCCTTCTCCATTCCACCCGTCGCAACATGTCATTCCCAAAAATATCCCAAAGATTCAGCACTACCTGGCCCCGCCGGTCTGCAACCCACCAAACCCTGACTCCAGCACCGCAAACGAGCCTGAAACTCCTCGTGTGCAGAGGTCCACCGGCTGGCAAACCCGCCCCACGACGTTCCGATTGCGACCCATCCGGGGCCCTGAATTCCCACACTGCCACACCCTCGCCGACGGGCCGCCGCACTGGCCTCCATCGGCAATATTCTGCCGATTTACCCACTACGGTACCCAGATGAGTCCTTCTCAGCAGAAATCAGCAGTATTCTGCCGATTTTGACATTGCTTCCGGTAGCCTGAAAGAAGCCGGGTCGATATCGGCAGAATATTGCCGATTCATGGAGGTGATGCGATGACTGCGGTATCGAGCATCGGGGACGCCATTCACGCGGCACGCCGCCGTCACCGGCTGACGCAGGAGCAGTTGGCGGAGCTGGCGGGCACCTCCACCCGCACGGTCCGTGAGATCGAGCACGGCAGCGGCTCAACCAGTATCGCCACCGTCGCCGCCGTGGCCGACGTGGTCGGACTCACCCTGGGAGTCGTCGATTGAAGGATCTCGAGAAGCTTCGGCGGGTTGCCCGAGCGGATGTGTACAAGGCCGGTCGACGCGCCGCTGTCTTGGAGCGGACAGCGGATGGCGGGACCGAATTTCGCTACGAGAGGGACTACCTCGCCGACGGTACGCCCGTAGCCACGACGCTCCCACTCGGCCCGGATCCGGTGCACAGCATCGCCGGCGCAGTGCCGCCCTTCTTCGAAGGTCTTCTGCCCGAGGGGCATCGGCTCACGGTGTTGCAGCGTGCGGTCAAAACCAGCATCAACGATGAATTGAGCCTGCTGCTGGCCGTGGGTAGTGATGTGCCAGGGGATGTCCAGATCATCCCTGCCGATCAGCTGCTCACCGACCTTCCGCCATTGGTTGAGGGAGACTCGCCAGCTGAACTCGAGTTCGCACGATTCGTAGACGAAATCGATACACATGCACTACCGGGAGTGCAGCGTAAAGCCAGTGCGTCGATGATCAGCGTGCCGTTCGCGGCTCGTTATGGGCGGTTCATTCTCAAGCTCTCGCAACCGGAGTATCCCGACCTGGTGGAGAACGAAGCGGTGCATCTGAAGGCAGCGAGGTTGATGAAAATCCCTGTGGCCGAGGCGAATCTGGTGACCGACCGCATTGGCGAGACCGGTCTGCTGGTGCGGCGGTTCGACCGGGTGCACGAGGGTCGCTCGTGGCGGCGCTTGGCGTTCGAGGATGCGACACAGGTGCTGGGCCTGCCTCCGGCGTCGAAGTATCAGCCCGATGCGGCCAGCGTGGTCAACGCACTCGCGCAGATCACCGAGGCTCCGACGGTGGCCCGTCGAAACCTCTACTTGCAGTTCCTCTTTGCCTGGCTCACCGGAAACGGTGACCTACACGCGAAGAACGTCGGTGTAGTCGAGGCCCCCGGCGGGAAATGGGGTATCGCACCGATATTCGACATCCCGTGCACTCTGGTCTACGGCGATGACTCGATGGCGCTGCCCATCTCCGGCCGGACCCGCAAGTTACGCGCCCGCGACTGGGCTGCGTTCGCCACAGAGGTCGGACTCACCGAGCGAGCCGCGATTTCAGCGCGCACCGTCGCACTCCGAGCGGCCACAGCAGTCGATTACGACGCCTTGCCGTTCGCAGGATCGCCTATGCGCAAAACAGAGCGCGAACTGCGTTGGCGACGTGCCGAACTCGGTGACTGAGCGCTGAATCGAGCGATCACCGGTCGTCGGACGAGTCGCGGGAGCTGACTGAGCCGCTGGTGCCGAAGTTCACCCCTCGCAAGCAGGGCGGCGGCTCCTCGCCGAGCGACCAGCAGGCGATGACCATCGCGGCGTCGACACAGGCGAAAAGGGGCGATCTGACCGGACCGAACCCGGTTGATCGCGGCAGATCCGGCTCGAAGATCCAGGTGCACTCCGGCGCGCGACCTCGACAAGGTCGAGCGTCTCGGTGGTCGACTGGTGACGCCCGAGGATGACGAATGGTCCGCCCCTGCTGGAGTGTCTGCCGTCAGGTTCGGACGATTCGGTGACGTGCCACAGGTGGCGTTGTGCGTGCGCGGGAACCGGGAGCTGCACGAGGCTACCGAACGAACATTGTGCGGGAACAACGCGCGCAGCCGTACTCGGTCGCCCACTACCCGATCGGCGTCTGCACACCCGACCTTCACTGACGAGGGCCTGCGGATGCTCGCCAGTCAAACCCAGGAAACCGCCGCCGCCCTGGACGATCCCAGCCGCCCACCACCCTCGGCACCGGCCGCAGAGCCGACCGGGTGCTCTCACCGCCGCCACGAACGCCCTCCTCCATGTCTTGCACGCCCGCGCTTTGGCGTTTCCTCACCCACCGTCAACCCTGTCCGCGATGCGAACTGACGATCAGCGCGTCCCGGAGACGGCGCGGTGGTTCGGCGATGCTCGGTCGGACCCACGCTTGGGTAAGAATTGGGCATGGGATGGAAGTGGGTGAGTCGGACCGTTCTGGCCTTGGTGGGCATGGCAGTTCTCGCGGTGGTCGTCGCCGTGGAATTCACGCCGATCGGTGGCCGAGTCGCCAGCTGGGCGAGCGGCGAGAGCTGGAATGCGTTGCAACCGGCGGAACGAGCCACCGTTCTGGGACAGATACGGTTGGTGACGGTCCAGATCGCCGCCGCGCTCGGGGCCGCCTCGGCGCTCATATACACCGGACGCACATACCATCTGGCGCGGCGTGGGCAGGTCACCGACCGCTTCACCAAATCGTTGGAGCGGCTGAGCTCGGATAAGTCCTATGCACGTATCGGCGGGGTACTCGCGCTCGAACGGATCGTGAAGGACTCCCCCGATCAGGGGGAGCACGCCGCACGCGTGCTGAACGCCTTCGTCTTGGAGCACGCCCCCAAGATCAAGCCTGGCGGCTTGGAGAGGGCGGGCCTGCCAACGGTGCCGAGTGCCGAAGTGGGTGAGGCACTGCGGGTGCTGCTGCGATCGATACCGGCGACGGCGCCGTCGGGTCGCCCGCGAGTGGACCTGTCGGGACGCCATCTCGCCGGCGCACGCCTGGAGCGGTCCGATCTCCGTTCGGCTGATCTGACCAAGGCGTACCTGGCGGGCTCCAGCTTCGCGGGTGCCACTGTCGCGGGCGCGGACTTCGCGGGTGCGGACCTGTCCGGCACCGATTTCACCAGTGCGAAAGGGCTTCTCGCCGCCCAACTCGAGCCCGCCGCCTCGTTGAAGGACTGCGCACTGCCGCAAGCCTTGATGGCCAATGACACGATCGCGCGACGCGTCGCGGGCGAGCACGGCGTGTAGCGAACCGCGCGGGCGCTGCCGATGCGGATCAGGCGCCGATCAGCACATCGAATACGTTCTCGGGCAAACGCTCCAGGACTCCGGCTCGGGTCGCGATCGTCCTGAAGTTCTGCCAGAACATGCGTCGGATATCGGTGCCTGCGAAGGTGGGCAGCGCTGACAACCGGGATTCGAGAGCGCGGATGTCGCCGGGCTTGCGCGCTCGCGTCGATCTCGTGCTGGCGGGGAAGTCCGTTTCTGGCAGCAGCCTGTTCCGCGGAATGGCTTCGAGGGTCGATGTCGGCATGGCCGCGTTGACGGAGAAGTAGTGATCCAATTCGATTGCGCGGGAAAGCTGTTCGGCGTCGCCCATGAACCAGTGCAGAATTGCCCCGGGGTGCGGGTACTCGCTGAGCAGGTCTAGCACCTCCTTGGCTCGGCCCGCGCTGTGGATCGAGATCAGCACGTGCTGGTCCGTGGCGATCGCCATCACTTGGGAGAAGACGTCTCGCTGCAGAGCGAGATCGCCGCGGCGATCGAGGCCGACTTCGCCGATGAACAACAGGTCGCGCAAACTCGAACGGAATTCGCCCGGATCGAATTCCTGCAGAGCCGATTTCATGGCGGGGTGAACTCCGCTGCCCCAGATCAGTGTGGAGTCGTTCCGGCCGATCGCGATCCGCGTTTCGCTGGGGGTGCGCGTCACCGCCAACACCACGGCCGCGTCCAGGGCGTCGATCTGTTTCGCGGTCACATCGGTCGCGATGTGGGCGTGGCAGTCGAGTGGCGGCAGTGAATCAGGGAAGTGGGACACGACCGATTTCCTCCAGGCTGCGGTGGCAGACATCGATGATCGCGTCGATGTCGCAATCTGCGGGCAGTGCTCCGACCGCGAGCACGGCGGTGTCGTCGATACCCTCGATGAGTGCTTGCTGGACGTCGCGAATATCTCGATGACGCCGGTCGTGCAGCTTGTGCAACGCCTCGCCGGTCAGCGATGTCGCGAGATACGGAGACGGGTCACTGTGGCCACCCCGGGTGAACGCAGCTCGCCGCACGATGCAGGCAAAACATAAGCCGCAGTTGTAATTCGAATTGCCTCCCGCATAGTACTGGCCGTCCAACTTCGAGCACGACAGACTGGCCGCCGCGACGGTGAGCAGCTGTGGTCCCACGTGCGCGTGGGCGTGGTCCAGGAGTTCACCTTTGGTGTAGTACCCGTAGGGATTCGAGATGGTGACCGGCAGCGCCAGCCGGTCGATCAGATGGTTGATCCGAGCAAATGTGTCCGGGTGTGTCGACCGCGTCGAGAGAGCTCCTCCGCGTGCGGCTGTCAGCGGCGGGTTGATGCTCGTGAAGCCGTTCTCCGGCACGGTCACCCGGCGGCAGCCGGATGCGGCGGCCACCGCCGTGGCCAAGGCCATGAACAGCAGACTTCGACTCCTGGACGAGGATTCCTCAGCGCCTCCCGGCTCCCGGAATTCGATCCGCTGGTGACGAAAAGTCTTCGGCGACTTCGGTTTCAGCCATGCGACGATGGCATTCTGCGCTTTGCGGACAGCGTTGTTTCCGTCGATGTGGCTCAGATGGATCCGTTGCGCTTCGTCACCGAGGTGCGCCGCTGCACCGCACAGTGAGTCCAGGCCACCGCTGAGCAGCATCACATCATCGGCCCGTGTCGAAACGTGTGATGGTATCGCCACCCACGACGGCCCTGGCGCGCCGCGCAGGATCCAGCTGTCTCCGGTCAGCCATGCCAGCAGCGATTGAAGGTGTTCTCCGAGTTCACCGTTCCATGCCGTCGGGTCGCTGAGGTGCACGGTCAACTCGATCGTGCGGGTGAACGTCGTCGGCCGCGGTGTATGACGGTCGGCGAGATAGGCCGCGGCGGCGAGACGGACGAGGTCCGCGGCTGCGACGGGGACCTCTCCCAGACTGCCCAGATCCCAATCCAGATTTCCCGCCACCGCGGCACCTTCGCCGGCAGGAAGGCTCCATCGCAGGGCCTCGGCGTGGCGGTCATACTGGCCGACGCCGTGGGGCAAGACTTCCAATCTCGTTGTCATGGGCTCGGACTGCGGAATATCCGCAGTGCCTCCTCTGTCACTTTCGCTGCCACCGCCGAGAACTGCTGGACGGTCATACGGTTCGCGTCGGGAATTTCGATATCGCGCACGCGGCGGTTGAGCCACGAGCGAAGCCAGTCCTGTTTGCGGATCATCTCGGCAGCGGACGTGCTCGCCGATGCCTGCTGGGAGCCGAGCTCGACGAGGGTCAGCTCATAGATCCACTCCGCGACCAACCCGCGGATACTGTCGGCCGGACTGGGTGGCACATCGGCGAGAATAACGGCCTTGACGTGCTTGGCGGTTGCCCTGCGCAGCGCGGCGTCATCGGGGTGGGCGGCATCACCGAGGATCACCTGCAGAATATGGGCAACTTGGGCGCGTGGGCCGAGCGTCGCCAACTGTTCCGGGTCCAGGCCGAGTTCGCGCAAGCCCGCGTCATCGCCGTCTCGCAGCGCGTAGGCACCGGCCACCGCTCCGGCGCCCCGGGCGGCTCCACGCAGTACCTGACGAGGCGATCCGCTGCCGACTCGTCCGGTCGCGGATCCGGCACCTCCGCCGCCACCGGTCGGCCGGTACACCGAGGGGTGCAGCGGGAAGCCCACCGGCGGGACGATGCCATGGTCGATGTCGTCGAAGACCAAAGCGGTCGCGAGTGCCTTCAACACCTTGTCAAGAAAGTCCGCCACCGCAGCTGCGGGGGAAGAGTCCCCGGCGGCATGCAATTCGGTGAATGCCTCGTGGGCGGCGTCCCAGCGTGCGGAGCCGCTACCCCCGTACGATCCGGAGGTACCCATCAGCCACTCGCCGCCGATTCGATGGCCCTGCGGACCATAGGGTCGAGCTCTGTATCCCCGGCCAATCGTTGTGCCAGCAAGCGGATTTCGTCGGTTGTGCTCATGGCTATCTCGTAGCCGGACGTCGGGTCCATTACATCGCGAATCGACCAGAGACCCTCGGCGATATCGTGCACCAGTTCGGATGTCTTGGCGGCGAGGTATACGAGTGACTCCACCAGGTACTCCGGTTTGCCGTTGCCCCTGGCTCTACTGAGAATGACTCTGACCATCGCGCGTTGCTCGCCGGAAGGCCGTCCCGACACCAGTTCCTGGGCTCGCCGCCGGTGCACTTCCGACTCCCCCATCAATGCCGCCACCCAATCGAGCTGTTCCTGACTGAGAGTAGCGCTGGCGGTGAGACCTCCCAGTGAAGCGGCAAGACTGAGGTAGTTCCCGATGGGTTCGTTGCGAATATCCGGCGCCGCGGCAGCCCATGCTCTGCTTTCTTCGCTCACCCCTTCAGGACGCTCATCGGCGTTGCCCGTAGCCCAGTCCTGCCATGCGGCGAGGAGGCTCGACCGCCCCTCATCGGCCAGCTTCACCAACACCTGAAAATCGCCGTACAGACTGTCTTCCAAGAGCATGAGCTTGGCGATCACCGACGGCTCCAACCGAATCCCCTGGCCCGCGGCGATCTGCTGACGCAACCTGAACTGATTGAGGAATCGCTTGATACTGCGTGGGCTGCTCGCGCTCTGTGCCGACAGGCCGGTCGCGAAGCGGTTCGCGAGGGCGAAGATACCGGCATCCGGCTTGTACGGAAGCCTGTCGAGATCGGCCAGCGGTGGAGCTTGACCCTGGGAACGGCGGCGCTGGGCGTGCGCGACAAGCGAGTCGTAATGGCCGGTGTCCGAGCATTGCTGGGCGCACAGCAGCAGCGCGATGTAAGTCTCGGCGTCGGCGGAACTCATCTGCGGCAGCGAAAACGGTACCTGCACAATCTTCTCCAGATAGCGCTCCGCGAAAAGGTCTCCTCTGCCGCTCGCATCCAGGCTCGCCGCGATGGACGAGCGAACCATCTCCTTGTCGGCCGCCAGGACGAACGACATCTTCGGTACGGACAAGAACAGCTTGATGGCTTCGAGGGTCGCGGTGACCGCATCCGGCAGGCAGCGATCGAGATCATCGATAAGGACCACGATCCGACGCAGATCTGCCAAATCGTCTAGCAACGTGGTGAATTCATCCCGGAACCCCGCCATGCCGTGGGAGTCCTTCGACGCGGCAGGTGTGAGTCGTTCGATGAGCTTGTCGGTATCACTGAATATGACACCGCGCGCGACCGCCGCCGCTACACGGGAATCGCGAATCCTGGTCCACAGCTTCTGAACTCCGTCGTGGCTGTAAGCGTAAGTCGCGACGATCTCCTGCAGGACCTCCGCCACGACAGTCCCGCGCACATCGAACTGATCATCGAACTCCCAGGGATCCAGATGGATCACCAAATAGCCGGGAGTGCCCGAAAGTTTCTGACGCAACAGATGCAGGGCCGAGGACTTACCCGCGCCCCACGGGCCGTGCAGTCCGACCGTTACCGGGTCCAACCCTGGAGCATGCAGAGCTCCCACGACAGCATCGACAACCGTGGCGAGACCCAACAAGTCCACTGTCGTCGGATTGTCGTCCCACAGATCCACCCCGCCGGTCACCCCGAAATCCTCCCTGTGCCTTCACCGCCGTGTTCGACGCGCTGCTGGGAGCGGATGTTGCCCGCGGGCACTCCCACCAGCAGGCGAACAGCTAGCTCGGCCCCACCCTGACGGCAGGAGAACCCCTCGGGCCGGAGGTCAGCGCGGATATCCGAAACGCGGATGCGGATGACTAGCCAACCCCACATCCACGATGCATGACGCAGCGATCATTTCGGACACCCACAGTCGATGGTAGCGTTCAAGCCCTGATCAGCGAGCCTGAATCGATTTGCTGGCACAGAAGGTAAGAGTGTTGGCACTCACCGTCAGATGTTTTCTGGCTGATAGCCCGCATTGAACAGCTCCGGTGGGCATTGGCACGCGCCGCCCCTCCACCATCCACCGCAGGCACGGCACCGGCAGGCTGAGGAAGTCACCACCGGCCAGCTCTGGCGTTTCAGCCGACCGCGCGGCGATTGGTGATCCGTGCTCCGCTCGATGTAGCTGTGAGGCAAAACATTCCCGCTACCGCAGAGCAAACTCGGTTCCCCCGAAGACCCCCATGCGCGGTAGCACGGTTCTCCGTGTGATCCCAATATCCGTCCGCAGTTGGACGCTGGCGGTGACCGGGAGTCAGATCGACGTATTCGCACCATACGCCCCAGTGCGCGTGAAGTTTGTCGCCAGAGTAAATGTGCAGGCCGGGCAATCTCCGATCGATCTCCAAGTTAGACATCCGCGCGGACGCCGGGACGAAGCTGAACGGGCCGGGCAGATCTTCCCACTGTCCGCGAGGATCGACGGTGCGGCCCTGCGTGTGCAACCGCGCCGTCGTGGACGTAGACCACCGCGCGCAGACGATCCCGTCTGCCATACGGAAAGCAACTGCACCTACTTGATCCCCGAACCACGTCTCAGCGTTCAGATCTGCGCACCACCTGTGCTTTGAGTGGAACTCTTAATCAGCGGGTTCGGGGTTCGAGTCCCTGATGGCGCACAAGAATAAGCCCCTGACCAGGCAATACGGTCAGGGGCTTTGTTCATTCCACCCGTCAAAACGTGTCATTCCCAAAAATATCCCAAAGATTCAGCGCCGCACCGTTCGTCAGCCGGTGGCCGTGCCGAAACCCTGCTCCAGCACCGACGAGGAGTCCGGCGCCTGCTCCGGTGACGCGATGTAGTGCCGCTCGGTGATCCCCTCACGGGAGTGCCCCAACTGCTTGGCGGCGGTCTTCGAGTCCGACGCCTCGGCGATGAGCGTGGCGACCGCCTTCCGGAACGTGTACTGCGTCACGTCCTTGTACAGGGTGCCGCGGGCATCCCGCCAGGTCCGATTGAAGTTGTGCGGATCGCGCAGCACCCCGCCTCTGCCCGGAAACACCAGCGGCACCTTGTCTTCCACCTCCACCACACGGCCGCCTTCTTCGCGCAGCGCCTTCACTTCACACATGCGCCCGTGCGTCGGGTCTTCCCGCAGCCGCTTCAACATTTGGATCGTGAACCCGGGCAGCGCGACGATCCGGTGCCCAGCATCGGTTTTCGCCCACTCTTGCCGGAACAGCCCCTTCCCCTTGAGCCTGACGACGGTCGCCGACACGGTGAACGTCGCCGGTTCGGCCTCGAGATCGAACTGATCCCAGGATGCCGCAAGTGCTTCTCCCGGGCGCACGCCGGAGCCGAGCACCAGGTCGGCGATGTCGAGCACGAGTCGATCCCGTTTCGGGCCGTGCTTATAGGCGGGTGTTCCCGGGATCTCGTTGCCCGCCAGCCACTCCCGAAGCTGTGCACGCAAACCGTCCAGCCGGTCCCGGTCGATGGTCTGGGGCTTGGTCCTGCGTCGGCGCATGCGGGAGGTATCACGCACCGGGTTCTCGGTCAGGACTCCATAGCGAACCGCGACCCCCATGACGCCGGTCAGGATGACCTTGTGCAGCCGCGCCTTCGACTTCAGCCCGGCAGCAGCGAGCGACTGGATGTGTTCATCGAGCCGACCGGTATCCGCTTCCCACACACGCAGATTGCCAAGAACGGGACGCAACTTGACCGCATCCTTCTTGGCACGCTTGTCCTCGCTCGCGTCAATTTCCCCCTTGTAGCGGTCGTAGGACTGCTGACCGATGCCCTCGTCGCGTTTCACCTCGTCGAGCCACAGGTCCATCAGCAACGTGAGACGGGTATCCCGGGTGATCTTGCCGCGGGTACGGCCCTTGTACTGCTTCTGCCGCGCCGTCAAACGCTTCCGCAGCTTCGTTTTCGCTTGGCTCTCCGTGGAGGCGATCGCATCCACGGTCCGGCCCTTGCCGTCGTAGTCGCGGAATGTGGCCCACGCCCGCCACCGCCCGTCCTTTTGCTCTTTGACGCCGATCTCACCGAAGCTGCCGAGCTCAGTAGCTACTCTTGGCATTTCGCGGTCCTCCCTCCTTCGTGCGGTTCATGCCGCGTCCGGCTGGTCCTCGGTGTGCACCATGTGCGCCTCGAGGTAGGCGTCCAGATCCGCGAGCCGATACATGCAGGAGGTGCCGGACGGCTTCGAGTAGCGGGGGCCTTGCCCCTTGGCAGCCCAGTTCGCGAGGGTGCGAGGGTGAACACCCAGATATCCGCCCGCTTCCTCACGAGTGAGCCACCGCTTGCCGGGCAGATCATCTCCCGCGCCGCAGTCGTGGCCTTCGAGCTTCACCGCCGCATTCCCGTCTGGTCGGCCGATACGGATCCGGGCGCGGCACGATCAACCCTCCATCCGACCGGAATCGTCAAGTCGCGCCCAATCGAGCGGTCTTTGCGCGGCCCCGTGTCGGCCCAGGGCATGTCACCGGGCCGATTGGGTATGCGGTCGGGGTTCCGCACGGTCAGCGCGCCGGTCAGCGGCCCGTCCGGCCCACCTGACCCCCAGGCCATGTGACGACAGCGGCGGCCCACTACCCGGGCAGGGACAGCGGGGAACCAACCATCGCCATGCTCCGAGCGAAGTTCTTCGACGCTCAGCGCAAGTAGAAGACCACCGGCGTCGAAGTCGGCGGGCACGCGCCGGTGCGAGATCGTGAACATGAGGGACGTCCCTTCGGATCGACAGAGCTTGCCTGGTATGAAGGGAAGGGCAGACCACCTGCCGAAATTCGCCACGCTCACCCAAAACTTCGAGGCAGCAGCCTTCTCTAGAAGTCACCAGCCGAGAACCGGGAACGGCCGTAACCGTCAGATCGCCAAAGGGACTGCTGCAAGATCAGGTGACAGGTTCGGTCACGCGGCCTGACTGGCCGGTGGGGTCATGATGGTCTCGTATTCGACCGGCGTCAAACGACCGAGGGCGGTCTGGCGTCGGCGGCGGTGGTAGGTTCGCTCGATCCAGGTGACGATCGCGATGCGCAATTCCTCACGGCTGCACCAAGATCGGCGGTCGAGGACGTTCTTCTGCAGCAGCGCGAAGAAGCTCTCCATGGCGGCATTGTCACCGGCCGCGCCGACACGGCCCATCGACCCGACCATGCCGTGACGAGTCAAGGCGCGCACGAACTTTCGGCTTCGAAATTGCGAACCGCGGTCGGTGTGCAGAATACAGCCGGCCACCTCACCGCGGCGGGCCACCGCGTTATTGAGCGCGCGGACGGCCAACGTCGATTTCATCCGCGAGTCGATGGAGTAGCCGACGATCCGGTTGGAATAGACGTCCTTGACCGCGCAGATGTAGAGCTTGCCCTCACCGTGCGATGTTCGGAAATATCGGCCAGCCACAATCGATTTGGGGCATCGGCGCGGAAGTTCCGCTGGACCAGGTCGTCATGGACGGGCGGGCCGGGGCGGCCCTTGCCGCCCCGTTTCTTGCCGAACACGCTCCACCAGCCGTGGTCCGAGCAGATCCGCCACGCGGTCCGGTCGGCCATCGGCTCGCCCGCGGAGCGGGCCTCGTCGGCCAGGAATCGGTAACCGAATTCCGGGTCGTCGCGGTGGGCGTCGAACAGCGCGTTGGCGCGGTAGGCGGCCTCGAGTTCGGCGTCGGTGACCGGGTCGTCGAGCCACCGGTAGTAGGGCTGACGGGCCAGTTTCAGCACCCGGCACGTCACCGTGACGGGGATCCCGTCTCCGGCCAGCTCGCGGACGAGCGGGTAGATCATTTTCCCGGCAGGTTCGCCTGGGCGAAGTAGGCGGCGGCCTTCTTGAGGACCTCGTTCTCCTGCTCCAGCAACCGGATTCGGCGTTTCGCGGCCCGCAACTCGGCCGACTCGCTCGAGGTCTTGCCCGGTTTGGTGCCCTCGTCGACATCGGCCTGGCGCATCCATTTCGACAGCGTCATCGGGTGCACCCCGAAATCGGCGGCGACCTGTTCGAGGGTCACGCCGTCGTCGCGGTTACGCGCGACGCGCACGACATCGTCGCGGAACTCACGAGGGTAGGGCTTGGGCACGGTGGCATCCTTCCAGCCCGCCCGAAGGCAAGCCAAATCAGTTGTCACCTATCTATGCAGCAGTCCCAGATACTCGGAACGGCGCAGCACGCGCAGTGGCGGCAACTCGCGTACAGCGCGTTGGCGAATCTCGTTGTCGTAGTATGCGATCAGGTCAGCCTCACGCTGGGCCCGCGGTAGTCGATCCATGCAGACATCATGGTATAACAGCCCAGGAACCCGGCGGCACCGGCCAACTCGTCGACCGAATACTCCGAGAGAGCGACCTACACCGTCCCTGGACGCCCGCAGGCATGATGGTACGTTCGGTCAGCCGCGCCCTGAGCCGCTACGAACAGCCTTGTAAACGCAGGCAGTAGCGGAGGTTTCCACGGGTTAGTCCTATGGCTTCTCTCTCATGGGGTGATCGAGCTCATCGATCGCATCCTGCCAGCTCTCGTCCTCCATGTACTCGATGAGTAGCCGCCGTTGGAACGGTGTCCAGAAGTGCGCGTCGACGAGCCGAATCGATATTCTGCGTTACGTTGTTGAGCCGCAACGGTCTTGGAGGGGGGTGCGATGGTAGAACAGCTCGACGTAGATAACGCCAAGGAGGGCATCGGCGGGACCGTCGACAGTATCGGCAAGGCGGCGCGAACCGCTTCATCGCAGTTCGCCGGGCAGGTCGGTAACATCAAGGACGTTGCCAAGGGCAGGGTCGAGAAGCTGACCTCGAAAGCGCCGGACCCCTACGAAGTGGCCGTAGCGGAGTACAACGGGGTCTTCACGGCGATGGCCGACAGGGGCCTGTCGCTGTTGCGTCAGCGTGAACGTTCGACGGACCTGATCGAGCTGGTCGAGCAGTTGGTCAACAGCATCGCCAACACCCCGAAATCATTCGACACCGACTTCGACGAGATCGAGGTACATCGGAAACGGTTCCTGCACACGGAGGATTTCGCTCAGAAAGAGCTGGAAGCGGCGCGGTTGTCGGCTGCCGGTGCTGGCGCCGGGTTCGCGGCGGGCACCGCGGTAGCGGGCCTGGCACCGTCGGCGGCGATGTGGGTCGCCACGACCTTCGGAACGGCTTCGACCGGCACTGCGATCTCGACCCTTTCCGGGGCGGCAGCCAGCCAGGCGGCACTGGCGTGGCTCGGTGGCGGCGCGCTGGCCGCCGGTGGCGGCGGCACTGCGGCAGGCACCACACTGCTCGCGCTGGCAGGCCCGATCGGCTGGACCATTGCGGGCGCAACCCTACTCGCGTCGATCGCTCTGTTCGCGAAGAAGAAGTTCGAGAATCGAGAGGCGAAACACGAAGCGCTGACTGCGATCAAGCGCAACACCACCCTCGTCAAAGGCATGGATGCTCAGATCGACGATCTCCTTCAGCGGACTACCTCGCTCCGCGAAGGGCTGGTAAAGAGTTACGGCGAAGCGCTGGTGCACTTCCGCGCCGATTTCCACACGCTCGCCCCCGCCGAGCGGTCGACACTCGCTGCGTTGGTGAACAACACGAAGTCGTGCGCGACCATGCTGAGCACGCGCATCGAACAGGATGCCGACAGTGAGTGACGCCGCCGAGTTCATCACGAACACCCAGGAGCAGGCCGTTGCTTCCTGGGTGAGCTACCTCAACCAGCTCCGCGTAGACAACCTGCTGAGCGCGCTGAGACAGCGCGACGAGCACCTTCGGGATGCGCTCGCCGGTGTCGATGAAGCCGTCAGGAAGATCGACGTCGAGGTGGTCGCCGCCAACCGCGGCGGGCAGCACGGCATGCACGGCTTCATCGCCGAGATCGCCGAGGTCGGGATCGGCAACGCACGACAGCAGATCCTCGGCCACAAGGCCGTCTACCAGTGGGTCAACGACAACGGACCCGTCGACCTGATGCGCGGAAGTGTCGAGATCCAGCAGAAGTTCGTTGCAGCGGGTGGCCGCTTCTCGCTGGGCGCGATCGCCGAGCACCTCCAGAAATATCCCGAATACGTGCGCAACGGTGGGAAGTACCAGATCCCCCGTGATCACTTCGAGGTGATCCAGCGGCTACATGCCTTGTCACCCGAGGAAGCGAGCAAGCTGCTGTCACGCAGCGGCGACGGACCTTCCCTCAAAGACTGGCAGCGGGTCCAGGTGTTCTTCGAAGGCGGATCGGTCGGGTTCGAATCGCTCGAGCCCTCGACGCTCGAGTACAACCAGGTGCAGCGCGGTGTCTACACCTCGACCATGGCGGCGGAAAAGGACTCGCTCCGCGCCACGGACCGGTCCCTGCGCGACCACGCCCACCAGCACAGTCGACCGACGCTGCGAGAAGGAGGCACGGCCGCACTCACAGCCGCCGCAACCGCGGGCGGGACCACGTTCGTACTGGCAGTGGTCGCCAAGCGTCGGGAAGGCAAGCGGCTCAATGAGTTCAGCGGGCGTGACTGGATCGACATCGCAGGCGAGACCGGCTCAGATTTCGGCAAGGGCGGCGTCCGAGGACTGAGCATCTACGCGCTCACGAATCTCACCGCGACCTCCGCAGCCGTCGCCAGCTCGATCGTCACCACATCCTTCAGCATCGCCGAGCAAGCGAACAAGCTCCGCCACAACGAAATCGACGAACTCGAGTTCATCGAAACCTCCGAGCTCATCACCTTGGAGGCCGCGGTCCGGGCGCTGTCCTCTTTCGTTGGCCAAGCGACCATCCCCATTCCGATCCTCGGCGCCGTCATCGGCACCACGGTCGGCACTGTGATGTACAAAGCCGTCGCATCGTCGTTGACGAAACGAGAGGCGGCGCTGATCAAGCGCTACCTCGACGAGCAGCGCACACTCGACGAGCAACTCGCCGCCGAGTACCAGGGGATTCTAGAAAAGTTGGACCAGAGCATGTCGGACTATCTCGGACTGCTCGAACGAGCCTTCTCGCCCGACGTGCAGGTCGCGCTCGTCGGATCAGTCGAGCTGGCGGTGGAACTCGACGTGGCTTCGAAGGAGATCCTGGATTCCGATGAGAAGATCGACGCCTACTTCCTCGATTAACGAAGTTAACCGGAACGGGACGCGATCGGTTGAGGAGCCAAGGGGCAGTGTCCGGTTGGGGGTGACAAATGACAACTCCGAAATCCACTCTCGTTGAAGGTGAATCAGGCTCGGATGAATAGCGACGAATCCCCGGCTATTCAAAGCCGTGGATCGTGCACCAATCGAAAGTCGTGCAAGCCGTTCTGATCCCCGTCCGCTGTCAGTTCCCTGCCCGGCACTTCGTTGACCGGCATGTCGCAGTCAAGGGCGATCTCGGCCGCCGACACGATCATCGGTCGCCGCGCCGAATGCCACGGTGTGACCACGTGCGCGTCATCGCCGACAGTGAGGATCACCCGAAGTTCCACACGCCCGTCGTCACGGACGGAGTAGGTGCGCGCAGGTTTCATGAACCAGTCCATGACATGAATTTTGGCCCCTTCCTTGCCGTGCGGGCGAGATCCTAAGGGCCAGTCAATGTCTGGCTAGTCGGCTTTGATGCGGGACTTGCCTCGGTACTCGTACTCGTAGTAGTCCTCATCCCAGGAGTCTGCGGCAGGAGCGGCCGACGGTGTCGGTGTCGGTGTCGCAGTGGTTCGGGCAAGGGCGTCGCGGACGGCGTCACGCGCGGCCCGCGTATCGTCGCGGTCGGAGATCGCGTCGAGCTCGGCGCGGATCGCCTGTTGTGCGCCGATACGCGCCTGGCCAATGAGCTCGATCAGGTTGGCGACGAGCTGGCGAGTGTGTTGGTCGGCACCGGTCAACTGCCAGTTGCGCACTGCGCCATCGGCACTGACCTCGACCATTATCGAACCGTCCGTTGAATACGCGGTGACGGCGCGGGCCTTGAACTCTGCCTGTAGGCCTTCGGCGTTGTCGGCGATGGAGTCCAGCAAGGGGCGGGTACTCGGGTGACCGGGATCTGTCATGGTGGAAGCCCCCTGTTCAGTCCGCCTGTTGTCCTGGCGGCGTTGTAAAGTACGCGTGACTAAGTTTGTAGCATCACTTGCACCGACCGGTCAGTGTCGGCGGCGAAGGGGGCTGAGGGCATGGGTGGGCGACTAGATGTCAATCCGGAGCATGTGCGCGCGTTGGCCTCCGGGTTCAAGGATGCTTCGACCACGCTCGGGGGCATGACCGACCACGATTCGTCCGACCAGATCACCGCGGGTCTGGGAGACACGGCGGTCGGTGGCGCTTGCTCGGCGGTGGCGTCGGCGATCGGCGGGGGCGTTCACCGCCATCTCCGGTCACTACGACGCACTGCATACCCACGCCCATAACGGTGCCAACACCTACGTCGAGACCGAGGACGTGTCGGTCGACAAGTTCACCAATCTGGGGGACGCGGTCTGATGGGTACGCCGACCATCCCGCAGGTGAAGGCGTGGGATCCCGACGTACTCAACACTCAGGCCGGAGAGTGGGAGCAGAAGGCCAAGACCCTCGGCGACACCCTGGACGCGGCAGCGCGCTCGGTCGACGGCTCGCATCACTACTGGATCGGTGACGCCGGAGACTCGATGCGCGACCGGCATGACGAAATCCACGGTGACGCAAAGACCGTCAAAACCGCGCTGGATAACGGTGCGACCGCCGCGCGCAATGGGGCCACCGCCATCCAGAACGCCAAAACGACGTTGCTGAACAAGATTTCCGACGCTGAAGGGTCAGGTTTCACCGTCAGCGACACCGGTGAAGTGAAGATCAGCACCGGCATGCTGATGATCTTGCAGTACGCCGGTGACGACAAGGCCACCCTGCAGGCCGGCCTGGAGCACCGAGCTGAGGAGTACCAGAAGGCGATCCAGGCCGCGCTCACCGATTGCGGCACCGCCGACGACGACGCGATGACCGCGGTCAACAACGCCTTCGCGAATCTGACCACCACCCAGATCCAACAGCCGACCACCAATCAACTCGACCAACTCACCGCCGATCAAGCCCGCAAGGACCTGCAGGCGGTGAAGGACGGCACCGCCGATGACGCGACCCTGGCGCGTATCCGCATGGCCACCACACTGTCCGACTACGACAAGCAAGAACTGAATAACGGCGACACCGTCGGCCTTCCCCAATACCCTTACCTGCAGGCGTTCACCCAGGGCATGAACGACATGTCCGGCGAGGACATCGACCAGCTCGGCAGCAAGCTCAAAGGCAACGGGTCTGATCAAGTGAAAGACGCGATCGCCAACGATCTCCGCATCATCTCCGACCCCCAGATCCACAACCTCGACGGTAAGAACACCGGCGGCATGAAGCAGCTGCCCGACAGCATTCAGAAGGCATTGACCGATAACCCGGTCAAATCGATTCCGTTCGGGTCCCACAACGTCGAACACTTGGACGATCTGAGGGCAGTCGGGGACCTCATGTCTCACGGCGACAAGTCGATTCAAGGTTCCGACATCAACCGCGGCATGATCAAGCAGGGCGCCGAACTCGCCGGTGCGGCGACTCCGGACGCGTTCTTCAGTATCGGCAACGAAAACGTCGGAAAACTGGCAAACAGTTTGCTGGACAACGCCGTCGTTGACCACACCGCTGTCCACGACGCCATCATCGCCGACCCCAAAAGCTCCAACCCCGACGCCCGCGCCGCCGCCGACCGGATGAACGTCACCTGCGACAACGGCGGCAAATACTTCGGCAACCAGCATGTACTCGACGTCCTCGAGCACCCGTGGGCAAAGGACCAGCACGGCGCCGAGAACATGTTCAAATGGATCGGCGACGACGCCTCCCAGCCCAAGGGAAGCTTCCTCAACAACCAGGCCGGGGAAACCGCATACAGCCTCGCGTCGATCCTCGGTGACTCGCACAACCAGTCGGCCCTCAATAGCCCCGACAACCCCCTCGGCGCCTACAACCCGGCGCTCACCCAAACTCTCGCCAACAGTATGTCGCCGTACCTGGGCAACTTCGCCGGGGTTACGGACGCCAATCTGCTCAACAGCACCCCGATCGACGCCACCGGTCATCCACTGGACCTGCCATCACACAAGGATTCCAGCCAGTTGAGCAACATGTTCGCAGTGCTCGACTCCGACCCGGATGCTGCCCGGACCATCAATAGCGCCGGCATGCAGTGGCACGATGCCCTCGAATACGCGGCCGGTTTGAACCCCGACAGGGCAATATCGCTGCAGGGCGAAGCCAGTCGCCTGCAGCAAGCCATGAACACTGGGCTGACCACCGATATCACCGCGCATGCGGCCGAGCGCGCCTACCAGGCCGCCGTGAGTTACGGAAACAAGGGTGTCTTCGCGGACGGCGTGACCAGTGTCGTGCAGACCGCCGCCGCCATCACCGGAGGCTCCGTCGGCGGTCCGGTCTACGGCCCCGCCGCCGCCGCGGTCGCTGGCGGGATCGCCGCCACGGTCGACTCTTACATAAAAGCCGACGTCATCCCCAACCCGGCCGATCCCGCCCATCCCCTGCCCGACGACAAGGTCTCTACCGCGCTCAATTCCATCAAGTCCGACATCAGCAACGACGCCATTCGAGACCAATATCTGCAGACACAAGGATATATCCAGCAGCATCCCGAGCAGGCTCATTACTTTGATCAGCCAGGAAAGGGGTCGCTGCTGGACTGGCAAAACGTCGCCACAGGAGACGGCTCCGGACTCAGCGCATGGGAAAACGCGTACGGCAAGTTCTCCCACGACATGAACGAGCAGATGCATAGCAGCATCTTCCCGGTACCCTCACCGGCCGATAACGCACAAATCGATGAGTCCGATATCGCGCCGAAAAGTGCGCAACTTCCCCCGGGAGCGACCAAATGAGGTTTTTCGCGAGCGTCCTACTGATAGCGGCCACACTTGGTTGTGTCGGGTGCAGTACGGATGAAAAGCCACGTTCGGCACAGTCGACGACGACAACTGCGCCGCAGCCTGATCCGATCAAAGATGCCTATTTTCGAGTACAGGCATATGTAAAACAACATCCGGAAACCGCGCACTTCTTCGACCCAATTCCCGGAAACGCCTACCAAGGACCGAATCTGCTCCAGTCCTGGAACCTCATGTGCGAGGGCACCGGAGCGGCGATCAATGCCTGGCGTGACGACTATGCCAGGTTCGCTTGGGCCGTCAATCACGAATTGGGGCGAGAGGAGTTCGCCCCCGAACCAAAAGATGATGGGATTATTGTCGAAGGGCCACAGTGTTGATTCCGACGAAGGTCGGGAGCGATCATCAGCGCCATCACCGTCTGTTTTCAGTTGACACAGGAGGAGTGTGTCAGAGTGGGCCGCATTCCTGCCACGGAGCCCTGAGCCGACGGTCTTAGGGGTTACGCTCCGCTGGGCAATGTTGGAATTATTGATCTGAAACTAAATGGTTGAGGCGTAGGTGGTGTGTGGGGCTTGGAAGTAGCCGCGGACATGGCCGGGGAGCTTCTGGATGCGGCTGAAGAACTTTCGGACCGAGCGGTGGAGTTGGTCGCGGGCTCGGAAATTAAGCTGACATAATTGTCCAACCACCCTCACGGGGGTGAGAATGATTGGAACCAAATAAAATATTTGGCACTGACATTCATCGACACACTATTGAGTTCTCAAAGAACACACGCACACACCAACGCCCGGGCTCTAGTCCCGCTTGTCGGTGAGGCTGCTTGTTTCTTGCTGGTGAAGCTTAGCTCAGTCCTCGCAGCGGAACCAAATCCGCTGGTCGGTGGAACTAATCTCGATCATCAGGCGCTCCTCGTCCAACCTCGTTTCCCAGGCCCTTGGGGCTCCGGGTCGGTGTCCGTGTCGCTCTGACCTGGAATAAGTTACGTGGTGCCGCGAACCAAAGTCAAATCGCCTCTCTACCTGCACTTTTCCGACACAACGGACGCGCGGATGACCGACGCCGGTTGTGGGTATCGCGGTGGAGAGGCGGTATCGGGGCCCGGCAGCGCGAACCGAGCACCGGCATCGCCTTCGCGAACCGTGTTGGCACAGCTCGCCTTCCGTTCGGCGTTGCAGACCTGTTGACAAGCAATAGTGCGGCAACAATTGTCGGAATGCGCCGTAATGACGGGATTGTGTGCGTCAGCTCGGTTCTGCCCAGGTGGTTGGCTCGGGCTCACGAGGCTCCGAGTCGTGACGAAGGAGTCTGCGTGAATGCAACGGTGGGAGCGCGAACACCCGGCAATGAACGAGAGGGGGCGGATGAGCTCATCTATGTCGTCTTCATTGCCGCCGCGGCCGCCATGGGCGGGTTCCTCTTCGGTTATGACAGCTCGGTAATCAATGGCGCGGTCGAGGCCATCCGCGACCGATACGACATCGGGTCGGCGACCCTGGCGCAGGTGGTGGCCATCGCGTTGATCGGCTGCGCGGTGGGCGCGGCGATCGCGGGGCGGATCGCGGACCGGATCGGCCGCATCTGGGTCATGCGGATCGCGGCCGCGCTGTTCACCTGCAGCGCCATCGGTTCCGCGCTGCCGTTCGCGCTGTGGGATCTGGCCATGTGGCGCGTGATCGGCGGCATCGGGATCGGGATGGCCTCGGTGATCGGGCCCGCGTACATCGCCGAGGTGTCGCCGCCGGCGTATCGCGGACGGCTGGCCTCGTTCCAGCAGGCGGCCATCGTGATCGGCATCGCGACCTCGCAGCTGGTGAACTTCGCGATCCTCAAGATGGCGGGCAACGAGCAGCGCGGGCATATCGCGGGACTCGAAGCCTGGCAGTGGATGCTCGGGGTGATGGTGGTGCCGGCCGCGCTGTACGGGCTGTTCTCCTTCACCATTCCGGAATCGCCGCGCTATCTGATCTCCATCGGGCGGATCGGTAAGGCCAAGGAGGTGCTCACCGAGGTCGAGGGCGACCACGGACAGCTCGACAAGCGGGTCGCCGAGATCCAGACGGCCATGCATCGAGAGGACAAGTCGTCGTTCCGGGATCTGCTGGGCGGCAAGCTCTGGTTCCTGCCGGTGGTGTGGATCGGTATCGGGCTGTCGGTGTTCCAGCAGCTGGTCGGTATCAACGTCGTCTTCTACTACTCGGCGACGCTGTGGCAGTCGGTCGGCATCGACCCGTCGAGCTCGTTCTTCTACTCCTTCACCACCTCGATCATCAATATCGTGGGCACCGTGATCGCCATGGTGCTGGTCGACCGGATCGGCCGGAAACCGTTGGCGCTCATCGGATCCGCGGGCATGGCGATCTCGCTGGGGCTCGAGGCGTGGGCGTTCTCGTCGAAGTCCGGGTCCGGCAGCAGTGTGTCGCTGCCGCACGCGCAGGGCATCGTGGCATTGGTTTCGGCGCACTGCTTCGTGCTGTTCTTCGCGATGTCGTGGGGTGTGGTCGTGTGGGTGCTGCTCGGCGAGATGTTCCCCAACCGCATTCGCGCCGCCGCACTGGGCGTGGCCGCGTCCGCGCAGTGGATCGCCAACTGGGTCATCACGGCCAGCTTCCCCAGCCTCGCGGATTGGAACCTGTCGGGCACCTACGTCATCTACACCGCCTTCGCGCTGCTCTCGATTCCCTTCGTGCTCAAGTGGGTGCCCGAGACCAAGGGCAAGTCGCTGGAAGAAATGGGCTGAGCTATTTGAGGATCTTGGTGATCTGGCCCGCGCCCACGGTCCGGCCGCCCTCGCGAATCGCGAATTTGAGGCCGACCTCCATGGCGATGGGCTGAATCAGCACCACCTCCATCGAGACGTTGTCACCGGGGAGGACCATCTCGACCGCGGTCGGGAGGGTCACCACCCCGGTGACATCGGTGGTGCGGAAGTAGAATTGAGGGCGGTAGTTGTTGAAGAACGGGGTGTGCCGGCCGCCCTCCTCCTTGGAGAGGATGTAGGCCTGGCCCTCGAACTGGGTGTGCGGTGTCACCGAACCCGGTTTGATGACGCACTGGCCGCGTTCCACGTCCTCGCGTTTGATGCCGCGCAGCAGCAGGCCGACATTCTCGCCGGCTTGGCCCTCGTCCAACAGCTTTCGGAACATCTCGATGCCGGTGACGGTGGTCTTGGTGGTCTTCGGGCGGATGCCGACGATCTCGACCTCGGCATTGACCTTCAGCACACCGCGTTCGATGCGGCCGGTGACGACGGTGCCGCGGCCGGTGATGGTGAAGACGTCCTCGATGGGCATGAGGAACGGTTTCTCCACCTCGCGGGTGGGGGTGTCGATCCAGTCGTCCACGGCGGCCAGCAGTTCGGCGATATTGTCGCCCCATTCGCCGGTCGGGTTCTCCAGGGCCTGGTATGCCGAGACACGCACGATCGGGGTGTTGTCGCCGTCGAATTCGTACTCGTTGAGCAGGTCGCTCACCTCGAGCTCGACCAGCTCCAGGATCTCCTCGTCCTCGACCATGTCGCACTTGTTCAGCGCCACAACCATTTTCGGGACACCCACCTGACGGGCCAGGATGACGTGCTCCTTGGTCTGCGGCATGGGGCCGTCGGTGGCGGCGACCACCAGGATCGCGCCGTCCATCTGGGCCGCGCCGGTGATCATGTTCTTGATGTAGTCGGCGTGGCCGGGGCAGTCGACGTGCGCGTAATGCCGGTTCTCCGTTTGGTATTCGACATGGGCGATGGAGATGGTGATGCCGCGCTGGCGTTCCTCGGGGGCCTTGTCGATGGCGTCGAAGGGGGTGAAGGGGTTCAGGTCCGGATGCTTCTCGTGCAGGACGCGGGTGATCGCTGCCGTGAGGGTGGTTTTGCCGTGGTCGATATGGCCGATGGTGCCGACATTGACGTGCGGCTTGGTCCGCTGAAACTTCGCCTTCGCCACTGGAGACCTCCCTGCGCGGGTGTGATCGCGGGCACCGGAGAGGTGGGGACACCGCAGGGTCGTGCCCGACGGCGGTGTCGGAATCCAGGGTATTTCCGCGTGTGGCGGGACAGGTCGGGAAACGGTCCAACCGGACGTAGAGGACTGTTGACGACGTCCGGCGGGCTCGGCTCATCGAGATTCGAAGCACGAGCACTCGCGTTCCGCGCCCAACCGGCCGCGGGGTGAGCGGCCCAGTAACGTGGGCTCCTATGACAGCTGTTGCAGATCGTTCGCTCGGACCGGAACTGGTACGCACCGAGGGCATCGGCGAAGCCGATGTGCTCGTCATCGGACTCACTTCGTCGGACGACGGGCCGGTGCTCGCGCCCGCCGACGCCTTCGAGGACGTGCTCGACGCGGACACCCGGGACGCGTTGCTGAGCGCGCTGCGGGCGGTCGGGGCCAAGGGCAAGGGTGAGGAATTGACCCGGGTGCCCGCGCCCGCCGGGCTGGGTGTGGATTTCGTGCTGGCGGTCGGGCTGGGTGCGGCCGACAAGGTGGACGCCGAGCAGGTGCGCAAGTCGGCCGGGGCGGCCGGACGGGCGCTGACCGGGGTCGCGACCGCGGTCACCACGCTGTCCGGGCTGGATCTGGGTGCGGCGGCGGAGGGGTTCTACCTCGGCGCGTACCAGTTCAGCACGTTCAAGTCGAAGTCCGCGCCGAAGGCCGACGATCAGCCGGTCAAGCGGATCGAATTGCTGGTTCCCGAAGCGGGATTCGGGGAAGAGGAGCTTTTCCGGGCGCAGGCGGTCGCCGAAGCCGTCGCCACCGCACGGGATTTCGTCAACACCCCGCCCAACGAGTTGTTCCCCGGCGAATTCGCCAATCGCGCCGCGGAATTGGCCAAGGCGGCCGGGCTGCACGTGGAGATCCTCGACGAGAAAGAACTCGAAAACCAGGGCTACGGCGGCATTCTCGGCGTCGGCAAGGGGTCCTCGCGGCCGCCTCGGCTGATCCGCATCACCTACGCGGGCGGCGACCCGAAGGTGGCGTTGATCGGCAAGGGCATCACCTTCGACACCGGCGGCATCTCCATCAAGCCCGCGGCGGGCATGGAGAACATGACCTCCGACATGGGCGGCGCGGCGGCGGTCATCGCCACCACGCTGCTGGCGGCGCGACTGAGCCTGCCGCTCACCGTGATCGCCACCGTGCCCATGGCCGAGAACATGCCGTCCGCCACCGCGCAGCGGCCCGGTGACGTGCTCACCCAGTACGGCGGCACCACCGTCGAGGTCATCAACACCGACGCCGAAGGCCGGCTCATCCTCGCCGACGCCATCGTGCGCGCGAGCGAGGACGAACCCGACTACCTCATCGACGTCGCCACCCTCACCGGCGCGCAGATGGTGGCGCTCGGCACCCGCACCCCGGGCGTCATGGGCACCGACGCCTTCCGCGACCGCGTCGCCCGCATCTCGCAGGCCATCGGTGAAAACGCCTGGGCCATGCCGCTTCCCGCGGAACTGCGCGCCGACATCAACTCCAAGGTCGCGGATCTGGCCAATGTCGCGCCACACCGTTGGGGCGGCATGCTCTCGGCCGGCCTGTTCCTGAAGGAGTTCGTGCCGGAGTCGGTCCAGTGGGCGCACCTCGACGTGGCCGGCCCCGCCTACAACACCGGCGGCCCCTTCGGCTACATCGGCAAGGGCGGCACCGGCGTCCCGGTCCGCACCCTGATCAGCACCCTCGAAGACATCGCGGCCGAGTAGTACGGTCCGGCATCAACGCCCGCCCCGCACACCGCGGCGGCGGGCGTTTGTCGTCAGGCGGCTGATCAGGGGCACCGGCTGCGCCATCGGAAGGATCAGCCACCGGCGTTCGGACGTTCGCAGGCTGCTGCACAGCGGTGGCCACGGGTCCCGGTGAAAAAGGCCGAACGCCCGCCACGCTCGCGGCTGTGGTGGGCGTCCGTCGTCAGATGGTCTGGCCGGCCTTGGGGCCCGGGTCAGGGACGGGGGTCGTCGGTCAGTTGCCATTCGGTGGTGCGGCGTTCGAGGATGCGGCGGCGGGATTCGTAGTCGCGGAGGCGTTGGGGGTAGCCGACTCGGCGGGCGTCGTAGACGGGGATGTTCAGGGTGGTGGAGAGGCGATGGGCGCCGCGTTCGCCTACTACGCGGCGGGTCCATTCGCCGTCGTGGGCGATGAGGATGACCGTGACGTCGGAGACGGTGGTGCGGGGTTCCACGAAAGCTTCGACGCCGTAATGGGTTCGGGTCCAGGCGGCCAGATGGGCCATGGTTTCGGGGTCGGCGTCTCCCGGGCGGGTGCTGCCGTTGCGGCCGAACAGATTCAGGAAAGCCATTCGGAAACCTCCTCTCCGGAGGGATACGCACCGCCGGATATCTCGATACTGCCCAGCCGCGGGCGCGCCCGCTACCCGCGCGGCCGACTCCTAAGTAGGCCCACAGGCCGCCCTCAGCACCGCCTCAGTAGGCGGCTCGAGTCGACGGGGAAATCGCGGAATCGGGAGGCGCGGCGCGCGGTCGGCTAGTCGGTGGTTATCGCGTGCGCCGGCTCGGTTACCGGGCGTTCAGTAGAGCGAGGAGGGGAAACGTGATACGTCTCATGGCATCCCGTCCCTGTCGGCTCACGCCGGGACATTTCCCGCTCACGCGGGTGATCGCGACACGGAGAGGTCGGCGCAACCGCCGCCCTGTGACACGCCGCACCGCGTCGAGTGCAAGGATGGGTGACTGGAACAAGAACCAACACGGATCTCCGGTGCCACAGATACTTCGGTGGCCGTCGGGACGACACCGCGACCCGCGGTGCCACGCCCGCTGAGAGACGAACTGTTTAACCCGACGAGCAGTCAGAGGAGTCAACGGACATGACCTTCTCCGTCCAGATGCCGGCTCTTGGTGAGAGCGTCACCGAGGGCACTGTGACCAGGTGGCTGAAGAAGGAAGGAGACACGGTCGAGGTCGACGAGCCGCTGCTCGAGGTCTCCACCGACAAGGTCGACACCGAGATCCCGTCCCCGGCCGCAGGCGTTCTCGTGAAGATCGTCGCCCAGGAGGACGACGTGATCGAGGTCGGCGGAGAGCTCGGCGTGATCGGCGATGCCGGTTCCGCTCCGGCCCCGGCCTCCACCCCCGAACCCGAAGCCGCGCCCGCGCAGGAGGCCCCGGCCCCGCAGCAGGAATCCGCGCCCGCCCCGGCGCAGGAATCCGCGCCGGCCGCACCCGCCTCCTCCGGTGGCGCCTCCGGCACCCCGGTCAAGATGCCGGAGCTCGGTGAGTCCGTCACCGAGGGCACCGTCACCCGCTGGCTCAAGCAGGTCGGCGACGAAGTGGCCGTGGACGAGCCGCTGCTCGAGGTGTCCACCGACAAGGTCGACACCGAGATCCCGTCGCCGGTCGCGGGCACGCTGCTCGAGATCTCCGCGCAGGAGGACGACGTGATCGCCGTCGGCGGTCAGCTGGGTGTGATCGGCAGTGGCTCGCCCGCCGCCTCGGCCCCGGCGCCCGCTCCTGCCCCGGCCCCCGAACCCGCGAAGGCGCCCGAGGCCGCGAAGGCCCCGGAGCCCGCCAAGGCTCCCGAGCCCGCTCCGGCCGCCGAGGCGCCGAAGCCCGCCGCGCAGGCTCCCGCCCAGAAGCCCGAGCCGATCCCGGCCGCGGCCACCCCGGCCGAGGAGCCGTCCTCCAACGGCGGCCCGTACGTGACCCCGCTGGTGCGAAAGTTGGCCGCGGAGAACAACGTCGACCTCGCCACCGTCACCGGTTCCGGTGTCGGCGGCCGCATCCGCAAGCAGGATGTGCTCGCGGCCGCGGAGTCGAAGAAGGCTCCTGCGCCGGCTGCCGCCGCGCCCGCCGCCGCCGCTCCGAAGGCCGCCCCGGCCGCTGCCGCCGCGCCGCGTCCGTCGCTGTCGCATCTGCCCGGCACGGTCCAGAAGGCCAGCCGCATCCGGCAGATCACCGCGAGCAAGACCCTCGAGTCGCTGCAGACCACCGCGCAGCTGACCCAGGTGCACGAGGTCGACATGACCAAGATCGCGTCCCTGCGCAACCGCGCCAAGGCCGCGTTCAAGCAGCGGGAGGGCGTGAACCTCACCTACCTGCCGTTCTACGCCAAGGCCGTCATCGAGGCGCTGGCGGTGCACCCGAACATCAACGCGTCCTACAACTCCGAGACCAAGGAGATCACCTACCACCAGGTGGTCAACCTCGGTATCGCGGTGGACACCGAGCAGGGTCTGCTCTCGCCGATCATCCACAACGCCAACGACCTGTCGCTGGCCGGACTGGCGCGGGCCATCGCCGATATCGCCAACCGGGCGCGCACCGGCGGCCTCAAGCCGGACGAGCTGGCCAACGGCACCTTCACCATCACCAATATCGGCTCGAACGGCGCGCTGTTCGACACCCCGATCCTGGTGCCGCCGCAGGCCGCCGAGCTCGGCACCGGCGCGATCGTGCGCCGCCCCATGGTGATCAGCGATGACGGCAACGAGTTCATCGGCATCCGCTCGATGGCCTACCTGCCGCTCACCTACGATCACCGCCTCATCGACGGCGCGGACGCGGGTCGCTTCGTGACCACGATCAAGCACCGGCTGGAAGAGGCGGCGTTCGAGGGCGATCTCGGCCTGTAATCGCATGAAGGTCGTGGTCGCCGGGTCCTCCGGCTTGATCGGGACGGCGCTCGTCGCGGCCCTGCGCCGCGACGGGCACCAGGTCACCCGCCTGGTGCGCCGTCCCGTCCACGCCCGCGACGAATTCACCTGGGACCCGGTGCGTTCGCACCTGGACGAGCGCGCGCTGCGCGGCGCCGACGCGGTGGTGAATCTGTGCGGGGCGAGCATCGGGCGGCGGCGCTGGAACGGCAGCTACAAGCAGGAGCTGCGCGACAGCCGGATCGTGCCGACCGATGTGCTCGCGTCCGCGGTCGCCGCCGCGGGAGTGCCGACGCTCGTCAACGCCAGCGGCGTGCACTACTACGGGGGTGCGGGCGGAGATCGGGTCGTCACCGAAACCTCGCCCGCCGGAACGGGTTTCCTGGCCGGGCTGTGCGTGGACTGGGAGGCCGCGACCGAGCAGGCCGCCGAGGCCGGAGTGCGCACGGTGCTGTTGCGGTCGGCGGTGGTGCTGGCGCGCGGCGGCGGGATGCTCGGAATGCTGTATCCGCTGTACTTTCTCGGCCTCGGCGGGCGGTTGGGCAACGGGCGGCAGTACGTGCCGTGGATCTCCCTCGAGGACGAGGTCGGCGCGATCGTGCACGCGCTGACGCAGGAAAACCTCAGCGGCCCAGTCAATATGGTGGGGCCCGCGCCGGTCACCAATGCCGAGTTCACGCGGGCGCTCGGGCGGGTCATGCACCGGCCCACTCCCCTGCCGGTGCCCGCGTTCGCGCTGCGGCTGGCCGTCGGCGAGTTCGCGGAAGAGGCAATCCTGCACGGGCCCAGGGCGATTCCGACCGCGCTGGAAGCGGCCGGGTACCGGTTCCAGCATCCGACGATCGGCGCCGCGCTGACCGCGACGGTGGGGCACGCGGACTAGTGGGCGCGACGCACGTCACAGCCGGTGCGTCGATACCGTAGGCCGGTGACCAATCGACCGTCCGAACTCGTGGTTCGGGATGCGCGTGAGAGCGATCTGCCGGAGATCCTGGTGATCCACAACAACGCCATCGCCGAGACCACCGCCATCTGGGATACCGAGCTCGCCGATCTGGACGAACGCAAGGCGTGGTTCGCGACGCGGACCGGGGCCGGGCATCCGGTGCTGGTCGCCGAGATCGACGGGCGGGTGGCTGGGTACGCGAGTTATGGGCAGTTTCGGCCGAAGTCGGGCTATCGGTTCGCGGTCGAGAACTCGGTCTACGTGTCAGATATATTCCAGCGCCGCGGGGTGGCGACCGCGCTGATGAACGCGCTGCTCGAGCGCGCGCAGCACTCGGACGTGCACACCATGATCGCGGCGATCGAATCGAGTAACCGCACGTCGATCGCCCTGCACGAGAAATTCGGCTTCACGATCGTGGGGCAGTTGCCCGAAGTCGGGCACAAATTCGGGCGCTGGATGGACTTGACGCTCATGCAACGCATGGTCGGCGAAGGGGTAACGTCGCAATCGTGAGCGAGAGCAGTACGGCCACCGCACCGTTACCCCGTGCGGTATCCGCCCGCTTCGACGGCACACCCCTCGTCGTCGAGAATCTGGGCCTCATCGACTACCAGGAAGCCTGGGAGCTACAGCGCACGATCGCGGCCGAGCGCGCCGACGGGATCGGCGCCGACCGGCTGCTGCTGCTGGAACACCCCTTCGTCTACACCGCCGGACGCCGGACCGAACCGCAGGATCTGCCCATGGACGGCAGCCCGGTCATCGAGGTGGATCGCGGCGGCAAGATCACCTGGCACGGGCCCGGGCAATTGGTCGGCTATCCCATTGTGCGGCTGGCCGAACCGGTCGACGTGGTCGCCTATGTGCGACGGCTCGAGGAAGCGATCATCGCCGTCTGCGCGCAGCTCGGGCTGGAAACCGGTCGGGTGGAAGGACGTTCGGGCGTGTGGGTGCCGGAGTCGGAGTTGCTGCCCGAGCGCAAGGTCGCGGCGATCGGCGTGCGCGTCCAGCGCGGGGTCACCCTGCACGGGATCTCGCTGAACTGCGATGCCAGCCTGGCCGGGTTCGACGCCATCGTGCCGTGCGGGATTCGCGATGCGGGCGTGACCACGCTCAGCCGCGAACTCGGCCGCGACGTCACCGTGGCGGAGGTGCGGCCGCTGGTGGCCGATGCCATCGCGCGCGCCCTCGACGGCGAGTTGAAGGTGACCGATCACGCCATCTCCCGCTGCGCCGCCGCCGCGGCCGAATGCCCCGAGCCGCTGCCCGCGGCCCTGACCGATCAGTTCCCGGTGGTGCCCGCCGCAGTGCCCGCCGAGGGCGAATGATCACGAGCGTAGGGTGAACAAAGTGACCTCTGTCGACAACCCGACACCAACGAGTGCGGCCGCACCCCAGGGCCGCAAGCTGCTCCGCATCGAGGCGCGCAACGCCGAGACCCCGATCGAGCGCAAACCCTCCTGGATCCGCACCCGCGCGACCATGGGCCCCGAGTACACCGAACTCAAGGGTCTGGTGAAACGTGAAGGGCTGCACACGGTCTGCGAGGAAGCCGGGTGTCCCAACATCTTCGAATGCTGGGAAGATCGCGAGGCCACCTTCCTGATCGGCGGCGAACAGTGCACGCGGCGCTGCGACTTCTGCCAGATCGACACCGGCAAGCCCGCCGCGCTCGATCGTGACGAGCCGCGGCGGGTGGCCGAGAGCGTGCAGGCCATGGGGCTGCGCTACTCGACCATCACCGGCGTCGCGCGCGACGATCTCGAGGACGGCGGCGCGTGGCTGTACGCGGAGACCGTGCGCGCCATCAAGGCGCTCAATCCGAATACCGGTGTCGAGCTGCTGATTCCGGACTTCAACGCGGTGCCCGAGCAGTTGGCCGAGGTGTTCTCGTCGCGGCCCGAGGTGCTGGCGCACAACCTGGAGACGGTGCCGCGCGTGTTCAAGCGCATCCGGCCCGCGTTCCGGTACGAGCGGTCGCTGGCGGTCATCACCGCCGCGCGTGAGGCCGGGCTGGTCACCAAGTCCAACCTCATCCTGGGCATGGGCGAGACCCCGGAGGAGATCACCGAGGCGCTGCGCGACCTGCACGAGGCGGGCTGCGACATCATCACCATCACCCAGTACCTGCGGCCCTCGCCGCGGCATCACCCGGTCGACCGGTGGGTCAAGCCGGAGGAGTTCGTCGAGCATTCCAAGGCCGCCGAGGAAATGGGATTCGCCGGCGTGATGGCCGGACCGCTGGTCCGCTCCTCCTACCGCGCCGGCCGCCTCTACGCCCAGGCCATGCGCCACCACGGCCGCGAGATCTCCCCGGAAATGCGGCACCTGGCCGAGGAAGGCTCTGCCGCCCAGGAAGCCACCAGCGTGCTCGCGCGCTTCGGAGCGGCAAAAGCCTGACACGATAGAAACCACCCGCGGATGGCCCGGACGGATTCGTCCGGGCCTTTCGCTGTCCACGCGCCTGAACGGGGCCGCGGCGCGTCGCGGGAATCGGTTCGGTGGATTCGTGGACGTGTGCGCGGTGCTGGTGGGAAGCTCGAAGGACCGCATTGATCGACCCACGGAGCGAGCCATGGTCGAGCGAACGTCGACGGCGCAAGGTGTCAACGGCAGGGTAGTCGTGGCCGAAAGGCCGGACGATATACGGAATGTGGTGCTGGTCGGCCACAGCGGGTCGGGGAAGACCACGCTGGTGGAGGCGCTGGCCGTGGCCGCCGGGGCGGTGCCGCGGGCGGGGCGGGTGGAGGACGGCACCTGCGTGTCGGATTACGACGATATCGAGCAGCGGCAGCACCGGTCGGTGCAGTTGTCGGTGGTGCCGATGGGGTGGGAGCGGCTCAAGGTCAATCTGCTCGACACCCCGGGGTACGCGGATTTCGTCGGGGAGCTGCGGGCCGGTCTGCGGGCAGCGGACGCGGCCCTTTTCATTCTCTCCGCGGCCGCCGGCGTGGAAGGCGTGAGCGGGGCGACGCTGGCTTTGTGGGAGGAGTGCGCGCAGGTCGGGATGCCGCGCGCCATCGTGCTCACCCATTTGGACACCGCGCGTGCCGATTTCGAGGACATGACCGAGACCTGCCGGGAGATTCTGGGCGGCGGCCGATCGGAATCGATGCTGCCGCTGCATCTTCCGGTGTACGGGCCGAAGGCCGCCGACGGGCATCGACAGGTCACCGGGTTGATCGATCTGCTCACCGAGCACGTCTACGACTATTCGACCGGCGAGCGCACCGAAACCCCTGTCTCCGCGGAACAGCGCGCGCAGATGGAGGAGGCGCGCGGACGGCTCATCGAGGGCATCATCGCCGAGAGCGAGGACGAGACCCTGATGGACCGGTACCTCAGCGGCGAGGAAATCGACCTCACCACGCTGGTCGCCGATCTGGAGAAGGCGGTGGCGCGCGGCAGTTTTCATCCGGTGCTGATCGCCGCCCCGCCGCCGGAAGGTGCGCGGCAGGGGCTGGGCACGGTAGAGATCCTGGATCTGATCGCGCGTGGATTCCCCACGCCCGCAGAGCATTCCGTCTTCGCGACCGGTTCGGGCGGGAAATCCTCGGCGGTCGCCTGCGATCCCTCCGCGCCGTTGGCGGCCGAGGTGATCCGCACCGCCTCCGACCCGTATGTGGGCCGGTTGTCGCTGGTGCGCGTGTTCTCGGGCACTCTGCACGCCGACGACACCGTACACGTGTGCGGGCACGGGCCCGCCGACACCGGCAATCACGATGCCGACGAACGCGTGGGCGGGGTGTCCGCGCCGTTCGGCAAACAGCAGCGGCCGCTGCCGCAGGCCATCGCCGGCGACATCGTGTGCGTGAGCAAGCTGACGCGGGCGGAGACCGGGGATACGTTGTCCGCCAAGGACTGCCCGCTGATCATCGAGCCGTGGGCGATGCCGGATCCGCTGCTGCCGGTGGCCATCAGCGCGCACAGCAAGGCCGATGAGGACAAGCTCTCGCAGGGGTTGTCACGGCTGGTCGCCGAGGATCCGACGGTGCGGCTGGAACAGAATCCCGACACCCATCAGCTGGTGCTGTGGTGTCTGGGCGAGGCGCATCGGGAGGTGGCGCTCGAGCGGTTGCGGTCGCGGTTCGGGGTGCAGGTCGACGTGATCGAGCACAAGGTGGCGTTGCGCGAGACCTTCGCGACCACGGCATCCGCCAAGGGGCGGCATGTGAAGCAGTCCGGCGGGCACGGGCAGTACGCCATCTGCGAGATCGAGGTCGCGCCGCTGCCGGAGGGCTCCGGGATCGAATTCGTGGACAAGGTGGTCGGCGGAGTCGTTCCGCGGCAGTTCATTCCGTCGGTGGAGAAGGGCGTGCGCGCGCAGGCCCTGCGCGGCGTGGCCGCCGGCTATCCGCTGGTGGATGTGCGGGTGACGCTGTTCGACGGCAAGGCCCACTCCGTCGACTCCTCCGACGCCGCGTTCCAGATGGCCGGTGCGCTGGCGCTGCGCGAGGCCGCCGGATCCGCCCGCATCAGCCTGCTGGAGCCGATCTCCGCGGTGCGCGTGGTGGTGGCCGACGAATACGTCGGCCCGGTGCTGGGCGACCTGTCCAGCCGGCGCGGCCGCGTCCTCGGCACCGAACCGGCGGGCCTCGGCCGCACCATGATTCGCGCCGAAGTCCCCGAACTCGAGCTCAGCCGCTACGCGGTGGACCTACGCTCCCTCGCCCACGGCGCGGCCACCTTCACCCGCGCCTACGCCCGCCACGAAGCCATGCCCGCCCAGCTGGCCGAATCGATTCGCAAGAGCGCGAACTGATCCGGCGGCTCGGGGCTGCTACTCGCAGGCGATGCCGTCGTTGTCGCGGTCGAGAGCGGGGCGGTAGCCGGGCTCGCCCTTGCGGATGGGGGCCGCGCCGGCGTCTCGCGCTTCGGTGCAGTTCTTGTAGTAGGGGTCGGCGGCGGGGACGACCAGGCCGGCGCCCGCGAGCAGATCGCGGGCGGTGGTGGCGGCGGGAACCGCGGGGATCGGGGCGGGGTCGTCGGAGGGGGCGACCGGGATCTGGGCGGGGGCCGTATCGAAAGTGGCCGGGGCGGTGGTGAATTCGGCGTTCGCGGGGGCGGCGGTCACCGCGAGCAGGGCAGCGGCGATGGCGGCGGTCAGGCCGCAGGCGGCCAGGACTTTGTTCATCTGTCTCACTCCATTTCTTGATGACGCGTTCGTCGAGCACGAACGGTTTCGAGGACGGTCAGTGGGTGCGGCCGTCGAGCACACGGATCATGGCGTCCTTCTCCGCGGGCGTCACCCACAGGGAATAGGCGGATTTCACGGTGATCTGCTTGATCACGTAGGTGCTGCGGAAGGACTTCTCCGGCGGCAGCCAGGACGCGGCGTCGCCGGATCCCTTCTGCCGGTTGGCCGCCGCGTCGACGGCCAGCAGGTTGCGCGGATCGTTGGCGAAGTTGGCGCGCTCACGCGCGGTCAGCTGCTGCGCGCCCTTCTGCCAGGCATCCGACAGCGACACCACATGGTCGACCTGCACCAGGTTCGAGGTGTCCTTGCCGCGCACGAACTCGAGGGTTCTGCCGGTGTACGGATCGTTGAGCGTGCCCGACAACACCACGCAGTCGTTAGTGCCGGGTTCGAACGCCACGTCCTGGAGGTCGCGGCCGAGGATGTCGTCGCGGGTGTCGCAGCCGTTGTGGCCGCCCGCGACGTCGACATCGTCGGTCCAGGGCTCGCCGAACCGGTCGCGGGCGTAGCCGGTTGTGGGGGCGCGGCCTTGCACCGGGAGGGCGTCGAGCAGGGCGCGGGCATCGGCCGGGGAGGGCAGGACGGCCTCGGAGAACAGCAGCGCCGTCGAGCGTGAAAGCGGTTGGCCGGCAGGGGCGGCCGACTCGAGGGAGGCGGCGGGTTCGGTGACCGAACTGTGCGAGCCGCAGCCCGCCAGGGCGGCCATCGCCAGCAGGAGCGCGACCGTGGCCGGAAACCGGGTCCGGCGACCGGCGGGGGCGGGCCAGTGGTCCGTCGACCGCATGTCCTTCCGATCCCTTCGCTTGCCTGGCACTGGTTATATCCAGCAGAGCAGATCCAAGCGCGCTTGTGCAAAGAGCTCCCCGGCGACTGAGACGAAGCCCGCATCGACGCCCCGCTGTGGCCCCGTCCCGCGCACGCCGCGAGCGACCGCTCACCACGCTGGTGATCCCGTCGCGAACCGGGCGTACCCGGCCATTAAGCTGGACCTCATGGCAGCAGGCAAGGGCGGTAATCCGTCGAAGGAAGCGAAGGCCGCGGCGAAGGCGGCGCGCAAACAGGCGTCGAAGGAGCGTCGCCAACAGTTGTGGCAGGCGTTCCAGATGCAGCGCAAGGAGGACAAACTCCTGCTGCCGCTGATGATCGGCGCCTTCCTCGGCATCACCGTGCTGTTCCTGGTGATCGGCCTGATCTTCGGCATGCAGTGGTTCCTGCTGCCGATCGGCCTGCTGCTGGGCGCGCTCGCCGCCTTCATCATCTTCGGCCGCCGCGTGCAGAAGAACGTGTACGCCAAGGCCGAGGGCCAGGCCGGCGCGGCCGCCTGGGTGCTGGACAACCTCCAGGGCAAGTGGCGTGTCACCCCCGGTGTCGCCGCCACCACCCAGCTCGACGCCGTGCACCGCGTGGTCGGCCTACCCGGCGTGATCCTGGTCGCCGAGGGCTCCCCGCAGCGCGTGAAATCCCTGCTCGCGCAGGAGAAGAAGAAGGTCTCGCGCCTCGTCGGCGACACCCCGATCTACGACATCGTGATCGGCAACGACAAGGACCAGGTCGCCATCAAGGACCTCCAGCGCTACCTCACCAAGCTCCCCCGCAATATCGACACCAAGCGCATGGACCTCATCGAAGGCCGCCTCTCGGCCCTGGCCACCCGCGGCGGCCCCGCCCTCCCGAAGGGCCCCCTCCCCTCCGGCGCGAAAATGCGCGGCGTCCAACGCTCCATCCGCCGCCGCTGACCCCCCACTCCCCTCGATGCCCGCGTCCCCCGACGCGGGCATCGCCATTTCTGCCCGTCGAGTGGCACACCAGCGAGGCCGGAACGGACAAATGCCCTCGCTGGTGTGCCGGTCAGCGGTCGGGTGGGAGGCGGAGGGTGGTGTGGGCGGGGAAGGTGAGGTACGTGGCGGTGGGGGTGGTGGTGAGTTGGAGGATTACCGCGGTGCAGTGGCAGCAGCGGATTACTGTGCCGGGGCAGTTCAGATAGACCAGGGCTCGGGCCAGCGGTTCGGTGGAACCGCAGGCGGGGCAGCGGCATTCGTGGAGGGTGGGGTCGCCGGGGAGGAATTGCGACAGCAACCCGGCGAGGGCGTTGCCGTCGAGGTAGTGGTCGCCGGGGGTTGCCGCGGCGTAGGTGTAGGGGGTCGACATGGCTCACCCTCCGGTCGGGCCGAAGCGTTCGGTGCGGATCATGGCGGGGGCGTGGCCGGCGGAAACCAAAGCGTCGGCGGCGAATTCGACGAAGGCGGTGGGGCCGCAGACGTAGCAGGCGACCGCGGGCGAGGGCGGTAGTGCGAGACGGGCTATCTCGGTGCGGGTCAGGCGGCCCGGCGGGCGGGGGTCGCCGGGTGGGGCGGTGCGGGTGTAGGCGAGGAAGAGGTCGATGTTCTCGTCGGATTCGGGGTCGCCGCGGTAGCAGACCTCGCCGATCGGGTCCGCCGCCGGAGTGAGGGCGGCGCGGCGCAGTTCCGCCAGTTCGTCGGCGTAGAGCAGGTCCTCAGGGGTGCGCACGGAGTAGAGGAGGCGGAAAGGGTTGGCGGTGACGGCTTTTCGGCGGGCCCGCAGCATGGCGGCGAGCGGGACGATGCCGGAGCCGCCCGCGATGAGCACGGCCGCGCCCCCGGTTTCGGGCGTCCAGACGAACCAGCCGCCGACCGGGCCGCGCACCTCGAGGAACGCGCCGACCGGGAAGACGTCGACGAGGTAGCCGGATACTTCGCCGTCGCGGACGCGCTGCACGGTGATCTCGATGTGGTCGCCGTCCGCGGGCGCGGCCAGCGAATAGCTGCGTTCCGCGTGATAGCCGTCGGGCGCGGTCAGCCGGACGTCGAGGTGCTGGCCGGGGCGGTGGCCGGGCCAGCCGGGGACGCGCAGGACGAGGGTGCGGGCCGATGCGGATTCGGTGCGGGTGGCGACGAGTTCGGCGGGCTGCCAGCGCATCAGTCGTCCTGGTAGCGCTGTTCGCGCCAGGGGTCACCGTAAGCGTGGTAGCCGGCGGCCTCCCAGAAGCCGAGTTCGTCCTGATCGAGCAGCCGGATGCCCTTGACCCACTTGGCGGATTTCCAGAAGTACAGGTGCGGGACCAGCAGGCGGGCGGGGCCGCCGTGCTCGGGATGCAGGTCCTGACCGTCGTAGGTGTGGACGATCCAGGCGCGGCCGTCCATCAGATCCTCGAGCGGGAGGTTGGTGGTGTAGCCGCCGTAGCTGGAGATCAGCGCGTATTCGGCTTGGGTTTCGACGTTTTCGAGCAGGCTGTCGAGGGAGACGCCCTGCCAGCGGGTGTCGAGTTTGGACCAGCGGGTGACGCAGTGGATGTCCACGTGCGGGCGTTCCTGCGGCAGCGACATCAATTGCGGCCAGCTCCAGGCGTATTGGCGGCCGGTCTCGTTGGTGATGGTGAACTGCCAGCGCGCGAGATCCACGCGCGGGGTGGGCCCGGCCGACAGCACCGGGAAGTCCTCGACCAGATATTGGCCGGGCGGTAGCCGGTCACTCTGGGGACGGGGGCGTCCCTGGAACCCGGGCGAAAAGCCAGTCATCCGACCACTCCTCCGCTGCGACGAACCGCGCACGCACTGGGAGTCAGACTACCGCCCGCTACCCCGGCGAACCGGGCCTTCCGGACGCGAGGGGGTTCAGCCGACGTGGCGGGACAGAAAGCGCAGCACGTCGGGGGTGACGGTGCTCCAGTACTCGTCGGTGTGGGCGCCCGGCGTGATCAGGCCGACCTCGGGGTGGGCGGTGGCGATGAAGCGGCGGCAGCCCTCGATGAACCGGTCGCGGTCCCCGCACCACAGGCCGATCGGGGCCGGGCCGAGCTTGTCGAGATTGCGCAGCGGGTCGAGGGCGGCCCACTGGTCGGCATTGATGAAGGCATTGCGCTTGGCCATTTCGGTCCACGAGGTGAGCAGGCCCGGCGACATGGTGGCTACCGCGCTGAGCGGGCGGCCCTGCTCGAAACGGCGACGCGAGTAGACGAAAGCGCCGAAGCCGCCCATCGATGTGCCGGTGACGGCGAACGGCAGCCCGTCCGCGCCGCCCAGGCGACGCTGGGCCAGCCAGCCCGGAACCTCGTTGACCAGCATGGACATTGGATCGTCGCCGGTGCCGTGATCGTGCCAGTAGTTGTCGCCGCCATCGAGGGCCACGAAACCGAAGGCGGGCGAGAGCCGGGTGGTGACCGCGGCGGCCAGCAAACCCGCGATATTGCCGACGGCGGCGGTGCGGGCGGTGCCGTGCAGCCCGTGCAGCAGCAGGGAGACGGGCAGATTCTCGGCGGGCACGCCCGGCGGCAGGATGGTGACCAGATCCACCTCGCGGCCGCGCGACTTCGAGTAGACGCGCTCGGTGCTGATGACCGGGGCGACACCGCCCACGGTCTGGCCCACGTCGTGCGCGTTCAGGGTGCGTTGCACCGCATCGGTGTCCGCGGCCGCATTGACGCCGGCGCTCACCGCGGCGCCCGCGGCGGCGAGTCCGAGCAGTCCGGTGGTCGCGAACAGGGACCGCCGGCTGAATCTCCGCGCGGTCGCCCGTAAGTCCTCGACCATGGATCCTCCATCAGCACAACAACAGCTACCTGCCGCGCACCGGTCCGTCGGGTGGTGCACGGCAAATCGCCGACACCATACCGATCGAAAGCAAACTGGGGTGAACATTCGGCAACGTCTTGCCACCCGCTTCACCAACAGCATCGCAGGTAACGGCGGGAATTCGGGCCAACTCCGGGTGAGCTCAGGGATTCGAATCGGCCCGCGTGATATTCCACAACAGCTGTCGTGAGGATTTCGTGAGAGCGCGCCGCTTCGTTTCGCGAGCGCGCCGGATCAGCGGCTGTAGACCAGTGCGGTGCCGGTGGCGCGGTCGTGCATGCCGCGGCCGTCGGAGTCGGTGAACAGCGCGGGGATGACGAACAGCAGGATGAGCTGCCGCACCAGCGCCCGCACGAATCCGACCGGCGCCTCGGCGTCGACGCGGCTCACGCGGATCTTGAGGAAATACTGCCCGGGCGTGAACCCGAACAGCGTGACCGCCGCGATCCCGAGCACGAACCAGACCAGCAGCGTCGGCGTCGAGAGCGCCTGGGTGATCACCTCGAAATGCGAGGGTGGCTGCTGGCCTTTGGGGATCGTCATCTTGGAGATGATGTGCTCGGGATTGGGCCGCACGATGATCGCGGCCAGGCCCATGGAGATGAACCAGTCGACCAGCACGGCGATCACGCGCCGGGTGAACGGCGCCAGCGCGCCCGGACCGGATTGCGGCAGCCCGAGTTCCTTTCCCTGGTACTCACCGGGCGGGTTGTCTCCGGGTTCGGCGTTCGGTCCGGACAGCCATGAGCCGGTGATACGTGCCATGGGCTCAGCTTATGCGCCGCCCACCGGCCGGTTTCGCAGCCCTGCCGGTCGAGGGGCGCGAACGACTTCATATATGGGGACGGCCCCGCGATCGGCGTGCGCGCGCACCCGTCCGCAACCACCCGGCATCATGATTTGCCAGGTGGATGCGGTGCGGTGAGGATTGTCACGATCGCCCGGTGACGGCCGCCAAGCCCCCTAACTTTTCCAAGTCTTAACAGCCGGTTCGAGCAGGTCGGTGGCAGGATGTCCCTGCTGGTCGAGCATTGCTCGGCGACCGCTGCGGCGTCTTCGCGAACCCGGGGGCACCGCCGAACCCCCGGCCAGCAGTGCGTGTAACACTGGCGAAACACAGCCTTGATTGCAGGGAAACACCGCGTCCATACCGTGTGGTCGCGACGAACCCATGCAGTCACCACTGGCTGGGAACCGATCCGTAAGGAGTACTAAGTGGCGTTCAGCACGGCCGACGAGGTCATCAAGTACATCAAGGAGGAGGAGGTCGAATACGTCGATGTTCGCTTCACCGACCTCCCCGGTGTGCAGCAGCACTTCTCGATCCCGGCGAAGGCGTTCACCGCTGATCTCGCCGAAGAGGGTCTGGCGTTCGACGGCTCGTCCGTTCGCGGCTTCCAGTCCATCGACGAGTCGGACATGCTGCTGCTGCCCGATTTCAGCACCGCTCGGATCGATCCCTTCCGTGCCGCGAAGACGCTGAACCTGAACTTCTTCGTGCACGACCCGTTCACCCGCGAGGCCTACTCCCGCGACCCGCGCAACATCGCGCGCAAGGCGGAGGAGTACCTGCGTTCGACCGGCATCGCCGACACCGCCTACTTCGGTGCCGAGGCCGAGTTCTACATCTTCGACTCGATCTCCTACGAGTCGGGCATGAACGGCGCGTTCTACGAGATCGATTCGATCTCCGGTTCCTGGAACACCGGCAAGCCCTTCAACGCCGACGGCACCCCGAACCGTGGCTACAAGGTGCGCAACAAGGGTGGCTACTTCCCGGTCGCGCCGTACGACCACTACGTCGACCTGCGCGACAAGATCTCCACCAACCTGCAGAACGCGGGCTTCGAGCTGGAGCGCGGCCACCACGAGGTCGGCACCGCCGGTCAGGCCGAGATCAACTACCGCTTCAACACCCTGCTGGGCGCCGCTGACGACCTGCAGCTGTTCAAGTACATCGTCAAGAACACCGCCTGGGCCGAGGGCAAGACCGTCACCTTCATGCCGAAGCCGCTGTTCGGCGACAACGGCTCGGGTATGCACGCCCACCAGTCGCTGTGGAAGGACGGCAAGCCGCTGTTCCACGACGAGGCCGGCTACGCGGGCCTGTCGGATCTGGCGCGCCACTACATCGGCGGCATCCTGCACCACGCCCCGTCGCTGCTGGCGTTCACCAACCCGACCGTGAACTCCTACCACCGTCTGGTGCCGGGCTACGAGGCCCCCATCAACCTGGTGTACTCGCAGCGCAACCGCTCCGCGGCCGTGCGTATCCCGGTGACCGGTTCCAACCCGAAGGCCAAGCGCATCGAGTTCCGCGCGCCGGACTCCTCGGGCAACCCGTACCTGGCGTTCGCCGCCATGCTGATGGCCGGCATCGACGGCATCAAGCGCAAGATCGAGCCGCTGGCTCCGGTCGACAAGGACCTCTACGAGCTGCCGCCCGAGGAGGCCAAGAACATCCCGCAGGCCCCCACCTCGCTGGCGTCGGTCATCGACAAGCTCGAGGAAGACCACGACTACCTCACCGAGGGCGGCGTGTTCACCGAGGACCTGATCGAGACCTGGATCGACATCAAGCGCACCCAGGAGATCGCCCCGGTCAACCTGCGCCCGCACCCCTACGAGTTCGAGCTGTACTTCGACGTGTAAGCCGAAGCTCCGCAACGGATCTCACGAAGCCCCGGTCGCCTCGCGCGGCCGGGGCTTCGGCCGTTGCGGGGTGGTTCGCGCGTGAGGCGTAATACGTTGGCGTCCGCTGGGATTGAATGCACAGGCGTGATGGCCGCGGATCGTCCTACCATTCGAAGGGTGTCCGTTCCATCCGCCGCACCCGACCGGTCGAAGGCCGTGCGCAAACAATTGCGTTTGTGGCTGCCGAATCAGCATGGGGCGTGGGCGATGCTGTCGGCGCCGTTCCTGGTGGGGATGGGGTTGGGGCGGGCGTCGTGGTGGCATGTGCCGTTGGGGATCGCTTGGCTGCTGGGCTATATGACGGCCTTTCATCTGGAGCAGTATGTGCGGCTGCGTCATATCGCCCGCAATCCGAAGGCGCCGCGACGGCATGTGCGGCCGCTGGTGACCTTCGGCGCGATATTGATCGTGATCGGGGCGGCGCTGGCGGTCGCGCATCCGTGGCTGTTGCTCGCCGCCGCGGCGATGGCCCCGTTTTTCGCCGTGAACCTCTGGTACGCCTGGCGCAATGACGAGCGTGCTCTGGTCAATGGCCTGGTCGCGGTGTTCCCGGCCTGCGGAATGCTGGTGGTGTCACTGCATTTGGGCGGCGGCGATCTGGCGGCCGGCTGGCGGCCCGCCGTGGCCTGTCTGCTCTATTTCGCGGGCACCGTGTTCTATGTGAAAACGATGATCCGGGAGCGCGGCAATCGGGACTTCTATCGGATCTCGATCGGTTATCACGTGGTGGCGCTGGCCGTCGCGGTGTGGTTGCGGCCGCTGCTGGCGGTGGCGTTCGCGGTGTATCTGGCGCGGGCGGTGCTGCTGCCGGGCCGAGCGTTGCGGCCCGCCAAGGTGGGGATCATCGAGATGGGTTGCTGCGCACTGCTGATGGTGCTGTTGCTGGCCTGATCAGGCGGTGGGGCGGCGGGCGCGCAGGCCGAGCGCGGAGAGGTCGAGATCGTGGGAGGGGTCCGACCAGCCGGTGGCGCGGAGGTCGTCGGGGGTGGGGACGCCGAGGACTTCGTGTAAGCCGATCGCCACCGCGCGGGCCAGTTCTTCCAGTCCGCCGCGGGCGATCGGCCAGAGTAGGAAGCGCCGCCAGTTCTCGATATCGTGGTTCGGGTCCGGGGAGGTCCAGCCGATATCTTGTAATCGTTTGGCGGCGGCGGCCGAAATGGGTTCGGCGAGATAGTGATTGCCGGTGAGTTCGACGGAGAGTTTGATGTCGAACTGCTGGATCTGGACGTAGCGATTTCCGGTGGCGGCGAGGATGAGTGTCGCGCGGGAGGGCAGTTTCGCAAGGCATCCGGCCAGTGCGGAAACGAACGCGTCCCAGTCGCTCGTCACTACGCGCTCGCTCTGACCCTGGTGCCCATCGTGGCCGATCATACGCCGTCAACCGCATACCGGCGTGAAATATCCTGTCGCCCAGCCCGATCAGCGGAAACCGCGACGGCGCCGGCCGTCGCGGTTTCCGGATGTCACGTCGTCAGCGGGTCGGGCCGAGGACCGCGAGGGGCGTGCGCGCCAGCATTCGCCGATCGCATTCGAGACAGTCCGAATGCACCGAAGCGGGCGTGAGTAGCTGGCGGGCAACGAATTCCCGCACCCGCCGCGAAATCCGGCCGAGTACCGGATTCGGCACGGTCGTGGCCGGGGCCGCGATTGCGTTCATTACACTCCCCTCGAAGTCGATTGCGTCTGGGCAATCCATTCTGCCAAGCGAGCGGCATTGCGGCCGTTAATCTCTCGTGAATACCGGCGCACCGTCACAGACCGAGCAGTCGGTGAGCAACCGAACGCCCGATTCAGCACACCGCATGGCGAATCCCCGCACAAGATTCGCCGCACCGGATTTACGAATCCTTGGCGGCGCGCCCGCCCGCCACCCGGCAACGAAGCCGACCCCGGCGGGCGTAAGTTGAAGATCATGGCGGCTCCCAGGCATCCGGCACCGACGCTCGGCACGCAGCGTCTGGCCGCCGCCTGCCAGGCCGAGGTGCCGGAGCTGACCAAGCGGCTGATGGCGGCCATCGCCACCGACAATCCGGAGTGGACCGACTACACCGCCGTCCCGCGCGCGGATCTGCGCGACGGGTGCCGCCGCTATCTGACGCGGATTCTGGATCTGCTGGGCGGCCTGGCCCCGGGCCCGGACGGCGACGATGTTGCCGCGGCCATCGGCCGGCGCCGCGCCGAGCAGGGCGTGCCGCTGGAAGCCATGCTGCGCACCTTCCGGCTGGGCGGGCAGATCGTGTGGGAAGCGCTGCTGGACAAGGCCGATGACATCGGCCCGAGCGAGGTCCGGCAGGTGGGTTCGGTGATGTGGGCGGTGGTCGACGGCCTGTCCTCGGCGCTGGTCACCTCCTACCGCACCACCGAGCTCGAGCGGGTGCGCAGCGACGAGCGCCGCCGGCATTCGCTCATGGAGGATCTGCTGGCGGGCCGCGCCCACGACGCGACCTTCGCGGCGCGCGCCGGGCGGGAATTGAACCTGCCGCCGAACGGCGCGTATCTGGTGGTGGTCGCGCGCGGCGAGAACGGGCCGCCGCTGCACATGGGAGCCGAGACCGCGCTGGGCGTGTCGGGCATCCGGTCGGTGTGGCACGACCGGGTCGACTCCACGGTCGGGCTTGTGTCACTGGAGCACCGCGAGAGTTCCGCTGTGCTGCAACAGATTCGGCCGTTGATCCGGGGCCGCGCCGGGGTCTCCCCCACGGTGCCCGGGCTGGCCGGCGTCGACACCGGGCACGGGCTGGCGGTCCTCGCGCTGGAGACGGTCGCCGGCGACGCGCCGGGCCTGCTCATCTCGCTGGACGAGCGCTACCCGGAGGCGCTGCTGCTGCGCTCCCCCGATCTCACCGATCTGCTGGTGACCCGGACCCTGGGCCCGGTGCTGGAATTGCCGGTCAAGGAACGCGACATCCTGTTGCGGACGCTGGCCGTCTGGCTGGCCGAGAACTGCTCGGCGGCCAATGCCGCACCCAAGCTGCACTGCCATCGCAACACGGTCATCAACCGCTTGCAGCGCATCACCCTGCTGCTGGGCCGGCCGCTCGAAGGCCAGCGGTCCTATGTGGAACTTTCCCTCGCGCTGGCCGCGCTGGAACTGCCCGGCGCAGCGCGGGATTGAGCTTTTCACTGCCCGCCGACAAGCCTTCGAAAGCCCACTACCGACGGGTACGAATTGTGCTCAGCGCCCAGCCGAAATATGTCATATATGGGCTTCCAGTGCATTGATTGTGCAATTGGTGACCGACAGACTCGATCGGAATGACCCGCATCACAACCGATACCGGGTCTGTGAGTACATCGAGATGAGGAGCACCACGAGTGCCGGAATTCGATCTTCTGGTGATCGGCGGCGGCCCGGGCGGATATGTGGCCGCCATCCGCGCCGCTCAGCGGGGCCTGAACGTTGGCCTGGTGGAGAAGGAACGCCCGGGCGGGGTCTGCCTGAACTGGGGCTGCATCCCGACCAAGGCGATGCTGCGTTCGGCCGAGGTCTTCCACACCGTCGCGCATGCCGCCGACTTCGGCATCTACGCCGACAACCTGCGCTTCGACTACGCCGCGGTGCGGCAGCGCAAGGACGGCATCGTCAAGGAGCTGACCGATGGTGTCGCGGGCCTGCTGAAGGCCAATGGCGTCACGATCATCGAGGGCCACGCGCGGTTTACGAGCGCCACGACGGTGGAGGTCGTCGAGGCCGGTCCGTCGCCGATCTTCGAGGGCGGCCCGCGCTACGCCGCCGCCCCGACCGCCACCGCGGTCCGCACGGTCAGCGCCAAGGACGTCATCGTCGCGACCGGTTCGGTCCCGGCCGTCCTCCCGATCCCGGGCGCGGACCTGCCCGGCGTGATCACCTCCGACGGCGCGTTCGGCCTGACCGAGGTGCCCAAGCGACTGGTCGTCATCGGCGGCAGCGCGGTGGGCGCGGAGTGGGCCAACCTGTTCCACGAGTTCGGCGCGGATGTCACCGTGGTGGAGATGCAGGATCGCCTGGTTCCCTTGGAGGACAAGGAGATCGGCACCGCCCTGGTGCGCTCGTTCACCAAGCGCGGCATCGCCGTGCTGACCGGTGCGACCGTCACCGCGATCGCGGAGGCCGGCAACGGCCTGACCGTCACCGTGGGTGGCGCGAAGCCGCAGGAGCTGCCCGCCGATGTGGTGCTGGTCGGCGTCGGCCGCCGCCCCAACACCGCCGAGCTCGGCCTGGACGTCGCCGGAATCGACACCGACGCACGCGGTTTCATCCCGGTCGACGAGCACCTGCGCACCGGCGTCGAGCACGTCTACGCCATCGGCGACGTCACCGGCAAGGCGCTGCTCGCGCACGTCGCCTCGCATCAGGGTCTGGTCGCCGCCGACACCATCGCCGGCCATGCCGCCCACATCGACTACAACGTCATCCCGGCCGCGACCTTCACCCACCCGGAGATCGCCTCCGTCGGCCTGACCGAGGATGCCGCCAAGGCCGCCGGCCACGACATCGTCGCCGCCAAGTTCCCGTTCGCGGCGCTGGGCCGGGCCAAGTCCTTCGGCGATCAGGAGGGCTTCCTCAAGATCGTCGCCGGCAAGCAGCACGGCGAGGTGCTCGGCGTGCATATCATCGGCCCGTCGGCCAGCGATCTCATTACCGAAGGGGCCCTGGCGATCTCGCTGGAGGCGACCCTCGACGAGCTGGCCGAGACCATTCACGCCCACCCCACCCTCGGCGAGATCGGGATGGAGGCCGCCCTGGTCGGGCTGGGCCTGCCCGTTCACGTCGCGCCGCCCCGGAAGCGTTGAGGAGTTCCATCGTGACCACCACCACCGCCGCCGCGCCGCGCAAGTCGGCGCGCAAGGCCGCCAAGGCCGAAGACGTAGCCAACCTCGAGAAAGGCGCCGCCGAAAACCTGCTCGGTGGAGCGGATTTCGGCGGCGCGGACGCCAACGACCTGATCGAGCTGTACACCGACATGCTCTTCATCCGTCGCTTCGAGGAGCGCACGGCCCAGGGCTACCAGCAGGCCAAGATCGGCGGCTACTGCCACCTGAATCTGGGTGAGGAGGCCACCGTCGTCGGCGTCGGAAAGGCCATGCGCCCCACCGACTACCTGTTCACCAACTACCGCGAGCACGGGTACGCGCTGGCCAAGGGCATCGAGCCCGGCCGCGTCATGGCCGAGCTGTACGGCCGCTCCACCGGCACCTCCAAGGGCTGGGGCGGTTCGATGCACATGTACGACACCGCGACCCGCCTGCTCGGCGGTTACGCCATTGTCGGCGGCCAGGTTCCGCTCGCCATCGGCGCGGCGCTGGCCATCGACTACCGCGGCGGCGGCGACGTCGTGGTGTGCCAGATGGGCGAGGGCACCACCAATATCGGCGCGTTCCACGAGTCGCTCAATATCGCGGCGCTGTGGCATCTGCCCGTCGTGTTCCTGGTGATCAACAATCAGACCGGCATGGGCACCACCGTCGAGAAGTCCTCGGCCGAACCGGATCTGTGGAAGCGCGCCGCCTCCTACCGCATGCGCGGTGAGCGCGTGGACGGCACCGACGTGCTGGCGGTGCGCGAGGTCGCCTCCGACCTGATCGAGACCGCCCGCCGCGAGGGCAAGCCCGCCCTGCTCGAGGCCGTCTCCTACCGGCTCAAGGGCCACTCGGTCGTCGACCCGGCCAAGTACCGCGCCGAGGACGCCGTCTCCGCCGCCGTCGCGCACGACCCGATCGTGCTGTGGCACAACCGTCTTGTCGAGGCGGGCGTGCTGAGCGAGGAGACCGCCGCCGCCCTCGAGGCCGACGTGAAGGCCCGCGTCCTGGAGGCCGTCGAGTTCGCCGACTCGTCCCCGCACCCGGACCCGGCCACCCTGTTCGATTACAACTACGCGACCCCGGTCGCGGGCGATTCCCGTCGCCTGCCCGGTGATCCGCTCTTCACCGCCTAGGAGTCACCGTGGCAGTCATGACCTACCGTGAAGCGCTGCGCGAGACCCTCCGCGAGGAGATGCAGCGCGACGACGATGTCTTCCTCATCGGAGAGGAGATCGGCGTTTTCGAAGGCTCGTACAAGATCACCGCCGGCCTGCTCGAGGAGTTCGGCGAGAAGCGGGTGCGCGACACCCCGATCGCCGAAGAGGGTTTCGTGGGCGCGGCCATCGGCGCCGCCATGCTGGGCCTGCGCCCGGTCGTCGAGATCATGACGATCAACTTCTCGCTGCTGGCGCTGGATCAGATCGTCAACCACGCGGCCAAGATCTACGGCATGTTCGGCGGTCAGACGTCGGTGCCGATGGTCATCCGCACCCCCGGCGGCGGCGGCCAGCAGCTCGGTGCGACGCACTCGCAGAACATCGAGCTGTACTACGCGTTCGTGCCCGGCCTCAAGGTCGTCTCGCCCAGCACGCCCGCCGATGCGCGGGCGCTGCTCAAGGCCGCCATCGAGGACGACGACCCGGTGCTGTTCCTCGAGAACCTCTCGCTCTACAACACCAAGGGCGAAGTGCCGGAGGATCTTCCGGCCGCCGAGATCGGCAAGGCCGCGGTCACCCGCGAGGGCACCGACATCACGCTGATCGGCTACTCGCGCATGGCCACCGTGTGCACCCAGGTCGCGGAAAAGCTTGCCGCCGAGGGCATCTCGGCCGAGGTGGTGGACCTGCGCAGCCTGCGTCCGCTGGACCGCGAGACCATTGTCGCCTCGGCCAAGAAGACCGGCGCCGTGGTGATCGGCGAGGACGACTGGCTGACCTACGGCATCGGCGCGGAGGTGGCGGCGTCGATCTCCGACGGCGCGTTCGACTACCTCGACGCCCCCGTGCGCCGCGTGGCGATGGCCGAGGTGCCGCTGCCCTACGCCAAGCCCCTGGAGAAGCTGGCGCTGCCGTCGCCGGATTCGCTGTACAAGGCCGCCCTCGAAACCCTTGCCGCCGTCGGCAAGCGCCGCTGACCCGGAAGGAACCATGTCCGAAGTAACCATGCCCCGGCTCTCCGACACCATGGAGGAGGGCGTCGTCTCGGCCTGGCTCAAGCAGGTCGGCGACCAGGTCAAGGCCGGCGAGATCCTCGCCGAGATCGAGACCGACAAGGCGCTCATGGAGCTCGAGGCGTACGAGGACGGCATCCTCGAGCGGATCATCGCCGAGGCCGGCACCACCGTCGCCATCGGCGAGCCGATCGCGCTGCTCGGTGACGGGAGCGGCGCGTCCGCCGCCCCGGCCGCCGGAAACGCCCCTGCCCCAGCTGCCGAGAAAGCCCCCGCCGATACCGCGCCCGCGGCTGCTCCGGCGCCGACCGCTGCCCCGGCTCCTTCCGCTCCGGCCGCCGAAAGTGCCGGTGCCCCGGCGGTTTCCGCCGACGGCGAGCGCAAGCGCACTTCTCCCCTGGCCCGCAAGGTCGCCAAGGAACTCGGCGTCGACATCAACGCCGTCACCGGCACCGGCCCCAACGGCCGCGTCACCAAGCAGGATGTCGAAAACGCCCGCAGCACAGCTGCTCCGGCCGCTTCCGCTCCCGCCGCCCAGGCCCAGGCCCCGGCCGCCGTCGCCCCCGCGACCGGCGACTACGAAGAGATCCCGCTGACCACCATTCAGCGCGTCTCCGCCCAGCGCCTCACCGAGTCCAAGCAGCAGGCCCCGCACATCTATCTCACCAGTGCGATCGATGTCACCGAGTTGCTGGCCTTCCGCGCGCAGATCAACAAGACCCTGGAGGAGACCGGTTCCGGCAAGGTCAGCGTGAACGACCTGCTGGTCAAGGCGGTCGCCACCACGCTGCGCCTGGATCCGGCGGTGAACGTCTCCTTCGCGGGCGACAAGTTGTTGCGGCACAAGGCGATCAATATCGGCATCGCTGTGGCCACCGACGCGGGCCTGTTCGTCCCCGTCATCCACGACGCCGACCGCAAGAGCGTGTCCGCGATCGCGGCCGAGGGCAAGGAGAAGGCCGGTCGCGCCCGCGACCGAAAGCTCAAGGGCGAGGACATGTCCGGCGGCACCTTCACCATCTCGAACCTGGGCATGTTCGGCATCGAGCAGTTCACCGCCGTCATCAATCCGCCGGAGTCCGCCATCCTCGCGGTCGGCGCGGCGCAGGACGAGCTGAAGCTGGGCGGCGAGAAGGTGGTGTCGCGCAAGATCCTTCGCGTCACCCTGTCGGCCGACCATCGCTCCATCGATGGCGCCGTCGCGGCCCGTTTCCTGCAGCAGTTGAAGGAGCTCATCGAGCATCCGCTGCGCATCGTGACCTAGTCACCGTGCAGTCGTGACCCGGTCACGACCCCATGAACGCCGTTCGGTTCTTGATCCAGACCGGACGACGCATCCCGCCACCCGGCGGCGCGGCAACCCATGCCACGTCGCGGCGCCGGAAGCCGAACTCACCCGGCGGCGGGCCAGAACGCCGGATGGCGTGGACCGGGTTACCCGGCCGGTCCACCCCATCCGGCTTTCGCGTTTCCGGGGTCCGACCGGCCGTGATGGTTGCCACAGCGCCGACATGATGAGAAGATTCGGTAGCAACTCTCTCATCTTGTCGGCGGGACGCAGCCGGCAGGAACGGTCGATCAAAGGAGATCTGCCATGACCGCCGCTGTCGCATCCGATCGTGAGTCCGGGGCCGTGCGCCCGGACCGCCGCCCCTTCGAACCCGGCAGCCGGATGTGGGAGGACGTGGGATTGCTGACCTTCTCGCTCACGGCGGGATCGGCGTTCCTGTTGCAGACGATGGAGCCGACGATCGCGGCCGTGGTGGACGAGCATTCGACGTTTCGGACCGATCCGATGGGGCGGGCCATGCGCAGTATCGCCTCGGTGATGATGTGGGTGTACGGCGGGGACGAGGCGCTCGCCGAGGCGGACCGGCTGCGGAAGATGCACGCCACGTTGAACACCACCGACGCGGCGGGCGTCAAACATCGCGCGCTGGCGTCCGCGCCCTGGGCGTGGGTGTTGCACACCGGCGTTTTCGCCTTCACGGAAGGCAACCGGTACTTCTCGCGGGACAAGCTCACCGATGCCGACAAGGAAGCGTACTACCAGGAGACGGTGCAGTTGATGCGCAATTTCTCGGTGGCGCCCAAGGAGATTCCGGCCAGCTATGCCGAGTGGGAGCCGTGGTTCTGGGATCAGGTCCACAATCATCTGCAGGCCACCGGTGTCGCCTACGACTACTTGAAGGTGATCCGGAACATCGCCCCGCCCAAGCAGATTCCTCGCCCCCTGCACCCGGCGTGGCGGGCGGTGACCAAGCCCGTCGGCCGGCTGCAGTACTTCTTCACCGTCGGCACCACGCCGGAGGTGGTGCGCGACAAGCTCGGACTGGAATGGACCGCCAAGGACGAACGCGCCCTGCGGGTGCTGGGCTGGGCGATCGGGCGCGCGGTGCCGCGGTTGCCCGAGCGCGTGCGCTACTTCCCCATCGCCTACGAGGCGCGCCGCCTGGAACGCGATCGCGCCCGGCTGCGCACGATGATCAATCTCCGCCCGATGTAGCGGGCAGCGCGCCTTCGAACTCGGTGAGCACCTGCCGCAGGAACACCCGCAGCTGATGCTGGTCGGATGCCGTTGCGCCGTACAGTGTTTCGATCACCGGGAGCAGTTGCCGCCCGGAATCGGCGACCAGCCGGACCAGTCCCTGCCCGGCGCAGCGCAGCAGCGCCGGTTCCAGCAGTTCGGCGGCGTCCGCGATGCGGCCGGCCGCCGACAGGCAACAGCCGTACAGCAGTTCGGCGTTCACCCGGGCGCGCGGTCGCGGCTGCGTGGCGATCACCTGTACGAGCCGGCGCGCGTGCGCGCAGGCGCGCTCGGCCGAGTCCGCGGTCCGGTCCGCGAGCAGCAACCGGATCGCGGAATCCCATGCCAGCTCGGCCATGACGGCCGACGGCGCGTCGGGGTGGGCCGAATACGGGGCGAGCTGCGCGAGTTCGTGCCGGTCGGCGTCGGTGATCGGCAGCCCCAATCGGATGCGCTCGTTGCGGATTCGGGCCGCCAGCCGCGGCAGGTCCGCGTTCGTGGCGAGCTTGGCGCCCGCGTCGAGCCGCGCGTTCACGGTGTCGAGGTCCCCGCGCACCGCGGCCAGCCGCGCGCCGATGCCGTAGCCGGCCATGAGGAATTCGACCGCGCCGCCCTCGAGCCCGATCCCGCTCGCCAGCAGTTCCTCGGCCTCGATGAATTGCCCCTTCTCGTAGAGCAATTCGCCGAGCAGGGCGCTGGCCAGCCGGGTGGCCTGCGACTGCCGGCCGGTCGGCAGCGCGCCGCCGAGCGCGGTGCGGAACCGGGATTCGGCCAGGCCGATGTCGAGCTGTTCGTAGGCGGCGCTGCCGTCGACGCAGTCGCAGTAGATCGCGCCGAAGGGCCCGCGCACCCGGTTGCGGAACGGTTCGATCCACCGGTGCCAGCGGTGCACCCCGGCGAAATCGAAGCGGTACAGCGCCGAGATCATCGCGCCGACCGCGAGCCCGTGCGCCATGAACGGCCGCACCGAATCCCGGGCCCGCACCAGTTCCGGGGCCAGCACCATGGTGCGATCGGTGGCGAACCCGAGCACGGTGTGCACCAGTGTCGTCTCGAGTTCCAGTGCGGCCGTGGCCTGTTCGGCGTCGTCCGGCCCGCGCGCGGCGAGCGCGGACTCGGCCCGCAGCAACGCGGTCTCGGCGGCGGCTGGCCGCTGCACGGCGACATTGGCCCAGGCGATCTGCAGTTGCAGACGCGGATCCGCGGCGGTCAGCGAGCCGGGCAGTTTGGCGGCCAGTCCCAGCAGGGTCGCCATGCGCGACTGCTCCATGAGCCGTTCGCCGTGCGCGACCACCAGTTCGCACGCCCGCCGGGGTTCGCCCGCGGCGAGCAGGTGATCGACCGCCTCGCTGAGCATGTCATGGTCGGCGAACCAGCGCGCGGCGGTCACGTGCAGTTCCTCGAGCAGGCCGGGATGCAGCCGGATCAGGCGGTCGCGCAGGAATTCCGCGAACAGCACGTGGTAGCGGAACCAGCGCAGGTCGTCATCGATGCTGCGCAGGAACAGATCTCGCTGCCGCACCTGTTCGAGCATGCCCTGGCCGTTGCTCACGCCGGTCAGCGCCTCGGCGAGCGAGCCGTTGACGCGTTCGGCGACGGAGGTGCGCATGACGAATTCGAGCAGCTCGGGTTCGAGGGTGTCGACGACGTTCTCCATCAGGTATTCGCCGATGGCGTAGTGCCGCCCGGAGATCTGGTCGATGTAGGCGCCGGGATCGTCGCGGCCGCGCAGCGACATGGACGCCAATTGCAGTGCCGCGGCCCAGCCTTCGGTGGATTCCCGCAGCCGTTCGACCTCCGCGTCGTCGAGCCGCAGCCCGCCGCTGTCGGCGAGAAAGGCGGCGGTCTCCGCGTCGTCGAAACGCAGTGCGGTCTCGTCGATCTCGTCGAGCTCGTCGCGAACCCGCATGCGCCCCAGCGGAAGCCCGGTGCGATGTCGGCTGGTCACGATCACTCGCAGATGGTGGCAGCCGTGGTCGAGCAGATACTCCATGGCCGCGATGGTCGCCGCACCGGTGACCCGATGCCAGTCGTCGAGCACCAGCGCCACGGTCTCGCCGCTGTGGTGGATCTCGTCGATGAGGGTCCTCATGACCCGGCGCGCGGCATCGCTGGCCTGCTCCTCGAGCAGCCGCTCCAGATCCGCGGACACCGCCGGATGCGCGGAGCGGATGGCCGCCACCACGTGCGACAGGAACCAGACGACATTGTCGTCATCGTCGTCCATGGTCAGCCAGGCGACGCGCACCCCTTCGGCGGCAAGCGTTTTCACGTACTCGGCGGCCAGCGTGCTCTTGCCGAAGCCGGCGGGTCCGTGGATCAACACCAGTCGCCGCGGCGGCCCCGACCGCAGCCGGTCGAGCAGCCGGGCGCGCACGACCGGCTGCCGCGGCGCGCTCGGCGGCCGGTACCGGGTGGACAGCGCCGAGCCTCCGGTCCGTGCGGAACGCGGCTCCGGGACGGACAGCACCGGCGCCGCCGCCGCGACCGGCCCCTCGGCGGGCAGGGCCATGGAGTCGACCGCGAGCCCGGTGGCGAACTGGATATTGCGCAGCCGGTCACCGAATTCGCGGGCCGTGCCCGGGCGATCCGAGGGGTCGTGCGCCATGGCCGATTCCAGCGCCGCGCTCAGCAGCGCCGGCACCCCGGCCTCTCGCAGGTCCGGTATCGGCTCGGAGGTGATGCGCACGAACTGCGCGACCATGGACTCGCCGGGCCGGCGTTCGAAGGCGGCATGCCCGGTGAGCAGACAGAACAGTGTCGCGCCCAGCCCGTAGATGTCGGCCGCCTGCGCGGGTTCGGCGCCGCGCAGCACTTCGGGCGCGGTGAAGGCGGGCGTCCCGGCGATGAGCCCGGACGGATTCTCGAAAACCCCGCCGACACTGGCGATTCCGAAATCGCTCAGCAGCGGCTCGCCGTAGTCCGACAGCAGGATATTGGCCGGGTTCACGTCCCGGTGCACGATGCCGAGGGTGTGGGCGGCGGCCAGCGCACCGGCGATCTTCACCCCGATCGACAGCGCCTCCGGCCAGGGCAGCGGCCCCTGCTGCCGCAGCCGTTCCCGCAGCGAGCCGAGCGGGTAGAACGGCATCACCAGGTACGGCCGTCCGGTGACGGTCACATCGGCCGACAGCACCTGCACGATGTGCGGATGCCCGCCGAACCGGCCCAGCGCGCGTTGCTCGCGCAGGAACCGCGCTCGTTCCTCGTCGGTGGAGCGCATGTCGAGCACCTTGACCGCGACCAGCCGGTCCAGTGATTGCTCGACGCAGCGGTACACGACGCCGAACCCGCCGCGGCCGATCTCGCGGGCATCGTCGAATCCCGCCGCGGCCAGCTCCGCGGCGAGCCCTATGCGCAGGTCAGGCTGCGTACCGTCTTCGTCTCGTTCGACCATGACCCGCTCATTTGCTCGACGAGTTGGGCCCCGACACCCCGATCGTAACCACCCGTTCGCCGCCGGCGGCGAGGTGCGTGCCGACGGAGCGTCACCCCGGTTCCTGGGGCTGGTTCGCGGCGGCTCGAACCACCAAGGTCGAATGGTGATCATGAGGACGGTGATGTGGCGCGCGCTGATCGGCGTGCTGTCGATGGTGGTGGGGGTGGTGGCGGCGCCCGGTCAGGCCGGGGCGGATGCGCCGCGGTGGCAGTGGCACGAGGAATTCCTCACCGCGCCCGACGGGACGCGCCTGCACGCCGACGTGCTGCGCCCGCTCGGGCTCGCCGACGACGTGCGCACCCCGGTGATCATGACCGTCAGCCCGTATCGGGCGCATCTCATGCATTTGAGCGAGCCGCGCCCGCAGGGTGGGCCGTCCACCGAGGATCTGCCGGTCTCGCTGTTCCTGGATGCCGGCTACACCTACGTGATCGTGGATCTGCGCGGTTTCGGCGGCTCCAACGGCTGCCCGGACTTCGGCGGGCCGGGTGAGCGCTCGGATGTGAAGACGGCGGTGGAATGGGCTGCGGCACAGCCCTGGTCGACCGGCAAGGTCGGCTTGAACGGCGTCTCCTACGAGGCGTGGACGGGTCTCATGGGGCTGGCCGAGCATCCGGCGGGGCTGGCGGCGGTGGCCTCCTTCGAGCCGGTGATCGACCCGTACGCCTACCTCTACATGCAGGGCATCGCCTGGAAGTTCTCGCTCAAGCCGATCAGCGAAACCGGCATCCGGCCCGGCGATTTCGCGGGATTCGAGCATCTGCTGATCGCGTCCACGCCGCCGTATCCGACCGATTCGGCCGAGTACAAGGCGAACGCCTCGAGCGTCGATCCGGCCTGCTATTCGCACTACATCGCCGAAACCACCGACCACGACGCGAATTCCGCGTGGTGGCGCGACCGCGATCTGGTGGAGAAGCTGCGCGGCGACACCACTCCGCTGTTCCTGGGTCAGGGTTTCGTCGACTACAACACCCGCGCCTACCGCTCCTACGAGCTGTGGAACGCCCTCGGACCGGGCGAGCACAAGGCGTGGTTCGGGCAGTGGGGGCATCGGGACTGCACCAAGGCTTGCGGGGCGCCGCAGTTCGCCTCGGAACTGCTGGCGTTCTTCGACAAGCATGTCGCGGGCAAGGACATCACCGTGCCGGGGCCGCGGATCACGGTGGGCCAGTTCGACGGCCGCTGGCGTTCGGAGACCGCGTGGCCGCCCGCCGACAGCCACGCCGTGGACGTCGATCTGCGTCCGGGCCGCTACAACGATCGCGGGATTCTCCCGGGCGCGGATCGTGAGATCTGGACCGTCTCGCAACCGCTCGAGCAGGAACAGCATCTGGCCGGGACGCCGACCGCCACGCTCACCCTGGACGGCCCGGCGACGGCCGCGGTCACCGTCGAGGTCTACGACATCGACCCCGACGACCACGCCACCGTCATCACCCGCGGCATCGCGCCGGTCACCCCGACCGCGCAGGTGCGAATGCTGGGCCAGGATTGGCCGATTCCGGCGGGACATCGCCTCGGCATCCGCGTCACCGACGTGGTCGACGACGTCTGGGCGCATCCGCCGGCCTTCGCGCCGGTCACCGTGACCGCCGCCCGGATTCATCTGCCGCTGCTGGCCACCGTCCGCACGCCCGACCTCGCGGGTGGCCTGGCCGACTCGATTCCCAAGTGGCGAAACGAGAAGACGGTCTCGCTGGCCGCCGATCTGGTGAACAATGCCACTGTGACCATGAACTTCCCTCCCAGGTCGGGTGGTTAGCTCCATGACCCGCACCACGCCGGCCGATGGCCCGGCCGTCGACGAACTCACCGCCGAACGTCTCGCGGCGGCGCTGCGCTGCCGGACGGTCTCCTACGAGGAACGCGAACGCATCGACGCCGCCGAATTCGAGTCGCTCGCAGCGCATCTCGAGAAATCGTTCCCGCTGGTCCACGCCCATCTGACGTGGGAGACGTTCGGGCACAGCCGGTTGTACCGCTGGGCGGGCACCGCCGATCCGGCCGACGACGAGCCGGTCGCAGCGATCCTGCTGGCGCATCAGGACGTGGTGCCGGTGGACGATGTCGACGGCTGGTCGCATCCGCCGTTCGACGGGGTGGTCGACGGCGAATTCATCTGGGGCCGTGGGGCGATCGACGACAAGAGCCGGATGCTGGCCATTCTCGAGGCGGTCGAGCAGGCGCTGGGCGAGGGTGTGCGCCTGAGCCGGACGGTGTATCTGGCGTTCGGGCACGACGAGGAGATCTTCGGCGCCGACGGTGCGGGGCGCATGGCGCGGCGGCTGCGGGAATCCGGGGTGCGGGCGCGGCTGCTGCTGGACGAGGGCGGCGTCGTCACCACCGGTGTGGCCGACGGCATCGACGCGCCGGTGGCCACGATCATGGTGGGCGAGAAGGGTTTCGCGACCGTGCGGCTGTCGGTGTCGGATGTGGGCGGGCATTCGTCCATGCCGGGGCGGGAGACGGCGGTGGGGCGGCTGGCGCGGGCGGTGGCGCGCATTCAGGATCACCCGTTCCCGGTGCGGCTGACCCCGGTGGCGGTCGACATGCTGCGGCGGGTGCGGCATGCCGTGTCCGAGCCGCGGCGCACGCTGCTCGGGCTGGTGACCACGGCGGGTCCGCTGGTGGCGCGGGTGCTGGCGGCGCGCCCGCAGACCGAGGCGCTGGTGCGCACCACGACCGCGCCGACCGTGATTCGCGGCGGGGTGAAGCCGAACGTGCTGCCGCAGCGGGCCGAGGCGTTCGTGAATTTCCGTATCCTGTCCGGCGATTCGGTGGCGGATGTGCTCGCGCATTGCCGGAAGGTGGTGCGGGACAAGAGCATCGGCATCGAGCTGGACGGGACCGCGTCGGAGCCCTCCCCCAGTCCGGCGGCGGGACCGGATTTCGAGCTGATCGCCGAGCTGGCGCGCGAGGTCGTGCCGGGCTGCGCGGTCACGGTCGGGGTGGTGCCGGGCGCGACGGACTCCCGCTACTACGACGATCTGGCCGCCACCCGCTGCAATTTCGCCCCGATCGTGTTGAACGCCGCCGATCTGGAACGTTTCCACGGCACCGACGAACGCATCTCGCGCGTCGATTACGCCCGCCTGATCCGGTTCAATCGCCTCCTTATCGACCGTCTCGCCCGCTTTGCCTGAGTTGTGCGCGACAATGACGCGGCAAGCGACCCGTCGAACGGAGGACCGATGACCCGCAGCGAGACCGGTGAGTTCCAGGGCGCGGGCGGCCGCGTGTACTGGCAGTCGTGGCTGCCCGACGGCGAGCCGCGCGCGGTGGCCGTGCTCGTGCACGGGTACGCCGAGCACTCCGGGCGCTACGCGCACGTGGCCGAGCGGCTGACCGGGTCGGGTATCGCGGTCTACGCACTCGACCACACCGGGCACGGCAAGTCCGAGGGCGCGCGGGCCAATATCGGTTTCCTCGACACCGCCGCCGACAATGTCGCCGCCATGCTCACGACCGCGACCGGACGCCATCCCGGGCTGCCGAGCTTCCTCATCGGCCACAGCATGGGCGGGCTCACCACGGCGTATCTGGCCGTGCGCGATCAGCCGGAGGTGACCGGCATCGTGCTGTCGGGGCCCGCCATCGATATCGAGGCCGGCAATGCGGTGCAGCGGCTGATCGCGCCGCTGGTGTCGCGGTATCTGCCGAATCTGCCTGTGGTGAAACTGGATTCGAAGCTGGTCAGCCGCGACGCCGAGGTGGTGCGCGCCTACGACGAGGATCCGCTGGTGCATCACGGCGGCGTCCCCGCCCGCACCGCCGGCGAGATGCTGCGCGCCGCCGAATTCGTCAAGGCCCATCCCGACCGGTTCACCGCGCCGCTGCTGGTTCAGCACGGCAGCGCCGACGGCCTGGCCGCCCCCAGCGGCACCGATTTCCTCGAGGAGCACGCCGCGTCCAAGGACAAGACCGTCATCCGCTACGACGGGCTCTACCACGAGATCTACAACGAACCCGAACAGGACAAGGTGCTCGGCGACCTGACGCACTGGCTGGAAGCGCACCTGCCCGGCGCCTGACCCGGCGAGGGCGGCTACTTGTAGGTCGTCAGGCAGGCGGCGTCGCCGTCGAGGACGCCGGTGCGGAAGGCTTCCAGGCGGACGAAGCCGCTGGGTACCACTGTGCCGTCCACGTCGGCGGCGGCGAGGCCGTCGGAGAGCAGACCGGAGACGGCGGCGTCGAGGTCGGTGGCGGTGAGTTGCAGGGTGCTGCCGGGCCGGCTCAGCGCGGTGCTGTACGCGCCGGACAGGCAGGCGGCGCGCAGCCCCGCGGTGTCCGCGCCGGTGACGCTCAGCTTCCGATTCTGTTGCAGCGCAAGCATGTAGCGGGAGACGAACACGACGAAGGCGTTGTAGTCGCCCCCGACCATGGCCGACAGCAGGCCGCCCTGCGCGCCGGCGACGGCGCGTTCGGCGAGGGCGGGCACGTCGGCGCCGATCACATTGCTGCTCGGGCAGTACGAAACCGGTTGGGTGACGGCCACATTCGGGCAGTCGCGGGTGACACCGCCGTAGTCGTAGGACGGTTCGGGTTGGAATGGATAGTTCTGCGCCAGCGACTGCGCCACCAGTGCGAGATCGGAACGGTCGACGGGCAATTGCCGTTCCTTGTCGCCGGGTTGGAAGCTGGTGGGAAGGGTGCCGCGGCGCTTCTGCAATTCCGCGCGGGTGATGGCCTTGCACCCGGTCGCGCCGTCGGTGTAGCCGATCTGCACGGCCGTGACGCGTTCGAACGCGGTCCCGTGCTCGTCCTGGGACGCGCCGGGTTCGCGGTCGCGGAAGGAGATGACCGCGGCCAGGACGCCATTGAGCCCGTCGGTGGTGTTGAGGGTGAAGTGCCGCGCGGTGCCCTCGGCCACCGAGCGCAGGAACACCCCGGCAAAGCAGTCGGCCTGTTGTTCGCGCACCACGCTGGTGGTGAACACTCCGTTCAGCTTGGCCTGCGCCTGCACCGCATGCCCGTACTCGTGGGCCAGCACCATCACCACCGCCATCGGGCCGAATTTGGTGATCAGCTCCGGCAGCAGGGTGCCGCGATCCCAGCCGATGGTGGCGTCGAGGCTGCAGGAGGCGGCGTTCACCTCCTGATAGGTGCTGCCGCGGCAGAATTCGATCGCCCGGTCGCGTGCGGCGGTGGAGTCCCAGGAGACGAATCGGGTGACCGGGGTGAAGACGCCGGGAAAGGTCTTGGCGTACTGCGCTTTCCAGTAGTCGGCGATATCGGCGACGGCATTCTGCGCCAGCGTGTCGACGGGCCCGCCGTCTCCGTTCTCGGCTTTCGGATCGGAATCGGGTACGCCGGGACGCGGTCCGCTGGGGCCGGTGGTGGAGCTCTGCCCGGTCAGCTCCCAGGGATTGGTGGTGGCCGGCGCCGAAACCCGCTCCGCGGATTGCACTTCCCAGCCCGTACAGCCGGTCAGCGCCACTGCCGCCGTCATCAGCACAGCGGCCAGCCGCAGCCGCGACTTCCTCATCTCGCCTCCCGCGAACCGCTCGGGACCTGCACCGAGTATCACCCGGAACCGCGCGTCGAGTCCCGGGTCTCGCCACGGGAATCCGCGGCGGAACCCCGGTCACGGCGTGCCGCCCGCGACACGCAGCCAAGAAATCAGCTGAGCGCGTCGCCGGTTTCGTGGCACAGTCGATGATCATGAGCGACTATCGCCGCCTCAACCGCGCGAACTGGGACGAGCGGGCGCCCGTGCACGCCGGTTCCGGCGACTACGCGGTGGACAGCTTCCGCATCGACCCGTCCTTCCTCAGCGACGTGGTGCGTTTCGACGTGCCCCGGCTGGGCGATATTCGCGGGCTGCGCGGCGTCCACCTGCAATGCCACATCGGCACCGACACGCTGTCGCTGGCCCGGCTGGGCGCGACCATGACCGGCCTGGACTTCTCGCCCGCGTCGCTGCAGGAGGCGCGCCGGCTCGCCGAAACCTCCTCCACGCCCATCGATTTCGTCGAGGCCGACGTCTACGACGCCGTATCCGCGCTCGGGGCGGCACGATTCGATCTCGTCTACACGGGAATCGGTGCGCTGTGCTGGCTTCCGGACATCAAACGCTGGGCCGAGACGGTGGCCGGGCTGCTGCGGCCCGGCGGACGCCTGTTCCTCCGCGAGGGCCATCCCGTCCTGTGGGCCGTCGACGAGAACCGCCACGACGCCCTCACCCTCGGCTATCCCTACTTCGAGACGCCGGACCCGACGGAGTTCACCGACGCGACCACCTACGTGGACACCGATTCCGTGCTCGAGAACGCCACCACCCGGGAATGGAATCACGGCCTCGGCGAGATCGTGGAAGCAGTACTACAAGCCGACCTGACCCTCACCCAACTGGTCGAGCACGACAGCGTCCCCTGGGAGGCCCTGCCCGGCCGGATGGTCCGCGGCGACGACCACGAGTGGCGACTGCTCGAACACCGGGAACGCCTCCCGCTGACCTACACCCTCCAGGCCCGCAAGCCCTGAACCGAAAACCCGATGCGGATCGGCCCGTTCGATGGTTACGATCCGCTCGCCACATGGAGTAGATCAGCGGTAGATCACCCGGCTCTTCACCGGGAGGGCGCAGGTTCGAATCCTGCCTCCATGCCGATCCTGGCCTAGCTCAGCGGCAGAGCACCCGGCTTCGAACCGGGCGGGCGCGAGTTCGAATCTCGCGGCCAGGTCTCGTGTTTCACCGATCAGGAGTGCCCTTGTCCGATCCCGCTTTTCCCGACGGTCCCCAGCGGTATGCGACGACGCGGTTGTTTCGCGCTCTCACCGCGATCGAGCGGGCGGGTTCGGCGGGCGATCGGGAGCGCGCGCGGCAGCGGGCGCGGCAATGGCGCGAGGTGCTCGCGGGACTGCGCGACGGACGCGTCGTGGCGGGCAGCCGGACGCCGGTCGCGGGGCTGCCGGCGTGGGTGACCCTCGAGGTGACGCACGGCGGCTTCGCCACCGGGCGGGGACTGGCCGAAGCGCCGCTGACCCGGGACGAGGAGGAGCGGCTGGCCGCGGTGCCCCCCGAGGTTCCGGGCGAGAGCGCCCGCGAGCGACTCAACCTCTGGTACCTCGGCGACGCCGGTCAGGCCGAACTCCTCGCCGTGCTGCGCAGCGGCCACTACCGCGTTCGGGTCCCCGAACATGCGGCGCTGGCGGTGGTGGCGCTGTTGCTGGACAAGGGTTTTGCCGAGCAGGCACTGGATTTGGTGGCGCGGCTGCGACCGCATTTCGCCCGGCTGCGTTTCACGCCCGACTTCGACGCCGCCGCCCGGCCGTCCGGTGCCGCGGTGCGGGTGGCGACCGTCGGCGAGGCCGGCGACGCACTGCGCGCCGTCCGGACGCCCGAGCAGTTGCGGTTGATGCACGACACCGTCGAGGTGTGGACGCCGCTCTACGATCGCCTGGTCGCGCTGTGGTGCATGACCGTCGACGGCGATCTGCCGCGCATCGACGCCGAGGGCGCGGTGCTCGGCGGTCAGCCGGGAGCGGTGCGGCCGCCGGGGTGGCTGAGCGAACGCGCCCGCTGGTTGCAGGAATTCGAAAAGGCACGCGGCGCACGAGAATTCCGAGGCCGGCACGCCCACCCGCGCAGCAACTTCGCCCGATTGCACGAGGCTCTGCTGAGTGTTCCGGACAAGCATTCCCGGATGGGTGCCCGGTTGCTGACGCCCCAGCAGGCGAAACGGGTGCGTCTCGCCTTGGCCAATACGCTGACCCGGCACGGGGAACCCGGCGGCGGCGCACGCGAATCCGAGCGCGCCGCCCAGGCGCGGGCCATAGCCTCGCCGTTGTACCGGGATCTGGCGGAGGTGCTGGCGGCGCGGCTGGACCGACTCCCCGCCGATGGCGGGCTGCCCTCTCTCGACCCGGTGACCGCACCTGTCGGACCGGAGGACAAGGCGACGGTCGCCGACGGTACCGACATCCCGCAGCATCTGCGGGACAAGGCGATTCGCGCTCTGGAAGCGCCGCCGGACGAGCTGATCCGGCGGGGCATCATCGGCTCCGGCGAGGTGCTGGCCGCGGTGTTGCCGCAGTTGACCTCGCGGCTGCTGGCCGCCGAATTCGCCGATCCGGTCGCGGCGGGGTTGTACGAGCAGGTGTACACGGCGTTCCGGCGGCGGCGCAGTCTGCTGCTGCTGGATTTGCAGCATCAGGTGCGATTCGACGAATTGCCGTGGGTCACCGCGTTGGAGGCCCTGCGCGCCGAGCCGCCCGCAACGGGGCCGGGCAAGAAAACGGGCGGCAAGCAGCGTGGCGGTAAGAAGCGCGCCGGCAAGGGCGACGGCAGGCAAGCCGAGCACGCCGGGAATCCGGCAGCGCGGCGGCTGCTGCGGCAAATGGCGCTGCTGGCCATCGAATCCTTTCCGGAAACCATGCTGCCCAACCCCCTGGTGCGCGAATTCCACACGCTCGCAGGGCAAGCCGGATTGCGGCTACCCCTCGTCGAGGAGGTGGCAGCCGACATCTTCATGGGAACCTTCACCGAGAAGTGGCGAACGGCTGCCCTGGTAGCGAGCCGCACCCTGGAAGGCACGCTGTACCAACGGTATTACGACCTACCCACCGTCGCGGACTGGGAAGCACACGCACGCAACGAGATCCGATGGGGCAAGCCCACCTCGCCCCATTTCGCCGAACTGTGCGCACAGCGTGCCACCGAAGCCGGCACCGGCAACAACTACGTCGCCCGAAATGGCGCCCTGCTGGAACAGAGCCAAATCCTCACCACCCACAACCTGGCCGTCCTGGTCGACGCCCTCAACCTCGAACCCGAATTACAAGAAACCGCACCACAACTAGCCCACCACACCTTCGACTGGATCCTCCACCGCCTGAGCCAGCCCGGCAACCGACATACCCAGCTCCTCCAACTCAAGAACGCCGCCTACGCCTGGCGCCAGGCCATTTTCCTCCTCAGCTACTGCAACACCGCCACGCAACACGACCAACTCCACCGCCTCTCAACACACCACACCACTCCCCTGACTCCAGCGATAAACGGTCTGTCCCACGTCGTTTCCGGCGGCCACTTCACCCCACGCGGCATGACTCCATCCGGCAACGGACACCGGTTCCTCGGCTGGACCCAGGGACGCCACTGGTACTTCGCCTAGGGAACCCCGGGGTCGGTGGGCGCGTCCAATTGGTCAGAGGTTGGTTGAGGGAGGGTGTTGATGGAGGCGGAAGAACTGCGGCGGGCGGCTCGTCTGAATCAGGCGGGTGCGGAACATGAGCAGACGCGCATGTCCGCGCGCCTTACCGATCCTGATTACATCAGTCGGCTCGAGGATTTTCGCGAGCTCTCCCATGAACGGATCCACCGGGCCGTTCGAGCGATGAATCCTGGCGAGATGCATCGGTGCGCCGACGTGTGGGTGAATACTGGTGCCGATTTGTTCGGCGCCATCACCACCCTGTACGCCGGTACGCAGAATGCGCTGTGCGACGGCATGTCCGGCCGGATCGCTGATGCCGCTGAGGCTGCGGTCCGTCGCTTCGTCCAAGACGCCACGGATATTGCGGATATCGCGCACAGCACGGGTCATCGGATCCTCGCTGCCGCTTACGGGGCGGAAGCCGTTCGTAGAACCGTTCCACCACCCCTCCTCGGCGGCTCTGCGGAGAGCCGCCATGAGCAGTACCAGCTCGCCCTTGCCGCTCTGGATGCCAACTACACGCCCATCTACCCAGCTGCCGGGGCGGGCGTCCCCGCGTTCTTCCCGGTGATGACTGCGGGTAGCAGCGCGGTTGGCGGCGGACTGCGGGCCGAGAACGGCGGCGGCCCAGGCGATTCCGATCCGGAAGCTCCCACACCGACGGCGTCGAAGGGTGATGGCCAACATCAAAACACACGCTCGTGGCAGGGCAGCTCCCGTCCACTGGGCGGAGATCCCAGAAGCGGAGATCCCAGAACTTCGCAGCCGACCCGGTCGACGCCCATCAATACATCGAGCGCTCAGCAGGCTTCGGTTGGTGGCGCGACCGCACCCGGCTTCACAAGCACCGAGGCCAACCCTAGAGACATCGACGCGAACTCGCGCGCCGCATCCTTCGCCGCTCCGCCAACCACAACCGCCGCCCCGGCAACCACACCCGCCGCCGGCTACCCGGGCGACAGTCCTGTCGTCCCGACCGGCCGCACACCAACCGCCACCGGAAAACCGATCACGCCGGGATGGCCACCTGCGGAACTGGCCGCGCCCGACCCTGGCCGCAGCTTTCCAGGGCCAATCAACGCTGGAATTCCTACCCAACCAAGGGATCTCACCACCGCCCTCTCGAACACTCCCGCCCAGGCCGCCCCTCCCGGTATGTTCGCCCCCGGTCGGGCGGACCGCTCCCCCGACATCGACCACCGCTCCCCCGACTGGCTCATCCGCAACCGCCAAGAAGAGCTGCTCGGCCACCCGCTCCCCCACGTTCCCGCCACGCTAGGGGCCGAATTCCCCTCGGCTCGTTACGATCTCGCCATCGCCGAGAGTCAGGAAGACTGGCCCACGGATCACTGACCCCCGGTGGCGGCGCAGGACTCCGTTGCCTCTGCCGCGCCTGAGGCCACACCGTCATTCCGGCGCGCTTCTTGGCCGGAATCTCACTGTGACTGTGGATTCCGGCCAACAGCACGCCGGAATGACGAGGCGTGCGCCGTGGACGGGCCGGGGACGAGGCGTGCGCCGTGGACGGGCCGGGGACGAGGCGTGCGCCGTGGACGGGCCGGGGACGAGGCGTGCGCCGTGGGCGGGCCGGGGACGAGGCGTGCGCTGTGGACGGGGCGGGAACGTTATTCGCCGCCGAAGATTCTTTCTACGACGGTTTTGGCGCGGCGGGTGACGCGCATGTAGTGGTCCAGGAATTCGCTGCCGTCGTCGGTGGGCCAGCCGGCTACGCGGGCGATGGCGGAGAGGAGGGTGCCGGGGCCGGGGAGTTGGTCGGCGGGTTTGCCGCGGACGAGGACCAGGGCGTTGCGGGCCTTGGTGGCGGTGAGCCAGGCGTCGCGGAGCAGGGCGGCGTCCTCGGCGTCGATCAGTTCGGCGCGTTCGATGGCGTCGAGGGATTTCAGGGTGGAGGTGTTGTGGAGTTCGGGGACCTCGTGGGCGTGCAGCAGTTGCAGGAGCTGGACGGTCCATTCGATATCGGCGAGGCCGCCGCGGCCCAGTTTGGTGTGGGTAGCGGGGTTCGCGCCGCGCGGCAGGCGTTCGGAGTCGACGCGCGCCTTGATGCGGCGGATCTCGCGGACCCCGTCGGCGGACATGCCGCCCTCGGGGTAGCGGATGGGATCCACGGTGCGCAGGAAGCGGATTCCCAGTTTGCGGTCGCCCGCCACCTGATGCGCGCGCAGCAGCGCCTGCACCTCCCAGGGCTGCGCCCACTGCTCGTAGTAGGCGGCGTAGGCGGCGAGGGTGCGCACCAGCGCGCCGTTGCGACCCTCCGGCCGCAGCCCGGCGTCGACCTGCAACGGCGGGTCGGTGCTCGGCGCGCCCAGCAGCCGCTGCACCTGTTCGGCCACGCCGATGGCCCATTTCACCGCGACGGTCTCGTCCTCACCAGGCCGCGGATCGCACACGAACAGCACGTCGGCGTCCGACCCGTAGCCGAGTTCCATGCCACCGAGCCGCCCCATGCCGATGACGGCGAAGTCGGCCGGCGCGGGCCTGCCGAGTTCGGCCTCACTGGCGCGAATCACGGCCTGCAGCGCCGCTTCCAGCGTGGCGATCCACACCGACGACAGCGCCTCGCACACCTGCGGCACATCCAGCATGCCCAGCACGTCCGCGGAGGCGACGCGCGCCAGCTCGTGGCGGCGCAGCGACCGCGCGGTCATGACGGCCCGCTTCGGATCGTCGTAACGCCCTGCGCCGGAAAGGATTCCGCGCGCCACATCCGAGGGCTGGGTGGCCAGCAGCAGCGGCCCGTCGGGCCCGTCGGCGTACATGCGGATGGTCTCGGGCGCGTTGATCAGCAGATCCGGCAGATACGCCGAGGATCCGAGCACGATCATCAGCCGCTGCGCGATGGCCCCTTCGTCGCGCAGCTCCCGCAGGAACCAGATCTCGTTGTCCAACCCCTCCGACACCCGCCGGTAGGCCAGCAGCCCGGCGTCGGGATTCGGTGTCTCGCCGAGCCATTCGAGCAGCGTCGGCAGCAGCAGCGCCTGAATCCGCCCCTTGCGTCCGACCTCCTTGGTCAGCGCCTTCAGATGCCCGAGCGCGTTCTCCGGCGCCACGTACCCCAGCGCCGCCAGCTGCCGCACGGCGGCGGCGGGACTCAACCGCAGGTTGTCGGCGTCGATGCGCGCCACCGATTCCAGCAGCGGCCGGTAGAACAGTTTGGCGTGCAGCCGCCGCACCCGCACCGCATTACGTTTGATCTCGCTGGTCAGCACCCCGACCGCGTCCTGCCGCCCGTCGGGCCGCATGTGCGCGGCGCGCGCCAGCCAGCGCATCCCCTCCTCGTCGTCGGGTGCGGGCAGGGTGTGGGTGCGCTTGAGTTTCTGCAGCTGCAAACGGTGTTCGAGCAGGCGCAGGAATTCGTAGGAGGCGGTCAGGTTGGCGGCGTCGTCGCGGCCCACGTACCCGCCGTCGGCGAGCGCGCCCAACGCCTCCACCGTGCCCTGCACGTGCAGCGAGTCGTCGGCCTTGCCGTGCACCAATTGCAGCAGCTGCACCGCGAATTCGACGTCGCGCAGGCTGCCGTGCCCCAGTTTGAGTTCGCGTTCGCGCAGATCCGCGGGCACCAGATCTTCCACGCGCCGCCGCATGGCCTGCACGTCGGCGACGAAGTCGGGCCGTTCGGAGGCCGCCCACACCATGGGCATGAGCGCGTCGCGGTAGTCGCCGCCGAGCTCCAGATCGCCGGTGGCGGGCCGCATCTTGAGCAGCGCCTGGAACTCCCAGGTCCGCGCCCACCGCTTGTAGTAGACGAGGTGCGAGTCGAGGGTGCGCACCAGCGCCCCGGCCTTGCCCTCGGGCCGCAGCGCCGCGTCGATCTCGAAGAAGGCGGCACTGCCGACGCTCATCATCTCGGCGGCCAGCCGGGTGGCGGTGGTGTCGGCGGGTTCGGCGACGAAGATGACGTCCACGTCCGAGACGTAATTGAGTTCGCGCGCACCGCATTTGCCCATCGCGATGACGGCCAGCCGGACCGGCACCTCGCGATCGGGGCACACCCGCGCCACCGCGACCGACAGGGCGGCGGTCAACGCCGCGTCGGCCAGATCGGTGAGATGCTGCCCCACCTTCTGATACGGCAGCACGGGTTCGTTCTCGACGGTGGCGGCCAGATCGATGGCGGCCAGCAGCATGAGCTGATCGCGATACCGCTTGCGCAGCAAGGCGATCGCCTCCGGCCCCGCCACCTGGGCGCGGAACAGCATGGGCCCGGCGTGCGGCCCGGTCTCCGGATCGGCCTTGACCGCCGCGAGCAGATCGGCGAGCAGTTCCTCGCGCGCCGGCAGCTTGGGCCGCTTGAGCAGCTGCCAGGCCGCCGGATCTGCGACCAGGTGATCGGCGAACGCGCTCGACGACCCGATCAGCGCGAACAGCCGCCCGCGCAGCGCGGTATCCCGCCGCAGCTCGTAATCCACTGCGGCCCAGTCGTTCCCGAGTTGCTCGCGCAACCGGATGAGGGTCTGCAGCGCCAGATCGGCGTCGGGGGAACGCGACAGCGCCCACAGCAGTGGCACGCTGTCCACGTTGTCCCAGGCCAACTCTCGCAGAGAGTCGGCGGCCGAGGGCTCGAGCAAACCGAGCCGCCCGACACCGGGCACAGCGGAACGCGCAGTCGGTGGCCGAACCATGCCCCCAAATTACATGTCACCCGCACCCGACATGCCGCCCAACCCACCCAAACGCGACATCGTTGCTCCCTCGCCGCCGCCTCGACTCCCACCCGAAGCCCGCCGTTCCCCGCCGCGGACGCCTCCTCGACGCGCGAGCCATTCCTCCGGGTGCCTGATCTCTCGGCGGCGCGCCGCAGCCCCACTCCGCCGAGTCCTGAACTGGCCGAAATGCTTCGGGCCGCCATCACCTGAGTGATCGCGGCCCGACATCGTTCGCGGTGGGCAGGACGCCCTGCCTCAGAGACCCAGGTATTCCTTGAGCTCGTACGGGGTGATCTGGTTGCGGTACCCCGCCCACTCGCGGCGCTTGTTGCGCAGGAAGAAGTCGAAGACGTGCTCGCCGAGGGTCTCGGCGACCAGTTCGGACTTCTCCATGGCGCGCAACGCCTCGTCCAGCGACGCGGGCAGCTCGCGGAAACCCATGGCGCGCCGCTCGGCCGAGGTCAGCGACCACACGTCGTCCTCCGCCTCCGGCGGCAGCGTGTAGCCCTTCTCGATGCCGCGCAGACCGGCGGCCAGCAGCACCGCGAAGGTCAGGTACGGGTTGCAGGCGCTGTCGGGGCTGCGGATCTCGACGCGGCGCGAGGCGGCCTTGTTCGGGGTGTACATCGGAACCCGCACCAGCGCGGAGCGATTCGAGCGGCCCCAGGACGCGGCCGTGGGGGCCTCGCCGCCGTGCACCAGGCGCTTGTAGGAGTTGACCCACTGATTGGTGATCGCGGAGATCTCGTGGGCGTGCTCGAGGATGCCGGCGATGAACGCGCGCGCGGTCTCCGACAGATTGTCCGGATCGTCGAGGTCGGCGAAGGCGTTCTGCTCGCCCTCGAACAGCGACATGTGGGTGTGCATGGCCGAACCGGGGTGATCGGCGAACGGCTTGGGCATGAACGACGCCCGCACGCCCTCGTCGATGGCGACTTCCTTGATCAGGTACCGGAAGGTCATGACGTTGTCGGCCATGGACAGCGCGTCCGCGTAGCGCAGGTCGATCTCCTGCTGGCCGGGCGCGCCCTCGTGGTGGCTGAATTCCACGGAGATGCCCATGGATTCGAGCGAGTCGATGGCGTGGCGGCGGAAGTTCGGGGCCTCGTCGTGCACGGCCTGGTCGAAGAAGCCGCCGTTGTCGGCCGGAATCGGCTGGGAGCCGTCGTGCGGACCCGGCTTCAACAGGAAGAACTCGATCTCCGGGTGCACATAGCAGCTGAAGCCCAGGTCGGCGGCTTTGTTGAGCTGCCGCCGCAGCACATGGCGGGGATCCGCCCAGGACGGCGAACCGTCCGGCATGGCGATATCGCAGAACATGCGCGCGGAGTGCTGATGCCCCTTCGAGGTGGACCACGGCAGCACCTGGAAGGTGGACGGGTCCGGCTTGGCCACCATGTCCGCCTCGGAGACCCGGGCAAACCCCTCGATGGCCGAACCGTCGAACCCGATGCCCTCCTCGAAAGCGCCCTCCAACTCGGCGGGCGCGATCGCCACGGACTTGAGATAGCCCAGCACATCGGTGAACCACAGCCGCACGAATCGGATATCGCGCTCTTCGAGCGTGCGGAGGACGAATTCCTTCTGACGGTCCATGTCCGCGACTGTAGGGGCCGGGAGTTAAATCCGTGTTACATGGATGGACCAACTCGCGAGGACACCCGGAGCGCCGGACGGCTCACCATCTCGGCGGTTCAGCAAGTGAGGCCCTGGGCAGGCTCTTTCAGATCGACGAGATACGAAATCACCGGATCGTCGACACACTTGATGCCCGACAGCGACACGGTGTGTTGCGTGCCGTTGTAGGTGATCAGCGACCCGCCCAGCTGCTGAGCCAGATTGACGCCGGCCTGGTAGGGGGTGGCGGGGTCCTTGGTCGTGGAGATCACGACCGTCCTGGGCAGGTTCTGGATCGAGAGCTTGTGCGGCTGGCTGGTGTTGGGGACCGGCCAGATGGCGCACAGCTCCAGCGGCGCGGCATTGCTGCCGTGGCCGTCGTCGAGGAAGGGCGCGACGCGGCGGTAGTCGGCGTCCTGCTTGGCGGCCACGGCCCGGTCGGTGATGGCCGGATCGTCCACGCAGCGAATGGCGTTGAAGGCGTCGGAGCTGTTGTCGTAGCTGCCGTCGTCGTGGCGGCCGTCGTACATGTCGGCCAGCGCGAGCAGGGTGTCGCCGCTGCCCTGCGACAGCTCGCGCAGACCCTTGGTCAGCGCGGGCCACAGCCGGGTCGAGTAGAGGGTCTGCTGGACGCCGGTGATGGCGTCGCCGTAGTGCAGGCCGCGCGGGTCGGAGGTGGGAACGGGCTTGTCCCACAGCGGGTCCACCAGGGCGCGGAACTTCTTGGTGGCCTGCGCCGGATCGTCACCGAGCGGGCAGTTGGTCTTCTCCTTGTCCGCGCAGTTGGCGGCATAGTTGTCGAAGGCCTGCTGGAAGCTGGCGGCCTGCGCGAGGGATTCCTTGATCGGATCCTGCTGCGGGTCCAGCGCACCGTCGAGCACCAGGGCGCGCACGTGATCGGGGAACTTCTCGGCATAGGAGTAGCCGAGGCGGGTGCCGTAGGAGTAGCCCAGATAGGTCAGCTTCTGATCGCCCAGCGCCGCGCGGATGACGTCGATGTCCTGCACCACTTCCCGGGTGCCGACGTGCGCGAGGAAATCCTTGCCGGTGCGCTGGACGCACTTGTTGGCGAAGTCCTTGTTCTCGGCCTCGGTGGCCGCGATCCCGGCGGGCGAGTTGTCCTTGTTGGGTTCGGCGCGCTGGGCGTCGTCCTCGGCGGCGGTCATGCAGTTGATGGCCGGCTGCGACGCGGCGACGCCGCGCGGATCGAAACCGATGCGGTCGAAGCGCTCCGCGAGCGGGGTGTTGTCACCGAGGCTGACCATGTTCAACCCGGTGACGCCCGGACCGCCCGGGTTGAACAGCAGCGAGCCGATCTTGTTGCCGGTGGCCCGGACTCGCGAGATGGCGATCTTGGCCGTCGCGCCGTTGGGATTCGCGTAATCCACCGGCACGGTGACGCGGGTGCACTCGGTGCCCTTGGGCAACTGATCGTCCCCCTGCACGTAATCGGTGCAATCACCCCACGTCGGGGTCTGGTTGTAGAAAGAGTCCATTCCCACCGGTGCGCTCGAGGTGGGCTTGCCGTCCACCACGCTGGTGCACGCAGCCGCGGTCATCGCCAACGTCGTCATCACAAGCACGACCCGGCCGGTTCGCATCAACGCCATGCCACGATCGTGGCATGGACCGCCGCCGCGCGACGTCGGTGGGCGGCCGAGAGCGGCTCGAATCGTCATATACGTCTCCGTTCACAGTGCGGATCGCGGATTGTGCGCAGCGTCACGCATGGCACGGAACTGCGACGCTAGAGGTTCGGAGCCGACTCCACCCGGTACGTGGGCGTTCGCACGGTAACTCCCCAGGCGGCTCTCAGAAACCGCATGCTTAATGGGAGGGAACCGAGGGCTCTAGCCAAGAGGGACGTCATGAACATGCGCTCACGCACCATTCGGGCCGCGGCCGCCGCGGCAGTCGCGCTCGCCGCCACCCTGGGCCTGGCGGCCTGCGGTCCGAACACGCTGGTTCCGGGCACGCCGGTGGCGCAGTCACCGGGCCGGGTGACGCAGAGCCAGCCCATCGATTTCACCACGGCCCCAGCCGATCTCGACTCGGCCGCGCAGGCGGTGGCCCCGGGCATCGTGGACGTCAACACGGAATTGGGCCTGCAGAACGGGGAGGGCGCGGGCACCGGGATCGTGCTCAGTTCTGACGGCATCGTGCTGACCAACAATCACGTGGTGGAGGGCGCGACCAGCATCTCGGTGACCGATCTGGGCAACGGCCAGACCTACGACGCCACCGTGCTCGGGTTCGATCGCAGCGAGGACATGGCCGTCATCAAGCTGTCGGGCGCTTCGGGCTTGCAGACCGCGCCGCTGGGCGATTCGAGCAAGGTCAGCGTCGGTGACGCCATCGTCGGGCTCGGCAACGCGGGCGGGCGCGGCACCCCGACCGCCGCCGCGGGCAAGGTGACCGGGCTGAACAAGTCCATCACCGCCAGCGACGACGCCACCGGCAGCTCCGAGCAGTTGACCGGCCTGATCCAGGTGGCCGCCAATATCCAACCGGGCGATTCCGGTGGGCCGCTGATCAATTCGGCCGGGCAGGTCATCGGCATGGACACCGCCGCGTCCCAGGGCTTCCGCATGAGCATCGGCGGCGGGCAGGGCTTCGCGATTCCGATCGACAAGGCGCTCACGGTGGCCAAGCAGATCCAGGCGGGTCAGGCGTCGGATGTGGTGCATATCGGGGACACCGCCTTCATCGGCGTCTCGGTGTCCTCCACCGGCGGCGGCGCGCAGATCCGCGGCGTGGTGCAGGGCGGCCCGGCCGATCAGCTGGGCCTGCAGGCGCGGGACGTCATCACCGGTCTCGACGACAAGACCATCACCTCCGCCACCGACCTCACCGCCACCATGGACCAGCATCACCCGGGCGACACCGTCACCCTGAAATGGACCGACGGCACCGGCCGCACCCAGTCCGCCCAGGTCCAGCTGGCCAAGGGCCCGGTGGGCTGATTCCCGCACCGCCCGGCCGGGATGTGAGCAATCGCATCTCGGCCGGTGCCGGCTCGGGTGGCAGACTGATTTCGTCATGACAACCCGGGGACCCGGTGACGGGCCTCGAGGAACGACGAAAGAGGGACGATGATGTCCGTATCCGATGCGGAAACCCCTGTCTACGGGTCCGTCGCACCGCAAAGCACCGCACCCAAGACTCCCGCCCGGCGCAAGACCCGCGTGCAGCATCTGCAGCAGATGAAGCAGGCCGGGGAGCGGTGGTCCATGCTGACCGCCTACGACTACTCGACCGCCCGGCTGTTCGAGGAAGCCGAGATTCCCGTTCTGCTGGTGGGTGATTCGGCCGCCAACGTGGTCTACGGCTACGACACCACGGTGGCCATCACCGTCGACGAATTGATTCCGCTGGTGCGCGGTGTGGTGCGGGGCGCGCCGCACGCGCTGGTGGTGGCGGATCTGCCGTTCGGCAGCTACGAGTCCTCGCCCGAGCAAGCTTTGGCGACGGCCGTGCGCTTCATGAAGGAGGGCGGCGCGCACGCGGTGAAGCTCGAAGGCGGCGAGCGGGTCGCCGACACCATTCACAAGCTGACCGCGGCCGGCATTCCGGTGATGGCGCACATCGGGTTCACCCCGCAGAGCGTCAACACCCTGGGTGGCTTCCGGGTGCAGGGCCGCGGCGACGGGGCCGAACAGCTCATCGCCGACGCCATCGCGGTGCAGGAGGCCGGGGCGTTCTCGGTGGTCATGGAGATGGTGCCCGCCGAGCTGGCCGGGCAGGTCACCCGCAAGCTGACCATTCCGACCGTCGGCATCGGGGCCGGGGCGGAATGCGATGCGCAGGTGCTGGTCTGGCAGGACATGGTCGGCTACACCGGCGGCAAGACCGCCAAGTTCGTCAAGCAGTTCGCCGATGTGGGCGGCCAATTGCGCACGGCCGCCGCCACTTACGCGGACGAGGTGCGCCGGGGCGTGTTCCCGGGCCCGGAGCACAGCTACTGATCTCGAGCGATCCGGCCACGCCCCCGCGGTGCTCGCGGGGGCGTTGTCGCGCCACGACACCATAGCCGGACGCTATCGACCGGCAATCGCGCCCTGTCTTCTCATTCCACCGTCATGTTTTGGTGGCAGACTCGGAAGCCAACGAGCTGGATCGACCAAAGGGAAGTCATGGATCGTGGAACGAGTCGCCGGGTTCGGCGGATGCCGCTGCTGGTCGCGGCGGTAGCGGCCGTCGCGTTGACCGCGGCCTGCGGGGACAACTCCTCGACGGGATCGACGCAGCCGCAGAGCTCGGGCTCACCGCTCACCTCCACGACGGGCAAGCCGAGCGCGACGGGCGCGCCGAGCGGTCAGGCGGGGGCGGGACTGAACGTCACCGACGATCAGGCCAAGCAGCTGTGCGATCTGATTCGCCCGCAGCTGTCGGATTGGCGGGTGCAGACCCCGACCATGGACAAGGTCTCGTTGAACGCGACCGTCATCCAGTGGGCGGCGCAGAACGGGCTGTTCCTGCCGAACGAACGCGGCGTGGCGGATCGGGTCACCACCAAGAGCTGCCCGGACGTGCGGGCGGAGGCGTTGAAGGCCATCGAGATTCAGAATCTGTCCGACGGGCTGGTGGCCGGCTGATGCGCACCCTGTATCCGCCGCTCGAGCCCTACGCGCAGGGCATGCTGGAGGTCGGGGACGGTCAGTCGCTCTACTACGAGGTGAGCGGCAATCCGGACGGCAAGCCGGCGGTGTTCCTGCACGGCGGCCCGGGCGGCGGGACCTCGCCGTATCACCGGCAGTTCTTCGATCCGGCGGCGTACCGGATCGTGGTATTCGATCAGCGCGGCTGCGGCCGGTCGACCCCGCACATCGCCGACGGGGCGAGCCTCGAGCACAACACCACCTGGGATCTGGTGGCCGATATCGAAAGGCTGCGTACGCATCTGGGCATCGAGCGGTGGCTGGTGTTCGGCGGCTCCTGGGGATCGACTCTGGCGCTGAGCTACGCGCAGACGCATCCCGACCGGGTGACCGAGCTGGTGCTGCGCGGGATATTCCTGCTGCGGCGCAAGGAGATCGACTGGTACTACAACGGTTCCGCGGGGTATGTGTACCCCGACGAGTGGGAGAAGTTCCTGGCGCCGGTACCGGAGTCGGAGCGGGGCCAGGATCTGGTCGAGGTCTACCATCGCCTGCTGCACTCCCCCGACCCCGAGGTCGCCACCGCGGCGGCGGTCGCGTGGTCGACGTGGGAGGGCGCCACGAGTTCGCTGCTGCCGCACCCGGATCGGGTCGCCGAGACCGCCGATCCGCGCTTCGCGCTGGCCTTCGCCCGTATCGAGAACCACTACTTCGTCAATCACGGCTTCCTCGACGAGGGGCAGCTGCTGCGCGATATCGACCGCATCGCCCACATTCCCGGCGTCATCGTGCAGGGCCGCTACGACGTGGTGTGCCCGGCCACCAGCGCGTGGGACCTCCACCGCGCCTGGCCCGCTTCGCAATTGCACCTGGTGCCCGACGCCGGTCACGCCGCGCTGGAGCCCGGCATCACCCATCATCTGGTCGAGGCCACCGACAAGTACAGGACGTAGATGAGCGCCACAGCCGGTTCCGCCCTGGTCGATGCCCTCGCCGCCGACGTGGACCGGCTGTGCGGCGCCGAACCCGAGGTGCGCGCGGACCTTCCGGATTCGGTGCATTCGATGCGGGTGGCGACGCGGCGGCTGCGCAGCGTGCTGAAGTCGTATCGGCGGGTATTGCGCCGCAAGCCGATCGGTGAGATCACCGACGAATTGCGTTGGCTGGCGGGGCTGCTCGGGGTGGCGCGGGACGCGGAGGTGCGCGCCGAGCGGTTCGTGACGCTGCTCGGCGACACCGGCGCGCCGTTCGACGAGCGGACCGTGCCTTTGGGTGAGAAGTCCGCCCCGCGAGGTGATTTCGGCACTCGACTGGTGGCCGACGAGCGACGTCTCTACGTCGGCGCGCACCGCGCGGTGGTGGACGCCTTCGACAGCCGCCGCTACCGCATGCTGACCGATCGACTGCACGCGCTCGTCACCGACGCCCCATTGCGCGGCACGCAGGCGGACAACCCCGCCGACCAGGTCTTCGCCGAGGTGCTGCGCCACGACTTCCGCGACCTGCGGCGGCTGGTGCGCACGGAACCCGGGCTCACCGGAGCCGAGCGGATCGAGCACCTGCACGATATTCGCAAGGCCGCCAAACGATTACGCTATTCGTCCGAAGCAGCGGCCGACGTGCTCGGCGATCCAGCCGTCGAACTGGGCAAACGCGCCAAACGCCTGCAGGGCGTCCTCGGCGATCACCGCGACGCCGTCGAATCCCTGCAAACCTTGCGCACCCACGCCGCCCACGCCGCCGAATCCGGATACCAGCGGCTGTGCGACGCCGAGGAAGCGGCAGCCGCCAAGGCGCTGGAGCAATACCCCGAAGCAACCGAGTTCCTACGCCATCGCCCGCTGAGCTGAGACGAATGACCATCGACCACCGGAACACGGTGTCTGTCAGCGGGATTCCTTGCGTACGCTCCAGCCGCCGTCTACGACGAGGTTTGTGCCGGTGATGAAGGAGGCGTCGTCGGAGGCTAGGAAGGCGATGGCGGCGGCCACCTCTTCGGGGGCGCCCAGGCGGTCCAGTACGGTGGCGCGCGCTGAGAGTTGCCGGCCTTCGTCGTCGACGTCGTTCCAGACCGGGGTCAGGATGGGGCCGGGGAGGACGGCGTTCACTCGGACTCGGTCTGCGCCGTATTCGACTGCGAGTTGCCGCACCAGGGAGGTGAGGCCGCCCTTGGCGGCGGCGTAGACGGGGTATCCGGGCAGGCCGAACTGGGCGTGCACGCTCGAGACCGCGACCACGTTTCCGCGGCGGGCTCGCAGGTCGTCGATGAACGTGCGTACACCGAGGAACAGCGGGGTCAGGTTGACCGCCAGCCCGTCGTCCCACTGTTGCCTGCTCAATTCGTGAGCGGGTACGACTGCCTGGCAGGAGGCGTTGCTGCACAACACATCCACCGGGCCCCAGCGTGCGGTAGCCCACGCCCGCAGTTCCGTCCACGACTGCTCCGAGGTCACGTCACACTGCCGGAACTCGGCGCGTGCCCCTGTCGCGCGGATCTTGGCCGCGACGTCGGCTCCCCCGGCGGCGTCGATGTCGGCGATCACCACCGCCGCTCCCTCGGCCGCCAATCGCTGCGCCGTCGCGGCCCCGATTCCCGATGCCGCACCGGTCACCACCGCGACGCGATCCGCCAAGCGGCCCATGCTCTTTTCCTGTTCACCGGCCATTGGCGTGCACCAGTCTCTGATCGGCGAACGGGGTGGCGGGCAGGCCCGTCACGCCGGGGACGCAGGTGAACAGGCGGCCCGCGTTCGGCTCGCCGGCAGCGTCCTGTTCGGCGGCGGTGGTGATCACCAGCAGGTCGAGGTCGGGTCCGGCGAAGGTGCAGCTCGACACCTGCGAGGGGCCGACTTCGACTGTCGCGTAGGGCTTTCCGGACGGGTCGAACGCACGGACCTGACCCGCGCCCCACACCGCCACCCAGACGCGACCGTCGGCGTCGACGGTCAGGCCGTCGGGTTCGCCGTCGGCGAAGTGCGCGAACGGCCGTGGCGCGCCGAGCGTTCCGGTGTCCAGGTCGTAGTCGAAGGCTTGTACCCGATGGGTCGGACTGTCGGCGTAGTAGAGGGTGCGCCCGTCGGGACTCCAGCCGAGGCCGTTGGAGATGGTCACGCCGGTGCGCAGCGCACTCAGCGTGCCGTCCTGGTCGAGCCGGTAGAGCGCGGAGCTGCCCACCCCGCCGGCCTCGGCCATGGTCCCGGCCAGCAGCCTGCCGCGCGGATCGACCTTCGCGTCGTTGAACCGCCGCCGCACCCCGTCGGCGGGCAATGCCACTTCGGCGACGCGAAGGAGACCGGGCGCGGGAACCGAACGCGCGCTGTCACTTCCGGAAGGAACCGGGTCGAAGTGCCGAGCCGGGTCGTCGAGGCGGGCGATCGTGTTCCCGGCCGTCACCAGCAGCGCGCCCGAGGCGCACGGCAGAACCGCGCTCACCGGCGGGGAGAGACTGATCGTGGCGTCGAGCCGCAGGCCGTCGGGGGCCGGGGTGGCGCGGTGGATGTGGCCGCGCCGGATGTCGACCCAGAGGAGTGCTCCGGTGCGCGCGTCCCAGACCGGTCCTTCGCAGAGCCGGCCAGCCGGAAAAGCGCAGACGTGTGCCTCGAGGGTGTGCATGGTAGTTCTCCGGAATGGTCTAGGTCGGGAGGCCGACGGCGCGTTCGCCGCTGCGGCGCTGCTGGATCACGACCGCCGCGACCAGCAGCGCGCCCTGGGCCACGTTCTGCCAGAAGGTGTTCACGCCGACCACATTGAGGCCGTTGTCGAGCGCGCCGAGCAGGATGACGGCGAGCAGGGTGCCGCCGACGGTGCCCTTGCCGCCCTTGAGGGCGCAGCCGCCCAGGGCCGCGGCGGTGATGGATTTGAGTTCCAGGCCCTCGCTGCCGGAGACCGGCTGCCCGGATCCGGTGCGGGCGGTGAGGATGATGCCCGCGATGGCCGCGACCACTCCGGCCAGCACGTAGACGGCGATCAGGTATTTGTTGATATTGATTCCGGAACGCCTTGCGGCCGTGTCGTTTCCGCCGATAGCGTAGATATTGCGGCCGATATCGGTGTATTTCAGCAGCACGTGCACGCCGAGCGCGACGAGCGCCAGCACGACCACCGGCACCGGCAGGCCGATGATCTTGCCGCGGGCCAGGAAGATGAAGAAGTCGTTGTCGAGCACGAAGCCCTGCGCCTTGCCGCCCGAGATCAGTTGCGCCAGGCCCTTGTACGCGGCCAAGGTGGCCAGAGTCGCGATCACGGGGTTGACCCGCCCGTAGACGATGATCAGCCCGTTCACCAGACCCAGCACCAGCCCTACCCCGACGGCGGCGAGGACTCCCGCCAGCGCATTGCTGCCGGCCGAGGTGAACGCCATGGCGCTGATCACCGAGGCGACACCGGCCTGCGAGCCCACCGAGATGTCGAGCGCCCCGCAGATGATCACCACGGTCTGCACGACCGCCAGCAGGCCGAAAACCGTGACGGCGTCACCGATTCCGGCGATATTGCGCGGGTCGAGGTAGCCGTCGTTGAGCCAGGCGAAGATGGCGACGATCACCACCAGCGCACCGATCAGGCTGAGGTTGCCGGTCCCGATGCCCTGGATCACCCGGCGCGGGGTGAGCCCACGCAGCCCCTCCAGGTAGCGGGCGAAGGCCGGCGCGGGCGCGGAAACGGTTGCCTCGGAGGACGTTTCGATTCTCTGGTCGGTCATGATGTCCTAAAGTCGCTGCGCGGTCAGGTCGTCGGGCCCGGCCTCGGCGTCCCCGCGCTGCGGGGTGAGCCCCATGGCGAGGGCGAGAACCTTCTCCTCGGTGGCCTCGGCGCGATCCAGTTCGCCGGTGACGCGGCCCTGCTGCATGACGACGACGCGGTCGGCCAGGCCGAGGACCTCGGGCAGTTCCGAGGAGATCACCAGCACGGCCACACCGGATTCGGCCAGCTCCTCGATGATGTGATAAATCTCGATCTTCGCGCCGACGTCGACGCCGCGGGTGGGTTCGTCCAGCACCAGCACGGCGGGTTTGCGGGCCAGCCAGCGCGCCAGCACCACCTTCTGCTGATTGCCGCCCGACAGCTTGCGCACCTCCTGCTCCAGGGAAGGCGTTCGCACCCGCAGGGATTCGACGTACTGGTGCGCGAGCCGCCGCTCCGCGCCACGCCGCACGAACCGCCAGCGCCGCAGCCGATCCAGCATGGCGAGCGAGATATTGTCGCGCACCCCGCGATGCAGCAGCAGCGCCTGCGCCTTGCGTTCCTCGGGCGCGTAACCCATTCCGGCGCGCACCGCGTCGCGCGGCTGCCGCAACCGGACGCGGGTGCCGTCGATGCGCACCTCACCCGACCGGATCGGCAGGTCCCCGGCCAGCGCGCCCGCCAGCTCGGAGCGGCCCGCCCCGACCAGTCCGGCGAGCGCCACCACTTCACCCGCGTGCACGCGCAGGCTCACGTCTCGCACGTCGTCGGTGGTGACTCCGTCCACCTCCAGCAGTACCCGCCCGAGCTGGGAGTGCTTGCGTGCGAACACGGTCGACAGGTCGCGCCCGACCATCATGCGCACGATCTCCTGCTCGTCGGTGCCGGCGGTGTCGCGCACGCCGACGAGCGCCCCGTCGCGCAGCACCGCCACCCGATCGGCGAGCTGGAAGATCTCGCGCATGCGATGCGAGACGTAGACGACCGCGAGGCCGCGCTCGCGCAGGCGGCCGATCAGCGCGAACAGCGATTCCGTCTCGTGGTCCGACAGCGAAGAGGTGGGCTCGTCGAAGGCGATCACCTTCGCGTCGGTGGTCAGCGCCCGCATGATCTCGACCAATTGGCGTTGCGCGGCGGTCAGTTTGGAGCCCAGCGCATCCGGATCGAGGTCGCGGTCGAAGCCGAGCCGGGTGAGATCGTCGCGCATGCGGGTGCGCAGCGCCGCGCGGTCCAGCAGCCGGCCGGCGCGGCGCGGCAGCGCGCCCAGGTAGACGTTCTCGGCGACCGAGACGTGCGGCACGATCTCCGGCTCCTGCCCGATCACCCGGATCCCTGCCGCTCGCGCCGCGGCCGGACTGCTCAAATCCAGTGGCGCGCCGTCGAGTTCGAGTCCGCCGTCATCGGGGCGATAGTCGCCGCCGAGGATCTTGATGAGCGTCGATTTGCCCGCGCCGTTCTCCCCCATCAGCGCCGTGACCATGCCCGCGGGAAAATCCAGGCTCACCTCGCGCAGCGCCGGCACGCCCGCGAAAGCCTTGGTGAGCCTGGAAACCCGCAGTCCGCTCAGCTGCACGTGACGCCCGCCTGCTGCCAGTTGGTGGCGTCCACCATCTGGGTGGGCGCGAAAGCCTCGGCGGGCATGGTCTTTCCGTTCTTCAGGTAGTCGACCATGGTCTGCACGGCCAGCGCACCGACGTCCTTTCCATTGATGAACAGCGCCGCCTTGAAGCCGGTGGGCTTGCCGCCGCGCCACTCCTTGCACGCCAGGTACGCGCCCAGGCCCACGCCGAGCACATTGTCGGCGGCATAGCCGGCGTTCTGGATGGCCGCGACGCCGCCGCTGACGTTCTCGTCGTTGCAGCCCATGACGATCCAGTTCTTGACCGACCGATTGCCGGCGACCGTCGCGGAGATCTTGTTCTGCGCGTCGGAGGGCGTGTTGTCGGTGCCGACCTCGATCACCTTCACGTCCGCGCCCGAGGTGTCCTTGAACGCCTTCTCATTGGCCTTCACCCGGTCGGTGCACACCGTGACGTCCTGCTTCCAGGCGTCGACGATGGCGGTCTCCTCCGGTTTCCAGCCCAGCTTCTTGAAGTCCTGGCCCGCGCGGGTGCCGACCTCGGTGCCCATCTGGGTGCCGCTGAATCCGACGCGCGGCACCAGATTCTCCTTGGCGCACGACGCCGGATCCGGGCCGTTGGTGCAGACCTGATCGTCGGAGGTGAGCAGGGCGACGCCGCCGGACTTGGCCAGCTGCACCACCTGCGGGCCCACCGACGGGTCCGGGACCACCACGATGACGCCGTTGGCCTTCTGGTTCACCGCGTTCTGCACCTCGGTCACCGCCTTGTTGGCGTCGTTGCCGAGATTGACCACCTTCAGGTCGACGCCGAGCTCCTTGGCCTTGGCCTTCGCGCCGTCGGCCTCGCCGATGAAGTACTCCTGATCGCCCTGCTTCTGCGCGTAGACCAGGCTGATCGAGCCCGTATCGTGTTGCGGCCCCGCATTGTTCGAGCCGGAATCCTTGCCCGACGAGCAGGCGGTCGCGGCCAGTGAGAGCGCGGCCGCGCAGACGATCGCGCTGGTCCATCGACGTCGGTGGGTCCAGGACATGAGCACTCCTAGGTGAGCTGCCGCACAGTAGGCGTCCGTAGTGATGCCGGTTACAGTATGACTTCGGATAACTGTTGTAAATACTGTTGCGAGAAGTTCGTTCGCGAAGGTGGCGATTCCCCTTCGCAGGCATCGACGGAAGGAGCGGGCGGGGCGTGTACCAGTTGACCGCGCGGGATATCAGGCGCCGCAACAGGTTCTGCGTGCTGCAGGCGGTGTACGCCGCCTCCGGGCACACCAGCAGGCAGCAGATCGCGCAGGCCACCGGCCTGTCGTTCGCGACGGTCGGCAATATGATCGCCGAACTGCTCGAGGTGGGGGTGCTGGCCGAGCTCGGCTACGAGGCGGCCGGGATCGGCCGTCCCCGCGCGCAGTTGGCCATCAATCCCGAGCGCGGGCGGCTGATCGGCGTCGATATCGCCGAAACCTGCATCCACGTCGATGTTTTCGACCTCGCGATGACGGTGCTGCGCTCGACCGAGATACCCGTCGACCCCGCCGCCACCACGCCGGACGATATCGTCGAATCGATCGTGCACGGCATCGGCGAGGTGGTGGCGGGCGATGCCGACCGGGTGCTGGGGGTCGGCCTCAGCGTGCCCGGGTTGGTCGAGCCCGACACCGGGACGTCGGTGTTCTCGCCCTACTGGCATTGGCAGCAGGTGCCGCTGAAAGTCCTGTTGGCACCGCAGCTGCCGTACCCGCTGTATCTCGACAATCCCTTGAAAGCCAGTACGGCGGCGCAGCTTTGGTTCGGCGCGGGCCGCGATGTGGACGATCTGATCGTCGTCACGCTGCGCGCGGGCGTCGGCATCGGCGTGGTCATCGACGGGCTGCTCTATCGCGGTGTCACCAACAGCGCGGGCGAGTGGGGCCACACCAACCTGGTCCTGGACGGACGGGCGTGCCCGTGCGGCCGCAACGGGTGCGTCGAGGCGTATGTGAGCGCGCCCGGCATCACGGCGACGCTGCGCGAAATCGCGCCCGGTAGCCCACTTCTCGCCTCCGACGATGCCGCCACGCTCGCGGCCGTCGCGGCGGCGGCCTGCCGGGGGGACTCGACCGCGGTCGCGGTCATCGAGCGGACCGGAACCTATCTGGGCGTCGCGATCGCCAATCTGGTGAACCTCTTCAACCCGCGCCGCATCGTCTTCGGGGACCTGGTGGCCCGGCAGCTGGGTGTGCCGCTGCTCGAGGCCACCCGCCGCGCGGCGGCCCATCACGCCATGTCCGATCCCTTCGCCGCGGTCACCCTCGAGCTGGATCCCCTCCCGCACAATCCGGCCAGTCTCGGTGCCGCCACCTTCGCGCTCGAGGGCTTTTTGGCCGACCGGGAAACCTTCACCTCGGTCTCCGCTCGCCGCACCCGCCGCACCGATGCCCCGGCCTGAGTGCCTGTCCGGGATCTGATCGATTTGGGAACAGACCGTGTGGGAGGTTGCCGGAAGTGGCCTGACGAGGCGGAACCTCCTGGTAGCAACAGGATTACCAGATCCACTGTTGCCCAGAAGGTTCCGTCTTATGAAGATGTGTTCTTGGTCGAACATCCTTTTACCAGGACTCTGCGCTCTTACATTGCCCAGCAACCACTTTCAGCGAGTCCACCGGTCACCCAGCACGCCCAGCCGCTACCCGGAAAGGCTCATTGTTGACGAGTGCCACCGGTCGATCTACGGCAAGTGGCGTGCAGTGTTGGAGTACTTCGACGCACACATGGTCGGCCTCACAGCTACTCCCGTGGCGCAGACGTTCGGCTTCTTCCACGAGAACCTGGTCAGCCAGTACACATATCGCCAGGCAGTTGCGGATGGCGTGAATGTTGACTTCGATGTCATGAGGATCAGGACCGCGGTCGGCGAGCAGGGCGGAAGTATTCCGGCGAATGTCCCCGTTCGGATCGTCGACTTGCACACTCGCCGTGAGCGTTACGAACTGCTCGACACGAACTTGGACTACAGTGCGGACGCGATTGGTCGGACGGTGATGAACCCCAGCCAGATCCGCACGGTGATCCAGCGGTTCCACGACGACTGGCCGCAGTATTTCCCGAACCGCCAACACGTGCCCAAAACGCTCATCTTCGCCAAGACCGACCAGCACGCCGACGAGATCGTCGAGATCGTGCGAGAGATATTCGGCGGGGACAGCAAGTTCTGCGCAAAAATCACCTACCGGGCCGAAAACCCCGAGCAACTGATCTCGGATTTCCGCACAGAAGGAGCCTTCCGGATCGCGGTGACGGTCGACATGATCGCCACCGGAACCGATATCAAACCGCTTGAGTGCGTGATGTTTCTGCGCGGGGTCTCGAGTGCGACGTACTTCGAGCAAATGAAGGGCCGCGGTGCACGCACTATCGACCCCGATGCCTTCCAGCGTGTCACCCCGGGCGCGCGGGCGAAGGAGAAATTCCTGCTGGTCGACCCGGTTGGCGTCACTGACCACCCGCTGGTCGATGCCCGGCCCCTGCAGCCGGCAAGCCAGCGGCAGGTCAGCCTAGAAAAGCTGCTGAACAAGGCTGCAAGCCAGGGCATCAATGTCGAGGAAGCGGCTGCGCTCGGATCGCGGCTGGCGAGCTTGAACCAGCAGATCACACCCGACGAGCAGGCGGAACTGGCGGAATTGGCCGGTGGCGAAACAATCACCGAAATCGCGCAGGGTCTCGAACGAGCGACCGACGACGAGACCCAGGAGCAGGCATTCCAATCCGGAGGCGAACCAGCGCAGAGGCAACTGGTCCTTGACGCTGTTCGCACCCTGGCCGAGCATCCTGAGCTGCGTGCACGTATCCTCACCATCCGCCGGAAGTACGACATGCCCTACGACGAGCACACCCTCGATCGAGTGATGTCGGTAGAAGCGCGGCTCCTCGGCACGAACGCGCCACAGCAGACGGTCGAGGACTGGCGGAAGTACATGGACGACAATGCGGACGAGATCGTCGCACTCGGGGTCGCATTCAGCGACCCAACCCGAGCTCCCTCTGACGTGTACAAGTCGCTCAAGCGATTGGCCTCCAAGATCGAGTCGCCGCCGTACCAGTGGACCCCCGAGATCCTTTGGCGGGCCTACCAGCGCCTCGGTATCGCCCAGGGTAACGGTGGACGCAAAGGCGTGCCTGAACTGATGGCGATCCTGCGCTACGAACTCGGGCTGGACTCCAACCTCAGGCCATACCGGAGCGTCGTGGAGGAGAACCTACGAAACTGGCTGGCGCGGCAAGAGCAGGACGGCATCCGCTTCACCATCGACCAAGTCTGGTGGATCGACAAGATCGCGGTGACACTCGCGAATCGTTTGTACGTAACCCCCGACGACCTCGATGGCGTACCGTTCAGCGAGCGCGGCGGCACCGACGGCTACATCCGTGAGTTCGGCGACGACCGCGCCGAACAACTACTCGACGAGCTGAACAGGACGCTACCTGCATGAGCGATCTTCCACCAGGCTGGGAATGGGCAACCTTCGCAGACGTGGCCGAGATAGCGAGCAACCTCGTCGATCCTGCCGATCACATGGATTCCCCACACATTGCGCCAAATCACATAGAATCGTGGACAGGCAGGATCCTCGAATATTCGACTGTTGCTGAAGATCGAGTTACAAGCAGCAAAAACAAATTCATAGCCGGACAGCTCTTGTATTCAAAGATTCGACCTTATCTCGCGAAGGTTGCGTCTGTTGATTTTTCGGGGCTGTGCAGTGCCGACATGTATCCGATTAATAGTTACATAAACAGAACTTACCTCAAGTGGTGGATGCTCACCCCAGCCTTCACGGCATCTGTGATTAAACATCAGGGCCGGTCGGTTCTGCCGAAAATTAACGCTGCCGCCCTGCGGACGATACCGATACCGATCCCGCCAGTTGCGGAGCAACAACGGATCGTTGCCACGCTTGAGGGCAATCTGTCTCGCCTCGATGCTGGAATTGAGAATGCAGTGCAAGCAACGCGGCGAGTGGAGAAGCTGTGGTCGGCAACGCTTGAGGGCGCTCGATCGGGCGAGTTGGTTGGGCTAATCACGGCCCCGCGCGAGCGGCTAATTGGCGATCTTGCTGAGGTACAGGGCGGGATACAGAAACAGCCCAAAAGGAAGCCGGTGAACAACAAATATCCATTCCTTCGCGTTGCGAACGTATCTCGTGGCGACCTCATCCTGAATGATGTTCATGAGGTTGAACTCTTCGACGGTGAAATTGATAAGTTTCGACTTGCCGCCGGGGATCTACTCGTGGTCGAGGGAAATGGGAGTGCAGATCAGATCGGCCGCGCGGCGATGTGGCACGGCGAGATTGCAGACTGCGTTCATCAAAATCATCTCATTCGAGTGCGTCCTGGGCGCGAGCTGAATCCAAGATACTTGGAGATCGTGTGGAACTCGCCCACAACGGCACGGGCTCTTCGGCAAGTCGCAGGATCGACCAGTGGTTTGCTCACTCTGAGTGTTGCGAAGCTGAAGGCATTGTCTATCCCTGTTCCTGCCATGGAGGAACAGGAGCGCATTGTCGCCGAGTACGACATTTGGCGCGGTCGAGTAGAGCACGCGCGTATGGCCACCGATGTAGTAATGCGGAGGGCTGACCGCCTTCGTCGTTCGATCCTTGCTGAGGCATTTGCTGGACGATTGGTCCCGCAGGATCCCAAAGACGAGCCCGCTTCGGTTCTGCTTGAACGTATCCGCTTCGAGCGTTTTGCCCATCAAAAATCCAAGCGAACTCGTCGAATGAAGACCACTAACCAGGAGACTCTGCTGTGACGGTGCCCAAGACTGCCGCCGAGGCGAAGCAGCTTGTCGACAAGCTGTGGAGCTACTGCCATGTGCTCCGGCATGACGGAGTCTCCACCATCGACTATGTCGACCAGCTGACTCTGTTGCTGTTCCTTAAGATGGCGCAAGAGCGCCAAGAGCGGAAGTCATTCGGTGAGGCGAAGGAGATCGTGCCAAGCCATCTCGGCTGGCAGACGCTGCTGGACGCCGATGCCGAGGATCTCAAGTCCAGCTACGAGAATATTCTCGATCAGCTGGGAAAGAGGCCGGACACTGCGCTCGGGCTGATCTACCACGGTGCTGAGAACAAGATCCGCAACGCGGCCACATTGAAGAAGCTAATTGTCGACCTCATTGACAAGGTCAACTGGTCCGGCACAGGGGTGGACATCAAGGGCGACGCATACGAGGCGTTGCTGGAAAAAGGCGCCGAGGACATCAAGTCCGGTGCCGGCCAGTACTTCACGCCCCGTGCGCTCATTGATGCCATCGTTCGCTGCATGCGACCGGAGCCTGGAGACACCATCGTCGATCCAGCGTGCGGTACGGGTGGTTTCTTGCTTGCGGCGCACGATTACATCCAGCACCACTACGGAGATGATCTGTCGAAGGAGGATGCGCGCCACCTCCGCGACGGCGGAATCTCCGGCATCGAACTCGTGCACGGCACCGCTCGATTGGCCCAGATGAACCTGCTTCTGCACGGTATCGGCGATCCGGGCGGTCGAGCCTTGATCGATGTCAAGGACGCGCTGGCTGAGGCCCCTGGCCCCGACGAACGTGCCACCATGGTCTTGGCGAATCCTCCGTTCGGCCGGAAGTCCGGTTTCAGCACGGTTGATGAGTTCGGCAAGGTCACCCGCGAGGATGTCACCTACGACCGATCCGACCTCTGGGTGACGACCAGCAACAAGCAGCTCAATTTCGTCCAGCACATCGCCAACATGATGAAGATTGATGGCAGGGCGGCCGTGGTCGTTCCGGACAACGTTCTGTTCGAAGGCGGGGCCGGAGAGACATTGCGACGCAGACTGCTCAGGGAGTGCGATGTCCATACGTTGCTCCGCTTGCCGACGGGGATCTTCTATGCAGGTGGCGTGAAGGCGAACGTGCTCTTCTTCGACTGCAAGCGATCCCGCCCAGAGCAGCCGTGGACAGCGAAGCTTTGGGTGTACGACTTCCGCGTTGGCGAACACTTCACGTTGCGGCAGAACAAGCTGGAGGCGCACCACCTCGACGAGTTCGTTCAAGCGTACAAACCGGAGGACCGGCACGGTCGCACCGAGTCTGAGCGGTTCAAGTGCTTCACCTACGAGGAATTGCTTGCCCGGGACAAGGTGAACCTCGACATCACATGGTTGCGCGACCCCGACCTTGAAGACGGCGACGAGCTGCAACCGCCAGAAGTCATTGCGCAGGAGATCGTCGAAGATCTCCAAGCTGCACTCGACGAGTTCGCAGCTGTCGCAGAAGCATTGCAGCTGGCTAAGGCCGAGCGAGAAGGCCAGGTCGTCGTTGGTGAATGACAGAATCTAACGGTAGGAGGCGCGGTCGTGAGTCGTTGCGCTGGGCGGTAACGCGCGAAGGCAGTCGAGGACAGAGTCCAGCCGACTGTTGACCGCGTAGGGTCTGGGGCGTGAAGCGTGCGACGCAGTGGAAAATCCTCGGGGAGCGCCTGGTCGATGAGAATCGGCACATTCGGCTCTCGACAGTCGACGTCGAACTACCAGACGGGGTTCGGTTCACGCAGTACGTGGCGCGGATGCCGCGGTGTGCGATGACGTTGGTACTCAACGAGAATCGCGAGGCGCTGTTGATGTACCGGCATCGGTTCATCATCGACCAATGGGTGTGGGAACTGCCCGGCGGCTATGTTGACCACGCCGAAGATGTCGCGGTGGCCGCAGCACGGGAGGTGGAGGAGGAGACCGGGTGGCGGCCCCGCACGATGGAGCACCTGGTGACCTATCAACCCTCGATCGGCACCCTCGATCAACCGCAGGAGATCTACCTCGCCCGAGGCGCGGACCTGACCGACACCGCACCCGACATCAACGAGGCCGAGGACGTGCGGTGGATCCCGCTGGCCGAGGCGGCGGCCATGATCGACCGCGGTGAGATCGTGGGCGCGGCCACGGTGGTGGCGATCTATCGGGCGCTCAGCCTCGCCGAGTGAGTTCGAGGATCTGCTGGCGGAAATCAGCGACCTCGGTCAAGTCGTTGAATGGCCGCAATCGGTAGCGCAGGTCTCGCAGGTAGGACAGGCTGCGGCGGGACGCGAGGTCGACGGCGATATCGAGCGCGCCACGTCCGACCCGCACAGCCTCGCGTGGGTCGGTTACGGTCAGGGCAGACGCGAGCAGGCTCAGGTTGAATGCGCGCCCGCGTTGGTAGCCCGCCGACATCGTCAATGATCGCTGCGCGAATTGCGCTGTGCGCGTGTGGTCGCCGAGTTCGCGGAAGCAATGAGCGGTTTTCGCGGATATGTAGGACTGGTCGAAGTAGGCCAGCCACACCGGTTGTTCGCCGGGTCGGGCGCGGTCGTAGGCGCGTTCGGCGGCGTTTAGGGCTGTGGTGCAGGATGTTTCGTCTTGGCGGGCGGCGTGTCCGTGGGCTTCGACCATGTGGCATTCGGATTCGAGGGCAGCCAATCCCGCCGTGCGGGCGGCGATCTGGGCGGCGCGGGCCAAGTCGATGGCATCGCCAGGCCGACCGACGTAGGTGGCCTGGTGGCTCATGGCGGCCATGATTTCGGCGCTGAGCGCGCCGTCGCTGGCGGCCCGGGCGAGGCGGAGGGCCTGGATCAAGTAGCGCTGAGCGAGGCCATGATCTTCCTGGTCGTAGGCGGCCCAACCAGCCAAGCGGACGAGTTCGGCTGTGGAGCCGAACAATTGGCGGCCGATGTGTTCGTTGAAGCTGCCGCGCAGCAGCGGCGCGACCGAGCTGTGCAGGTACTGCACGATCGTCGAGCGGACCTTGCCGCCACCGACCTTGTTATCGAGATCGCGGAACGCGGCGGCCATGGATTGGACCGCGTCGACGTCGATCTGCCCGACACGTCGCGACGAGCCGATCGACACGGGATGCTCGGGGCCGGGCAGCGTCAGCCACCGCATCGATGCGGCCGGGTAGACCGCGACCGCGTAGGAGGTGTCGTGCAGGAATCGGCGGTGCTCGATGTCGCTGCGCCACAGTGCGGTCGAGGCGTCGACAGCGCCGGAGAGGCTCAGTGAGAACTCCAGGCCGAGATCCGGGGCCGCATCTCGGGCGTTGGACATGCCGCACATGGCCGGTGTGATTGTGCGCCCGAGTAATTCGGTCAGCGTGTCCGCGATCAGCTGCGGTACCGGCGGTTGGGGCTGCTCTCCCGAGAGCCAGCGCCCGATCGAGGTGTGGTCGTAGCTGAGTTTCAGCCCGAGACCGCGGCCCCGGTCGACGACGCGGCGGGCGAGGGCCTTGCGTACCCCGCCGGCCTCTTCGACCAGCTCCTCGAACTGCCGATTCGGTTGTTTCGCACGGCGTCCCATGCATCGCAGTGTGACACCGGTAACATCGAACCGCTATCAATCGGCGATTGCGCACACCCCCTGTGCACACACCCGCCCAGCCCGCGCGCCTACCGATGACCGCCCGCTGTGCAGTGGACTGGCAGTCAGCCCCACCAATGCCGGGTGGCCTGTTAACACGCGATACCCCCGGCATCGGGTGCGCTGCAACGACCGCCGAGTACCGGGAGCTGCCGGACATGGACATCCTTCTTGCCATCACGCTCGTCTCGCTAGTGGTCTTCGCCGCCGCCGCAACCGGCCGCCTTCTTGCTGGCAGTGACGGTCCCGCGCCGCGGCTGACCGTCGCTGACATCCAGGCACGACTGGCCGCCGAACCGCCACGCAGTTACGTCCCGATCAGTCGAGGGCGGTGAACGATGGCGTTCACCGAACCCGAGGCGAAAGTGCTTGGCGCACTGTCGAACCTGGACCCAGCCGAAGCGCTGACCGTGCGACAACTCGGCCGCGCGACCAGGCTGCCCGAAACCTCGATCCACCGGGCACTGCTGCGACTGTCCCGCACCGGGCTCGCGATGGGCACCCTGCAAGGACCAGCGCGCTGGCGCTGCACCAATCGGGGTCGCCTCGCGATTACCCGCCCCGTATGTCGCGAATACGCCGGGACCCGACCATGACCAACTACGTGATCGGATTCCTCCGCCCCGACGTCTCTGGCGAACAGTGGCAGCAGGACGAGGCACGCATTCACACGCTCGCGGAGAAGCGCGGGTGGTCGGTGGTCCTGGTCTACTTCGGCGACCCGAAGCGCCCCGGTGCGGTGATCAATCGCCTGATGAATCTCGCCTACGCCGAATGCGTCAACGAGGTGATCGCCCCAAGCGCCGACCATTTCGAACCCGACGACATCCCTGCCCTGGTCAAGATCGCCGACGTGATCTGCGCGGACACCGGAACCAGGTACACCATCCCAACAGACGACGCTCCCCAAAGCCCCCCGAAACCCGCAACTGCTGGGAGGAGGGAACCGATGAAGTCCTTGAAACCCGGCCCGAACGGCAACAGCCACTACATGTGGAATTTGCCCGTAAACGCCGATGACGACGGTCAAGACCAGACCGGCCTGATCAACCGGCGGTAGGCGTCACTGCTCCCACGAACCCGTTCTGAGCGCCCCAGGTAAGGCAATCGCCCCTGGGGCGCTCGGCTGTGGCGACACCGATCGTTATCGAACCTTTTCGCACGCAAATGTCGAAATCGGCCCCTCCTTGGCAGTTAACAGGCGCGACACCCCCCATGTGCCGGAACCCAGCGGACCCCGTGATTGATGCCGAACTTTGACCGCGGAACACGGAATTGCATCAATTCCGGTCCCGGACGCGGATAAACGCGGGTTCTCCTGCCAGTACAGGGTGACGCCACGCCAAACGCCGAACATCTCACAGGAGCCCCGATGGAACGTCCCGAACCCGGAAAACACTCCCCGTCAGATACAGAACCCGCCGAGCCATCTGCTCGTAACCGCGCCCACCAACGCTGGCACATCGACCGAATCGACACCGAACCCCTCACCGCCACCCAACACGACCATGCCGTCACCCTCCTCGCTGACCTCCTCACCACATGGATCCACCGTCACCACCCCGACAACGGCGAACGGAATGCCGCATGAAACGCCACGACCGAAATAGCCGCCACACCAATACATTCGAAAACCGATCGAGGGACAATAGGACCGGCGACATAACGGACGGAATCGCGTACTCGAATTCCGTGCCGTCACAGGTTGTTTCAGATATCCACCGTTGCGAGAAACGTGTATCGATGGGAAGGACCGGCAGCATGGCAGGCACCAAGAAGTCCTCAACTCCGCGTATCTCTACCGACATTGCCGCATGGGAGCAGGACGTGCGGGTAGGGACCTACACCCGCCGCTCCACCACCGAAGACAACCAGCCCTACTCCATCGAAGCCCAGGACACCCGCCTGGACTCCTACATCGATTCCCAACCCGGCTGGCGGCACACGACGTCCTTCACCGACGACGCGTCGGGCGCGAGCACCGAACGGCCCGGCTTGCAACGCGCGTTGCAGGCCGCGCGTGCCGGACTCGTTGATGTGCTGGTGGTCTACCGGGTCGATCGCTTCTCCCGCAACCTGCGCGACCTGGTCACCCTGCTCGACGAACTCGACCGAGCCAAGGTCGTGTTCCGCTCGGCCACAGAACCATTCGATACCTCCACTCCCATGGGGCGCATGCTGGTGCAGATGCTGGGCATGTTCGCCCAATTCGAACGCGACACCATCATCGACCGCGTCATCGCGGGCATGGAACGCAAAGCCGCCAAAGGCAAATGGAAGGGCGGCAAACGACCCTACGGCTACCGGGTCGACAAGGCCACGCAAACCCTGCTCGTGGACGAGGCCGAAGCCGTGGTCGTGCGCATGATCTTCGACCTCTACTCCTGCCGTCGTCTCGGTGCCCGTGCCGTCGCCGCGGAGTTGAACACGCGGGGGCACCGTGCCAGCACCGGCCGTGAATGGTCCGGCCACCACGTACTGCGGATCCTCAACAGCCGGATCTATCTCGGCGAGTTGACCTTCCGCGGCACCACCGTCACCGACACCCACCCCGCACTCATCGAACCCGCCACGTTCGACCGCGCCCAAACCGTGCTCGAAGCGCGCGGGGAATCCCACGCCCACCGCGCCGCCAACTCCTCGGACTACCTGCTGACCGGCCGCTTGCGCTGCCCGCGTTGCGGGCGTGCCATGATCGGCACCCGCGCCACCGGCCGCTCCCGCACCTACCGCTACTACACCTGCTTCAACCGCGCCCGCTACGACAGCGACAAGTGCGACTTCACCCGCCTCGACGCCGACTCAGTCGACACGGCCGTTCTGGAAGCCTTGGGCAAGTTCTACCGCACCCGGCACGATCTGATCAGCCAAGCCATCACTGCCCAGCAGCGATGCCACCGCGATTCCAGTAGTGACACCCGCATCGAACTGGACGCCGTCGTCGCCGAGCTCGCCAAAGCCCAGCAGGCGATCGACCGCTACCTGAACGCCTTCGAAAACGGCACCCTCGACCCCGAACTCCTCGCCGGACGACTCGGCGAATTACGCACCAAGACAACCCAGCTCACCACCCGCCGCGACCAACTGACCGCCACCCTGGCGAATGAACCCACAGCCCCGGAACCCGCCGCGCTGGATGGCATCGCTGACCACATCGCGGAAATCATCGCCACCGGCACCCGCACCCAAGCCAAGGCGCTGATCGAGGCCCTCGTCGCTCAGGTCGCCATCACCGGACCCGACCGCCTAGTCCCCACCTTCCGCATCCCCCAACCCGGAAACGACATTGGGGCTGGTACCGCTTCTGCGGTACCAGCCCTGATGGAGTCGGTTCGTGCAATGGCACGATTGGTGGAGCTAAGGGGACTCGAACCCCTGACCCCCACACTGCCAGTGTGGTGCGCTACCAGCTGCGCCATAGCCCCGTGTTCATTTTTGTGCTAGCGGGGCGGTGCCCTGCTTGCTGGAACGAAGTTACACGACGGGGGTGGGACAAACCAAATCGCCTGGATAGGAGGTGGCGGTGGCGATCTTCTGGAGGTAGTCTCGAACGCATGTTCGATAGCCGAGAGGTGGAGGCGATGGGCGACGAGGAGCTGATCGACGCGCTGCGGCGGGCACATGGGGCGGCGGCGTTCGCACAGGCGGCGGAGATCACAGCGGTGCGGGAGGTGTATCGCCGGCACCGGGCCCAGAATGCGGCGCCGGGGGCGGGCGGGGTGCGTGCCGGGGAGTTCGCCGCGGCGGAGATCGCGGTGGCGGTGCACGTGTCCGAGGCGGTGGCGGCCGCCTTGATCGATGTCGGGTTGGCGTTGGACTCGCTACCGCAGACCAGGTTGGCATTTGCGGCGGGGCGGATCGATCTGTCGCGGGTGCAGGTGATCGCGGATTGTCTGCGCGGGCTTGCACACGAGGTGCGAGAAGTGTTGGAGCCCAAGCTGATCGACGCGGCGCAGCGGTCGGATCCGGTGCGGTTGCGGCAGACGGCGCAGCGCTGGGTGATTCGGCTCGACCCCGAGGGGGAGACTCGCCGCCGGGAGCAGCGCGAGCAGAATCGCGATATTCGGATCCGCGGGGTGCAGGACGGGATGGCGGTGTTCGACGGGCTGCTGCCCGCCGCGGGAGCACAGGCGCTGGCCATGCGGCTGCGGGAGATGAGTTTGCAAGTTTGCGAAGACGATCCGCGCGGCATGGCGCAACGACGGGCGGACGCTCTCGTCGCGCTGGCCGACGGTTCGGGGCGGCTGCACTGCGAATGCGGCAAAGGGCTCGACTGTCCCAAGGCCGACGCGCCGGCCACTCCGCGGCGGCCGCTGGTTCAGGTCGGAGTGTCCGCGGAAACCCTGCTGGGACTGCGCGACGATCCCGCCTTTCTGGCCGGCTACGGGCCCGTGGACGCAGCACTCGCCCGCACGCTCGCCGAACATGCCCGCTTCCAAGTGATTCCGGAGTATTTCCCGCCGGAGCCGAGCCCGCAGCAAGCGCCCACCTCCTCGGCCGCCGAACCCGAACAGGCGGCAGCGACTCCGCCGCAGCCTCGCGCGCCGGGGGTCGCGGCCGAGGCGCCGTGGGAACGTGCGGTGAGCGCCCACGCCCGTGTCGTCGCGGCCGACCACGCCACCGAGCCCACGCCTGGTGTCGACCGCGGCCGCCTCACCTCCCCCATTTTCTGCGCGCCGCCGGTCGAGACTGCGAAAACCACTGTGGTGCGACCGTTTTCAGCGGCTCCCGCACGCGAGGTGCGGGCGCTGGACGGCCTGTGCCGTTTCCCCGGCTGCACCATGCCCGCAGCGGAAACCTCCCTGGTGCAGTTCGATTCGATTCCCGGCCAACCGCTTCCGCAGCCGAACACCGCGTACCGAGCCGTGCTGTGCACCCATCATCACCGCCTGAAAGCATTGGCCGACAAGGGAAAACACCCTTGGCGCGTCTATCTCGCCGACACCGACCGCATGCGCTGGATCGACCCCAGTGGTGAGCCGCATGAAACCGTCCGCGAAGGCGCCCGCTATCTGTTCCCCCACACCGATATCGACGCCCCACCGCGCATCTCCCCAACCCCCCTGCGCATCCTCCCCGACCCCACCGAAACCCCCTCCCTCACAAACCCTTTCACCACGGACCTGGCCTACCCGATGGAAAACCACATCCTGATCCACCCCCAACTCTCCCGCACCACCCCAGACAACGACGTCCCCGAATCCCCCACCCGAGCCGCCACTCGCTGACCCGGACCACGGAGCCGAGCCCCCAGCCCGGCTCCCCGCCCGGGGTGCGGCTCAACTCTCCGTTCCCCCGAAGGGCCGCACCCCGCCCCTCCCCCGGCACGCGGTGGCGCAGGAAACCCCCGAGTTCCCCTGCGCCACTGCATGCTGGTGCAATGACAGACCACGAACCCCACGACCCGCTTCTGCTCGAACAGCGGCGCCAACTACTGCGCGAGCGCTTGCAGGCCCTGCGCGGCGACCTCGCCGACCTCACCGCCGCCTACCGCGGTCTCCCCGACTCCGGCCTCCTGCTCGACACCCCGGGTACCGGCGCTCTCACTACCCCGGCCTACTGCATCGCCGGCGCCGCAGAGGTTTTCGACGAGGCCCTCATCGAACTCGACGCCGCCGACGATGCCCTTGCACGGGCCGGCACTTACACCACGAGGCTTCGTCGGCCTGTCCTCGACGCCTGATCGCCACCTACGACACTTCGGCGCGAACCTGGTCGGTCATGTTGTCGAAGACGACGGTCTTCGCGGTGAACGTGCCTTTGGCCGCGACCGCGCCCGTCACCTTTTCGCCGGGCTGAAGATCGACCATTGCGATCTCGTTCTGCTCGACTCCGAGTTCGGCGGTGTGCTTGTTGCCGGCGGTGTCGGTGATCGAGAAGTACAGCGGATTGACGCTGACCACCTTGTCCTTGCTGTTGTTCGTCACTGTCACAAGGACACTCGTGTACGCGCTGCCGTCGTCGAGCACGCCGGCGGTGAACGCCGTGGGCGTCGCCGACAGTTGGACGACCGATCCGGCCGAGGAGACCGGCGCGGGCTTGGACGGGTCGCAGCCGGTGAGGACACCCGTTCCGGCGAGAGCGGCCGCGGCGATCGCGAATGCCGCCACAGTTTTGCGAATCATGTGAATTCCCCCTGGAGTTCATCGTTTCGAGGGTTCAATCGCCCCAGATCAGGCAATCGATCAGCCAACGATAGGTCCGCAGGAGGAATGCGAATCGGTAGGTCCATCAACAATGCAGTTCAGGGCATAAAGTTGGCACGCTGGGGGAAGCGCTGGGTGATCACACCTACCGGCTCCCCGTTTTCGATTCGGCGTTGGGTTATTTAGCGGCGTCGAGGACCCAGTTCTTTTTGTTGACGTCGATTTTCTTGTCGTCGATGAAGACGGCGGGGGTGGCGGCGCGGTTGTCGAGTTTGGTGTCGAGGGTCTTCAGGGCTGCTTCGGCGTGGCCGCGGGCGGTGTCGGCGCGATCGCCGGAGGTGATGCATTTGGCGACGTCGTCACCGGCACCGGCCTGCTTGGCGATGTCGGCGAGGGACTTGTTGTCGTGGTCGGCTCCACCCTCCGAGGGCTGTTCGGTGGTGAACAGGAGCTGGTGGAACTTGGAGTAGACCGGGCCGTTGCCGGACTGCGCGACACACTCGTTGGCGGCGACGGCGCGGGTGGAGTAGTCCTTGCTCTTCGACTTCGGGTCGAGGAAGTTCACCAGCCGGTATCGGACTTCGATCTTGCCCAGATCGACCTGCTGGGCGATCTCCTGCCCGTAGATCTTCTCCAGCTGCCCGCACGCCGGGCACAGCGGATCCTCGTACAGGTCAATGGTTTTCGCGACATTCGACTTCCCCAGCACGATCGCGCCGTCGGAGTCCAACGCCACCGTCACCGCGGGATCGTGCACCGGCCCGTACCCGTCGTTGCGCACCCCGCCCCCGTCGCCGCGGTTCCACAGATACAGCGCCGCCACGATCGCCGCGACGACCACGACGGCCACCCCGGCCAGCGCGTACGTCGTCTTGCTCGAAACCGGCCGCGGTGTGTGCTTCGAAGTCGGATTGCTCACCCGCAACACTCTGCCCGACGCCCCCGCCCCCGCGACACCCACCCCGCCGCACCGAAATCAACTCGCGCCGAAGGAGCTAGCCGGGAACGGGCACGGATTCCTTGCGGCGCAGGGTTTCGGGGGCGAGCAGCCAGACCGCGGAGGCGGAGGCGAGCAGGGTGGCGGTGACGGTGAGGGCTACGGCGTAGGAGAGGCGGTCGGCCAGGAGGCCGATGGCGTAGGGGCCCAGGAAGGTGCCGAGGTCGGCGGACATTTGGTAGCCGGCCAGGACGGGGCCGCCGCGGCGGCCGGGGCCGATGATGTCGGCGACGGCCGCTTGCAGGGCGGGAGCGAACATGCCGGAGCCGATGCCGGCCAGGCAGGAAGCGGCCAGGAGCCAAGGCAGGTTTGGGGAGAGGCCGATGCCCGCGGTGCCGAGAGCGCAGACGAGGGTGCCGGCGATGAGGAAGGGCTTGCGGCCGAGGGTGTCCGACCAGCGACCGGACAGGAACAGGACCGAGGCGTTGCCGAGGGCGAAGGCGGTGAGGGCTACGCCCGCCAAGGCGGCATCCTGTTTGAGGACCTCGACGACGATCAGAGGAACCAGTGCCATGCGGACACCGAAAACCGCGGCACCGTTACCGAAGTTGGCCCACAGGGCGGCGCGATAGGCGGGCTGGGCGAGGCCCTCGCGGAAGGTCGTGGCGGGCACGCCGTTGGCGGTTTCCGGCAACGCCAGCGGCGAGTTCCGCAGCGCCACATAGACGATCAGGCTGGCGATCAACAGCGCGACGCAGTAGATGACGAACGGCGCGCGCAATCCCAGGAACGACAGCGCGCCACCCACCAGCGGCCCGCTGATCGACCCGATCAGGAAACTGGTCGAATACACCCCGGACACCCGCCCGCGCTCGGCGGGCGGCGACATGCGGATCACCAGTCCCAGCGAGGACACGGTGAACATGGTCGACCCGATTCCGCCCAGCGACCGCAAAACCAGCAGCTGCCAATAACTTTGAGCCAGCGCGCACGCACCGGTCGAGACGGCCACGATCAGCAGCCCGGTCAGATACACCGGCCGCTCCCCCAGCCGCTGCAACAACCGCCCGGCCAACGGCGCGAACAGCAACCGCATCAACGCGAACGCGCTCACGATGAACGAGGCCGCCGCCACCCCGACATGAAAACTCCGCGCGAACTGCGGCAGCGCCGGCGCGACCAGCCCGAACCCGATGGCGATCGTGAACGCCGACCCCACCAGCACCCAGATCTCCACCGGCAACCGCTGCCGCCCGGCCTCGACACCCTGCGAACTACTCACCACACCTCACCCACGACGCGATACAACGGACCACGCGACCGCCCGCGGATCGCTCACGCACCCGACGTACCGGACAACGCCTGCCCCACGATTTCCTCCGCGGCCGCCTGCACCTGCGCCAGATGCTCGGGCCCCTGGAAGGATTCCGCGTAGATCTTGTACTTGTCCTCGGTCCCCGACGGCCGCGCCGCGAACCAGGCGTTCTCGGTGGTGACCTTCACCCCGCCCAAGGCCGCGCCGTTGCCGCGGGCGCGGGTCTGGATTCCGGTGACGGGTTCGCCGGCGATTTCGGTGGCGGTGATCATGTCCGGCGTCAACGCCGCCAGCCGCGCCTTCTGTTCCGTGGTGGCGTTGGCGTCGACGCGGGCGTAGGCGGGTGAGCCGTAACGCTTTTCGAGTTCGGCGTAGCGGGCGGACGGGCTCTGCCCGGTGACCGCGGTGATCTCGGCGGCCAGCAGGGCGAGCAGGATGCCGTCCTTGTCGGTGGTCCACACGGTGCCGTCCATGCGCAGGAACGACGCCCCCGCCGACTCCTCGCCGCCGAAAGCCAGGCTGCCGCTGAACAATCCGGGCACGAACCATTTGAACCCGACCGGCACCTCGTACACGTCGCGGCCCAGCACCCCGACCACGCGGTCGATCATGCCGGAGGTCACCACCGTCTTGCCGATCTTGGTCAGCGCATCCCACCCCATCCGGTTGGCGATCAGGTACTCGATCGCCACCGCCAGGTAGTGGTTCGGATTCATCAGTCCCGCATCGGGAGTCACGATCCCGTGCCGGTCGGCGTCCGCGTCGTTGCCGGTGGAGATGTCGTAATCGTCGCGAATCGCCACCAGCGAGGCCATGGCATACCGCGAGGACGGATCCATCCGGATTCGCCCGTCCGCGTCCAGCGTCATGAACCGCCACGTCGGGTCGACGAACGGATTCACCACCTCGAGCTCGAGGTCGTAGCGCTGCCCGATCTCTTCCCAGTAATCCACGGAGGCCCCGCCCATGGGGTCCGCGCCCAGCCGAATCCCCGCGCCCCGAATGGCGTCCAGATTCAGCACATTGGGTAGGTCGGAGATATAGCGATCCAGATAGTCGTAGCGCTCCACGTTCGTGGCCAGCGCATGCGCGAGCGAGGTGCGCCGCACATCGGCGAGCCCGGTGCGCAGCAGCTCGTTGGCGCGCGCGGCGATGGCATCGGTGGCGATGGTGTCGGCCGGGCCGCCGTGCGGCGGATTGTATTTGAACCCGCCGTCGCGCGGCGGATTGTGCGAGGGCGTCACCACGATGCCGTCGGCCTGATGCCGGGTGCCGCCGCGATTGTGCCGCAGCACCGCGTGGCTCAAAGCCGGTGTGGGCGTGTACCTGTCACGCGAGTCGATGATGGCGGTGACGTCGTTGGCGGCCAGCACCTCGAGCGCGGTGGTCCAGGCGGGCTCGGACAGCGCGTGCGTGTCCCGCGCCAGATACACCGGCCCGGTAATGCCGCGCGAGGCACGGTATTCCACGATCGCCTGCGTGATGGCCAGAATGTGCGCCTCGTTGAACGCGCAGTCCAGACTCGATCCACGATGCCCGGAAGTACCGAAGGACACCAGTTGCTCGGGATCCGCTGGATCCGGAATCTTGCTGTAGTAGGCCGTCACCAAATGCGCGATGTCCTCGAGGTCCGTGGCCCGCGCCGGTCGTCCGGCTCGATCGTGGGCCATGCTCGCACCTCCCTTCCGTATCGCCTGCGACCGGCTGGTCATCAGAATCACGACCACCCCCACTGCCCGCGCGGGGCACCGAGGTCGGTTGTGCACAGGCTCGCGCCGACGCCGATCACGACGTTCGCCACCGCATAGCTGTCAGCGCCCTCCTCGGCCGATCGAACCGTCTCGTCTCCGAATGCGGCGAACGCGGCCGGCTCCCCACCGCCCACGCTCACCGCCAGTGTGCCCAGTGGGAGAACACTATCGAATCGAGGGGCCACCGCGCGATCCGCCAGTTGTACGGTCGCGATCGCGACGGTCGAGCACGGGTGGCGAGGCGGCGGCGTCACCGCCGTACCCCGTCGAAGACCTCGACGGGTGAGAGCGCCACGGTCACCGAATCCAGCAGATCCGCATTGCTTTCCACGAAGGACCGCAGTCGCGCGGTGTCGTCGATGATCATCACCAGCACCGGCAGCCGCTCGGCCAGATCGAGCAGGCGCGCGGTGTGAATGTGCGAGGACACCCCGTAGCCCTCGATACCGCGCCACACGCTGGCCCCGGCCAGTCCGGCGTCGCGGGCACGCCGCACGATCTCGTGGTAGCGGGGCCGATGCCGATACAGATCGTCCTCGCCGAGCAGCACCGTCAGCCGCGAGGCCGGAACCCATTGCCGAGCCGTCTCACTCATCGCCTGCCCCCAATCGTCGTGCCGTACCCGAACTACCTCGCCGCGCACTCAGCCCGAGAATGCCCATTCGACCGCGGGGGCGCAACCAACGTCCACACCCCTCCTTCAATTAACTAAAAAGTTGCTGTCCGGCGTGTTGCTGAGCCCGAACAACAGCCCGGAACTGCGAGGATAGTGCGGCTTGCCCAGAGTTGTCCCATCGGCCTCGAGGAGCGAAGTTGGCGGTGCGGCAGTCGATCGGAAAAATGCTGGTCCAAGGCATCGCCGTCGCCGCGGCACTGGTGGCCGTCATGGCCGCCGCACCCGCGGCCCACGCCGGAGCGATCTACCCCGTCGCGGACCCGGACGGGTTCTACTACGCCGCAGGCAATCTCGGCGGCGCGCAGAACGGCGACGTCCTCAATGCCCGCCAGGTCCCCAGCCCGTGGGCCGGAGCGACGGTGTGGCAGCTGCTTTTCCGTTCCACCAGTTCCACCGGCGTGCCCATCGCGGCGGTGACCACGCTCATCTCCCCCGGCCCCGGGCCGCGCCCGCTGCTGTCGTATCAGCCGTTCGTGAATTCCCTGGGCCTGCAATGCGCTCCGTCGCACGCGCTGTTCGACGGCAGCCTCAAGGAGACCTCCGCCTTCCCGCTGCTGCTGGCCCGGGGCTGGGCGATCGCGGTGCCCGATCACCTCGGACCCGACAGCGCCTACGGCGCCGCCCGCATGGGCGGGCAGATCACCCTCGACGGCATTCGCGCGGTGAAGCGTTTCGCCCCGGCGGGATTGGCCGATTCGCCGGTCGGCCTGGCCGGTTACTCCGGCGGCGCGATGGCCACCGGTTTCGCGGCCGCCATCGCCCCGGACTACGCGCCCGAACTGCCGATCGTCGGCGTCGCCGAGGGCGGCGTTCCGGTCAACCCGGGCAAAATGGCCATCGAGGCGGGTGATTCGCCGCAGGCCCTGTTCGGCCTCGGCTTCGCCGTGGCCGTGGGCATGGAACGCGAATATCCGGCCGAGCTGCGCCTGGACGATTCGCTCACCCCCTTCGGCTTCTGGATGCGCGAGCGGATGGCCAATTCCTGTGTGGACGACATCATCTCGGTCGGCGCGAACCATCGCATCAGCGAGGTCTTCCACGCCGGCGCCGAGAACGATCCGGTGCTGATTCGTACCTTCCACGAGAACGCGCTCGAGATCGTGCCCGAGCTCATCCGCCAGCCCCTCTACGAGTGGCACGGCGGCAACGACCAGGTGCCGCTGGGCCTGGCCCAGTACACCGCGGGCCGCTACTGCGCCGCGGGCACCCCGGTCCAGTTCGACGTCATCCCGGGCGCCGACCACGGCACCGCCATCTTCCCGGGCGCGGTCAACGCCATGAACTATCTCGCCGACCGGTTCGCGGGCCTGGCCCCGCCCTCCAACTGCCGCTGATCGCGGTAAGCCGGAAAAAGAGCGGCCCCAGCTCATGCGAGCTGGGGCCGCTTTCCTTTCCGGACGACGCTGTCCGGGGACGCGGGGCGCGTCATCCGGTGGCACCGAAAACCAGTGCGCCAGAACGAGAATCAGTGCGCGAGCACCGGTTCGCCCTCGGCCGGGACCGGCACCTTGTTCGGCATGATCAGCCCGGTCAGCACCGCGCCGACCACGAAGATCGCCGCCGCCCACCAGAAGGTGGTGGTGTAGCTTCGCACCGCGGCCTCCGCCAGCACGGCCGGCGTCGCCGGACCGTGGTCGGACACGTAGTTGGTCAGCGCCGTCGAGGCCAGGGTGCTCAGCAGCGCGGTGCCGATCGAGCCGCCGACCTGCTGGCTGGTGTTGACCATGGCCGAGGCCACGCCCGCGTCCTGGTGGTCGATGCCGGAGGTGGCGCCGGAGAACGCGGTGGACATCGCGGTACCCAGGCCCAGACCCATCAGGATCAGGCTCGGCAGGATGTGGCTCGCGTAGCCGGTGTGCACGCCGATGCGGGTCAGCAGCGCCATTCCCAATGTGGCGACCAGGAATCCGCTCACCACGGTCACCTTCGGGCCGACCCGCGGGATCACCAGCGCCGGCACCGTGGTCGAGGAGGCGATCATGCCCGCCACCATGGGCAGGAAGGCCACGCCGGTGATGATCGGCGAGTACCCCAGCTGCTGCTGCATGTAGTAGGTCAGGAACAGGAACATGGCGAACATGCCGATGCCGATGGTGAACACGGTGATGTAGGACGCGCCACGGGTCTTGTCCAGCACCACGCGCAGCGGCAGCAGCGGATGCGCGACCCGCTGTTCCAGCCAGGCGAACACGCCCAGCAGCACCACGCCGCCGATCAGGAAGGCCAGCGTCACGCCATTGGTCCAGCCGTCGGATTCGGCGTGCGAGAAGCCGTACACGATGCCGAACAGCGCGGCGCTCACGGCCAGGGTGCCGGGCAGATCCAGCTTGGGCCGATGGGTGGCGGTGTGCTTGGCCAGCAAGGTGACCGCGCCGACCAGTGCCACGGCCGCGAACACCAGGTTCACGTACATCACCCAGCGCCACGAGGCCCATTCGGTGAGCGCGCCGCCCAGCAGCAGGCCCAGTGCGCCGCCGGCGCCGGCGATGGCGCCGAAGATGCCGAACGCCTTGGCGCGTTCGCGGGGTTCGGTGAAGGTCACCGTCAGCAGCGACAGTGCCGCGGGTGCGAGCAGCGCGCCGAAAACGCCTTGCGCCACACGGGATCCGACGAGCATTTCGAAGTTGCCGGCCGCGCCGCCGATCGCGGAGGCGGCGGCGAAGCCGACCAGGCCCACGATGAAGGTGGTGCGACGGCCGAACAGATCCGACAGTCGCCCGCCCAGCAGCAGCAGGCTGCCGAAGGCAAGTGCGTAGCCGGTGATGACCCACTGCCGGTCCCCGTTGGAGAACCCGAGGTCGGCCTGGGCGTGCGGCAGCGCGATGTTCACGACGGTCGCGTCCAGTACGACCATCAGCTGGGCGACGCCCAGCACGGCCAGCACCCACCAGCGCAGGGCGTGCGATCCGCGCCGCCCGGCCGCCGCCGTGGGGGCGGCCACGTCTTTCTCGAGAGCTGTTGTCATGGTGTTTTCCTCGTCCCCTAGGATTAACGGAGAACCCGTCTCCGTTTACCGATGAAAGCTACCATGCCAAACGGAGACAATGCCTCCGGATAATCCCGATTCCTGTTAGGATTAGCCTGTGAATCACGTCACCACCGCGCCACCACCTCGGCGTCTGCGCGCGGACGCCGCCCGCAACCAGCAGCGCATCATCGCGGCCGCCCGCGAGCTGTTCGCCGATCGCGGCCTGGAGGTCACCCTCGACGATGTGGCCGAACGCGCCGGCGTCGGCGTCGGCACGGTCTACCGCCGCTTCGCCAACAAGCAGGAGCTCATCTCCGAGGTCTTCGACCAGATGGTCACCGAGCTGGCCGGGGCCGTGGACGCCGCACTGCACCACCCGGACCCGTGGCAGGGCCTGGTCGGCCTGTTCGAGTACTCGTGCCGACACATCGCGGTCAACCGCGGTTTCGGCGAGGTGATCCTCGAATTGCACGACAGCATGGACCGTTTCGTCTGCATGAAGGACCGCATCCGGCCCGGCATGAACGCCGTCATCCAGCGCGCCAAGGACGCCGGCGCCCTGCAGCCCGATATCGAGCCGGCCGATTTCTTCGCCATGGTGAACATGGTCGACGGCATCGCGGGCTTCGCCCGGCCGGTGAATTCCGATGTCTGGGAGCGCTATATGGCGGTGATCCTCAACGGCGTCCGCGGTGACGGCGTGCCCCGCATGCCGCTCACGCAACCACCCTTGACCGAGGACGAGGTGGAACGCGCCAAGGCGGCGGCGTGCCCGCCGCGCAAACGGTAGCGCACATCACACTCGCGGTTTACAGTTGGTCGCATGACCAACTCTTGGGTGAACTGGGCCGGGGATCAGAGCTGTGCCCCGGCGACCATCGCCGAACCGAGCTCGCCCGAGGACGTCGCGGCAGTACTCGCCCAGGCCGAGGCCGCCGGCCACACCGTGCGGGTCGCGGGATCCGGCCACTCGTTCACCGAGACCGTGCTCACCGACGGCACCCTCATGCGCCTGAACCAGCTCGACCGGATCCTCGAGGTGGACCGCGCCAGCGGGCTGGTCCGGGTGGAAGCGGGCATCACCCTCAATGCCGCCAGCACCGCGCTGCACCCGCTGGGTCTGGCCTTCCCCAATCTCGGTGATATCGACGTGCAGTCGATCGCGGGCGCGACCGCGACCGGCACCCACGGCACCGGGGCCCGGCTCCAGAACCTTTCGGCCGCACTGCATTCGGTGGAACTGGTGCTGGCCGACGGCAGCCGGGTGGAGCTCAACGAGCAGTCCGATCCGGACGGCTGGCGCGCCGCGCGGGTGAATGTGGGCGCGCTCGGCGTGGTCACCGCGGTCACCCTGCGGATGGTGCCGTCGTTCGTGCTCGAGGGCATCGAGCGGCCGGTGCCGGTCGAGGAGGTGCTCACCGATCTGGACAGCTACGTGGACGGCAACGAGCACTTCGAGTTCTACATGTTCGCGCACAGCCCGCTGGCGATGACCAAGCGCAACAACACCGTCGAGCTGCCCGAGCAACCGCGCGGCAAGGCCGTGGACTGGTTCTCCGACATCCTCATGACCAACTACACCTTCGACGCCCTGTGCCGGCTGACCCGCCGACGCCCCGGCCTGATCCCGTGGGTGCAGCGCGGCGCGGCCTACGCGGGCAGCTACCGCCGCCAGGTCGAGCGCTCCTACAAGGTGTTCGCCAGCCCGCGGCTGTTCCGTTTCACCGAGATGGAATACGCACTGCCGCGCGCGCATTCGGTCGATGCCATCCGCGAGATCAAGGAGGTGGCCAAGCATTTCGACACCCCGATGCCGATCGAGGTGCGCTGGGTCGCCGCCGACGACGCCTTCCTCTCGCCCGCCGGCGGTCGCGACACCTGCTACATCGCGGTCCACCAGTACCAGGGCATGGACTACGAACCGTATTTCCGTGCCTGCGAACGGGTTTTCGATCGCTACAACGGCCGCCCGCACTGGGGCAAGCGGCACTTCCAGACCGCCGAGACGCTGCGGGAGCGCTACCCGGACTGGGATCGTTTCGCCGAGGTGCGCCGCCGCCTGGACCCCAAGGGCCGGTTCACCAATGCCTACCTCGAGCGGGTGCTGGGTCCGGTGTCCTGACAACCCACGCGAAGTGGACAAACGGACTAGTATCAGTTGCTGAAAGATCGCTGCATCCGCCCCGAGCGTGACCGACGTAGGGAGGTTCCGATGTCTTCTTTCGGCGACAAGATGAACGAGGCCGGTGACCAGGCCAAGTCCGCGGCCCAGGACATGGGCGACAAGGCCCGGGAGGCCGCCGACAAGGCCCGCGACGAGGTGCAACACGCGGGCGAGGAGATGAAGGAGAAGGTCGGCGGCCTGATGGGCAAGATCAAGGAAAAACTGGGCGGCGGATCGAAGTAAGGGGCGCGTGACCATGCCGACGAATGACGATTTCGACGACGAGCGGCTCGCCGACGACTTGCGCACCACCGCCGACGATCTGACCACCGACCTCGGGGTCACCGCCGGCGATCTGCGGGAGCGAGCCGAGGCCGCGGCGGGGCAACTGGCCGAACGCGCCAGCGGCGCGGCCGCCGAGCTCGCGGGGCGCGCCCAGGACGCCGCCGCCGATCTCGCCGATATGGCGAAGGCATTCGCCGACAGAATCACCCCCGATGATCTGCAGGGCACGCTGGAACAGGTGCGCGCCAATCTCGATCACGCGGCGCAGGATGTGCTGGCCGCGGTGAACGAGATCGTCACCGCGCTGAAGAACCGCACCGGCAAGTAGTCTCACCGACCCCGGTTCCGGGCCCCCGGGCTCGGAACCGGGGTTGTTCGCTGCCCCGGCCGGACCTCGTTGCTCCGATATCGCGTTGATCGACACGACACCACAGGGGATGCCTGACGTGAGCGCACCGAGCACCACCCCCGGCCCGAGTCCCGTCCATCCTCGAACGGCGGTGGCGCCCAGGGTCTTCTGGCCCGCCGCACTGGTGGTGACCGCGTTCACGGTGTACGCCATCGTCTTTCGCGACGCCGCCGCCCGGCAGGCGAAGGCCGTGCAGGATCACGTGATCGGCGACTTCGGCTGGTACTACATCGTGCTCGTGACCCTGTTCGTGGTGTTCGCGATCCGGCTGGGGCTGGGCCGATTCGGCGGCATCACCCTCGGCGACGACGGCGAACGGGCCGAATATTCGCTAAGCGCTTGGCTTCCCATGTTGTTCGCGGCCGGCATGGGTATCGGCCTGGTGTTCTGGGGTGTGGCCGAACCGCTGTTCCACTACGAGGATCCGCGGCCGGGCGTGGGTTCGACGCCGGCGCAGCGCGCGGATGCGGCCATGGTGCAGACGTTTCTGCACTGGGGCATCCACCCGTGGGCCATCTACGTGGTGGTGGGTCTGGCGATCGCGTATTCGAATCACCGCAAGGGCCGGCCGGTGTCGATTCGCTGGTCGCTGGAATCGCTTGTGGGCGACCGTATTCGCGGGTGGCGGGGCGACGTCATCGACGTGGTGGCGGTGATCGGCACGGTCTTCGGCGTGGCCACCTCGCTCGGGCTGGGGGTGCTGCAGATCTCGGCGGGCCTGAATTATCAAGGCTGGCTGCACGAACCGGGCAAGGGCTTGCAGGTGGTGCTGGTGGTGGCGGTCACCGCGCTGGCCACGATCTCGGTGGCGGTGGACAAGGGCATCAAGCTGCTGTCGCAGGCGAACATGGGTGTGGCGGCCGTGCTGCTGGTGTACGTGCTCATCGCGGGGCCGACGCTGTTCATCGTCGACGCGCTGGTGCAGAACCTCGGCCAGTATCTGCAGACGCTGCCGCGAATCAGCCTCTACACCGGCGCGTCCGAGGGACCGGACGGTACCGCCTGGACCCGGCAGTGGACGGTCTTCTACTGGGGCTGGTGGATCAGCTGGGCGCCCTTCGTCGGGGTGTTCATCGCGCGCATCTCCCGCGGCCGCACGGTGCGTGAGTTCGTGGCCGGCGTGCTGCTGGTGCCGACGCTGCTGACCTTCGTGTGGTTCGCGGTCTTCGGCGGTGCGGGCCTGCATCGCGAAATGTTCGGCGGCGGTGGGCTGTCGGGTGCGGATGGTCCCGACCGTGACAGCGCCCTGTTCGCACTGCTGCACACCCTGCCCGGCGGATCGGTGACCGCGGGGCTGGCGATTCTGGTGATCGTCTTGTTCTTCGTCACCTCCGCCGACTCGGGCGCGCTGGTGGTGAACATGCTGTCCTCGGGCGGCAATCCGGAACCGCCGAGGTGGAGCCGCGCCTTCTGGACCTGCGCGCAGGGGGCGGTAGCGGTGGCATTGCTGGTCGCCAGCGGAACCGGCGCGACAGCCCTGACGACCTTACAGACGGTGGCGATCCTCATAGCGCTGCCGTTCAGTGTCGTGATGCTCGCGATGAGTGTCGCGCTGGTGCGCACCTTCCGCCTCGAGGCCCCTTAGACTTCCAGTCGGAAGATAACGAATTCGTCTCGGATTGGATCTAGCGCGTCATGCTCAAGGGTTTCAAAGAGTTGCTGATGAGGGGCAACGTCCTCGACTTGGCGGTGGCGGTCGTCATGGGCACCGCGTTCACGGCCATCGTCACCTCGATCACGAAAGGCGTACTCGAACCGCTGCTCGCGACCCTCGGCGGCAACAAGGAATACGGTCTGGGCTTTCAGATCCTGGCCGGCAAACCGTCCACGTTCGTGGCGCTGGGCCCGATCATCAGCGCCGGTATCAACTTCCTCTGCGTCGCCGCGGTCCTCTACTTCGTGCTCATCCTGCCGATGAACACCATCAAGCATCGGCTCAGCAAGCCCACCGCGGTCAAGGCCGATCCGACCGAGCTGGAACTGCTCACCGAGATCCGCGATCTGCTGGCCAAGCAGCACGCCGACCGCACCCCGCAGAGCGCGAACAGCAAGACCGCCGCCACCCTCGACTAGGCTTAGCCAGGTTGTTGCCAGCAACCTGATCACGCGTCTAGTGGAGGAGAACGATGACACCCGCCCCGGCGAGCCGGTGGGCCATGCTCGCGGTGCTGTGCGCGAGCCTGCTGCTGGTGGCGATGGACGCGACGATCCTGAATGTCGCGCTGCCGTCGCTCATCGATCACATGGAACCCAGTCCCATGGAACAACTCTGGATCGTCGACCTCTACGGTCTGGTCCTGGGCGGACTGCTCATCACCTGCGGCGCGGTCAGCGATCGCTACGGCCGCAAGCGCCTGTTCCTCTCCGGCTTCGTGCTGTTCGGGCTGGCCTCGGTGGTGGCGGCCACCGCGCACGCCCCCGCGCAATTGATCGGCGGGCGCGCGCTGCTGGGAGTCGGCGGCGCCATGGTCATGCCGTCCACGCTCTCGCTGATCCGCAATATCTTCACCGACGACCGCGAACGCACCCTGGCCATCGGCATCTGGGCGTCGGTGGCGGGCGCGGGCGCGGCGATCGGCCCGCTGGTCGGCGGCCATCTGGTCGAGGCGTTCGGTTGGTCGGCGGCCTTCTGGCTCAATGTGCCGGTGGTGATCGTCACGGTGGCCGCGGGTGTGTGGCTGTTGCCGGAATACCGTGCGCCGCAACACGGCAGCCTGGACTGGCTCAGTGCCGTGGTGTCGGTGCTGGGCGTGGTGGCGCTGGCGTGGGGCATCAAGCATGTGGCCAAGGGGAATCCGGCCGCGATCGATCTGGTGATCCTGGTCGCGGCGTTCGCGCTGCTGGGGTTGTTCGCCTACCGGCAGACCCGGTCGCCGGACCCGCTGCTGGACGTGCGGCTGTTCAAGAATCGCGCCTTCACCGCGGCGGCGGTCGCCACCCTGGTGGCCATGCTCGCCATCGGCGCGGCGCTGTTCCTGATCTCGTTGTGGCTGCAGTACATTCACGGCTACTCGCCCTCGGAGGCGGGCGTGCGCACGCTGCCGGCGGCGATCGCGACCCTGCTGGGTTCGCTGGCCACGCCGTGGCTCATGCCGCGGGTGGGGGTGCGGTTCCTGATGGGCTTCGCCCTGGGCGCGCTGGCAACGGGTTTCGCCGTGCTGGCCGCCGTGCCCGACACCACCTATCCGCTGGTCGCGCTGATCCTGGTGTGCCTGGGCATCGGTGACGGCATCGCGATCACCACCGCGGCCGCGGTGCTGGTGGCCGCGGTTCCGGCCGAGCGGGCGGGGCAGGCGGGCGCGGTGGAGGAGACCAACTACGAGCTCGGCATCGGCCTCGGCGTGGCGCTGCTGGGCAGCATTCACGGCCGGCTGTTCACCTCGCACATGAACGGATTGCCGCTGCGCGGTGACGATCTCGCCGATGCGCGCGGCTCGGTGGGCGGTGCGGCCTACGTCGCGGACAAGATCGGCGGCGAGACCGGGGCGCAGGTGCTCGGCATCGCCCAGCACGCCTACGACGCGGCGCTCACCACCACCTCCTGGATCTCCACCGCCATGGTGGGCGCGGTGGCGGTATTGACCGTGGTGCTGGTGCCCCGCGGCTTCAAGGCGACCGCCGCGCACTGAGTCGCGGATTCGCCTATGCCAGTGCCGTTTTGAGCTGCGCCAGCCCGGAGCGGATGCGCGCCTTCACCGCCGGCAGCCCGATGCCCAGCCGGGCGGCGACCTGGGCGTAGGTGAGCCCGCCGTAGAAGGCGAGCACCACCGATTCCCGCTGATACGGTGTGAGCGTGGCCAATCCGAGCCGGATGGCGCGTTCCTCCTGGCGGCGCAGGATCTCCTCGGCCACCACGTCGGCGGCCGGACGGTAATCGCCCACGCCCCAGCGGTGTTCGTGCCCGGCCGCGCTGCACTCGCGGCGCACCCGATCCACGGCCTGATGGTGGGCCAGGGTGGACAGCCAGGTCAGGGCGCTGCCGCGGGCCGGGTCGAAGCCGCCCGCGCTGCGCCAGACCTGCAGGTAGACTTCATGACACGTCTCCTCGGCATAACCGGTGTCGCACACGATGTTCAGGACCCGGGCGTAGACCAGGCCGCGGGTGCGACGGTAGAGCTCCGCGTAGGCGTCCCGATCACCGTGGGCGATCCGGCCCACCAGGTGATCGAAGCGGGCAGCGGAGAATTGCGATGCGCGTGAGGTTTTCACGAGCGCCCCCAGATCGACGGTCGAGCGAGCACGAACTTGCCGAACGAGCCGTCGAGGGACAGGGACGGCCGCTCACCGCGGACGGAAACCGGCCGGGGACAGGGGCTTTCGTTTCCGCCAACCGTCAAGGCTACGCCGCGGGCGCGGCGGCAGCGCCGGATCCAATTTACCTGACGCAATTCCCGGGAAAACCCCGCCGCGGGCCGCGCGCGCTCAAATATGCAGTCCCAGTTCGACGATGCCGTGGGCCACGGCGTGCACGGTGACCCGGTTGCGGCGAGCGTGCGCGCGAATCAGTTCGAAGGCCGCGTCCGGCGTGGTGTGGTGCGCGTGCGCGATCACGCCCTTGGCCTGCTCGACCACGACCCGGGTGATCAGCGCGCGCTGTAGCTGCTCGGTCACCCGCTGCTGGCGGGCCACCAGATTCACGGTGACGATATGACCGGCGGCCATGCCCGCGAGCAGCGTCGCGACGGAGAGATCCCGGCCCGTCCACCGCCGGGGATCGCGCGAATACAGGCTCAGCACACCGGCTTCGGTTCCGTCGAGCCGCATGGGGATGGCGGCCACCGAGGAAATGCGATGCCGGGCAGCCAGATTGGCGTACTCGGGCCACAGGTCGCCGTAGCTGCCGATCTCGGTGACGGTGACCGGCGCCCCGCAGCTGTGCGCCACCACCCCGGGTCCGCGGTCGTGATCGCGCTGACACGCTTCGAGATCCAGCAGATCCGCCGGGATACCGCCGAAAACTTCCGACCGGTCTCCCCGTGATTGCGGGGAGAGCGCCACCGTCACCCCGCCCGGTTCCAGCACATCGATGGCGCTGCGCATCAACTCGTCGAGGATGTGCGGCAGTTCGTGGGTCGCCGGGAGCAGGCGGGCGAACCGCGCCAACACCGTCACCAGCAGCTCGCTGTCGGACACCGCCATCACCCCGCTCGCCGGACGCGAAGCGCCCGCCACGAAAGTTCCTGTGCCGCTCTTACCGTCAGCTCATGGTATGGGCCGGACAGGGTGTCGCGAAACAGTTGCGCTCATTCGGGCTCGATGCGAATCTCGCGCTCCACCACCCGCCGTGCCACCTCCACCAGGGAAATCCCATGGGTGAAGGCGTATCCGCGCAGGCAGGCGTAGGCGTCGGCGATATCGATGCCGCGCCGGGCGCTGGTCATGCCGGCGGCCTGGTGAATCCAGCGGCTGGACAACGGCTGTGCCCACTGCCGGGCCTCGTCGCCGGTGGCCAGCACCAGGGAGGCGGTGACCAGATCGGCGATGTGCAGCGCCGCCGACAGCAGCCGCGACCCCGGCCGCCCGGTCACGTCGCGATACAGATCGACGGTGCCGAGCCGAATCGAGCCCAGCCGCAACGGCACCGCGAACATGGCGCCGCAGAGCGGTTCCCCGGCAGCGGACACCGTCAGCGCCTCGGCGAAGCCCGGCCACTGCTCGCAGTCCACGCCCAGGTCGGCCACCAGCACCGGCACGCCCTCGGCGACGGCGCTGACCGCGGGCCCCTCGCCCGCGGTGGCCTGCGCGAATTCCACCCGGCGCGCGAATTCGTCACTGGCGCACCAGGGTTGCATGCCCGCATCGCGTTCCTCGAGCACGATGGCGGCCCGGGTCACCGGTAACACCCGCACACAGGCGGCGCAGACCGCGCCCAGGCCACCACCGGCATCGCGCACCGCGCGCAGGAACCGTCCCGTCAACTGATCGAACTGCGACGAAGCCATCACCATCGAACCGCCCCACAATCATCGCCCGGCGATGAGTTATTCGGTGCCCGCGGCCAGTATCACTGTCACAGCTCGACAACGAACAGGGCCGAAAGTCACTGTGGGTGGCCCGATTCCGCGTCGGCCGCCGCGACGGGTTCGAGGGTGTGCGCGATGCCCAGCCGGTAGAGGCCGCGCAGATCGTAGGTGTGGGTGGCGACCGCGCCCAGCACCAGACCCAGGCCCAGCCCGAAGATCGTCATCCAGATCCCGGTGCTCAGGCCGGCCTCGAGATGGCCGTCGAAGAACAGGATGGCGCGCACCGACAGGTAGATCTGATGCATGGGCTCGAAGCTCGACAGCGCGGCGATCCAGCGCGGAATCGCCTCCACCGGAATCGAACCCGAGGACGACGGCAGGCCCAGCACCACGAACACGACCATATTGATCAGCAGGCCCATGGTGCCGAAGGCGGCCAGCACCGCCAGGCCGGTCACCGCCACCGCGATGACGGCCAGCGTGCCGTACAGGAACAGCGCCAGCGGTTGATCGATCGGCATACCGAACAGGGTCGCGATGCCCATGAACATGCCCGACAGCAGCGGTGCGGTGAGCGCGGCGATGGCCCATTTGATCAGCAGCGTGTGCCAGCGGCTGATCTTCATCGGATCCGGCGCCCGGAACCACGGACCGTATTCGGCCGGCAGGTAGCCGAGCACATTGTCGATCATGGAGTGGATGATCATGGCCCCGCTGAAGCCCGCGAACAGCAGCACCAGGGTGTAGAAGAACGCCGACAGGCCCTGTCCGGTGCCGGCGGGCAACGGCCGGTACGGGCTGACCACCACGTCGATCGGCGTGGCCAGCTGCAGCCGGGCCGCACCGCTGAGTTCGGTGGCGGGCGCGCCGTCGTGCGGGGCGAGCGCCGCCTTCACCTGATCGGTGACCTGCGCGCCGACCGTCGAATTGACCTGTGCCATGGCGCGATCGGTGATGCGCTGCATGATCGAGGAGGCGTAGGTGCCGGCGCGCGGATTGGTCTGCACGGTGATGACCGGGCGTTCCACGTCACCGGGCAGCACCGCGGCCGCCGCCAGAATCGACAGCCGCTTGGTGAAATCACCGGGAATGACGATGGCGCCGTAGATCTGGCCGTTGCTCAGCTGCTGGCGGGCCTCGTTGATGCCGACCACTCGCAGGTCGATCTTGTCGGCCGGGATCTTCTGGGTCAGCGCGTCGGCGATCTGGTCGCCGACGTTCGTGGTCTTGCCGTTCAGCACATCGCCCACGTCCTGATTGACCAGGGCGACGGGAAAATCGTGCAGGTTCTTTTCCGGATCGGAGGTATAGCCGAGGTACATGGTGCCGATCAGCGCCGCGAGCACGGTCAGCACCAGGGCGGGTGCGAACCAGCCACGCAGCGGCACACCGGCCCGCGGCCCACTGTCTTTCGCCATACGACGAATGTAGGCAGCGACAACAAAGTAGTCAACGCCAACATGGGCGGGTGTGTCCGATATCCTGCTCTCACCATGAGCATCACCAAGCGCAAGGCCCGGGAGGTGGTCGAGCGCGCGCGTTCCTATCACCACGGGGACCTGCGTGCCGAACTGCTGCGCCGCGCCGAGGAGACCCTCAGCCGCGCCGGCGTCGACGGTCTGTCGCTGCGTCAGCTCGCCCGCGACACCGGCGTCAGCCACGCCGCGCCGAGCCGGCACTTCCGCGACAAGCAGGCCCTGCTGGACGCGCTCACCATCGCCGGATTCGAGCGGCTGGGAGCCGGATTCGAGCAGGCGGCCGGTTCCGGCGGCGATACCGCGGCCTTCCCCGCGCGGCTGCGCGCCATGGCGCACACGTATCTGCGCTTCGCCATCGACAATCCGGCCCTGCTGGCGCTGATGTTCGCGCGCAAGAACAGTTCCGATCCGGCCATCGAGGAGGCCGCGGCGCGCGCCTTCACGGTGCCCATCGAGATGGTCGCCGACGCGCAGGCCGGCGGCGAGGTGGTGCCGGGCGAGCCGCGGCGCATCTGCCTGTCGGCGGTGGCCGCGCTACACGGGCTGGCCGCCATCCTCGGTTCCGGGCTGGTCGCGGCCGAGGAGGCCGACGGCCTGTTCGACGAGATGGTCGGCCACATGATGGACGGTTTGCGCCCGCGACGCTGACGCGGGGAATTCACCCGTAACCTTTCAGGCGTGACGATCGAGAAACGACAGTGACGATCGAAGGCAGGCAGTACGGCGGACGCGCCGTGACCGAACGAAAAGCAGAGCGCCGACAGCGTTTCCTCGACGCCGCCATCCAGATTTTCGGTGAGCGCGGCTACGCCAACTGTTCGCTGGCCGACGTGTGCGCGGCGGCCGGACTGTCCAAACGCCAGTTCTACGAGGAGTTCCAGACCCGCGAGGACGTCCTGGTCGCGGCGTACGACCAGATCCAGGACCAGTCGGCGGCGGCGCTGGCCGCCGCGGTGCGCACCATGGGGCCCGACCCGGACCCGACCGATACCGTGACGCGGGCGCTGACGGCGTTCCTGAACTCGATCGGCGCGGACCCGTTCCGGGCCAAGGTCGCCTTCGTCGAGGTGGTCGGGGTGAGCGAGCGCATGGAGCACCACCGCCGCGATCGCCGCCACGGCTGGGTCGACACCATTCGCCTCGCGATCGGGCCGCTGGCCGGTTCGAACGCCGCCATTCGCGGCAATCCGGAACTCGCGGGCAGCGCCCTGATCGGTGCGATCAACGGCCTCGCGCACGAATGGCTGCTGTCGGACCCGCGGCCGCCGGTGGGTGATCTGGTGGAATTGCTGGTGCCCATGGCGGTTTCGCTCATCGTGCGCGACCCGTTGTGAGCGACGGGCGCTGGGCGGATCCGCACGCCACGGTCGCGGTGCGCAAATTCTTGCGGCGCCACCGGACGGCCGTGGAGACGGTGCTGGCGGCCGCGCGCCTGGACGGACTGGACGAATTCGCCGATGCCGCAGCGCGATACGCGGCCGATCCGCGCCGGCCGGTCCCGCCGGAGGGGGCGGCGGTGGTCTTCGCCATCGCCCAGCACGCGGCGGTGGCCTACCGCACGGGCGCGGAGCGGGAGCGGGAGTTCATCGATCGGTTCGTCGACAGCTGGCTGACCGAGCACGGGCACGCGTTCGTGGCGGAGGTGGCGCGGGTCCGGCCGACGGTGCGGGTCGAGGATCCCGATCCGCGCGCGGGCCGCATGACACCGTGGCTGCGCCGGGCCGAACCCGAGGAGCAGCCCTCCCCCGCCGCCGAAGCCCTGAGCCGCCGGGTGCGCGCCCGGCTCGCGGCCACCGCGGACGAGGCGCCCCGCGCGGACCCGAAATCGGTGACCACCGACCAGATTCGGCGTTTCGAGGCGGCCATGGTGGACGGACGGCGGTGGCGCACGCCCGCGTTCCGGCGTTTGATCGTCGAGGATTCCGAGCTCGGCCCATTGGCGCAGCGGCTGGTGTGGGCGAGCTTCGACGGCACGGGGGCGGTGACGCGCAGCTTCCGGGTCGATGCCGAGCACACGCTGCTCGACGCCACCGGTGCGGCGGTCGAGCCGGGGCCGGAGGCACTGGTCGGCGTCGCCCATCCGCTTCACCTGGGCGAGGCGCTGGCGGCCTGGCGGGAGTCGTTCTCCGACAGCCGTTTACACCAGCCGTTCGAGCAACTGCACCGACGGACCTACGCACTGACCACCGCGGAGACGCAGGCGGACATCCTGTCCCGCTTCACCGATCGCGAGCTGCGCACCGATCGCATGTTCGCGCTGCAGGAACTGGGCTGGGAGATCACCCGCGAAGCGCTGTATCGCCGGTTCGGCCCCACCCGTGAGCTGACGGTCGCGCTCGATCCCGGGCTCGAGGGGGGCTATCGCTACGAGCCCGAGCGGCAACGCGTGCTGTCGGTGCGGTTGCGAGCGGGGAACTTCGGGGCGCTGGACCCGGTGACCGCCTCGGAGCTGATCCGTCAGCTGGAGCGGGCGGCGGCGTGACGCCCGGCGCGGCGGCCGAAGAACGACCCCGAGCCGAGCTGGGTGCCGCTCGCGTAGCCCTTGCCGTCCTGCGCCAGGGTCGAGGACGTGGCGCCCGCCGCGTACAGGCCCGGAATCGGTGATCCATTGTCCCGCAGCACTTCCCCGTCGACGGAGGTGCGCAGGCCGCCGAGGGTGAAGCCCGCGTACAGCGCCTTGCCCAGGGTCAGGTCGAAGGCCGCCCACGGGCCCTGATCCTGCGGTTGCAGCCATTCGGCCGCCTTGTGGAAGTCGGGATCCTCGCCGCGCGCGGCGTGCTCGTTGTACCGGTCGAGTGTGGAGCGCAGTGTCGCACAGGGGATTCCGAGCGCATCGGCCATCTCCTCGACCGTCTCCCAGCCGTCGATGAACGGCGCGAGCGGGAACATGGGTCGTTCCATGTGCTCGGAATCCACGATCAGGTACGCCGCCGCGCCGGGCTGATCGAGGACGAAGGCGGAGGTCCGGGCGTGGTAGGAATCCTCGGCGACGAAGCGTTCGCCGTTGCGGTTCACCACGATTCCGGTCAGCAGCCGCGCGGGCGGATAGACGGGCGCGGTCACGAACGCCTGATCCATCATGCGGGTCGCGCCGCCCGCCGAGACGCCCAGCCGGATGCCGAGCCCGTCGTCGAAGGGGGTGCCGAGCACGAAGGGCTTCTCGGTCAGCCAGGGCACGTGTTCGGCCACCATCTCGGTGTTCATGACGAATCCGCCCGTGGCCAGCACCACCGACGTCGCCTTGACCGCACCGGTTCTGCCGAGGTTCTTCCACGCCACCCCCGCCACGGCGCCGTCCGCGCCGCACACGAGGTTGGTCACCCCGGTCTCGTAGCGCACCTCCACACCCAGCGCGGCGGCCCGTTTCACCAGCAGTTCGATGATCATGGCCGCGCCCTGGGTGTCCCCCGGCACCGGCACCTTGTGCCCGCGCGGCGCGGGCGTCGCCTGGTCGCGGTAGGGCCAGACCTTCTCGTTGCCGGTGTACATCAGCCCCTGGGTACCGGGCTGGATGACGGCCTTCTCCGGGTAGTAGCTGCGCTCGAACTGGAATCCGAGGCTTTCCAGCCAGTCGAAGTGCTCGACGCTGCCGTCGCAGTAGGCGCGAATCTTGTCCGGTTCCGGATCGCGTGCCACCGACAGCAGGTACCTGTACATCTCCTCGGCCGAATCCGCGTGCCCGGTGGCCTTCTGTACGGCGGTGCCGCCACCCAGATAGAAGTGCCCGCCCGCGAGGGCGGTGGTGCCGCCGGCGACCCCGGCCCGCTCCAGCACCAGCACGCGGGCCCCGCGCCCGGCCGCCTCGACCGCCGCGCAGCCGCCGGCGATGCCGAATCCGGCGACCACCACGTCGAACTCGTCGGACCATTCGGCAATCGTCTCGGCGGCAAGGGTTTCCGGTATCGCTGTGCTCACTGCGCATCCTTCTTGATCTGCTCGAAGAACCGCCGCATGTGCGGCCCGATCTCGGCGAGTTCGACGAACGGCACGCCCGCGGCCGCCCCGTCGAGGTAGGCGAACCGCATCTGGCCACCCATGTCGCCCTGCTGCACCACCGCGATGCCTTGCGCCGCAGCGTCTTTCAAGGCGGCGTCGAAGTCGGCGGGTTCGGTGCAGATGTGGTGCAGTCCCGGGCCGCCACGCTCGAGGAATTCGGTGTAGATGGAGCGGCCGCGCACCGGCTGGATGAGTTCGAGCTGGGTGTCGCCGCTGTAGGACAGCGCGATGTGCGCGGTGAAATCGGCGGGTTCGCCGCGGTAGACGGTGTTCTCGGGGCCGAAGCGCACCTCCGGCATGCGCATCCACGTGCGCGCCCCCAGGATCGTGCGCAGGAATTCCTCGCCGACGGCGATGTCCTCGACGACCCATGCGATCTGGGTGACCGGTCCGGCCCCGCTGATGCTGCCCATCCGGTGAGTTAATCACATGCGCTTAAATTGGCAAGCCCTATTCTTCGTCCGGGTCGGTGCCCGTCGGCGAACTCCAGCCCTTGGTGCTGATCCCGTAGAAGGTCGACACCAGCAGGTACAGCACCAAAGCCGTGACGGGAGAAAGAAATCCGATGCCGATCGTCACCGTGTAGACCAGGATGCCCGGCCACGCCCGCCAGCGTTCCCGCCGCGCGTAGTCCGGCCCGAGCCCCGGCACCAGCATCTCCGGCCGTTTCTCCAGCTGCCGCCACATGGGCGCCCACGGCAGGGTCATGGCCACCCCGACGATGCCGTACAGCGCCACCGCCACCTGGGCATCCCGTCGCGACCCGTGCACCAGGTTGTCCGCCACCACGATGGTCGGGAACGGCACCAGCGAAACCCCCAGCAGCAGCATGAGATTCCACCAGCGCAGCACATGGTCGATGCGCCGCAGCCTGCCGAAGAAGGTGTGATGGTTCATCCACACCACCCCGATCGTCGTGAACGACGCGAGATACGCGAGATACACCGGCCAGATGTGCCCGAGCGCACGCAACAGGTGCCCGGGCTCGTGCTCGGGCACCTGCAGGTTCAAAACCAGCAGGGTGATGACTATCGCCATCACCCCGTCACTGAATGCTTCGACGCGAGCGGTTCCGGTCAGTGTGCCGTTCGGAACCGAGCCCTCACTCATGCTCCGAAGCGTAACCCGCCGCGGCCGACGCTTCGGTTCGCCTGACGCGCTTGACCGTTCGGATGGTGATGACCATCAGCACGGTGGTGACGGACAGCGCCAGCACGGTGGACAGCCAGGCCATGGTGGAGATGGGCAGCTGGTAGGCCAGCACCACGCGCAGTCCCGACTCCCCGATCAGGCCCGCGCCCCACATGGCCGCGATCCGATTGTGCAGCTTGCGCACGGCCGGGATGTTCTCGTACTTGTACTCCATCTCGGCCAGCTTCTGCGGATTGGCCGAGAACGCCTTGCGCGCCGCGATATACGTCAACGGCTTGCCCAGCAGCGCGCTGATCCCGAAGGCCAGGCCGATGACGCCGGTGGTGAGCGAATCGCGCACGATCATCATCCGGGCGTCGCCGCTGATGAGGGAGCTGACGATGCCGAAGACGAAACCGGCCAGGATGAGCGCCGACATGGCGTCCACCCGGCGGGCGCGCACCACCTCGACCAGGACGATGACGCCCGAGATCAGCGCGCCGGCCAGCAGCGCGGCGAAGTCGGAGTAGCCGGCGGCGTGCAGGGCGTAGTAGGCGGCGAGCGGCACCGCGATGTCGCGGATGGTCGGGGCGAGCATGCGCAGCAGGTTGGGACGAGCTTCCGCCTGCTGCGGCGCGTTCACGACGAGGGTGTGGTCGGCCATTTCGGAACTCCTGTATTCGTTCGATCGCTACAGGAATGACGCTACGGACGCGCGGCGGCATGCGAATCTGCCAACCATCACCTCCGCACCATGACAGTTGTCATGCCGGTTCCGGACGCGCCATCGGGATCGAAATCGGCACCGTCGCAGCCGATTCCAGCCGCCGGCCTTTGGTTTCCGGTGCGCCCCAGACGCAGATCAGGAAGCCGACGGCGGTCAGGGCGGCCGCGAACAGGAAGGTCGGGCCCATGCCGAGGTGATCCAGCGACCACGGCAGCAGATACGTGCCCAGCGCCGCCCCGACGCGGCTGACGGAGGTGGCGACGCCGACCGCGGTGGCGCGAATGTGGGTGGGGAACAACTCGTTCGGGTACGTCCAGTCCAGCACGTTGGGCCCGCCGCAGAAGAAGGCGTACAGCAGCAGCATGGCGAAGGCCAGCAGCGTGGGCATGGTCGGCCAGAGTCCGATCAGCAGCACCGGGACGATCATCAGCCCGAAACACCACACGATGGTGGGGCGGCGGCCGAGGGTGTCGATCAGCCGCATGGCGGGCAGGCAGCCGATCAGGAACACCATGCTGAGCAGGGCCGTGCCGAGGGTATCCATCCAGGTGCCGCCGGGCATGCCGAAGGACGCCAGGATCTGCGGCCCGAAGGTCAGCATGGCGAACAGCACCGCCACCTGGCACAGGAAGAACCCGCAGCAGAACAGGATTCGCTTGCGATAGGTCGGCTGGAACAGTTCCCGCAGCGAGCCGTGCACGACTGCCTGCCCGTCCGATTCGACGAGGGTGGCCGGGTCCACCCGCACGTGCAGGTACCGCTCGATCATCTCGGCGGCCTTGTCCGCCTTGCCGTGCTGGGCCAGCCAGCGCGGCGATTCGGGCGCGGTGCTCTGCCGGATGATCAGGAAGAACGCGCACAGGACCGCGCCGCTGGCCAGTTGCCACCGCCAGCTGCCGTGTCCGCCGAAGGTCAGCAGCAGATACCCGACCACGTAGGCGAGCACGGATCCGGCGTACCAGGCGACGATCTGGAACCCGAGCAGGGTGCCGCGCTGTTTGAGCGGCAGCCACTCTCCCAGCAACGAGGTGGCGATCGGGTAGTCGGCGGCCACCGCCATGCCCAGGACGAACCTCAGTATCACGATGAGCCAGGTGGATTCGGCCCAGAACGACGCGATCGAGCAGGCGCCCATGACGATCAGGTCGGCGGTGTACATGACCTCGCGCCCGATCTTGTCGGTCAGCACGCCGAACAGCGCGCCGCCCACGAACATCCCGATCAGGGCGGCCGCTCCGATCAATTGGACGTCGCCGGTGGACAGGTCGAGCTCCGGGGTCATCCCGATGAGCGCGGTCCCCACGATGCTGAGGATGTACCCGTCCAGCAGGGGCCCGCCCGAGCAGGCGACGGCGAGCCGCCTGTGGAAGGAGGTGAAGGGCGCATCGTCGATCACCGAACTCACGGAACCTCCTGGGAACCCGGCTGAATCAGCAAACTATGGGCAATGAGGTGAATTTAGCAGTCGCACGCCGCATCTCCCTGGCTTTCGGTCAGCGGCCCGTCGCTGTATCGGCGTGCAAAGACTCTTTGCAAAGACTCTTTGCATCGCTATCGTGGAGCCGTGGCCGATTCGACGGAACCCGAATTCCTCACCGACGTAGCGGCTTTACGGCTGCTCGCGCACCCGCTCCGCCGCCGGATCGAGGAGCAGTTGCGGGCCGGGCCGGTCAACGCCACCAGCCTGGCGCAGGCGCTGGGCGAGAGCACCGGCGCGACCAGCTACCACCTGCGGCAGCTGGCCAGACACGGCTTCGTCGAGGAAGCCGCCGAGCTGTCCACCGGCAAGCAGCGGTGGTGGCGGGCGGTCCCCGGGGATCGCCGGCTGCCCAGATACAGCTCCCAGACCGAGGAGATGCGCGCCGCCAGCGCCGAGATCGCCAGGCAGCACCTCGCCGAGCTGGTCGAGCTGTACCAGTCGTTCGAACGCCATGCCGGTGAAATGGGCGCGCAGGCCGACCTTTTCACGTACTCGCGGGCCACGATCCGCGTCGATTCGGCGCGTTTCGAGGAGTTCTTCGAGGAGTACATCGCCCTGGTCAAGCGCTACGGCGCGAGCGGGGCGGACACCGAAGACGGCCGAAAGGCCGTGCTGTTGCGCATGTTCAGCTTCCCGGAGACCCCATGACCGCCACCACCGGGCGGGCGATCCTCGCCTGCGCGCTGCTCGTCCTGCTGTCCGCACTACCGCAGGCCACGCCGGCCCGCGCGACCCCGGACACCGACACGCCGCCCACGAGGTCACCTTCACCGGGGGCGGCGGACTCATCCTGTCCGGCACTGTGTTCGCGCCCGCCGCCGCCCTTTCCGACACACCCGGCATCGTCCTGGTGGCCGGCTCCGGCCCGGGTCCCCGCCAGGAATACCGCCGCGAGGCGGAGGCTTTCGCCGCCATGGGGATCACCACCCTCGTCTACGACAAGCACACCGACGGCTATTCCCGCACCCACGTCGACTTCGGACTCCTCGCCGACGACGCCCTCGCCGCCGTCCGCGTGCTGCGGGCCACGCCGGGAGTGCGCCCGGACCGGGTGGGGCTGTGGGGTTTCAGCGAGGGCGGCTGGGTGACGCCGCTGGCGGCCGCCCGGTCGGCCGACGTGGCGTTTCTGATCACGCTCGGCGCGTCCGGCTTCACGCCGTTGCGCACCCAGACCTGGAATCTCACCAATCGGATACGGCAACAAGGCGATTCGAGCTCGTTGGCGGCCACCCTGAGCGGCCCCGCAGCACGCCTGATCGACGCCGCCGGACTGTTCCCCGCCGCCGACTACGATCCGCGTCCCGCATGGGCGAATGTCCGGGTGCCCGTGCTGGCATTGTGGGGCCGCCACGATGTGCAGGTGCCCCCGGCGGAGAGCGCCGCGGTCGTGCGGGCGGCACTGGCGGCCGATCCCAGCGTCACCCTCCGGTTCCTGGACGGATCCCACAACGGCCGCGCCACCACCACCGGCTTCGACCGGATCGGCGCGACCTACGAATCACCGGTCCCGCCCGGCGATTTCGCGCCCGGCTACCTCGACACCATGCGAGCGTGGCTGCGACAGGTCACCGACGGCACTCCCCCGGCGTGCTCGGCCGACGACCCGCCGGCGCAGGCCCGCGCCAGTCAGGACCCCGGCGCGCCCGGATGGAGCTCCGCCGTCGCGCAGGCCGTCACGCTGGGGCTGATCGTCGCGGGCTTCCTCGCCTACCTGGCGATCTCGTTCGCGGACAACGGAATTCGTACCGCCCGCGTGGCCCGCGGTATCCCCCGCTGGCTCGCCGGCACCGGATTGCTCACCACCGTCGCGTCGCTGCTGTATCTGCTGTCGATCTACGCGACCGGCGGCCACGCGCTCGCGCCGATGCTGCTGCATCGGCCGCTGCCCTGGCTGGTCGTGCAACTGCTGGCCCTCGCGACCACCGGGTTGCTGGCGACCACCGGCGTCACCGCGGTCCGCCGCCGCGCGGAGCTCACCCGGGCCCACCGTCTCGCGCTTTCCGCGCTGCTCTGCGCGGGCTTCGTATGGTTGGCGTGGGTCCTGACCTGGGGTCTGCTGACCCGATGAGTTTCGCCGGCGAACGCCGTCTATCCCCGTGAGGGGCGTTCCCATACCCGAGGAGTTCACCATGTCCGACACCATCCGGCCCGGCGATCCGATCTGGACCGACCTGTTCACCACCGACACCGACGGCGCGATCGCCTTCTACGGCGAATTGTTCGGCTGGACCGCAGATATCGCGCCCGAGCACGGCAACTACATCACCTTCCGCAAGGACGGCAAGGCGGTCGCGGGCGGCATGGCCGGCGACGCCGACGCCGGGCCCAGCCAGTGGACGATCTACCTGGCCAGCACCGACGCGGAGGCGACGGCGGCGCAGGTCACCGCGGCGGGCGGCACGGTCGTGGTGCCGCCGACGGCGGTCGGAGATCTCGGCACGTTCGCCGTGTTCGGCGACAAGGGCGGCGTGGGCGTCGGCGTATGGCAGTCGGACAATATGACCGGTTTCGAACAGCGCGGCACCGTCGGCGACGGCCACTGGGACGGGCACGTCGGCGCGCCCTCCTGGTTCGAGCTGCACACCCGCGGTTATGACGACGCGCTGAAGTTCTACGGGGAGGCGTTCGGCTGGCAGGATCCGTTCACCATCGCCGAGACCCCCGAATTCCGGTACACCACAATCCATTCCACCACCCCGATGCTGGGCGGCGTGATGGACGCGACCAGCTTCCTGCCGCCAGGCGTCCCCGGCTACTGGACCGTCTACTTCGGTGTGGAGGACGTGGACGCCAGCGTGCGCAAAGTGGTGGAACTGGGCGGCAGCATCATCACGGCCGCCGAGGACACGCCCTACGGCCGCTTGGCCGCCGTCGCCGATCCCAACGGTGTGCGATTCAGCTTGGGCGGCAACAAGTCCTGAACGGCTCGGCCGCACACAGGACGAACGGCCCGGTCTCCACAGCGACCGGGCCGTTCGAATATTCCCGCGACGACGCCTGGGGCACCCCAGCTGCGCCTCGTCACGTCCCCGTCGGGAATCCTTCGGCCACACCGGATTCGGTGCGGCCGGTCGTTCCAGCGGCTCAGCCGCGCACGCCGGTGGCCAGGGTCTGCTGCCGTCCCAGTCCGGCGACCTCGACGACCACGACATCGCCGTCGCGCAGATAGGGTTTCGGCTCCGGCTTGCTGATCGCGACACCCGCGGGCGTTCCGGTCAGCACCAGGTCACCGGGTTCGAGGGTCATCAGCGAGCTGAGGTAGGCCAGCACCTCGCCGACGCCGACGACCATGTCACCGGTCGAACCCGATTGCCGCCGTTCCCCGTTCACCCACAGCTGCAGGCTCAGCGCGTGCGGCTCGCCGACCTCGTCGGGAGTCACCAGCCACGGACCGATGGGCGTGAAGGTGTCGTAGGACTTGCCCTTCACCCAGGTCGGCTCGCCCGCGATGCCACTGCGCTCGGTCACGTCGTTGGCGGTGACGTATCCGCCGACCGCCCCCAGCGCGGTGGCGGGATCGGCGCAGTCGCGCAACCGCTGACCGAGCACCACGCCGAGTTCGACCTCGTGGTCGGTGGCCCGGCTGCCGCGCGGCAGCTCGATCGCGTCGTAGGGTCCGCTGACGGTGGTGCCCGGCTTGAGGAACACCACCGGGCTCTCCGGAATGGCCGCGCCGATGGCGGCGGCGTGATCGCTGTAGTTGAGCCCGACGCCGATCACCTTGCCGGGCCGCGCGATCGGCGCGCCGATGCGCTGGCCGGCGTCCAGGGCCGGGAGATCGCCGAACGACAACGCCCGCGCGATCCCGGCCAGCGCGACGGGATTACCCAGCAGCGCGCCGTCGATCTCCGGGGTGAGCGCCGACAGATCACGCAACGTACCCGAATCATCCAGGGCCGCGGGCTTTTCCGCGCCCTTTGGTCCTACTCGCAACAGTTTCACGACACCCCTCCGGACTGCTCGGCCACGACGGTCGCATCGACGGGAAGGTAGTCCTCGGCGATGCGGAAACCGAGCTGCTGCAACAACATCGCTCCGGCGCTCAGACAGCGCTGCTCGTCCGGCTCGATCTCGATGAGCGAGTAGGCGGCGGCGAATCCGGTGTCGTGCAACCGATCCTCGGGCAGGGTGTTGCGGCCGCAGACCGCGACCACCGGCACGCCCGCAGCGCGTGCGGCGGCCGCGACGCCGGCGGGGGCCTTGCCGTGCAGAGTCTGCTCGTCGAGCTTGCCCTCACCGGTGATGACCAGATCGGTCCCGGCCAGCTGCTCGTCGAAACCGACCAGCTCCAGCATCAATTCGATGCCGGGCCGCAGCGTGGCGCCCAGCACCGCGAGGGCGGCGAATCCGACGCCCCCCGCGGCGCCGGCGCCCGCCAGCTCGTCGAAGGTCCCGGCACGCCGATCCGACCCGAGTTCCGCGGCCAGCCGTTGCGCCCACTGCCCGAGCGCCGCGTCCAGCTCGGCCACCTGGGCCGGATCGGCGCCCTTCTGCGGTCCGTAGACCGCAGCGGCCCCGTAGGGTCCGGTCAGCGGATTGTCGACATCGCAGGCCACGACGACCTCGACGCCGGCCATCCGCTCCCGCAGGGCGGACAGGTCGATGGACGCCACCCGGGTGAGAGCCGCCCCGCCGTCGCCGATGGGCTCACCCTCGGCGTCCAGCAGACGGGCACCGAGTGCCTCCAGAAGTCCTGCGCCGCCGTCGGTTCCGGCGCTGCCGCCGATTCCGAGCACGATGCGGCGGCATCCCGCCGCGACCGCGGCCGCGATCACCTCGCCGGTGCCCCGGCTGGTGGCGGTCATCGGTCGCAGCAGGCCGTCCGGCAGCCGCACCAGGCCCGACACGTCCGCCATCTCGACGACCGCGAGGTCGTCGCGGCGGGCGTAGGCGGTCAGCACCGGTTCCCCGGTCGGCCCCGAGGCGGTCAAGGGGACCGCGTCGAAGCCGGCCGCGAGCGCGGCGGCGACGGTGCCGTCACCGCCGTCGGCGACCGGCACCACCGACACCTCGGCGTCGGGGCGCGCCCGCCGGATTCCGGCTCGCACGGCGGCTCCGACCTGAACCGCGGTCAGCGAGCCCTTGAATTTGTCGGAGGCGATCAGCACACGAGCCATGACGGAATCCTCTAGTCCAGCGGGACGGTTGCGGTGGGGGCGTCGGCGAACGCGGAGGCCAGCTCCTCGAACTCCGTGATCGCGTCGATCCCGGCCGCACCCATGGACACGTTGGTGACACGCTCGAGAATGCACTCCACCACGACCGGCACCTTGTACTCGGCCATCAGCGACTTGGCCTTCTCGAAGGCGGGACCGATGTCCTCCGGGTTGAAGACGCGAATCGCCTTGCAGCCCAAGCCTTCCGCGACCTTGACGTGGTCCACGCCGTAGCCGTTGACCTCGGGAGAGTTGATGTTCTCGAAGTCCAGCTGCACGTAGTAGTCCATGTCGAACGCCCGCTGCGCCTGACGGATCAGGCCCAGGTACGAATTGTTCACCAGCACATGGATGTACGGAATGTTGAACTGCGCGCCGACGGCCAATTCCTCGATCAGGAACTGGAAGTCGTAGTCACCGGACAGGGCCACGACGGGCTCGTCCTTGACGGCGGTGGCCACACCCAGCGCGGCCGGCAGGGTCCAGCCCAGCGGACCGGCCTGACCGGCGTTGATCCAGTGCCGCGGCTTGTACACGTGCAGCATCTGGGACGCCTGGATCTGCGACAGACCGATGGTGGTCACGTAGCGGGTCTCGGGGCCGAACGCCTTGTTCATCTCCTCGTACACGCGCGCCGGCTTCAGCGGCACGTTGTCGAAGTGCGTCTTGCGCTGACCGGTGGCGCGCTTGGCACGCACCTGCTTGACCCACGCGCTGTGGTCGGTCAGCGAACCGACCTTGTCCAGCGACTCGGCCACGGCGATGAACTGCTCCAGTGCCGCACCGGCATCGGAGACGACACCGTAATCGGGCGCGAACACGCGGCCGATCTGGGTCGGCTCGATGTCGACGTGCACGAAGGTGCGGTCCTTGGTGTAGACGTCCAGCGCGCCGGTGTGGCGGTTGGCCCACCGGTTGCCGATGCCCAGCACGAAGTCGGACTCCAGCAGCGACTCGTTGCCGTAGATGTGGGAGGTCTGCAGACCGACCATGCCCGCGTTCAGCTCGTGATCGTCGGGCAGGGTGCCCCAGCCCATCAGGGTCGGGACGACCGGCACACCGGTCAGCTCGGCGAACTTCACCAGCAGCTCGGAGGCGTCGGCGTTGATGATGCCGCCGCCCGCGATGATCAGCGGACGCTTGGCGGCGTTCAGCATCTGCAGCACCTTGGCGGCCTGCGCCGGGGTCGCGGCGGGGCGCACGACCGGCAGCGGCTCGTAGGTGTCGATGTCGAACTCGATCTCGGCCAGCTGCACGTCGATCGGCAGATCGATGAGCACCGGGCCCGGACGGCCTTCGCGCATGAGCCAGAACGCCTTCTGGAAGGCGCCCGGCACCTGCGCGGGCTCCAGCACGGTGGTCGCCCACTTGGCCAGCGGCTTCGCGATGGACGCGATGTCGACGGCCTGGAAGTCCTCCTTGTGCAGCTTGGCCACGGGCGCCTGGCCCGTGATGCACAGGATCGGAGTGGAATCCGCGGAGGCGGAGTACAGACCGGTCACCATGTCGGTGCCCGCGGGGCCCGAGGTGCCGATGCAGACGCCGATATTGCCCGCCTTGGCGCGGGTGTAGCCCTCGGCCATGTGCGAAGCGGCCTCGACGTGGCGGGCCAGCACGTGCTTGATGCCACCGTGCTTCTTCATGGCGGAGTAGAACGGGTTGATCGCGGCGCCCGGCAGGCCGAAAGCCTGTGTGGCCCCTTCCTTTTCCAGGATCAGGACCGCCGCGTCGACGGTACGCATGCGTGCCATAGTGGTCAGTTCTCCTTGTTCAGCGTGCCGCTCAGGCGCTCGACGCCGCGCAGCAGTGCAGAGTGGTCCAGGTGGCCGTCGCCGTTGGCGCGGGCCGAGGCGACCAGCTGCGCGATCAGCGAACCGGCCGGGGTCACCAGGCCGGCCTCACGGGCGGCGGTGGTGAAGATGCCCATGTCCTTGTGGTGCAGGTCGATTCGGAAGCCCGGGGCGAACTCGCGGTTGGCCATCTTCTCGCGCTTCTGGTTCAGCACGGCCGAACCGGCGAGGCCGCCGCCGAGCACGTCGAGGGCCGGGCCCAGCTCGACGCCGTAGGCCTCGAGGAAGACCACGGCCTCGGCCAGCGCCTGGATGTTGGTGGCCACGATCAGCTGGTTGGCCGACTTCACGGTCTGGCCCGCGCCATTGGTGCCCACGTGCACGACGGTCTTGCCGACGGTGTCCAGGAACGGCTTGGCGGCCGCGAAGTCCTCGGCCGAACCGCCGACCATGATCGACAGGGTGGCGTTGACCGCACCCGGCTCGCCGCCGGAGACCGGGGCGTCGATCAGGCGGAAGCCACGCTCGGCGGCCTGCTTGGCCAGCTCCTGGGTGACATCCGGGCGGATGGAGGAGAAGTCGATGATCAGCGCGCCGGGCTCGGCGGTCTCGAAAACGCCCTTCTCACCGGCGAGTACGGCCTGCACGTGCGGGGAGTCCGGCACCATCACGGCCACCACGTCCGCGCCGCGCACGGCGTCGGCGATCGAGGTGACGGCGCGGCCGCCGGCGTCGACCAGCTTCTGCGCGTTGGACGGGTTCAGGTCGAAGCCCTTGACGGTGTGGCCGGCGTTCTGCAGGTGGACGGCCATCGGGCTGCCCATGATGCCGAGGCCGATGAAAGCGATATTGCTCATGATCAGTTCCTAAGTCGTTGTGTGGGAAAGTCTTCGGTGATTACTTGGCGGCGCGGCGCTCGCGCGGGAGCCAGGCGAAGCTGTCGAGGGTCGCGCCGGACGGCTTGTACTCGAGGGCGGCCCAGCCGTGGTAGCCGTTGGTCTGCAGGGCGGTGAGCTGCGCCTCGATCGGAAGTTCGCCGGTGCCGGGCTCATTGCGGCCCGGGTTGTCGGCGATCTGTACGTGGGCGATGCGCGCGGTGTGCTCGGCGATCACCTTGTCCACGTCGTCGCCGTTCACAGCGAGGTGGTAGAGGTCCGCGAGCAGGCCGATGTTCGAGACACCGGAGTGCGCCTGCACCTTGTCGATGACGCCGAGGCAGTCGGCGGCGGTCAGCAGCGGGTAGCGGGGCGCGCCGGAGACCGGCTCCACCAGGATCGTCGCGCCGATGCGGGCGGCGGCCACGACGGCGGCCGAGAGGTTCTCGACGGCCAGCTCGTCCTGCTGCTCGGCGGTGGCGTCATCGACCCGGTTGCCGTAGAGCGCGTTGAAAGCCTTGATACCCAAGCGCTCTCCGATACCGACGGTGACGTCGATGTTGTCCTTGAACTCCGCGGCACGCGCGGGCCACGACACCAGGCCGCGGTCGCCGCCGGGCATGTCGCCGGCGAAGAAGTTGAGGCCGATCAGCTGCACGCCGGCGTCCTGCACGGAGGTGACGAACGCGTCCACGTCCCGGTCCGAGGGCACGGCTTCGGCGAAAGGCCACCAGAACTCGATGGCGTCGAAGCCGGCGGCCTTGGAAGCGGCGGCGCGCTCCAGGATCGGCAGCTCGGTGAACAGCAGCGAGCAGTTCACGGCGTAGTTCAGCGAGTGAGTCATTGGAATCCCTCCAGTCGTTTCCGCAGTGCTGTGACCAGCAAGTCTGCTTGATTTTCCGCATTGCGGAAATGTTTTTCTGGGATATGGAAATGCTAATGCTCCCAGAACAATCCCGTCAAGGAGTTCCGGGAGCTACTAGCCAGTACGGCGATATATGTTCCGCGCCGCGCCGATTCAGCGAATGTCGTCCTCGAGACGATCGCCGAGTTCGTCCTTCGCGTCGTCGGCGGCCGCGAACACCGAAGCGCCGGGCTTGTTTCCACGCTTGAACTCGTTGAACGCCAGGTTCAGCACAATGGCCGCGATGGCCGTCGCCGAGATGCCGGAGTGCATGACCACCCCGATGCCGGTCGGGAACTTGTCCCAAAATGTCGGTGCGGCAATGGGAATCACGCCCACTCCGACCGCCACGGCCACCAGGACCATGTTCAGGTTGTCGGTGAAGTCCACCCGCGCCAGCGTACGAATACCGCTCGCCGCAACGGAACCGAACAACACGATGCCCGCGCCGCCGAGGACGGGATACGGAATCCCGGCCACCACCGCGCCGACCACCGGGAACAGGCCCAGCAGTGCCAGCACCACACCGCCCGTGGCGACCACGAAGCGGCTCTTGATGCCGGTGAGCGCCACCAGCCCCACATTCTGCGCGAACGCGCTGCACGGGAAGCTGCCGAAGATCGGCGCCACACCCGAGGACAGCATGTCGGCCCGCAGACCGGCCGCCACCCGCTTGGAATCGGCTTCGGTACCGACGATTTCGCTGATGGCGAGCACGTCGGCGGTGGTCTCCACCATGATCACCAGGATCACGATGGTCATCGAGACGATCGCGCCGGCCTGGAAGGTCGGGCTGCCGAAGTGCATGATCGGCGGCAACGCGAAGATGTCGGCCTTGCGGACCCCGGAGAAGTCGGTGTGGCCGGTCGCCGCCGCGATGATCGTGCCGATCACCAGTCCGATGAGAATCGACAGCCGCGAGATCGCGCCCTGGAACAGGCGGCTGATCACCAGGATGATCACCAGGGTCAGGCCCGCGAAGCCGATATTGCCCATCGAGCCGTAGTCGGCGGCCTTGGCGTTGTTGCCCATCGCCCACCGGAATGCGGTGGGCAGCAACGAGAGTCCGATCACCGTGATGATCGTTCCCGTCACCACGGATGGGAAGAAGCGGACCAGTTTCGCGAAGAAACTGGAGAGGACGAGGCCGATCGCACCGGCGACGATGATCGCGCCGAAGACCGGCCGCAGCCCGCCCTCCTGCGCGATGGTGACCATCGTCGAGACGCTGACGAACGAAATGCCCTGCACGATCGGCAATCTGGAGCCGACCGGCCCGATGCCCAGGGTCTGTAGCAGTGTCGCCAGGCCGGAGACGAACAGGCCCGCCGTCACCAGCAGTGCCATGTCCGACGCCGAGAGCCCGGCCGCACCTCCCACGATGAGCGGCGGTGCGATCACACCGCCGTACATCGTCAGGATGTGCTGAGTTCCGTAGACCAGGGACTGCCAGAGCGAATAACGCTGGTCCTCTGGACGAGTCACGGTCACTTCCACGCGGCTATGGCTATCACCCATCGCCGCACCTCCTACTAACTGTACGAAGAAGAACTCAGCGCGGTGCTGGTCAGCAAAAGCCCGGAATCGCGGTCCACGCGTTACCGGCGTCGCGCGCGTCGTCACGCTCGACGGTGGCCTCGATGAGGCCGTAGGGACGATCGGCGGCGATGAAGACCTCACCCGGGTTGTCCAGGGCGAAGGGGCTCAGGTCCACCAGGAAGTGGTGCTTGTTCGGGGCCGAGAACTTGATCTCGGCGACCTCGGTGAACTGCTCGAGCACCGCGCGGCCCATCGAGTAGAGGGTCTGCTGCAGCGCGTAGGAGTGCACCACCGCGAACTGGCGCAGCAGCACCTTCAGGATCGAGTCGTAGGTCTTGTCCCAGTCGACATCGGTGTGGTTGTAGCGCCACTGGGCCACCAGCGAGGTCGCCATGATGCGATCGTTGGTCGGCTGCAGGGTGGTGTACTTGTCCTTGAAGAAGCCGTGGAACTCCGAGCCGGTGCTCTTGAGGAGTACGAGGTCCTTCACGCCGGACACGATGTGCGCCACGCGATCCGGGCCGACGCCGTCGACGTTGGCCACGGTGGTGCGGATGCCCTGGTTGGACTTCACGAACGAGTGATCGTGCGGCTGGCCGTCGACCTCGATGCGATCCCAGGAGTACTCCTCGACCTCGATGCGCGCACCGGTGGCGGTGGGGGCCCGGGAGATGAAGTGATCCGCGAGGGTGAGGGCGTACTCCTCGATGGAGTGGATGCCCTTCTCCTTGGCGAAGGCGAAGGCGGTGTTCTTCTGGGTGTCGGTGGGCAGCACGTCGGCCTGGTCACCGGTGATGTGGGCGTCGGAGAACTCACCGCGCAGCGAGGTCGAGACGTTCAGATCGCGGATCTGGTGGCGCGGGGTGTCGCGGTAGACGCGCACCACGCGGTTCTCGGCCTTGCCGTACTGGTTCTGTCCCAGCTTGATTGCCATGTGAGTTCAGCTTCCTCGGTAGGTGGAATAGGCGAAGGGGCTCATGAGCAGGGGCACGTGGTAGTGCTCGCCCGCTTGTCCGGCGACCTTGAAGGTGATCGAGACCGTCGGATAGAAATAGGTCTGATTCGTTGCGGCGGCATAGCTTTCGATGTCGAAGGTGAGGCGGTAGTGACCGGCCTCGAGACCCTCGGGGCCGAGATCCTTGATCCGGCCGTCGTCATCGGTCTTGCCCTCGGCCACGACCCGGACCTCCGGGCCGACCTGTTCGAGTCGCACCTCGACGCCGGCCGCGGGCTTGCCCAGCGCGGAGTCGAGGATGTGCGTCGTAATGGTGCTCACGCGTCGAATACCTTTCGCAGGCGGAGAACGGCGATCTTGCGGAGTTCCTCGGCGACCACTTTCGCCTCGGTCTCGTCATCGTTGGTGAGGCGCTGGTTCAGGCTCGCCAGGATCTGCTCGGCCGACAGGCCGGTGGCGCAGATCAGAAAGACCTTGCCGAACCGCTGCTCGTAGGCGAGGTTGCCCTCGAGCAGCTGCGCGGCCACCGACTCGTCCTGGCTGACGCCGGACTGCTCCTGACGCGACCACGCGGAGTGGGTGTCGCTGCCCTGGACCCGATCGCCGATGCGGGGGTGTGCCGAGAGTGCGCGGTCCACCTCGGCGCCGGACAGGCCGGCGGCGAGTTCGCTCGCCCGGGCCAGCAGGCTGTCGATGTCCGCGTAGGGCCGGTCCGCCAGCACGCCGTCGGCCCAGGTGGGCGCGTCACAGCAGGTCAGCAAGTCCGGCCGGAGTTCTTCACCGGCTGTCGAATTGAATTCGACCAATGTCACCATTGGCGCTACCTCTCTCGGATAACGGAAGGGTGATTCCGCTCCCGTGAAGAGTGTCACGGGCCACAGGGCTTCGTCAACATTTTGTTGAAAATATACGGAAACCGCTGGTCACAGCGTTCAACAAGCAGGCTTGCCGACGAAGATCAAGAGCCTTGGGCGGCCGGCGTGCCAGTTGCCAGAGCGTTGCTCACGCGGGATTTGAACAGCTGGTTCAGGACCAGGGCGGTCAGGCAGCCCGCGCTGATGCCCGACGCCAGGATGATCGAGAACGGGCCCGGCAGACCGGCGTAGAACGACGGGGCCACGGTCGGGGTCATGCCGATGAACAGCGAGACGCCGACGATCAGCGAGTTGATGGGATCGGTGAGATCGGCCTTGGCCAGGGTGCGGATGCCACTGGCGGCGACCGTGCCGAACAGGACCAGACCGGTGCCGCCCAGGGCGGGCTTGGGTACCAGCTCCACCACCGCGCTCGCCACCGGGAACAGGCCCAGCAGCACCAGCAGCCCGCCGCTGACCGCCACCACGAAGCGGCTGTACATCCGAGTGAGCGCGACCAGGCCGACGTTCTGCGCGAAAGCGCCGCAAGCGAATCCGCCCATCACCGAGGCCAGCATGGTGCCGACGCCCGCGGCCCGCAGACCGCCCGCGATGTGCTGTTCCTCGGCCGGGCGATCCACGATCTCGCCGAGCGCGATCATGGTCGCGGTCGATTCGGTCATGACCACGAGCATCACGATGCACAGCGAGACGATCGCGCCGATCTCGAACTGGGGCGCGCCGAAATGCCACGGCGGAATGAACCCGATCAGCGCGCTGCCGCGCACCGGACCCGTATCCAGCAGTCCCAGTGGCCAACCCAGCAGCGAACCCGCGATCAGACCGATCAGCAGGGCCAGCTGACGGCCGAAGCCCTTCAGGAAGCGGTGGCACAGCAGCACGACCACCAGCGCGAACGCGGCGTCGGCCAGATTCTTCAGCGGCACGTGCGCCTCGCCCATGGCCCCCTCGCCCGCACCGCTGATCCAGCCGAGCGCGACCGGCAGCAGCGACAGGCCGATCAGCGAGATGACCGTGCCGCCGACGATCGGCGGGAAAAACCGGTGCAGCCGCGAGAAATACGGGGCCGCGAACACGGCCATGGCCCCCGCGACCAGGGTGGCGCCGAAGATGATCGGCAGCGCCCGGCCCGGGGCGTCCTTGGCGATGGCCAGGATCGGGCCGACCGCGGCGAAGGAGCCGCCGTTGATCAGCGGCAACCGCGCGCCGAACTTCCACCAGCCCAGCGATTGCAGCAGGGTGGCGAGGCCGGCGGTGAACAGGCTCGCGGTGATGAGCATGACGGTCTCGCCGGTGCTCAGGCCGACGGCCGCGCCGACGATCAGCGGCGGTGCGACGACACCGGCGACCATCGCCGCGATGTGCTGCAGACCGCCCGCGATCAGCTGGAACGGCGGGGGAACGACATCGACCGGATGCTTCTCGAGCTCGACGACGGTGCCGGACGCCACGGAGACGGATCCCTCACCGAGGTCTGCCGTGCGGTCGGCGGGCTCGGCCGGGGACTCTGGGTCGGAATGGGGTGCGGCGGGGTCGGAATGGGGTGCGGCGGGATTGGATTCACTCACAGCAGGTCCGGTCCCCCCGCGGCTGATCCGCTGTGACCGACAGGTCTGCCGCCCACGCATTTCGGCTCGGCTTCGAGCCGCGTTCGCTCAACGTCTCCATTGGCGCTACCTCTCTCGGACAGCGGAAGGATCATTCCGCTAGACGAGAACAGTGGCACGGGCCACAAAGCAGGGTCAACAATCCGTTGAATATATATCTGTCGGCCGAACGGGCCGCCCGGGCGTGCGGGAGCACCGCGGGCGGCCGCGGGCCCTCAGGCCCGTTCGCGGTTGAGGTAGTTGTAGACCGTGAAGCGGGTGACGCCCAGCGCCGCCGCGACCGTCTCCGCGGACTTGCGGAACGTGAACGCGCCCCGCTCTTCCAGCAATCGCACGGCACGCTGCTTGTCGGCGCGCGGCAGCTCTGTCAGCGGACCGCCCAGTTCGGTGGCCACCTCGTCGAGGATCTTGTCGAGACCGGCGAGCGGGTCCGGTTCGGGGGCGCCGAAGCGCACGCAGGCCAGGGTTTCGCCCTCCCAGACCACCGGAATGTCGTCGGCGGTGGCCTTTTCGGGGTCGACCAGTCGGCCGCCGGTCTTCTCCAGAATCGGGGCGAGGGTCACCAGTACCGGATGGGCCGTGCCCGGCGAACGTTCAGTCATCCTGCTCGACCTGCATCGTTACTCTCGTCGCGCCGTGCGCGAAGGCGGTCACCATGATCTGGCCCAGCACCGGCAGTAGTTTGTCGTCCGTCCCCGACACCGAGGTGCCGAGCGGACCGAAATCGCATTCCAGACCGGCCGATTCGGCGAGGTCGAGGGCCGCCACCGCATGCGGCGGCGCCTCCCCTTCGCCGTGGAACGGTTCGGTCGTGAACTCCGCGCGTAGCCGCATGGGCGTCAGGCTACTATTCCGGCATTCGGAAAATGAAGGAGGACCGGGAGTGCCCGCAGTCAAGGGGCCCAAGGCCGGTGCCGGGGGCGTGCAATCCATCGAGCGCGCATTCGGTTTGCTCGAGCTGATGGCCGACGAGGGCGGCATGATGGGCCTGTCCCAGCTGGCCGCGGAATCGGGCCTGCCGCTTCCGACCATTCACCGCCTGGTCCGCACCCTGGTGGATCTGGGCTATCTGCATCAGGAGCCGTCGCGCAAATATGTGCTGGGGCCCAAGCTGATCAAGCTCGGCGAGAGCTCCTCGCAGATGCTGGCCGTACTGGCCCGCCCGCATTTGCAGCGCCTGGTCGACGAGCTCGGCGAGTCCGCGAACATGGCCATGCTCGACGGCGATCAGATCGTGTATGTGGCGCAGGTCCAGTCGCGTCATTCCATGCGCATGTTCACCGAGGTGGGCCGCCGGGTCCTGCCGCACTGCACGGCCGTCGGCAAGGCGATTCTGGCCGGCTCGCCGCCGGAGCTGACCCGGGAACTGCTGGCGCGCACCGGAATGCCGCGCTACACCGACAGCACCATCACCACGCCGGAGGAATTCGCCGCGCAATTGGATGTCGCCGCGCGCGTCGGCTACGCCATGGACGAGGGCGAACAGGAGCTGGGCGTGCGATGCGTGGCCGTCGCGGTGCCGAAAGCCCCTGCCCGCCTGGCGATTTCGGTGTCGGGGCCGGTGGGCCGAATGACCGAGGAACTCATCGAGCGGGCCGCGCCGCTGCTGACGGAGATCGCCGAATCACTGTCCGACGATCTGCGCTGAGCCGCTCAGGCATCGATCTCGAGATCCGAGGCCGGGACGGCCTGGCAGGGCAGACACGCGTCGTCGTCCAGGTGGGCGGTGTCCACGAAGTGGCCGACGGAACCGCTGCGCACGGTGCACAGGCAGCTCTCGCACTGGCCGACACGGCAACCGCTGCGCAGCGCCAAGCCGGACTTCTCGGCGAACTCGAGCAGAGTGCCGTCGCGTTCGGTCCAGGTCAGCTCGCGGCCGGAGCGGGTGAAACGCACGCTGTAGCGGGCATTCTCGGGGACTGCGAGGGTGCGGGCGGGGGTGGCGAAGCGTTCGGAGAAGATCTCCCAGCCGGGTACGCCGCGCTCGCGCAGCTGCGCGGTGACGGTGGACAGCATGGCGGCGGGACCACAGAGGTAGAACCGGGCACGGCGCGTGAGCAGGCCGGAGTAGACGTCGGCGGCGCGGATGCGGCCCGCGATATCGAAATCCAGGCCGATGCGGTCCTCAGGCAGGGGACGCGAGTAGTGGGTGACGATGCGCAGTCGCGGACCGAGCGCGGTGGCGAGTTCGTGCAGTCGGTCTCGGAAGGAATGGTGGGCGGAATTGCTTACGCCGTAGTGCAATACGATCTCCGGCACCGTGCCGCCGGTGGCGGCCAGGGTTTCGAGGTATGACAGGAACGGCGTGAGGCCGATGCCGCTCGCCAGCATCACCACCGGGTGGTCGCAGTCGGTGGGGATGCGGAAAGATCCGGTGGGGCAACCGACTTCGACGCGATCGCCGGCGCGAAGGTCGTTGTGGACGTAGCCCGAGAACGCGCCGCCCGGTACGTGGCGGATGGCGAGCCCGTAGCCGTCACGGTCGGCCGCTGTCGCCGGACCGGTGAGGGAATAGCTGCGGGTGATGGGCAGGGCCGTGCCATCGCCGGGCGGCGTAGAGGCGTGCAGTGTCAGATGCTGACCCGGGCGGTAATTCGGCAGCGGCGCACCGTCTTCGGGGACCAGTCGCAGCGCGCGCACCTGCGGGCCGGCCGCGTCGACAGCCGCGACCGTGAAAGTCCGGGTGCCCTCCCATTCGGGTTCCACGGGTACGGGCGCGATCTCACAGGTGAACGACCGCAGGGGCACCGAGCCCGACACCGGGTCGGTGTGCTCGTCGTCGACGAGCAGGTTGTAGTTGCTGCCGTCGGCCGTCACCGGGTCCGCGCCGGGCAGTCCGAGATCCGAATTCGATTGCCACCAACCGTATTCGGCGACTACGACGCCCGGGTGCAACGAGGCGTCCAGGCGAGCCCGCAGCCGGACGCTGCCGAGCCGGGTCGACACGGTCACCCACCGGCCGTCCGTGATGCCGCGTGCGGCGGCGGTTTCCGGGTTCAGGTCCACGCGGGGGTGGGGTGAGCGGCGGCGCAGGGAGTTGAGGTGCCGGTGCTGGCTGTGGCAGAAGTATCCGTTCTTCGCGCAGGTCAGGACCAGCGGGAAGGCGGCATCCGGCGCGGCGGGCGCGGTGTACTCGGGGACGGGTGAATAGCCTTGGGCGGCAAGCCTTTCGCTGTAGAGATCCACCCGGCGGGTCGGTGTGGCGAATCCGGCGGTCTCGTATTTACGGCATTCGCGCGGCAGCGGAATCCGGACGCCGCCGGTCTGGGCGCGCAGTTCGGCGGCGGTACGGCCGAGCGGCGCGAGCTGATGATTCCAGGCCGCCTCGATATCGCCGTCGAAGAACAACTCCCCCATGCCCATTCGGGTCGCGAGGTCGAAGACCACGTCCATGTCGGAACGAGATTCGCCGATCGGATCCACGATGCGGGACCGCAGTTGCACGTGTTCCTGTGCGCGGTGGCTGGATTCGAAGCCGACGCGCAGCGCCTCGTGCTCCCACGAGCTGTTCACCGGAAGCAGATAGTCGGCGTAGCGGGCGGTGGGGTTTTCGAACAGGTCCAGGTGCACCTGGAAGTCCAGTGCCTCGAGAGCGCGGCTAGTGCGCGTCGAATCAGGTTGGGACATCAGCAGATTGGCCCCGAAGCCGACGAGTGCGCGTACCCGGTACGGTTCGCCCTCCAGGACCGCTCGGCACAGGTCGCGTGCCGTGACCCAGCCCTGCGCGGGCGGGCCCAGCGGACGTTCGGCGAGGCCCAGGGTCTTGGCCCGCTGTCGCGGCGAGAGCTGGCCGATCCGATCCGAGACGACGTTGACCGGCGGTTTCGGCAACACCACATTGCCGCCGGGCGCGTCGAACGAGCCGGTGAGCGCGAACAGGGTGGCGATGGCCCGGTCGGTCTGGGTCGCATTGGCATGCTGGCCGATTCCGGTCCACCCGTAGTAGGACACCGATTCCGCGTGCGCGATCTCGTCGGCGAGCGCGGCGATACAGTGCTCGTCGATCCAGGTTTCGCGTGCCACGCGAGCCAGCGGCCACTCCCGGCAGGCGCGGACGTAATGATCGAAAGCCGTTGCGCAATCCAGGATTCCATCACGGGTGACGATCCGATGGGTGCCGTCGAGGGCGAATCGTTCCGGTGCGGGGGCGGCGAATTCGGTGTCGTAGCGGACGGGCTCGCCCGCCACCGCGTCCCAGGCGACGTACCCGGTGGCGCCCGGCCAAAGGTCCGCGACACGCAGGAATCGCCCGGTGTCCGGACGGACCAGCAGCGGCGCGTTGGTCCAGGCACGCACGAAACGCTCGTCGTAGCCGCGAGTCTCGATCAGTCGACCGGCCAGTCCGAGGGCCAGTGCCGCATCCGTGCCGGGGCGCACCCGCAACCAGTGCTCCGCACCCGAGGCCGAGGTCGACTCGCGCGGATCGATCACCGCCAGCCGGGCCCCGCGCGCCCGCGCCTCGGCCAGGTCCGCCGACTGCGCCAGCCACGTCTTGGCCGGGTTGAAACCCCACAGCACCGCCAGATCGGTGGTCGCGTAGTCCGGAACCGGCAGGCCGGCGCCGAAGGTGAAGGCGTGCGCGGCATCCTTGTGCCAGTTGCAGATCTCGGTGCTGTACACGGTGTTGGGGCTGCCGAAGCCGTGGACGAAACGCTCGATCCATTCGGTGCTGTCCGACAGCGAGGTGCCCGAGGGCGTCGCGAGCGCGAAGGCCACCGACTCCGGCCCGGATTCCCCGGCGAGGGCGGTGAGCCGCCGGGCGATATCGGTCAGTGCCGTCTCCCAGGAGACCGGCTCCCACCCGGGGTCCGGGTCGGTCTTCGGGCGAGTGCGGCGCAGCGGAGTGGTCAGTCGGCGGGTGCTGTGCACGATCTCGGGGGCGGCGCGGCCCTTGGGGCACATGGCCTTGCCGGTGGGGTGGTCGGCGTCGGGCCGGGCTCCGGTCAGGCGGCCGTTCTCGACGGTGTAGACGGCGCCGCACCGCGACTTGCAGAGCGTGCAGTAACCGGCGATTTCCACGCACCCAGTCTAGGATTCCGGCCGTTCGCGACGACCGGGACTTTTGCCCTCGTTTCTCCGCAGCAATCTCACCGGCGGTTCACCGCCGATTACCAGGAAGCGGAGGCGTAATCGACCCCATACAGGTCGCGAAAACTCGCGGACCAGGCAATTCGAAAAGGATTCCGCCATGACGACCCCCGCACCCGGCGTCGGCCCGGACGAGCCGCGAACCACCGAGATCCCGCCGGCCGAACCGGCACCGGCAACCGAACAGCCACCGGCACCGATCCGGCCGGCCAACAATATCGGCTGGGCCGTGGCGTCCCTGCTCTTCTTCTGGCCGTTGTCGTTCTCCGCATTCACCCACGCCTTCAACGTGTTTCCGCTGTGGACGGAGGGCGACGTCGACGGCGCGCGTCACGCCTCGCAGCGCGCCCGCTATCTCGGCATCCTGTCGCTCTGCATCGGCGGCGCGTTGTTCGTGATCTTCGCCGTCCTCTACCTCGGGTTCATGCTGCTGCTCATGCACCACGGTCATCACGGCCATCACGGCAACTGGGGCGGTCCGGGCCCGCGCATGCGGCGCGGCTGACCCGCCGGGCCCGGGAAGGAAAGCCCCTGGGCCTCATCCTCTTTCAGATTGGCGGAATCTGCACACATCCGGACGGGCACTCGTTTCGAATCCAGCTGCGATAGGCATCGATGTTTCGGAATGAGGTTCCCTATGGGCACACAGCCGCCCACCCGCCCGGTTCGTCCGTTCTCGCGCCGGGTGACCGGATTCGCGCTCGCCGCGGTCCTGCCCCTGACTCTCGTCACGCTCGCCGCCGCGCCCGCCCTGGCCGATGAGCCGCCCGCCGCGGTGCAGCCGGCCACCGATATCCCCGACTCCCAGATCCACATCGGCACCGTCCAGCTCGAGCAGCCGGTCTGGCTCACGGCCGAGCAGACCCAGCAGATCAATGCCGCCTCCGCGGGCGCGGAAACCGCCCTGACCCAATCGCTCGAAGCCGCCGGCCTCGACCCCGCCCGCGCCACCCACATCGCCAAGGCGGTCATCGGCGACGCCGCGGTGGGCGCGGCCGTCGGCGCCACCGCCGCCGCCCCGATCGCCTCCACCGGCGCGGTCATCGGCGTGGTCAGCGGGCTCATCGCGGGTCTGCCCTTCGCCCCCATCGGCCTGGTCATCGTCCCCGTCGTCGGCGCGGCGCTCGGCTACGCGATGGTCGCGGCGCCCTTCGCCGCGCTCGGGGCGGGGGTGGGTGCGGCAGTCGGCGCGGTCGACGGTGCCACCGGTCCGATCCCGGGGACAAATACGCCGTGAACCCGTGACCAGCGGTTAGGCTGACTCCGACACCCGGGTCTCGACGCAGGTCGGCCGAGAGGAGTTAGCGATGAGCGCCGAAGATGCCGCCGCACCGGTCATGGCCGGTGACCTCTCGGGCATCGTCGGGCGACACCTTATCTACGCGTACGACAACGGCTGGAAATACGAGCTCTACGTACGCAATCCGTACACGGTCGCCTTTCGTTGCCTGCAAGGTCCCATGTTCGGCCGCTGGTCCACCGAGCAACCGGTCAAGATGATCCAGCTCGGCGGCGACCAGTACAAGATCGCGTGGGTGGAGCCGACCGGCACGGTCACAGTGCTCATCGCCTGGCTCGGCGGCCGCAGCGTCCACACCACCATCTGCTACCCCCAATGGATGCTCGACTTCCCCGAAAGCACTCTCGGCCGCTACCAGGACAACCTCGACCAGATCATCGCCGAACGCGACCGGGGCCCCACCTACCCCCAGGCCCTCGTCGCCTCCACCGGCCGCATCACCTACCTCGCCATCCGCGACCTCGACGACGACACCGTCATCGACTGTCCCCCGGCCAAACTCCCCCTCGGCTACGCCGACCGCACCAACTGATCACGCCGACCCGGCCGATCCGGTCATCAGGTCGTAGCAGTAATCGACCCAGGAACCGATGAAGCGGTCCTCGTCGACGCCGAGCGGCGACTGGCCGTACGTCCATCGGCAATGGCAGTAGTTGAACACCGCGCCGATCATGATGGCCGCCGACGCCTGCGGATCCCGCGACGGATGGCTGGTCTCGGCCGCCCAGCGCGTGGTGAACTCGACGGCGGCCAGATGAGCGGCATCGATGAGATGGACGCGGCAGCGGTCGCGCAGCTCGGGAAAGCGGTCGCCGTCGCGTTCGACCACCCGGAACAGATCACGCTGCTGCTCGATCGCGCCCAGCAACCAGCGGCACACCAGCGTCAACTCCGAGCGCAGGTCGCCCAGCGGCAGCAAGCCGAGTACGGCGGCCTGCCCCTGCTCGGTCTCTCGGATGTGGTTGTCCACCGCTGCGGCGAGCACTCCTTCTTTGGAGGGGAAGTGCCGATAGAAGCCGCCGCCGCGGGCAGCCAGCCCCGCGTCGCCCTCGATATCGCCGACCGTGGTCCCCGCGAACCCCTTGTCCGCGAACAACTTCAGCGCCGACCGCATCAGCCGCTCCCGCGTCGAACCGCCTGTTCTGTCTGTCGCAGGTGCGTCCATCCGGTCATTATTACTCCCCGCCTCACCCCTGCAATCACATGCATTGACCATGCAATCAATTGATTACTAGAATCAGCGAACGATTACTTCTCGGCACAGGGGATTGCCATGACCAAGCAGAATCTGACCGCGACCATCGCCATCGACGCAGCGCCGCAACAGGTCTGGAGCGCCGTCTCCGACCTGCGCCGCATGCCGGAGTGGAGCGAGCAGTGCCGCCTGATGCGGCCGTTGGGCACCGTGCGCGAAGGCGCTCGCACCCTCAACATGAACCGGCAGGGCTGGAAATACTGGCCCACCACCTCGCGCATCGAACGCTTCGAACCCGGCCGCGTCATCGCGTTCCGCACGCTGAGCAACAACAGCGTCTGGTCCTTCGAAATCACCCCGACCCCCACGGGTTCGACATTGACCCACCGCCGCACCGTCCCCCCGTCCGGCACAACCTGGATCTCCCGCACCATCGTCGAACACCTCCTCGGCGGAGAGGAGCCCTTCGATCTCGAAATGGTGGCGGGCATGCAGGCGACGATCGCGAGAATCAAGTCGGCAGTGGAGCTTTCGCACGTCTCCTGAACCGCGTGGCGGATCGGCCGATAGGGTGAGCCCATGGCCGATACGAATGAAGTTCCAGGCGAGCAGATCGAAGGCGCCGCCGAGTCGCCGGAGGAGGCGACCAAGCGGAAGTTCCGGGAGGCGCTCGAACACAAGAACGGCCAGGCGGCGGCGAGCGGCGCGTCCCACAATTCGGGCAAGGTGCGGGGCGCGCACGCACAGGCGGGCGGCAAGCGCACCTTCCGGCGCCGGGCGGGCGGCTGACAGGTGTCCGGGAGCATAGTTGTCCGTGGCGTCGGCGGGCGTTCCCGGCGCCACGAAGCTAGGTTGGCGTCATGGCACCCTTGGGAACCACCGGCCTCGACATCTATCCGCTGTGCCTGGGCGGGAACGTTTTCGGCTGGACCGCGGATCGGGAGCAGTCCTTCGCCGTGCTCGACGCGTTCGCGGCGGCGGGCGGCAATCTGATCGACACCGCCGACGCCTACAGCGCCTGGGCGCCCGGCAATTCCGGCGGTGAATCCGAGACCATTCTCGGCGAGTGGATGGCCGCCCGCGGCAACCGCGACACCATCCACATCGCCACCAAGGTGGCCAAACTGCCCGCCCGCCCCGGCCTGAGCGCCGCCAATATCCATGCGGCCGTCGATGATTCACTGCGCCGCCTGCGCACCGACCACCTCGACATCTACTACGCCCACCACGACGACCAGACCGTCCCCCTCGCCGAAACCCTGGGCGCCTTCGACGAATTGGTCCGCGCCGGCAAGGTCCGCCACCTGGGCGCATCCCAGTACACCGCCCCGCGCCTGGGCGAGGCCCTCGCCATCTCCGACCGCGAGGGCCTGGCCCGCTACGAAGTCGTGCAACCGCAGTACAACCTGATGGACCGCACCGTCTACGAAGGCGACCTCGCCGACCTGTGCGTCCGCGAAAAACTGGCCGTCCTCCCCTATTACGGCCTCGCCATGGGCTTCCTCACCGGCAAATACCGCCCCGGCACCACCGACCCCACCGACGCTAGCCCCCGCGCCGCAGGCGCCCGCCGCTACCTCGATGCCCGCGGCCTCCAAGTCCTGTCCACCCTCGACGAAGTGGCCGCCATCCACTCCGTCCCCGTCGCAACCGTAGCCCTCGCCTGGCTCCGCGCCCAACCCGCCATCGCCGCCCCCATCGCCAGCGCCCGCACCCCCCACCAACTCTCGGCCCTCCTCGCCTCCGCCGACCTCACCCTCACCCCCACCGAAGTAACCCGTCTCAACGCGGCCTCCCAATGACCCGCCCCCAACCCCGCCGCCCCGCCCGCCCAGCCCGTCCCTTCCGCCCCCGCCTCCTCTACGTGATCCTCGGAGTCCTCGCCCTCCCCATAGTCTTCGGCTTCGGCGCCCTCCTCCTGATCATCCTTCTCGCCGGACACAGCACCGGCGACAACTCCACCCCACCCCACCACTCGTCGGTCCCAGCCATCAGCCAGCAGACCACCCCGGCCCCCACCACCAGCCGGCGCACCTGCTACCCCTTCCAACCGGACTGCTGATCGCCGATCGCTACTGGGACGCGGACGAGTCGTGGTTGTATTCCGCGACAGAGCCGAGCAACGCGGCGGTGGCTGTTCGATAGAGCGTCGATTTGACGTGGCCGAGAGCAGGTCCCGCGGTATGGGCGAGGCTCTGCGCGTACTCCACGGCGGACCGCAACACGTCGTCCTCCCCGGCGACCGAGTCGACCAAGCCCGCCGCCAACGCCTCGGCGCCACCGTAGCGATGCCCGGTGACCAGGGCCCGCCGAGCCAGCGGCAACGGCAGCTGCGCCTGCGCCAACTCCACCATCCCGGGGGCGTAATTGACACCCAACGTGACGCCGGGAAAACACACATACCCGCGATCACCCCGCATGACTCGATAGTCGTGCGCAACCGCCAGAAAGGCACCCGCCCCATAGGCGTGGCCGTTGATCGCAGCGACCGTCGGCATCGGCAAGGTGACGATCCTCGCGAACAACCCCAACAGCCGCCCCACATTCTCATTGATCCGCTCAGGGTGCGCCGCAGCCCATTCCACATCGAACCCCGTGGAGTAGAACTTCCCCGCCCCCACGGTCACCAGCCCCCGAGCCCCCGAACTCCCCTCAACCCGATCGAGCAGATCCTCCATCCCACGAACCCAATCCGGATGAAACCGATTCTCACCCTCCCCCTCCCCCCGCTCCCCCAAATAGGCGACGAACACCTGACCCTCTTGCTCCAAGTACGGCATCCCATGAAGGTATCCCAGCAACGAAAAAGCCTCCCACCTGCAAGGCAGGCGAGAGGCCTTTGGTGGACGTGTTGGGATTCGAACCGTTCCGAGGTGCTGAAAGATTCTGTCTACCAGACATTTTGGATCGTTCTGGATACCGCAGATCGCCCGTGATCGTTATGGCGGGCACTTGTCAGCTCCAATCCGGACCGGTACCGGCGACTGTGCGCAGCTCACGCAGCAGATGGCCAGTCACATCCGATTCTGCGAACACCTGTGAACACTAACCGGGTTCTGTCACTGCCGCGTCACGGAGAGGCTGAATTCAGCCCACCGCCCGAGAGAGGCGAGACGAGATGGACAGCGGACACCAGTACTTGCAGCACTCGGATGGATCGTGGTCGATCGTCGGCCGCGACGGATGGCCGGTCGATCCGGAGACCTACGCCGCCGAGCTAGCCGAGTTGGAGGCCGATGTCGAATCGCTCGAAGGGCTCGCTGTCCAAGTGATCGACGTCGAACCGATCAGCGTTCGCGATATCCCCGAGCGGAAGGAGCTGCCGCGGTGACCGGCGGCGGGTGGGTGACCTTCGGGTGGGTGATGGTGTTCGTGCTGCCCTCGGCCGTCGGGCTGGCGGCGATCTTCTGGCCCGAGCGCATCCCGAAAGATCGCACGGTCCAGGCGATCCAGCGGCGGATCGAGGATGAAGACGATCCGCCGCCGCTCGCATGGTCGCTGAGGCTCCGTCACGAACGTCCGGTGTAGCGGCCGACGGCCAAGCCTGGTGACGTTCTGCCGCTTCGGCTCTGCCGCAACGGCCTAAGTGACCTTGCCGCAGAATGGCGACACCAGTGGTCTGCACTCCGCCCCGAGGCGCGAAGGCTCGACCTTCGGCGGCACGCCCCACACCCTAGACCGGCCGCCAGCCCACCATCGCAGATGCAAGGCCGACCCTAGATCGACCCAACGCAACCGATCCCGCCGAATAAACAGCAAGATTTCAAAACTCGGGAAATTGGCGCATCAATGAGGTGATCTCATCAACTTCGGTGTGTGCTTGAGGGATTCGGGCATTCGGGAGTTTCGGGACTTGCCCGGTCATGGGCGTGGAGTCCCAGGTAGACCGGTTTTCTCCCACAGAATTCCGATGCCTGAAGGACTCCACGTGATCGCCTATCGTGCCATGCTCGACGTGTCTCGGGAGCTGGTCTGCCATGTTTCGCGGTTGCTGGCCGCCCAACGGCGAGCCCGGGGCACCCGCCGCGGTGCCCGGGCGCTGACACCGTTTCGGCAGGCGATGTTCGTGCTGGCCTGGTTCCGTAAACGCGAGGACATCGCGGTGCTCGGTGCCGGTTTCGGTATCAGCCGCTCGACCGCCTCGACCCTCGCCGACGCCGGATACGACGGCGCCGGGATCGGGGTGCACACCCCGGTCAAACAGCCCAGCGACGGCCGCGACCTCGATATCGACACCCGCACCCGGAACGCTCTGCTACGCGGGCTGCGCTGCCTGGCCGAACGCGGCTTCGCCCTGCTCACCGGACGCTGGCGCGCCCTGCACCACTTCACCACCAGCCCCGAGAAAATCGGCGACATCGTCAAAGCCGCACTCGTCCTCACCCATTTCGAACACGGCCGACACCAATGAAAGTCGCTGAGATCACCTCAGTGAGCTGTCCCCCGGGTCACAAATTCTTCGAGGTGCCGACGCCTCGACACGCCGAGGACTCGCGGCGGCGGTCATCGGGGGTGAAAGATCAACGCCCGCAGCGCATGTCAGTGACGGACAATTGGCGTGGATGGTCAGCGGCGTACCGGTGTGGGCGGTGTGCAATGCCGCTATTACCGGATTACTGCGGTGTGTACGCACCTACGCGAAGGACCCTTCGATGCACGATCCGTACCCCATTCCCTTGCTCGCGGTGAACATCCACACCGCCGGCGGCGCCATTGTCGTGACCGCGACCGGCGAAATCGACCTCAACTCCGCGCCGGTACTCGAGCGGGCACTGCGCGAGGTTCTGGCACAACATCCGGAGACGGTGGTGGTGGATCTGTCCGCGGTCAGCTTCCTCGGAACGACCGGGATCGCTGTGCTGCTCACCGCCGCCCAATCCTGCCGACAGCCGATGCGGCTCGTGCCTTCCTACCCGGCGCGACGCCCGTTGGAAGTCACCGGCGCGGCGCAGTTGTTCATCCTGTACGAAAATCTCGACCTCGTCACAGAACCGACGCGCAACCAGGCCATACGGACATCCGTGATCGAATCGTAGACGGCGCCGAACCGGCCGTGCGCCCGGCGCGCACGGCATATCCCTGTGATCGTGGCGGAGCCTGCCCAGGCGGGTGGGAACACCGACCGGTGGTCGTCCCAGCCGGTGCAGACTCCGCCCGGCACCCACACCGGCGGGGGCGGATTCCCTGGAGCGTCCCCCGCGTTCCATGCCTGCGGGCCGGCCCGGTCACCGGGAGGATGAACAGGGGCGGGGGTCCGGCCTCTCGGTCGCGGTTCGTGAGATTGGCGCCATCAGTCTGAGGGAACCGCACGACGAAGTCCCCTTGTCCGCGCGCGCGGCTCGCGGCCGCACACCAGCATCGGCGATCAGCGCCTCAGCGTCGGCGGTGACGCTCGCTCAGCCGGTGAGGCGGTGCGTGAACTCACGGGGCGGTGGTGTCGAGCTGGGCATCTCGAGGGCAGCGGTCGCGGCAGATAAGTAGCGGCCCAGCCGGGTTGGCCGGATGGGTCCGGCTTTGACCATCAGGTCGCTTACCTCACAGCCGGAGGCGGCCAGATGCGCCAAGCCCGAATGGCGCAGGTTGTGAAGTTTCCACCCTGCGCCGCGCCCGTCGGTCACGGTCTCGAGGACGTGGCGGGCTTGGTTGTACGAGAGTCGAGCGCGACCGGTCTCGGGAGACACGTCAGTTGAGGGGAGCACCCGGCTGCGGCGGCCACGCCGATGTGTCACGAACAGCGGTCCTCGGGTGCGGTCACCGATCAGAAGGGGAAGAAGCGCGGCGGTCCGTGGCCCCCACGCCACGGCACGGGCTGCGGCGTGCTCGCCGCTGCGCCCTGGCGCCGGGCATCGACGCTCGGGCAACTCGAGCGTCTCGATATCGACAGCGAGCAACTCGCGGGGATGGGAGCAGGTCTCGAAGATCATCCACCACAGTGTCTTCTCCCGCAGATGGACATCTGTGCGGGAGGTGAGCGCGTCCAGTGCGGCGGCGGAGACCGCAGCTACCGGCAACAGGGGCGGCGTTGCGCGCCGTAACTGTCGCGGCACCGTGGGGCATGGCCATCCCTGGTCATCGCACCATCGCAGCCATGCGCCGACCGCCGCCCGGCGCGCATTCCAGGTGTTGACAGAAGCCTTGGCCCACAACGACTCCAGCGCGTGACCGACCTCGGCCGATGTCAGCGTCGCCAACGGTCTCTCCCGGTGCGGGCCCTCGGTTGTGTCGATGCGCTCGATGGTGCGCAAGACAGCGATACGGTAAGCGCGGACGGTATTCGGCGACTCGAGCGAGTCGAGAAATTGCTCGGCGGCCGCGCGTACGGTGAGGACCGGAGGCACACCCACCTGCATCGGTTCCTGGGTCACCGAGGATTGCTCCCCACGTCGGTGCCGACCCGCCACGGCGTGCAGCCCCTGTTCAACGGAGCCGGAAACCGCTCGCCCGGACGCGCGGGCAACACTCCGCGCACCATCGCGGCATCGATCTGAGGCTGCGTGAGGGTCGTCGCGCCGATCGCCTCGAAGCGCCAGGCGTTGCCGGACGAGTCGCACTGCCACCCGGTCGGATCGATCGCGTACACGCGACGAACACGACGATCCACGACGACCACCGCGTACTGGGCGTCATGACGCACACTCGGGCCCAACCGCCACCAACCGCGATCATTGTCGTATCTGCTCTTGGACGACTGCGGCACCGCGTCGGGCCAGGGTTGAGAGATGACCAGCGCTACCGCGGCGTTGGTTTCGGTGCGCCGCCAGCGGTCATAGGCCTCCGCGCGCCCCAAACCGGTGACCGAGGCGATATCGCCGAGATCTGCCGCATGGTCGAGGGCGGTTTCCGCCGCCACCGCCATCCATGCCTGTATTTGCTCGGCCACGACAGCACACACTCCGGCAACACTCAATTGCAATTCGCGAACTTCCGCCGGATCGAGACTGTCAGCGAGGTAGCGGGCACATCCTCCGCTACCGCTACTCGCTCGTTCGGCAGCGGTTACCACCAATTCGAACAATGCATGCGACAACAGCAGTCTTTCTCCGGACTGCAATTCCCTGGCAAAACCCGTTCCATAGCCGGAATCGGCGACCCGTAGATAATCCATGCCGAGATAATATAGCGAGATGTTTGCCAACTGGGGACATTTTATCGCAGTGATTCTCCTCGAAAAAGTTTCGCCGCTTTTGTCGGTTATGGTGCGTTAGTAACGTATATTCGGCAGGTTTGGGGTCTGAAACGGGGAGCAAGTTGAAATATAGGGGCAACGGGTGTGTATCGGGTTGCTTCTACGCTGGGGGTGTCCGTAATGATTCTGTGCCGGTTAACAGGATGGGACACATCGGCGATCTTCGGCCATGTCAGCGAACATCGCGGTATCGGGCATTTGTTCCGGCGGCGCGTCGGCCTGGACAGCATCCGCTCAGCATTCGTTTCCGGGCAGCAACGAAAGCGCCGTGCCGTGGGTGGTGCCCGCGTCGTACGTCATCGGCATCGAGTTCGAGGGCGATATCGCTCGTGCGATCGGCTTCTATTTGGAATCCAACGGTTTGTCGGGGCCCCGGCTGGTCTGTCCTGGCGGGTACTCGGTGATTCATCTCGCAGTCGGGTCCAGCTCCGCGCCAGCGGCGATGGGATACATAGCGAGTATTGGAGCGGTCGTTCACCGCGATTTGGCCGTGATCGCCGCCGATCGTGACTGGGTCTTGCTGGCCGGCGGGCGGGCGTGGATCCCGCCGGCGGTCGCCCTGGCCGCAGCGGTGCGCGCGGTAACCAGACCTGGTGACCAGCCCCTGAAGGCACCTCGCCGTGCGTCATGGGCGCGCCTTGGCGGGGGCACCCCGTCCGGCCGGGGACCGGATCTACTACCTGAACAACCTGGTCCGCGAACTCGCCACCGAACCGCGGCAGGACTGGCCTGCCTGCGACGCGACACGAAAATGTCAGTGCGCGAGAGACATCGAAATGTCAACTGGCTCTAGCTGGCAATAGCCTGCGGTCAGTCGCCGAGGACGAAGAATGATGTCTGGACCCGCAGGATGTGGTCGGCGCGTTCCTGTTCGTAGCGTTGAAGGATCTCGGCGTACTTCTTGCGTTTAACAGCCGCATGTTGGCGGGGTCTTCGTCGAGACCGCATTCGAGTGCCAATTCCGCACACTCGCGCAGGGCGGTGTCCTGGTCGGAGTACACCCAGATGTCCAGGCGTCCGCCGCCGCTGTATCCCTTGTAGGCGAGAGTCCACACCGCCGGGCTGGTCTCGATCTCCCTCCTCGGCGATCTTGCCGGCGTGGGCGCGCAAGTCCCCGCAGATCAGCGAGGTGCTGCCGCTGCTGTATCTGCACGGGCTCTCGACCGGCGACTTCGGCCCGGCCCTCGAACAGTTCCTCGGCACCGGGGCCGGATTGTCGGCCTCAGCGATCACCCGGTTGGCTGCGCAGTGGCAGGACGAGGCCAAAGCCTTTGCTGCCCGCGATCTTTCGAATGTGGACTACGTCTACCTGTGCCGTCGACGGCATCCACCTCAAAGTTCGGCTCGAACAGGAGAAGTTGTGCCTGCTGGTGATGCTGAGGGTGCGCGCCGACGGCCGCAAGGAGCTCGTCGCCATGAGTGACGGATTCCGCGAATCGGCCGAATCGTGGGCGGATCTGCTGCGTGATTGCCGCCGCCGCGGCATGCGCGCGCCGGTGCTGGCTGTCGGGGACGGGGCACTCGGATTGTGGAAGGCGGTGCGTGAGGTGTTCCCGCAGACCCGCGAGCAGCGCTGCTGATTCCACAAACAGGCCAATGTCGCTGCCGCGCTGCCGAAATCGGCACACCCCGGCGCGACCGCGGCGATGAAGGAGATCTACGACGCCGAGGACATCGACAAGGCCCAGCTTGCGATCGAGGCATTCGAAATCGACTACGGGGCAAAGTATCCCAAGACGGTCGCGAAGATCACCGGCGACACCGACGTGCTGTTGGAGTTCTATCGGTATCCGGCCGAGCAGTGGATCCATCTGCGCACTACCAACCCGATCGAGTCGACCTTCGCCACGGTCCGGCTGCGGGCCAAGGTAACCAAGGGTCCGGGTTCACGCGCGGCGGGAATCGCGATGGCGTTCAAGCTGATCGAGGCCGCTCAGACCAGGTGGCGCAAGGTCAATGCGCCCGATCTGGTCGCGCTCGTGCGCAACGGTGCCCTGTTCCACAAGGGCAAACTCCTCCAACGGCCGACCGACATCACCCCGACCGAACCGGCCGCCGCATCAGCGGGACAGGAGGTCGCCTGAAACATACCGATCCACAGGTTTTGACAATATCTCCGGGCGTCGTCCACGCTGGCCAGTGTCCACCGGCCAGTGGATCTCGTCATGTCGGCCGCGCAAAGCGGCCGAAGGGGGAGGGCCGGTTCGGCTACGGCTCTGGAATCGTGGACGCGCGGTTCTTCACTGGTTCTGTGGCGGTGTCGAGGTTGTCGCACATGATGAACAACTCCGCCGCGCCGGTGACTTCCAGCGGGCGTCGCGCCGGATAGGACGGTACGAGGCGTAGCGGTTGTCGGCAGGATTGGGCGACGGTCAGCAGCACAGCGATCCCGGTCGATCCGAGGAAACTGACCGTGGACAGATCTACCACCACCACCGTCTCCGGATCTTTTATCAGAATGTCGCGCAGTGCCCGCTCGAGCACGGGCACGGAGTTGAGGTCGATCTCGCCGGTCGCGGTCACGACCATGGCGTCGCCGACGTTGTGGGTGTGCACCGTCAGCAGGGGGGTGGGGTTCGGATCGTGCATCGAAGGGTCCTCTTCGCAGGGGTGCGTACACACCGCAGTAATCCGGTTGTATCAGTTTTCCACACTCACCACACCGGTACGCCGCTGACGGTACGTGCCAAACTTCTGCCACCGGCATGCGTTGCGGGCGTAGATCTTTCACCTAAGCGGCCATCAGCGAGCTTGAGTCCTCGGCGTGTCGCGCCGGACCTATATCCATCGACGTGTTGCGGGGTCAAGATTCGTGAGTTGGCGACAAAGGGTGATGTGGAAGCGCAGGGCGGTCGGCGGTGTGTGGATGTGGACAGCTACTGATCGGACATCTGAGGCGAACGGCCCGCAGACCGGGGCGGGGGCGTGAGGTTGTGGCGTGTTTTCCGGCGCTGACGGCGTCGGATGCTTTAACTTGTGGGCAGGCATTCCGATCACGAGACCGCTGCGCAGTGGTGATGCCGATCTTCTGGCAACTCACTGGGCATCTGTGAGGTAGGGGTGTTCGAGGCGCGCGACCCTGCCCTGGTGGCGCGCCCCTGGGTCCGGCCAGCAACCGGAACCACGCTGTTGCTGGCAGTGCCCGTCGGCGGGCGCGGGCACCCAACCAGGGCGGCATGCCCTGCCTGCCCCGCCGATGGCGCTGCAGCGACCAGTGTGAGTCGGCGGCGTCGATGCGTGGATGCCCTTTCATGAGAGGATCGCGATGGACAAGCCCGGCCGGGACAGCGCGGTGGCGCTGCTGGTGCAGATCCTGGATCGTTACGGCAGTCTGGAGGCGTTCTCGGCTCAGTTGCATCGTGAACTCGACGAGCCCACCGAGCAATTGCCGCGCCTGGATACGCCGGTGCCGACGTGGCTGGATCCGCCGTGGTGGCCGATCGGAGCATCTTCCTTCGACGACGAAGGCCGACATGCGTGGCGTGGCTCCGAAAGCCGGTGACGAGCCGACCGCAAGGCCGACGGCGAGGCGGGCATCGGGTGCGAGCACGTTGGGCGCCGAGCAATGAGTGATGCTCCCGTGGGTTGGGCGTATTGCAGGCCAAGCGCCTCCTGCGGTGGGCTGCAGGAGGTGCCCGACGAGCCCGCCGACGGCGTCGCTCGCTTTCGCCGCCGCGCCTGACTCTTAGCCCGCCGCGTGCAGCGTTGAACGCGTGCGGGCGCCGTATCCGAGATAATATGCAGCGCAACGACTTACGTCCGCCGTTTGCCCACCGGCACCAATCCGGAATTGGTGCCCTACTCGTCCGGCATCGTGTCGGCGGCGGTCTCGATCAATGCGTCCACCGCGGCCAGCGACGACCACCGATCCACGCAGCACAGCCCCGGACACTGCTCCGACCACGCCACATACGCCTGCTGCCGTGGCGACCACTGGACCTGCACAGACGCCAACAGGCTCCCTGACCGCTTCACCTTTGCCATTGCTTACCCACACCTCCCGCAATCATCGAGCGCGAACATGCTCATCGCCGGCACGCCGCACCCGCAACGCCGGTGCCGACCAAAACTGTTGACCCGCACAGGGTTGCGCAGAATCCCGCCGATGAAACGAACCGTCCAGGCCCCTAACCTTGGGGCGGCCGTGCTGGATTCCCACGCGCCGTCGTCCGACACCGGCAATGGCCACTGCCTCGCCGGCTCCGGAGCGCGCGTCGTATTCGGGTCTGCCCAGCCGCAGCGAGCGGCCGGGGAGAAGAGCCCCGCCCGGTCCATCGGCGGAGGGACCGGGCGAGGTATGCACTCTCCCATGGCAGGCCGTCCGACCCGAGCCGGATCGACCGCCCATCATGCTAGAAGCACAATGGGCACCCGCGGGGCTACCACGCCGAAGGGAAGTCACGCGCTTTCCGCAGGCCAACCCCCGCGAATCGGATACTCGGGGTGAAATCCGGCGGTCGTCGATCCGCTGATTTGGCGGCGGCGGATACAGGGTGTCGATGCCCGGCCCCGTGTTCAGCGGTGTGCGAAGTCGTCTTTAGAGGGGTTCGGGTGGTGTCCCTCACGAGGATTTTGCCTAGCCTCTTCTTGACTGCCGTTCAAGAAGTCTCTACCGTAGCCGGAAGCTGCTTCTTGGATGTCGTCCAAGAAGAGCGATGGAGCGGGAGGACGCGAGTCATGGAAATCAGTGGACCTGCCGATCGGCACGAGGCGGTGGCGGTGCGGCGGCGTGAGGTTTCGTTTCCCTCGGGTCAGGACGATTGCGCGGCATGGCTGTACACCGCGGCCGGCTTGGACGGGCCGCGTCCGATGGTGATCATGGGGCACGGGCTCGGGGCGGTGCGGGAGATGCGCCTGGACGCCTTCGCGCAACGGTTCGCCGAGGCGGGGTGGTCGGTGCTGGTGTTCGACTACCGTCACCTCGGAGCCAGCGGCGGAGCGCCGCGGCAACTGCTCGATATCCGCCGACAGCGTGCCGATTGGCATGCCGCTCTGGCTTTCGCACGCACGCTACGGGAGATCGATGTCGACCGGATCGCGTTGTGGGGCAGCTCTTTCGGCGGCGGCCATGTCCTTCAGGTCGCCTCCGAAGACACGAATATCGCGGCGGTCGTGGCCCAGTGCCCGTTCACCGACGGACCGGCGTCGCTGCGCGCACGTATCCGGACCGGCCCGCTGAGCGCGGTCGCGCTGACCGTGGCAGGCGTCCTCGACACGATCGGTTCCTGGTTCGGCGCGAAGCCGATCCTGTTGCCGATGGCGGGCACATCCTGGATGCCCGCGTTCGTCGCCTCACCCGACGCCCTCGCCGGTGCTTCCGCGCTCCTGCCCGCGGGGACCCGGCTTTCGCGACGCAGCAGCGCGGTGTTGACACGGCTGCCGTCGGTGCGGGCCCGGGTATCGAAGAACATCGCGTTGACCGAGATCGACGGCGAGCCAGAGCCCGTGACCGGTGTCGGTCGCGACAGCGTGTGGGGTGTATTGCGCGGCCCGAACGGTGAATTCGATGCCGCCAACGCCCTGGCGGCACGGCTCGCGTTGCGTCTTCCGCTCTATCGGCCCGGTCGCGCACTGGCCCGCTTCAGCACCCCGACACTGCTGTGCGTCTGCGACAACGACGCGGCCGCGCCCGCCAAGACCACGAGACGGCGCGCGCAGGGCCTGGCGCACGTGCACGTTCAGAATTACCCGTGCGACCACTTCGACATCTACGTAGGCGAGCACTTCGAACGCGCCGTGCGCGACCAACTCCATTTCCTGGCAACGCAATTCGACTACACCGCAGCCGCCACGCAGTAGATCGCCCGGGCTCGTGGACGTGCGCAGGCCGGGCACTCAGCCGGCGGTCGCGGCGAGACTGCGAGCGCTGTTGAGCAATGTCTCGATCACCGCACGCCGCCCGGCCTGTTCCGCCGGATGCGTCAGCAAGCCTTCGACAACGAAAACACCCATCGTGACCAGCGGATCCACACCGTCAACGGGAACGCCGAGCTCGATCAGCTCCGCCCGGAACAAGCCCTCGGCCAGCGCATGGAACTGCTCGTGCCATTCCTGAACGGCCGCAGACTCCCCGGCGCGCGAGTGCACGGTGCTCACCAACCGGCCCAGCTGCTCCAATTCCTCGACCAGCCACACCAGCCGATCAGTCAGGCTCGCATCCAGCATCTCGTTGTAGGCGGCCATCGAATCGGCCAAGACCACGTCCAGGACCGCGATCAATACCGCGTCCTTGTCCTGGAAGTACCAGTACAGCGTGTTCGACACCACTCCGGCGTCGCGGGCGATCCGCGCCATCGACGCCGCGTCGTAGCCCTCCTCGACGAACAACCGCCGAGCAGCCACCACGATCTCGGCACGCTTCTCTTCCCGATCCTGCGGACGTCTGTTGCGAGGCATCTCCAGTCCTGACCTAGTCCCGCCCCGATGCTATCTTGACCAGCCGCCAAGTAGAGGCCCAGCAAGGGAACGCTGCGCAGGAATTCAGGACACGCCGACGATCCGCAGTCCTGTTAAGCCGCACCAGAATCCGCGCGTCAGCACCGAACACGACTTCGAAAAACGACACGCGCGCCCGTCCACGGTCGGCAGGGCCTGGGATTTGGCTCTGGCAGGGATGCCGTATTCCCATGACACCCGTGCCCGCCAGGGCGAGGGCTAGCGCGGGCCCCATCGGAGCGTGACATGGCGGGGGCGGTGAGCTCGGCGAGGGTAGTTGCTTCGGTGTCGACGGCGGCGCGGCCGGGGGCACTGGTAGCGCAGGTAGGCGATGGTGAGTTGGCGGTCGTCGCAGCCGTGCCAACGGGGACTGGCGGTGCCCGGGCGGTGGTCCTGGTTACGAATTGGTCAGCAGGGGGCCACGATCAGGGAAAACCGGTGTGCGTGAGCGGCTGGGCGGTATGTGCTTTGGTGTCGGCGCAGCACGTGACTGCTTCGGTGTCCGAGCCGATACGAGGGTCGCGCCTCAGCGTGCACACCCGAGACGCTGAGGCGAGACCCTTGTCCATTCAGGCGAGATGATGGCATGAAGATCCAGAACAGAGACAGCAGGGACTCGATGACCCGGCGCTGGCGCGCCGTCCATGACGGGATCCGCAAATGGTTGGCGGCACCCGACGACGAGGCCCGCTGGCACGCCGATCGCGCCGGGCGACCCGTGCACTCACGACGCCTCACACGCGCCCGCAGGCACAGACCGGTAGGGGGCTCCAGACGTCAAGGTCTCGCGACGAGCGGGACCGGACTCCGCTGATGGTCATGCCGGGCGGGAAATTTCTAGCCGGCGGTGTAGTCGAGTGGGGGCAGTTCGTCGGCGGCGCGGAATCGTTCGGCGGTGTCGGCGAGCATCTGTTGACACTCACCAGGTAAGGCCGCCGCGGCACGCAGGAGCCGCCGCAGCCGTTCATCGGCCAGTGCTTCGATATGCTGCCGATCGGCTTGGGGGTCGGGTGCCCCGCAGAGCAAAAACTCGGGCTCGACACCGAGACCGTGCGCCAGTGCCTCCACGACTTGGGCCGACGGACGGGTGCGGCGTCCGGACCGCAACTGCGACAGATACGGCCGCGAAATCCGGTAGCCGCGAGCGTTGGCCCGGGCGAAGATTTCCCGGGCGTGTATGGGCCGCCCGTCCGGTCCGGGCCGGTCGAGCAGCCAACGCAGCCTCGCCGCGAATCGTTCGTCGCTGCCGGCAAGATGGTCGAACTGCGCAGACACCGCCACTTACTCTCCTTCGACGACGACCCATTGGTGCGGGAGGGGCGGGCCCACGCAACGGTCATCCCGACCCAAACCAGACACAACAGCGGCGACCATCCTAGAACCGCCACCAACCCCGGCGGCGATGCCACGCCGCGCCGCGAGGCCGCCGCCACTCCAGGCCGCAAAGGGGACGTCGCGGACAGGAACGCAACGAGCCCGGCTACGACCCCATCCTCTCGGGGTGCCGGCCTCGAATACCTGCTGGTGCTCCACCCACCGCGCACATCGCCGATGCCTGCCTGCGCGCCTACTCATCCGCGCAACACTCGCACCAGGACACCCCGGCAGGCATCGGCACCCCGGAACAGGCATGACACCCGCGCAACGACCCGACGTCGCCGCAGCCGCCGCGTTCGAAGTATCCGATGGTCGTCCGCGTTCCGGCTCGGCTCGTACCTGCGGTCTTCAGCCCACTCGGGGTTTGTCGCACACGCCGATAACAAACGCGCCATTCGCACGTATCTTTTCAGCCGGACAGCCGTTATTTTATCTTCGATTTTGCGTCTTCTACCTGCTGTAACGTGATTTTGACCGCCAGATATCGGCCGATCACGGTTTAATAAAATATCGATCGGGGAGCCCGTGAGTCATGGCGCAGAACATACCTAATCGGATTTCGACTACGGTCGGCGCGGATCTCTGCGGCACGACCCTGGCTGCTCTCGCGTGTCTGATCTTCGCGGCGGGCTTGATCGTGTTGACGCATTCGCTGCCGACCGCCGTTGCGGGCGCGACAGCGTTGGCGGCCGCGTGGGCAATGACGGTCAAAATGGTGGCCGCCCGCCCCTTCAGCCCGCTGACACCGGCTCGTCTCGGGCTCTCGGAGGCATGTGTGCAACCCACAAAGCACGCTCGCGCGACCACGCGTAATCAGACGCCGCCGACGCCTCGGGGTTGAGACCGTGAGCCCGGCGCACAGCCCTGAACCGCTTCGCCCAGTGGGTGTTGTGGGCGCGGCTGCCACGCCGAGGTCGACGATCGGTACTGTCCCGCCTGTCGCCGGTATGGCGTCTGCTCGTTCGGCGGATTGGGTCCAGACCGTCGATCACCCGCAGCGGTCGCTCCAGTTTTCCTCGGCAACAGCAACATTTGCGTGCATTCGCCAGGCAGCCGTCGGCGTACCCCGGGCCTCAACGGCAGCGCCGGCGGCACCCCGAGATTGACAATATTGACAATGAGCAACGGTGCCGGTGCCCGGCAGCATCAACCGGGAGTACGGCGGGGCGCCCTTCAGGTAACAGACATCGTCGATCAGCCCGATGTGCGACGACCGCAAGGGAGGGGCCTGGGTTGCGAGATGGCGATGGTGCGATGAAGATCGATTGATCTGATTCGGTATTCGGGGGGAGAACGATGTCGTCGGACGGTGCTGGGCTAATGGGGGAATCCCAGGATGCGAGTGGTCCATTCGAGGCGATCGCAGGTTCGGTGAGGGAGCGCTACCGAGAGCATCTTCGCCGCGCCACCTGGGCCATCTCCATCAGCGTGCTCTTATACGTGGTGTTGGCCGTCATGATGGCGTGGATGAACTTCTCGTGGAGTATCGGCGGCCGCGGTGTGGTTCACTTCAGGCCCACCGTGTCCGTTGCCAACGGTGCTGCGGTGATCGCTGTCTTCGCTACCGCCGTGATCGCGTTGAATGTTTCCGCGCGCGGTGTCAGGGCCTTGGCGCCCGAGACGCTGGCCGCGCGCGAGGTGGAGGCCAGCGGGGGTGATGCGGCCGATGCCTACGCCCGGCACATGGTGTTGGGGCAGGCCGCGTTCGTTTGCGGGGTGGTCGCGGTGTGGGTTGGGCTCGCATCGCTGTTCGGCGCGCAGTCGGATGGTGAAATCATTTCCGGCGCGGCACTTTTCATCGCCGGCTGTTTGATCATGATCATGGGCATCGATGCGACTTCAGGGCTTATGGAAGCGCCGCAAGTGGAGTCCGGTGTCCGTCGATACGTCGCGGCCGAGGACCTGGTGCGAGTTCGAGCGCTGTTGGGATGGCCCGCAAAGGATGGTTCGCGCGACGACAATGCCGCATGGGCCTCGTGGAGGTCGGCGGGATGGTGGAGGTTCATTCCTTCGGGTCGCTTTTGGGGGCCGACACTAGATGTGCTCCTTGTCGCGCTGCTCGCTACCTTGCCCGTCATGACGCTCGAGGGGGTCTATCCGAGTCGGCTTGGATCGGCGCACTATCCGACGCGATACGGTGCCGTTCTGATTTTGACCTTGATGATCGGGCTGACGCTGCACACGACGGTGACGTGGTTGGTTCGCCGAGCCTTTCAGATGGCTGCGCTGTCGGCTTTTTGCACGTTCACACTCGTGACGATCTGGGTCGTCGTGGATTTCGCCCGGTCGGCGCAGATCCGATCCTGGGTGGACCGCCTGCACTATTTCACGGCCGTCCTACTCGCCGTTGTTATTCCCTGCGCACTCTTCGGACGTGTGCTCCGGCCATCGTATCGGGGACTCACGATCTTGCCGGGGACCGGCATTCGGACCTTCATGCAACGGAGTATCGAGAGATACGCGCGTTCTCTGGAACGACGGCAGATCAGCGGAGTCTCGGGTACTCCGCAACCTCCGGATGGCGAGACCCGTTCGTGGACCCAGCGTGGGAGGGAACGCTGGCGGAGGGTCAGAGTTGCCGCGGGGCAAATGACAGGATTCGAGAGGGCGGGGGACTGAGGGCGGTGGGTTCAGCGGAATTCGTTTTCGTGCCGTACTCCGCCCATGGACACGTTTCGCCGATGCTGGCAGTCGCCGAGGAGCTTTCGCGGCGCGGAGGCTGGGTGCGAGTCGTCGTCGGTCCCGAGTTTCGGGAGTGCGTTGAATATGTTGGTGCGCAGCTCGTCTCGCCGACATGGAGTCACGAAGTGCGGGTGCCGCCTGGCCGGTCGCCGCGGGAACTGCTGGACCGTATCGGTCTATGGCACGGCAGACGAAAGACATGGCGATCGATCCGGAGCATGCTCATATCCGAGATGGCACAAGGTTCCGGGCCGCTCTTCGTGGTTGACCCACATGTGCGTGGGATGGTGCCGTCACTGCGGCGGTGCGGGGTGCCCGTGGTTCCATTCTGGACCACGCATGGCCGCGCGCCTTGGTGCCCAGGCCCCGCATTGATGAACCTATTGCCGGATTTGTCGCCCCAAAGGGGTTGGGGCGGTATGCATGCGAGTCTGGTCGGACCGTTGATCGGGCCGGCGACAGGTGGCGATGGTCGGGGCTTCGATTGGCGGCGGTCGGGCGAACGGCTGCTCGTGGTGTCGTCAGGAACGGTGTTCGAGCGATCGGCGCATTTCTTTCGCGCGATCATCGATGAGTTCGCCGACCGAGCCGAGTGGGCGGTGATCATGGCCACGTCGCGCGCCGATCCCGCACTGCTGGGCAGATTGCCTACGAATATCCTTGCACAGCAATGGATACCGCAGCGAGAACTACTGGATGAGGCCACGCTGTTCATCACCCATGGTGGTATCAACTCGGTGCACGAGGCGCTGCTGGCGGGCGTGCCCATGCTGTTGTCGCCGAGGATCAGGGAGCAGCGGCGGACATCTCTTCGATTGCAGCAGATGGGTGTTGGCGAACTCTTGCCGTCTTCGGGAGTGCGAGCCACAGCTGAGCGGCTGGCCGGCGACCGTCGGATGCGGGATCGGCTGGCACGCGTTCAGGATCGAGCTCTCGCCGCGCGCGGGGCCGAACGTGCCGCGGACATCTTGTTGGCGGTCTGGGAACGAAATCGCCGGGCACCGACCGTAGCCAGTGCTCCCAGCGACGGATAAGGTCCCAGGCACCGGGTGGTCTGCGCAGGAGGGATGCGATGGACGAGTTCAGGGCATTACCGTCGAAGCCGTTGTGCATCAATCGAATCGCGGAGCTCGAACAGGCAAGGCGTGCGTTCGAGGGAGCGACCCTGCGGGGCGCTCCGCTGCTGCTGGCGGTCACCGGAGCGGCGGGTATCGGCAAGAGCGTCATGGTCCGAACACTTGCCTACGAGCTGGGGCCGCGGTTCACGCGGACGATCTACTACGGCGCGGTCGGCTCCGATGCTCCGGTCCTGCACGGGGCCGAGGATATCGCGGCGGATCTCCTCGTTCAGCTGGGGGTTCCCTGGCGTGAGTTGCCTGATCCGGTGTTGCGGTGTTCGGTGCTGCGTGCGTTGATCGAACAGCATCGCCCACTCGTCGTGCTCGACGGCATCGACTCGGCGAGTCAGGTGCTTCCGCTGCTCGGCGACGTGCGCGACGCGGCAGTCCTGGTGTCGGGGCGAAAACCTCTGCGGGAGTTGAGAGCAGCCGGTTTCATCACCTTGTCGCTGCGTGGCTTCGACGACGCGGCGGGCATCGAGTTGATCCGCGCGATGGCGGGTGGGGAGATCGCCGGTGTGGAACCGGAGCTGCTGCGACGGCTGGTCTCGGTGTTCGGTGGCGTGCCGGAGTTGTTGGTGGCCGCGGGAATTCAGCTGGCCGACGATGCCGAGTCGGCCGCCGATTTCGTGCGCGACCTCGAGCATGCCGGCGAACTCGACGCCTTCGTCGCCGAACTCAGCCTCGATGAGAGGCCGGTAGTGGTCGCGGTCTGCGACGCCTCCTACGGAAGTCTCACCGTCGAGGAGGCGCGGGCCTACCGGTTACTGAGCGCGATCCCGGTCACCGGGTTCGACCTGGAGTTGGCGGCGGTCGCTCTGGATCGAAGTACTGCGGTGACGAGACGACTGCTGCGGCGATCGGCCGACAAGGCGTTGCTCCGGTGGAACGATGGCGATCTCATCGAATTCCCCCATGCGATGCGCCATCACGCGAGGGCCTTACACCGGAGGTTGGATTCCAACGCCGTGCGTGATGACGTCGAACGTCGAATCGCGAATTGGTGCGTTCGCCGGGCGGTGGCTCTGGCTAAGTCGTTGTCGGATCGCCCCATTCCGGCGGAAGTTGCCGCTTCGGTGTTCCGTGAGGTCGATGCGCGATACACAGGTCCGGACGCGGTCGAGCGTGCAGCCGGCGAGTTCTCCGGCCGGTGGGGCTTGTTCGTTGCGGCACAGCGTGCAGCGCTGGAAGGCGGGCTGTATTCGGAAGCAACCATCCTCGCGATCGCCTTGTGGCCCTTCGCTTATCAAACGCGACGCGTCCACGAACTGGTCGACGGCTACCGTTCCCTGCTCGAGGTTCGCACCGGGACCGGTTCCGGCGCGGCAGGTCTCGCCGAGTCGGCGACGCGATGGCAACTGATGCGTGATCTGGCTGGATTACACGAGTGCGTTGGCGAGACTACGGCAGCGAAAGATCTGTTGGATCGCGCGGCCGCGCTCGGCTACGAGCAGGGCACCGCTAGTCGGCTCGAATGGCAGGCTCTCGCGTTGGAAGGAATGGGGCAGACGGCCGAGGCCCTGGTCGTGCTCGCGCAAGCCTGGGACGCTGTCCGGCTGTTGGACGACCCAGCACACCGAGAGCGGTCCTACCAGCTGCTGCGCATGCACCGTGCTCGGATGCGGTTGAGCTCTGGCACTTTCGAAGACTCGGGAGAAATCGATAGTGTGACAGCGGATCTGGTCATCGCTGAAGCGTATTTCCGGTCACGGGGCGAGGTCGACGCGGTGAATTCCGCGCTCTGCAGGGGATTGCGTGGTGACATCGCCGCAAAGACCGAATCCTCCGAACACGCGGAGCTGTTGTGGTCCGAGGCGCTGGATGTGATGCTGGCCTACGGCAAATACGCCGAGGCCGCCACGCTGTATGAGCGATTGCTGCGCGAGGCCGAACGCAGGGGCAGGACCGCCGATGCGCAGCGTCACCGTGAGGCGTTGAGCCGGTGTCGGGAGCGATTCAGCTAGTGAAACGCATGCTCAGCGGGTGACGTGTACGCGCAGCCCGTGTCGTCGCGTGCCGAACTCGGCGACGATGTGCCCTGGTAGGTCATCGTCCTTTAACGCATAGAGCGCCGACACCGCCGCCTCGCCGGGACAATGTGGGGAGGTCGCCGTGTACAGGCGACCGGCTCGGTCCAATGCCATTGCCTCGGTGCCATCGGTGAGAGCCGCCAGTTCACATCGGGGATGCGCGGCTAGGGTGGCGTGCAACCACGCCGCAGCGTCGCGGCCGGCATCGATGCGTGGTGAGACCAGGATGTTCGCCAGCGACCGCAGGGTGCGGACAGGATAGTCGGTGTGGCAGGACAAATGAGTGTCGGCGCGGGTACCGAGAGGGGCTCGGCTGACTTCGGCGGGGCGTCGGTCGAGGTGCACGGCGGCAGTGCCGGTGCGAGTGACGGTCACCAGGTGGGCCGAGGATTCCGGGGCGGCCGTGGTGCGGGGCGCTTCGACCACCGGGACGACGATTTCGCTGTGCGGCAAGGACAATTCGAGCAGATCGTAGAACAACCCTCGGAGCCGTTCGAGGGACCGTCCCGGATATCCGGTGGTCAGTTCGGCGATGTCTGGTGAGCCGATGAATGCGCTCCCGGCCATGGCGTCGATGTGCGGGCGATAAGGGCCGTGCGGGGGTAGGCGCGGTGCGTGTCTGCCCAGTTCCCAGATAGCGGTTTCCGTTGGGACGTCGGGGAATTGAGCCACCAGGGTAGGTTGTCCGATCGCTGCTCCGTATCCGGTCACCGAACCGTTGTCGCCGATGAGGACGTCTGCGGCGATGAGTCCCGCTCGCCAGCCGTCGATTTCGTCAAGCATGATCAGCCCGGATCGAACACAGTCCGCGTACCACTGCGCGACCTGACCGGGGCCGTGCAGGTGTGTGATGTTCGGGTGCAGGATCGCGGCCACGGCGTACAAGTCGAGGGGGAGTTCGGCGAGGAGCTCACGAAGCAGTGCGAATCGGCTGCCGAGGGTGGAGTCCGCCGACCAGGTCGAGGAGACAACGATCAGGGTGCGATCGCCGATGCCCAGCGCGAGCCGATATCGTTGACGGAAAGGAAGGCTGACCAGAATCCGATCGAAGCAGGGATCGCCTGCTACATACGCGGATTCGACGGCGGCGGGTGCGGATCGCGCGAGCCTGGCGACATCTCTTGGGTGTGCGAAGACCAGTGCGTTCGCAAATGGACGGCCGTCACGCAAGACCCATTCGGGTGAAAGCCCGAAAACGTTCCTGGCTCCTGGCTCCTGGCTCCTGGCTCCTGGCTCCTGGCTCCTGGCTCCTGGCTCCTGGCTCCTGGCTCCTGGCTCCTGGCTCCTGGCTCCTTCGGGAGAGTATTTAGTATATCCGATTCCGTGTGACAGCACTGCCAAAGGTGTTGTCAATTCATTGATTCCGTCGTGGTGGCTGGCTGTTATCGCAAGGTCGAACGTGCGTCTGGTCGCTGTTGTCCACGGTAGGTGCGGAATTCCTGTGTCGTTGATCGATTCTTCGAGTCCGTGGCGGAAGGGTTCGCTGGGGGTAGCAGTGAACGTCAGTGCGACTCGAGGGTCGCTGTCGAAGACCGGTATGACATCCAGCAGCCGATTCAGGGTGGTGAGGTTGTGTGCCACCAGAAGGACGCTTCGTTGCGGCGAAACGGTCTGCCATGCCGGGTCGTTCATGGCATCTCTTTAGCACGAGTACGGATTGGCCGCGAGGCGCTGACCCCACTGCGGGGATCGGAGCTACGGCTCTTCGGCCGCTTCTGGATTGGGATTATTTGTCGCACTGGCGATTTGAGCAGCGGTGAGGACCGCTGTCATTCCTGGATTCAGCCCGCGGAGGTCGGCTCCGGTCATCGTGGCATGTTCCAGGGCGGCGTCGATGAGGTCGCATCCGGTAAGGGTCGCTCCGACGAGCGTGGCGTGCGTCAGACGGGTGCCGCGTAGTGACGCTCCAGTCAGGTTCGCGCCCGTGAGCATTGCGTGGTCGAGATTCGCGCCGGTGAGATTGGCGGCGCTCAGGTCAGCGTATCTGAGGTCGGCGTCGGCGAGTTGCGCGCTGCTCAGGTCGAGGGCGTGCAGTGGGGCGCGCGGCAGGCGTACTCCGATGAGGTTCATCGGCGGGTCGTCTCGGCGGGGCCGGCGTCGGCGGAGTGCGGTCAGAATGGCGGTGATGTCGTTGGGTAGCTGCTGCCGTTTGCCGTTGCCGGTGAGCGCAGCGGTCCGGGTACGAAGGAGATCGGCGAATGCCTCGAGTGTCCGGGCGCGGTAGTCCGGAGAGTACGACATCATCTGTTCCAGGGCACGGACCGCGTCGGCCCGGGTGTCGGCATTGTCGTTGAACAGCCGATCCATGGCCGTGTGGAATTTGTCGGCCCGATGTTTGGCGCGGTCGAGCAGGAACTTGGCGACTCCGACGAAGCTGAGTGCGACCGGGATGGCGGCGCCGACCGCGGTGGTCAGATGGTTGCGTAATGCCTCTTCCTGCTTGCTGTCTCGGGTGAGCCACATGGGGAACAGATAGAGCAGACAGACCATGACGGCGGCTGTCACAAGCACCGACACCGCGAGGAGCCACCGCTGTCTTCGAGTCACAAGATCCATTGCAGCAGATCCAGCGGCTCGTTGCGGCGCAACCGATGGTTTGCGCAGTGCTCATCAACGCGAAATCGCCGGTGTGGAAGAGTCTTTCGCGGAGATCAATGCCCGGTAGGATGCCAGGCGAGCAGGGGAGGCGGATGGTGAACGGCGGCGGGCGCTGGCAATTACCACAGCGGAATCGAAACCATGTGAACCGGGACAAAGTGCTACTCGCGGCGGCTGAAGCGGCGCGCAGCACGAACGGAAACTCGATCATCGTGCTCACCGGGTTGAGCGGAATCGGAAAGTCGGCGACCGCGCTGGAACTAGGGCATCGGATGTCGAGGAATTACCCGGACGGTCAGCTGCTGTGTTCGTTCCCCGACTGCGGGCCCGCGGATTCGTATTTCTCGGACGCGATCACTGATCTGCTGCTCGGCTTGGGCGACCGGCCTGAGGATATCCCGGATCGGCGGGACGCGCTGCACGGGCGATACCGCGACCGCACGGCGGAACTGCGGTTGCTGATCATCGCCGACAACGTGAAAACCAAGGCCCAGATCCGCTGGCTATGTCCCGCCGACGGAGAGTCGCTGCTGGTGGTGGCGGGCACTGCCGCAGCTACCGATCTCAGCGGTGGGGGAGTTTCGGTGTTCGAACTCGAGCAGTTGGCCGAGAGCGATTCTCGCGAGTTGCTATGCCGCATAGCGGGTGTCGACCGAGTGGCGGCGGAACCGGAAGCCGCCCAGCAAATTCTGCGGATGTGCGACAACATCCCGTTCGCGCTATGCATAGCAGGCGGGATGCTCGCCCTGCACCCGCATCGTTCCGTCGCGTCCTTGGTCGAGCGGCTCTCGGATGAGGGGCGGCGGTCGGCCGCGCTGTCTCTGGAGGAGATGTTCGGCGCGGCCTACGATTCGGTATCCGCACTCGCTCAGCGCTGCTACCGGATATTCGGATTGCATGGGCACGCCGGACGTTTGTCGGTCGAAAGCGTGGCGGCGGCCGCCGGAGCATCCCGCGGCGAGGTGTACAGCGCGCTGATGGAACTCACGGATCTGTACCTCCTCACCGACCGTGACGGCTGGTTCCACGCTCTCGAGCTGGTGCGGGTGCACGCGCGGTCGGTGCATACCTCGGTCGGCGAACGAGAAGATGCCGAGCGGGCACTGCTGGAACATTTCGACCGCCGGCTCTGGTCGGCGGACGAGCTACTCGCACCGGCCAGGCCGTGGCGGCGGCTGTTGTTCCCGGACGATACTTCCAGCGCAGGTGAATTCACCGATGTCGCGTCTGCGCGCGCCTGGATCTCAGGCAATCTGCCCAACCTGGATGCAGCCGCGCGGCACGCTGAAATCGCCGGGCAGCCCGAGGTCATCATCCGTTGGTGCACGCTGCTTTGGTCGTTCCACGAAAAGGACAAGCGGCTGGACACCATGCGCGCCATGCATCTGCGCGCCATCTCGGCGGCCGAGCGTGCCGGCTCCAGCGCGCTCGCGAGCCTGCTGCTGACGCAGATGGGTTTCCTGCACTACTGGTTGCGTGAATTGCAGGACGCCACAGCACAGTTCGAACGCGCCGCTCGGCTGGCCGTGTCGCTGCAGCCAGGAGCCGCAGCGCTGCAGCTCGAGGCTTCGGCAGTGGAAGGCGCAGGATTGAGCTGGCTGGCCCGCAACGATATCGCCGCCGCCCGGGTGGCGCTGCGCCGGAACTACCAGCTGGCGCGCGCCCTCGGTGATCCCCGCCGAATCGCCCTGGCGGCCATGCACGGTGGCAAGGCAGAAGGACCCGCGCGGGCGTTACCGCTGTTCTCCGAAGCCGCGGCGCTTTTCGGTGGTCTTGCCTCCGATGAGGCCGAGAACCTCGCGAAAGTGGCGATGTGGCGCGGCCACAAGTTGACCGAGATCGGTGAACTCGCGACGGCGCAAGCCGAATTCGACTCTGCAGAAGCCGTCATGCGGGATCGCGGACGCCCTTTCGACCAAGCGGAGATCCTAGTCTTCAAGGCCGAGCTCGCCACCCGCGCCGGGTGCATCGATGAGGCCAGAGAGCTCTACCATCAGGCTCGAAGTCGTTATGCCGAACTGTGTTTCGCGGAGTCCGTCAGGACGGTGGATGCCGCGCTCACTGCCTTGGAGTAGTCGTCGCCTTCAGCGGGTCCGAGTGACCGTCACGGTGTAGGTCCGGTCCGCGCAGTCGATACGCCACGTTCCCGTAAGGGTTTCGTTGTCGCAGTCCGAGTTGTGGGTAACGATCGATGCGAACCGGCAGCACGCCTGATCGGTGCCGGTTGCCTCGAACAGCATCCGACGATCGCCGATGAGCCAGCGGCCCGGGGCGATCGGTACGGCAGCGACGAGACAGCCAGGAATCTCCGACAGGGTGCCTTCGATCCACTCTCGTGCATCGGGACCGAGCGTGCCGATCAGCAGATCTGCGAGGCCCGTCAAAGCCAGGTCCGGCTGACGGAGGTCGACGGCCAGATGCGTTCCGGCGGTACTGGGAAGTCCGGTGTTCAACCGTTCCGCGGGATACCTCACGATGGCCGCCTTTCGGTCCCCGTGCGGGGTCACGGCAACGATGTGCGCCGCGCCGGTCGAGGACAATGGTGCGGCGGCGGGCAACATGGTCGCGGTCGCGGCCTCGACGGGCTCGGGCAATCCGAGCGTGTGATACATAGCGGCTCTGAGTAATGCGGGACTCTGGTCCGGGACCGAGGTGGTCTGGTCGACGATGCCGGCGAATCGTTCGAAGGAATTGTCGGCGCAGGCCCGGCGGATCTGCTCCTCCAGATCGCCGTTCGGATCCAACCTATTGCCGGCCGACAGCATATGCGCGATAGGGGAATCGGGGTCCACCGTCTGCGACGGAGTGGTCGCCAGCAGCAGTGGCCGCCCCAAGGCGGCGCCGTAGAATGCCACCGAACTGTGATCTCCTACCACCAGGTCGCAGGCGACGAGACCCGCACGCCAATCGTCCACGTCCTCGGGAATGTGTACACCGGCTCGTGTGGCATCGGCGAGATATTGCGCGAATTGCCATCGGGAGTGCTGAGCGCGAATGTTCGGGTGTGGTGCGAGCATGATGCGAAATTCATCCGCCGGCAGTGCACACGCCAAGCGGCGAGGTAGATCGGGTGCGGTTGCGAGCAAGGAATGCGGGCCCCAAGTGGAGGTGATAACGATCAAGCGCTGCGCAGGGCGCAACCCCAGGATTCGGCGGTATGTGGGGCGCAACGGGCGACTGGCGCGCATCCGGTCGAAGCAGATGTCCCCGGCGATCAGGGTGTTCGGGATGGCTTCCGGGCAAGTGCGGCGGAGTCTCTTCTGTTGCTCCTCATGACTGAGCACGATGATGGACGGCACTACACGTCCCTTGTGTACCAGCCACTCGCGGGATAACCCGAATACCGAATGTTCTTTGTTCTTTGTTCTTTGTTCTTTGTTCTTTGTTCTTTGTTCTTTGTTCTTTGTTCTTTGTTCTTTGTTCTTTGTTCAAATATTTATTGTATCCCATTCCGTGTGGTACGACAAACAAAGGCGCCCGAATTCGATGGAGTCTGCCCCCGTAACTCGCGGATACCGCAAGGTCGAATTCGTTATGCATCGCTTCTTCCCACGGAATCTCATACGCTCCCCGCTCGGCGAGAAAACCAGCGGTATCGGTGTCGAACACGGATGATCCGGTGCGGCTGAAGACAATCCGGATCCGTGGGTCCGAGGCAAGTAGCTCAACAGTGTCGAACAACCGCGTCGCCGCCGTCGTATTGTGCGTCACCGCCAGCACTGTCCGCTGATTCGGGTAGGTAGACCATTGGGCCGAACGGTGAGGCGGTAGCGCAGCGGGTGACACGCCGACCGATCGTAATCGCAACGTCCGGCGAGAACCCTCTTCGGGTGGGCCTGTGCTCGGGTAGGAAGGACATCGACAGAGTTGTAGAGACCAGGAGAGTCGATGGCGCGCTCCGACGACCATATGTCCATGGCACAGTTCGAGTTGCTGCGATGGGTGGCTGACGGGTGCGCGGCGGGGGTATACAGCGGCACCGCTCATCGTGTCTCGGCTCGTGCCTTACACAATCGTGGGCTCGTTCAGGTCGACGGCAAGGGGTCAACTTGGACGGCGACGGTCACGGCCAAGGGGCAGCAGCAGTTGAAGGAGCACGCCGCGTGGATCGAGGCCCAACGAAATCGGGAACGACGCGAGGAACAGGACCGGGCCGAACGTGAACGTGAAGCTCGGCAGCAGCGGGAGCGTGCGGTCGGGTTGCTGGAGGAAGTCGTAGCGGCCGGCGGACGCCTCGAACTGCCATTGGAAGTCGGATCCGACGTGGTGGTTCGGGGCGCGAACTGCCTAGCGTTGGAAGGGCTTTTGCCGCAGGGCCAACGACTGACATGCGAGCCGACCCGGATGGACCCGTCACTGGGAGTGACGGCTTACCTGGAACCGGACCCGAAGGCCCTTACGCCATTGCGGAAACTCGAGATTCCACAGCAACTTCGCGATCCTCACCCAGCGGTCGCCGCATTCCGAGACAGTCGTGCACGCGTGTCGAAGGCACAGATTCCGCGTGCGGCACGGTATCTCCAAGCGGTCGTGCTCGCGGCGAAAGCGTTGGGCTGGAAGGTTTCCGACCACAGCAGGCGGGCATACGGTCCACGCGGGTCCGGGCGTTCGGATCTTTCTCTGCGGCTGCCCTCACGCGAAATCGAGGTCGTCGTGCGCGAACTCGACGAGCGAGGCCGAGGCGGGAATGTCTTCATCACCGATTCCGATCCGTATACGCGCGTTGAGCGCACGCGGGAGAACAAGTACTTCGCGGCCTCCGGCCGTCTCTGCGTCACACTGACCAAAGCGTGGGAACAGCACCCGATCCTTGAGCAGCGTGACACCGCGAAAGCGGCCATCGAGGATCAGCTGGCCGCACTTGTCCGGCATCTGGAGATCGCCGAAGCCGAAGCAGCGTGGAAGCAACAAGAAGAGGAGCGTCGCAGCAAGATTCGGGAGGTGCGATGGGAAGAGGTGAAGCAAGCGGCATTCATCGAACTGACCTACGAGCGCAACGCCGAACATCTCCGTGATCAGCTGACGCGCCGTGACGCCGCGACAAGCATGCGCGCGTATGCCGACGAGGTGAATGCGCAGGCCGCCCGCCTCGGCGACGACGCCGCCGAGGCGGCCCGGGAATGGGCCGACTGGATCCGCCGGCACGCCGATCGCACCGATCCGATCACCGGGCCGCTCGCCGTCGTCCGGCTGACTTCTTGCAGTCATGACGAGCTCGAACCACACATGAGGGGCTGGAGTACACACGGGCCGTTTCGACAGCCGCCCGAACGGGCGTTCTGATACTGCCGGGACTTTCAGTCGGGGTCGACAACGCGTCGCTCGCGGACTCGAACAGCCGGGCCGTGATCGATCCGAAAGAGACCCTTCGACGCGTGGGGCTCGACGTCCTTGCTTGTGCGGGTATCGAACTCTTCGTCGCCACCTACCTGACCATCCTCGCCGCTCAACGCGCCGATGCTGCCAAACTCGTCGCCGCTGCCGAACACCGCGGCTGGATCAACGAAGCTGAATGCCACCGCCGACTGCTCGCCCGCCTGGACACCGCGATCGCAGACGCCAACTATAGCCGGATTCCCGAAACCCCTTCCGACCCAACCAAACCCAGCAGTTCAATGGGTCGGATGATGTGGTGACAACGCGTCGATGGAGAACTTCTTCTCCACCCTCAAGGCCGAGTTGGTCTGTCGGCGGAGCTGGCGGACCCATGACCACGACGAGAACACCTGTTCGCCTACATCGACGGCTGGTACAACTCCCAGCGCATCAGCAGAAGCTGTGCTCGTGATCACCGGACGAGTTCGAAGCCGGTTACCAGCAACAGGTTCCAGCCGGAACCAGATAATCCGCTGTTAATACGCTGTCCGGGTTAGCGGGCAACCTCGGCTGGCCACGACGACAGTGATCTTCCTGCTCCTGGGCGGGTTCACCCCGCCGCTGCGCGAGGAGCTGTACTTCCGTGCGGCGCTACCACAAGCTCGGCCTGTTCACCGAGCCCGACCGCGACAGCGCCCGGGAGTGGCGAGTGGGTCCGAGGTCGGCCGAACGTCCTGCGCGGCCGAGAGTTGGAAGCTCGCCGCATAGCTCACTGGTGTTTGCTTGTTGCCCCTGCTTCGCACCCAGGTTGCTCGCAAGCTGATACGCGTCGCGCTGCGTTCATTCGCTCTGCTTGTTCGGCGACGAGTGATGGACGAAGGAAACGGTGATCGAGGCGTTGAAGTTCAACAGAGCTAGGGGGCGGGAAAGTCGTCGCGCCCTCTGGAAGCACGGAAGGGTTCTTGGGGGTCGTCGGGCTGCTGGTCACCGGAGATGTCGACCAGGGCATCGGTCGCGAGGTAGAGGTGGTTGATCTCCGAGCCACGGGTGAGTCCGACGTAGGCGAGGGCGTGGCCGAGGGTGGCGTTGAGCAGCATGTGTGCTCGGCGCACGGTGAGGCCCTGGGCTCTGTGGGCGGTGGTGGCGTAGCCGAGTTCGACGTGTTGGTTGATGTAGTCGGCGGGCAGCAGGACGTGGCCGCGGTGGCTGGTGCCGGTGACGGTGATCGATCCGTCGTGATGGATGCGGTGGATGCGCCACAGGTCGCCGTTGTCGATCCCGGTGTCTTGCCGGAGGCCGCCGATGATTTTCAGGCGTGGGTTGTTGGCGCGGGTGACGACGATATCGCCGCAGTATCCGAAGTGCCTGTCGGACAACGGTATTCTGCCGAGGTCGGCACGGACGCGCCCGGTAGCGAGGTGGGCGGCTTGGGTGGCGGTGTTGAGCGCGGAGACGTCGTCAAGGGTGGCGGCGATCATGACAGAGGAGATTCCGGCGGCGGTGTCGGTGAGGTGGACGGTGAGGATCTGTTCGCGCAGTTCGTGGCTCATGCCGTGGGTGACGCGGCCGTGGCTGTCGTAGAACTCCCATGCTTTGGGCGCGTTGCCGGCGCGGACGGCGAGGGTGGCTTCGGCCTCGTCGGAGTCGGCGAACCGCACCAGCTGCGAGAGTTCCGGCGAGCGGGTGTCGTGCGCGAGGGTACGGAGGATGCCGCCGGATTCGACGGCGGAGAGTTGCTCGGGGTCGCCGATGCAGCGGATAACCGCACTGTGGTCGCGGGCCAGCTGCAACAGTTCGTCGAGGTCGAAGGTGGCCGCCATCGCGGCTTCGTCGACCAACAGCATCGTGCCGGGACACAACCCGGTCGGGATACCGAAACTGTTCTGCGCGAACAATTTGTGCAGAGTGCGCGCTGGGATGCGCAGGCTCGCACCGAGTTCTCGCGCCGCCGCCGCTGAGGGGGCGAGTGCGATCACGGTGCGGCCGGCGGCCTGCCAGGCATCGGCGACGGCGCGCATGGCGGTGGTTTTTCCGCTGCCGGCGGGACCGACCGCGACCGCGAGCCTGGCATCGGTGGTGCACAAGTAGCGGGCGATCGCGCGTTGGCCGGGGTTGAGATGGTGGTGATCGGTCGTCGCGGCCGCGACCGAACAGGATTAGGAAGCGGGCGTTCCATTCGGTGCGCATCTGCCGCAATGATTTCGGCAACGGCTTGTGCCCGCGGGTCTCGAGGGGGGCTTGCTGTGCGAGCCGGTACTGGGTGACCAGCTTTGGGTTGTGGCCGTGGGCGGCGCGATAGTCCGCGGCGAGTTGTTCGAAGCGGTCGATGATGTCGTCGCGGCGGGAGAATTCGCTGATCATGTCCTCGCCCACGCCGACGACTTCCAGGACCGGGTGCTTGCCGTGTCCCCGGCTGCGCTCCTCGAATCGAAGCCCCATCCGCTTGAGTTTGCCGACGAGATTGGCGTTGTAGCGGCACGACAACGACACCGCGGCTGTGTACAAGGAGCGCGCGTCCAGAGCCGACCAGGTGCCGTCGACGCCGAGCACCTTCCCCGAAATCACCGCGTGCGTATGAGGATTCATGTCTCCGGCACGGTTGTCGAAGTGGGTGAATGCGGCGATGATCAGCCCGCTCGCATCGATCTGCATGACCCCGTTGTGCCCGCGGCGGGTCACGGCATAGCGGGATTCGGTGAAGGCCAGGACCTCCTGCACGGCTTCGGAGTGGCAGCGCCAGATCTGTTCTCGCACTTGGTCGGAACCGAGTCCCCACAGGATGCTGATCGATTTCTGCGGGGTGAAGACACAGTCGAACCCCGCGACCGCCTTGCGTGTGCGGGCCTTCTCGGTCGTCAGTGCGTCGCCGATCTCACCGCGGGTCGGCGTGTGTCCGAGTACCGCGGTGAGGTGTTCCCGGGCGGCGTTGGTCCGCAGGATCGTTCGTTCGTCCCAGTTCGGACGTCGCCGCATCGCGGCGGTGCTGCGAGTGCAACCGGAGACGTTCGCGGCTGTGATTCTCCACCAGGCTCATGAGGGGATCGCTGCCGCGGCCTTCGATTTCGATGGAGACGGGCAGGAATTCGTTGCAGCCGTCCACCATCACGGCTGTCCAATTCATCAGGTCTTCGTGGTCGGGACAGTCGATACCGAGCGCGCTCAAACGGGCGGCCAACGGATCCCACCGATCGCGGCTGTCGTCTGTCTCCTCGAACAGCCGCGCCAGAGGGGTCGAGACAGATTCGTCGGCGATCGATTGGATGAGCACGTGCAGCCGCGCATCCGGAGCGCCGGGGAGGCCGTCTCCGGACTGTCCGAGCCGACGCACTTGGTCGAACGTCAATTCCGTCAACCATGCCGGGGACATGAGCGCCCGACTCAGGTCCTCGATCGCCCGTTTCCGGCCGGCCGGTGAGAGCGGCAGCCCCCCGATCAGCGCCGTACCGAGTCCGTAGTACCGGAGATACCGCATGTTTCCGCGGTAATGCTCGAGCCCGTCGTCGATGCCGATCACCGAGAAGTACGTCGCGAACATCTCGTGTACCGATCGACACGCGCGGGCAAAGGCTGTCCAGGCCGCGCTCGCGGCCGTACCGGAGTCGTCGACGACCGCCGAGGTGATCATCGCCATGCCCCAGGCCGAGGATGACTGTAGATGATGGTGCGCGTACTCGTGCTGCGTCACCACATGCTGCGCGACTTCGGGCACGCGGTCGAGGTGGATTGTCCACGAGCCGATTCCGTCATGAGCGCCGAATACGATGTGACCGAGATGGTCCTGCTCACAATGGAACACTGGTCACCAGACCACGCGCCACCCGGTGCCGACCTTCTCGACGACACCCTTTTTCAGCAGTGTGCTCAGACGGTCGAGAGCCCTTCGGGTATCGCCGTCGTACTGCTCGACGATGTCGTCCATGGCAACGACCGTGCCGTAAGGGTCGCCGTGCGAAACCGCGGTCAGGACGATGATCATGTCCAACTCCGCGTCGGACAGTATCTTCACGGTGCGAATGGCCCGCTGAAACAGGGTCGCCGCCATCGAGAATGTCGGCGACTGCGCCAGCGCCATGACCCCGACGAATGTCCCAGCGTCCCACGTGAAGTCGGTCAGTCTCTTGCGCTCCACGAAAAGCCTGGTGCGGCCGACCATCTGCTGGAGCGGGCCGTCCGACTGTTCGTCGGGAACTTCCTGCTCCACGCGAATGCCCAGTTCAGGGTCGGTCACCAACAAACCGAGGAGATCCTCGCGGGATATCGGGGCAGGCAGGCTTCGCTCGAGGCGAGCGGCGCGTTCGGGAAGTTCGATGTCGGGGCGCAATTCGTACCACTGCGCCACATCGGAGCCCTCGTCGGCGACCGAGCACCCATCAGTCATGAGTACGAGATTATCGCGACGCCAGGCGTACGGTGCTCACTTCCTCGCGATGGGTGCGCTGTAGGTTCTGGATGAATGCGGTGATGCCCCTGGGCGTCAGCTTTTCAGTCGGCTCGGTCCATGTCGAGGTCGATGGCGGCGGTGGCGCGGTAGTCGGCGACGATGGAGGGGACTGTGCGCGTGGCACTGTCGATGTTGCCGCTCGCCATGAGGCGAGTGATTTCGGCAGGCTTGTGCGGGAGGTGGTTTGGGGTTATTGGAGTTTGTCGGCGACGAACTGGAGCGCCAGTTCCCACGTGGGTACGCCGGGTTCGAATTCGGTGCAGGGGTCGGGAGGTTCGAAACCTGTGGGGTCGCAGCGGATCATGAGTTCGCGTAGTCGGGTTTCGGCGCCTGGCTGGTAGGTGTCGTCGGGGCCGAGGATTTCGAAATCGTAGTTGGGGCGCTCCAGTTCGAGGACGTACAGGAAGTAGCAGAATGCGTCGATGGTGGTGTTGAGGGGTGCGGGGGTGCCGCCGTCGGGGATGCTGAACACCGTGCCGTTGGTGACGTCGAGATAGATCGGGTCGTTCGAGATGCTGCCCAGTAGGGCCCAGTTCGAGTAGTCGGCGCGGTATTCCGGGTACAGCTCGGCCAGGTCCTGGTTGTCGCAGTCGAGTTGGCCCGTGCTGAGGCCGGGCTCGGCGTCCAGCCAGAACTGGGTGGGGATTCCGACGTCACGCAGGAACCGCTTGGTCGGCTGGTGGGTGACAGCTGTCAGCGCGTCCGCCGGCAGCGTGACAAGCCTGTCCGGGGTGAACACCGATTCGAGCGTCGTCCGGTCGATAGAGCAACTGACGGGAATCATCTCCTCGGCTGGTGAGTGTGCGGGCTGGGCCACCCATTATCACCCGATTGCCAAGGCGTACATGGACGCTCGCGTACAGGCCATCTATGGACTGCACAGTAGCCACCCTGATTCAGTCGCCGCGGGGGTTGTTCCAGTCGATGCAGACCACGACCGCGTCGTCGAGCAGGTCGGTGTCCTCGTGGTAGTCGAGTAGCTCGGTGATGATGGCGCGGGCGGCCTCGGAGGCGGGGAGGTTGCTGGAGGTGAGGATGGCCAGGTCGAGGTTGGTCATGCCGTATTCGCTGCCGGTGGGCGCTTGGGCGGCGTGGACCCCGTCACTGACGATGACGAGCCGGTCGCCGGGTTCGACCTGGAAGAACTGTTCGCGATAGTCGGTGCTGTCGAACATGCCCAGGGGCAGTTGGGCTTCGAACTCGATGAGCTCGACGAGACCGTCGCGCAGCCGCAGCACGCGGGGGGAACCCGCGTCGATCACGCCGACGCGGCCGCTGGCCACTTCGAAGCGCATGAGCAGGGTCGCGACATGCTGTGTGCCACCGTACTGGGCGTAGAGGGCCTGATCGGCCAGGCACGCTTGGTCGGCGATGTCGAGGCCGGCCCGCCGCGCGTTGCGCAGGGCGCTGATGGCCAGATTGGTCAGCAATGCCGCCTCGATGCCCTGGCCCATGCCGTTGGAGACGGTGACGGTCAGGTACTCCGCGGAGGTACTCCAGTCGAAATTGTCCCCGCCGATGGTGTACGCCGGTTCGAGCTGCCCGCCCAGCGAGTACTCCGCGCGCGCACAGCCGCGCCCGGGCAGCAATTGCCATTGCATCTCCGCGGCGAGGCTGAGCCGTTCGCGCCGGCGCGCTTGCAAGTAGAGGTCGGTGTCGCGTTCGGCGACGATCAGTTCGTGGCCCAGCATGGTGGCCAGGGCGGCCAGGGCGTCCTGTTCGTCGTCGGTGGGGGTGGCCGGCAGCTGGGCGCGCAGGATGCCCAGCCGGTCCCCGCGGACGGTCACCGGCAGCAGGATCACGATTCCCTCGGCGTCCGGACCGGGTTCCAGCAGCACGTGCTGGGCGGTGAACGCGCGGCCCGCGGTCGTGGTCCGGATCGGCAGCGGCGTTGCGGTGTGCGGCAATTCGGTGACCGGTTGCAGCATCGACAGGCGGTAGTCCGCCAGCAGCAACTCCACCGCTGTCGCCGCGAAATCGGTCGCGAGCGTGGACTGCACGACCTCGAGCAGGGCGTGCGGGGCGCTGGCGCGCAGAGTCTTCTCGGCGCGACCGAGCGAGTCACCGTGGCGGGTCATGTGGGCCTTCGAGGATCGGCGAGCCCCCGGGGACTACGCGGCTGCGGTCTCGCGACAATTGTCGTGTGACACGGGTCCGACGACATTACCGCGCGCGTGGGGTGTCGCCATCAGGGGTCGACGTGTCACAGTATGGGCATGAGCAGTGCGCGGCGGCCGGACCGATCCGGAACCGATCTCGCCGCGGCCGTGGAGCAGGCGGCGGCGCGCTTGGTCCTGATGTGGGGGCAGGCCCAGCAGTCCGTGGGGACGCGGGTATCGCCCTCACAACTGCAGGCATTGACGATCGTGCAACAGCACGGACAGCTCAACCTCAACGGCCTGGCCGCCGAGATGGACACCATGCCGTCCTCGGCGAGCCGGCTGTGCGATCGGCTGCAGGCCGCCGGATTGCTCGCTCGCACAGCCAGTCCCGCCAATCGCCGCGAGGTGATGCTCGCACTGACCAGAGACGGGCAGCGACTGCTGCTCGAGGTCAGCGAGACGCGCCGGCGGGATTTGGACCGGGTGTTGCAGGCCATGAGCCCCGCGGGTCGCGAAGCCCTGCTGGCGGGGTTGGCGGAGTTCACCGCCGGCGCCGAGCATGCCTTCGACACCGCGTCGCACGAGCGTCGAGCCTGACTCCGCACGCGCCTCGATATTTTCCATACGGCAATCAATGGGTCGAGTGCGAGTTGGCCGGGAATCCAGCACGCTGTCCGCTGAAATCCTGCGATGGGACGAACGCGGCTCCTGGTTTCCCAGGGATTACGGCGCATTCGACCCTTTCCTTCCTGCGTCAACCCCTGTTCGCGCCGCACCCCGGACAGGGAATCGGCGGTTGGCGTAGCTTCTCAACATTTGCCGTGTGACAATCGTTGAATGGACCGCGCCGGCCGGTCCAGTGAAGGCGAGGTCGATCGTGAGCTCATCCAGCGCCATCCCGGTAGCAACCTCGACGCCGCGGCGCTGCCTGAACGTCCAACCCGGCGAAGTGTGGTGCTTCGTCGACGAACGACCCCGGCGGGTGGCCATGCGCGGCGAAATCGACCTGAACACCCGACCCCAATTGGCCGGCGCCTACCGAGAACTCGCACGGCTGGCGCCGGCCGATGTCGTCGTCGACCTGGCGGATGTCACCTTCATCGGGTGCGTGGGACTCGAGTTGGTGGTCCGGCTGACGGCTCACCTCGAACCGACCGGGCACACGCTGGTCATCGATTCGCCGAGCCCACCCGCCCGGCGTCTCCTCGAACTCACCGGGTTTCTGTAGCGGCGTCGTTCACGCGGCGCGGGCTTGGCAGCGGGTGCGCCGCCATCGCGACGGTGTTCGGCGGGGCCGGGAGTCGGCGGTGGCGCCGGTGGCAGGGTAGGGGATGACGCGGGTGGCTTCGGGACCGCGCCCGGTGTCGGTGGCGGTGTAGACGACCGGTTGACCCGGGGTGAGGGTCTTGTAGCCGGGCATGTCGATGACGTGGTAGTCGACGAACACCGCGGGACCGCGGGCCGGGGCGAGGAACCCGAAACCTTTGGCGGTGTCGAACCAGTCCACGCGCGCGGCACGCCAGCGCGGCATTTCGGCGAGGGTGTCGGGGTGGGCGGGGTCGGCCGCCGGCACGGTGGTGGCTTTCGCGGGAATGGTCATCAGGCGTGCTCCCAGTCGTCGTCCCAGTCGCCGTCGAGCCAGGCGTGCTCACGCGGGCGCGGGGTGATGGTGTTCTGATCGATGAGGTCGGCGACCGCGGCGTTGTCGAAGGCGGCGCGGATCCGTTCTGCTAGGGGGTGCAGTGCGGCGGTGTCCACACCGAGGTCGCGGTCGGCCTCGCGGACCAGCCGGGCCTGCTCGGCGTGGTCGCCCTCGGTGCCGGCCGGGAAAACGGTCGTGATGTCAACCATGACAGTGGTCCTCCCTGTGCGAGACGCGTCGATACGGCGGTCGAGGGGCCGGGTGGGTCCGGGAAGACAAAGCGAACCGGACCCACCCGGGGGAAGAGGTCTGACGCACAACAGATTTCGACTGTGCGTGCCGATCGCGTGGCCGGGGGCCGGTCGGGCCTGCCCGCGTTGCCTGTCGAAAGGCTGTGCACACACCGTTGCTCGCATCCGGGAACGGTGGCAGGTGCTCGAAGGGCGGGCATCGGGCCTCGAGGCGACCCCGGCGCGCACGCGAACCGGTTGTCGTGGCTGTGGTGGAACGGGCATCACCTCCTGTATGGGTACTGAATTCTGTGTGGGCACTGAATCATTCGCATCTCGTCCGCACCCGGGCGGGTCGCGCCCGCCGGGGGCGAGCGGCGCGGGCCTCCGGCCGTCGGGGCCGACCGCCGAATTTCGGGTGCGCCGCACCGTCTTCCGGGGATCGGCGGGTGGTCCTGGGCTCGGGCGGGCGGGCCCAGGCACTGCCGCCCGGAGTATCTCGTCGACCTCGGCGAACAATGCCTCGATGTCGGGATCCAATGCGAGCAGACGTTCGTCGAGCGGCGTGATCCGCTCGGCGTCGGTGCCGGTCAGCGCAGCCATGATCGCCACCTGCCTGTGCCGTGTGCGTCGGACCGCCCGGTTCAGGCGTTGATTGCCTGACGCTCGGCCGATTCGGCGCGGATGACCTCGATCTTGCGCGGTTTGGCTTTTTCCGCGATCGGGATCGACAGTCGCAGCACGCCGTCTCGGTAGTCGGCGCGGATCGCGTCGGTGTCGAGGCTCTCGCCCAGGAACAGCTGGCGGGAGAACACGCCGCGGGTGCGTTCCGCGGCGATCATCGACCGGCTCGAATCCAGTTCCGGTCGTGCGGCCTTCACCGTGACCACACCGCGTTCGACATCCAGATCCAGCGAATCGGGGTCGATGCCCGGCAGGTCGAACTCCACGAAGAACTCGTCGCCCTCGCGCCAGGCGTCCACCGGCATGACCAACGGACGCGCCGGTGTGCCGAAGACCTGTTGCGTCCAACGATCCAGGTCACGGAAGGGATCGGTACGCATCAGCATGGTCGTCACCTCCAACTCACTCCATGTTCAATGTCGTGGACTCAGATAACCTATGTCATCTGACACAGATAATATTTAGCACTCAGGATAGGTGAGTGCAAGACTGTCCCATCAGATTGGGGTGGCGTGGCCTCGGTGCCCGGCTGGCTGCGCTCGACCCGGTCGCCCTTGTGTGCCAGTGGCAACGGTCATCGGCGTACCCGATAGCGGAGGTGGAGCACTCGGTTGCCTTGGATCAGCACGTCCGGATCCTCCAACAGGTGCTGTGCGTCGACGGAGCCGAAATAGCGCTTACCGGAACCGAATACGACGGGCGCGACATCCATGCGCACCTCGTCGACCAGCCCGGCGGCAAGCATCTGGCCGCCGACGTCGCCGGCGGCGACCTCGACCGTCCGGTCGCCCGCGAGCTGCTGCGCCCGGGCCATGGCGGCTTCGATGCCGTCGACGAAGTGGAACGGCGCCCGCGTGTCCCAGCCCCAGCCCTCCGGCCTCGGCCGGTGCGTCACGACGACCACGTGATCGACCCCGGACGGTGGTGTGCCGTCCCAGCCGTCGGTCATGTCGTAGACGTGGCGGCCGGCGATCGTCACCGCGATCTCGTCCCAGTACGGCCGGGTGTAGTCGTAGGACGCCTGCGACACCTTCAGCACGCCACCGTCGTCCAACGGCACGTCACCGCTGATCAGCCACTCGAAGAGCGGACCGGGATCGTCGTCGTCGGCCGCGATGAAACCATCCACCGAGACCGACGCGCTCACGACCATTTTCCCCATGATTCCTCCTCGTTCCGGAGTGCCAGTTCCTGCGCCGCGCGAAATGGGCTTGATCGAAGTATCCAACGTCAGCGGTGCTCGAACTCGGCGGCAAGTCCGCCTGCCTGGTGCTCGACGACGCCGATATCGTCCAGGCCGCCGCGGAAACGGTGAAGAGCGCGTTCAACAATGCCGGGCAGATGTGCGGTGCGTGGACGCGCATGGTGGTGCCCAGGACGCGACTGGAGGAGGCGACCGCGGCGGTGGTGGCGGAGGTGGCACGGCTCGAGGTCGGCGACCCGGTCGATCCGCGCACCACGGTGGGTCCGATCGCCACTGGCGACCAGTACGAGAAGGTGCTCGGCTACATCGACCGCGGCATGCGCGAGGGCGCCACCCTCGCCTGCGGAGGCCCGGGCCGTCCGCCGGGCCTGGATCGCGGATTTTATGTTCGCCCAACGGTTTTCACCGACGTCGACAATGCGATGACCATCGCGCGCGAGGAGATCTTCGGTCCGGTGCTGAGCATCATCGCCCACGACGGCGACGACGATGCCGTCGCCATCGCCAACGACTCACCCTACGGTCTGCGCGGCGCGGTGTTCTCCGGCGACCATGACCGGGCCGTCGCCGTCGCGCTGAGAATCCGCACCGGACAGGTCGATATCAACGGCTACAAGATGCTGCCCAACGCACCCTTCGGCGGCTTCGGGCAATCCGGATACGGTCGATGCCAGGGCCGATTGGGCTTCGAGGAATATCTTCAGGTGAAGTCCCTGCAATTGTGAGCGAAAGCGATTCGGCCCCGGAGGAATTCAGAGTTCGTCGCCGGTATCGGCGAGGGTGAGACGGAATTGCGTGGTGTGCCGCAATGGCGAGGACACCCGGATGCGAATCGTGTGAACGCCCGCGGGCAGGCGGAATTCGCCGCGGATCTGGTAGCCGGTGTCGAGGCAGGAGACGTCGTAGAACAGTTGCCGATTGTCGGCGTCGAGGACGACGAGTTTGAGTCCGGCGCGGTCGAAATCGTGCAGAACGATGGTCAGGACGCTCGGGGTGGGCCGGTCGAGATCGACAATGTGCAATGCCCGATCATGGGCATCGACGATGCCGTTGCCGTGCAGCAGGATGGTCATCGGAGTGATTCCCTCGAAATCGGGCGGTGCCGACGCCCGTCGTTCCCTGGCGTTGAGTCCATTACCTGGGTCGTCGCGCGACGAGCGGTCGTTACAGTCGAGCTAGGTCAGCGAGACCTGGACGTGCAGGGTGGTGCCCGCCGGACCGGTGTACACCCGGACCAGGTCGGAGAGGTGATTGATCAGCAGCAGCCCGCGCCCGCCGACGCTGTACAGCGAGGCCGGCAGCCGGCCCGCCAGCGGGTCGGTGATGTGCCCGCCGTCGCGGATCTGACAGCACAGCTGCCCGTCGCCGCGCCAGCAGATCACGGTGCCGGAACCGCCGCCGTGGACCACGGAATTGGCGATGGCCTCACCGACGATGAGCTCCACGTCCACGATCCGGTCCTCGCTGGCCCCGTAGCGCCGGGCCAGTTCGAGCACCGCGGAGCGGACCTGCGGCAGGCTGGTCACGTCGAATTCGAGGACCAGGTCGGCGTCGGGCGGCTCGGGTAGGGGCCGGTTGTAGGTGGATACGACGAGGTCGGGATCGTATGCGGCGCTGACGCTCTCGTGCGCGCCATCGATGATGGTCGGATGCGTCACGTGCGCGTCGGCGAGCACCTCGGGGGACAGATTCGTGACGTCGTACGGGCACAGGATCGTCACTTCGCGGCCGGTGAAGGCGGCGTTGATCAATGCCTCGTGCTGGGCGCAGGCCGGATACTCCACCTCGGAGCGGCCGGCCCAGATGGGCTCGCCGATGATGCGCACCCGGCCGTGTGGATGGTTGTCGGCGAAGGCGCGCAGCACACCGGGAATGATCCGCCCGGGGTTGCGCCCCTCGACGGTCATGTCCATCAGCAGCACGGCGGCGGCGTCGGAACCCAGTTCGCCGCGCAGCAGCGCCAGGTTGGCGGTCGGCACGGAGACCGCGACCGGCTCGCCGTTGGCCAGCCCTTCGCGGATGAAACTCACTGTGCCCGCGAGGTATTCGTCGTGATCGCGGTAGAACAGCGCGGGATGCACGAAGGGGTCGATCGCGTGGTCGGTGGCTGCGGTCATGATCGATGTACCTCGAGCGTCGGCAGAGATGGCCAGAACTGTCGCAGAACGCGGAGCATGCCCGCGGGCGGTTCGTGCAGCACCAACCGCCGCCGATCCCGGACCGACTGCGAGGCTTCCACCAGCAGCAGGACCCCGTGGGTGTCGATGAATCGCAGACCGGACAGATCCAGATGCACCGCGGAAGCGGGCGGCAATTGCGCGAGGGCGGATTGCCAGGTGGCGTGGGTGGCCGGATCGACGTCCCCGACGCAACGAATACCCGGCGGCTCGACGATCGAAAAGACGTGCAAACTGGGCGAACCGCTCAGCGACGGCAGCGCTTCCGCAGCTGCGCGCGCCGAATGCTCTGTCACCGTTGATCACTCTCCCCACACAGGCTTCCGGGCATATCGTACCTACGGTCGAACGGGCGTTCGCGGACGCCCCGTCCGGCGCGTGTCACCGGGCCGGTCGCCGCCGCATTCCCCCGTCGAATTCGACCGGTCTGCGAGTTCTGCGGAGGTATTCGACACACGGTCAGTTTTCGACCTGGGCAGAGGGGTAGGCCACAGAAATAGGGAGACGAGCGCATTCGGTGTGGAGAGCGGTGAATGGGACATGATCGTGGATGGAGCAGGCGTGCGGGCGCGGCGACACACCGGCAGGGTGGGCCTCTGGGTCCCGGCCGAGGCGAGTCAGCTGACCATTCTGCGCGCGGTGACCGAAACCGTGTTGCTGACCGCGGATTTCACCCTCGATGTGGTGACCGACGTGCGGGTCGCGCTGGACGAGGTGGCGACTGCGATCGTGCTGTCGGCGGTGCCCGACGGGACCATCGAATGCGAGTTCGTGCTCGATTCCGGGCAGGTGGAGGTCACCGTCTCGGCCGTGACCGCCTCCGGTGACGTGTTCGCGCAGAACGATTTCGCCAGGCACCTGCTGGGGGCCATGACCGACACGATGCGCATCGCGCACGAGAACCTCGATCACCAGCGCGGCGGCTATCCGCTGAGCGTGTATTTCGTCCGGCGCACCTGACCGGTCGGCGGTCGGCTATACCCTTACAGAGCGGAGTCCCTCGGTGTGGGTGGATGATTCGCGCGCGCATCAGGTCGACCGACCTGAAGGCCGCCTGCTGGACGTGGAGGATTGGATTGTGACCGACGGCGATGTATCGCGACTGCTGACCGTCTCGCGGAGCACGGTCCGGGGCGCGGTGGTGGTGACGGCGCAGGGCGAGGTCGATCTGACCTCGGCGCCGCAGCTGGAGGTGGTGCTCGACGAGGTGGTGCGCGACAGTTCGGTTCCGATCGTCGACCTGTCAGGGGTCAGTTTCCTGGGCTCGGTGGGTTTGAGCGTGCTGCTGGCCGCGGCGCAGAAGGCCGACCCGCGCCGCCTGCGGGTGGTGGTGTCCTCCCCGCAGGTCAGCCGGCCGATCACGGTGACGGGCCTGGACAAGGTACTGGAGTTGTTCGACACGCTCGACGCGGCGCTCGCGCAGCCGTGAGTATCCACCGGGGACTTTTGTCCCTGGTGGCGCAGGCGCATTCGGTGGTCGCATGGAGGGGGAGAACCCTCGCGAATCGATGACAGGAGGTGCGCCCATGGATCGTGACGACATCGCGGAGGCGCGGATCATGGTGAACCTGTCGCGGACCGAATCGCTGCGCCTGCTGGCCAGCCGCCCGTTCGGTCGCGTCGTGTTCACCCGTGATGCCCTGCCCGCCATCCGGCCGGTCAACCATCTCGTCGACGGCGAACTCGTGGTGGTGCGCACGCGGCTGAGTTCCCGGCTCACCACGGCGGTGCACGCCGATTCCGAGGTGGTGGTCGCCTACGAGGTCGACGACATCGATCCCGTCACCCGGCTGGGCTGGTCGGTCGTGGTCACCGGCATCGCCCGCACGGTCACCGACCCGATGCGCGCCGCCCGCTACGACCGTGCGCTGCAACCCTGGATCGACGGCGTGATGGACACCATCGTGGCCATCGAACCGAGCCTGGTCACCGGCGTCCGGCTGGTGCGGCGCGAATCGGTCGGGGCCGACGCACGCTGAGTGCCCGACCGTGATCGCGACCACGATCGGACCGGCGGTTGTTTCGATCGCGGGCGCACGGGCACCCGCAGCGCATGAACCCTGAAACCGGCCCGGGAGACACCCTCGGCACCGCCGAGAGCCTCGATTCCGACGAGGTGCGCAACGACGACGGCGATGTGGCGGTCACCCCGCCCGATCACTGGCAGGCCGCCGATCGCGACGATATGACCGAACGCGGGCAACGGCTGGGCGAATCACACGCCGAGCGGCTCGCCGAAGAGGAACCGGACGTGAGCGCCGACGACCCCGCCGCACCGGAAATGCCTTCCGGCGCAGCGGGGTTGGAGCCGGAGGAACGTCCGGCGCGGCGTCATCGGGGACAGATCGACGGGACCCCCGAGGACGGGGACTCGTTCTTCACCGAGACGCCGTGATCAGCCGCTAGAACTGTCCGGGCCGGGGCACGTCGCCGCGCCACCCGCCGGTCTCGTGCGGCTGCTTCTCGATGAACTCCTTGAACCGCTGCAGGTCACCCTTGACCCGGTGACCGAGAATGCCGGTCTTGTCGGCGACGTTCTCCACGAATCCCTCGGGATCGATGTCCATCTGGGTGATGACCCGGGTGGTGTCGTCGTCGATGCGGTGGAAGGTGACCACCCCGGCGTGGGTCGGGCCGCTGTCGGAATGCCAGGCGATGCGTTCGTCGGGATGCTGCTCGGTGATGGTGGCGTCGAATTCGCGCTCCACCGGCCCGATCTTGACCTTCCAATGGGTGTGGGTGGGTCCGATCTGCTGGACCTGCTCCACTCCCTCCATGAACTCGGGGAACGATTCGAACTGGGTCCACTGGTTGTAGGCGGTGTGCAACGGTACGTCGACGTTGGTGGACGCGGTGACTGTGCTCATCCGTTTCTCCTCCTGTTGTGGGTTCTTCTCTTCGCCTACCCCGTTGTGGGCGAAGGGAACATCGATCGCGCGGTTTTCAGGTCGGCGAGGAACCCGGCGTAGGCCGCGTCCCGGTCGGGCGCCCGCAGCACCGCCGACGGATGCACGGTCGCGAGCACCTGGAACTCGCGCACGGACAGGAACCGGCCGCGGTCGACGGTCACCCGAAATGACTGCCCCAGCAGGGCTTTGGCCGCGATGCTGCCCAGGCACACCACCAGCCGCGGCCGCACGGCGGCCAGTTCTGCCTCGAACCACGGTGCGCACGCGACGATTTCGGTGCGGCCGGGCTGCTGGTGGATGCGGCGCTTACCGCGTTCGGTGAACTTGAAATGCTTGACCGCGTTGGTCACATACACCCGTTCGCGATCGATGCCGGCCTCGTCGAGGGCGCGATCCAGCAGCCGCCCGGCCGGACCGACGAAGGGATGGCCCTGGCGATCCTCCTGATCGCCGGGCTGCTCGCCGACCAGGACGATCTCCGCGTCCTCGGGCCCCTCGCCGAAAACCGTCTGTGTCGCAGGCCGATACAGCTCGCAGCCATGACATCGACGCGCCGCGTCATGCAGCTCGTCCAGATTCGCGTCGGACGGTACGAACGCGGCCGCGTCCGGCATGTCGCCTCCTCGGTCCTACTTCTGGTTCGAGCCCTCGCGCTTCTCCAGGCCCACGGTGTCGGCCAGTTCGCTGCGATGTCGTTGCAGCTCCGGGTATTCCGCGCTGAGTTCGCCCATGAGATCCGACAGCGCGTCCGCGATCGCGTTGAGCTTCTGCTGCACCGCGGCGTCGCTGCGTCGCTGCGTGTTCTGCAGCAGCGCCACCAGCAGGAAGGTGATGATGGTGGTGGCGGTGTTGATGACCAACTGCCAGGTGTCGATGCTGGGCAGCACGAGAATGGACGGCACCCAGATGACCACGAGAGCGACGCAGAAGACGAAAAAGCCTGCCCGCGAAGCCCAGTCGCTGGTGGTGGTGGCGAAGCGGTCGAACGGCGAGAGGGTGCCGCCGCCGCGGCGGTTGTGGTGGGGTGCGTCCATCATCGTGTCCCTTCGTGATCAGCCGGCGGGGCAGTCGCCGGCGGCGGCGTCGTGGGTGCCGTCGATCACCGCTTGGCGCTGTTCGTCGGTGAAGACCGCCCAATCCGGCGAGGACGGGTAGCCGGCGATGGTGTCGTCGACGGCCCGATCCGCCGCGGCCTGCCCGGAGTCCTGCCGGATCTTGTCGAGCTTCGGCTTGAAATCCGTACAGGTCTGGTGACGCAGCTTGGCCGGCAGGATGGCCGAGGGCACCGACACCGACCGCGAATTCTGCGGCGGCACCAGATCTTTGGCGGTGGTGGTGAGTGCCGTCCCCGACGCGCTGGTGCTCGTCCCCGGGAAGGTGTCGCCCCCGTTGGTGGCGTCGCAGGCGGGGACGGCCAGGGCCAGCGAGCAGAGGGCGAGAGTGCACAGTGTCCGGCGCATGGCTCTACTTCTTCGGTACCAGGACCCCGGTCAGATCCGCGTCCCGGATCTGGGTGTCGGGATTGGCCTGCGCCTTGCACATCAACTCGATGGCCGCGATCGAGCCGTCGACGGTATTGGGATCCGGGGTGCCCGAGACCTTGGAATCCTGCGACAGATACTTGCGCACCGTCACTCGCTGCTTGTCCTGATCCTGCTGGACGAACTCGCTGCACGGGGTGTCCCCGCCCTTGTTGACGGCCTCTTTGGTTTGTTCGCAACCGCTGATGAGCGCCGCGCCCAACAGGGTCGTCGCGGTCAGGGTGAGTGCGGCGCACAGTGTTCGACGAGTGGTCATATGCTGCGGATGCCCGGGTATGCGGCGCCGAAACGGTGCGCTCGCCGACACGCGGCCGCCATGACGGCGAGTTGTCCCGGGAATAGCGGTGTAGCCGTCGTCACACTCCGTTTCACTCGGCCACACCCGGGTAGTTCGATGAACGGACCGGTTGCGGTCCACGAATTCGCCGACAGGAAAGGATTCAGACATGAGTGCAACCGACAAGGCGAAGAACAAGGCCGACGAGCTCGCGGGCAAGGCCAAGGAGAAGCTGGGTCACCTCACGGGTGACGACCAGAAGGAGAACGAGGGCAAGGCGGATCAGGCGAAGTCGAACCTGAAGGACGCCGGTGAGAAGGTCAAGGACGCCTTCCGCTGACCGAAAGCCCCCGGTGAACCGATGACCTCACCCGGAGTGGGTGCACCGGGCGCGCCGACGTGGCAGACTGACCTGAGGTTGATACTCCAGCCGCTTCAGGGTCCGACATGCGCTTTTCGTCGGGCAGGCGGTTGGCATCGCCGATTGTCTGCCCCGCAACGCGTTCCGGTCACCCCCTTCGGGAGGTTGTCATGTCAGTTCTCCCCGCTGTATCCGGTCCGGGCGACACCGTGACCTCCGCTGCCGCAGCCGATTCCGAGGCCGGTGCGCGGCACGAGGGTCACGCGGACGGGAGATTCCTGGTGGTCGTCGCGGAAGGCGAGCTCGATATCACCACACTGCCGCAGCTACGCCGTGCGCTGGCGCACGCGCTGGCAACCGGCCCCGGCGTCGTCGTCGACCTACGCCGCGCGCGGTTTCTGAGCCTGCGCAATGCGTGCGTGATCGCCGACAGCGCCCGGACCGCGGCGCGGCGGCGGCTCGGATTCACCGTGCTGGCCGGCCGGCCCGAGATCCACCGAGTGCTCGCCGTCGCCGGAATCCCTACGGCGGCAGCGGATTCCCAATCCAGCACGGGTGGCAGTTGAGAACCGCCGGCAGCTGACCGGCGAGTGCCGAGACAGGGCGCGATCGCCCTGCGATCGCGCCCTCACCGCCGCGATTGGCGGCCGTGGCATGTTCTCGATGGGATACTTCCTCACGTGAGACCGCCTGTGGACATGCGACAAGACAACCCGAGCCCCGGGGACTACCCCGGCACGGGAGCCTCCGATGTGGGAGCCTTCCGATTCTGGTTCGTGGGTCAGCGCTGGGAATGGTCCGACGAGGTGGCCCGCATGCACGGCTACGAGCCCGGCGCGGTCGTGCCGACCACGGAACTGCTGCTGTCGCACAAACACCCCGAGGACCGCGCCCACGTCGAGGAACTGCTGGATCGGGCCCTGCACTTCGGCGGGTCCTTCTCGAGCAGTCACCGTTTCATCGACACCGCCGGCCAGGAACACAAGGTGCTGGTGGTGGCCGACCGCATGCTCAATGCGGACGGGACGGTGGCCGGCACCGCCGGGTACTACATCGACCTCACCCACACCCTCGCCGAGACCCGGCAGGAAACCCTGAGCGCGGCGCTGCCCGAGTTGTTCGAGGCGCGCGCGGAGATCGAGCAGGCCAAGGGCGCGCTGATGGCGGTGTACCAGATCAACGCCGAACAGGCCTTCCGCATTCTGGTGTGGCGTTCACAGGAGACCAATACCAAACTGCGCACGCTGGCGGGTCAGCTCATGTCCGAGGTCGCCGCGTCGGCCTACGTCGATTCCATTTCCCGCAGCCAATTCGACCATCTGCTGCTGACCGTCCACGAGCGCATCGCCGAGCAATCCTGACCGCGATGGTAGAAAAGGCTGTGGGTCGTTTGAGGATCGAGCGCGAATCGGCGCGCAGTGCGATGGTCGTGCGCGTCGGTGGCGCACTGGACCTCGACAGCGTCGAGGGTTTGGCTCGGGAACTGGAGGCCGCGGTGACATCGGCCGTTCGGCAATCGATTCCGGTGCTCGCGGTGGATCTCGAGGACGTCACCTATTTCGGCAGTGCGGGATTGAACGCGGTGCTGCTGTGTCACGAGCGGGGGAGCGCGGCCGGGATCAGCGTGCGGGTGGTGGCGGCCAACCCGTGGGTGGTGCGGCCGCTCGAGGTGACCGGCCTGGACACCATCCTGCGGCTGCACGAGTCGCTGGCCGATGCCCTGCGATCCGGGGATGCGGATCCGCGGCCATGACCGATCCCCGTCCCGCCCTGCCCGCGAGCCTCGCGGCGGCCGTCGCCGCGGGCGGCGAGATGGGACGCCGATTCGCCGAATTCGATTGGGCCGCACACCCGCTCGGTCCACCGGCGGACTGGCCGCCGGAGTTCTGCGCCGCGGTCGCGACGACGCTGGCCACCCGATTCCCCATCGTGCTGTGGCTCGGCGCCGACGACCTGTTCCTGATCTACAACGACGCCTACATCCCCATGCTCAGCGACAAGCACCCGGCGGCGCTGGGCGCACGCGGGGAAGAGAACTGGTGGGAGGTCTGGGACGAGATCGGGCCGATGCTGTCGGGCGTGCTCGCCACCGGCGAGGCGACCTGGTCCGCGGACCTCATGTTGCCGCTGGTGACCGCGGGCCGCGCGCGGGAACGGTACTTCACCTTCAGCTACAGCCCCCTGTTCACCGCGGCCGGTGGCATCGACGGAATCTTCTGTGCGGTCAGCGAAACCACCGATCGGGTGCTGGGCGAGCGCCGGCTGGGCCTGCTGAACGCGCTGGCCGCGGAGCTGGTGGAGCTGCGCTCGGTGCCGGCGACGGTGGCCGCCGCGGTCGAGGTCTGCGGCCGCGATCGTGAGGACCTGCCGTTCGTCGCGGTGTATGTCGACGATGCCGCCGGCCGCCCCGTGCTGGCCGCCGCCACCGACGCGGTGCGCGAGCTGCTGCCCACCACCTTGGAGGACCTGACCGGAGACCACCCGCCCGGATCGCGGGCGGTCCGCGAGATCGACGATCTCGCCGCCGTATTGCCCAGCCTGGCAACGGTTCTCGCGGAGGCCAGCCCGGAGCGGGCGCTGCTGCTGCCGCTGGCCGGGGACCCCGCCACCGGGGTGCTCATGATCGGGATCAGTCCGCGCCGACCGCTCGACGAACAATATCGCGGGTTCTGCCAGCTGCTGGCCGACCAGCTGTCCTCGGCGTTCGCGGCGGTCGCCTCGTACGAGCGCCAGCGCCGCCGCGCCGACGAACTCGCCGAACTGGACCGGGCCAAGACGGCGTTCCTGTCCAATGTCAGCCACGAATTCCGCACCCCGCTGACGCTGCTGCTCGGCCCCCTCGACGACGCGGCCATGGCCGCCGGGGACGATGCCGCGCAACTGGACCGACTGCAGACCGCGCGCCGCAGCGCCGGTCGGCTGCGTCGGCTGGTCGATGCGCTGCTGGACTTCTCGCGCGTGGAAGCCGGTCGCGCCCAGGTGAATTCGCGGACCGTGGAACTGGGTGCGTTCACCGCGCACATCGCTTCGGCGTTCAGCGAACTCTGCGATCGCGCGGGCCTGCGGCTGGATCTGGACTGCGCCCCGGCCGCCGTCGACGTCGACCCGGTCATGTGGGAGACGATCGTGCTCAACCTGCTGTCCAACGCGGTCAAGTTCACCTTCGCGGGCACCATCACCGTCCAGGTGCGCGCCGAAGCCCAGCGCTGCCGAATCTGTGTGCGCGACACCGGGATCGGAATCGACACCGCCGACCTGGACCGGATCTTCGACCGCTTCCACCGCGGCGAGAACACCCGCGGCCGCACCGTGGAGGGCGCCGGGGTCGGCCTGGCGCTGGTGCGGGGTCTGGTCGAACTGCAGGGCGGCGCCATTCGGATCGACAGCCGGGTCGACGAGGGCACCGCGGTGATCATCGAGTTCCCGCTCTCGGTGTCGCCGCCCGCGCCGGCCGGGGCGGGCGTGTGGGACGGCGGCGACAACCCCTATGTGGTGGAGGCCGGGCAGTGGGTGGTGCCGCCCCCGGCCGAGCCGAGCACGACGGGCTCGCGGCGCGCGCGCATCCTGGTGGCCGACGACAACGCCGATATGCGCGCGTATCTGGACGGGGTGCTCTCCGAGCACTGGAACACGGTGCTGGCCACCAACGGGCAGGCGGCGCTGGAGCTGGCGCGGGCCCGGCCGCCGGACGCGGTGGTCACCGACGTGATGATGCCGGGCCTGGACGGCTTCGGTTTCGTGGCCGCGCTGCGCGCGGATCCGCGGCTGCGCGGCATACCGGTGATCATGCTCTCGGCCAGATCCGGAAGCGAATCGGCGAGTGAGGGCTACGCGGGCGGGGCCGACGACTATCTGGCCAAACCGTTTCGCTCGCGCGAACTCGTCGACCGGGTCGCGGCCCGGCTCGCCGCCGCCGCGCGCGAGCGCGACGAACGGGAACGCCACGACATGGACCGCAGCCGGGAGACGGCGTTCGCGCGGCTGGAAGCAGGGTTGCGGGCGGAATCCAGCTCGGGCCTGCTGGCCGCCGTTTATGCCTGGTCGGCGGCGGTGACCGAGACCGCCACCGTCGGCCTCGGGGTCATCGACACCGGAAAAGCTTGTGTGCGAGTTGAATTCGCGAGTGCGGCCGGGGGCTCGGGTGGAGCGGAACCGCTGGCGCTGGCGGACGGGTATCTCACCGCCGACGCCATCCGGTCCGGTGCGCCGATCATCGCGGAGGACCTCGACGCCCTCGGCGGTGACGGCCGCGGCGCGGATGTCCCGCTCACCGCGCACGCGGGCGTGGTGCATCCGCTGCGGGATCCCGACTATCGCATGATCGGCGCGCTGGCCTACTGGTGGGACGAGCCGCGCCGATTCTCGGCCGCCGAACTCGCCACCCTGGCCCGGACCGCGGAACTGGTGCAGACCGCGCTGCATCGCATCCGGACCCGCGGCCGCGAGCGGCGCATCGCGCTCGAATTTCAGGAACAGCTGCTGGATTTGGAGCGCGCCTCGACCACCTCGGTGGTCGCGGCGGTCTATCAGCCCGCCGAGGAGACCATGCGCGTCGGCGGCGACTGGTATCTGGCCGTGCCCCTGGATCGGGCCGGGCGCATCGGCATCTCGGTCGGAGATGTTGTCGGGCACGGTCTTTCGGCCGCCGTCGTGATGAGCCGGCTGCGCTCGTCGGTGGCCGCGGCCGCGCTCGGCGAGCCCGAACCCGGCGCGGTGCTCGACACCGTGAACCGGTACGCGGCCACGGTGCCGGGCGCGCACTGCGCCACCGCCACCTACGCGGTGCTGGATCCGGCGGCGAACCTGGTCGAATACTCGTGCGCGGGCCACCCGTACCCGCTGCTGATCCCGCGCGACGGGCCGCCCGCGTATCTGCGCGACGGCCGCCGTCCGCCGCTGGCGACGTCGGGTTTCGTGACGGGCCGGCGCGGCGGCAGCCAGGTGCTGGCGCCCGGCGACACCATCCTGCTCTACACCGACGGCCTGATCGAGCGGCCGGGCGAGACCCTCGACGACGGCTTCGACCGATTGCTCGCCGCCGCCACAGCCAGCGCGTGCCTGCCCACCGGGGCGCTGTGCGCGGAGCTGCTCGAACGGCTGCGGCCGCCGGGCGGTTACTGTGACGATGTGGTGATACTGGCGCTGCGTGCGGCCGAGATCACCCCCGACTCGTTCACCATGGCGGTGCGCGCAGTGCCCGATCAGATGGCGCTGGTGCGCGAACGACTCCGAGAGTGGCTGTCGGACAAGGAAATTCCGGAACTGCGCGGCTACGACATCCTGCTCGCCATCGGGGAGGCGCTCAGCAATGCCATCGAGCACGGCAGCAATCTGGACCCGGCCAATACCGTTTCGGTCGAGGTGACGCGCCGGGGGCGGGGACTGGTGGCGGCGGTCACGGACTCCGCGGTTACGGACGCCGCGATCTCGGCCGATGCGGAGGCGAGACAACCGAAGTCGGGTCGCGGGCGTGGACTCGCGCTGATGAACGAATTGGCCGACCACCTGTCGACCGTGCGCGGCGCTCACGGCACCACCGTCACGCTGCGCTTCGACGACCACCTCGCGGACCCGCGCGAAGCGCGCGGTTGATCGGAGAGCCCGGTCCGCTCAGGCGGGCGCGAGCGGCACGCTGAAGCGCACCAGCGTCGAGGTCGCCGTCGCCGCGACCGTCATATCGGGAAACAGGGTTCGGATGATCTCGAGGCCGCGGCCGCGGCACGAGCCCTCGTCGCGCTGGGTGGGCTTCCACCCGCCGGAGTCGAGGATCTCCAGGCATAGGTGGTCGGCGAAGACATCACCGCGCACATCCACCGTGCCGCTGTCACCGGCGTAACCGTGTTCCACGGAGTTGCTGCACGCCTCGGTGACGGCGAGCACGGCGTCGCAGGTGCGGTCGTCGTCGAGGCGGCAGCGCGCCAGCCAGGTCCGCAGCGCCTGCCGCATGGGGGCGAGAGCCCAGGGTCGCGCGGGCATCCGGAGCCGCAGCCCCGCGGCGTTCGATCCTTCGCGTGTCCGTCGCATCCTCTTTCCCTCCTGGTCGCTGGTTCGTGCGCCGATCCGCCGACGTGAGCTATCGGGAGGAATACCCGCCCGCCGCACAACCATGCGGCCGGCGGGCGGTGAACCGAATTTCGTCGCGGCGCGATCGCCGGCCCCCATCCGGGCCTCGCCGGCGTACCGGTGAATTCCACAGCGCGGCAAGGAATTATCTTGATCGGCGCGGCATAGAGGGAAATGGTCTGGGTAACGCGAGAGCGCGGGCGGCACCGTCCGTCCGCGACCGAAGTCACACCCTGGAAGGAAGTTTCGCTATGCCCGATTCGAACAACCCGGGTCAGTTCGGCAACCGATCGGACACCGAGGAGCAAGCCCGCAAGGGCGGTAAGGCCAGCAGCGGCAGTTTCGGCGAGCCCAATGGGCCCGATCCGCGCGCGGCGGGCCGCAAGGGCGCCGAGGCGCAGCCGACCGAAGCGAAGGTCAAGGGCGGTCAGCACAGCCACGGCGGGCAGTGACCCAGCCACGGCGGGCAGTGATCGCCGAACGGTGATTCGATCGCACCCGGGCCGGACGGACGCGTCCCTCCGGCCCGGGTGATGAACAGCGCGCCGCCGGGTATGGCCGACACATGCTGAGGTTTCTCTTCGTGGGCTTCCTGGCGGTGGCCACGGTCGCGCTGGGCGTGGTCGCCGCCATCGGATCCTGGGCCTGGTGGGTGCTCGCGGGCGTACTGGTGGTGCTGCTCGCGGTCGGAGTCTACGACCTGATCCAGCGCAAGCACGCGGTGCTGCGGAACTATCCGATCCTCGGGCATCTGCGCTATCTACTCGAAAGCCTGCGCCCGGAGTTGCAGCAGTACTTCATCGAACGCAACTTCGACGGCCGCCCCTTCGACCGCGATGTGCGCACCATGATCTACGAGCGCGCCAAGGGCATTCACGGCGAACTGTCCTTCGGCACCGAGCGCCAGATCGACGATGTCGGTTACGAATATCTGGTCCACTCCACCGTGCCGGTGCCCGAACCCGAGGATCCGCCGCGGATCCTGATCGGCGGCCCCGACTGCACGCGACCGTATTCGATGTCGCTGCTCAATGTCTCGTCGATGAGTTTCGGTGCGCTGTCGGCCAATGCGCTGCGGGCGCTCAATCGCGGTGCGGCGCTGGGCGGCTTCGCCCACGACACCGGCGAGGGCGGCCTGACGCCCTACCATCTCGACGGCGGCGGGGACCTGGTGTGGGAGATCGGCTCCGGGTATTTCGGAACCCGCACCCGCGACGGGCGATTCGATCCCGACTGTTTCGCCCACCAGGTCGCGCACGAGCAGATCAAGGCGGTGTCGATCAAACTCAGCCAGGGCGCGAAACCCGGATTGGGCGGCGTGCTGCCCGCCGCGAAGGTGAGCGAGGAGATCGCCCGCTTCCGGGGCGTGCCGGCCCACGAGAAGTGCGTGAGCCCGGCCGCGCACACCGCGTTCAGCACCCCGCTCGAATTGATCGGCTTCGTGGCGCGACTGCGCGAACTCGGCGACGGCAAACCGGTCGGGTTCAAGTTGTGCGTCGGCTCCCGCGTCGAATTCCTCGCCATCTGCAAGGCGATGCTCGCCACCGGCATCACCCCGGACTTCGTCATCGTCGACGGCGCCGAGGGCGGAACCGCCGCGGCGCCTTTGGAATACGAGGATCACGTCGGGCTGCCGCTCACCGACGGCCTCATGATCGTGCACAACGCGTTGACCGGATGCGGTCTGCGCGATCGGATCCGGGTGGGGGCCAGCGGGAAGGTGGCGGTGGGCAACGACATCGTCAAGCGGCTCATCCAGGGCGCCGACTACACGAACTCGGCGCGGGCGATGATGATGGCGCTGGGCTGTATTCAAGCGCAGCGCTGCCATACCAACCTGTGCCCGGTCGGGGTCGCCACCCAGGATCCGCGCCGGGCCCGCGCACTGGATGTGGGGGACAAGAGTGAACGGGTGCGGCGCTATCACGCCGCCACCGTCGCGCAAGCGGTGCAGATCATGGCGTCCCTGGGGGTTTCCGATCCGGCGCAGCTCACGCCCCACATGTTGCGGAAGCGGATCTCGGTCACCCGGCAGCTGTCCTACGCGGATCTCTACGAATGGCTCGAGCCCGGGCAGTTGCTCGCCGAGCCGCCGCGCGACTGGGCCGCCGACTGGTCGATCGCCGATCCGGAAACCTTTCGGCCGCAACACCGGACGCGATGAGCGGCGGCGGATCGGTTCAGGACCGGGGCTGTTGGCGCCGGCGCAGGTGATCGCGCTCGGCCGCGAGCGCCGAATTGGTTTCCCGCAGCGCGTTGTTGGCGTGGTGCAGTTCGGCATTGGTATCGCGCAGGGCGCTGTTGTCGTCCTGCAGCTCGAGAATGTGGCCGATGGCCGCGAGATTGACGCCCTGTTCGGCGAGGGCGGCGATGCGGCGCATCCGGGTGAGATCGTCGCCGCTGTAGCGGCGGGTTCCGCCCGCGCTGCGCGCCGGGGTGATCAGGCCGTGCTGCTCGTAGAGTCGCAGGGTCTGGATGCCGATGCCGGCCAGTTCGGCCGCGACGGAGATCGCGTAGACGGCTTGGGCCGGGCCCGGTAGCAGTTGCTCGTGTCGATCCGAGACCATCCTTCTCCTCACCTTGGTGCTGCCCGTTAGATTACCTGGCTGCCCGCTTGCGTTGACCATTGGCAAGTGTTAAAAGGTATCTCTGCTAGACGACACAGATTTTCTGATCCATGGCAGAGGCGGGGGTGAGTCGAAGGTGCCGTACACACGAATCCCGCGCTCCGGTGGCGGTCCGTCTCATCTCGAGCACGCGCCCCGGCCGGTTGCGCAACGGACGCCCCACGGCGTCGACGAGCCGCAGCCGCGCGGACCCGCGACGGGCAGCTTCCGTTTCTGGTTCGCCACTCAGCGCTGGGAGTGGTCGCCGGAGGTGTATCGGATGCACGGCTATGTGCCCGGTGCGATCGAGCCGACCACCGAACTCATGCTCTCGCACAAACATCCGGACGACCGCGAGCATGTCGCCGAGGCCATCGCGCGCTCCGTAAACGAGGGGCAGCCGTTCTCCAGCCGGCATCGATTCATCGATACCGAGGGCGCCGAACACCAGGTGATGGTGGTGGCCGACCGGATTCTCGACGACACCGGCCGGCCGGTGGGCACCGCCGGGTTCTATATCGATCTGTCGGGCACGCTGGCCGATGCCGAACGCACCACCCTCGAACAGCGCCTGCCGGAGCTGGTCGAGGTGCGCGCGGTCATCGAGCAGGCCAAGGGCGTGCTCATGCGGATGTACCGGATCAGCGCCGAACAGGCGTTCCAGGTGCTCATCTGGCGCTCGCAGGAGACGAACGTGAAGCTGCGGGTGCTGGCCGAGCAGTTGATCGCGGACCTGCCGAATGTGCCTGCCGCGCCGTCCTCCACGGTGGCGGCCTTCGATCACATTCTGCTCACCCTGCACGAACGCGTGCCGGACGCCGATCGGGCGGGCGCACCGCCGGTGTGACGAAAGACGCTGGGGTGGAAGCCGTTTCGAGGTCGAACCGGCGGGTAGATCCCCAATGTCCGTCAATCGATACGGGAGGTACACCCCATGTCAGAGCACGAGAAGACCGGTACCCGAGAAGGCGTGGAAGGCGTAGTCGAGGGCGTCAAGGGCAAAGCCAAGGAAGTCGCGGGCGCCGTTCTGGGCAACAAGAACCTGCGCGAAGAGGGCCGCGCCCAGCAGGACAAGGCCGAATCGCAGCGCGACGCCGCCAAGAAGGAGGCCGAGGCCGAGAAGGATCGCGCCCAGGCCGAAGCCGACGAGAAGCGCCAGCGCGCCCAGCAGAACTGGTAGCCCAGCCGCGCCGCCTCGGCGGCGCGCGCAGCCTTGAACGGGGCGGTGACCGTGACGGTCACCGCCCCGTTTCGAGCGAGCGGAGCGAAAGGTGTTGGGGCAGTGGACGGAAGCGGCGTGCTCAGAAGTAGTGAGCGCGACCGCCGATCGGCCGGCCCACCGCGCCCAGCACGGCGAGAATGGCGCCGATGACCAGCAGGATGATGCCGATGGTGGTGAGGATCGGGATGCCGACGACGATCCCGACGATGAGCAGAATGATTCCCAGGACGATCATTTCGAATCCCTTGGTATGGGTGGAGAGCTTGCAGGGGTCGCGGTTCCCCGTGAGCCACGTCTCAAACGTGGCCGCGGCGAGCCGATCGCGCGCGGGTCCGCGCCGCGCGGGTGGAGCGGGCGGCCGCGCGCATGTCTCGCGGATGGGTAGCCAGGCGGCGGGGCGGTCGTACACTTGACCCGCCGTGCGGCCGGTAGCGCGGCGCGATGCGTCATGGATCGAGGAGTGAGGGTGTCCGAGAACGGTTTTTCTGCTCCGTTGCTGAGAGTGTCACGCGAGCGCGTGGGTGAGATCGAGGTGCTGTCGGCGGCCGGGGAAATCGACATCACCTCCGCCGCGCAGTTGCGCGAGGCGCTGGACGAGGTCACCGCGACCGGCTCGACGGTGGTGATCGACCTCTCGGAGATCGAGTTCATCGGATCGGTCGGACTGACCACCCTGTTGGTGGCGTCGAACGCGGCCCCGCCCGGCCGGGTCCGCGTGGTGGCCTCCACCCAGGTGCGGCGGCCGGTCGAGGTGACCGGACTGAGTGATGTGCTCGCGCTGTTCGACACGTTGGAGGCCGCGCTCGCGGCGGGGGCCGCGCCGTAGTCACGGACACGGACAGCAATGCCCCGGCCGCGGACAGCAATGCCCCGGCCACGCGGACCGGAACGCCGGCGTGTGTGAAATCTCCGGTTTGACCGATCATCGCGGGGTATCGCGGAGACGTAGAACCCCGCGTGCGCGACGTCAACGGCGACGACCGCTCAACGGCGAGCGGACGCCCTCACGGGGTCGGTTCGAAACCTGATGCGGGAGGCGTGATCACGTCAAGGAGACATGGATCCGGAGAGTGGTTCCGCTCGGGCCGGTGTGCAGCCGCACCAGCTCGGCGAACTGATTGACCATCAGCAGGCCACGACCCCCGGCGGTCCATGTTCCGGCGGGCAGCCGGCCCGCGAGTGGATTGTCGAAATGTCCGGCGTCTCGAATCTGTACGCACAGTTGCGAATTCTCCAGCCAGTACGCCAGCACCCCCCGACCGCCGCCGTGCACCACGGAATTGGCGGTGGTCTCCCCGACGATCAACTCCAGATCGAGCACCCGATCACCGCTCATACCGGACCCGGTGGCGTACTGCGCCACCGTATGCCGCGCCCGCGACAGGAGGGCGGCGTCGAAGGCGAAGGTCTCGGCGGTGGCGGGCGGATCGGGCAGCGGCGGGTTGTAGCGATCCAGCATGCGCTCGGGATCGTAGCTGCCGCTGTCGTATTCACCCCGCGCGTCGAGGACCGTGGGGTGCGTCGCGCGGGCGTCGCGGATGGCGTGCGCCGGGAGCTCGCGCAGATTGTAGGGACACAGCATGGCCACCTCGCGGCCGCGGAAGGCCGCGTTGACCAAGGCTTCGTGCTGCACGCACGCCGGGTACTCGAGCGCCGAGCGGGCCGCCCACACGGGTTCGCCGATCATGCGCACCGGGCCGTCGGGGTAGGCATCGGCGAAGGCGTGCAGGAAGCCCGGAATGATCTGCCCCGGATTGCGGCCCTCGACGGTCATATCGAGCAGGCGCACCGCGTCGGCATCGGACCCGAGCGCCTCGCGCAGCAGGAGCAGATTGTCCGTCGGCACCGAAACCGCGACCGGCTCACCACGTTCCAGACCGGCGCGAATGAATCCGAGAGTGCCCGCGAGATATTCCTCGCGGCCCTCGTACAGGAAGGCTTGGTGTGCGCAGACCCGATCCGTGATCGCTCCCACAGATCGCCCGGTGACCGTGAGCCGCTCCTTCTGTGCTGCCGCAGACAACTTCCGGACATCCTACCCGGCCGTTGCCGCTGCGTCGCCGGTGTCGCCGGGTTCGCCGGGTTCGCCGGAGACGGCGCCGTGTGAATCCGTGGCGTACGGGTATCGCCGGGTCGTGACCTTCGACCTGACCCCCACCGCGGCGCAGCACGACCTCGCCAAGCGGGCGCACGAGTTCGCGAGCGAATGCATCCGGCCGGTGGCGGGCCACTACGACCGGGCGCAGGAATTCCCGTGGCCGGTGCTCGAGGAGGCGGCGCGGCGCGGGTTCTACAGCCCGCTGTTCTACCGGGATCTGATCGGCGATCCCACGGGACTGTCGCTGCCGATGTTCATGGAGGAGTTGTTCTGGGGCTGCGCGGGCATCGGGCTGGCGATCGTGATGCCCGCGCTGGCGCTCGCCGCCATCGGGCGGGCCGCGACGCCCGCCCAGATGCTGCGGTGGGCGCCCGAATGTTTCGGCAGCCCAGGCGATCTGAAGCTGGCCGCGCTGGCCATCTCCGAACCCGAGGGCGGCAGCGACGTGCGCAACCTGCGCACCCGGGCGGTCCGCGACGGCGACGACTGGATCATCGACGGCCACAAGATGTGGATCGGCAACGGCGGCATCGCCGACGTGCACGTGGTCAACGCGGTCGTGGACGAGGACCTCGGGCATCGCGGGCAGGCCCTGTTCGTGGTGCCCGGCGGCTCGCCCGGCCTGGAGCTGGTGCGCAAACTCGACAAACTGGGCTGCCGGGCCTCGCATACCGCGGAACTGAAGTTCAACGCGGTCCGGGTGCCGATGGAGAATCTGCTCGGCGGCGTCGAGCGGCTCGAGGAGTCGCTGGCGCGCAAGCGCGAGGCGCGCGGCAACGGCCGCCCCGGATCGGTCACGCTGGGCACCTTCGAACAGACCCGCCCCATGGTCGCGGCGCAGGCGCTCGGAATCGCCAGGGCCGCAGTCGAATACATGTCCGGGTACGCGTCGCGGCGCGAAGCCTTCGGCGCGCCGATCATCGACAATCAGGCCATCGCCTTCCCCATCGCGGATCTGGCCACCAGCATCGACGCGGCGCGGCTGCTCACCTGGCGGGCGTCGTGGATGGCGGCCAACGGGGTGCGATTCGAGCGCGGGGAGGGGTCGATGGCGAAACTGGCCGCCAGCGAAGTGGCGGTGCGCGCGACCGAGCAGGCGATCCAGACGCTCGGCGGTTGGGGATACATCACCGACCACCCGGTGGAGAAGTGGTATCGGGATGCCAAGTTGTACACCATCTTCGAGGGGACGAGCGAAATCCAGCGCGTCGTCATCTCGCACGCGCTGGGCGCGGCGCTGGATCGGCCGCCCCTGCACGTGGACCTCGAACCGTCGGGTGGAAGTCTGAGCAAGCTGTTCGGCCGGGGCACGGTGTTTCGCGGGCGGGTTGCCGACGCGGCGCTCAATGCCCGAGATCGGGTGCCCGTCCCGGTGCTGAATTTCGCGTCGCGGGTGCTGCGTCCACCGCGGTGAGCGGTGGCGCGAAGTTTGTCGTGGTGGTTAGAGCGGCTGGAGTGTGGGTTAATCAGACCGACGAGGGAGCAGGTTCAGCGGTGGTAGGAGGCAGTGGAGATATGCAGGGCAGGTCGGAACGCGAGAGCGGCGCGAATGACTGGATCCCGGATTTCGGTCTGCCGCGGGACGCGATGGCGGAGATGGCGCTCGGTGGCCCGGACATGACCCTCGACGATCCCTCGAACGCGTCCGCGCCGCAGGACGGCGCGCTCACGGTCCGGGTCGCGGCGCGCGCCGAGATGCTGCCGATGCTGCGGTCCGTGGTCGAAACCGTGCTGCTGACAGCCGATTTCACCCTCGATGTGGTCAGCGATATGCGGGTCGCCATCGACGAGGTGGCCACCGCGCTGGTGCTGGCCGCCGGGCTGGGCTCCGAGATCGTCTGCGATCTGCACTACGACCAGCGGTCGGTGGGCGTGCGCATGTCGGGCGTGACCCGCACCCGGGAGGTGCTGCGCGAGGCCAGCCTGAGCCGGCACCTGCTGGACTCGCTGACCGACGAGCTGGTTATCGAGGACGCCGAGGGCGACGACGGCCTGCACGCGTACCAAACGGTCGTTCACTTCGCCCGCCGGCGGAGCGGTCGTGCAGGATGATGGGTGAACCGGACATATCGAGGGAGTGGGTGTTGACCGAGAGCGGGATTTCGCGGTTGCTGACCGTATCGCGTGACAGCGCGGGCGATGTGACGGTGGTGTCGGCGGCGGGAGAGATAGACATCCTGTCCGCGGCGGCGCTGCGCGAGGCGCTGGACGAGGTGACGGCAGACCACGATCTGCCCGTGATCGATCTGTCGGCGGTGGAGTTCATGGGATCGGTGGGCCTGAGCGTGCTGCTCGAGCTCGCCGACCGGGTCCGGCCACAGCGGGTGCGGGTGGTGGTCTCCAAGCACGTCCGCCGCCCGATCGAGGTCACCGGACTGGACAAATTGCTGGTGCTCTACGACAGCCTGCCGGAGGCTTTGGGCCGGTAGGGGCGTGCTTCGAGCCGTTCGATAATCCTTGTGATTGGTTTGTGATACGGCTCTCGAAAATGTGTTTCGACACGGGTACGCCGGGTAACACCACTGGCATCGGAATCCTCGGAACCGAACAGAAGGGATCGGCAATGTCGAGCGAACACGCGGCTCGGTCGGGAACCATCAGCGACAGCGAGGGCGGCGGCGACTCATACGACAACATCGAGCCCTGGCTGCTGCAGCTGCATGAACTGCCGGTCGGTAGCGCCGAACACGAACGACTGCGGCAGGAGATCATCGGCAAGTGCCTGCCACTGGGCGAGCACATCGCCCGCCGCTACGCCGGACGCGGCGTGGAAGCCGACGACCTGGTCCAGATCGCCGCGGTGGGCGTGATTCTCGCGGTGGACCGCTTCGATCCCACCAACGGCGCGACCTTCCTGTCCTTCGCGCTGCCCACCATCATGGGCGAGATCCGCCGCTACTTCCGCGACAGCACCTGGGCCGTGCGCGTGCCGCGCCGGACCAAGGAACTCCAGCAGCGCCTCACGCCCGCCATCTCGGAGCTGATGCAGCGGCTGGGCCGCCAGCCCACCGCCCGCGAGCTGGCCACCCACCTGGACGCCGACCTGGCCGAGATCACCCAGGCGCTCATCGCGGGCAACGGCTACAGCGCCGAATCCCTCGATGCCGCACCGATGTCCAGCGACGACGGTGACGCGCTGGCGTCCCGCCTGGACCGCTACGCGACCGTGGATCCCGGCTACGCCCTCATCGACGATTCGCTCACCGCGGGCCCGCTGCTGGCCGAGCTGCCCGAACGCGAACGCACCATCCTGATCATGCGCTACGGCGAGGGCCGCACCCAGGCCGAGATCGCCCGGGAGATCGGCGTCTCGCAGATGCAGATCTCGCGGCTGCTCTCGCGCACGCTGAGCGACCTGCGCGCCCGCGCCGAGGGCAGGGGTCCGCGTCGCCTGCGGGTGGCCTGATTCCGCGCGCGGAATCCCGCCCGATTCCGGGGTGCCGGAATCGGGACACCGCGCCGGATTGATTCGCATACCGCCTGCGCGGCCCGTAGAGTCGACCGAGGTCGGGTGTTCAAAAGCCAGCACCTCACCGCCCGTCCACCGATGTCGACACGTGATGTCGAGACGGGTTGTGTCCAGCCTGAATTGGACTAATGTCCAATGTTCAGGCGGTCGGAGTGAGGGTGTATGACGGATGCGACGGCATCGGGTCGTCCGGTGGTGAAACGCGGCGGGTCGGCGGCCGATCAGGTCGAATTGCGCAAGCTGCTGGCGGGTTTGACGGCGGTGCGCGATGGTGATTTCGGCACCCGGCTACCGGCCGATGCCGACGGTTTGCTGGGTGAGATCGCCACCGTCTTCAACGGCATGGTCGATCAGCTGTCGCTGTTCACCTCCGAGGTGACCCGCGTCGCGCGTGAGGTCGGTACCGACGGTCGCCTCGGCGGTCAAGCCGAGGTGACCGGAGTGTCGGGCACCTGGAAGGACCTCACCGATTCGGTGAACGCCATGGCCGGCAACCTCACCAGTCAGGTGCGCGATATCGCGCAGGTCGCGACCGCGGTGGCCCGGGGTGATCTGGGCCAGAAGATCACCGTGAACGCGCGCGGTGAGATTCTCGAGCTCAAGAACACCATCAATACGATGGTCGATCAGCTCTCGTCGTTCGCCGACGAGGTCACCCGCGTCTCGCGCGAGGTCGGCACCGAGGGCATCCTCGGCGGCCAGGCCGACGTCAAGGGCGTCTCGGGCACCTGGCGCGCGCTCACCGACTCGGTGAACTTCATGGCCGGAAACCTCACGGCCCAGGTGCGTTCCATCGCGCAGGTGTCCTCGGCGGTGGCCCGCGGTGATCTGACGCAGAAGATCACCGTGAACGCGCGCGGTGAGATTCTCGAGCTCAAGAACACCATCAATACGATGGTCGATCAGCTCTCGTCGTTCGCCGACGAGGTCACCCGCGTCTCGCGCGAGGTCGGCACCGAGGGCCGGCTGGGCGGGCAGGCCGACGTCAAGGGCGTGTCGGGCACCTGGAAGGACCTCACCGAGTCGGTCAACGTCATGGCCGACAACCTCACCGCGCAGGTGCGCTCGATCGCGCAAGTGACGACCGCGGTCGCCGACGGCGATCTGACGCAGAAGATCCGGGTCGACGCCCGCGGCGAGATTCTGGAACTCAAGGAGACCATCAACACGATGGTCGATCAGCTGTCCTCCTTCGCCGACGAGGTCACCCGCGTGGCCCGCGAGGTCGGCACCGAGGGCAACCTCGGCGGCCAGGCGACCGTGCGCGGCGCGTCCGGTACGTGGAAGGACTTGACCGACAACGTCAATGTCATGGCGTCCAATCTGACCAGTCAGGTGCGCTCGATCGCGCAGGTCGCCACCGCGGTCGCCCGTGGTGATCTGGGCCAGAAGATCACCGTCGAGGCCAAGGGCGAGGTTGCGGCGCTGGCCGGGGTCATCAACACCATGGTCGACACGCTGTCCGCGTTCGCCGACGAGGTCACCCGCGTGGCCCGCGAGGTCGGCACCGAGGGCATGCTGGGCGGTCAGGCGCGGGTGCCCAATGTGGCCGGCACCTGGAAGGACCTGACCGACAACGTCAACTCGATGGCCACCAACCTGACCAACCAGGTGCGCAATATCGCCCAGGTGACCACGGCCGTGGCCCAGGGCGACCTGACCAGCAAGATCGACGTCGACGCCCGCGGCGAGATCCTCGAGCTCAAGACCACGATCAATACGATGGTCGATCAGCTCTCCGCCTTCGCGGCCGAGGTCACCCGCGTGGCCCGCGAGGTCGGTTCCGAGGGCCGGCTGGGCGGCCAGGCCGAGGTCGAGGGCGTGTCGGGCACCTGGAAACGCTTGACCGAGAACGTGAACGAGCTGGCCGGCAACCTGACCCGGCAGGTGCGCGCCATCGCCGAGGTCACCAGCGCCGTCGCGGAAGGCGACCTGACCCGCTCCATCACGGTGGAAGCGTCCGGTGAGGTGGCCGATCTCAAGGACAACATCAACTCGATGGTGGAATCGCTGCGCGAGACCACCGAAGCCAACAAGGATCAGGACTGGCTCAAGACCAACCTGGCGCGGGTGTCCGGCCTCATGCAGGGTCCGCGCGATCTGCAGGTGGTGGCCGAGCTGATCATGGACGAGCTGGTGCCGCTGGTCTCGGCGCAGTACGGCGCGTTCTACCTGGCCGACGACACCGCCGAACAGCCCGAACTGGTCTTGCTCGGCTCCTACGGCAGTCCCGAAAAGCCCGGCAGTGCACCACGTTTCACCTTCGGTCAATCGCTGGTGGGGCAGGCCGCGCGCAGCCGGCGCACGATCGCGGTCGACGACGTGCCCGGGGATTACGTCACCATCTCCTCCGGTCTCGGCCGGACCTCGCCGATGAATCTGCTGGTGCTGCCGATCGTGGTGGAGGAGCAGGTGCTCGGCGTGATCGAGCTGGCGTCGGTGCATCGGTTCACCCGCATCCACCGCGACTTCCTCGATCAGCTGATGGAAACCGTCGGCGTCAACGTCAACACCATCATCGCCAATGCCCGCACCGACGAGCTGCTGGTGGAATCGCAGCGCCTGACCTCCGAGCTGCAGGCCCGCTCGCAGGAACTGCAGGTGCGCCAGGAAGAGTTGCAGCGCAACAACGCCGAGATGGAGGAGAAGGCGGCGCTGCTGGCCATGCAGAACCGCGATATCGAGGCCAAGAACCTCGAGATCGAGCAGGCCCGGCAGGAACTCGAGACCCGCGCGCAGGAGCTGTCGCTGGCCTCGAAGTACAAGTCCGAGTTCCTGGCCAACATGAGCCACGAGCTGCGCACGCCGCTGAACAGTCTGCTGATCCTCGCGCAACTGCTGGCCCAGAATCCGGGCCGCAACCTCACCCCCAAGCAGGTCGAGTACGCGGGCATCATTCATTCCGCGGGTTCGGATCTGCTGCAGCTGATCAACGACATCCTGGATCTGTCCAAGGTCGAGGCGGGCAAGATGGATATCGCGCCCGAGCGAGTTCCCTTGCGCAAGTTGCTCGATTACGTCGAGGCCACCTTCCGGCCGCTGACCACGCAGAAGAGTCTCGGCTTCCGGATCGTGACCCTGCCGGGTCTGCCGCCGGAGCTGCTGACCGACGATTCGCGGCTGCGCCAGGTGCTGCGCAACCTGCTGTCCAACGCGGTCAAGTTCACCGAAACCGGTTCGGTGGAACTGCGAATCGGGCCCGCCGACCTCGACGAGCTGCCCCCGGGGGTGCGCCGGCACGGGCCGGCCGTGGCCTTCCGGGTGGTCGACACCGGCATCGGCATCGCCGCGCACCAACTGGAATCGATCTTCGGCGCGTTCCAGCAGGCGGACGGCACCACCAGCCGCAAATACGGCGGCACCGGCCTGGGCCTGTCCATCAGCCGGGAGATCGCGTATCTGCTCGGTGGCGCGATCAGCGCCCAGAGCGAGATCGATCAGGGCAGCACCTTCACGCTCTATCTTCCGGTGGCGCGCCCCGACTTTCAGGAGCTGCCGCACCCCGAACGCGAGGACGCGAGCGCCGGGGCGACCGTCGACGGCGGCACGGGCGGGCAACCGCAGCAGCCGCGGCGGCTGCTGGTGGTGGAGGAACGCCCGCAGGGGCTGCTGTCACTGGTCGCGCAGAGCGCGGTGGCCGAGCTGGCCGATCGCAATGATCCGCGTGGCCCGGTGCAGGTGGTGAGCGCGGTTGGCGTGCTGGAAGCGGCGGCGGCCATGGCCGCCGAGGCGTTCCACTGCGTGGTGCTCGAACTGGATCTGCCCGGCAAGTCGGCGTTGAAGTTCCTCGATACCATGGACGGCGACCCCGCGCTGAGCGGGGTGCCGGTGCTGGCGCATCATCGCCGCCTCGACGGCGATCAGGAGCGCGGCCTGCAGGAGCGTTCCGAGCGCAGACCGCTGGAGTTGCTGTCGAGTCTCGACGAGTTGCGTGAGCGAATCGCCTTGCACGTCACGGCCGAAGCGCCGGGGGATGTGCTGCCGCTGGTGCGCCGGGACGAGGCGCCGGTGCCGGCCTCGGAACTGCCCAATGGCGAGCTGGCCGGGCGCACCGTGCTCATTGTCGACGACGATGCCCGAAACCTGTTCGCGCTCAGCAGCATTCTGGAGTTGCACGGCATCAGCGTGCTGCACGCGGAGAACGGTCGCGAGGGCATCGACAAGCTGGTGGCCCATCCGGGAGTGGATCTGGTGCTGATGGACGTGATGATGCCGGAGATGGACGGCTACACCGCGACCGCCACCATTCGGGAGCTGCCGCGCTATTCGGATCTGCCGATCATCGCGGTCACCGCGAAGGCCATGCTGGGCGACCGCGACAAGAGTCTCGCGGCCGGGGCCAACGACTACGTCACCAAGCCTGTCGATGCGGACGCGCTGCTGGCCTGCATCCGGCATTGGCTGAGTGCTCGATGACCGACGCCGACACCGAGTCGTCCGCCGAGCCGTCCGCCCCGCCCGACCTCACCCGGCTGGCCGCGACGGTGCAGCGGCTGCGCGCCGAGATCCAGCAGGCGCAGGTCACCGCTGACGGCCGGGCGCTGATCGAAATGGCCAAGGGCATTCTCGTCGAACGGCTCGCCTGCGGCCCGTCCGAGGCGGCGCGGCAGCTGGATTCGCTGTCCGAGCAGGCGGGGCTGACGGCCCTGGAACTCGCCGCCGACCTGGTGAACCAGGCGGCCCGCTACGACGTCAGCGCCGCGGTGCGCGAGTTCCTGGACAACACGGCCACGCCGGAGAACACCGCGATGACGGTGCGGTTGCGCACCGCCGAGAGCGGGGTCCTGGCCGCCGGCGACACCCAGCGGGTGGCGCGCTCGGTGCTCGATCACGCCGTGGAACCGCTGGGCGGCGCCACCGTCGCCATCTGGGCGGTGGCCAGCGACGGGTCGCTGACCCTGCGCGGTTACGCGGGCATCACCCCCTCGGAGGCCGAGCGGTGGCGGTATGTGCCGCCCGGACTGGCCACGCCGGCCGGACAGGCGCTGCGGGAACGGGATTCGGTGTGGATCACCGATCTCGAACAGGCCGGGCTGCCGTCGATCGCCGGTGCGTCCGGCGGCCGGGCGGCGATTCCGGTGGGGGCGGGCGGCAAGCTGCTCGGCGCCCTGGAAGTCAGCTGGCCGCAACCGATCTCGCCGCCACTGCCCCCGGTGCGGCGGCAGTTCGAGGCACTGGCCGAATTGTGCGCGCACACCCTGGAATCGGATCTGGCGGTGGCGGCGTGCCCGGACGAGCCGGCGGCGACGGCGCTGTCGGAGCTGTCCGACAGCCTCTTCGACCCGGCGCTGGTGCTGGTGCCCAGCCTCGACGCCGACGGCGATCTCGCCGATTTCCGCATCCACCATGTGAATCCGTGCTTCGTGGACCCGGTGGGCCGGCCCGCCGGGCTGATCCAGGGCGCCTCGCTGCTCGAGGCGTACCCGATGTCGGCGAGCCAGGGCCGGCTGTTCGAACACGTCGAGCACGTGCTGGCCACCGGCGAACGCTATCGCGCCGACCCGGTGACCCTGACCGAACTGGTGGGCCAGGTGCCGTTGCAGGTGTCGGCGGCGCTGAGCATCAGCCGCCACGGCGACGCGGTGCTGCTGGTGTGGCGGGTGCGTGACGAGACCGCCCGCCTGGCCGAGTTGCTGCGCCACGCGCAGCGCCTGGGCGGGGTCGGCGGCTTCGAGGAGAACGTGACGACCGGTGAGATCACTTGGAGCAGCCAGCTTTTCGCGGTGTACGGCCTGGGCGCGGCCGCCGATCCGATACCGCTGTCGCAACTGCCCCTGCACGTCCCCGAATCCGATGCCGACACCGTGCGGGGGTTCCTGCGGCGAGTGCTGCGGTATCGGCGCTCGGCCTCGGCGGCGTTCCGGCTGATCCGGCCCGACGGCGCGGTGCGTCATGTGCGGCTCGTCGCCGAGCCGGTGCTCGACGCCGCGGGCAATCTGCTGGTGATCCGCGGTGCGTACCAGGACGCCTCGGCGCAGCACTGGACCGAGATCGCGCTGTCGGCCACCCGGGACCGGCTCACCCACACCGAGGAGCAGGCCGCCGAGCAGAGCTGGCTGGCGCGGCAACTGCAGCAGGCGATCATGCCCGCCGCGCCTGCCTCCACCGAGGTGTCCGGGCTGCGGATGGCGGTGCGCTACCGGCCGACCGAGCAGGATCATCTGGTCGGCGGCGACTGGTACGACGTGGTGGTGCTGCCGTCGAAGAAGATCCTGGTCTCGGTGGGCGACATCGCCGGCCACGGCATCACCGCCGCGACCGGAATGGTGGTGCTGCGCAACGCCTTACGCGGGCTGGCGGCCACCGGCGCGGGTCCCGCCCAGATGTTGTCGTGGCTGAATCTGGTGGCGCATCATCCGGCCGAGACCATCTTCGCCACCGCGATCTGCGGGCTCTACGATCCGGAGACCCGCGTGCTGCGCTGGGCGCGCGCCGGGCATCTGCCGCCGGTGCTGGTGCGCGGCGAGACGGCCCGCACGCTGCCGCCGCTGGAGGGCATCATTCTCGGTGCGGTCGCCGAAACCTGTTACGAGGAAGCCGAACTGCAGCTCGAGGACGACGATGTGCTGCTGCTGTACACCGACGGCCTGATCGAACGCCGCGGCTGCCATCTCGACGACTGCGTGCAGCGGCTGCTGACCGAGTCGGCGAATTTCCGCGGCAGCCTGGAGGATCGGCTGGATTACCTGCTCGACAACAGCGAAGCAGATACCGACGACGACACCTGCGTGATCGGCCTGCGCCTGGGCGCCGGCGACGGCAGTGCCGCGCCGGCGTCGGCCGATCGGGACGTCTCGCGTTCGGTCTAGCTCGGCGTCTCAGATTCGGCGGAGCTCCCAGTCCGACGGCAAGCCCGTGACGTGCGCGTCGTTGCCGGTGGCCTCGATGGTGATGCTGGCCGAGCCGAGTTTGAGATCGGCCAGCCGGATGGTGCCCGCGCGTTCGGGCAGCCGCGGGGAGACGGTGAGGGTGCGGGTGGGCACATCCGGTTGCAGTCCCAGGAACGAGCGCATCAGCAGCAGTGGCGCGGCACTGGCCCAGGCCTGCGGTGAACACGACGTGGGATACGGGACGGGCGAACGGAATTCGGTGCGGGCGAAGCCGCAGAAGAGTTCCGGCGGGCGCGCGCCGAATTCCAGGATCGCCTCCAGCAGCCCGGTCGCGAGGTGCTCGGCGAGTTTCAGGGCGCCGGGAATGTGGGCGTAGCGCAGCAGCCCGGCCACTGCGATCGCGGTGTCGTGCGGCCAGACCGAACCGGTGTGGTAGCCCATCGGATTGAACCGCCGATCGGCCGAGGACAGGGTGCGCAACCCGAACCCGGTGTTGATGTCGGGGGCGTCGAGGCGTTCGATCAGTTCGGCGGCCCGCTCGTCGGGGACGATCCCGGTCCACAGGCAGTGGCCGGGATTGCTGGAGACCGAGTCCACCGGGCGGTCGGAAGCGTCCAGCGCGAGGGCGTAACAGCCGGCGCGCGGCAGCCAGAACCGTTCGTCGAACCGGGTGCGGCGTTCGAGGGCGCGGGCGCGCAGCCGTTCGGCGGTCGCGTGATCGCCGTGCGAGTCGGCCAGCTCGGCGCGGCCGAGTTCGGCCGCGTAGGCGTACCCCTGCACCTCGCACAGCGCGATCGGCGGCTCGGCGAGGCGGCCGTCGCTGAAGCTGATCGCGTCCCAGCTGTCCTTCCAGCCCTGGTTGGCCAGGCCGCGGTCGGTCTTGCGGTGATACACCAGCAGCCCGTCGCGCTCGCCGTACTCGGTCATCCAGGTCAGTGCGGCGTCGGCGGCCGGAATCAGTTGCCGGACAGCGGATTCCGCGACGCCCCAGCGATGGCATTCGGCCAGCAGCATGACGAACAAGGGAGTGGCGTCGACGGTGCCGTAGTAGACGGTGCCGCCGAGCACGCGGTCGCTGCCGGGGCCGTGACGGCGTTCGTGCATGATGCGGCCGGGTTCCTCCTCGGTCACCGGTTCGACCTTGGTGCCTTGGAGTTTCGCGAGCTGTCGCAGCGTGCCCAGCGCCAGATCGGAGTCCAGCAGCAGCGCCATCCAGGAGGTGAGCAGGCTGTCCCGGCCGAACAGCGCCATGAACCACGGCGCGCCGGCCGCGACATAGGCGGTGCCGTCGGCGGGATCGTCCAATCGCAGTGCGCCCAGGTCGGTTTCGGTGCGCTGCAGGATCGAGTTGAGGCCCGGTCCGCTGGCGGTCAGCGAGGTGGTGGTGGCACGCCAATGCCGGATCTTGCGGACCGGACCTTCCTCGTCGTCGTCGATGTTCATCGGCACCGCGCGATGACCGCTACCGGGCCCACAGCGCACGGTGGTGTGCCAGACGCTGCGCCGGGCCACCACGATATCCCAGGTCAGAAAGCCCGGCTGGATAGTCGGCTCACCGTCGGCGGTGATGACCACCTCGCGGCCGGAGTTGGCACGATCGACCAGCCGCAGGGCGTCCGCGGCGACGCTGAATTCGCAGCCGCCGCCGTGCACGCGGCCCTCCTTGACGGCGAACAGATCGGCGAAATCGGTGTCGGCGGTGAGGGTTACGGTGATCGCGGTGTCCTCGTCGCCGAGATTGTGCACGGTGATCACCTCGTGCATGCCGTCGCCGATGGTGCGGCGGCGCTGCACCAGCACGGTGGCGTCGGCGACGCCGTGCGGCGGGGTCTTGCGGGCCACGAACCGTCCCCGGAACGGTTCGCGCACCAATACCGAAAGCTGTTCGGGCGGAAGGCCGTCCAGGCGCAGATCCCAGCGGCTCAGCAGCCGGGCGTCGCGATGGAACAGGCCGTGGGCGGTGCCGGGGTGAATATCGCCGAGGGGGTCGGACAGGCAGAAGGTGCTCGCCTCGACCAGCGTGACGACACCGCCGACACCCGAAACGGGTGTCGGCGGTCCGGCGTTGAATACGCTCACCGGCGGCCACTCGGCAGGCGGGTGCCCCGCGGGCTGGGCGGGACGGGTGTCGTGCGCGCCCGGTTGCGGCGATACGCCGACTGCGGTGAGCGGGCGGTCGCCGGGGTCACCGGCGTCAACGGGGTCGCCGGTTCGGGCGGGATCGCCGATTCGGCCGGCGCCGCCGACAGAATCGGCGTGGTCGACAGGATCGGCGTGGTCGACAGGATCGGCGTGGTCGACAGGATCGGCGTGGTCGACAGGATCGGGGTCGTCTCCGCCACCGCCCGGTAGTAGGCCTCTTCGTAGCCCTGGGCGAAACGTCCGGTGGCGAAATACTTCTCGACCCGCTCCCGGCAGGCCCGCGGATCGATCTCGTCGATGCGTGCGATGGCGTCGGGCAGCTCGTCGGGGGATTCGCAGATCCACCCGGTGACCCCGTGCTCGACGACCTCAGCCACCGCGCCGCCGCGCAGCGCGATCACCGGGGTGCCGCAGACCATCGCCTCGATCATCACGATCCCGAACGGCTCCTCCCATTGGATGGGGAACAGCAGACAACGTGCCCCGGCCAGCAGTTGCCGCTTGGCCGCCGCGTCCGCCTCGCCGAACACATCGTCGTCCGGACCCAGCAGCGGCCGCACGAACTCGTCGAAGAAGGCGTGCTCGGGCGGCTCGTTGCACTTGCCCGCCAGTATCAAGCGTAGTCCCGCGCTGTGCGCGGCCTCGAGGGCGAGGTGCGGGCCCTTGTAGGGCGCGTACCGGCCCAGGAACAGCGCGTAGTCCAATTTCTCGGTGCGGAACGGCCATTCGTCGGGGTTGATGGCATTGTGCACGCGCGCGATCCAATTCAGATCGGGCGCGAGTTCGCGCTGCCGGTCGCTGATCGCGACCAGTCGCACGCTGTCGTCGAAAGCGCGGTAGTACTCGCGCATTTCGGCGTCCACCGGTCCGTGGACGGTGACCACGGTCGGGATGCCGAGCGCCCGGTAGGCGGCGGCGTTGCCCGGTCCGGCGAAGGTGTGATCGTGCACGACGTCGATGGGATCCTCGGCGTGCAGCTCCTGGATGACGCGCCACGCCTTCATGGCGTGCACGATCTCGGGATACGGCTCACCCAGCCGGTGGGTCAGCACTTCGTCCCAGACGGGGATGAAGTCGGCCTTGGTGCCGGGCCGGCCCGCGCCGATCAGCGTGACCCGATGCCCGCTGTCGACCAGTTCGTCGGCCAGCGACGCCACCACCGCCTCGACGCCGCCGTATCCGGTGGGCGGGATGTCGAAGTACGGGGGAGCCACCAGCACGATGTGCAGCGGCCGCTTGGCGGGTTCATCGACGATGCGTTTGCGAGAATGGCCGACGGGGTGAGTATCCCCGTCGATATCCAATGCCAGAAGTTCTAATGCGTCACGCAAATCCGCATCGGTGGAAAGTTCGTCACTCATTTCAAAGCTCCTCGTCGTTGAGGGTGAAACTGAGCCAAACTGTCGTCCACAGTTCCATGACCCGGCCCGTCCAGGCAAGGCGAATTCGGACACTGTCCGCGGTTGTGACCGTATGGTTACGCGAATGTTTGGGTGATTCTCACCGGGGTATCACCAATGATTGCCAGGTATTGTCCGAACCATTGTTTCGTGAATTATAGAATCCATTGAGGTGATCTCATCAACTTCGGTGTGTGCTTGAGGGATTCGGGCATTCGGGAGTTTCGGGACTTGCCCGGTCATGGGCGTGGAGTCCCAGGTAGACCGGTTTTCTCCCACAGAATTCCGATGCCTGAAGGACTCCACGTGATCGCCTATCGTGCCATGCTCGACGTGTCCCGGGAGCTGGTCTGCCATGTTTCGCGGTTGCTGGCCGCCCAACGGCGAGCCCGGGGCACCCGCCGCGGTGCCCGGGCGCTGACACCGTTTCGGCAGGCGATGTTCGTGCTGGCCTGGTTCCGTAAACGCGAGGACATCGCGGTGCTGGGCGCAGGTTTCGGTATCAGCCGCTCGACCGCCTGTTACGGCGGCTATAGCGGTGGGGAAACGCCCGGTCCCATTCCGAACCCGGAAGCTAAGGCCACCTGCGCCGATGGTACTGCACTCGACAGGGTGTGGGAGAGTAGGACACCGCCGGAACATCATTCCAGAATAGGGGACCCTCACGGGTCCCCTATTCTGCGTTTCAGCGCCCGCGCCGCGTGGACGCAGATGCTCGCGTGCTTCAATTTGAGGTGCGGGATACACCCGCGACCCTCACGCGAGCCAGCGCCGCGGCCGGGTACGGCAGGCTTACAACACTAGAGAGGGATCACCGTGGCGGAGCAGAACGACGGCCGCAAACCCTTCCGCCGCAATACCAGCGGTGGGACCGGACAGGGCGGCTACGGCCGGCGTGATGACAGCGAACGCCGCGATGAGGGCCGGTCGTACGGCGGACCGCGGCGGGACGGCGGCAACCGCGAGGGCGGCTTCACCCGCGGCGGTGGTGCCAACCGCGAGGGCGGCTTCAACCGGAACCGCTCCGAAGGCGACCGCGATCGCGGCGGCTATCGGAGCGAGGGCGGTCGCGGCGGCTCCGATCGCGACAGCGGCAGCCGCGGCGGTTTCAACCGCGGTGACCGCGACGGTGGTTTCAACCGCGGCGAGCGCCGTGGAGGCGGATTCAATCGCGGCGGCGGCGAGCGCCGCGAAGGTGGTTTCAACCGTGGCGGTGGCGATCGGCGTGAAGGCGGTTTCAACCGCGACGATCGTGGTGGATTCAATCGCGGTAGCGGCGACCGGCGCGAGGGCGGCTTCAATCGCGGTGGCGGCGAGCGCCGTGAAGGTGGTTTCAACCGTGGTGGCGGTGAGCGTCGCGAGGGCGGCTTCAACCGTGGCGGTGGCGACCGTCGCGAGGGTGGTTTCAACCGTGGTGGCGGTGAGCGTCGCGAGGGCGGATTCAACCGTGGCGGTGGAGACCGGCGTGAAGGCGGTTTCAACCGCGACGATCGGCGTGAGGGTGGGTTCAGTCGCGGTGGCGGCGACCGGCGCGAGGGTGGCTTCAATCGTGGTGGCGGTGACCGGCGTGAAGGCGGTTTCAACCGCGACGATCGTCGCGAAGGTGGGTTCAGTCGCGGTAGTGGTGAGCGTCGTGAGAGTGGGTACAGCCGGGACCGGCGTGAAGGGGGAGCCGAGCGCGGGGAGCGGCGCGAGGGCGGGTTCAATCGGGGCGGTGAGGGCCGCGGCGGCGAGAATCGTGGTGGCGGAAGGGGATTCGATCGGGATCGTGGGGGGCGCGACGAGCGGAAGCCGTTCGTGCGCAACGGGTTCGGTGACGAGCGGCGTGAGAAGGGCGGGGAGGGCAAGGATTTCGGGCGGAGCGGCGAGGGGGCGCGGTCGTTCGAGGGGCAGGACCGTCGGCGGGGCGGCGAGGGTGCGCGGGTCGGTAGCGGGAAGCCGGGGGAGCGGCGTTCGGGTCGGCCCGATGAGCCGGCGCTGCCGGACGATGTGCAGGCCGCCGATCTCGAGGGCGCCGTTCGCCGCGATCTGCTGAGTCTGGACAAGAGCAATGCGGAGGCGGTCGCCCGGCACCTGGTGATGGTGGCGCAACTGCTGGACGAGGATCCGGAGCTGGCGCTGGCGCACGCACGGGCGGCGCGGCAGCGGGCCGGGCGGATCGCGGTGGTGCGGGAGACCGCCGGTGTCGCGGCCTATCACGCGGGGGAGTGGGCCGAGGCGCTGTCGGAGTTGCGGACCGCGCGCCGGATGTCCGGCGGTTCGGGGCTGCTGGCCGTGATGGCGGACTGCGAGCGCGGCCTGGGCCGTCCGGAGCGCGCCATCGAGCTGGGCCGCAGCGACGAGGCGCGTGCCCTGGAAGGCGACGAGGCGACCGAGCTGCGCATCGTGGTCGCGGGTGCTCGCATGGATCTGGGCCAGTTCGATCAGGCCGTGGTGACCCTGCAAACCCCCGAACTCGATCCCGCGCGGACCGGTTCCGCTGCGGCGCGCCTGTTCTACGCCTACGCCGAGGCGCTGCTGGCCGCCGGTCGTGAGGAGGAGGCGCTGACCTGGTTCATGAACGCCGCCTCCGCCGACTTCGACGGCGAGACCGACGCCGAGGAACGCGCCGCGGACCTGTCGGGCGAGGATGACGGCGCTGACTGGACCGCCGCCTTCGACGAGGACGAGTCGGACGAAGACGACGAGGTGGAGACGGCCCTCGCGGACGACGAAGATTCCGCCGATGCCCTCGCGGATGAGGAAGAGCCGGAATCGGCTCGCGCGGAGGAGGATTCGGCAGCCACCGGCAAGGCCGAAGCTGCTGGCAAGGCCGAAGCTGCGGGCAAGGCCGAAGCTGCCGAGACGGGCGCAGCTACCGACTCCGGCGCGGCTGAGCGGCCCGCCACTTCGGGCGACGGCATCGAGAACTAGGACCCGGCAAGTGATTCCGACCGTGCGGCCGCGCCTCAGCGCAGCCGCACGGTCGTTTCGTATCTGTGAATGAGAGGGACTGCGTCATGCGATTGCGCGACCGCTTCGAGGCACTGCTGTTGGATCTGGACGGCACCCTGTTTCGCGGCCACGAACCGATTCCCGGTGCGTCGGAGGCACTCTTGGCCGGTGACTCCGGGCAGCGGCTGATGTATGTCACCAACAATGCGAGCCGTTCCGCGGATGCGGTGGCGCTGCATCTGCGCGAGCTCGGTTTCGACGCTCACGAGGACGAGGTGGTGACCAGTGCGCAGGCGGCCGCGCGACTGCTGGCGCAGCGTATCCCGCCGGGTTCCACCGTCCTCGTCGTCGGTACCGACGATCTCATGGCGGAGGTGGAAAATGTGGGCCTGCAGGCGATCCGGCGCTTCGACGGCGTCACCCCCAGCGCCGTGATCCAAGGTCATTCCACGCAGACGGCGTGGGCGGATCTGGCGGAGGCGGCCTACGCGCTGCGGTCGGGTGCGCTCTGGGTGGCCGCCAATACCGACGCCACCCTGCCCACCGAGCGCGGCCTGGCGCCGGGCAATGGTTCCATGGTCGCCGCGCTGCGCCAGGCCTCGGGTCTGGAGCCGCTGGTGGCGGGCAAGCCCTACGCGCCGTTGATGGAGGACGCGCTGGAGCGGGCGGGCACCCGAGATGCCTTGGTGGTCGGCGACCGGCTCGATACCGATATCGACGGCGCGCACACCACGGGACTGGAGTCGCTGATGGTGCTGACCGGTGTGAGCACGCTCGAGGATCTGCGGAAGCAGCCCGCCGATCGCCTGCCGACCTATGTGGCCGAGTCGCTCGACGCCCTCAATCACCCTGTCGCGGAACTGGATCCGGTGGTGCCCGGCAACGGTGATATCGCGGACGAGATCGCCGCCCGCCTGCGCAAGGCCTCCGGGCGTGCGATCGCCGTCGCCCAGGGCTGACGGTTTCGGCGAATTCTCGAGCGTCAGAACGGTTTTCGCGCTTCGATCAATGTCCGGGCGGAGTAGGCGACGAACGGTCCCGTACTGGTGATCTGCCGGTGCAGGTCGAGCAGGCGATCGCGGTACTGCTCGACGGTGAAGCCGGGGACCATCCAGATGACCTTGCGCAGGAAGTACACGACCGCACCGATGTCGTTGAACTCCACGCGCAGCCGCTCGGTCCGCGACCGCACGATCTCGAGGCCGGCGGCTCGCGCGTCGGCGGCCTCGATCTCGGGGTCGCGGCCGCGGCGGGCCTCCGGTTGCGGGCCGAGGAAGTATTCGACGAGTTCGAATACGCTGGCCGGGCCGACGTGCTGCGCGAAATAGGTGCCGCCGGGTTCCAGCACGCGTGCGATCTCGCTCCACCAGGTGGTGGCCGGTTGACGGCTGGTGACCAGGTCGAAGGCGGCGTCGGCGAACGGCAGCGGCGGTTCGTCCGGGTCGGCGACCACGACGACGCCGCGCGGATGCAGCAGCCGGGTGGCCTTGACCAGGTTGGGCGGCCAGGATTCGGTGGCGACCATGGTCGGCGGGAAGGTCTCGGCCTCGGCGAGCACTTCGCCGCCGCCGGTCTGGATGTCGAGCGCGGCCCGGGCGGTGGCGAGCCGCCGCGCCTGCTGCCTCTGATATCCCCAGGACGGCCGTTGTTCGGTGGCGCGTCCGTCGAGCCAGGAGAAGTCCCAGCCGTCGACCGAAACGGTCTGCGCCTCGGCGATCAATGTCTCGAAGTCGCTATCCATTTGCCCGATTCTTTCAGCCGCCCGCAAGAGGTTTTCCGAGGCACGCGGAGCGGGGGATCCGGAAGTGGTGGGGTACGTGTGTTCGAATGCGAGTTCGGGTAGCGTTGTCGCCACGATGACTACGCCCACGCCACCTCCGCAGATTCCCGCACCGCGGCCGGGTATGCCGGGACCGCAGGGTCCGCGCCCCGGGATGCCGCTGCCCGGTCAGCACTTGGCGGGTGCGAACCAGGAGTTCGCCGATCCGCAGCGGGTCCGGGCGGACGTGGATGCGCTGTTGGCCGAATTGTCGGCGGGCGCACCGAATCCGGGCTTCCCGGGCGCGCCCAGCGTGCACTCGGAGGGCACCGATATCGTGCGGCGGGCCAAGATTCTGGAACAGGCGCACGACGTGCTGGTGCAGGCGCTGGCCACGGTGGACAAGATCTGAGGTGGCCAGGCGCGCGCGGGTGGACGCGGAACTGGTTCGCCGCGGATTGGCGCGATCGCGGGAACACGCGGTCGAGCTGATCAACGCGGGCCGCGTCCTGATCAATGGATCGGTCGCCACCAAACCGGCGACCGGTGTCGAGACGGGTACGCCGCTGCTGGTGCGGGACGAGCCCGACGAAGTGCGGTGGGCCTCGCGCGGCGCGCACAAGTTGCTGGGCGCACTGGCGGCGTTCGAGCCGCAGGGCGTCTCGGTATCGGGCAAGCGCTGCCTGGACGCGGGCGCGTCCACCGGCGGCTTCACCGATGTGCTGCTGTCGCGGGGCGCGAAAGAGGTGGTGGCCGCCGATGTCGGCTACGGCCAGTTGATCTGGCGGTTGCAGAACGACGATCGCGTCCACGTGCACGATCGCACCAATGTCCGGCAGTTGACGCCCGAACTCATCGGCGGCCCAGTCGAATTGGTGGTCACCGACCTGTCGTTCATCTCGCTCGCGCTGGTGCTGCCGGCGCTGGCCGCGTGCTGTGCGCCCGGGGCGGATCTGCTACCCATGGTGAAGCCGCAGTTCGAGGTCGGCAAGGATCGGGTGGGTTCCGGTGGCGTGGTGCGCGATCCGGCGTTGCGGGCCGAGGCGGTGCGCGAAGTCGCCGCCGCGGCAGCGAAACTCGGGCTGCGCACGCACGGCGTGGTGGCCAGTCCGCTGCCCGGGCCCTCGGGCAATGTCGAATATTTCCTGTGGCTGCGCAAGGAAACCGGTGCGCCGGGGGATCCGGAGGAAACCGGCATCACACCCGGTGCGGGCGCGGACGTCGGTGTGGACGCCTACGATTCAGACGGTGACACCATCGCAGCCGACACGATTGCGGACGGTGCCACCACGGAGGCGTCGCGGGTGGCGGCGCTGATCGAGCGTGCGGTGCAGGAGGGTCCACAGTGAACGCGGCTAGCCCGGCCAGGGAAGTGCTGCTGGTCGCGCATCCCGGTCGGCCGGAGATCACCGATACCGCGCACCGGGTCGCGAAGATCCTGTGCGGGGCCGGGATCGGGCTGCGGGTGCTCGAGGACGAGGCCTACAGCACCCGGTTCGATCTCGACGACACTGGCGTGGCCGACGGCTACCCGGCGCGGGTCATGGCGCACAATCCGGACGCGGCGGTGGGCGCGGAGATGGTGCTGGCGCTCGGCGGCGACGGCACCTTCCTGCGCGCGGCCGAGCTGGCACGCAGCGCGGGCGTGCCGGTGCTGGGAATCAATCTGGGGCGCATCGGGTTTCTCACCGAGGCCGAGGCCGAGAACCTGGACGAGGCGCTCTCGCAGGTGGTGCGGCACGACTACATCATCGAACAGCGCATGACCATCGATGTCACCGTGCGCGTCGACGACCGGGTGACCGAGCGCGGCTGGGCGCTCAACGAGGCCAGTATCGAGAACGCCGCGCGCATGGGCGTGCTCGAGGTGGTGCTCGAGGTGGACGGTCGGCCGGTGTCGGCGTTCGGCTGCGACGGTGTGCTGGTGGCCACCCCGACCGGGTCCACCGCGTACGCCTTCTCGGCGGGCGGGCCGGTGGTGTGGCCGGAACTCGAAGCGCTGCTGGTGATTCCGTCCAATGCTCACGCGCTGTTCGCGCGACCCCTGGTGACCAGCCCGGATTCGCTGATCGCCGTGGAAACCGTGGCCACCGGCCACGATGCCATTGTTTTTCTCGACGGCCGACGCACCCTCGCACTGCCGCGGGGCGGACGGGTCGAAACGGTCCGCGGGGCCGAGCCGGTCCGCTGGGTCCGGCTCGATTCCGCGCCGTTCGCCGACCGGATGGTGCGCAAATTCCAGTTGCCCGTGACAGGCTGGCGAGGCCGCCCGTCTGCGCGAACGGAGAGCACGAGTGCTGACAGAGATCAGGATTGACGGCCTGGGCGTCATTTCCACCGCCACCGCACAATTCCATGAGGGGTTGACCGTTCTGACCGGTGAGACCGGTGCGGGCAAGACGATGGTGGTCACCAGCCTGCACCTGCTCAGCGGGGCGCGCGCCGATGCGGGGCGGGTCCGGCTGGGGGCGTCGCGGGCGGTGGTGGAGGGGCGTTTCACCGTGGACGCGGTGCACGACGGGGCGCTCGGCGAGGTCGAGGAGGTGCTGGAATCCTCAGGCGCCGAACGGGATGACGACGGCAGCATCATCGCGGTGCGGACCGTCGGCAGCGATGGGCGTTCGCGGGCGCATCTGGGTGGGCGTAGCGTGCCGGCGTCGGTGCTGTCGGATTTCACGACTCCGCTGTTGACCGTGCACGGGCAGAACGACCAGTTGCGTTTGCAGCGGCCGGATCAGCAGTTGCACGCGCTCGACCAGTTCGCCGCCGACACCGTGGCGCCGCTGCTGGCCAAGTATCAGAAGGCGCGAAAAGCGTGGCTGGACAAGCGCAATCAGTTGCTCGAGCGCACCGCGCGCAGCCGGGAGCTGGCGCTCGAGGCCGATCATCTCACCCAGTCGCTGGCCGAAATCGATGCCGTGGCACCGGAACCGGGTGAGGACGAGCATCTGGTGCACGAGGTGCGCCGGCTGTCGGATCTGGATTCGCTGCGCGAGGCCGCCTCGACCGCGCACGACGCGCTGGCCGGGCCCGCCGATTCGCCGGGGGAGGACGCGGGGGCGCTGGACCTGCTGGGTACCGCCCGCGCCCGCATCGAAGCCTCGGACGATCCGAAGCTGTCGGCGCTGGGACCGCGTCTGGGCGAGGCGATCTCGGTGGTCGTGGATCTCACCACCGAACTCAGCTCCTATCTGTCGGACCTGCCGTCCGATCCGGGCGCGCTGGAGTCCATGCTGACTCGGCAGGCCGAGCTCAAGACCCTCACCCGCAAGTACGCGCCCGATATCGACGGGGTGATCAAGTGGGCCGATGAGGCGCGCACGCGCCTGGCGTCGCTGGACGTGTCGGAGGAAGCGCTCGCGGCGCTGGCCGCCGAGGTGGAGTCGGCCGCGGAGAAGGTGCGCGAGACGGCCCGCAAGCTGACCGCCGCCCGCACCAAGGCCGCGGGCAAGCTGGCCGCGGCGGTCAGCACCGAACTCGGCGGGCTGGCCATGGGCCGGGCCCGGCTCGAGGTGGGCGTCGGTCCCGTCGTTGCGGGCGTTCAGGATTCGGCCCCGCTGGTGATCGACGGCCAGGAACTGCATGCCGGATCCACCGGTGTCGACGAGGTGGAATTCCGGCTGGCCGCGCATTCGGGGGCCCATCCGCTGCCGTTGAGCAAGAGCGCGTCCGGCGGTGAGCTCTCACGCATCATGCTGGCCCTGGAAGTGGTGCTGGCCAGCTCCGAGCACGGGACCACCATGGTGTTCGACGAGGTCGACGCCGGGGTCGGCGGCCGGGCCGCGGTCGAGATCGGCCGTCGCCTGGCACGTTTGGCCCGCACCCATCAGGTCATCGTCGTCACCCATCTCCCGCAGGTCGCAGCCTTCGCCGACACCCACCTGGTGGTCGACAAGCTCGACGACGGCAAGGCCGTCAAATCCGGCGTCAAGGCCCTCACCCAGGACGAGCGCGTCGTCGAACTCGCCCGCATGCTCGCCGGCATGGGCGACACCGAAACCGGCCGCGCCCACGCCTGGGAACTGCTCACCACCGCCGACGCCGAAAAGGTCGGCGCCGCCGTCTCGGGCGAGTAGTCGCACCTACGGCTTGTGCCCCGACGCGAAACCGGCCGGGACCCGTGGGGTTCCGGCCGGAAGGGGCCGCGCCATGACGAGGGATGCGCGGCGGCTCATGCGAGAGGCGGGCTATGACGGCCCTGCCGCGCGCGGGATTGGATTACTGGACGGCCTTGCGGACCGCGCCGATGAGGGTGTTGATGAGGGCGCGCAGGCCGGGCTCGAGGAGTGCCGCGGGCACGGGGAGGCTCGGCTCGGACTCCATGGTGTAGACGACGCGGGTGCCGCCGGGGGCATCGGAGAAGCTGACGGTGCCGACGTGGCGTTTGACCGGTGCGCCCGCGATTACCCGGTAGACCAGGCGCTCGTTGGGGACCAGTTCGGTGGTCTCCTCGGTGGGGCCGAGGGGGCCGAGGCCCAGGTGGTACTGGGCGCCGACGCCGTTGGGCGCGCCGATGCCCGGCTTCTTGAGCGAAACCTTGATGGGCACAAAGGGATTGATGCTGTCGCGCTCGGTGAAGAGCTTGTAGACGGTTTCGCGCGGGGCGGGTAGAACGGTGTCGACTGTGGTGCTGACCATGACGGGAGCATATCCTTACTGCGCGGTAAGAAGATAGGCACGAATGTGGCTGCGCCTGTGTCGTTCGTATGTGACCGTGACCACTGATTTCGGACCGCCCGGGGTAACTCGTCGGGTACCGCCGGAATTGTTTTGGCACGTGACAGTAGGTGCGGGTGTGAGACCGGCGACGGCTCTCGGTTGGCCGCTGAAATTGCGGGGAGGCGGGAAAGCCCGGCGCGCCTCCACCATTGGTTGAGACTTTGGGGCAATCATTCAGCGTTATGAAGATGCTGGCCCTGCTTTCGCGCAATACCGAAACGCTGCCTGGTCTGACCGGCATGGCCCGGGTGGACCGGAATACGAGGCGGTTGCTGCAGCGGGTCGGGCCGGGCGACGTGGTCGTCCTCGACGAGATGGATCTGGACCGGCTCACCGCCGACCGGCTGGTCGAGGCGCAGGTGGCGGTGGTGATCAACGCCTCGCCCTCGATTTCCGGCCGGTATCCCAATCTGGGGCCGGAAGTGCTGGTGGCCAATGGTATTCAGCTCATGGACGCTGTCAGCTCGGATGTCTTCAAGAAGATCAAGGACGGCATCCGGGTTCGCGTCGAGGGCGGTGTCGTCTACGCCGACAAGCTGTCGAAGAAGGAGCCCGAGGCGCTGGTCGAGGGCATCGAGCTCACCGAGGGCGCGATCGCCGAACGCATGATCGAGGCCCGCAACGGGCTGGCCGATCATCTGGAAGCGTTCTCCGGCAACACCATCGAGTTCATTCGCACCGAATCCTCGCTGCTCATCGATGGTATCGGGGTGCCGGACGTCGAAATCGACATGAAGCGACGGCATGTCGTGGTGGTCGCCGACGGGCCCGAGCACATCGAGGATCTCCGGCGCATCAAACCGTTCATCAAGGAGTACGCGCCCATCTTGATCGGGGTCGGGCGCGGCGCGGACACCTTGACGCGCAGCGGATATCGGCCCGACCTGATCGTCGGCGACCCGGAGGAGATCACCGCCACCACGCTCAAGTCCGGCGCCGAGGTGATCCTGCCCGCCGACACCGACGGGCACGCCAAGGGTTTGGAGCGCATCCAGGATCTGGGCATCGGCGCGACCACCTTCCCGTCCTCGGGTGCGCCCGCGGATCTGGCGCTGCTGCTGGCCGACCATCACGGCGCGTCGCTGATCGTGACCGTCGGCGCGGCGGCCTCGCTGGACGACTTCTTCGACCGCGGCCGCCGCGACTCGAATCCGGCGACCTTCCTGACCCGCCTCAAAATGGGCACCAAGCTCATGGATGCGAAAGCCGTTGCGGCGCTGTACCGTCACCGGGGCTCGGGGTGGGCGGTCGCGCTGGTGGTGCTGGCCGCGCTGGTCGCGCTGGTGGTGGCGGTGCTGGCCACGCACATGGGCGGTGAGGTGCTGACCTGGGTCACCCACACCTGGCATCGCGGATCGGGTTGGGTGGAGCGGCTATTGGACCGGCAACCATAGGGGACTCATGATTTCCTTTCGGCACCACGCGATTTCGATCGCCGCGGTATTTCTGGCCCTGGCGGTCGGCGTGGTGCTGGGCACCCGCACGCAGGGGCATCTGTTCTCGGGGTCGGGGGACCGGCAGCAGGTCGACGATCTGCGCGCGGAGAACGGGCGGTTGAACGACGAGGTGAAAGCCTCCGACGCCTTCTTGTCCGGTGCGGCGGCGAAGCTGCTGACCGGCAGCCTGGCGAACCGGACGGTGCTGGTCTTCACCGCTCCCGATGCCGACAGCGGTGATGTGGACGCGGTCACCGCGGCGCTGACCACCGCGGGGGCGACGGTCACCGGGCGGATCGGGCTGACCGGCGCGTTCACCGACTCCTCCGAAGGCGATCGGTTGCGCACCGCGCTGGTGAATGTCGTCCCCGCCGGAGCGCAATTGAAGATCGACGCCGCCGATCAGGGCAGTCTCGCGGGCGATCTGCTCGGGCAGGTGCTGCTGACCGATCCGGTGGGCGGGCAGGCCAAGGGCACGCCGCAGGAGCGCGGGCTGGCCCTGGAGACATTGCGCGGCGGCGGTTTCCTGACCTTCGCCGATGTGCAGCCCGCGCAGGTGGCGGTGGTGGTCACCGGGGACGGCGCGCGAGCGGACGAGAACAATCGCGGCACCCTCGTCGCCCGGTTCGCCGGCGGGCTGCGCTCGCACAGTGCGGGTGTGGTGCTGGCGGGTCGCTACGGGGCTGCCGACGGACCGGGGGCGATCGCGGTGGCGCGGTCGGAGGGCGGGCTGGCGTCGGTCACCACCGTCGACAATGTGGACCGCGAGATCGGGCGAATCACCACCGTGCTCGGGCTCACCGAGCAGTTGAACGGTGGTACCGGTCGTTACGGCACGGGCGCGAAGGCGACCTCGCTCACAGTCGCCGCCATGCCGCGCTGACCGCGACACGGGAAAACCGAACGGCGACACGGGGAAACTCGCGCGCGACACGCGGAATCGAGCCAATCGCGGGCAACCGATTCGCGTGGCGTTCGAACGGGTCCGGCGATCCGTGTTACCGTGAAGACCCGTGGGTAATTCACGGATTCCGGCGCGCGCGGCCACGAAACACATCTTCGTCAGCGGCGGTGTCGCCTCTTCACTCGGCAAGGGCCTGACCGCCTCCAGCCTCGGTCAGCTGCTCACCTCGCGCGGGTTGCGCGTCACCATGCAGAAGCTGGATCCGTACCTGAACGTCGATCCCGGCACCATGAACCCCTTCCAGCACGGTGAGGTGTTCGTGACCGAGGACGGCGCGGAGACGGACCTCGATGTCGGTCATTACGAGCGCTTCCTCGATCGCGATCTGTCCGCGGACGCGAATGTGACCACCGGACAGGTGTACTCGAAGGTGATCGCCAAGGAGCGGCGCGGCGAGTACCTCGGCGACACCGTGCAGGTGATCCCGCACATCACCGACGAGATCAAGTACCGCATTCTCGCCATGGCGGGACCGGACCTGCATGGGCAGGTGCCGGATGTGGTGATCACCGAGATCGGCGGCACCGTCGGCGATATCGAATCGCAGCCGTTCCTCGAGGCGGCGCGGCAGATTCGCCACGAGGTGGGTCGCGACAACTGTTTCTTCCTGCACGTCACGCTGGTGCCCTACCTGGGGCCGTCGGGTGAGCTGAAGACCAAGCCGACCCAGCATTCGGTGGCCGCGCTGCGCAATATCGGTATTCAGCCCGACGCGCTGATCCTGCGCTGCGATCGGGATGTGCCGCAGGCGCTCAAGAACAAGATCGCGCTCATGTGCGACGTGGATGTGGACGCCTGCATCTCGACGCCGGACGCGCCGTCGATCTACGACATTCCGAAGGTGCTGCATCGGGAGGGTTTGGACGCGTACGTCGTTCGCCGCCTGGGCCTGCCGTTCCGGGACGTGGACTGGACGGTCTGGGGCGACCTGCTGGATCGCGTGCACAACCCGCGCGAAGAGGTCAGTGTCGCTCTCGTGGGCAAGTACGTGGACCTGCCCGACGCCTACCTGTCGGTCACCGAGGCGCTGCGCGCGGGCGGGTTCGCCTCCAAGGCCAAGGTGAACATTCGCTGGGTGCAGTCCGACGAATGCGAGACCGAGGCGGGTGCGCGCTCGCATCTGGCCGATGTGGACGCGATCCTGATCCCTGGCGGCTTCGGCATTCGCGGCATCGAGGGCAAGGTGGGCGCGATCCGCTACGCCCGCGAGCACAAGATCCCGCTGCTGGGGCTGTGCCTGGGTCTGCAGTGCGTGGTCATCGAGGCGGCGCGGTCGGTGGGTCTCGAGGACGCCAACTCCGCGGAGTTCGAGCCCGACACCAAGTACCCGGTCATCTCCACGATGGCCGACCAGGAGCAGATCGTGGCCGGTGAGGCGGACCTCGGCGGCACCATGCGGCTGGGCGCGTACCCGGCTGTGCTGCAGCAGGATTCCCTGGTCGCGGCCGCCTACGGCGAGACCGAGGTCTCCGAGCGGCACCGTCACCGCTACGAGGTCAACAACACCTACCGCGACAAGATCGCCAAGAGCGGGCTGAAGTTCAGCGGCGTCTCCCCGAACGGCCATTTGGTCGAATTCGTCGAGTATCCGGCCGACCAGCACCCGTTCCTGGTGGCCACCCAGGCCCACCCGGAACTCAAGTCCCGCCCGACCCGCCCGCATCCGCTGTTCGCGGCGCTCATCTCGGCGGCGCTGAAATACAAGGCCGCCGAACGACTCCCGGTGGAGATTCCGGACGAGGTTCCGGCCGCCGCAGGGGAGAAGGTTTCGAAGTAGGCTGCCTCGACAGCCGGAGCCGCCCGCGCACTCGGAGGAGTGCGCGGGCGGACTCGGTTCGGGGAAAAGAGTCCGGCGCGAGGGCTGGGCTCGGCGGCGTCGAGGACGCGAGTCGCGATACGGTTTTCGGATGACGTCTTCGGTTCCTGGTGCGCATGAGTTCGATGTGGTGGGCAGTCGCACGGTCTACTCGGGTGCGATTCTGGCGTTGCGGCTGGATCAGGTGGTGATGCCGGGTGGGAAGGTCGCCGAGCGGGAGGTGATCGAGCATCACGCGGCGGTGGCGGTGGCGGCGCTCGACGAGGACGAGAATCTGGTGCTGATCAATCAGTATCGGCATCCGATCGGGCGGCGGCTGCTGGAGTTGCCGGCGGGGCTGCTCGACAAGCAGGGGGAGGATCCGCTGGAGGCGGCGAAGCGGGAGCTGGCGGAGGAGACGGGGCTGGCGGCGCGGGAGTGGGCGGTGCTGGTGGATGTGGCGTTGTCGCCGGGGTTCACCGATGAGGCGTTGCGGGTGTATCTGGCCACCGGGCTCTATGAAACCGACCGGCCGGACCCGGAATTGGAAGAGGCCGATATCCAGATCCTGCGGGTGCCCTTGGCCGAGGCCGTGCGCGCGGCGCTGGCGGGGGAGATCACCAATGCCACCGCTGTCGCCGGTGTCACCGCGTTGATGGCGGCCCGGCACACCGGGGCGACACTCCGGCCCGCGGATGCGCCGTGGCCGGGTATGCCGACCGCGTTCCTCGACCGGAAAGCCGCCGGCTGACCGGAAACGGTGTGCCGGACCGGGAATCCGTGGACTGAGCCCAGTGCGGGTATCCGCGCGCTGATACCCGTGCTCACCCCACGCGCGGCCGGGCGGGGGCGTGTCGGTGGCTGCGGGGAAATGTCGGGGGTGGCTGACATGATGGCGGGGTGCTGAAGCGGCAGATCGACGCGTACCTCGACCATTTGGCGGTCGAGCGCGGCGCCGCGCGCAATACGCTCAGCGCCTATCGCCGGGATCTCGGTCGCTACCAGCATTTTCTGACCGAGCGGGGGGTGGAAACGCTTGCGCGGGTGGCGGAAACGGATATCGCCGACTACATGGTGTCGCTGCGGTCGGGGGATGCCGAGCATCCGGCGCTGGCGGCGTCGTCGGCGTCGCGGGCGCTGGTGGCGGTGCGGGGGCTGCATCGGTTCGCGACGGCGGAGGGGATCACCGACGCGGATGTAGCGCATCCGGTGAAGCCGCCCACACCGGCCCGGCGGTTGCCGAAAGCGCTGCCCTACGACCAGATTTCGCGGTTGCTGGACGCGGCGGGCGGGGATATCGCCGAGGGGCCGCGCGGATTGCGGGATCGGGCGCTGCTGGAATTGCTGTACTCGACGGGCGCGCGCATTTCCGAGATCATCGGCCTGGATGTGGACGACATCGACACCGCCGAACGAGCGGTGGTGTTGCGCGGCAAGGGCGGCAAACAGCGCATGGTGCCCATCGGCCGACCCGCGCTGTCCGCAATCGACGCCTACCTGGTGCGCGGGCGGCCCGCGCTGTCGGCACGGGGCAGGGGCAACAGCGCGTTGTTCCTCAACCATCGCGGTGGCCGGCTCTCGCGCCAAACCGCCTGGCAGGTCCTGCAATCCGCGGCCGAGCGCGCCGGAATCGCGGCGCAGGTCTCACCGCACACGCTGCGCCACTCCTTCGCCACCCACCTACTCGACGGCGGGGCAGACGTCCGCGTCGTACAGGAGCTACTCGGCCACGCGTCGGTCACCACAACGCAGATCTACACCCTGGTCACCGTGGGAACACTGCACGAGGTCTGGGCCACCGCCCACCCGCGAGCGCGCTGACCGGAACCGGTTGCGCGATAGCCGGGATGCGCTCAGCCCTGTGCGCCGACCACCCCAACCTCGCGCTGGACCAGCCCAGGTTCGCGTGGATCGGCAGGGTGTTGTGCGGGGCCCGACGCATGGGGCGTGCTGGCGGGAGTTCGCGACTCGGACCATGAGGTCGTGGTCCCCGACGCACGCGGGCACAAGGTCGGGAGTCCCCGCCAGAGCCATCCCATCGTGGCGGGCGCCGTCGGGCGAGGACGAGGACACGCCACCGCCGAACACCGCCGCTGGCCGGACCGCCGCTATGCGCCCGCGGAGGGCACGAGGTCGGGGGTCCGACGCATGGGGCGGTGGGTGGGCTTGGGGGAGCTGGTGATTGCAGTATCAGTGCAGCTTGCTTAGCGTGGGTTCGCATACAAACGGCGGGAGGGTAGATGGCGGGGCTGACTTCTCGGGTCGTGGAGTGGCAGCGATCGGGCATGGTCGAGGTCGTCGGCGGGCATCGGATCTTCGTGCGCGAGCGCGACGGTGACCCGGCGCTGCCGCCGGTGCTGTTGCTGCACGGCTATCCGTCGAGCTCCTACGACTGGCGGGGAGCCTTCGAGCGGATCGACGGGCATCGGCTGCTCACCTTCGATTTCCTCGGCTTCGGGCTGTCGGAGAAGCCGCGAGACGTGCTGTACTCCTTGCGGATTCAGGCCGACATTGCCGAAGCGCTGGTGCAGCGGTACGCGGGGGATCCCGTGGTGATGGTCTCGCACGACATGGGCAGTTCGGTTGCGACGGAACTGCTGGCGCGCGATATCGAAGGGAAGCTGTCGTTCGCGCTGCGTTCGGCGCTGCTGTTCAACGCGAGTCTGGTGCGGGAGCAGGCCAGCCTGCTGATCACGCAGAAGGTGCTGCTGAGTCGATTCGGGCCGGTACTGGCCAGGCTGACCAGCGAGTGGTCGTTTCGCCGCTCGTTCGCCTCCATCTTCTCGGCACAGCATCCACTCGGTGCCGAGGAGGCGGCGGATCAATGGTCGCTGCTCGCGCACGACGACGGGCACCGCATGCTGGACAAGCTGATCCATTACAACCGCGAACGCGTCACCCCGCCAACGTCCCTCCGCTGGCACAACGCACTACGCGCCTGGCCCGGCCGACTGGAATTGGCCTGGGCCGAACTCGATCCCATCTGCACCGAGGCCGTCCTGCAAGCCATCCTGAACCTACGCCCCGACACCCCACTAACCCGAATCCCCGGAATCGGCCACTACCCCCAACTCGAGGATCCCACGCAGACCTACCGCATCATCCAACGACACGCGACCGAGAACTGATCAACCAGCCGCGGGTCACCGCAGCCCGGGAACGACTCGAAACTCCGCGCACCGCAACCGGATTCCGCGACTCCCACCGCGCCCTGGACCCCGACGCCCACCTCCAGGACGCACCATAGTGGCGAAAGCGCTGTGGGGCAGGTGATTGCGCTCCTGCTCAGTGGTCCGGTGTGGGTGCGGTGCGGTGTTGGAGTTTGCGGCGCACGACCTCGCCCAAGGGGATGTCGGGGTGTTTGCGCCAGCGGGTGGTGGACCACTTCGAGCGCTTTCCCCGCAGTGCGGTCTCGGTCTGTTCGGCCACGTTCGGGGCGATGCGGCCGGTTGCGGCGGCCAACTCGCTACGGTCGTGATGGCGGTCGGTGCGATTCAAGATCCGCTTGGTGCGCGGAATGTTCTTGCGTGAAGCCTTGTCGTTCTCGCCGAAGTCGTTGCGGCGGTCCTTCGCGTACGACAGTGCCTTCTTCTCCTGCGGACTGCGCCTGACCATCACCCCTCGCCTCCCGCGCTTCTCTGCCGCCGCGATCCTGCCCGACCGGGCGCAGTTTAGCCGGGCAACTCGGGCGGGGGTGGGGTGGATTCGGCGCGATTGCGACGGAATTGGGGGTATCTGGTCTGATCTGCTGGGAACATGCTTGGGAGCCCGTAATCTGCTGTCCCACAAGGCGAGAGTGTCCGTGCCTGGTCAGGAGGTCGAGCTAGGGCACCCTTACCGTCCCTGAAGTGCAGGTTTACAGTTCTCGTTCGGGGCTTGGAGTGCGTGTCCGAGCGTGGGTCTTGCGTGAACAGGCGGTAGCGTCTAGGAGGGACCGGAGCGCACACGCGGCCGGGCGCGTCGTCCACGGCAGGTCGGTGGGCGGGGTAAGGGCAGGAACGTCGAAGGAGCAGCGGACGTGACGACTACCGGTGGTGCGGGCCAGCGGATCGAAACCGCCGCGCAAACGCTGTGGGAGGCACCCGATGTGGTGCACGACGGCAAGCAGGTCGGACCGACCGGGCGGCCGTTGCGTGAGATTCCGCTGCCGCCCGAACCCGATCACACCGCGCCGGCGCTGATCGTCGCCATGTGCAATCAGAAGGGCGGCGTCGGCAAGACCACCTCGACCATCAATCTCGGTGCGGCACTGGCGGAGTACGGGCGCAAGGTGCTGCTCGTCGATCTGGATCCGCAGGGCGCGCTGTCGGCGGGACTCGGTGTCGCGCACCATGATCTGGACGTCACCGTGCACAACATGCTGGTCGGGCCCGGCAAGGTGAATCCGGACGACGTGCTGATGAACACCAAGGTCGACGGGATGGATCTGCTGCCGTCCAATATCGATCTGTCGGCCGCGGAGATCCAGCTCGTCAACGAGGTCGGCCGCGAGCAGACCCTGGGCCGGGCGCTCGCGCCGCTGCGCAACCGCTACGACTACATCCTCATCGACTGCCAGCCGTCGCTGGGTCTGCTCACCGTCAACGCCCTGGCCTGCGCCGACGGCGTCATCATTCCGATGGAATGCGAATACTTCTCGCTGCGCGGGCTGGCCCTGCTCAACGACACCGTGGAGAAGGTGCGGGACCGGCTGAACCCCGCGCTGGTGCTGTACGGCATCGTGGTCACCATGTTCGATGCCCGCCTATTGCATTCGCGTCAGGTCATGACGCGCGTGGTCGAGGTGTTCGGCGACCTCGTGTACGACACGGTGATCTCGCGCACGGTTCGCTTCCCCGACGCCAGCGTCGCGGGCGAGCCGATCACCACCTGGGCTCCGAAATCCGGTGGCGCGGAAGCCTATCGGGCCATGGCCCGGGAAGTCATTCAGCGGTCGGGCCGTTGAGCGATTCTTTCGACACGGCGTCCGAGCATCGACCGGCGGACGCGGATAGCGTGCTGCCCGGCGACGGCGGGGCGCGGGGGGATCTCGGCGCGGCGGAGGACGGTGAGTTCGGCGCGGGCGTGCTCGGCGATATCGCCGACTCCGGCACGGTCGAGCCCGCGGCGAGCGTTGTGCCGAACGAGACCGCCCCGCCGAACGCGGCCGCCCTGCCGAACGATGCCGTCGCATCGGGCAATTCGAACTCATCGGGCAAATTTCACCTGAACCTGACCAACTTTCAGGGCCCGTTCGACCTGCTGCTGCAATTGATCAGCTCGCGCCGGCTCGACGTCACCGAGATCGCCCTGCACAAGGTGACCGACGAGTTCATCGCCTACACCAAGGCGCTCACCGCGAGCCTGTCCGGCGAACAGGGTCTGCGCGCGGACAAGATTCTCGACCAGACCACCGAGTTCCTGCTCATCGCCGCCACCCTGCTCGACCTCAAGGCAGCGCGGTTGCTGCCCTCGGGTGAGGTGTCCGACGAAGAGGATCTGGAACTGCTGGAAGCCCGCGACCTGCTGTTCGCGCGGCTGCTGCAATACCGCGCCTTCAAGCAGGTGGCCGAGCTGCTGGGCGAGCTGGAGGCGGCGGCGCTGCAACGGTATCCGCGCGCGGTGTCGCTGGAGGAGCGATACCTCGAGCTGTTGCCGGAGGTTACGCTGGGAGTGGACGCCGCGGGATTCGCGGAGGTCGCCGCCACGGTGTTCCGGCCGCGTCCCAAACCCCGGGTGGGGCTGGATCACATCCACGCCCACACGATTTCGATCGCCGAACAGGCCGCACTCGTGCTCGAGATGCTGAAAAGCCGTGGCGCGGGCGGATGGACGACCTTCCACGAAATCTGCGCCGACTGCGAGCACTCGATCCAGATCGTGGCCCGCTTCCTGGCGCTGCTCGAGCTCTACCGGGGCAAGACCATCGAGTTCGAGCAGCCCGACCCGCTGGGTCCGCTGTCCGTCAGCTGGCTCGGCGAGCTGGAAAACCTACCGCCCCAACCGGTGCTGATCGAGGAGGACTACGGGTGACCGAGGTGCACAACGTGGGTGACGAGGTGCGGGAACCGGCCCCCGACGGGCGGCCCGCACCCCAACCGACCCTCGCCGAGCGCATCGTCGCCGAAGCCGCCGCCGCAGCCAAGGCGGCCGCGGCCGCCTCCCCTCGAGTCGAGCCCGGTTCCACCGCCGAGGCCCGGCCGAGCACCGACTCGCCGGCCGCGGAGCCGGCCGACGGCCCCGTCTCCCCTGCGGGCATGGACCGGATCGCGGAAACCGGGCACACGGACGTGGTGGCGTTGGACTCCGGGGACCTGAGCGTTCCGGAGTCGGCTGCCCTCGACCCCCACCCGTCCGGCCAGACCGCCGCTCCCGGCGAAGCCAGCGGTGGGGAGGACGACGTGCGGGCCGCGGGTGTGGCGGATGTCTCCGGGGCGGGGGTGAGTGACTCGGAGCTCGAAGAGGATGAGGAGGAACTGTCCGAGGCGGAGTTCCGGGGTGCGCTCGAGGCGATGTTGTTGGTGGTGGATGCGCCTGCGCCGGTGGAGTTGCTGGCGTCGGCGTTGCGGGATCATCCGATTCGGGTGGAGACGGCGCTGCGGGAGATGGCCGCCGAGTTGACCGCGCGGCGCAGTGGGATGGATCTCAGGTTCGTGGGGGATGGGTGGCGGTACTACACGCGGACGGAATTCGCTCCCTATGTGGAACGTATGCTGTTGGACGGCGCACGCTCGAAGCTGACCCGTGCCGCTTTGGAAACCTTGGCGGTCATCGCGTACCGTCAACCGGTTACCCGAGCACGCGTGAGCGCGGTGCGCGGCGTGAATGTGGATGGCGTGATCAGGACCCTGCTGGCGCGGGGGCTGATCGCGGAGGCCGGAGCGGACCCGGAGACCAACGGCACTCTGTACATCACCACCGAACTGTTCCTGGAACGGATCGGACTGGCGTCACTGGCGGATCTCCCGCCGTTGGCCCCGCTGCTCCCGGGCGTCGATCTGATCGACGAGATCAACGAGAGCCTGGACACCGACCCCCGGTACACCAGGCTGAAGAAACCGGCCGAGGCCGATATCGACCTCGGTACCGATGATTGAAATAGGACAACGTGAATACACCCGCTCGCCGAGATGGCACACCGGATCGTAGAAAACGTGGCAGCGAACCGCCCAGCGGTTCCCGCGCCGCCCGCGGCCGGACCGGAGACGACCGGTCCGCGCGCGGCGACAACTCATACGGCGGAAGCTCCGCCAACTCCCGCGGCGGCTCCGCGAACCGCGGAGCGCGCGGCGACTCGCCCAGCTGGGGCGGCAATTCCCGAGGCGACTCGCGCGGCGGCAGCTCGTACGGCGGCTCCCGTGGCGGCAGCGGGTCCTACGACTCGCGCTCCGGCGGATCGCGCGGCGACTCCCGAGGCGGATCCTCGTACGGCGAGTCCCGTGGTGGTGGCTCGCGCGGTGGATCGTCCTACGGTGACGCCCGTGGCGGCTCGCGTGGGGGGTCGTCTTACGGCGATTCCCGTGGCGGTTCGCGCGGTGGATCGTCTTATGGCGATTCCCGCGGCGGTTCGCGTGGCGGGTCGTCCTACGGTGATTCCCGCGGCGGCAGCTCGTATGGCGACGCGCGCGGTGGGTCCCGTGGCGGCAGCTCTTACGGGGATGCGCGCGGCGGGTCGCGTGGCTCCGGCCACTACAGCGATGCTCGAAACGGCGCTCCGCGCGGCGGTTCCGGTGCGCGGGGTGGTTCCTCGCGCGGTGACGGTTACGGCTCGCGCGGCGAAAGCCAGTGGGGCGGTGGCGGTTCGCGCGGTGGTGCGGATGCGCGTGGCGGGTCCTCGTACGGAAATTCCGCGCGCGGCAACCAGTCTCGCGGCGACTGGGGTTCCGATGCGCGCGGCGGCGACAGTCGCGGTGGTCAGTCCCGGGGCGGATTCGGTGGCGAGCGGGCTGGTTTCGGCCAGGACCGCAGTGCCTCGCGTGGCGGGGCGACCGCTCCGCACGCCTCGGGCGCGGCCAAGAAGAAGACGGTCAAGCCGGTCAAGCAGGCGGCCGCGCCGGTGCTGATCAGCAATGCCAAGCCCGCCCGCCGTCAGCATGTGGAGGGCGAGGCGCAGGGCCCGAAGAAGCTGCCGTGGGGTGAGGGCGAGCGCCTGCAGAAGGTGCTGGCCAAGGCCGGGGTGGCGTCGCGGCGCGCGGCCGAGGAGATGATCGACGCCGGCCGCATCGAGGTCGACGGCAAGATCGTGCGCGAGCAGGGCCTGCGCATCGACCCGGAGACCGCGATCGTGCGCGTCGACGGCGTGCGCGTGGTGATTCGCGACGAGCAGGTGTATCTGGCGCTGAACAAGCCCAAGGGCTGGCAGTCCACCATGTCCGACGAGATGGGACGACCCTGCGTCGGCGATATCGTGGCCGAGCGAATCGCGGCCGGGCAGCGGCTGTTCCACGTCGGCCGCCTGGACGCCGACACCGAGGGCCTGCTGCTGCTCACCAATGACGGCGATCTCGCCCACCGGCTCATGCACCCCTCCTTCGAGGTGCAGAAGACCTACCTGGCCACGGTCAACGGCGAGGTCAAGAACCGCGAGATCGGCAAGCTGCTCAAGGACGGCGTCGAGCTGGAGGACGGTCCCGCCAAGGTGGACCGCTTCCAGGTGCTCGAGGTCGGGCAGGGCAAGTCGCTGGTGAAGGTGATCCTGCACGAGGGTCGCAAGCACATCGTGCGTCGCCTGCTGGCCGAGGTCGGCCACCCGGTGACCGCGCTGGTGCGCACGCACATCGGACCGGTCGCACTGGGCGATCAGCGGCCGGGCACGCTGCGGGTGCTGGGCCGGGACGAAATCGGGAAGCTCTACGAGGCGGTGTCGTTGTGAACGGTGTGGGAAGTCTGATCGAGACCGGCGCGCTGACCGGTTCGGCGCGTCTGGTCGTCGCCATGGACGGCCCGTCGGGCACCGGCAAGTCGAGCGTGTCGCGTCAGCTCGCGACCCGGCTCGAGGCCAGCTACCTCGACACCGGCGCCATGTACCGGGTGGCGACCCTGCGCGTGCTGCGCAGCGGCGTCGACCTGGACGATCCGGCCGCGATCGCGGTCGCGGTCAAGGAGCTGCCGCTGACCATCGGCACCGATCCGAGCCGCGAGGTCATCCTGCTCGACGGTGAGGACGTGTCCAGCGAGATCCGCGGCAACGCGGTGACCAAGGCCGTCTCCGCGGTCTCGGCCGTGCCCGAGGTGCGCGAGCAGCTGGTCGCGCTGCAGCGCGATCTCACCGGCGCCGCCGGTCGAATCGTGGTGGAGGGCCGCGATATCGGCACCGTGGTGCTGCCCGAGGCGGATGTGAAGATCTACCTCACCGCCTCGGCGGAGGCGCGCGCGTCGCGCCGCAATGCCCAGAACATCGCCGAGGGCCGGGGCGACGATTTCGAGGCGGTGCTGGCCGATGTGCAGCGCCGCGACAACCTCGACTCGACCCGCAAGGTGTCGCCGCTGCGTCCCGCCGAGGACGCCGTGCTGGTCGACACCAGCGATCTGAACAAGGACGAGGTCATCGACGAGCTGTATCGCGTGGTGGCCGAACGGATTTCGGCGGGAGGCGCGCAGTGACCCAGGACACCTTCGCCGGTGACGGCATCTGGTCGGACGAATCCGATTGGGACATCGCCGAATTCGAGGGCGAGCAGGACGCCGAACACATCCCGCTGCCCACGGTCGCCATCGTGGGCCGCCCGAACGTCGGCAAATCCACGCTGGTGAACCGCATTCTGGGGCGCCGCGAGGCCGTGGTGGAGGACATCCCGGGCGTCACCCGCGACCGCATCTCCTACGAGGCCACCTGGGCGGGCCGCCGATTCATGGTGCAGGACACCGGCGGCTGGGAGCCCGACGCCAAAGGTCTGCAGCAGTCCGTCGCGCGGCAGGCGCAGGTGGCGATGAACACCGCCGACGCCATCGTCGTGGTGGTGGACGCCACCGTCGGCGCGACCTCGGCGGACGAAGCGGTCGCGAAGACGCTGCGCCGCAGCAAGACTCCGGTCATCCTGGTCGCCAACAAGGTCGACAACCAGAAGCTCGAGGCCGACGCCGCCGAGTTGTGGTCGATGGGTCTCGGTGAGCCGCGCATGGTTTCGGCCGCGCACGGCCGCGGCACCGGTGACCTGCTCGACGACATCCTCGCCGTGCTGCCCGAAACCCCGCGCGAGGGTACCGGTCTCACCGGCGGCCCGCGTCGTGTCGCCCTGGTCGGCAAGCCGAACGTCGGCAAGTCCTCGCTGCTCAACCGCCTGGCGGGCGAGGAGCGCTCGGTGGTCCACAATGTCGCCGGCACCACCGTCGACCCGGTGGACTCGCTGGTCGAATTGGGCGGCAAGCCTTGGCGTTTCGTCGACACCGCAGGTCTGCGCCGCAAGGTGAGCAATGCCTCTGGCCACGAGTTCTACGCCTCGCTGCGCACCAAGGGCGCCATCGAGGCCGCGGAGGTCGCGGTCATGTTGATCGACGCCTCCGAGCCGATCACCGAGCAGGATCTGCGCGTCATCTCCATGGTCGCCGAGGCCGGACGCGCTCTCGTCATCGCCTACAACAAGTGGGATCTGGTCGACGAGGACCGCCGGGAAATGCTGGAACGCGAGATCGACCGGGAAATGGTCCAGGTGCGCTGGGCGCAGCGGGTCAATATCTCCGCCCAGACCGGCCGCGCCGTCCAGAAACTGGTTCCCGCCATGGAAACCGCCCTGGACTCCTGGGACAAGCGCATCTCCACCGGCCGCCTCAACAACTGGCTCAAGGAGGTCGTCGCCGCCACCCCGCCCCCCATGCGCGGCGGCCGCCTCCCCCGAGTCCTGTTCGCCACCCAGGCATCCACCCGCCCGCCCACGTTCGTGCTGTTCACAACAGGCTTCCTCGAGGCCGGCTACCGCCGCTTCCTGGAACGCAAACTGCGCGAGGAGTTCAACTTCGACGGCTCCCCGGTACGCGTGAACGTCCGCGTCCGCGAGAAGCGCGAACGCAAGAAGTAACCCAGCCCCACCCGCACGCCCGGTCGACGAATTCCCCCGTCGCCCGGGCGTTCTCATATCCCAGCGGAAGCATCAAGATCAAGGAGTCGTCACTGCGGCGAACCGGACAATTCTCCGCGCTGAGAGCTCCTTGATCATGAAACGGCCGCTGGTGCGGGGGCGCGCGAGTGGGGGTGGAGGCGGTAGGGTTCGGGAGGTTTTGTGTGCGAGGGGCCGAATGGTGCGTGCGGGCGAGGAATTCGCGGGATATCTGGTCGAGCGGCGGCTCGGCGGGGGCGGGATGGGGGAGGTTTTTCTCGCTCGGCATCCGCGGTTGCCGCGGTTGATCGCGATCAAGGTGCTGGCGCGGGATCTGGCGGCGCAGCAGGAGACTCGGGCCCGGTTCGAGCGGGAGGCCGAGTTGATCGCGCGGCTGGATCACCCGAATATCGTGACCGTTCACGATCGGGGGGTGGAGGACGGGCGGCTGTGGATCGCCATGCAGTATGTCGACGGCGGGGACGCGTCCTCGCTGGATCCGTTCACGCTGCCGCCTGCCGAGGCCGTGCACATCATCGCCGAGACCGCCAAGGCGCTCGATTACGCGCATGTGCGGGGCGTGATCCATCGGGATGTGAAGCCCGCGAACATCCTGCTGACCCGGCCGCTGCTGGGGCAGGAGCGGCGAATCGTGCTGACCGACTTCGGGATCGGCCGGCTGCGCGACGATTCCGCGCAGATCACCCGCAGCGGTGTACTGGCGACGACCATCACCTACGCCTCGCCCGAACAGCTGTCGGGGGCCGGACCGGATTACCGGTCGGATCAGTATTCGCTGGCGTGCACGCTGTTTCGGCTGTTGACGGGATCGACGCCGTTTCAGGCGGAGACCGTCGCCGCGGTCGTCGCGGGGCATCTGCAACAGCCGGCGCCGAAGGTGAGTGACCGCCGCCCCGGACTGCCCGCCGCGCTCGACGCGGTGATCGCGCGTGCCCTGGCCAAACGGCCCGAGGACCGCTACGAATCCTGCCGCGCCTTCGCCGAGGCCGCCGCGCGGGCCTTGACGAGCGTCTCCGAATCGACCCTGCCGCCGGAACCGCTTGCCGCGAACCCGGATTCGACGCGCACGCTGCCCGCGCCAGGCGATTCGCCGCGCGACCCGGACGGCAATACGCCCTCGGCGCTGTCGGACGCGCTCACCGAGGTGGACCCGGCCCGCCGTCGCGCGGGTGACCGGCGCACCCGCTGGGCCGTGGCGGGTGCGGCGACCCTGGCGGTGCTACTGGCCGTCGCGGTCGGAATCGTCTGGACCGCACGCGATTCCGGCTCGGCGATACCCAAAGCAGTCCCGTCGGCCGCCGCCGCCCCGCAGATCGGTCTGCTGCCCGGCTTCGGCCCGGTCACCCAGATCGACGCACTGGGACACAGTGTCGCCGCCCCGGTCTCGTCGGAGGATCCGGCCAACGACGGACGATTGAAATGCGCGCCGGTCTCGATCGCGGCGGCGCTGCCGTTGACGGGGCAGAGCGCGAGCCAGGGCGAAAGTCTGCTCGGCGGGGTGCGGCTCGCCGTCGCCCAGTTCACCCAGGGCGGCAACGGCGTCTGCCCCGTGCAGGTCAAGGAGTTCGACACCGGCGGCGATCAGACGACGGCCGCGCAGGCCGCGCAGCGCATCGCCGCGGACAAGTCGATCGTCGCGGTGATCGGTCCGGCCCTGTCGCCGGAGGTGATGGCGGCGGGCAAGACGCTCGACGATGCCGGGCTGTCGTTCTTGAGCCCGATGGCGACCAATCCGGTACTGACCCAATCGGGTTGGACCGGCTTCTTCCGCGGCCTGGCCAACGACAATGCGCAGGGTCCGGCCCTGGGCCGCTATCTGGCGACCACGGCGGGCTTCACCCGGGTGTGCGCGGTGGGCGACGGCGGTGGCGGCTACGAGGGCGCGCTGTCGTCCGCGACGGTGGAGGCGCTGGGCCGCGCCGCGATCCCCGACTGCCAGGTCGACCTCGACTCCGACAGCGGGCCCGCCGCCGCGGCGCAGTCCGTCGCCGCGGCTGTATCCGCCATCGCCGCCGCCCGCCCGGACGCGGTGTTCTACGCCGGCTACCCCCAGAACGCCGCGGCCCTGCTCGCCAAGCTGCGCAGTGCCGGTGTCACAGCGACTTTCGTCCTGGGCGACGGCAGCTATGATTCGGTCTTCCGCGACAAGGCCGGCACCGTGGCCGCGGGCACGCTGGTGACCTGCGGCTGCGGCCCGGCGACCGATCGCCTGCTCGCCGACTACCGCAAGGCCACCGGTCAGGACGCCGGCTCGAACACCGTCGAGGCGTACGACCTGACCGCGATCGTGTTGCGCGGCATCGTCTCCGGGCACACCAAGCGCAGCGATCTGCGCGACTATCTGCACTCGTACCACGCCGACGGCATCGCGCACACGTACGGCTGGACGGCCACCGGCGAACCCGCCGAATCCCGGATCTGGTTGTACCGGATCTCCTGAACCTCGAATCAGGCGTTCGTGTCGCGGCTTTCGGGCCGCCAATGGCGCAACGCCAGGAGGGCGAGCAGGCAGCCGGCCGCCAGCGCCAGGGCGGTCCAGGCGGGGTTGCGACCGGGATCGTCGACGACGTGCTTGTGCAGCAATGTCTTTGTGCAAGTGTGGTATTCGAGGGTGAGGACGGCGGACGGCAGCAACAGGACTCCGAGGGGCAGCACGACGCTCGCGGCCGCACGGGTCCCGACCGACCCGAAGCTGTACCCGGCGACGGCCGCGACAGCGCAGCTGCCGATCAGCGTCTGCCACGAATCATCCTGCGGCGTAGTGGGTCCCAGTAGCGCGAACACACTCATGGCTACGATGGCGGCGGCCGCGGCCAGCGGTGCGGGACGCAGCAGGCCGGCGGCCAGGCCCACGACGATGGCCAGCAGCATGGGCCCGAGCTTCCAATGTGCCTGGGCCGCGATGGCGATCGCGCTGGCGGCGCCCGCGAGCGCGACCGCCAGCAAGGTGAGGACGCCGTCGCGTCCCGGGAGCAGCAGCGCCGCGAACACGGTGGCGGCGAGGATCACCAGCACGCAGGCGACGATGGCCACCACGCTCCCGGTGGTGGACGCGAGTCGTTCGGGCACCACGGTGACGGCAGTGATCACCACGGCGGCGGCGAGGATCGGCGCGAACGGCAGATTCAAGGTGGTCGGATGCGGTTCGGTCCGCCGATCGGAGATCAGGCAGCAGATGATCAGCAAACACACGGTGGGTATGGTCAGCCACGGCGGCGGCAGGTTGTCGAAGGCGCGTTCCAGTGGTGCGCGGCCGAAGTCGCCGGTCGCGAGATGGTCGCCGACGGCGATGCCGGTGAGCGCGCCCAGCAGGTACCCCACGGCCGTTGGCCGAGAGGTGAGCGCCGCCGCGCCGGCCGCGCCGAGCAGCACGCCCGCGGCGAGCGAGTCGACGAAGTTGGCGGTGGCCAGGCTGACGGAGGTCGAGGTGAGCATGAGGTGGTCGGTGGCGAGGACCAGCGCTGCGACCGCCGACGTGCCCCACGCGGCACGCGCGCCGAAGATCGCCACGCACACCGCGGCCAGCACCGCCACCACCGCGCCCGCAGCGGTCGCGCGGGGAACGGTGATGGACAGCAACGACGTCTGCAGCGCCGAGGACCGGGTCTCGCAACCCGCGTCGACGGGCACGATCAGCGCCAGGCCCGCGACCGCCGCGGCCGCGCACCCGCCCACCGTGTCGAGGGCCGCACGATACCGCTGCACTGACAGCTCCCTTGGGGTTCAGCTATTGATTGGTTACCGTTCTGTCACGGTAACAGCGCGCGGCATCCGTCCTCACCAGGCCGGACGCCGGGTCGCCCATTCGGTGGCGAAATCCCGGAAGCGCCGCACCGCCTCCGCCGGTGTCGCGGCGGCCGACCAGATCAGGCCGACATCGCGGGAGGCGCCCGCGTCGGCGAGCGGCACCAGGGCGACGCCGGGCGGCACCGACTGTTCCAGCGGCACCAACCCCACCCCGAGCCCGGCCGCCACCAGGCCGCACACCGTCACCAGATCACTGGATTCGAACGCTATCCGCGGCGCTATCCCGGCCGCCGCGCACAGTTCGTCGAAAACGCGGCGCATGCCGAAACCCGGATGCATGGCAATGAATTCGGCCTCGGCGAGCTCCGCCAGGCGAATCTGCCGCTGCCCGGCCAGCCGATGGCCGGCCGGGACGGCCAGCACCACAGGCTGATTCAGCAGGGTGCGCCAGCCCAGGCCCGGTGCGCCGGGGCGTGGCGAGACCAGCGCCAGATCGGCGTCGCCGTCGAGCACCTGCCGGGTGATGACCTCGGCCGCGCCCTGGAACAGCGTGAAGTCGACGCGCCCGGAAACGCGCCGGAACTCACCGATCAACTGCGGTGCGAGGCCGCTGCCGAAGGAATGCAGAAACGACAGCCGCACCACGCCCCGGGCCGGATTCGCGCGGTCGGCCACCGCCTGCTCGCCGGCCAGCAGTTCGGCGCGGGCCCGCCGCGCGTGCTCGTAGTAGAGCCGCCCGTAGTCGTTGAGCCGCAGCCGTTTGCCGTGCCGATCGAACAGCGTGACCCCGAGCCGCCGCTCCAGCCGCGCGAGCATGCGCGACAGCGTCGGCTGCGCCACGTGCAGCCGGTCGGCGGCCACGCTGACGTTCTCGGTTTCGGCAAGTGTCGTGAACCACTCCAGATCCGCGCCGAGCACCCGGCCTCCTCGCCTTATGTCGCGATTGCATTAGTCAGACGATCATCATGCATTTCCGTTCTAAAAGCCATCGTCGCACTCTGGAAACCGACCACATTTCCGGGAGAGGATCCGATGACCCGCACCAAGGAGCGCGACTCCGTCCCGCACACCCCGTCCTCGGGATCCGATCTGCGAGAAGCGGCACTGCCTCGGACGGGTTCCGCGTCGACCGCGCCGGGTGGATCGGGAACCGTCGTATCCGAAGTCGCCTCCACGGAGCCGGCCACTCGACCGGCACGCGAATCCTCCGATGCCGGGCGAAGCGGGCATGAGAAGCGGGTCACCATCGCGCTTTTCGCGGCCGGGCTGACCACCTTCGCCGCCATGTACAGCACGCAGTCGCTGCTGCCGAGCCTGTCGGCGGCCTTCCATGTGCCGCCCGCGCATGCCGCGCTGGCCGTCTCGCTGACCACGGGTTTCCTTGCGCTGGCCATCATTCCGGCCGGAGTGCTGGCGGCGCGCGTCGGGCGCACGCGGGTGATGGTCGGTTCGGCGGTGCTGGCCTCGGTGCTGGGACTGCTGCTGCCGCTGGCACCGAGTCTGGATGTGCTGCTGGGGCTGCGGGCGGCGCAGGGTGTCGCGCTGGCCGGGGTACCGGCGGTGGCCATGGCGTATCTGGCCGAGGAGATCGGGGCGGGCGGATTGGGCGCGGCCATGGGCGTGTACATCGCCGGGACCACCATCGGCGGGCTGGCGGGGCGGCTGATTCCGTCGATCTTCCTGGGTCTCACGTCGTGGCGGTGGGCGGAGGTGGCGGTGTCGGTCGCGGCCGGGCTGTGCACCGTGTGGTTCGCGCGGGCGCTGCCGCCCGCGCGCGGATTCACCCCGCGCACCGGCGGTTTCGGGTCGCTCGCCGCCGACCTGGGGCGCCAGCTGCGGCGGCGGGAACTGCTGGCGCTGTTCGGCCTGGCCTTCCTGCTGATGGGCAGTTTCGTCTCGGTCTACAACTATCTCGGCTATCGGCTGACCCATCGCCCGTTCGAATTGCCCGCGGCCCTGGCCGGTTCGGTGTTCGTGCTCTACCTCGCGGGGACCGTCGCCTCCGCCTGTGCCGGCCGGCTCGCCGATCGGCGTGGACATCACCGGATCCTGGTGGGCGCGCTGGCGCTGATGGTGTGCGGGGCGCTCGTCACCGTCCCCGATCACCTGCCGACGGTGCTGATCGGGATCCTGCTGTTCACCACTGGGTTCTTCGGCGCGCACACCGTGGCCAGCGCCTGGGTGGGCGCGCTGGCCGAAAACCGCGGCGCCGCATCGTCTCTCTACATGTTCGCCTACTACCTGGGCAGCGCCGTGATCGGCAGCGGCGCGGGTATCGCCTACGCGGCGGGTGGCTGGATCGCTCTGATCGCCTGCGTGTCAGGGCTTTTCGCGGTGGCCGCGCTGTTGGTGGGCGTGCTGGCTACGGCCGGTCGGCGAGGCTCGTCATCGCGGGCGCCGGGGCCGGAAGCTGCGCCCGCGCCTTGACCAGGGTGGGCGCGGGATCGGTCGGCCCGGCGACGGCGGGCATCGCGCCGGAGACGAACGCGGCGGTCATGGCCGCGAGAATCAGCACCATCGCGCCGGCGCCGAGTGCGGCACGGACGCCGGTGCCCAGGGGTTTCGAGACGAGGGCCAGGGGCCTGGCGACGATCGCCGGCGGCGTGCGGACGAGGCGCGGGCGGGAAACGGTGAGGGTGGCCATGGCGAACTCCTAGATCAAAACCGGCCCACCCCAGCGCTTTCGGACGCCACGAGGTTGCGAGGGGAGATCCCCGGCCTCGTCGGCGTCCGAGGGGGTGGCCGTGCGCCCATGGTGGCCTGCGGTGACCGCGCGGTCAAGGCGAGGCGCGGCGGTTATCCCAGTATTTACGCAGGATTGACATCGCCGAGAGAGTCGATGAAGACCTGGTAGCCGTCCAGCAGCCGGGCCAGCGCGAAGCCGAAATCGGCTTCCTCCCAGTTGATGTCGTCATCGTCGAAGGCATTGCTGGTCAGGGCGCTGGTGACCGCGGGGAAGCGCTGCGGATCGAGCACGGACATGAGGATGGCCGTGAAGTCCTGCTCGGCCTTGCTGTGCTGGATGGCGTCGCGCAGGAACCGGGTGCGGCCGATGACGTAGATCGAAAGATTCAGCAGCAGTTGCAGTCTCAGCGGTTCCGGAATGGCGAGCCCGGACAGCGCGTTCATGCCCGCCTCCAGCCAGATCATATTGTTCGGGCCCAGCGGCGGCCCGCTGACGGGGATGTCGAGCCACCAGTCGTGCGCGCGGATGGTCTGGAATTCCGCCCAGGCCCAGGCCTCCATCGCGGCGCGCCAATCGCCCTCGGGTAGGTCCGGGCGGACGTCGAAGATGCGGTCGTGCAACAGCTCGACGAGGGTGTCCTTGCTGTCGACATAGCGGTACAGCGACATGGTGGTGAAGCCGAGCTCCTTGGCGACCCGGGCCATGGACAGTGCGGCGAAGCCCTCCGCATCGGCGATCGCGATGGCGGTGTCGAGAATCTGGGCCAGGCTCAGGCCGCGTTTGGGGCCGCGGGTGCCCCCGTTGTCCAGTTCCCACAGCAGCTTCACCGACTTGGGTAGGACTCGCTCGTCGGGCGGTCGCATCGAACCTCCTTGTCGTCGTTGCGCTTTCCATCTTGCGCCATCACGGAAACTGTGTAGCCTATAAACAGAGTGTAGTGCATACACAGTTTCCGATCGGAGTTCCCATGACGACAACCGGCCCCGGCCTCGCCATCGAGGTCACCGGGCTCACCAAATCCTTCGGCGACCGGCCGGTTCTGCGCGGCATCGACGCCGCCGTGCCCGCCGGGACGGTCTTCTCGCTGCTGGGCCCCAACGGCGCGGGCAAGACCACGATGGTGCGCATCCTCACCACGCTGAATCGGCCCGATGGGGGAGAGGTGCGGGTCGGCGGCCGCGATCCGGTGCGGGAGCCGGCCGCGGTGCGGGCGCTCATCGGCGTCACCGGGCAGTTCGCGGCGGTCGACGAGGTCCTCACCGGCGCGGAGAATCTCCGTCTCATGGGGCGGCTGCTGCATCTCGGCGGGCGCGAAACAGCCACGCGCACAGCGCGGTTGCTCGAACAATTCGAGCTCGGCGACGCGGCCGGCAAGCGGGCGGGCGCGTATTCCGGCGGTATGCGCCGGCGGTTGGACATCGCCATGAGCCTGATGGGGCGGCCGCGCATCGTCTTCCTCGACGAGCCCACCACCGGGCTGGATCCGCGCAGCCGCCGCGAACTGTGGCGGGTGATCCGGGGTCTGGTCGCCGACGGCGTCACCATCTTCCTCACCACCCAATACCTGGAGGAGGCCGATCAGTTGGCCGACCGCATCGCGGTGCTGGACGGCGGCCGCATCGTCGCCGAGGGCAGCGCCGAACAGCTCAAACGCCTGGTGCCCGGCGGCCACATCCGCCTGGGCTTCGCCGACGAGCACGGCCTGGCCGCGGCCGCGCGGGCGGTGCCGGTGGCCGAGGTGGACACCGATCAGCTGGCTCTGCAGGTGCCCTCCGACGGCAGCGTGGGCGAGCTGCGCAAACTGCTCGACCAATTCGAGGGCCACGCCGTGACCATCGACCAATTGTCCATTCACACACCGGATCTCGACGATGTCTTCTTCGCCCTGACCGGTGCCGCCGCCAAGGAGGCCGTCCGATGAGCACCCTCGCCTACGCCGCGCAGGATTCCGCCGCCATGGTCGGCCGCAATCTGCGCCGCACCCTGCGCAGTCCGGACACCATGATCATGACCTTCGCCATCCCGGTCACCATCCTGCTCATGTTCGTCTACGTCTTCGGCGGCGCGATGAACGTCGGCGGCGCCTATATCGACTACGTGGTGCCGGGAATCGTGTTGCTGTGCGCGGGTTTCGGCTCGGGCAGCACCGCGGTGACGGTGGCCACCGACCTGCACACCGGCATCGTGGATCGGTTTCGCGCCATGGCGGTGTCTCGGACCTCGGTGCTGACGGGGCATGTGGTCGAGAGCGTGCTGCGCAATCTGGTCACCACCGGTCTAGTGATCGCGGTGGCGGTGGCGATCGGCTTCCGGCCGACCGGTGATCCGCTGCGGTGGCTGGGTGTCGTGGGCCTGCTGGCCTGCTATGTGCTGGCGCTGTCCTGGCTGGCGGCGGCCATGGGCGTGCTGGTGTCGAATCCCGAAGCGGCCAATGGCTTCATGTTCATCTTCATGTTCCTGCCCTACGTGAGCAGTGCCTTCGTCCCCGTGCACACCCTGCCGAGCTGGCTACGCGGCTTCGCCGAGCATCAGCCGGTCACCTCGATCACCGAGACGATGCGCGGCCTGCTCATGGGCACCCCGGTGGGGAGTTCCGCGCCGACGGCGCTGATCTGGTGTGCGGGCCTGGCCCTGATCGGCTATGTGGGCGCGGGCATCCTGTTCGCCCGTCGTTCCGACTCTTGAGATGCCCATACGCCGATATGCGAATTAAGACATGAAAAGTCTGAAATGTCCGCCTTCGGCGAAACCGCGGGGAACCTTCGGCGGATCCCCGCAGTTACCGAGCGGGTCAGGCGGCCGGGACGACGATCAAACCCGGGGGTTTCCAGGTCCCGTCGATCGCCTCCGGCTTGGGGGCGTAGAGCCGCAAGGTGAGCGAGAACTCGCCCGCGGCCGGGATGGGCAGCCAATTGCCTTTGGGCACAGTCGGTCCCGGATCAGCGTGCTGAATCGCCAGCTCCACCGAGCCATCCGGGCCGGCCACCACCGGGACCGCGTGGCCGACGGCGTAGATATCGGCCTCGTTCTCGACCAGATAGCTGTCGGCGGTGTAGGCGGTGAGCGACCAGAAGGCCGCGGCCGGCGGCAGTTGATCGGCCGCGAACCGCAGCCGGAATCGACGCGGGATGCCGTGATCGTCGGCGGTATCGACAATGCTGGGGTACAACGCGTCTCGCGTCAGATTCGCGCCCAGCGCGGTCATCGCCACATTGGCGCGCAACAGATAGTCGACCCCGTAGGCGCCGAGATCGGTGGCGTACTTCCAGCCGTTCACGTCGCGGCTGGCGGGGTTCCGGTAGGTGACCATCCGATGCTGGGCGTCCTTGACCGCCGCGGCCAGCAGCCCGGCCGGTTGCGGGTTCGGTTTGCCGCCCGGTGTGATGCCCAGGGCCGCAATGCGTTTCAGCATCGGCGCGTCGGCGGGCGCGGGCGGGTTCACGGCCATCACCGCGCACAGCCGGTCGAAGAACTCGGCCGGGTCCATGGCCGATACCTGATCCGGCGGCGGATCGCCCTGCGGGCGGGCCAGGTTGGCCGGGGTCGCGGGCGTGCCGGCGAGCCAGGCGCTCAGCGGCATGAGCTTCATCTGCTGCTGCAGGGTGTGCACCGCGGGCAGATCGTCCTCGCCATCGACTTGGATGCGCCCGATCAGCCAGGCGGTCGGGGTCGGCATGGGCAGGTGGGTGAGGTTGCCGGGCAGGTCGCCGGTGAATCCCGGCCCGGTGATGACGTAGGTGTGGGCCGGGCCCGATTGTTGTTGGGCCGGTTGCGGATTGGTGCTGCTGGGGTCCTGGACGGTATTGGACCAGGCATCCAGCAACTGCATGAGCCAGTATCGGCCGGCAGGCATGGCGGGCACCTGCAGCACCATGGGTTCGGGTCCGAGATCCAGCCACGCACTGGAGTAGAGCGTGTCCAGGTTCATGCGCACCACGGCCCGATCGCTACTGGTGGGCAGGTTCTGGGCATGCAGGAAGCGGTTGCTCCCGCCGGCCGCGACGCGGCTGACGTCCATCAGGACCAGCGGGTAGCCGAAGACGTAGGCGTCGGCGGCAATGGCCTGCGGATCGTCGGAGCCGGTGGCGGGCACCGAACTTCGCGGTCCGGTGGCGGATTTCGAGCAGCCGGGCACGATCGCCGCGGCCGTCGCCAGGGTCAGGCCGAGCAGCGTCCGGCGGGTGAGGGGGTGGTCGAATCCGTTGTCGCGCACATGCATTCCCTTCGCCACGAGCTTCGGAGGAGCGGGAGGACGGTGATGCCGGTACCGCGTGTTCGGGCAGGACTGTTCGGGCAAGGATTATGCCGGACGGTCGGTCTCATGCCTGGGATTGCCTGAAACCCCGCCATTTCAGGTCGCGGTGCGGTAGCGGCCGGGAGCTGATGCGCCGAGTGTTGGGTTTCGCACACTCCCTAACAAGCAAGCGCTTGGGTTGGTAACGTCGAAGGTGCAGGAGGACGGTGACGGGCATCTGTCGCAACGCAGCGACGTCCGTACGCTGAGCAGACCGCGCGTGCGCGGCCGTCGGAGCGATCAATGGGGATGTGACCCGGGGGCAATTCAATTCGCTCGACGCTGATTCGACAGCGTGGTGAGTGTCGTTGCGTGCCGCCCGTCCCCGGCAAAGCAATCGACAGGAATGGCTCATGACCACAACCGAAAACACGATAAAGCCCGACCCGAACCACCCGCTGCTGCCGCTGGCCCGGGCCTACACCGACTACTTCACCCCCACGGTGACCGGTGTGGAGAATCTGCCCGTCTCGGGCCCGGCCCTGGTCATCGGCAATCACTCGTCCATCTACTGGGCGCCGGAGGTGTGGATCACCTTCATGGCCATGCTGGACCACCGCCCGGACGAGCCCAGCTACGGCGTCGCGCACGACATCCTTTTGCGCGCACCGCTTCTCGGTGACAGCCTGCGCAAGTTCGGGGTCATCCCCGCCTCGCGCGAGTCGGCCGCCAAGGGGCTCAAGGACGGTGGCGCGGTGATGGTGTACCCGGGCGGCGACTGGGAGGCGTGCCGGCCCTGGACCGACCGCGGCAAGATCGACTTCGCCGGCCGCAAGGGTTTCATTCGCCTGGCGCTGGAACTGGGCGTCCCGGTGATCCCCGCGGTCGCCAACGGCGGCCACGACTCCATCTTCGTGCTCAGCCGCGGTGAACGCACCGCACGGCTGCTGCAGCTGGACAAACTGGTGCGCGCCAAGGTGTTTCCCTACACCCTGGGCCTGCCCTTCGGCGTCGCCCCGATCCTGCCGCAGATTCCGCTGCCCGCCTCGGTGACGGTCAGCTTCCTGCCCGCCCTGGACTGGTCCACCCAGCCGGGCGACGCGGAGAACGCCGATCTGGTCGACGAGTACTACACCCGCACCGTCGACACCATGCAGACCGAACTCGACCGGCTGCGCGCCGAGACGCCGCATCCGGTGGCGACGGGCATCAAGAACCACATCGCCGGACTGCCCGGGCCGTTGAAGAGCCTGGCCGGACTGCTGTAGGCCGCCGGCGTCGAGCTGCCCGGCCGGGCAGCGCATTTCGCCGCACGAACCACCCGGGGCCGCCGGGACGCGAGGGGGTCGCGCCCGGCGGCCCCGGTCGCGTCTCGACCGCCTCCGCGCGGCGGCCCGGGCACAGTGACGACCGGTCGGTTGTCCGGCGCTGCGGGGGCGCCCCGGGCCGCGGTTGTGGTTAACTCGCGGCAAGCGTTGGGTGGTCGGCTCCCTGGGATCGGGACGGGGCGGTGGAACGCCGGCGCGTCCCGGGACGTTGCGTCAGGGAGCCGAGAGGGTGGAAAAGCATGGTGCGCCTGGTGTATTCGGTAGGGCCGGCCATCGCGGCGGTGGGGGCGCTGGCCGTCGCGCTGGTGGTGCCGCCGCTGTTGTCGGCCGCGGTGCCGACCCGGGAGAGCGAGGTGACGGCCGGGACCGGTATCACCCTGACCGCCACCGGGATCGGCGCGGTGCACGGCGGCACCGATCCGGCCAATGCGGTGGCGTTCCGGGTGCCGGAGCGGATGCGGCGCATCGCGACTGGCGACGACTCCATCGCCGTGCTGAAAACCGAGGACGGCGGGCAGCGGCTGTCGGTGTCGGTGGTCGACGGCGTCACCGACTTCGCCACCGCCGCACCGCGACTGCTACTGCCACTGCGCGCGGCCGGGGTGACCGTGCGCTTCGACGGGGGAGCGGTGGACGCGGGCGATTTCCACGGGCTCAGCTGCGTGCTGCCGGATACCGACGGGGGCGTGTGCGCCGTCGCCGGCAGCGGCGACGTGGCGGTGACGGTGACCGTCACCGGAGGCGCCCCCGACACGGGACGCCGGCTGATCGCGCAGGTGCTCGAGTCGAGCAAGGCGGTCGAGGCATGAGCTGGTTTCAGCCGCGGTCGCTGCTGTTCTGGGTGTACTGCCTGGCCGTCGTGATCGGCCCGCTGCTGTTTCTCGTGCAGGCCGCCGGGCAGGTGTTGTTCGCGGGCGTGCCCGCCCTGGCCGCGCTGCCGATCACCGCGCTGACGCTGCTGGTGATCGGACGAATCCTGTTCGCGCTGGACCCCTTCCGCGCCCGGCGGCGCCTGCTCGCGCCGATGGCCATGGGCGCGATCTGGGGCGCGACGGTGTGGACCGGGCTGGCCATGTGGGCCAACGACCATCTCAGCCGCACCATCACCAACCTGTTCGGCGACCGCTTCGCCGTCTCGTGGAGCGCCGCCTTCACCGCGCCCATCGACGAGGAGTACATCAAGGCCATCGGAATCGCGGTGGTGGCCATCCTGTTCCGGCCGCGGCTGACCCGGCCCATGCACGGGCTGCTGCTGGGCGCGGCGGTCGGGCTGGGCGCGCAGATCGCCGAGGACTGCCTCTACAGCACCCAGACCGCGCTGTCGTCGCCGCAGGATCCGGTGGTCGACGTGCTGCTGGTGGCGGTGCTGCGGCTGGTCACCGCGCTCACCTCGCACTGGGCCATGTCGGCGCTGGCCGGGGTGAGCATCGTGCTGGCGCTGATCCGGACCGATCGGTCGTGGGGTTGGCGGCTCGGGGTGTTCGCGCTGTTCTACGCTCTGGCGTTCGCCATGCACTTCCTGTTCGACTCGCCGCGCCCGCCCGGCCCGGCGCTGCTGTCGACCTATCTGCCGATCCTCATCGATCTGGTCGTCTTCGCCCTCGCCTACGCCTGGGTGCTGCGCACCGAGCGGCACTGGTTCCGCGAGCTCATCGCCCGCCCGGCCGCGCGCGGCGTCGGCAGCGAGGCCGGGCTGGCGCCGCTGCTCACCTATCACCGGCGGCGCAAGGCGCGCCAGGCGCTGCGGCATTCGACCGGATGGAGTCGCAAGCAGGCCAAGCTCTACGAGCGCAGTCTGCTGGACCGGGTCACCGATCTCGATCTGGCCGTGTCCCAGCAAATCTCGCCGCCGAGCGGTTTCGGGCCCGGTGCGGGTGGTCTGCCGCCGCAGGTGGGCGCTCGTTACGGCTGGTAGTGCGATTGGGGCGTGCCGATGACCAGCGTCGAGCGAACTGGACGCTAGCGTAGGTCGCTATGAGCGAGGTCGAGACGCCAGCCACCGAGCCCGCCGACGAGCGGGCCGGTGCGCTGTTGCGGCAACGTCAGCTAGCTCTGTGCAACTACCTCGACGCCAGCGCTGACATCGCCACCACCCGCATTCGGGCCAATCTGACCGGCTGGCACCGCTGGCTGCAACACCTGCCCGGCTCCCCGGTCGCCCGCGCGACCGCCCGCCGCGACGCGCTCACCCGCGAGCTGGCCGTGCACGGCGTCGGCGCGGACGATCATCGCTGGGGCGTGCTGTCGGGGGCGTATGTGCGTGGCCTCGGCGCGGCCCTGTGCCTCGAGGACACCCTGTCGGATCTGATCCTGCGCTACGGGTCGGAGGCCGCGCACTGGACCGGACGGCTGCGGGCGCTGGTGCGCGCCACCGTGGCCGCGCGCCCGCAGGCCGCGGTGGGCGATCGCGCGGTGGTCGCCAAGCTCACCGAGGAACTGCTGGAGGTGACCCGCGCCGCGCCGGACGAGGCCGCGCGCCAACGGCTTTGCGACCATCTGCCCGGCGTGCTGCGCCCGGTCCCGTGCGACATCGAAGCCCTGCGCCGCGCTGACGCCCTGGTCGAAGTGGTGTTCGACGTCTACGCCGACACCGTCAAACTCGACAACATCACGGTGAATCCGGAGCTGCGCGGCACCGGCCTGGGGACCGCGGTGCTGCAACACCTGTGCCGCGCCGCGGACGCGCATCACCTCTACATCGTGGGGCAGCTGGTGCCGACCTTCCGGGACGACGACTCCGCGGTACCGCTGCTGGCGGACTGGTGTCGCCGCCACGGCTTCTCGGTCAACGAGCGCCTGGGCGGGCGCATCGCCCGCACCCCGGTCAGCGTCCCGGACCCGGCCGCCCGATAGCGCCGGCCGCCGAAAACGACGCAGCGCCGCACTGCCCAATGGCGGTGCGGCGCTGCGGTTTTCGCTGCGTCAGGCCGAGATGCCCATGCCCGCGGCCAGCATCGGCCACGAGTTGTGCAGGGCGTTCTCCCAGTAGGGCCAGTAGTGGGTGCCCACCGGGTCGAACTGGTAGGTGGCCGGGATGTCGATCGAATCCAGCTTGCTCTCGAGGTTGTGGGTGCAGGCGTCGACGCCGCCCTCGATCAGCATGCCCAGCGCCAGGTTCAGGTCACCCTGCGGGCCGGGCGCGGCCTTGGTGTAGTACTCCACGTCCTTCATCAGCGGGATGCCGCTGCCGCTGGAGATGTAGAGGTTGGTGCCGCGCAGCTTCTCCGCGTTGATGACCGGGTCGTTGGCGGCCCACAGCGGGCTGTCGTCGGGGCCGTACATGTTGACGGTCTTGCCGCCCGCCCAGGTCTCCACGGCGAGCTTGAGGAACTGCTTGCCCATCGGGTCGGCGATCTGCGCGCAACCGGAGTAGGCGGCCACCGACTTCCACAGTCCGGGCTTGGCCTCGGCCAGCTGCAGCACCGAGGTGCCGGAGGTGGACAGGCCCGCCAGCGCGTTGAGCCCGGTCGAGCCGAGCGCGGCGTCCAGCAGCGGCGGCAGTTCCTGGGTGAAGAACGTCGTCCACTTGTTGCGGCCCAGCTGCGGGTCGTCGTTGATCCAGTCGGTGTAGTAGCTGCCGCGGCCGCCGATCGGCTGGATCACGTTGACCTGCTTGTCGGACAGGAAGCCGAGGGCATTGGTCTGGGCGTTCCAGCTGGCGGTGCCGAGGCCGCCGTCGAGACCGTTGAGCATGTACAGGTTCGGCGCGGCCTGCGACTCGTCGGCGGGGCGCTGCACGTCGACCGGGATGTCCTTGCCCATGGCGGCCGAGTAGACCTGCAGATGCCAGGTCCGGCCGTCCTTCTGAACGGACGTGACGCTCGACGGCTTGTCCGGGTCCGCCGCGGCGGTGCCGGCGGCCAGCGCGACGGACAGGGCGGCGCTGAGCGCGACGGCGGCGGTCCGCAGGGCGGTCCTCTTACGTGATGCAGAAAGCTTCATCGAACAGCTGATCCAGTTCTCGGGCCGCGGTCGGCCACATTCATCAGGTTGGTATGTCGGGTTGTCCGGACAATACCGGCTCCCCCGACACGCTATGTCTTCTGTCAAGGCAAAACTGTTACCTGACAAAACCTTTGCTGGCTAGCCCGAGAATCCCGGGTATGCCGTCGTGCCGGTGTCGGTCCAGCGTGGGACCATCGTGGAGTGGTCAGCACACCTGCCGAACAACAGCGTCTGAGCGATCTGACGCGGTTGCGGCGAGTCCGGGATCGCATCGACCGGGAGTACGCGCAGCCGCTGGACGTGGAACGGCTCGCGCGCGACGCGCATCTGTCGGCCGGGCATCTGAGCAGGCAGTTCAAGGCCGCCTACGGGGAATCGGTGTACGCGTATCTGATGACGCGGCGCATCGAGCGGGCGATGGCGTTGCTGCGCATCGGGGAGCTGAGCGTGACCGAGGTGTGTTTCGCGGTGGGCTGTTCGTCGCTGGGCACGTTCAGCACCCGGTTCACCGAACTGGTCGGCATGCCGCCGAGCGCGTATCGGCAGGAGATGGCCGAAGTCTCCGAGGGCATGCCGTCGTTCATCGAGAAACAGGTGACCAGACCGATCAGGAATCGAGAAGCCGCGGCAAGCGCCTCGCAACTAGCCTGATCAGCATGGACATCACCATCAACGCGAGTTTTCTGCCGCATACGGATGCCGAGGCCGCCCTGGCCTTCTATCGCGACGCGCTCGGGTTCGAACTGCGCAAGGACGTGGGCTACAACGGGTTGCGCTGGCTGACGCTCGGTCCGGCCGATCAGCCGGGCACATCGGTGGTGCTGACGCCGCCGGCGGTGGATCCGGGCATCACCGAGGAGGAGCGCAAGCTCATTCTCGAGATGATGGCCAAGGGCACCTACGGCGCGATGCTGCTGGCCACCACCGATGTCGACGCCACCTTCGAGAAGTTGCAGGGCCACGACATCGTCGAGATCGTGCAGGAACCGACCGACCAGCCCTACGGGGTGCGGGACTTCGCGGTCCGCGATCCCGCGGGCAATCTGCTTCGCATCCAGCAGGTCTCCTGACCTGTCCCCGAGCCCGACCGTCCCGCACAGATGGAGAACCGCATGCCCCCGCGCAAGACCGCACTGCAGAGCGCCCCGCCCGCCGACAGCCACGACCTGATTCGCGTGGTCGGGGCCCGGGTGAACAACCTCAAGGACGTCTCGGTGGAGCTGCCCAAGCGCCGGCTCACGGTGTTCACGGGCGTGTCCGGCTCGGGCAAGAGCTCGCTGGTGTTCGACACCATCGCCGCGGAATCGCAGCGGCTGATCAACGAGACCTACAGCACCTTCGTGCAGGGGTTCATGCCGAGTCTGGCGCGGCCCGACGTCGATGTGCTCGAGGGGCTGACCACCGCGATCAGCGTCGATCAGCAGCGCATGGGCGGGGATCCGCGCTCCACGGTCGGCACCGCCACCGACGCGAATGCCATGCTGCGCATCCTGTTCAGCCGGTTGGGCAAGCCGCATATCGGGTCCGCGCAGGCGTTCTCGTTCAATGTCGCCTCGATCAGCGGGGCGGGCGCGGTGACCGTGGAGAAGGGTGGCAAGCAGGTCAAGGAGCGGCGCGAGTTCAGCATCACCGGCGGCATGTGCCCGCGGTGCGAGGGGCGCGGCGCGGTCAACGATATCGATCTGACGCAGCTCTACGACGACAGCAAGTCGTTGCGGGAGGGGCCGTTCACCATTCCCGGCTACAGCATGGACGGGTGGTACGGGCGGATCTTCATCGGCAGCGGGTTCTTCGATCCGGACAAGCCGATCGCGAAGTACAACAAGCGCGAGATCGCCGATCTGCTCTACAAGGAGCCGACCAAGATCAAGGTCGAGGGCATCAACCTGACCTACGAGGGGCTGATCCCCAAGATCCGGAAGTCGTTCCTGTCCAAGGACGTCGACTCGCTGCAGCCGCATGTGCGCGCGTTCGTGGAGCGGGCGGTGACCTTCCAGGTCTGCCCGGAATGCCACGGCACCCGGTTGTCGGAGCTGGCGCGGTCGTCGAAGATCAAGAAGATCAGCATCGCCGACGCCTGCGCCATGCAGATCAGCGATCTGGCCGAGTGGGTGCGCGGGTTGCGGGAGCCGTCGGTCGCGCCGTTGCTGGAATCGCTGCGCGGGGTGCTGGACTCGTTCGTGGAGATCGGGCTCGGCTATCTGAGCCTGGATCGGGCGTCGAGCACGCTGTCGGGCGGAGAAGCGCAGCGGGTCAAGATGATTCGGCATCTCGGGTCGGCGCTCACCGATGTCACCTATGTGTTCGACGAGCCGACCGTCGGGTTGCATCCGCACGATATCCAGCGCATGAACGACCTGCTGCTGCGGTTGCGGGACAAGGGCAACACGGTGCTGGTGGTGGAGCACAAACCCGAGACCATCGCCATCGCCGATCATGTCGTCGACATCGGGCCGGGCGCCGGATCCGGCGGCGGCACCGTGTGTTTCGAGGGCACGGTGGAGGGGTTGCGCGGCAGCGGCACGATCACCGGGCGGCACTTCGACGATCGGGCGGCGCTGAAGGAGCCGGTGCGTGAGTCCAAGGGCGCGTTGAAGATTCGCGGCGCGGACGCCAACAACTTGCAGAAGGTGGATGTCGACATTCCGCTGGGCGTGCTGGTGGTCATCACCGGGGTGGCCGGGTCGGGCAAGAGTTCGCTGGTGCACGGGTCGATTCCGGCCGGGGAGGGAGTGATCTCGGTCGATCAGGGTGCGATTCGCGGTTCGCGGCGCAGTAATCCGGCCACCTACACCGGGTTGCTGGAGCCCGTTCGCAAGGCCTTCGCCAAGGCCAATGGCGTGAAACCCGCACTGTTCAGCGCGAATTCGGAGGGCGCGTGCCCGACGTGCAACGGCGCGGGGGTGATCTACTCGGATCTGGCCATCATGGCCGGGGTCGCGACCGTGTGTGAAGTGTGTGAGGGCAAGCGGTTTCAGGCGGCGGTGCTGGAATACAAGCTCGGCGGGCGCGATATCAGCGAGGTGCTGGCGATGCCGGTGAGCGAGGCGCTGGCGTATTTCGAGACGGGGGAGTCGGCGATTCCCGCGGCGCACAAGATCGTGCGGCATCTGTCCGAGGTGGGGTTGGGGTATCTGGCCCTGGGGCAGCCGCTGACCACGCTGTCGGGTGGGGAGCGGCAGCGGTTGAAGCTGGCCACGCACATGGGGGAGAAGGGCGGGGTGTACGTGCTCGACGAACCGACCACCGGTCTGCATCTCGCCGATGTCGAGAATCTGCTCGGATTGCTGGACCGGCTGGTCGATTCCGGCAAATCGGTCATCGTGATCGAGCATCACCAGGCCGTGATGGCGCATGCGGATTGGATCGTGGATCTGGGGCCGGGGGCCGGGCACGACGGCGGGCGGATCGTGTTCGAGGGCACGCCGGCCGAGTTGGTGGCCGCGCGGTCCACGCTCACGGGGGAGCATCTGGCTTCGTACGTTGGGCGGTAAGTCGCGTATGTCCTTTCAGGGGAATGGAATAGAACGGACAAATCGGTAAAAACGACCGATGATCTGCGTAAATAGCGGTTAGCTATCAATTCGCGACAGGCGTACTCTGGATTGCTGTGCGTCCATGATCGTCCGTTCTCGCGATTGGGGTGTAGCCGTGTCTGCGTCTCGCGGAATCAATTGGAACAGTACGTTTTTCGGCTCGATCTACGGACCGCCGCTGGGCACCGTGCTGGCCCACGCGGACGGCACCGTGCTGGTCAGCGTCCGCCGGCAGAACTGGGCGGTGTTCGCGATCGGTGCGACGCTCGTGGTGCTGTTCGCCATCGGCCTCGCGGTGCTGGTGAGCACCGTGACCTTCGACGACGAGACTCCGAATCCGCCCGCGGCGGTGCCGAACTGCCAGCCCTTCTGCGAGGCGCCGCGCTAGCGCTTCCGCGATTCCCGGGACGGTTGACGGCCCGGGAATATCGGCGGCCACCGGTGGTTGAGGTGACTGCTGAGGAAGGGAGCGGTTGTGGTGAACGGGTTTTCGGCCGATGGCCTGGCGAAGGTGAGCGAGATCCTCGAGGGGTACGTCGAGCGGGGTGAGGTGGCCGGCGCGGTCGCCCTGACCTACCGCCACGGCGAGCTCGTCCAGGTGGACAGCGTGGGCTGGCGTGACAGGGCGGGCGGGCTGCCCATGCGCCGCGACACCCTCTTCCGCATCGCCTCCATGACCAAGCCGATCACCGCGGTGGCCGCGCTGACCCTGGTGGACGAGGGCCTGATCGGCCTGCACGACCCGGTCGACCCGTGGCTGCCGGAACTGGCCGATCGCGTGGTCATGCGCGACCCGGACGGTTCCCCCGAGGATGTGGTGCCCGCCGAGCGGCCCATCACCCTCGAGGATCTGCTCACCTTCCGCTTCGGCCTGGGCTGGGGCCGCTCCAGCCTCGCGCCCCAATTGTTCGCGCTCACCGCCGATCCCATCGCCTCGGCCATCGGTGTCGCGAACGCGGAGCGGCTGGGCCCCGACGAGTGGCTGCGCAAGCTCGGCGAACTTCCCCTCATCGCCCAGCCCGGCGCCCTCTGGCGCTATCACACCGCCTCCGACGTCCTGGGCATTCTGCTCAGCCGCATCACCGGCCGGCCCTTGGAAACCGTGCTGCGCGAACGGGTCATGGATCCGCTGGGCATGATCGACACCTCCTTCACCGTCCCCGACTCCAAGCGCGACCGCCTCAGCGTCCTCTACGGCCCCGACCTCACCGAGCTCGACCGTCCCGCCACCACCGCCTGGAGCGCCGAGCCCCTCTTCCCTTCCGCCGGAGCGGGTCTCGTCTCCACCGCCGACGACTACGCCCGCTTCGCCCGCATGCTGCCGAACCACGGCGAACTCGACGGCGTCCGCATCCTGTCCCCCCACTTGGTGTCAGCCCTGTCCCAGGACCGCCTCACCCCGGACCAGCACGCCACCCCGCCGTTCAACCCGCCCCTGGGCCAAACCATCTGGGCCGACCAAGGTTTCGGCTACGGCGTCAAGATCCAGACCACCCCCGGCGTCCCCTCCGCCGGCACCCTGTCCTGGCCCGGCGGCCTGGGCACCGACTGGCACGCCGACCCCGAAAAGAACCTCGTCACCCTCCTGCTGGTCCAATCCGCCAATATCATCGTCGCCGCCGAATGGCGTTCCCCCCTGGGCGACGACTACCTCACCGCCCTCTACTCCGCCCTCGAAGACTGACCCCCGCCGGCGTTCATCGCCGTGGCGGAGTGGGTCAGTAAATGGTGCCCATGGCGGTGCGGACTTCGTCTAGGGTGTGGTCGGCTACTTCGTTGGCTCGGCGGTTGCCTGCTCGGATGACGGTGGCTGCGAAGTCGGGGTCGGCGGCGAAAGCGGCTCTGCGGGCGCGATGTTCGGCGAAGTAGTCGTTCACCGCGTCGGTGGCCAGTTTCTTCAGGGCGGCGGCGCCGCTGTCGCCCAGTTTGTCGGCGAGGGTGTGTTCGTCGCTGCCGAGGCAGAGGGCGGCGGTGGTGAGCAGGGCGGAGACGCCGGGGCGGGATTCGGGGTCGAAGGTGATGGTGCGGTCGGCGTCGGTGGGGGCTTTCTTGATGAGGGCGGCGGTTTCGTCGGCGGTCATGGACAGGGAGATGGCGTTGCCGTAGCTCTTGGACATTTTGCGGCCGTCGAGGCCGGGGATTTCGGGGGTGGCGGTGAGCAGGGCCTGGGGTTCGGGGAAGACGGGGGCGTAGCGCTCGTTGAAGCGGCGGGCGATGACGCGGGTGGCTTCCAGGTGGGGGAGCTGGTCTTTGCCGACGGGGACCAGATTGCCTTTGCAGAACAGGATGTCGGCGGCCTGGTGGACGGGGTAGGTGAGCATGAGGCCGCTCAGGGCGCGTTCGGAGGCGGCGAGTTCGGCCTTGACGGTGGGGTTGCGGTGCAGCTCGGCCTCGGTGATCAGGCTCAGGAACGGGAGCATGAGCTGATTGAGCGCCGGGACCGCGGAGTGGGTGAAGATGGTCGACGCGCTCGTGTCGATGCCGGCGGCGGCGTAGTCGAGGACGGCGTGGTAGACGTTGTCGCGGACTTGGCCGAGGGTGTCGCGGTCGGTGATGACCTGGTAGTCGGCGAGGATGACCCACAGCTCGACGCCGAGGCCCTGCAGCCGGACCCGCTCGCGGATGGTGCCGAAGTAATGGCCCAGATGCAGTCTGCCCGTGGGCCGTTCGCCGGTGAGGACGCGGAAGCGCTCGGGGTGGGCGCTCACCTCGGCGGCGAGATCGGCACTGCGGTCGCGGGTGGCGGCGAAGGAATCCGACGGGGCGTTCACCGGAGAAGCGCTACCCGCTCACGGATGCGCCGACACGATGCGCGGCATGGGCGCGACCGAACCGGGGCACGGCGCCGGGCACAGATGTCCGGCCAGCGCGGTGTGCGCGCTGCGGTGGCGCAGCGAACCGAGCATCGCCACGGCTTCGAGCACGATCACGATCAGCCCGTAGCCGTAGGTGGTGGCGGCCAGACCGAAGCGCTGCACCGACAGTCCGGCGATGACCGCGGGAACACTGAGCGACAGATACGACACCACGTAGATCGCGGTCACCACCTCGGCCCGGGACTCCGCGGGCGACAATCCGGTCAGCATGCGCAGCGCACCCGAGAACGACGGCCCGAATCCGATCCCGGCCACCACGCTGGCTGCGAAGAACAGCCACACCGAATGTGTAGCCGCCGCAAGCAAAGCCGCCGACACCCCGCCCATCAGCAGGATCGGCCCGCGCAGCAGCGCCTGATCGATGGTCCAGTCGCGGGCCAGCAGCGCCGTCACCGCCGAGGTGCCCTGCAGCGCCACCACCACCAGCCCGCCCGCCAGCGGAGTGGCGACGTGGAACTGCGCCTTCATCAGCGCGCCGCCGAGCGCGAGATACAGCCCGCCCAGCGCCCAGGTGGCCGAGATCGACGGGACCAGGGTCAGAAACGCCGCCCGAACCGGTTGCGGCACCGACACTTTCGGTTTCAGCGACGCCAGGCCCCGCCCGTCGGGCCGCACCGTCTCGGGGATCAGCAGCACCCCGATCACGATGACGGTGAACGCCGCCGCCAGCAGCCAGTACACCAGCCGCGTCGGCGCGGGCGCGTAGGCGACCAGCAGCCCGGAACTGATCGCCCCCACCGCCAGACCGCCCGCCGCGGCCACATTCGTCATGAGCGCGCCGATGCGGGATTCGGCCGGTTGCAGGTCGATGAGGGTCGCGGTGATCGCGCCGGTGGCCAGCCCGGTGGCGATGCCCTGCACGATGCGGGCGGCGAAAAGCCAAGCCACCGAACGCGCTTCGGCGAACGCCAGCGTCCCGGCCAGCTCCACCAGCACGGCCGCGACCAGCACCGGCCGCCGCCCGATGTGATCCGACAGCGACCCGGCGAACAACAGCGTGATCAGCAGCGCGATCGCATTGGCCGCGTACACCCCCGTCGACACCAGCGACGAGTAATGCCACATCCGCTGATACACCGGATACATCGGCGACGGCGCGGACGAGGCGAACAACAGCAGCGCCAACGCGACGGCCAGCAGCCAGAACGCCGAGGTGTTCGACATTCGGTAGCGCGCAGGGGATTCGACGCGAAGCGCGTCGTCGGGCAGATTCGGCATGGTTCCTCGGGCAATTCGTGGGATGTGTGCGCATCGAGTGTGACCCATCCGGCCACCGCGCGCTCGACGCTCAGCTTCGGGCGAACGCCGACCCGGCACGATGTCCGCCCGCACAGGCGGAACACCGGCACCCGGTGCTCCCGTAACCGAAGCCGATGCCGCGGTCGCCGATCTGGGCTACCGCTAGCACGCGGTCGTGTCGCGGCGCATCCTGGATGGGATGTGCCGCGCGGTTCTTGACTTTCCTGGTTCGCCCGCGCATCGTGGAATAGTTAGCGAAGCTAATCGATGGGATGAATCCTGCCGCCGGAAACACTCTCGCGGTCGATATTGGCTGAGCGAGTCGGCCCGGCGGGGATCCAGGGAGGCAGATGATGGTCGACGACACCGTGCGCGCGGAGCTCACCCGGCAGATAGCCGACAATCTCGCACAGACCGAGGTCGCCAAGCGGTTCGAACGCCTGCTGGCCGACGAGCAGATCCGCGTCGCCGTGCCGAAGCCCGAGGTGGGCGAGGCGGCACGACAGCCCGGTCTGGGGCTGGCGCGGGTGGCCGAGATCCTGATGACCGGGTACGCCGAGCGCCCGGCCATCGGCGAACGGGCCACCGAGATCGTCGTCGACGCCGCGGGCCGGCGCACCCGCCGGCTGCTGCCGGAGTATCGGACCGTCAGCTACGGTGACCTGTGGTCGCGGGCGGGCGCGCTGGCCGCCGACTGGCACCACGACGACCGGAATCCGTTGCGCGCCGGGGATTTCCTGGGCATCCTCGGATTCGCCAGCGGCGATTTCGCGGCCGTGGAGCTGGCTGCCATCCGGCTGGGACTGGTAGCGGTGCCGCTGCAATCGAGCGGCACTGTCGCGCAATGGCATTCGATCCTGACGGAAACCGGGGCGCGGACCCTGGCGGTGAGCCTCGAGCTGCTGGACACCGCACTCGACCTGCTGGACACCGCACTCGACTGCGTACTCGACGACACCCCGGTCACCTCGATCGTGGTCTTCGACTTCGAATCCCGCGACGACCGCCAGGCCGAGATCTTCGCCGCCGCCCGCGACCGGGCCGCCCGGAGCGGTGTCACCGTGGAATCCTTTGCCGCCGTGACGGCTCGCGGCGCGACGCGGCCCGAGGTCCCGCTGTACGTCCCCGCCGACGAGGACGAGCTGGCGCTGCTCATCTACACCTCCGGCAGCACCGGCACCCCCAAGGGCGCGATGTACCCCTACCGCCTGGTGACCGCGATGTGGCAGGGCCCCACCATGATTCCCGCCCCGGTCATGAACTTCTGCTACATGCCGCTGAGCCATGTGGCCGGCCGCATGGTGCTGACGGGCACCTACGCGCGCGGCGGCACCGCGTTCTTCGCCGCCTCGAGCGATATGTCGACCCTGTTCGAGGACATCGCCCTGGTCCGCCCCACCGAGGTATTCTTCGTCCCGCGCGTGTGCGACATGGTCTTCCAGCGCTATCAGAGCGACCTGCAACGCCGGCTCGCCGCGGGCGAATCCGCCGATACCGCCGACGACGCGGTCAAAACGGCACTGCGGGAACAGTTCCTGGGCGGCCGCCTGGCCCGCGTCATGGTCGGCAGCGCCCCCATCTCCGCGGAGATGAAGCAGTTCATGAACGAGGTGCTGGGTCAGCCCGTCATCGACGGCTACGGATCCACCGAGGCCGGCGGTGGGCTGCTCATCGACAACGAGATCCGCCGCCCGCCGGTGCTGGACTACCGGCTCGCCGACGTGCCCGAACTCGGCTACTTCTCCACCGACAAGCCCTATCCGCGTGGCGAATTGGTGGTGAAGTCGATGCTGCAGATCCCCGGCTACTTCAAGCGTCCCGAGGTGACCGCCGAGATCTTCGACGCCGACGGCTACTACCGCACCGGCGATATCGTCGCCGAGATCCGCCCCGACCACCTGGTGTACGTCGATCGCCGCAACAATGTGCTCAAGCTGTCGCAGGGCGAGTTCGTCACCGTGGCCACCCTCGAGGCCGCCTACGCCACCAGCCCGCTGATCTCGCAGATCTTCGTGCACGGCTCGAGCGAGCGCGCGCACCTGCTGGCCGTGATCGTGCCGACCGCCGCCGCGCTCGCCCTCGACCCCGCCGAGCGCAGCGCCGCCATCACCGCGTCCCTGCAGGACATCGCCAAGCAGGCCCAACTCGAATCCTACGAGATCCCGCGCGCCTTCCTGCTCGAGGACGAACCCTTCACGCAGGACAACGGGCTGCTGTCCGGAATCGGAAAACTGTTGCGGCCCAAGCTGAAGGAACGCTACGGCGAACGGCTCGAACAGCTCTACACCGAGCTGGCGCGGCAACAGACCGAGGAGCTGGCCGCCCTACGCCGCGAGGCCGCCGACCTCCCCGTCGTCGACACCGTGTGCCGCGCGGCGCGCGCGATCCTCGGCGGCGAGGAGCCCGAGCCCGACGCCCACTTCACCGATCTGGGCGGGGATTCGCTGTCGGCGCTGTCATTCTCGACGCTGCTGCGCGAACTGTTCGACGTCGAGGTCGCGGTGGGCGTGATCGTCAGCGCCGCCAACAGTCTGGCCGGCATCGCCGCCCACATCGAGTCCGAACGCGAGTCCGGCGGCACCCGCCCCACCGTGACGACCGTGCACGGCGACGGCAGCGAGATTCGCGCGGCCGACCTGACCCTCGACAAGTTCCTCGACCCCGCCGTGCTGGCCGCCGCCCCGGCCCTGCCGCACGCCGCGCAACCGCCGCGCACGGTCCTGCTCACCGGAGCCAACGGCTATCTGGGCCGGTTTCTGTGCCTGGAATGGCTGCGTCGCCTGGACGACACCGACGGCACCCTGGTGTGCGTGGTGCGCGGCCGTGACGCGGACGCCGCCCGCCGCCGCCTCGACGAGGTGTTCGACAGCGGCGACCCGGAGCTGCTGCGCACCTACCGGGACCTGGCCGCGCGACGGCTGCGGGTGCTGCCCGGCGATATCGGCGAACCGAATTTCGGCTTGCCCCAGCAGGACTGGGAGCAGCTGGCCGCCGACGTCGACCTCATCGTGCACCCGGCCGCCCTGGTCAACCACGTGCTGCCCTACGGACAGCTGTTCGGCCCCAATGTGGTCGGCACCGCCGAGGTGATCCGCCTGGCCCTGACCACCACCCGCAAACCGGTCACCTACCTGTCCACCGTCGCGGTGGCCGCGCAGATCGATCCGGCCGCCTTCACCGAGGACGGCGACATTCGCGAGATCAGCGCCGTGCGCGCCGTCGACGACAGCTACGCCAACGGCTACGGCAACAGCAAATGGGCCGGTGAGGTGCTGCTGCGCGAGGCGCACGACCTGTGCGGGCTGCCGGTGGCGGTGTTCCGTTCGGACATGATCCTGGCGCACAGCGCCTTCGCCGGCCAGCTCAACCTGCCCGACATGTTCACCCGCCTGCTGCTCAGCGTGCTCGCCACCGGACTGGCCCCGAAATCCTTCTACACCTTGGATTCCCACGGCCGGCGCCGCCGCGCCCACTACGACGGCCTGCCCGCCGACTTCACCGCCGCCGCCATCACCACCCTGGGCGTCGCGGTGAGCGAGGGCTTCGAAACCTACGACGTCCTCAACCCGCACGACGACGGCATCTCCCTCGACGAATTCGTGGACTGGCTCCTCGAATCCGGCCGGCCCATCGACCGCATCGACGACTACGGCGACTGGTTCACCCGCTTCGAAACCGCCCTGCGCACCCTGCCCGAACTGCAGCGCAGCGCCTCGGTGCAACCCCTGCTGCACGCCTACCGCCATCCGAGCCCGCCGATCGCCGGCTCGGTGCTGCCCGCCAAGCGTTTCCAGGACGCCGTCCAGCAGGCCGGTATCGGACCGGACGGCGACATCCCGCATCTGACAAGGGAACTCATCGACAAGTACGTCGCGGACCTGACACTGCGCGGCCTGCTCTGAGCTCCGCCGTTCAGCTCTCCCGTACGCGCAGGTAGTGCGCCAGCCGCCCGGCCGCGTCGAGCATCGCCATGCTCCGCGCGGTCAGGCGGCCGCGCCAATCCCGCAGTGCGCGAGCCAGATCGTCGGTACCGCCGGCCGCGCGGACCTGCTCGACCACGGTGGCGATACGGCTCAGCGGATAACCGCCGCGGCGCAGCAGATGCGCGAGTTCGGCGTCGCGGCGATCGTCGGCACCGTAGCGGCGATACCCGGTGCCGGATTCCCGTGCGGGCGCCAGGATTCCGGCCCGTTCCCATTTGCGCAGCGTCGCCGCGGTCACCTCGAGCCGGTGCGCCAGCTCGCCGATGGTCCACGACTCCGGACCCGAAACCATTGCGGTGTCATCGGTTTCGATGGTCAGGTGGTGGATCGCGCGGCGCACGGCGTCGAGGGTGTCGCGGTCGCGCAGTGACTGCTCGTGCCCGCGATCGACGAGCAGCAGCGCGGTGTCGAGATCGCCGGCGTGGACGGCGGTCATGATGCGGCCCGCCGTCGCGTGCCCGTGCGCGCGCACCAGGGCGAGGTAGGCGTCGAGCGCCGCGGCGTGCGCCGGCGTGTAGATCCGGTAGCCGCTCGCGGTGCGCTCGGCGGGCGGCAGGAACCCGGCGTCCTCGTAGTTGCGCACGGCCTGGGTGGACAGGCCGTGGTCTCGAGCCAGATCGGCGGGCCTCAGGTTGTTCATCGGTTTGAGACTTTACTCGTTGCTGCTGAGGGGCAAACTGCGAAAATGCTGTCGAAAGCGCCAACCGGCGTTTCAACGATACGATTCACAGGCATGACTCAGGAGATTCGAGACTTCGTCCCCGCCTCATGCGAACTGCTGGGCCTGGGCGAGCCCACCCACCGCGACCACGCCTTCCTGCGCGTGCGCAACGAGATCTTCGCGCAGCTGGCCGAGCAGGGCTTCCGGTCCATCGCCCTCGAGATCGACCGGGTCGCCGCGCTGACCGTCGACGACTACGTCCAAGGTGGTCCCGGCGACCTCGACGAGGTGATGCGCACCGGTTTCTCCCACGGGTGGGGAGAACACGAAGCCAATCGCGAATTGGTCTGCCGGCTGCGCGAATACAACCGAACCCGGCCGTCCCAGGACCGGGTGACCTTCCACGGTTGCGACACCCCGTGTGAGAACTTCAGCGCCCCCAGCCCGCGCCAATATCTCGAATACGCCCGCGACTACCTGAAACTCGACCTCGACGTGGCGGCCATCGCCGGCGACGACCACCGCTGGGACCGGATCGAAGCCGTCATGGACCAGACCGTGTCCCCGGGCGCATCACCGGACGCGCGGCGGTTGCGCGAGCTCGGCGACAGCCTGCTGTTCGCGCTCTACCGCCGCGCCCCCGAACTCGTCGCCGCCACCTCGCGCGCCGAATGGTTCCGTGCCGAAACGCATCTCACCGCCGCCCTCGGCCTGCTGCACTACCACGCCCAGTGCGCCGAACCCCTCCCGCAGGCCGAGCGCGAAGCCCCGCTGGCCGCCGTGCGCGACACCCTCATCGCCCACAACCTGCTGGCCATCCGCCGCCGCGAGGGCCGCCGCGGACCCACCCTGGTCTTCGCGCACAATCTGCACCTGCAGCGCGCCGCGACCACCGCGATCTGGTCGAGTCAGGGCCGGCCGTGGTCGGGCGCGGGCGCCATCCTGGACGCTCTCGGCGATCTCGACTACACCTTCATCGCCGGAAGCCTCGGCCGCAGTGCGGCTTTCGGTCTCGGCGCACCCGCCCCCGGCACCTACGAGAGCGTCCTGGACGGCCGTACCGCCGCCTGGGGCCTGACCCCCGTCACCGCTCTCGCCGGCGCGCACGCCCGCGCCGACGACCTGCCCCACGGCCACTTCGCCCTGACCCCGGACCTCCTCGCGCGCACCGAGGCCGTCCTGCACATCAGCGACGGCGCCGCGGTCGAGGCGTCGGCCGTCGGCTGAGGACCAGCGCGGTGCGACTCGGATCAGCCTGCCGCCGAGGGTATTTCGAGTCCGTGCTGCAACGCGGCCACGGTGGCGTCCAGGATCTCGTGCAGGCACCGCAGCGACGGGTCCGGCTGCGCCACCCAGTGGTCGAGCGCGACCCCGAAGGCCGCGAAACACGTGCCCGCCGCGAGTTTCGCGCGCAGATCGTCCGCCGCCAGACCCGCGCGGCGGGCGAAATTGCGCGCCAGGGCGTCACGGCGGCCGAAGGTCCCGGTGAAATTCTCTTCGCGCAGTGCGGGATTGGAGATCAGCACCAGGCGCGCGCGGCGCGCGGTATCGGCCTGCTGCCGGCGCAGCTCGGGCTGCGCGGGATCCAGCAGCGCCGCGCGCAGGGCGGCGCGCAGCGCCACGAAGACCGCCTCGGCGGGCGGGCGGCGATCCAGGGCGTCCAGCAGCAACGCCATCACGTCGTCCTCGTGGCTGAAGACCACGGCCGTCTTGGACGGGAAGTGGCGATGAAACGTGCGGCGCGAGACGTGGGCGGCGTCGGCGATCTCCTGCACGGTGGTCTGCTCGAAGCCGCGGCGCTCGAACAGCAGCAGGGCGGCGTCGATCAATTCGCGCCGCACCCTGGCCTTTTCGCGTTCCCGCAGCCCGATCGGTGCCGTCATCCCGCCTCTCCTCGCGTGTCGCCCACCCCTGGTGTCTCAATGTGACAGTTCTCAGGATAGTCTGGCCGAAGTGTCTCACTGTGACACCAAGGCGACGACAGTACGAGAGGACCCCACCGATGACCCGACGCACCGTGATCACCCTGGTCTCGGCGGCACTGCTGGCCACCGGCCCGCTGACCGCCACCGCCCTGGCCGACCCGCCCGCGAGCGCCGCGGGCACGATCGCCGGTGACGAAGCGCTGCCCCAGGGCTTGTGGATCGAGGGCACCGGCACGGCCCGCAAGCTCACCTACTGGACCCGCGACTCCGCCGATCAGCCCGCCCTGTCCAGCGGCGTCGTGTTCACCCCCGCCGGCACCCCGCCGCCGGGCGGCTGGCCGGTGCTGTCGTGGGAGCACGGCACCGTCGGTCTCGGCGACGACTGCGCGCCCTCGGTCGCGGGCCGCTCCGATCGCGACATGGGCTTCCTGGCGACCTGGCTGAAGCAGGGCTACGCCATCGTCGCCACCGATTACATCGGCCTGGGCACCCCCGGCGGCCACGCCTATCTCGACGGCCGCGCCGAGGCGCACGCCGCCATCGACATGGTCCGCGCCGCGCGCGCCGTTGATTCCACCCTGGCGAACAAGTGGGTGGCCATCGGCCAGTCCCAGGGCGGCGGCGCAACGGTTTTCACCGCCTCGCTGGCGACACGCTATGCGCCGGAACTGGATTACCGCGGCGCGGTGGCAACGGGCCCGGCCTCCAATGTCGTCGACGCCGCGGCGCTGCTCGGCCCCAACACTCCGCCGGTCGGGTCCTCGCACATCACCGCCTACGCCACCTACGTGCTCGACGGCCTACAGGCGGCCCGCCCCGACTTCGATCTCGACAGCTACCTCACCCCGCTGGGCAAGCAGCTGACCACCGAGGCACAGACCCTGTGCTTCGCCGATATGGCCGAGCGCGCCACCGGCGTCACCCTCGACCAATTGGTGTCCCGGCCGCTGGCCGAGGGTGATTTCGTGCCGGTCGCGCGGTCGGTCATGGACGTGCCGCTGACCGGATACGACCGTCCGCTGTTCATCGGTCAGGGCACCAACGACACCGATGTGCCCGCGCCGCTGACCGCCAAGCTGGTGGCCGATATGGCCGCCGCCGGAACACATCCCGAGGTGCACGTGTACCCGGGCAAGGACCACAGCGGCGCGATGCTGGCCTCGCTGGCCGACAGCGTGCCGTTCGTGGCCCGGCTGTTCGCCTGATCAGCCGATGGTGACCGTGGTGTCGATGAGCCCGAAGACCTCGCCCTGCGGTCCCGCCACGATGCCCATGCGCCCGAACGGGCTGTCGTCGGGGCCCATCAGCACCGTCGCACCCAGGGACTTGGCCTGTTCGAGCGCGGCATCGGCGCCCGCGACCTGGAACCAGGTCAGCCAGTAGTTCACGCCCGGTCCGGGCTGGCCGGTGGTGTCGGCGACGCCGCCCATCGGCCGGCCGTCGGAACCGGCGAAGGTGGAGTAGGTCATGCCCCCGCCGCCGATCTCGTCATAGGACCAGCCGAAGACCTGCCGGTAGAACTCCTGCGACGGCGCGTAGGCGGTGGTGTGCAGATCGTTCCAGCAGTAGGCGCCGGGTTCGTTGAAGATGCCGGCGCCGCTGTGCGCCTTGGCTTCCCACACGCCGAAGACCGCGCCGCCGGTGTCGGCGGCGACGAACATGCGGCCGACGTCCATGACGTCGAAGGGCGGCATGAACACCGTGCCGCCCGCCGCCCGCACCGCGTCCGCGACCCGGTCGGCGCTGTCGGCGGCGAAGTAGGTGGTCCACACCGACGGCATCGGCTGATCACCCATCTTGGGTCCGATGCCGGCGGCGGGGCGGCCGTCGAGCATGGCCATCAGATACCCGCCCGCGTCGGCGGGGCTGTCGAGCACTTCCCAGCCCAGCAGCTTGGAGTAGAAGTCCCGCGCGGCGGCGGGATCGTCGACCGAGCAGTCGACCCAACACGGAGTTCCCTGTGGCCAAGGCTTGTCGGTTGTGGGCATGGATCCTCCCGAGAACGGTCGGTTTCGCGGCCTGTCGGAGGGCAGGCGCACGGCCAGCTAACCACGCGCGCGGATGCTTCGGACCGGTACCGCGGTGCGCCCGGGAATCGATATCGAAGTTTGGCCGACGACCGCGCCGGGCCTGGTCAGGCGCGGTGCGGGTAGGCGCCGCCGTCCACCACGATCCGCTGTCCGGTGAGGTAGCCCGCGGCGGGCGAGACCAGGAACGCCACCACGTCGGCGACCTCCTCGGGCCGGCAGACGTGACCGAACGGGGAGCTGTCGTCGAGGTCGGCGGCATGGCCGAGACTGCCGCCGCTGAGCGCCCGGGTGAGCCGGTCGCCCATATCGGAGACCACCAGGCCGGGCGCCACGATGTTCACGTGAATGCCGTGCGCGGCTTCCTCTTTCGCGAGGGTGTGCGCCAGCGCCTCGAGCGCGGCCTTGGCCATGTTGTAGGGCGCGCCGTTGGCGCTGAGGGCGTGGGCGGCGACGCTGCTGATCATGACGATGTCCCCGCGCGGGCACCCGCGCATCTGCGGCAGCACCAGCTTGCTCAGGTGATGCGGGCCGACGGCCTGCACGCGCAGCAGTCGCTCCACCTCGTCGGGCGCGGTGTCGGCGACCGTGCGGCCGCGGCTGGCGATGCCGCCGTTGTGCACCAGAATGCTGATCGGCCCCAGTTCGCCGCCGACCCGCTCGACCATGGCGGCCACCGCGTCCGGCTCGTCGACGGGGGCGTGCACGGCCAGCGCCGTGGCTCCCGCCGCGCGCAGGTCCGCCACCGTCTCGTCCGCGGATTTCTCGTCGCGCGCCCAGTTCACCGCGACCGCGGCCCCGCGCGCGGCCAGGGCGTGGCTGATGGCGCGTCCGATACCCCGGCCGCCCCCGGTCACCACTGCCACCCGGCCCGCCAGTTCACCTGCTGCTGTGCTCATTCGGCCCACGCTACTCGAGTGCGCCCACCACGTCCTCGAACGTGTCCCGGGCCAGCAGATCGGCGTAGAAACCGTTGCGCTCCACCAGTTCCCGATGGGTGCCGCGTTCCACCACGCGCCCCTGATCCAGCACCACGATCTGGTCGGCGTCCCGAATCGTGGACAGCCGGTGGGCGATGGTGAGGGTGGTCCGGTCGGCCGACAGCGCGTCGATGGCGGCCTGCACCTCGCGTTCGGTGCGGGTGTCCAGGGCGCTGGTCGCCTCGTCCAGCACCATGATCGGCGGATTGCGCAGGATTGCGCGCGCCACCGCCAGCCGCTGCTTCTCCCCGCCGGAGAACCGGTATCCGCGTTCCCCGACCAGGGTGTCGTAGCCGTCGGGCAGGCTCACGATGTGCTCGTGGATCTGCGCGGCCCGGGCGGCGGCCCGCAATTCCTCGTCGGTCGCATCGGGTTTGGCGAACCGCAGGTTGTCGGCGACCGAGGCGTGGAACAGGTAGGTCTCCTGCGACACCACGCCGACCGCGGCCGACAGGTCCGCGAAGGTCAGCTCCCGCACATCGACGCCGTCGATGGTCACCCGCCCCGCGGTGACGTCGTAGAGGCGCGCCACCAGATAGCCGAGTGTGGTTTTCCCGGAACCGGTTTCGCCGACGATCGCCAGGCTGGTGCCGGCGGGCACGTCGATGTCGATATCGCGCAACACGTCTCGGTCGTCGTCGTAGGCGAATCCGACGTGCTCGAAGCGCACCGCCCCGGAGACCCGCTCGGGCAGGCGTGCGGGCCGCGCGGGCTCCTCGATGTCCGGTCGCAGATCCAGGTATTCGAAGATGCGCCCGAACAGCGCCAGCGAGCTCTGGATGTCGACACCGGTGGACAGCAGCATGACCGTGGGCCGCAGCAGTCCGCTCTGCAGCGTCGTGAACGCCACCAGGGTGCCGATCGACACCAGCGGATGTCCTTGGGCGACGGTCATTCCGGCCGCCCAGTAGATGACCGCGGGCATGGCCGCCATGACGATCGAGATGGTCGACTGCCGCCACCGGCCGGCCATGCTGGAGCGGATCTCCAGGTCCACCAGCCCGCGCGATTCCCGGGTGAAGTCGTCCACCAGCGCCGGCGCGCGACCCATGGTGCGCGACAACAGGATTCCGCTGACCGACAGCGACTCCTCCACGATCGCGGACATGCCTGCCAGCTTGCGCTGCTTCTCCCCGGTGATGCGCCGGCGTTCGGAGCCGACCTTGCGGCTGATCCACACGAACAGCGGCAGCATCACCAGCGAGATCAGCGTGAGCCGCCAGTCCAGCGCGAACATGGCGATGACCGCCGCCACGACGGAGGTGAAGTTCGAGACCAGGGAGGTGAGGGTCGAGGTGACGGTGGACTGCATGCCGCCGATGTCGTTGGCGATGCGCGACTGCACCTCGCCGGTGCGGGTGGTGGTGAAGAACGCCAGCGGCATCGATTGCAGCCGCGCGTACACCGCCGCGCGCAGATCGTGCATGACGTGCTGGCCGACGGCGGTCGAGATGTAGGTCTGCAGCACCCCGAACACGCTGTTGAGCGCGGCCACCGCGATCATGCCCGCGGCCAGCAGGGTCAGCAGCCCGGTGCGGCCGTGCGGCAGGGCGTCGTCGATGATGCCGCGCAGCAGGAACGGCGAGGCCAGCCCGGCCAGCGAGGCCAGGCCGACGAGGATCCCGACCAGGGCCAGCCGCCCGCGGTAGGGGTGAAAGAGCCGGACGATCCGGCCGAGTTCGGTCTGTGAGTCGTGCGCTTGTTCCGAAGCCATAGCGCCTCCTTTCGAACGGAGTCACGCGCTATAACTGAGTCTGACTCATAATTGTTCCGAGGACAATGAGTTATGCTCCAGATCATGGCGAGCAATGACGATCTGGCCGAGCTGTTCTTCCGCACCACCAAGCGCCTGCGCCGCACCCAGGCCGCCCGCCTCGCACCCCTCGGACTGACCCCCGCCCAGGCGCGCGCCCTGCGCATCATCGGCCGCGCCGACGAGCACGGCGAGCAACCGCTGCGCATGTCGGCACTGGCCGAGCATCTCGGCATCGTGCCGCGCTCGGCCACCACGGTCGTGGACGCCCTGGTGGCCGCCGGACTCGTTGGGCGGCAGGCGGATCCGGCCAATCGCCGCGCCACCCTCGTCACCCTCACCGCGGCCGGTCGCGAGGTGCTCGCTCGCATGTCGCAGGCCCGCCGCGACGCCGCCGGGGAACTGTTCACGGCGCTGTCGGACGAGCAGCGCCGGCTCCTGCGCGACCTGCTCGCCACCCTGGCCGACGACACCTCGCCACCCGCGTCGCGCTGAGCACCTGTCCGTGGTCGCGAGTACGGTCGGGGGCGCTCGTTGCCGACCGATGTTCGTCTCGACCCAGTGAGGAAGCCCTATGCCCCGGGACCTGGCCGACCTGCCGTTCGCGCGCTTTCTGGAGCGTCAGGACGACCTGCGCGACGAGGGCGCCTACGACTGCGCCCACTTCGACGGCCTCTCCCTCGACGATCCGCAGCTCCGCGGCGTCACCTTCACCGAATGCGCGATCTCGGCGACCACGGTGAGCGGCGGCTTCTTCCGCTACTCGCGCTTCAACGACGTGTGGTTGAACAGCACCCGCTGGATTCGCACCGATCTGTCCGAAACCAATTGGATGGACGTGGAATTCGTGATGGCCGCGCTGTCGGGGGTGGAGGCGTTCGGGTCGGTGCTGCGGCGGGTGAGCTTCCACAACTGCAAGTTCGATTCGGTGAACCTGCGCGGCGCGGTGCTCACCGACGTGCGGTTCGTGGACTGTGTGCTGCGGGATGTGGACGTCAGCGAGGCGAAGCTGACCACGGTCACCTTCCCGGGTTCGGAGATCTCCGGGCTGTCGTTGCGCAACGCCAAGCTGAAGAAGGTCGACCTGCGCGAAGCCCGCACGCTCGGCGTCACCGGCGGCGTCGAATCGCTGTCCGGGGCGACCGTCACCAATACCCAGCTCATGGAGCTGGCCCCGGTCTTCGCCCACGCCTTCGGCATCACCGTCAAAGACCTCTAGTGGGTAGCGTAAGTGAACTGACTCGGGTTACGCTGCTCGCATGACGGACTGGCGGCCCACGGCCTGCATCCTGTGCGAGTGCAACTGCGGCATCCAGGTGCTGCTCGGGCCGGACGGCCGGACCTTCGAGAAGATCCGCGGCGACAAGCTGCATCCGGCGTCGGAGGGCTACACCTGCAACAAGGCCCTGCAGCTCGACCGCTACCAGAACGGCCGCACCGGCCGGCTGACCGCGCCGCTGCGCCGCCGCCCGGACGGCAGCTTCGAGGAAATCGATTGGGACACCGCGATTTCCGAGGTCTCGGCGCGACTGCTGGAGGTGGGGCACCACTTCGGCGGGGAGTCGATCTTCTACTACGGGGGCGGCGGCCAGGGCAACCATCTGGGCGGCGCGTACGCCCCGGCGACCATGGCGGCTTACGGCATCAAGTACCGGTCCAGCGCGCTGGCGCAGGAGAAGACCGGCGACTTCTGGGTAGGCGCGCGCATGACGGGGTATCCGATGCGCGCCGACGTCGAACACGCCGAGGTCGCGTTCTTCATCGGCAAGAATCCGTATCAGTCCCACGGTTTCCCGCGGGCGCGCACGGTGCTCAAGGAGATCGCCAAGGACCCGGCCCGGTCGATGATCGTGCTGGATCCGGTGCGCACCGAGACCGCCGAGCTGGCCGATTTCCACCTGCAACTGCGCCCCGGCACCGATGTGTATCTGCTGACCGCCATGGCCGCGATCCTGGTGCGCGACAACCTGATCGACCACGAGTGGCTGACCCGGCACACCACCGGCCTCGACGCCGTGCTGCCGGTGCTGCGCGACGTGCCGATCGAGAAGTACTGCGCTATCGCCGATGTCGAGCTCGAACTGGTCACCGCCGCCACCCATCGCCTGGCCCGCGCGAGCTCGGTGGCCGCGCTCGAGGATCTGGGCGTGCAGATGAACCGCTACTCCACCGTGGTCAGCTACGTGGAGAAGCTGGTCTGGCTGCTGACCGGCAATGTCGGAAAGCCCGGCACCCAATACGCTTTCACCGGTCTGACCAATATCGGTCACGACCGCGGGCACCCGGCGGGCGAAGGGCCCAAGAGTCCGGTGGCCGGTGCGCAGATCGTCAGCGGCCTGGTGCCGTGCAATGTGATCAGCGAGGAGATCCTCACCGATCATCCGGCCCGCTACCGCGCCATGATCGTGGAGAGCGCCAATCCCGCGCATTCCCTGGCGGATTCGGCCCGCATGCGCGAGGCGCTCGAAGCCCTGGAACTGGTGGTGGTCATCGACGTCGCCATGACCGAGACCGCCCGGCTGGCCGACTACGTGCTGCCCGCGCCGACCCAGTTCGAGAAGTACGAGGCCACGTTCTTCAATTTCGACTTCCCGCGCAATATCTTCCACCTGCGGCACCCGGTACTGCCCGCCCCCGCCGGCGTGCTGCCGGAACCGGAGATCCATGCCCGCCTGGTCGAGGCCGCCGGGGTGCTGGGGGAGGCCGACTACGCCCCGCTGCGGGCCGCGCTGGCGCAGGGCCGGGAAGCCTTCGCCATGGCTTTCCTGGGGATTCTGGGCGATCCGGCCCGCTCGAAGCTGGCGCCGGTACTGCTCTACCGCACGCTGGGCGAAACGTTGCCCGACGGCGCGGCCGCGGCGGCGCTGCTGTGGGCGGCGGCCTACAACATGGTGCGCAAGTTCCCCGCCAGCGTCGAACGCGCCGGATACGGCACGGGTTTGGCGGCGGGGGAGCGGCTGTTCGAGGCGATCCTGGACGGCAAGCACGGCATCGTCATCTCCGAGGACGACTACGCCGAGACCTGGAACCGGGTGCGGGACAAGGTGATCCGCCTCGAGATCCCCGAACTGCTCGACGTGGTCGCCACCCTGCCCGACGCCCCGGACGACAGCGCCGAGTGGCCGTTCGTGCTGTCGGCGGGCGAACGCCGTGCCTTCACCGCCAACACCATCTTCCGAGATCCGGCCTGGCGCAAGCGCGATGCCGCGGGCACGCTGCGCCTCAGCGTCGCCGACGCCGACCGTCTCGGCCTCGCCGCCGGCGACCTGGTCAAGATCACCACCCGGCGCGGCAGCGCCCAGGTGCCCGTCGAACCCACCGACCGGATGCGCCCGGGTCACCTGTCGCTGCCCAACGGCTTCGGCCTGTCGGTCGCGGACGCGGCGGGCGTCGAGGTCACCACCGGCGCCGCCCCGAACGAGCTGACCTCCTTCGACGCCCGCGACGAATGGGTGGGCACCCCCTGGCACAAGTACGTGCCCGCCCGCCTGGATACCGTGACCGCATGAAACGTACGAGCTTCGCGAACTGGCCGTGCACCGTCGCCCGCACCGTCGACCTGCTGGGCGACTGGTGGACGCCGCTGATCCTGCGCGAAGCTTTCTACGGCGCCAAGCGTTTCGACGATTTCGAATCCACCCTGGGCCTGAGCCGCAACATCCTGTCCCAGCGACTGAACCGGCTGGTGGAGACCGGGCTGCTGACCAAGACCCCGTACCAGGATCGCCCGGTGCGCCACGAATACCTGCTGACCGAGCAGGGCCGCGACTTCTTCCCGGTCATAGCGGCCATGATGGCGTGGGGCGACCGCTACCTGGCGCCGGCGGCCGGGGAACCGATCGTGCTGCACCACACCGGCTGCGACCACGACACGCATGCGGAAGTGGTCTGCGCCCACTGCCGCGAACCGCTGCGGCACCGGGACGTCTCGGCGCGGCTGGGCCCCGGATTCCCGGATCGCTTGCGCGACAAGGCCCTGGCCACGGGACGTTTCGGCGAGGCCCGATCGGCCTAACCGTCGAGACGATGCTCGACGATCTCCACCGAGAACGGCGCGCCGTCGATCTCGAGGAACAGGTGGCGATCGGTCACCGACACCGTCCATTCGGTGCGCCGATCCACCGCCGCCGCCACCGCATCCACGAATTCGCGATCCAGCGAGTACACCGGAATCGTCTCGGCGCGATGAATTCGCTTGGCGGGTAACGCCGCCAGCACCTTCGCCGGATCCCGGTGCGTGTAGATCGCCACCCGGTCGGCCAGCTTGCCGGCGCGGTGAATCCGCTCGGCGTCGGGTGCGCCCACATCGATCCAGGTGGTGAGCCGGCCGGTCAGATCACGCACCAGCACCGGAGGTTGGTCGGTGGCGGACACCCCGCCGTCGCTGAAGGCGATGCCCTCCTCGTACTCCAGGCAGTAGGCCAGCAATCGGGTCACCAGGTAGGCGGCGGTCTCGGAGGGATGCCGGGCGACCCGGAGCTCGAGCTCCTCGTAGACAGTGCGGTCCACGTCCGCGAGATGCACGGTCACGGTGTGGATGGTCGAGTTCAGGGCCATGAGTGCGACAGCTTATCGGGGCGGATAGGGCAGACTGGCAGCACTATGCCGACCCTGCGCCGCCTGGTGCCCGCGATCGCGGCCGCCGCCCTGCTCGCCGCGGCCGGCTGCGCGAGCGAACCGGTCGCGCCGCCGCCGCAGCCGTCCTATGCCGGCCCGGCGCGGCAGCTGATCACGGTCATCGCCGACTCGCCCACCGCGACCTCGGCCACCCTGACCGCCTGGGACCGGGACGGCAGCCGCTGGACGGCGGCGATCGGCCCGCTGCGGGCGGATATCGGGGCCCAGGGCGTGGGGCCGGCCAGCGAGACCGCCAACCGCTCCCCGGCCGGAATCTGGTCGCTGACAGAGGCTTTCGGAATCGCCGCCGACAACGGCACCCGGCTGCCGTATCGCCGTGTCACGCAATCGGATTGGTGGGTCTCCGATGTGCGCTCGCCGTATTACAACACCCACTACACCTGCGCGCCCGGCACCTGTCCCTTCGACGAATCCGCCGGTGAGGATCTGGGGGCCGCGGGACCGGCCTACGACCACGCGGTGGTCATCGACTACAACCGCGCCCCGGTGGTGCCGGGGGCGGGTTCGGCCTACTTCCTGCACGTCGGCGACGGCAGCGCGACGGCGGGCTGCGTCGCGGTACCGGGCAGCGATCTGGACCGGCTGATGCGCTGGCTGGATCCCGAACGTGGCCCGGTCATCGATATCGCGGTGCGGCAGGCGTTCACCGGCTGAGATGGGCGAATTCGGCTGTGCCCGTTCTCACACTGTCGCATATGCGCCGGACGCGGAGGAGTAGCCGATGTTTCGCTGAACTAAGGTTCGGGTAACCGACGGTGTCGAAACGATCACCACCTGCGGTGATTGTCCGCTGGACGCGTCGGGGCGTCCGCCGGGCGAAAGGATAGGGACAACATGGGCGCGAGCCTGATGATCGTGGGGGACGACGCCCGGGTCCGCGGCGACCTGCGGGTGGCGCTGGAACGCGAGGGCTACGACGTCGACGAGACGGCCGCGGCCGAGGTGGCGCTGGAACGCCTGCGCACCTATGGCGCGCCCGATGTGATGATCGTGGACCTGCTGGTCGGCGAGATGGACGCCTTCACCTGTATTCGCGAGGTGCGCCGCGCCCACGAGGTGCCGATCATGGTGGTCAGCGCCAGCGAGGACACCCACGACGTGGTCGCCGCCCTGGAGGCCGGGGCCGACGACTTCGTGAGCAAGCCCCTGGCCATCAAGGAGATCAGCGCGCGGGTGCGGGCCCTGCGGCGGCGGCCGCATCTGGGTGCGCTGCCGGAGGATCCGATCGCCGAACCGCCGGCCGAGATCGTGCTGGACCCCGATGACGATGCGCCGCTGGTGCTTTCGCCCGACGGCGGCGTGGTGCGCCGCGGCGACGAGCCGATTCCCTTGACCATCACCGAGTTTCGGCTGCTGTGCGAACTCGCCGCCAATCCGGGCCGGGTGCTCAGCCGCACGCTGCTGCTCGAACGCGCCTGGGACGAAGGCTTCTTCGGTGACGAGCGTCTCGTGGACGTCCATGTGCGCCGCCTGCGCACCAAGATCGAGTCCGATCCCTCCGATCCGCGCATCGTGGTGACCGTCCGCGGGCTCGGATATCGCCTCGACATGCCCCGATGAGCGTCGCGATAAACGTTATGCCGCCCACATTTACGGCGTGAAGTCACGGGATCGTCATGAGATCGCAATGAGTTCGCATGGCAGACCTCAAAAATTGGCCGTCAGGCTGAGATCGTCATGCAGACCCCAATCAGCAAATTCGACGCGATATCCCAGCAAACGATCGAGATCCGGGAACCGGTACTCGCCGACGGTGCGCCCATGCATCGCATTGCCGAGAATTCCCGGGTCCTCGACACCAACTCCAGCTACGCCTACCTGCTGTGGTGCCGCGATTTCGCCGCGACCTCGATGGTCGCCGAAATCGACGGCGAATTAGCGGGTTTCGTCACCGGTTACACCCGGCCCGCCCGGCCGCACACCCTGTTCGTCTGGCAGGTCGCGGTCGACCATCCGCACCGCGGGCACGGCCTGGGTGTGCGGATGCTCGACGCCCTGGTGGAAAGCTGTGCGGCCCAGGGGGTCACGCAGCTCGAAACCACCATTTCCCCCGACAATCCGGCCTCGGTCGCCATGTTCGCGTCCCTGGCCAGACGCCGGCTGGCGACCCTGACCCGCACCCCGCTGTTCACCGCCGACCAATTCCCCGGCGGACATCAGCCCGAAGATCTCTACCGCATCGCACCGCTCACCACCCAGGAGGAATGGCGATGACCATGACAATCCCCGACATGACGGTTTTCGCGGAACTCGAATCGAATGTCCGCGGTTATTGCCGCTCGTGGCCGACGGTGTTCGACACCGCGTCCGGGGCGTGGCTGCGCGACGAATCCGGCCGCGAATACCTGGATTTCTTCGCCGGTGCGGGCGCGTTGAATTACGGCCACAACAATCCGGTGCTCAAGCAGGCGCTGCTGGATTACATCGCCGGCGACGGACTCACCCACGGCCTGGACATGTCGACGGTCGCCAAGCGCGAGCTGCTGGAGTCGTTGCGCGAGCGCATCTTCCAGCCGCGCGGCCTGGACTACAAGGTGCAGTTCCCCGGACCCACCGGCGCCAATGCCGTCGAGGCGGCCCTGAAACTGGCCCGCAAGGCCACCGGCCGCACCGAAATCCTCAACTTCACCAACGCTTTTCACGGCATGACGCTGGGCGCGCTGTCGGTCACCGGGAACGCGGCCAAGCGGGCCGGCGCGGGCGTGCCGTTGCAGCACGCCACCTCGATGCCCTTCGACGGCTACCTTTCCGGGCCCGACGACGATTCGTTCGAGTGGATGGAACGCGTCCTCGACGACGCCTCCTCCGGCCTGGACAGCCCCGCCGCGGTGATCGTCGAGACCGTGCAGGGCGAAGGCGGCGTGAACCTGGCCAGCATGCAGTGGCTGCGCAAGCTGGCCGGATTGTGCTCGGCCCGTGAGATTCTGCTCATCGTCGACGACGTGCAGATGGGCTGCGGGCGCACCGGCCCGTTCTTCTCCTTCGAAGCCGCGGGCATCACCCCCGACATCGTCACGCTGTCGAAGTCCATCGGCGGCTACGGCCTGCCCATGGCGCTGGTGCTGTTCAAGCCGGAACTGGATCTGTGGAAGCCGGGCGAGCACAACGGCACCTTCCGCGGCAACAACCCGGCCTTCGTCACCGCCCGTGCGGCACTGGAGCACTACTGGGCCGACGCCGCCCTCGAGACCGCCACCCGGACCAAGGGCGATCGCATCGAGCGCGCCCTGACCGGCATGGTCGCCGCCTTCGACGGCGTCAGCACCCGCGGCCGCGGTCTGGTGCACGGCGTGGTGTTCGACGACGCCTCGCAGGCGGAGAAGGTGTGCGCCACCGCATTCCAGCGCGGGCTGCTGCTCGAGACCGCCGGGCCCGACGACGAAGTGGTGAAACTGCTTCCGCCGCTGACGATCACCGACGGCGAACTCGATCACGGCCTGGAGTTGCTGGCCGGATCGCTGGACGCCGTGTGCGGCGGGCGGGGGCGCTGACATGATCGTGCGCACCACCGCCGAGATCACCGGCACCGATCGCGACGTCGCGGGGCCCGGCTGGCGCAGCAAGCGCATCGTGCTGGGCGGCGACGGGGTCGGATTCTCCTTCCACGAGACCACCATCGAGGCCGAGACGGTCCACGAATTCCACTACCAGAACCATGTCGAGGCCGTGTGGCTGGTCGAGGGCGACGGCACCCTGGTCGATCTCGACCGCGGCGTCACCTACGAACTCGGCCCCGGCTCCATGTATCTGCTCGACGGCCACGAACGCCATCGCCTCTTCGCCCGCACCCGCATGCGCATGCTGTGCGTGTTCAATCCGCCGGTGACCGGCCGTGAGGTGCACGACGAGCAGGGTGTCTACCCGCTCGTGGCCGTCGACTAGAGAGGTTTCGCATGACATTGGCCAGCCCCGAGCGCATCGATCGCTACCGCACCCGCACCCTGGCCGGGACGCCGCCGATCGATCGTGACGACCCGACGGTGTGGGGCGAGATCGGCACCCCCGGCCTCGCCGAGTTCGACGACGACGGTTACGCCCTGTTCGACGAACTGCTCGACCCCTACGAGGTCAGCGATGTCGCCGCCGAAATCCAGCGGCTCACCGCCGATCCCGATTTGCTGCTGGACGACCGCGTGATCATCGAGCGCGAATCCCACCGGGTGCGTTCGGTTTTCGACGTGCACAAGCTCAGCGCGCCGATCGCGGAGCTGGTGCGCGAGAGCCGCATCGCCGGACTGGCCCGCCAGGTCCTCGGGTCCGAGGTCTATCTGCATCAGACCCGGGTCAACTACATGCCGGGCTTCACCGGCGCCGGCTTCTACTGGCACTCGGATTTCGAGACCTGGCACGCCGAGGACGGGATGCCCGCCCCGCGCGCGGTCAGCCTGTCGATCGCGCTGACCGACAACTATCCGTTCAACGGCAGCCTCATGGTGATGCCGGGCTCGCATCGCACCTTCGTGCCCTGTCAGGGCGAGACGCCCGCCGATCACCACCGGGTGTCGCTGCGCGCCCAGGAGGTCGGGGTGCCCTCGCAAGAGGCCATCGCCGATCTGGCCGGCAAGCACGGCATCACCCAGTTCACGGGGCGGGCCGGGTCGGCGCTGCTGTTCGACTCCAACCTGATGCACGGCTCGGCGGGCAACATCACGCCGTTCCCGCGCTCGAATCTGTTCCTGGTGTTCAACAGCGTCGACAATGCCCTGCTCGACCCCTATTCCGCGCCGCACCCGCGGCCGGAGTACCTGGCCAACCGGGACTTCACACCCCTGGTGTGAAAGGCGAGTCACGCACCTGGCGTGGACGTTCCGTGTGGCCGCGGTCACGATATCCGCGCGGCGGGCGGTCTGAGCTGACCGTTTCCCGTGCCGGAGCGGCCGCACGGAACGTTCACGGCGCCTTCTGATTGCTGAACGTTACATTTTCACCATAGGTTCGAAGGGTAACGAACATCGTGCAGCGGTCCCCGATGTCCGCGATACCCGAGGAAGCCTTTGCCGTTCACCAAGATTCACTGGTCCACCGTCGTTCCCCTGCTCGCCGTCGCCGTGCTCGCCGCCGTCTGGGGGCGGAAGTTGTCACTGCTGGCCGATGTGCCGGTGCTGGCGCTGCTGCTGGCGGCGGTGCTGGCCGCCGTGCATCACGCGGAGGTGGTGGCCCGGCGGGTCGGCGAACCGTTCGGGGCGCTGGTGCTGGCCGTCGCGGTGACCGTGATCGAGGTGGGACTCATTGTCACGCTGATGATTTCGGCGGGGGACAAGGCCGCGCCGCTGGCGCGCGACACGGTGTTCGCGGCGGTGATGATCACCTGCAACGGCATCTTCGGGCTGGTGCTGCTGGTGGGCGCGCTGCGGCGGCGGGTCGCGGTGTTCAATGCCGAGGGCACCGGCGGGGCGCTGGCCACCGTCGCGACCCTCGCCACCCTGAGCCTGGTGCTGCCGACCTTCACCACGAGCCGGCCCGGCCCGCGGTTCTCGCCCGCCCAGCTGGCCTTCGCGGCGGTCGCGTCGCTGTTGCTGTACGCGTGTTTCGTCGCGATCCAGACGGTGCGGCACAAGGAGGATTTCCTGCCCGTCGAACCGGGTGCGGACGACGCGGACGAGCACGCCGCGCCGAGTGCCCGCGCGGCGTGGACCAGTCTGGGACTGCTGCTGGCCGCGCTCAGCGGCGTGGTCGGATTGGCCAAAGCGGTGTCGCCGGCCATCGAATCCGGTGTCGACGCAGCGGGATTGCCGCGCGCGGCGGTCGGCGTGGTGATCGCGCTGCTGGTGCTGCTGCCCGAGGCGCTGGCCGCCTATCGCGCCGCCCGGCGCGGACAGGTGCAGGTCGGGCTCAACCTCGCGCTCGGCTCGGCCATGGCCAGTATCGGTCTCACCATCCCGGCCATCGCGGTGGCGTCGATCTGGATCGACACCCCGCTGCTGCTCGGACTGGGCGCGACGGAGATGGTGTTGCTGGCCATCACCGTGGTGGTGGCCATGCTCACCGTGGTGCCGGGCCGGGCGACACTGCTGCAGGGCACGGTGCACCTGTCGCTCTTCGCCGCTTTCGGCTTCCTCGCGGTGGCGCCATAGCCGCGATGACGGCCGGAAAACACAAGGGACATCAATGGATTGGGTAGTCGAACCCGACGAGCTCGCCTTCCGCTGGGAGACCGCGGACACGACGCTGCATCCGCTGCGGCTGGGCACCACGGTGCCGGTGGGCGGCCACCGCCGCGACTGGCCCGACGACCCGGAATTCGCGGCCGCGCTGGACGTGCTGGGCGCACCGGAACTCCGGATCACCGCCGAGGGCGACCACCCCGACGCCCTGCACACCATCCGGCTGCTGGGCTGCGTCGTCGGCGAGGTCGCGGCGCTGGCCGCGCAGACCTCCAGCGTCATGCCCAATCACGTTGGCCCGGTGCGGATCTGGTACGGCCCGCGGACCGCGCTGGACGATCGGATCGCCGTCGCGCTGCCCGCCGGGGCGAGCCGGCGGTCGGACACGCTGATTCCCCCGCGCCGCTAGTACTGCAACGACACTCGGTGTCAGGTGAGTGGGTGGCCGCGGCGTCGGTAGTGGGAGAGTCGGGCTTGGTGTTGTCGGCGGTGTCGCCAGCGTGACCAGGCCCAGGTGTGGTCGGCGGGGTGTTGGCGGGTGAGGACGAAGGCGATGAGCAGGCGGCGGATCTCCGGTAGCGTGAGGGCGATCATGCCTTCGTCAGGTTCGGAGAGTCCGCCCTTGGGGTACAGCAGGTTTTAGTCGACAGCTGTCCTACCAAGGGCTTCCTCGTTCATGGCTGAGGCGCGCCGTATCCAGTTCCGTTGCCTACCAACATCATCCAGTCAGGATGAAAAAGCCTCACTCTAACCGACGCGTGGGTGGAAGTTGAGCGCATTGCAGGCGATACCTCCGATCTTTATGCGGATTTTGTGAAGGTCGTGTTCGCCGAGGCTGTCGTAGCGGGGCATCGTGACGGATATGACCCAGCCCAGCTCTTTGACGCTTCTGGCCGTGCGGACGATCCGTACCAGAACTTGATCACCGTGCTGGAGCAGCTGCGTGAGTCCGATGAGGGGATGGAGAGGTTTGAAGAACTGGCTTCCAGTCCGGATGACGATGTGAGCAGCGCCGTACTGATCGCGATGTTGACCAACGAAGTCCTCAAGCAGTTCGATCTACAGACCATGCCGTCGCACAAGCGGTTGCACCGGGAGGTGGTTGAGTTCGTGGCCGGTCTGCACTGGGACGATGTGGATCTTGACGCGAACGAGTTCGCCATCCCGGAAGATTTGGCCGTTCGGCTAGAAGCCGAGCGTGATCGAATGTGGGGGCCGCAAGGCTAGTTTCACACCCGGCGCGACCTCGGGCCAACCTGGTGGTGTGTTTGCGGTACACACCACCCTGTGTAGCATGTACACATGACGACCGCGCAAGCGCGAGACAAGCTCTCTCCTCGGCATGTAACCCTTATTGGAGATCGCGAGGACCTGCGCGCGGCTCTGCCGGGTACCGACCCTGACGACAGTCGTATTCACACCTATCAGTACCACGCGCCTGGAATGTACTATCAGGTCTCCGAGATTTCGGAGGACTGCCGACTCATTGAAGAATGTCTCGGCGTCGACGTTGAAGAAGAGTTCGGCGGTCTCACCGAAAGGCAGTGGAATGACCGGACTCGCATCTTCTACCGGGTTGATGGCAAGGACGAGGCCGTTCAGGATGTGCGACGCATGTTTCTTACCCGATCTATCGAAAATGGTGCCGTCTCATTCCTTTCCGGCTTTCGGCATCGAGTTGTCGCGATAGTCCCTGAGATCAGCGGTAGTATGAAGGAAACCAGAGTAATGCGTACTGACGATAGCGGCGACATCGAATGCATTCACGGCTACAACTCCATGGATGCATTGACTCAGTACGCCACTTGGGTCCACGCGCTCGCTCTTGAGTTCGGTAGCGGAGATGAGCATTCATTCGGCCCGATCTCGCGTGAGTGTACTGACGCGGGAATCGATCCCGGAATTGTCCAGGCATACTTGGTTCGGGAGGCGTCTGACGTGCTTCTCGTTAATGCGCGCCACCAGCTGAAAATGCGGCTGGGTGGCTGGAAAATGAGTAGCGGAGAGAATGCCAACATGTCGGAATTGGCCCGATCACTACATGCCGACCGCCCCAACCTGTTGAAGCTCGTTCGTGAGTCGGAGAAGTACATGGAGAAAGAATTGGGACGAATGAAAGAAAAATATCCTGATCTCTTCTAGGGCGTGTTCCCATACCCCATGACCACCTCTGCCCTGCAGTATCGGCAATTCGATCGTAGGTCCATCCCACTGCGGATGTGTGGAGACATGGCCAAGTCAGCGCCCTGTAGTGCGGCGAAACGTAAGGTCTCGCGGCCTACCGATTGCCATGTTATCGGCCCCGCAGCGGTCAGGAGGTGGCGATAAGCTCCCTTCGCCAATCTGCAAATCGCTTACGCATGGCGTCGATGTCATCTGGCGGAACACCGTATTCGGCGAATGCGTCATCGGTGATTTGGGTGAGCGCTCCGAGCGCGTCGGCGAACATCTTCGGTTCGAAGCCGTCGTCGGCGTTCTTCGCGAGTTCGAGCAATCTGTCGTGGCCGTATCGGCCGCTGGTGAATGCGGCGTCGATGTCGAGGAAGTCTCGTGGGAGTGCACGTCCGAAGAGCGCGCACATCTTGTTCGCCACAGCGTCGTCGGGATGCAGTACCGGACCGATTTCGAGGAGTACCGGAGGATGTGCACGCCAGTCCGCCGACATCTCCAACTTGTCTGGACCTCCGTCCGCGGACAAGACCAGCAGACGCGCGAAGGTCTCATTGCTCATGGCGGTTGTGACGTCGTAGCCGTGTAGTTTCAGCTCGGCGACGACGGCGTCTACTGCCCCTGGGAAGTCCGCCCGTCGGTGCCAGTCGGTGAAGAGATCTACATCGCCACTGGGGCGGTTGCCCATGCCGTGGGCTCGCAGCGCGTAGCCGCCGGCGAGAGCGAATCCCTGATCGCCCGCTACGGCCAGCGCGATTTCGGCGAGTCTGCGGTGGCGCAGTTCCATCCGGACCTACGCCGATGCCAGTCGGCTGAGTTGGGCGAGTTCGGCGAAACGATTCTCCCAGGCCCGCCTGGTCTGAGGGGGAAGCCACATGTAGGACCAGAGACGTCTGAGCACCGAGCCGTCGAGATAGGTGTGGAGGTCGTCCGGTGTGGCCGCTTCGTTGATAACGGTGCGGTAAAGGTCGACGATTCTTCCGGGGCGGTCCAGGTCGTAGTCGGCGTGGCCTGACCAATCGAGGTGTTTCGGGAGGTGGACGACGCCGCTGGTAGGACCGGTGAGTAGGTGTAGGTCCTCTGGCATTACGACGGGCTTGCTGTATCTGCGCTGGTCACGCCCATCGTCCGTCATTGCTCCTCCTTTGTTTATTCTCTGCCCAGACTACCGCCGAGCCTCGGGACTCTCCATATCCGCTGGTCGCGGCGTTTGTAAAACGGGGGGCATGGGCGAGCCGCTGGCCAACTACAAGCGCGTCGTGAACGCGGTGCGCCGCATCACCTCGCCCGCCCCGGAGGGCTTCGGCATCTCCCAGCGTTCGGTCACGGTCTCCACCGTCGGCCTGGCCCCCGCCATCCGCAAGCTGGCCGACGAGAACATGTCGGTGAGACTCGCTGTCTCCCTGCACACTCCGGACGACGAACTCCGAGACACCTTGGTACCGGTCAACAACCGCTGGCCGGTAGCCGAAGTCCTCGACGCCGCACGCTATTACGCCGACAAGTCCGGCCGCCGCGTCTCCATCGAATACGCCCTGATCCGCGACATCAACGACCACCCGTGGCGCGCCGACCTGCTCGGCAAGAAACTCCACAAGGCCCTCGGCCCCCTCGTCCACGTCAACCTCATCCCCTTGAATCCCACCCCGGGCAGCAAATGGGACGCCAGCCCCAAACCGGTCCAAGACGAATTCGTCCGCCGAGTCCAAGCCCAGGGCGTCACCTGCACCGTCCGCGACACCCGAGGCCAGGAAATAGCCGCCGCCTGCGGCCAACTCGCCGCCGAGGGCTAGTGCCGAACCGGCAGACCGGCTCCCGTCTCGGCGGCCCGCTCGCGGTCAGTTTTGTTCGCGCCGTGCACGTTTCAAGACTTCTTCTTCGATCAGCGCACTGGGCGGATGGTGGCTCAGGCACATGGGAACGTCGATTCTGGTGAAGCCGGTGCCCGCGGTCGAGCCGTAGAACTGGCCGGCGTTCAGGCGTGAAATATCGTCGAGATGACTGCCTTTCGCCCGGGCGAGCTCCTGGGCGGCCTGTATCTGGACCGACGCGTTGAGCAGGCCGATGACCTGGGTAGCCGCATTTCCCGTGATCAGATTGTGCAAGGCCTTCGGGGCCTGGGTCGCGAACACCAACCCCAATCCGTATTTGCGTGCTTGGGTGGCGAGGGTGAGGGTGCTTTCGGTGGAGGCGGTGGCCGTGCGGGACGGTGCGAAGGTCTGGGCTTCGTCGAGGACCAGCAGACCGCCGATCGGCCTGTCTCCCGCGGGATTTCGCTTGATCCAGGAGAACAGGGCGAGCTGGAGCTGATTGACGAAGGTCCGGCGTTGGTCGTCGGTGGGCAGACCGATGCAACTGATCACCGAGATGCGGGCGCGCTTGCCCGCGGCCGGGGTCAGCAGCGCGCCGGGATCGAGGCGTTCACCGACCCCGCCGAAGACCGGATCGTTGATCATGGCCGCATGCAGTTCGTCGGCCATGCCCACGGCCAGATGCGCGGCGTTCCGGACGGTGCTCACACCCTGGGGAAGATTGCCGAGCAGGTCGACATAGTCGTTCAATTCGGTACCGCCTCGATGGGCGAAGTACGCGAGCGTTTCGGTCAGCACGGCGGTGCCGGTGCGCAGTTTGGAGCTGGTCAGGCCGGTGCGGGGAATCAGACCGGCCACCGAGGCATCGATCGCGGTGCGGAATTCGTCGGGATCGTCGAGCACGCCGCCGAAATCGGGTAGCGGGTTCAATGCGAGCGGCCGTCCCGCTTCCCGGCGCGGCGTCCAGATCACCACCTCGGTCTCGGTGAAGTAGCGCCGGGCTCGTTCCGGATCGCCCGCCACCCAGCAGTCGGGCGCGTCGGGCCACTGGTCACCCAGCCGTGCCAGATCGTTGTTGGTGTCGATCAGGATGGACGAAACACCGTGCAGCGCCGCCTCTTCGACCATCCGGCGGAGCAGCACCGTCTTGCCCGAACCGCTGCCCGCGAAAATCGCCGTGTGCTTGCGCAACTGGATGAGCGGGACACGAAAATCAGCTCCCGAGCCGGCGCCGCGCCCCAGCAACACCGACGGTGAGTCTTCCTTAGTGACAGGTGCGGGCACGACAGCCACGGCAGTGGTTTCGCCGACCGCGGCAGTTTCGGCTACTGCGGTAAATTCGGCTACGGCGGCCGCGCTGGGACCGGTGTCGGCTCCGGTCGCTCCGAGGACGCGGCGCAGGAGCGCTGTGTCCCCGGCCGGCCGGCGGATCCGCAGCCAATCCTGGAACTCGGGTGCGCCCTCGTGCAGCATCGTGTTCAGCGAGGTGAAAGTTCGTAGATCGTCCTCCGAAATGGGCAGCGAGATCCCCTGCGCTGCTTCGAATTCGGCGACCGCCGCCGTGGTGACCCGCCCACTGGAGAACGGTGTGTTCCGCAGAATCACCAGATGCCGTTTCGCGGCGCCGGGCTGAATGCCCGCTTCGAGGCAGGCTCCTCGCAGCCTGGTCAGTACCGCGTTGTGATGGCTGTGCGCGATGGCCCGGAAGCTCCAATGCTCCTCGTCCTCGCTGGCCTCGTCGAGCGTGCGGCGAAGCCGCGCGTGCAACGCGGGTTGGACGGTGCTGGCCTGATCGACGGTCAGGTCCAGGCCGGCACCGCCCTGTTCGAGCACGTAGCAGCTCAATGCGGCATTCAAGAGGGAATGCATGAGGCTGTCTTCATGCGACGGATCCAACGCTCGGACGACATCCGCGGTGGCTCGCAATTCCTGGAAGCGCGCGTCGAGTGCCATGGTTCCCACCGCGGCCGGGCGCGCCGGCTCGGACTTGCTCTCGGGCAAGGGATTTCCGAAATGGGCGAGCTCCCGTACTTCCCGTGCGGCCAGGCAGCCGCGCACATGCTCGCCCACCAGGTGGAGTAGTCGGCGGGGTGTGAAATGCGGGACCTGGGGGTCGTCGAACGCATCGGGCCGCACGGGCCAGGTGGGGTAGGGCGGTTCGAAACCGATCTCCTGGTACAGGCTGCCGAGGTGGCGCTCGACAATGGCCCGGGCGATATCGGCCGACGGCATATTGGTCGACAGCTCGAGAGTGGTGAACCGGTCGGCGGCCGAGTTCACCGCACGAGTGGTGATGAGGTCCCAGGACTTGGGCAGGCACGCGACGACGATGAGGGTGCGCGTGGTCTCTTCTCGCATTCGCATCAGCGCGTCCGCCAGTCGATTGGCGAGCGAGTCCGCCTCCGCGGGGCCGGTCTGGGCGAAGACGGTGTCGATCTGATCGACGGCCAGCACCACCGGGCCGGTGAGCGCGAATAGTCGCGTCATATCGTGGAACACCAGTTGCGCGACCCGGCTTTGCTGCCGGATGCCCCAGGCGACTCTGTCCTTTTCCCCGATGCCCTCCGGAAGGGTGAGGAAGCTGTATCCGACTTCCCGGGGACCTCCCTTGGCTCGAAACAGCACCAGGGCTCGCAGCGTGTCCTGACACTCGAATCCCACGCGCGGATGGAGTTCGGCTACCCGCGTGACGAACGCGTCCACATCCTCCCGGCGTACGGGCACGGTGCCGCGCAGTCGCATTCTGAGTTCTCGGTCGCAGCCGGTGTCTTCGCTCAGCCGGTCGAGCATCCGGCTCAACTGCCCGCCTTCGGGATCCTGCAGGCGGCTGACGATTCCGTGTACCGCGCCCTCCCAGAAGGATTGGGCATCGATGAGTTTGGGCATGAAGAACGAGCCGCCCTGCCGCTGCACGTGGTCGCGCAGCCAGCCGAGCATGTGGGTCTTTCCGACGCCGCGTTCGCCGGAGAGGACCAGGCCCGTGGGTGCACCGGTCGGCCGGTTCACCGCACCGCGGACCGCGCGAGTCATCTCCTCGGTGGCTTCCGGGTGCAGCCCCTCGACATGGCAGGTCAAGGGACTCCACACCTGATCGGGTGTGAGCGCACTGCTGAACTGGATCGAGGCGAGCGCGTGGCGTTGTTCCTCGTTCACCGTGGCACCTCGATGGTGAGCAGATGTCGGGCTGTCCCGCCGAGCATGATCGCGGCGCCGTGATCCGCCGCGGTCAGTACCTTCTGATCGGCCTCGGCGCGCACATGAACGTCGCGACGGCGGGCCATCGTCTCGAGCGCCTGGTCGACCTCGGTCCGGGGCACTGCGGCGAGTCGTACCCGTAAGGTGCTCAGCCGCAGCGGTTTTCCGCTGCCGTCGGTCAATTCGGCGTAGGCCTGTTCGACCGCGCTTTCCACGCTGACCTGACCTGCGGCCTGCTCCGGTTGGAACAGGTCGGACAGGGCCGCACCGGTGCGGTCCAGATGCCGTCCCAGCCCGGCGAGGACGGAATACAGTGCCCCGCCGGCACATCCGGAGCGTTGCGGCCGCTCGCGGGACAGCTCCGCGGCACACCACAGCGTCCCGCGGTCGGTGAGTTCGTGGACGAAGGCGCGATTGACCAGCGTGCTCGCGACAAGATCCAGCTCGTTGAGGCGCCGACGGTATCGGCCGTCGAGCTTGACGCCCGCCACCGCGTACAACTCGGTGTTGGTGAGCTCGCGCGCTTCGGCCATCAAGACCAGCATCACGCAGCGTTCACTCAGAGTCAGCCGGTCGTCGGCCATGGCTATCCTGCCGCCTTTCTGTGGTAACGGAGTCGGGGGTCAACACCGTGAAGCCGTCGGTGGCGGCGTCGATTTCGGGTGTGCGTCTACTGCGGTCGAGGGCGCCGGAGGCGCGAACCGGAAGTCCGTCGCGATGTGCTGCCAGTGCGGCGGCGTACCGGGTGGCGTCCCCGAGATCGACGGTGACGGGTCGCCGCTTGCCGACCGTGGCGCCGTCGACCTCCAGGTGTCCGCGCACGGTGATGCGCCAGCGGGCGCTTGCTGGATCGTCGGACAGGCTGACCACGAATCCCTCCACCGCGCCCACGGCGGGCCCGGTCGGTCGCTTGCCCTCGTCCGCTGTCCGCCGGGCGTGCTTCCTGCTCGCTTCGGGCGGGATGTCCACCGTCTCATCGGTCCGGGGCGCTCGCCAGGACCAATGGAAGCCGAGTGTGAATCCGGTGGTCTGCTGGGGCCCCGCGAGTGCGGCCAGGGCGCGGCGTTCCGCGAACGAAATGGTCTGGAGGTCAGGGTGTTCGACGCTGACTCGGGCGTCGATCGTCTGGCATGCGAGGGTGGCATTGTGGAGCAGGCGCACCACCGTGCGGCGGCCGAGCGGGTCGGGACGGCCGGTATCGCTGGGGAGGCAGATGTCGAGTCCGGGTGCGTCTTCGTGTGGCGATACCAGTGATTGCGCGAGCAATATCGCTACCGGATCCGGGCCGGTTTCCACGAACGCGGCAGGTGATTCGAGCAGTGCCGCATGGGCTGTCACCGTGATGAGCTCGTGGACGGCGCCCACCGTGTAGGCGCACAGCGGCAAGGCCACGGGCGCGCCGGGTTCGCCCATCGTTCGGTACGACACCGTGTCGAGCGTGGACGCGGCCATATCTCGCCATACCGAGGCCGGTCGCCGCCCTTCCGCGGCGGCGACGCATTGCACCAACTCGTGCAAGCGTTGCGGAGTATCGGTGAGGTGCTCGGACGCCGGTACGAGCACGTCGAAGGTCTGCAGGCTCCACACGCTGGCGGAACGCCATCTTCCGCTGATGATCCAGCCGTGCGTGCGCAGGTACTCGTTCACGTCGTCGATAGCCGGGAGCTGTCTGATCATCGAGCTCTACACCGTGGGGAGTTCGGCGGTTTCGGTAACCAGCGCACGGAGTGTGGCGGCGGTCAGAATATTGCTCGCCGGAATCCGGACCGACCTCGTGCGGCGTCGATCGGGCTCGGTGACCGGCTTCAGATCGGCGAGTGACAGGTAGTAGCCGATGTACCGCAGTAGGAGCCCGGAGGTGTAGAGATCGGTGTAGTCGACCGGCTGGCGCGGCACGGATACGACGAACAGGTAACGGGGTACCGAGAAGTCGGGTCCTGCCAGCCGATTGAATTGCGGTTCCTTCAAGCCGTTGAACAGGACCCAGCCGTCGCGGTTCACGAGTCGAACGGAGGTCTTGACCTGCACGTCGATTCGCGGTGAGAAGCCGCGCGCGGTGCGTCCCGGCAGCTTGAGACACAGATCGACCCCATCCATGTCCACGACGTCCTGTGACCAGATCAAACCGGCCGCGGACGCGAGGACGCGGACATAGTCGGCCCCGAACTGGCCCTGCTGATTGTTCTGCTCGAGCCCCTGATGAACATCCACCTCGAACATCGAGGTTCCCTCCCCGGCCCCGCATCACACCCACCACCGACGGGCTCACTGTAGCGATTGCCGGGGTTGAACCCGCCGATTTCGGTGAAATTGCCTCTTTATCTGTGCGGCAAGGGATTTCGAACCATCTGGTCGGTTGCTGGAGGGTTTCGGGCGGAAGGTCAGTGCAGGACTGTGGCCGATGCGGGGGCGCTCAGGGTTTGGGTTTCGGGGAGGAGGTGGGCGGCGTAGCCGAGGGTGAGGAGGGTGGCGATCAGTGCGGTGGCGATTTTGTAATTGATGCGGCGGGGCTGTTGGACGGTGAAGTAGCCGAAATTGCGGTCTGCGAACTGGATTTGGTTGTTCATGATTCTCCATCCGGTGTGCGGCTGCGGGGCGGAGGTCGTCCGGGCCGGGGCCGCTGTTGTGTTCTACGAAGATCAATCTACTGGGCGGGAAGGGCTTGTGCGAGCCTGAAAAGTGAGCGTGACGTGCTGTTCTGGCGGTCGAAAGCGGTGGTGTGACGGGGGTTTCGTGGAATCGGACCGTGGGGGTGGAATGCCTCTTCTGCGGGTTCGGCGAATCGTACGAGTGGCGGCCGAATTCGGAGACGTGGATTACAGAATGGCGGTGGGTGCTCGCCGTGGTAATTCGCGACACACTCGATTTCGGTTCGAAACGCGGGCGCGAACCGCACCCGTGTCGTGAACCGCGCGATGACCGTGCCGGACTCCGCGCGCGGACGCGGTGATCGGCTTATGCTCGGGGTGGAAGGCTCGTTGTCGTATCGGGGTCGTTGTGGGGCATGTCGATCCGTTTTCTACGCGCCGCGATATGACCTCCGGGTTCGCGGCGGAGCTCGCGGCGGCCGGGTTCGGGGCGGCCGTGGAGATCGGGCGGGGCGGGTTCGGGGTGGTGTATCGGTGTTTTCAGGAGGCGCTGGACCGGACGGTGGCGATCAAGGTGCTGACGGCCGATCTGGAGTCGGAGGCGCTGGAGCGGTTCGTGCGCGAGCAGCTGGCCATGGGCAAACTGTGCGGGCACCCCAATATCGTGACGGTGTACGAGGCCGGGTCGACCGATACCGGGCGGCCGTTCATCGTGATGCCCTACCACTCGCAGGGTTCCCTCGATGCGCGGATTCAACGGCACGGACCGCTGGAGTGGCCGCAGCTGCTGCACTACGGGGTGAAACTGGCCGGTGCGCTGGAGACGGCGCATCGGCGGGGCCTGCTGCACCGTGATGTAAAACCGGGCAACATCCTGCTCACCGAATACGGGGAACCACAGCTCGCCGATTTCGGAATCGCCCGTGTCACAGGCGGTTTCGAGACCGCGGCGGGCACCGTCGTCGGTTCGCCCGCCTACACCGCACCCGAGGTCCTGCAGGGGCAGGCCCCGGACGCGACCGCCGACGTCTACGGCCTGGCCGCCACCCTGTTCTGCGCCGGCACCGGGCACGCGGTGTTCGAACGCCGCAGCGGCGAACAACTGGTCGCACAATTCGTGCGGATCACCAAGCAGCCCATGCCCGATATCGCCGACGCGGGACTGCCGCCGGACCTGACCGCGGTGATCGAGGCCGCCATGGCCCGCGAGCGCGGACTGCGCCCGAAATCGGCGGCCGAGTTCGGCACGGCGCTGCGGGAAATCCAAGAGCGCCAAGGACTGCCGCCGGACGAGATGGCGATCCCGCTGCCCGCCGAGGCGCTCGGCGCCGACGGCCCGCCGACCGGGGCGCGACGGCTCACCGGCCGCTCCGGCCTCACCCCGACCGGCCGCACCCCGTCCTCGGGCCGCCGTGGCCGCACCCCCGCGACTCCGCCGGTGCCCGCGACCAGACTGCGTCCGCCCACCCTGACCCGCGCCCTGGTGGAACGCCCGCGCCTGCTGGACACGCTGCGGTCGGCCGACGACCATCGGCTCGCGGTCGTGCACGGCCCCGCCGGATTCGGCAAGACCACCCTGGCCGCGCAATGGTGTGCCGCGGTCGCCGCGGCCGGCGGCTCGGTGGCCTGGCTGACCGTCGACAGCGACGACGACACCGTGGTCTGGTTCCTCTCGCACCTGATCGAGGCCGTGCGCGCCGCCCGGCCCGCCCTGGCCCGCGAACTCGGCGACCTGCTCGAGGAACACGGCGACGAGGCGGGCCGGTTCGTGCTCACCTCGCTGATAAACGACATCGACCGGCGCGGTGAGCAATTGACCGTCGTGATCGACGACTGGCACCGCGTCACCGCCACCGACACCCAGGCCGCGCTGCGCTACCTGATCGAGAGCTGCAGTCCGGCGCTGCGCATCCTGGTCACCAGCCGCCGCCAGACCGGCCTGCCCATGAGCTCCATGCGCGCCCGCGGCGACCTCGTCGAAATCGACACCGCCGCACTGCGTTTCACGCCCGAGGAAGCCTACATCCTGCTGGTCGAACGGGACGGTCTGGACCTCGACCGCGGCGACGTGGCGGACCTCACCGAATCCACCGGCGGCTGGGCGGCCGCGCTGCAGCTGGCGTCGCTGTCCCTGCGCGGCAGCGACGATCCGAGCCGGCTGATCGGCCAGCTCACCGGCCGCCACCACGCCATCGGCGAATTCCTCGCCGAGAACGTCCTCGAGGCCCTCGAACCCGGGGTGCTCGACTTCTTGGTGGCCACCTCGATCACCGAACGCACCTGCGGCGAGCTGGCCGCCGCGCTCACCGGCGTCCCCGACGGGCAGGCGCTGCTGGAACACATCGAACAGCAGGACCTGTTCCTGCGCCGCGTCGACGGCGGCGACTGGTTCCACTATCACCAGTTGTTCCAGGATTTCCTGCGCCAGCGCCTCGAACACGGCCCGCCCGAACGCATCGACGCCCTGCACCGCGCCGCCGCCGAATGGTTCGCCGAGCACCGGCACGTGAGCGAGGCCGTCGACCACGCCCTGCTCGCCGGCGACGAGCAGCGGGCCGTGGACATCGTGGAGCGCGACGGCATGTCGCTGCTCGAGCACGGCCAGATGGCCAGCCTCATCGGCCTGGTCAACAAGCTGCCGCCCGCGGTGATCGACACCCATCCGCGGCTGCAACTGGACCTGGCCTGGGCCAATATCCTGCTGCACCGGGCCGGACCCGCCGAACGCGCCCTGCGCCTGGCCGAGACCACCCTCGCGGACACCGAACCGCGGCTGCGAGAGCGATTGCGGGCCGAGGCGGGCGTGGTGCACGCCGTGGTGACGGTGCGCGCCGATGTGCTGACCGGCGTGGAGGATTGGCTGGCACCGTGTTTCGCGCTGGCCGACGAACTGTCGCCGTACGTGGTGGCCATCGGCGCGAACGTGGCCAGCCTGGCCGCCGGATATCGTTGCGACTTCGACGAAGCCGTGCGCATCCAGGAGTGGTCGGCGCCCTACATGCGACGAAACAAGGGCGTCTACAACAATATTCACGGCCTGTGCTTTCTCGGCCTGGCCGCCAGCCTGCAACTCGACATCCCCCGCGCGGAGCAGTACTTCCGCGCCGCCCTCGAGATCGCGAAACAGTCCGGCGGCAGCCACTCCTACGGCGCGCGGCTGGCCGGCTCGCTGCTGGGCGAACTGCTCTACGAACGCGACGAGGTCGCCGAGGCCGAACGGCTGCTCGACGAGGGCTACAAGCTGGGCCCCGACGCCGGGGTCGTCGATTTCAAACTCGCCCGCTACGTGGTGGGCGCGCGGGTGAAGGCGCTGCGCGGGGATCGGGCCGCCGCGGTCCGCCGCCTCAACGAGGGTGCGCGCGTGGCGGTCTCGATGGCGCTGCCGCGGCTGCGCGCCGAAGTGGAGAACGAGCGGCTGCGCCTGGGCCTGCCGCCGCATCCCGAGTTCGGACCGCTGCCGCCCGTCGACCACCGCCACCGCCGCACACCCACCGACGCCATCGACGAATTCACGGTCCTCTACGAGGAATTCACCGCCATCCGCCTGCTGCTGGCCGAATCCACGCCCGCCGGACTGGAACTCGCCCGCACCTGGGCGCAGGAGTGGGTCGATCGCCTCGAAACCGTCCACCGCCCACGGGAACTGCTCAAGGCCCGCCGCATGCTGGTCGCCTGCCTGGCCGCCTGCGGCCGGGTCGACGACGCCAAAGCCCTGCTGGCCACCGTCACCGCCCAGTGCGCCGAACACGGCTCGGTCCGCTACCTGCTCGACGGCGGCCCGCATGTGGTGGCCACCCTCGCCGCCCTGCACGCCGACCAGCTCGCCGGGCGCTGGCAGCCGGACTGGCCCGAGGTGCCCGAAGCCTTCCTGCGTGCCCTCGTCGACGCCCATGCGGCACAGACGATCTGAGCGTCAGCCGATCGGCAGCCGGCTGACGATGGGGTCGTAGGCCCAGTCCAGCATGCGCACGGCATCGTCCTTGGCCAGTGCGCCGTTGCCGGGAGAACTGTGCAGCACCACCCCGATCAACGGGATGCCGGCGCGCACGGATTCGAACAGCAGGCAGGCGCCGGCGGCGTCGGTGGAACCGGTCTTGATGCCGATGGTGCCCGGATATTCGCGCAGCAGCTGATTGGTGGTGCGCCACTGGTGTTCGCGATTGGCCGGGCCGGCGGGCAAATGATAGGTGGCCGCCCCGGCGACCTCGCGGAAGACCGGCAGGCTCATCGCGCGCACCGCGAGCGCGATCAGATCGGCCGGCGTGGAATAGGTGGAGTCGTCGGCCGGGATCGGCAGCCCGCTGGGATCGGCGAATTGCGTTGCGCCCAAACCGAACAGGCGCGCGGTGTCGTTCATCTTGGCGATGAAGCCGTCCTGGCCCGGACCGTACGCCTCGGCCAGCGTGTACGCGGCATCGCAGCCCGACGGCAGCATCATCGCGTACAGCAGCTGATGGGTGGTCAGCACCTCGCCGGCCGCCAGCCCCGCGCTGCTGCCGTCGTTGCGGACGCAGTAGGCGATGCTCTCCGGCGGCACCGTGATCGGCCGCTCCAGATCGCCCGCGCCGATGGCGACCAGCGCCGTCATCACCTTCGCGATACTGGCGATCGGGACCGGCGTGTTCAGCTCCCGCGACCACAGCACCGTGCCGGTGATGCCGTCCGCCAGCGCGGCGCCCGGCGCCCGCACGCCCTCGGGTTCGGCGGTCGTCCACGGCAATTGGGTGCGGGGCGACTGGAACGATGGGGTGCGCGCCGCGATCGGCGCCGCCGAGGCGACCTGCTCGACGGTGGCGATCTGACCGACCGCCACGACCAGCGCCGCGGTGACGACGGCGCGCAACAAACGGGCACATGTCCGCATGGCCGACATTGTGCCGTTCGACCCGCGCCACCAGCGGGATTTCGCCGTCCGCAGGAGTTTCGCGGCCCGCGCCCGCGGCTAGAGTGAACGCGCTGGACACGGAGCTAGGCAGGGATCACGGTGACGCAACCGCAACACGAGGCGCACGAGAAGGCCAGCTGGGCGGAATTGTTCTTCGACCTGGTGCTGGTGTTCGCCGTGACACAGGCCGCGCACGTCGCCTTCGCGGGACAGAGTTGGGGCGCGGTCGGGCAGACGGTGCTGCTGCTGGGCATCATGTGGTGGTCGTGGGTCGGCACCACGCTCGCCGTGCACGGGGTCGAGGACTCGAATGGGCAGCGGCTGTTCCTGTTCGCGTGCGGGCTGTGCATGTTCGTGTTCGCCATCACCGCGCCGCACGCCTTCACCGGGCACACCCAGCCGCTGATCCTGGCGGCGGCGCAACTGGTGCTGCGGCTGCTGCTGTGGGCGGAGATGCAGCGCAAGCGGGTCTTCGCGCAGGGCGGCGCGTTCGGCAGCTGGGTCAATCCGTTCACCGTCACCGTGGTCGCGGCGGTCCTGCTGGTGCTGGCCGCGCTGGCGCCCGAGGGCGCGATCCGCAACGGGCTGTGGGTGATCGCGGTGCTGCTGGCCTTCGCCGGGCCGGTGCTGCTGGCCCGACGCCTGCGCACGGTCCAGTTCGGGGCGACGCATCTGCCCGAACGCTTCGCCACCTTCGTCATCATCGCCCTCGGCGAGACGCTGGCCTCGGTGGGCACCCAGGCCGCCGAGGCACAACTGGGCGTGGCTGCCTGGTGCGCGGTCGGGCTGATCTTCCTGCTCGGCTGCGGCCTGTGGTGGCTGTACTTCGCCTACGGGTTCTCGGCGGTGGAACATTCCTTGCGCACCAACCAGATTCGCGGCAACGTGGTGCGCGATGTGCTCAGCTACGGGCACATGCTGCTGGTCGTCGGGCTGGTGCTGGTGGCGGTGGGCGCGCGCACCATGGTCGAGCATCCCACCGCCGCACCGCACGGCATGACCGGCTACCTGCTGCCACTGGGCGCGACCCTGTACGTGACGGCGTTCCTGTTCACCCGTTGGCGCATGTTCGGCGCGGCGACGCTGGGCCGGCTGCTCACGGCGCTGCTGCTGGCCGCCCTCACCGCCGTCGCGCCACTGCTGCCGCAGCTCGCGACGCTGGCCCTGGTGACGGCGATCCTGGCCGGGCTCAACGGTTTCGAACACTGGGTGGTGGCGACGGGGCGTCCGCTGCTGGTGCTGCGCAACCCGCTGCGGGCGCGTTAGCCCACCGGGACGATCGTGGCCACGATCGACCGGATGAGACCGTCACGGATGACGAAGGTCTCGGTGATGTCGACGGTCACCAGGCGCACGCCGCCGACCCCGGAGTCCAGCAGGTAGCGGGTGGACACCACCTCACCATCCTCGGACAGGTGCAGATCGTGCACCCGCTGAATCACCGAGTACTGCACCCCGTGCTCGAGATCGTTGCTGAGTTGCGGTCCGGAATAACCGGTTTGGATCCCTGCCTCGACCCGGGTCGCGTCCGGCGCGAACGGGACCGCCGAGGCGTCGTGGGAGACCAGCGCGTCGATGTAGGCGCGCGCGATGGCCGCGTTGCGGGTGAGGGCGGGCTGCGGTTCGGCGGCGGCGAGCCCGCACGAGAGCGTCAGCGTGGCCGCCGCGGCCGCCGACAGCACCGCCACATGTCCTGGTTTCACCCGCTGATGCTGTCGCGTGAACCGCTGCCGCGCAAGCGGTACCAGCGATCCGCCAGCCGATCCCGGAGCGTCGCGCGCGGCGGCGGGGCGGCCAGCCAGTCGGCGATATCGGTGAGCACGCTCGAATCGACGTGCTGCGGCCGGAAATACTGTGCGGGAGTGGAGGGTCCGGCGCCGGCGAACAGCATGTGATCGAGCGCGGGGTGGACGCGGACGGTGACCTCGGGCGTGCCGGCGAGTCCGGCTTCCCAGCGCGGCAGATCCTCCGCGGCGGTGACCTGGTAGTCGCGGCCGCCCTGCACGATCAGGATCGGCCTGCCCAAGTCGGCCGCGGTCGCCACCTGGTCGTAGTCGCGCAGGTCCAGCCAATAGGAGGCGGGCCAGTCGAACAACAGGCCCGCGGTGGGGGATTGCGGTGACAGCGTGGGACTTTCGGTGTTCGCGACCTGGCGGCGCGTGGCCGCCAGCGCCTCGGTCAGGTCCTCGTCCGGCTGGACCGCCGTGAGATGCGCGAGGGCGCGCAGCACCGAGCGGGGCAGCGGGACGGTGTCCCCGGCCAGGATGCCCACCCCCGCGATCGACGGATCCGCGGCGGCGATGCGCGGGGCCGCCTTACCGCCGCCGCTGTGGCCGACGACGTACACCCGGTCGGCATCGACGCCCGATTGCCGCCGCAAAATCTCGACCGCCGCCAGCGCGTGCGGCAGGTACTCCTGCACCAGGGTGAAACCGGGCGTGCTCTCGAATTCGCTGTGCGCGTAGGTGAGTTTGTCGTAGCGCAGCACCGCCACCCCGCGGGTGGCCAGTCCCCAGGCGAGATCCTTGAACGGCTTGTTCGGCCCGGTGGTGAGGTCGCGGTCGGCCGGGCCGGACGCGACGAGGACGACGGCCGGGTGGGGTCCACGGCCCCTGGGCAGGGTCATGGTGCCCGCCACCGCCGTGTCACCCTCGCCGAGCGTGACCTCGTGTTCGGTGAACGCACGCGGATGCGCGTAATCCGGTGGCGTCCAACCGGATTCGGCGGGCGGCGCCAGGCGCAATCCGTGCAGCTCACCCCGCGCGTCCACCGCCAGGTGCACGGTGAGCCCGCCGCGCTCGCACGTGACGGGAATCCGTGCCTTGACCAAGCCGTCGCTCGCGGGCTCGAGGACCGGCGCGCCGAGGGTGCGCACCGCACCCAGCCGGGCGATCTCCCCGGTCCATCCGGCGCGCACGGTATCGGCCGAGACGACCGCCGCCATGCGGGGCGCGAACCGGGCCGCCAATTCCTCGAAGCGTTCGTCGCGCAGCAGTTCCGCCGCCGTGACGGCGGCGGACGCGGAATCGATGTCAACGGTCATGCCGCCACACCTTTCTCAATCAGTGCAATCATTCTTATGATTGAGAAAGGTAGCAGCCTGTGCGAAGGTTGGGTAGTGGAAACTTTCGAGCTGCTCGCGCATCCGGCGCGGCTGCGTATCGTGCACGCGCTGCGCGGCGACCGCACCCTGACCACCGGTGAACTCTGCGCCCGCCTCCCCGACACCTCGAAGGCGACGGTGTACCGGCATGTCGACGCCCTCACCGCCGCGGGCATTCTCGAGGTGGCCGAGGAGCGGCGGGTGCGCGGCGCGGTGGAGCGCCGGTACCGGCTGCGCCAGGACCGGGCCGCCATCCCCGCCGACGCGGCCGCGGCCCTGCCCGCGGACGGTTATCGCTCGGTCTTCGCCCTGGCCATGGCCGTCCTGGCCGCGGAGTTCGACGCCTACCTCGCCGGCGAGAACGCCGATCCCGCAGCGGATCTCGTCGGCTTCCGCCAACACGCCCTGTGGTTGAGCCGCCCCGAACTCGAACAGCTGATCGGCGAACTGCGTGCGGTCATCACCCCACGCCTGGCCCAGCAACCCGAACCGGGCCGCGACCAATACCTCTTGAGCCCCATCCTCTTTCCCATAGAGCGCACGACCGAATAACCCGTCATGGTTAGGTTTGGTAACCAATTCGGTGAGGAGTGATCGCATGTCGGACGGGCGAGCGGATCTGCTGATTCGCGCGGCGGCCATTCACACGCTGGTACCGGGGCAGGACCCGCAGCGGGCGCTGGCGGTGCGCGGGGACCGCATCGTGGCCTTGTCCGCGGACCCGCGTGGGCTCGATGGCTGGGCGGGCGCGGACACGGTCGTCATCGACCGGCCCGGCGCCACCGTGCTGCCCAGCTTCGACGACACCCACACCCACCTCATGATCGCGGCCAACAGCGCCCACGACGTGCCGGTGCATCTCGCGCGCGACATTCCGGACATGTTGGCGCTGATTCGTGAACGCGCGCAACGGACTCCGCCGGGGCAGTGGATTCGCACCACCGCCAACTGGCAGGAGATCAATCTGGCCGAGCGGCGGTTTCCCACCGCGCGCGAACTGGATTCGGCCACCGACGCACATCCGGTCCTGCTCATGCGGGGCGGCCACAATATCGTGGTCAACAGTGCCGCACTCACGATGGCCGGAATCGGCGCCGAGACGCCGGACCCGGCGGGCGGTCATCTCGGCCGCGCCGCGGACGGCACGCTCGACGGCTGGTTGCAGGACAATGCGATACCGCTGGTGACGCGGCTGCTGCCGCAGGCCACCGCGGCGCAGCGGATCGACGGATTCCGCACCGCGACACAGGATTACGCGGCCAAGGGCATCGGCGCGGTGCGAGACGCCATGGTGCCGGTGACCGAGCTGCCGGTGCTGGCGGCCGCGCTCGACGCGGGCGCACTGCGGGTCCGGGTGCGAGTCATGGCCTCCGCCTTGGGCTTGACCACCGTCGAGGCCGTCGACGAGCTGCTCGACCAGCTGGAACCATGGCGGTATCTGCCCGGGCCGTGGCTGCGCGTCTGGGGCGTCAAGTTCGGTCTGGACGGTGGCATCGAAGCGGGCGCCACCCGGGAACCCTACGCCTGCGACCACGATTTCCACGGCTACCTCACCTGGGATCCGGAGCTGCTGGTGACCGCCATGGATCGGGTGCTGCGGCGCGGCTGGCGCATCGGCACCCATGCCTACGGCGACCGCGCCGTGGAGAGACTGCTCGACGTGTATGCCGAACTGCGGCAACGACATCCGGCGCTGCCCGCCGGATGGCTGGTCATGGAGCACGGCGGCCTGGCCGACGCGCGACTGCGCGCCCGCGCGGTCGCGCTGGGCATCCCGGTCACCATCCAGCAGCCGTTGCAGCACGATGTCGCGCGCATTCAGGACACCTACTGGGGTCCCGAACGGGTGGACCGGCTGTTCCCCGCGCGCGGCTGGATCGATCAGGGCGCGCTGGTGACCGGCGGCTCCGACTACCCGGTCGGCGCGTACGGCGCGATGCGGTCGGTGTGGGGCATGGTGACACGCCAGACCGTGACCGGGGTGCGCGGCCCCGAACACGCCATCACGGCCGCCGAGGCGATCGCCCTGCACACCACGAATGCCGTCGCGCTGCTGGGGGAATCCGATGAGCGCGGGATACTCGCTCCCGGCCGGCTCGCCGACCTGACCCTCTGGGACGTCGATCCGGCCGGCGCGCCCGCCGAGCGGCTGCACGGCCTCGAACCCAGCCACACCGTCATCGGCGGGCAACTGATCCACGAACAACCCCGGGCCTGACCCGCGCACAGCGTCTCGGGGCCTGACCCACGCGCGGCGTCCCCGGCCTGACCCACGCGCGGCGTCCCCGGCCTGACCCACGCGCAGCGTCCCCGGCCTGACCCACGCGCAGCGTCGAGCCGACTGGGAATCGGCCGTGCCTCGCCGAATCACGCACGGCCCACGAGCGGGTGGACCGGCCGACCCTGTCGCGGCCACACTCGTGCCGCGCCCGTCCTCGAGCACCACGGCCGCGCCAGCCGCTGCACCAGGGTCTTCTCGGCGAACGCGCCGATGCCCAGCGCGGGCGTCCCACGCGGGCTGATGGCAGCCCTCGACGCCGAGGCGAGCTGCCGGACCACGTCCCCGATCGATTGCTGATTGATTGCTAATCTGGCGGAATGGGTGCAGATCAGCGGGTTTGCGGGTCGCTTCCACTCGGGTCTCGATGACGATCCGGGGGAGCCGGGAGATCGCGGATGTCTGCACCGCCTTCCTGGCGGCACTCATCGCGGGCCTGTCGCTCATGGTGCCCATCGACTTCGCCTGGACCTCGCGCAGCAGCGTCGCGCGACTGGGCCTGCTGGCCTTCAGCCTGCCGCAGGCGATAGCCGCGGGTGCGCTGATCGCGATCGTCACCGCGGTGCTCGCCACCGCGCTGGGCGGGCAGAGCCTGCGCTGGGGGGTCGCCCTGGGCGGGGCGGCGCTGCTGTTCGTGAACCATCTGCTCGGCCGCCACGCCGTGCTCGGCACCTCGCTCGCCACCCTCAACTTCCTGGACTCCATCGCCGGCGGCCTGGTTTTCGGCGGCTCGGGCGCGGCGGTGCTGGCGCGCTCCCGCATCGAAAACCGTTATTCCCCATCGGCTTTGGCGTGGTTGCTGGGCGCCATCGCCGGGGTGGCGCTCGGCGAATTCGTGCCGGCCGCCCAATCCCGGCTCATCGACCAGCATTTCCCGCAGAACTGGCCCGCCCTCGACTCGCCGCCGCTGTGGCTCATCACCCTCGCCCTGCTGGTGATCGGGTGGCGGTTCCTGCGCGAACCGGGCACCCATGCCGCCGAACCGTATTCGATCGACCTGCCCATCGTGCCGATCATCGCGGGCGCCCTGATGATCGGCGTGAGCCTGCTGTGCTCGAGCGTGCTGGCCCGCCACGGCGACAGCGTGCGCGTCGTCGCGATCGTCACCGCGGTCACCGTCGTCACCGCCCTGCTCGCCGCGTTCCTGCTGCCCGGCCGCGACGGGAGCCAGGTGCTGCTGGCGGTGGCCCTGGCCGGGGTGGGCAGCGCGGTCCTGACCACGGGGATACCGGGCTGGTCGGTGGTGCCGCTCATGCTGCTGGTCGCGGCCGGGCTGCTGGCCGGAACCCGCTGGCCCGCGGTGCGGATCGCGGCGGTCGGCCTGCTCGGGCTGGCGGCGTTCTCGGTGCTCGAGGTGGCCGCCGGGCATCCCGCGCCGCTCACCGGTCTCGGGCACGCGCTGCTGGCGTTGCTGGCGGGCTACAGTTTCGGCGCGGTCACCCCGCGCTACGGCTCCACCCGGGTGCTCGGCATCGCCATGATCTACATGCCCTCGCCGGTGCTGGCGCTGCGCGACTACACCCGCCGCGGCCACTGTCTGCTCGGCGACCCCGGAAGACCCTGCGGCATCACCGATTTCGCGTCGTTCGCGCCCGGCTGGATGGCGGCGGCGCTCGCGGCGGGCTGCGCCGCGGGCCTGTGGGCGCTGTTGCGGCGGCGACCGCAGGGCGATCCCGCACGCTGAAGCCCGCCGCGCTGGGTACCGTGGCGGACATGAACTCGCTGCTGCACCGGATCCTGGATATCGCCCCGGTCTGGGTGTATCTCGTCGTCACGCTGCTGGTGTTCGTCGAGGACGCGATCTTCGTCGGCTTCGTGGTGCCCGGCGAGACGGCCGCGGTGCTCGGCGGGGTGGCCGCCAGCCAGGGGCATGTGGTGCTCGGCGTGATGATCGTGCTGGTGGTGGCCGCCGCCATCATCGGCGACAGCGTCGGATACGAGGTCGGCAAGCACCTCGGGCCGCGGCTGCTGCAGGTCAAACTGCTCGACCGGCACCGCGGACGGCTCGACAAGGCGCAGGACTATCTGGCCCGCCGCGGCGGCTGGGCGGTGTTCCTGGGCCGCTTCACCGCCTTCTTCCGGGCCATGATGCCCGCCCTCGCCGGCACCTCCCGGATGCCCTACCGGCGCTTCCTGGTGTTCAATGCCGCGGGCGGAATCGTCTGGGGCACAACGTTCGTGGTGCTCGGCTATGTGGCCGGGCAGTCCTACGAGGCGGTGGCCAAGACGGTCGGACGCGATCTGGCCATCGGGGTCGCGGTCATCGTGGTGCTGGCGTTGATCGTGTGGAAGGTGCGGGAGAGCCGCCGCGAGAAGAGCTTCGAGGCGGAGTACGAAGCGGCGCATCGCGAGACCGACTGAGCCGCTGCCCCGGTTGTCGGCGCGACGCAAACCGCCGTGCGTGAATCCCCGCGCGTTCACCGGCATGTCGAGAACCCGTAAGCTGCCGGCGTTTCGATGACGTCGCAAACGGACCCACGGTGACAAGGTTTTCTCGATGCTGAATCCTCCCGGCTCGGTGCCCCGCACGGGCATACCCCCACGGCTCGCCGCGCAGATGACGATGGACGAGCAATACGAATGGCACCGGTCCTATCTGCGACGGCACCGGGTGAGCCGCCGCAACTTCCTGCGCGGCAGCACCGCCGCGGCCATGGCGGCCGGGCTCGGCGCGGCCTTCGGCGGACGCGGGGTCGCCTACGCCGACGACGCGCCGCTGACCGTGGGCGGCCGCCGCGTCGGCTACGGCACCGACGCCGCGAGCCAGTTGCGCTTCTCCGCGCAGTTGTCGCGAAACCCGGGCGCCACCAAGGTGTTTCTCGAGCACGGCCCGACCCCCGCGCTGGGCGGCAGCCTCGAGGCGGAGGTCCGCAACCTGGTCACCCAGTTGCCGCGCACCGACGGGGGAGTGCTCGCCGCTGAGCAGTTCTACGTGCACGCGCCCGTCGACGGGCTGGCCGGGCGGATGCCGCACTTCTATCGCTGGCGCACCGCCGACGGCTATGTCAGCGAGGTGCTGTCGGCCGCGGCAACGAGAAGCCCGACACCTTCGTGCCCGAGAGCACTCTGTGGGGCTCCGACGGCAAGGAAGGCAAGGAGTCCGCTCCCTGGTCGCGAGTTCGATTCAGCCGCTACTCGTTCATTCGCGTGGATGTGCGGCCGGGCGTGTTCGCCAGCGAGATGGACGTGGTCGCCGTGGACGAATTCGGGCGCGAATTCGACAAGGTGACCTATCGGCGCCTGGTTTCGCGCTAGGCGCATACTTGACGCCGTGGTTGGGATCGAAACACCGCTGCACATGAGCAGTGTGGTGACCTCGTGGCGGTGGGACACCTCGACCGTGCTGGTCACCGTCCTGTTGGGGCTCGCGTACGCGTCCTGCTTCGTCAAGGGACGCCAACGCGGCGAACAACTCTCGGCGGGGCGGGCGGTGTGCTTCGCCGTCGCCGGGCTGGGCGTGTGGCTGTACTCGGGACTCGGCGTGATCGGGGTGTACTCCGGCACCCTGTTCTGGGTGCGGGCGCTGCAGGTGCTGATACTGCTCTACCTCGTGCCGTTCGCGCTCGCGGCCGGAACGCCGTTCACGGTGCTGCGCGCGGCGCTGGGACCGGCGGGCCGGAAACGCTTGGACGGCATGCTCTCCGGCGCTGTCGCCCGGGTGTTCACGCATCCGGCCACCGCCTCCGTGCTGATCCTGCTGCTGCCGTGGGCGCTGTTCCTCTCGCCGTGGTACGAGGCGGTGCTGCGGCACGGGGGAGTCGACGCGGTCACCCGGATCATCATCGTGGCGGTCGGGTTCCTCTACTTCTATTCGCGGCTGCAGGTCGACCCGGTGGCCAAGCGCTTCACGCAGGGGCTGTCGCTGCTCATCACCATCGCGGAGTCCCTGGCCGACGGCATCCTCGGCATCGTGCTCTGGCTCGGCCCGCTGGTCGCCACCGGCTATTACACCGCGCTCGGCCGCAACTGGGGTCCGGACGCGCGCATGGACCAGACCATCGGCGCCGGCATCTTCTGGCTGCTCGGCGATCTGCTCGGGCTGGTCTACTCGCTGGTGGTCATGCGCCGCTTCGCCGCCGACGAGAAGCGCAAGGCGAAGGAGATGGACGCCGAACTCGATGCGGCCGAGGCCGAGCAGGCGCGGCGGAAGCCGGTGTCGCGCACCACCGCTCGCGCCGCCGCCGAGGCCGAGGAGCCGGTGTCCACCGGTCTGTGGTGGGAGAACGATCCGCAGCTCAGGGACCGCTTCCGGCGCTGACCGCGCGAGTGCGGTGGCCTGCCTCACGACGCCCATGACTCAGTGATGTCTGCTGTCGAAGGACATTTGTAGCTACTTCTCAGCTGATTCTTACTGGACACTTGACTAGGACGTTGAGATTCGCGTCCACTTCACTCTTGGGGACAACCCGGAGGAAGGTTGGTCGCATCAACAATCCCGCCGAGCAGTAGTCCCGGCGCTCGCGAAGGCCCGCGTCATCGCCCCTCAGGGCCGGTGGCGCGGGCCTTTTTCGTGTACTGAGAACTTGCTTCGAGCGTCAACCTAGAAACGCTGGCACATGGTCTTTACGAAAAACATACTCAGAGACGCTTCTTTGGCACAGTTTGGCAACAACAAGGCAACATTTGCTCGCTTATCTTGTACCGGGTGCTCGATGAGGACCTCGCTCCCTGGAGGGAAGCGCCCGCTCGAGAAAGCGACGAGAAGTAATGCGTTTGAAGAAGTTCGCCGCCACGTCGGCCCTGGCCATCGCGGCCCTCGGAATCAGCGCCGGCACCGCCTACGCCGATCCCGCCCCCGCGGCCGACGCCGCACCCGGCATCCACTGGGACGCCAAGATCGAGGGCGCGTCGGTCGTGCTGAAGACCGACCTCGGTTCGCTGGCCACCCGCGACGGCCAGTTCCAGGTGCTCGACGACCACGGCGCGCTGGTCACCGCGTTCCCGCTCGCGTTCCAGCAGGACGGACTGGCCCACCCCATGGCCGCCCAGATCGACGGCAACACCGCCACTTTCACCCCGAACATGGATCCGGCCGCCGCCACCCCGGCCCCGGTGCTGCACGATGTCGCCAGCCAGGCCGATCAGGACGCCGCCTGGTCCGCCGCCTCCTCGCAGTTCGGCATCGCCACCGGCATGGGCACCCTGATCGGCACCCTCATCGGCGGCGTCGGCGGCTGCGTGCTGGGCGCTGTCCTCGGCACCCCGGTGCTGCTGCCCGGCTGGGTCGGCGGCTGCCTCATGGGTGCCGGCGTCGGCATCCCGCTGGGCGCCGCGGCCGGTCTGGTGCTGACCGGCGGCGTGGCCGCCGTCGCCATCGGCATCGGCCTGTTCAACCGCCTGAGCGCGCCGGACGCCGCCAACTGAGCCGCTGAGCCGGGACCGACCGGGACCACCACGATCGGACCGGGTCGCGGTCCCGCGCAATGCCCGAAGGTGTTGCGGGACAATGGAATCGGGCCGGATCGCGAAAGCGATCCGGCCCGAATTCGTGCGCGGGTCGCGCTAGCGCGGGCGGCGCGACAGGATGGAGTCGCGAATCAGGACGAACGCGAGACCCACCGCGAAGAGGATCAGGAAGATGTAACCGACATTGCCGGTGCCCGAGGAGCTGCCCTGCTGGTTCTCGAACAGCATGGCCAGCAGGATCACGACGACGACCCAGCCCGCGGCGCGAGCGGTCCGGCGCGATTCACCGCTCCAGCCCCACGCGGCGGACGGAACCTCGGCGGTGTCGACCTTGGTGACGACATCCTTCGGGTGCGCGGGTTCCAGTTCCGTGGCGGCCACTTTGGCTCCTTTACGGCTCGAATCGATTGCTGGCCAATATCGTGACATACGACCCCGTGTCGTAGCGACCAGGGGTGAGGACAACTCTCGTAACTCTCAGGGGCAAGCCCCTGAAAGCCCCTGGCGGAGGTGGGCGTGTCCCGCAACTCGAAGGCGAGAGCGAAGCAGTGGCCGCGACTCGCGAATGAGGCTGAGCGCCCGCGACTCGCGAACAAGGCAGGGTGCGGGAGACTCGCGAATCAAGCAGGGTGCCCGCCACTCGCGAATCGAGCAGCCTGCCCGCCACCCGCGAATCAAGCAGGCTGCCCGCCACTCGCGAATCAAGCAGGCTGCCCGCCAGTCGCGAACCAAGCAGGCTGCCCGCGGCTCGCGAATCGAGCAGGGCCGAGAAGCTCGCGAATCGAGCAGGGCGCGCGAGACTGTGGGGCGGGGTGGCCCACGGCTGCGGGGCGGTGGGGTGTCTCGTGGTGGCGGCAAGGGACAATGGCGGCGTGTCCGACGTTGTGAGAGTTCTGCTGCTGGGTAGCACCGGGTCGATTGGTACGCAGGCGCTGGAGGTGATCGCCGCCAATCCCGACCGCTTCGAAGTGGTGGGTCTGGCTGCGCGCGGGGGCAATACGGAACTGCTGGCGCGGCAGATCGCGGCCACCGGGACCCGCAACGTGGCGGTCGCCGACGAGGCGGCGGCGGCGAAACTCGGTGTGGCGCTGGCCGGTCCGGATGCCGCGACCGAGCTGGTGCGGCGCACCGACGCCGATGTGGTGCTCAACGCGCTGGTCGGGTCGCTCGGGCTGGAGCCGACCCTCGCCACGCTGGAGTCGGGACGGCGACTCGCGCTGGCCAACAAGGAATCTCTGGTGGCGGGCGGCTCGCTGGTGACGCGGGCCGCCAAGCCCGGGCAGATCGTGCCGGTCGACTCCGAGCATTCGGCGCTGGCGCAGTGCCTGCGCGGCGGGCGCGCCCAGGAGGTGGCGAAACTCGTGCTCACCGCCTCGGGCGGGCCGTTTCGCGGCTGGACCACCGAGATGCTGGAATCGGTGAATCCGGCCGAGGCCAAGACCCATCCGACCTGGTCGATGGGGCCGATGAACACGCTCAACTCCGCGTCGCTGGTCAACAAGGGCCTGGAGTTGATCGAGACGCATCTGCTGTTCGGCGTCCCGTACGAGAACATCGACGTGACCGTGCACCCGCAATCCATCGTGCACTCCATGGTCACCTTCACCGACGGTTCGACGCTGGCGCAGGCCAGTCCGCCCGATATGAAGCTGCCGATCGCGCTCGCCCTGGGCTGGCCGGACCGGGTGCCGGGCGCGGCCGCCGCCTGTGACTTCTCCACCGCCGCCACCTGGACCTTCGAACCGGTCGACAACACCGTCTTCCCGGCGGTCGAACTGGCCCGGCGGGCGGGGCAGGCCGGCGGCTGCGTGACCGCGGTCTACAACGCCGCCAACGAGATCGCGGTGGAGGCATTCCTCGACGGGCTCATCCGTTTCCCGGATATCGTGCGAACCGTCACGCGGGTCGTGGAGTCCGCCGACCGGTGGAGCGGCGAACCCGGTAGCTTGGACGAGGTGCTCGCGGCCGATACGTGGGCGCGCGACACCGCACGCACGATCGTGCGCGGCTGACAGCAGAAGGGTTCGAAAAAGCGGATGGTCTACGCGCTCGGCTTCGTACTGTTCGCCCTCGGGATCACGGCCTCGGTCGCCCTGCACGAATGCGGCCACATGTGGACGGCGCAGGCCACCGGGATGAAGGTGCGCCGCTACTTCATCGGCTTCGGCCCCAAGGTGTTCTCGTGGCGGCGCGGTGAGACCGAATACGGTCTCAAGGCCCTGCCGCTGGGCGGGTTCTGCGATATCGCGGGCATGACCGCCCTCGACGAACTCGAGCCCGAGGAAATCGACCGGGCCATGTACCGGCAGGAGACCTGGAAGCGGCTGCTGGTCATGTCCGGCGGCATCCTGATGAACTTCCTGATCGGCTACCTGCTGATCGTGGTGCTCGCGGTCGGCTGGGGGCTGCCGCGTTTCGATCAGCCGCCGGAAACCCAGATCGGCAAGCTGGGCTGCGTCTCCAATGTCGATCCCAGCGATCACAAGAACCTGCTGCCGTGCACCGGCACCGGCCCGGCGGCCGTCGCCGGACTGCAGCAGGGCGACAAGGTCGTCAAGGTCGGTGACGTGCCGATCAAGACCTGGAAGGAATTCCAGGCGGAGACCCAGAAGCAGACCGGCCCGTTCACCTATACGTTCGTGCGCGACGGCCAGACCCTCACCCGCGAGGTCACCCCGCAGCTGGCGACCATCTACGACCAGCACGACAAGCCCAAGACGGTCGCGAAAGTCGGTGTGCAGCAGGACTATTACGCGCCGCTGCACTACAACGTCCTGTCGGCCATCCCCGCCGCGGGCGCCTTCACCGGCCAGATCGCCGTGCGCACCGTCGAATCCCTGGCCCAGATGCCGTCGAAGGTCGTCGACCTCTGGCATGCCGTCACCGGCGGCACCCGCGACCCGGAAACCCCCGTCTCGGTCTACGGCGCCTCGAAGATCGGCGGCGAGACCGCCCAGCACGGCCTGTGGTCGATGTTCATCCTGACCCTGGCGAGCCTGAACTTCTTCCTCGGCGCCTTCAACCTGCTGCCGTTGCTGCCGTTGGACGGCGGGCACATCGCCGTCGTCCTCTACGAGAAGCTCCGCAACGTCTTCCGCAACCGCAAGGGCCTGCCCGACGGCGCGCCCGTCGACTACCTCAAGCTGCTTCCGGCCACCTACGTGGTGGTCGTCCTCGGCGGCGCGTACATGGTCCTCACCCTGGTCGCAGACATCGTCAATCCGGTGAAACTGTTCCCGTAGCGGCGATTTCGCGCAGCAGGTCGCGGCAGAGCCGGTCGGCGCGGCGGGTGGTCTCGGGCTGGCGGAACTCGGGGGTGAGGGCGAGGACCTGGGCACAGGCGGTGTCGAGGTCGATGAGGTGGCCGACGGAGACGAAGACGGGTTTGACGTCGGTGCGGGTGCGCAGGGCGCGGCCGACCGGTTCGCCGTCGAGGGTGATGACGCTGGAGCTGCCGCGTGCGGGCGCGGGTTGCTCGAACTCGCCCCAGGCGTTCTTGGCCACCCCGAAGGTCGGGACGCCGGTCAGCAGGCCGATATGGCAGGCGAAGCCGAAGCGGCGGGGATGCGCCAGGCCCTGGGAGTCGCAGATCAGCAGATCCGGTGTGACGGTGAGGTTTTCGAGAGCGTCCAGGGTAGTGGGCAGCTCCCGGAAGGCCAGCAGGCCGGGCACGTAGGGAAAGTCGGTGGCGCCGCGGGCGGTGGCGATCTCGACGGTTTCCAGGGTGGTGATGTCGAGCACCACCACCGCGGCGACCACGTTGCCGTCGTCGTCGTAGGCGGAGTCCAGCCCGGCTACCGTCCGGAAACGGGGTGGCCGGGGATTATCGGCGATCACCCGGGTGCGCAGCTGATCTTGCAGTGCCGCAGCCGCTTCCGGGTCGGCGGGCCACGCATCCGGTTTCGCTACCTTCACAAACAGGACCGTAAACCTTCGCCGCCATTGCGACGAATAAGAACAGTAGGCCCCGGCCGATTCCGAGTCCCGCCTCCGGCCCGAGTACCCTTGTCGCCGCCGTCACAGGGCGACCGGTATTCGAGCGTCGGTAAGCTCGGAGCCGGTAAGGGTGAGGACTTAGTCGAAAGTAGGCAGCCGATCGTGAGCAGTGCCATCGCTTTGGGGATGCCGGCCGCACCGGCGGCCGTCCTCGCACCGCGGCGCAAGACGCGCCAGCTGATGGTGGGCAATGTCGGAGTGGGTAGCGAGTTCCCCGTTTCGGTCCAGTCGATGACCACCACCAAGACCCATGACATCAACGCCACCCTGCAGCAGATCGCGGAACTCACCGCGTCCGGTTGCGACATCGTGCGCGTGGCCTGCCCGCGTCAGGAGGACGCGGACGCGCTGGCGACCATCGCCAAGAAATCCCAGATCCCGGTGATCGCCGACATCCACTTCCAGCCGCGCTACATCTTCGCGGCCATCGACGCCGGCTGCGCGGCGGTCCGCGTGAACCCCGGCAACATCAAGGAATTCGACGGCCGCGTCAAGGAGGTCGCCAAGGCCGCCGGCGCCGCGGGCATCCCGCTGCGCATCGGCGTCAACGCGGGCTCCCTCGACAAGCGCCTGCTCGAGAAGTACGGCAAGGCCACCCCCGAAGCCCTCGTCGAATCCGCCCTCTGGGAAGCCTCGCTGTTCGAGGAGCACGGCTTCGGCGATATCAAGATCTCGGTCAAGCACAACGATCCGGTGGTCATGGTCGAGGCCTACCGCCAGCTCGCCGCCAAGTGCGACTACCCGCTGCACCTAGGCGTGACCGAGGCCGGCCCGGCGTTCCAGGGCACCATCAAGTCCGCCGTGGCCTTCGGCGCGCTGCTGAGCGAGGGCATCGGCGACACCATCCGCGTCTCCCTCTCGGCCCCGCCCGCCGAGGAGATCAAGGTCGGCACCCAGATCCTGCAGTCGCTCAACCTGCGTCCCCGCAAACTCGAGATCGTCTCCTGCCCCTCCTGCGGCCGCGCCCAGGTCGACGTCTACACCCTCGCCAACGCCGTCACCGCCGGCCTCGAGGGCATGGAGGTCCCGCTGCGCGTCGCCGTCATGGGCTGCGTCGTCAACGGTCCGGGCGAGGCCCGCGAAGCCGACCTCGGCGTCGCCTCCGGCAACGGCAAGGGCCAGATCTTCGTCAAGGGCGAAGTCATCAAGACCGTCCCCGAACACCTCATCGTCGAAACCCTCATCGAAGAGGCCATGCGTCTCGCCGACGAGATGGGCACGGACGCCGGCACCGGCGCCCCGGTCGTCACCGCCGGCTGACGCGAAAAGCCCTCGGCCCGATCTCCGGCAGCCCGCCGGGGGCCGGGCCGTTGTCGTTTGCGCTGGTGGGTGGGCGGGGGTGGGCAATCGGGGGGCACGGGTGGGGAAGTTCTGGCAGGCTGTTGGCGTGCGGAGTGTGCTGGAGCCTACTCGGCGGGGCCGGGCGGCTGGGGCCCGTCAGCTTGCGAACCGCGATCTGACTCAGGTTTTGCGTGTGCTCGACACCGATCCGGTGGCGACGTGCATGGTGGCGGCGCGCCTGCAGGAGTTCGGGCTGGACCCGCGGGGGGTCTACGGGGAGCTGTGGAGTCGGGGCGGGCCGGGGGAATCGCTGTGCTTCTCGGGGGCGAATCTGGTGCCGCTGCGGGGCGGGCGGGAGGATTTGAAGGCGTTCGCGGAGCGCGCGGTGAAGGGGCCGCGGCTGTGTTCGTCCGTGGTGGGGCGGCGCGAGCTGGCGTTGCCGCTGTGGGAATTGCTCAGCGAGCATTGGGGTCCGCCGCGGGAGCTGCGCGCGGATCAGCCGCTGCTGGCGTTGGAGCGACCCGCGAGCATCGCACCGGATCTGCGGGTGCGGCGGGTGCGGCCCGAGGAGATCGACCGCTACATGGTGGCGGCGGTGGCGATGTTCACCGAGGAGATCGGGATCGATCCGCGCTCCGGCGACGGCGGCCGCAGTTATCGCCGCCGAGTGTCCGGTTTGATCGAATCCGGCCGCGCCTGGGCGCGTTTCGAGGACGGCGAGGTGATCTTCAAGGCCGAGGTGGGCGCGCTCTCGCGGCGCACCGGCCAGATTCAGGGCGTGTGGGTGCATCCCGACCGGCGGGGTCAGGGCTACGGCACCGCGGGCACCGCGTCGGTCGCCAATGTCGTGGTCTCCTCCGGCCGCACCGCCAGCCTGTATGTCAACTGCTACAACGAGGTTGCCCGCCGCGCCTACCAGAAGATCGGATTCCGGCAGATCGCCACCTTTGCGACCGTGCTGCTGGACTGACCCCGTCCCTGTGAGATCGGGGTGAAATCCGTTCCGGTGCAGTGTGTCGCTCGGGTTTGCCGATAGTTGGCTCTAGCATTCCTCCCGATGTCACCACGGGTCTTGTCCACGCTGATCGCCGTCGCGGTCGCCCTCCCGGTCGGGCTCGCCGCGGCCGGTTGCTCGTCGGGTCCGCAGGGTCCGGCGCAGGCCGCCGAGGCGTTCGTCTCCGACTTCGCCGGCCATCGGGTGCAGGCGGCCGCCGACCGCACCAGCCAACCCGAAAAGGCCGGCGCCGCACTGACTTCGGCGTGGGATCGGCTGCAGGCGGAGAAGCTGGTCGCCACCACCGGCGATGCCCGCGTCACCGACGACACCGCCGTGGTCGACTACACCTACGAATGGCATCTGCCCAAGGACCGCGTCTGGACCTACCGGGGCCAGTTGCCGATGACCCGCACCGACGGCCGCTGGCAGGTGCGCTGGAGCGCCGCCGACATCCACCCGCAACTGGGCAATACCCAGACGCTGCAACTGCGTTCGACCCCCGCGCCGCGCGCTCGCGTGAACGAACGCTCCGGCAGCGATGTGCTGGTTCCCGGCACGCAGTATCGGGTGCTGTTCCAGCCGTCGATGTCCAAGGACCCGCGCGGCGTCGCGGCCACGCTCGCGAACACGCTGCGCCGCTTCGACGAACACCTGGCCCCGGATTCGCTGCTGAGCGCCGCCCGCAAGGCGCAGGGCCCCTACCCGGTCGTGACGCTCACGGAATGGGAGTTCGGACAGGTCAATTCGGACATTCTGGGTCTGTCGGGCGTTACGTTCACCAAGGAATACGATCTGGTCCCCACCGATCGCCGCTTCGCCCCCGACCTGATGACCCAGGTCCGCAAGACTGTCATCGACGAGGTCGACGGCAAGGCGGGCTGGAGCGTGGTGACCGTCAACGCCAATGGCGTGGATACCGATGTGCTCACCGAGGTCGCGCCGCAGACCGCCCCCTCGTTCTCCCTCAGCGTCGATCGCAATGTCCAGGACGCCGCGCAGCAGGCCGTGGACGCGCGCACCGAGCAGGCCATGATGGTGGTGTTGCAGCCGTCCACGGGCGCGATCCTGGCGATCGCCCAGAACGAGGAGGCCGACAAGGACGGCCCGGTCGCCGCGACCGGCCTCTACCCGCCCGGCTCCACGTTCAAGACGGTGACGGCCGCCGCGGCCATGACCGCCGGCCACACCACCCCGGACACCTCGGTCCCGTGCCCGAGCCAGATCACGGTGGGGGAGCGCACGATTCCCAACTACAACCTCTTCAGCGTCGGCACGGTGTCGATGGCCACCGCCTACGAACGCTCCTGCAACACGTCCTTCGCCAAGATCGCCTCCGAGCTGGGCGGCGAGGATCTGCGCACGGCCGCACAGTCATTGGGCCTGGGCCCGGATTACACGGTGGCGGGCCTGCCGACGGTGTCGGGTTCGGTGCCGGTCGACGACGACGAGGTGCAGCGCGCCGAGGACGGCATCGGTCAGGGCAAGGTGCTGGCCAGCCCGTTCGGCATGGCCCTGGTGGCGGCGACGGTCGCGCACGGTGCGACGCCCGTGCCGTATCTGATCGCCAACCATGCGACGCAGGTGTCGGGCTCGCGTGCGCCGGTGCGGCCGGAGGTGATCGACGGTCTGCGCCTGATGATGCGCAAGGTGGTGCTCGGCGGTACGGCCGAGCGCATCGTCGATCAGGGCGAGGTCTACGGCAAGACCGGTGAGGCCGAGGTGGACGGCGGTTCGCACGCGTGGTTCATCGGCTACCGCGGTGATCTGGCGTGGGCCACGCTGGTGGTGCGCGGCGGCAGTTCCGACAACGCGGTGGCGGTGACCCGCGACATGCTCACGGCGCTGCCGCAGGGGTATTGAGACTCAGCGTCCGTAGGCGTCGCCGCGCACGCAGGTCGCTGGATACAGTTGTCCGAGTGAGTCGCTGACGAAACGCTGCTGGGCCAGGGTCTTGCCGGGGGGTCCCTCCGCGGACGCGTCGCCGAGGATTTCGGTGACGCCGGCTCCCGCGAGGATCATGCCGGCGGTGGTGAGGAGCAAAAGGGCCGAGCGCTTCATATCCCTCTCCCTTGTGTGGGGACGAGTGTGTGACCCGAACGTGTGTGTCGGAGATTCACTGCTCATTAGGGTTGGCTGACTGTTTGCCAATGCAAGAAACGGTAATCGGTCACTCAGAGCAAAACAAGACATGAAAATGCCGCGGCAGTCCCCTCCGAAAGGGTTGCCGCAGGTCACATCATGGGTTGAATTCTGAAGTTCACCCTCGGTTCGTGCGCTGCATGGTCGCGGCGAGGTGATGGGTCAGCGGTTGCTCGACCGCCGCCATGCGCAGCGAGTATTCGAGGGTGTCGCCCGCGACGGTGATGGTGCGGCCCAGCGCGGTCACCGATTTGGCGCTGCTGCTCAGGCCGATCGCGGTCGAGTCGAGTTCGAGGCGCAGCTCGCCGTCCTCGGTGACGAGCCGTCCCTCGCAGATCTCGGTGATGCCGGTGGGGTGCGCCAGGATCAGCTCGATCCGATCGGGTCCGCTGGCGCGCAGATATCCGGTCTCGCTGTGCATGGGCCGGCTGCCGTCGGCGGCGCGGGTGCGCTGCCGGTAGGTCAGGAACGGCCGCCCGACATGGCCGAAGTGCACTTCCTCGAGGTACTCGAACGGCTGAATGGTCGGGTACTCGCCGCGGCCGCGTCCCCGCCAGGTCCCCAGCAGCGGGGCGAGGTGAGCGATATCGGGGTGCGGCGCGACGGGGGTTTCGGGTTCGAGCACGGCGGCCAGCATAGTGCGCCCGCGCGATCGCGGCGTCCGCTCGACGCGCCCACCGCCCGGTATTTACGGAAAGGGGACTGGATGAGGCGTTTCGCCCGCGCGGGGACGAATTGTCGGGTATCCACTGTGGGTATGGGCCCGTCTGATGTTCTGACCCTGGATCGGATGCGACGCGATTTTCAGGAGTTCGCCCGGCTCGCCGAGGCGCCGTACCGGGCGGCGGTGGTGGATCCGGTGCTCGAGACCCTCGAGGATCTGTGGACCACCTCGGTCGTCGGGGTGCGCACCACCACCCATCCGGTGCCGCGGCGCCGTCTGAACGTGCGATTGGTGAACGCCGGTGTCGAGGCCGACCCGGTGTCGAGGCTGCGCGCCGCCGGACTGCTCGAGTTCGTCGGCCATCCGATGGAACGGTTGCTCACCGAGATCCCCGCGGCCGTGCCCGTCTTCTTCGGCGTCGATGTCGACGTGGCGCACGGCGTCGAGAAGATCTGGATGATGTTTCCGGAGTTGATCGCCGTGGATCGAGTCCTGGCCTTCCCCGGCATGCCCGAGGCGGCCCGCGCCCACGCCGCCCACCTGCACCGCTACGGCGGCGAAATCGCGATCATGGCACTGGATTTCGGCAACCGCACGCTGAACCTCTATTCCCAGGTCCTCGCCCCCGGCGTGGTGACCCCCGCCGACATCACCACCATCCTGAGCGATCTCGCCTTCGTCGCCGCCACCCCCGAGGAGCTGGCCCTCCTCGACCGCACCTTCAACCTCTACCGCACCTTCTCCTGGAATTCCCCACGCATGCAACGCATCTGCTTCCCCGTCCGCTACGAAGCCGCCCGCTTTCCCACCCACCTCGACCCCGTCCTGGCCCGCTTCGTCGCCGCCGCACCCCACGCGACCACCGGCCCCCGCAATTTCACCTTCTACACCGCCTACGGCCCCACCGACCGCTACTACAAGATCCAAGCCGAATACACCGCCGCCCAACCCGCTACCTTCCCCGCCGGCGCCATCCCGCAGATCAATTAGCGTCAGCTCGATCAGCGTCAGCGGCGGCTGGCTCGGCGGTAGCCGTAGGCGGCGGGGATGGCGAAGGCGATGATGAGGCCGAGGGACCAGGCGATGGTGCTGGTGAGGGGGGTGGCGATGGGGCCGCCTTCGGCGAGGGCGCGCATGGTGTCGACGGCGACCGACATGGGCTGGTGTTGGACGACGGGGGTGATCCATTTCGGGTAGGCGGCGAGGGGGACGAAGCCGGTGCTGAAGAACATCAGCAGTGACGACAGCAGGGCGACGGCTTCGACGAGGGTGGATTTGGCGGTGAAGACCGCGATGGCGGTGACCATGGTGGCGAAGGCGAGGCCGAAAAGCACGGGGATCCACAGGAATGCGAAGGCTTGCAGCGGGCCCTGGCGGAACCGGAAGCCCAGTGCCATGCCGAAGCAGATGATGACCACGGTGCCGGCGAAGATGCGGCAGCCTTCGGCGAGGATGCGGGCGGCCAGCCCGGAGGCGCGGTGCACCGGCAGCACCCAGAACCGCGACAGGATCCCGGCCTCGCGTTCGCGTCCGAGCATGACGCCGCTGGCCACGGTCCCCGACAGCGCGCCGACCAGGGTGACCATCGGGGTGGACCCGTAGAGGGCGCTGTGCCCGGAGAATTTCTGGATCTGCGAGCCGACCACGATGTCGAGCATGAGCAGCAGCAGGCACGGGACGATGAGCGTCTCGAGCAGCGTGATCGGGTCGCGCACCCAGCGCAGCAGCAGTCGCTGGGTCTGAATCCAGGTGTGGCGCAGCAGGGCCGGGACGGAGGCCTCGCCGAAGACGAGGGTGTCGGTGGCCTGCGGCCGGTCGAGGGTGGCCATCACGACCTCTTCAGGTTCTGGCGGGCGATGAAGAACAGCGACACCGCGACGATGGCCGCGATCCACAGCAGCGGCGGTGTCATGAGCGACCAGGTGACGGGTGCGGATTTGCCGAGCCGGTCGCCGCCGAGCGCCCGCAGCCCCTCGGCGAACTGCGATACCGGCTGATTGCGCACGAAGAACTGCACCCAGTGCGGAAACTGGTGTGCGGGAGCCAATCCCGTGGACAGCATGCCGAGGATCAGCGGCGGCAGCACCAGCATCTGCGTAGTGGCCTCCGGGCTGCGGGTGAAGGTGCCGATGGCGTCCGCGCCGAGCGAGAAGGCGATGCCGATGAGCAGTCCCAGCGCCAGGAACCCGGCGGTGTGCAGGGCGCCGCCCTCGAAGCGGAAGCCGATGTAGTAGATGCTGGCCACCGCCGACACCAGTCCGATGAGCAGCCGGAACACATTGGCGGACATGCGCGCCGCGGCGGGCACCAGCGGATGCATGGGCATGGCGTCGAAACGCCGGTCCAGCCCGGACACCGCGTCGGTGGCGGCGCGGAAGGCCGCGGACACGGCGGTGAACGCGGCGGCCTGCAGAATGACGATGGGCGCCATGAACTGCGCGTAGCTGCTGAATCCCAGTCCGGCGAAGGTCATTACGCGATTGAGCGGAATGTAGAAGCTGATGGTGAAGGTGATGGGCGCGAGGATGGCGGTGACGATCTCGCCGGTCACGATGGCGGGCACGATGAGCCGCACCGTGAGCACCCACCACTGCGCCAGGGTGGCGGGGGTGGCGCGCAGGTCGGTGAGCCAGTTGCCGGCGGGCGCGACCGGACCGGCGGCGGGAAGGGCGGTCATGCCCGGGCTCGTTCGTCGCTGGTGTATCGGCCGTCGGCGGTCCGTACCCGGATCGAGGGCGAATCGTCCTCGGGCTCTTCGACTTCGGCGATGTGCCCGGTGAGTTCGATGAACACGTCGTCGAGCGAGGGCCGGCGCAGCGCGATGTCGACCAGTTCCAGCCCACTGGCGTCCAGCCGCCGCAGCGCTTCGGCGAGGGTTTTCGCGCCCGCGGGCGCCGGGATGGCGAGCCGGTCCGAATCTTCGTTCAGCGCTTCGCGATTGGCGTCGGGCAGCAGATCGCCGAGGGCGGCGGCCAGGGCGGGCAGGTCCTCCATGCGCGCCGGCACGATCTCGCAGTAGCTGCCGCCGATGCGGGCCTTGAGTTCGTCGGCGGTGCCCTGGGCGATGACCACGCCGTGGTCGATGACGATGATGCGATCGCAGAGCGCGTCGGCCTCTTCGAGGTACTGGGTGGTGAGCAGCGTGGTGATGCCGTGCTTGCGGAAACCGCCGACGAGATCCCACACCCCCTGGCGGCTGCGCGGATCCAGCCCGGTGGTGGGTTCGTCGAGGAACACGACCTCGGGCCGCACCACCAGCCCGCAGGCGATGTCGATGCGCCGCCGCATGCCGCCGGAGTAGGTGCCGACGCGTCGCCCGGCGGCCTGCACCAGATCGAATTCCGCGACCAGTTCGTCGGCGCGGGCGCGGGCGGCGCGTTTGCGCAACCCCATCAGCCGGCCGAACATGACGAGGTTCTCGTAGCCGGACAGGGCGTCGTCCAGGGCCGCGAATTGCCCGGTGAGCATGATGCTGCGCCGCACCGCGGCCGAGTCGTCGACGACGTCGTGCCCGGCGACGAGGGCGCGCCCGGCGTCGGGGGTGATGAGGGTGGACAGGATATTGACGGTGGTGGTCTTGCCCGCGCCGTTGGGGCCGAGAATGCCGAGCACCTCGCCGGGTGCGGCCTTGAAGGTGATGCCGCGCAACGCCTGCACCGCGCCGAACGACTTCTCGACGCCCTCCACGACCACGCCGTCCAGGCCGGCCGTACTGGTTTCCGCGTGTGCTGTATCGGGTGTGCCATGCTCGGTGTTCACGGCGTCCCTCCCCACTGTGTGTCGAGAATCCGGGCGATGGCCGCGAGCGCGTGCGGCGCGGTCATCTCGTCGTGGCTGACGTCGATGTCGTGGTTGGTGATGGTGCCGGTGATCCAGGGCCGCCAGCCCTCGGGGCCGAAGATGTCGGAGCTGTGCACCGTGGCGCTGAAATACAGTGCGTCGCCGTGGAATACGGGCCGCTGATACCCGGTGCGGGTGTCGGCGGAGGCATTGTAGGAGGCGGCCATGCGTTCGAGGGTGGCCGCGTCGACCAGCGACACCCCGCCCATGCGTTCCCGGATGAGGGCGGCGGCCTGTTCGGCGGTGGTGTCGGCGGGGATGTCGGTGATGCCGAACACCGACCCGAAGGCGGCGACGAAGGATCCGGCGGTGAGCTTCTCGATGCCGCCGCCGTCGATATCGGTGCTGTCCGCGTCGAGCAGGGCCAGGGTGGCGACCTCGTCTCCGATTGCCTCGAGCTGAGCGGCCATGGCGTGCGCGATCAGGCCGCCGAAGGACCATCCGAGCAGATGATAGGGCCCGTGCGGCTGGATCCTGCGGATTTCGGCCACGTAGCGCTCGGCGAAGTCGGCGATGCCGCGGGCGTGCGGCTCCCCGGACAGGTCGGGCGCCTGCAGCCCGTAGATGGGGCGGCCGGGAGCCAGCGCATCGGCGAGTCCGAGATAGGTCCAGGCGATGCCGGAGGAGGGGTGCACGCAGAACAGCGGCGCTTCGTCGCCGTCCGGCCGGATCGGCAACACCACGTCGAGGCCCAGTCCCGGCGCGGAATCCGCCTGTGCGGCAGCCAGTTCGGCGGCCGCGCGCCGCTCGCGCAGTTCGATCATGGTCTGGCGTTCGGCCTCGGCGGCGAGTTCGGCGGCCGGCGTGGTGGTGAAATACGCCGCGGCGCACAGCGCGTCGGTCCACAGGTGGGCCAGCATGGTGATTTCGTGTCGCGGCAGCAGGGTTTCGGGGAAGGTGAAGCTTGCCTGCAACCGGTCGCCGACCACGACCGCGTTGATCTCGATCTCGGCGGTGACCGGCACGTCGGAGTGTTCGCCGGCGTGCAGGTCGCCGAATTCGTCGGTGGGCAGCCAGCCGAGATCCTCCAGCCCGGCCGGAATGTCGGCGGTGGCGTAGCGGCCCAGGTAGTTGAATCCGATGCGCCCCGGCACGGCGGCGGGTAGCTGCGTGGCGGTGTCGGCGTTGAGATACCGCAGCATGCCGTACCCGATGCCCTTGTCCGGCACCTCCGCCAGCTGGTGTTTCACCGCGCGAATGGCCACGCCCATGGCGGGCCCGCCGGCGTAGGCGTCGCGAATCGAGATGTCGGGCAGGGCGAGTCGCAGGGGGTAGACGGTGGTGAACCAGCCGAGGGTGCGCGAGAGTTCGGCGCCCGGGACGATCTCCTGCTGGCGTCCGTGGCCCTCGAGCCGGATCAGCACCGATTCGATGGGCTCCATCCGCCAGCGCCGGATGGCCAGCGCGAGGCAGGCCAGCAGGGCGTCCTCCACGGTGCCGTCGAACAGGCCCGGCAGCGTGGTGAGCAGGCTGGTGGTGGTCTCGGCATCGAGTTCGACATCGACCGACCGCACCGTGGTCACCCGGTCGACGGCCGGATCCAGTTCCCGCGCAGCCAGTTTCGGGTCGTCGGTGGCGGCGATGTCGCGCCAGTAGTCGAGCTCGGCCACCCGTTCCGGCCGGTGCGCCGCCTCGGTGAGGGCATACGCCCAGCGCCGCATGGAGGTGCCGGTCTCAGGCAGGATCGGCGTCGCGCCGCCGCTGATCTGCGCCCAGGCCGCGATGAGGTCCGGGATGAGGATCCGCCACGACACCCCGTCGATCACCAGGTGGTGCGCCACCAGGATGAGCCGTCCGCGCCGATCGGCCGGGCTGTCGGGGGCGGGGTCGAGCCACACCAGCCGCAGCACGTCGCCGGTGGCGGGATCGAGCCGGTCGAGTGCGGAATCCAGTGCGGTGACCGCGAATTCGCGTAGTTCCACCCGGTCCGCGGTATCGAATTCGATGCGCTGCAGCAGCGCGTCGACCGCCACGCTGCCGGGCGGGCGGGTGCGCAGCCGCCACTCGCCGTCGACGACGGCGAGTTGCGCGCGCAGCATGTCGTGCTGGTCGACGACGGCGGTGACGGTGGCGACCAGCTGGTCGCGGTCGATGCCGCGCGGCAGTTCCAGCACCGCGGTCTGCGCGAATCGGCGGTGGTCGCCGCCGCGTTCGAGCATCCAGTGCACGATCGGGGTGAGCGGCAGTTCGCCGACCCCGCCGCCGGGCAGCTCCTCGAGCACCACGGTTTCGCCCGCGGCCGCGGCGAGCGCGGCCAGCGCGGCGACGGTGCGATGCTCGAACACCTGCAGCGGCGTCAGCTCGATCCCGCGCAACCGTGCGCGCGACACCAGCTGGATGGCGAGAATGCTGTCGCCGCCGAGCGCGAAGAACGAGTCGTGCACGCCGACGCGGCTGCGGCCCAGCAGTTCGCCGACGATCTCGGCCAGCACCGTCTCGAGTTCGGTGGTGGGGGCGCGATATTCGGTCTCGGCCGCGAAAACCGGTGCGGGCAGCGCCTTCCGATCGAGCTTGCCGACCGCGTTGAGCGGGATGGCGTCGAGCACCACGAATGCCGAGGGCACCATGTAGCCGGGTAGCCGGTCGGCGGCGTGGGCGCGCACGGCGACGGGGTCCACGTCGCGGCCGGGTTCGGGCAGCAGGTAGGCGGCCAGCGCGGTGGCGCCGCCGGGCCCGGGAACGCCCAGGGTGACCGCGAATTCGACGCCGTCGGCGGCCGCGAGCGCCGCGTCGATCTCGCCGAGTTCGATGCGCTGTCCGCGCACCTTCACCTGGAAGTCGGTGCGGCCCAGGTATTCCAGGCGCGGTTCGTCCAGGTAGCCGATCCAGCGCACCAGATCGCCGGTGCGGTAGAGCCTTTCCCCGGGCCGCCCGTACGGGTCGGCGACGAAGCGCGCGGCGGTGAGCCCGGGCCGGGCGTGATAGCCGCGCGCCAGTGCGGGCCCGGCCAGATACAGTTCCCCCGCCACTCCCATGGGCACCGGCCGCAGCCGCTCGTCCAGCACCAGCGTGCACGCGCCCCGGACGGGTGTGCCGATGGTGACCGGCTGTCCCGCCGCCAACGGCTCGGAAGCCGTTGCCCAGATGGTGAATTCGGTCGGCCCATAGAGGTTGATGAGGATGCGTCCGGTGGCCCAGCGCGCCACCAGATCCGGTCCTATGGCCTCGCCCGCCACCGCCAGCACCCGCACGCTCGACACCCGGTCCGGGTCGAGGGTGGCCAGCGCGGACGGCGTGATCACCAGATGGGTGACGCCCTGGGCGGCGATGAGTTCGGTGAGCGGGTCGCCGCCGAACACGTCGGGCGGCGCGACGATGGCGGTGCCGCCGGACCCGAACGCCATGAGCGCCTCGAACGCGGAGGCGTCGAAACTCGGTGAGGCGACCTGCAACACCCGGCAGTGCTCACCGAGCGCGAGCAGTTCGCGCTGGGCGCGCACCAGATCGCCCAGGCCGCGATGCGATACCGAGACGCCCTTGGGGGTGCCGGTGGACCCGGAGGTGTAGATCAGCCAGGCGGGCTGATCCGGGTGGGTGCGCATGGCTCGAATACGGCCCTGCCCCAGATCGATTCGCACGCTGGAGGCGTCGGGATCGTCGAGTACCAGCCAGCCCACGGTGTCGGGCAGCAGCGGCCGGTGCGCGCCGGTGGTGAGCCCCAGCAGCGCGCGGGAGTCGGTGAGCATGTGGTCGATGCGGTCCCGGGGGTGCCGCGGGTCGATCGGCAGGAACGTCGCACCGGCCTTGGCGCAGGCCCAGATCGCGGTGAGCAGCTCCACGCCGCGCGACAAGGCCAGCGCCACAATGGTTTCCGATCCGGCTCCGGCGGCCGACAGCTGCATGGCCAGTCGCTGGGAGGCGGTGTCCAGTTCCCGATACGACACCACGCGCCCGTCGGCGACGATGGCCGGGCACAGCCGGTGCGCGGTGGCGGCGGCCCGGAAAACCTGTGCCAGCGTGGTGGTTCCGGCCGGGCCGGGTCCGCGCAGCGGCACCAGCGCGGCCCGTTCGGCCGCGTCGAGCAGATCGATGTCCGACAGCCGCACGCGCGGATCGGCGGTGACGGCGGCCAGCACCCGCTGCCAGCGGGTCACCAGCCGTGCGGCGGTGGCCTCGTCGAACAGGTCGGTCGCGAAGGTGAGGGTGCCGTCGAGTCCGCTCGCGTCGCCCCCGGGCAGCGGGGTGCGCAGATCGAAGGTCAGATCGAATTGCGAGGCGTCCCGCCGGATGGGTTCCACCGCCACCCGCAGCCCCGGGAACTCCACGCTCGGCGGCGCGAAGTTCTGCAGCGACAGCGACACCTGGAACAGCGGATGCTGCGCGGTCGACCGCGGCGGATCCAGCACCTGCACCAGCCGTTCGAACGGCACCTCGGCATGGGCGAACGCGTCCAGATCGGTGGCCCGCACCCGGCCCAGGAATTCCCCGAACCCCTGGGCCGGATCCACCGGCGTGCGCAGGGCGAGGGTGTTGACGAACATTCCGACCAGGTCGTCCAGCGCCGCCTCCCCGCGTCCGGCGACGGCGGTCCCGATCAGCACGTCGTGCGTTCCGGCCAGCCGCGACAGCAGCACCGCCAGCGCGGCGTGCAACACCATGAACAGGCTGGTGTCGGTCGCCGCGGCCAATTCCACCAGCGCCGTGTGCAATTCGCCGTCGAGGTGGAAGTCGAGATCGGCGCTGCTCATGCTCTGCACCGCCGGCCGCGGCCGATCGGTCGGCAACTCCAGCACATCCGGTGTGGCGGCGAGCCGCTCACCCCAGTACCGGATCTGTTGCGCGGCACGCGATTCCGCATCCTTCTCGTCCCCGAGCAGCTCCCGCTGCCAGATCGAGTAGTCCGCGTACTGCACCCGCAACGGCGGCCGCTCGTCCTCGACTCCCGAACTGCGCGCGAGATACGCGGAGACCAGGTCGGTGGCCAGCGGTGCCATCGAGGCCCCGTCCGCACTGATGTGATGCACCACCAGCACCACCACATGCAGGTCGCCGGCCAGTCGCAGCAGCCCGACCCGCAGCGGGGACTCGCGAGTCAGATCGAAGCCGCTGCCGGTGAGCTCGGCGATCCGTTCCCGCAGTGGCGCACCGTCTCCGACCTCGGTGACCGCGATGTCGGGGGTGGCGGCGTCGGCGCCGAGCACCACCTGCCGGGGCCCCTCGGCGTCGGCGGGGTAGAGGGTGCGCAGGGTTTCGTGGCGCAGCACCACATCGGCGACGGCCTGGCGCAAGGCCCCGACGTCCAGTTCGCCGGTCAACCGCAGCGCCGCGGTGATGTTGTAGGCGGCGGAGGCGGGGTCGAGGCGGTTGAGCACCCACATGCGTTGCTGCGCCGGGGACAACGGGATGCGGTCGGGCCGGATGCGCGGGGCCAGCGTCGGCAGGCCCGGGATCTCGGTGCCGGGGACCACGCGGGCCGACAGTTGCGCGACGGTCGGCGCGTCGAACAGGTCGCGCAACGCCACGGTGGCGCCGAGGGCGGCATTGACCCGCGCCACCACGCGGGTCGCGGTCAGCGAGTTGCCGCCGAGCTCGAAGAACGAGCGGTCGATGCTGACGCGCTCGGTGTCGAGCACATCGGCGAAGACCTTCGCGACGGCCGTCTCCACGGGGGTGCGCGGGGCCAGATAGCGCTGGTCGAGCGTCGCGAAATCCGGTGCGGGCAGGGCGTTTCGGTCGAGTTTGCCGACCGGCGTCAGTGGCACGTCGTCTAGTTGAATGAGATAGCTGGGCACCATGTAGCCCGGCAGGGCGGCCGCGACGCGGGTGCGCAGCAGTTCGGTGTCGAGGGTTTCCCCGGCCGCGGCCACGACGTAGGACACCAGCACGGTCTGCCCGCCGGGCCCGGGCGCGCCGAGGGTGGCCGCGTATTCGACCTGGTCGTCGGCCGCCAGCACGGCGTCGATCTCGCCGAGTTCGATGCGCAGGCCGCGGATCTTGACCTGGAAGTCGCTGCGCCCCTGGTATTCCAGCTCCAGTTGTGCGCCCTCGCCCGTCTCGAGCTCCACCCAGCGCACCATGTCGCCGGTGCGGTACATGCGCGCCCCGGCCTGTGTGTACGGGTTGGCGACGAAACGCGCCGCGGTCAGCCCGAAGCGCTGGAAGTAGCCGCGCGCCAGGGCCGGCCCGGCCAGATACAGTTCGCCGGTCACCCCCACGGGCACCGGCCGCAGCCAGCTGTCGAGCACCAGCGCGGCCGCGCCCCGAATGGGCGAGCCGATGGTGATAGGTTCCCCGGGGCGCAGTTCCCCGGGCCCCGTCGCCCACACGCTGAACTCGGTGGGCCCGTACAGGTTCACCATGCGCCGCCCGGCCGACCAGGCCGCGACCAGTTCCGGCCCGGCCGCCTCCCCGGCGACCGACAGGCACGAAAGCTCGTCGAGCCCCGCGGGATTCATGGTGGCCAGCACCGACGGCGTGATGACCGCGTGGGTGACGCGTTCGCGGCGCAGCAGCTCCTCGAGCGCGCTGCCGCCGTACACGTCCGGCGGCGAGATGACCAGCCGCCCGCCCGCGCCGTGCGCCATGAGCAGTTCGTGCACCGAGGCGTCGAAGCTGGGCGAGGCGACCTGCAACGCGCTGGTGGTCTCGTCCAGATCCAGCAGACTCTGCTGGGAGGCAACGAGATTCGACAGCCCGCGATGGCTCAGCAGCACGGCTTTGGGTTTGCCGGTGGACCCGGAGGTGTAGATGAGGTAGGCGGTCTGGGCCAGGGTGATCGGCCCGCCGCGTTCGGCGTCGGTGATGTGCGCGTCCGACAGGGTCATGACGCGGCGAATGGTGTTGAGGTCGTCGAGCAGCAGCCAGTCGATGCTGCCGGGCAGCGTCTCGCCGACCTCGCTGACCGTCACGCCGATGGGTGCGCGGGAGTCGGTGAGAATGTGCTCGATGCGCTCGACCGGATAGTTGGGGTCCAGCGGCAGGAACGCCGCCCCCGTCTTGGCCAGCGCCCACACCGCCACCACCGATTCCACCGATCGGGTCAGCGCCAGCACCACGAAGGTCTCGCGACCGACGCCGCGCCGCAACAGCACTCGCGCGAACCGGTTGGACCAGCTGTCGAGATCGCGATAGGTCATGCTCAGCTCGCCGGCGCTGACCGCGATGCCGTCCGGATTGGCGCGCGCCCCCGCGGCCAGGATGTCGGGCAGGGTGCGCAGCGGTGTCGGCGGACCGCCGCGCACGGGCAGCAGCCGGGCCCGTTCGAGCGGATCGCAGTGCTGCAGTTGGGCGGTGCGCCGCCGCGGATGGTCGGCGATCTGGTCGAGCAGCAGCACGAAGCGGTCCAGCAGCCGCCGCGCCGAGGCCTCCGGCAGCTCGTCGGCCATGAATTTGACGGTGACGCGCAGGCTTTCGCCGCCGTCGGCGGCGCGCTGTGGAATCACCATGAGGTTCAACGGGTACGGGGTGGCGTCGGTGCCGGACACGTCCAGGATGCGCATGCCCGCGATATCCAGTGCCCGCGAGAGTGTTTCGCGGTCGATCGGATAGGACTCGAACACGGTGAGGGTGTCGAACAGTTCGGGCAGCCCGACCGCGCGGTGAATGGCGGCCAGCCCCACCTGCTGGTGATCCAGCAGCCGCGCCTGCTCGTCCTGCACCCGGGCCAGCAGATCCGCCACGCGCTCACCGGGATCCAGCCGCACCCGCACCGGCAGGGTATTGATGAACAGCCCCACCATGTCCTCGACCCCGCCCAGCTGCGGCGGCCGCCCGGAGACGGTGCCGCCGAACACCACGTCGGTGCGGCCGGTGAGCATGGCCAGCAGCAGCGCCCATCCGGTCTGCACCGCGGTGTTCACGGTGGCCCCGGCCGCGCGCACGGTCGCGGTGATCCGCTCCAGCCGGGCGGTCGGGTACTCCACCGACACCATGCCGGATTCGGTGGAGGTGATGCCCGCCAGCGTCGGCACCGCACGGGTAGGGGAGTCGACCCCCGCCAGCGCCTCGGTCCAGACGGCGAGCGAGGCGGCCTCGTCCTGTTCGTCAAGCCACGACAGGAATTCGCGATACGAGTGCGCCGGGGTCTGCGGGATCTCGTGGCCGGTGACGGCGGCCAGATACCCGGCCAGCAGCTCCCGCACCACCAGCGGGGTCGACCAACCGTCAAGGGCCAGATGGTGATTGGTCATCAGCAGCGTGTACGCCTCGGCGTCGGTGCGCACCAGGCTGAAACGCAGCAGCGGCGGCCGCGCCAGATCGAAACGGGTGCCCGCGTCCACGGCGATCAGCCGCGCCAGCTCCCGCTGCCGCTCCGCCGGCTCGGGAATATCGGTGAGATCGACGTCGTGCCACGGGATCTCGGCGTCGTCCAGGACGATCTGCCGGGGCCCGTCGGCGGTCTCCACGAAGGCGACCCGCAGCACCTCGTGCCGCCGCAGCACCGCCGCGGCGGCGGTGCGCAGCCGCGCCGAGTCGACCCGACCGGCCAGCGCCAGCTGGGTCTGCACAGTGTATCCGTCGGCGGTGTCGGTGTCGTAGCGGGCGTGGAACAGCAGCCCGTACTGCAGGGGCGACAGCGGCCAGATGTCGGTGAGGCTCGGGTATTCGCGTTCCCAGCCCTCGATCTCGCGCTGCGACACCGCCACCAGCGGGAAATCCGACGGCGTGTGCCCGCCCGCGCCGTCGCGGCGGGCGTGGGCGACCAGCGCGGTGACCGCGCGCCCCCACAGCTGCGCCAGCTCCCGGACCTGCCGGGCGCCCAGGACGCGCGACGCGTACGCCCAGCTGACCTCGATACCGGCGGCGGTGTGGAAGGCGTTGATGTCGACGACGGCTTCCAGCGGTGCGCGATCGTCCTGGGTGGAGGCGAATCGCACCGGCGCCCACGGTGTTTCGGGTCCGCCGGGATTCTCGACCCCCGCACCCGTGCGCCCGAGATAGTTGAAGCTCAGCTGCGGTGCCGGCGCGTCCGCGAACTCGGCGGCGGTCTCGGGATCGAGGTGGCGCAGCATGCCGAAGCCCACGCCCTTGTCGGGGATGGCCCGCAGCTGTTCCTTGACCGCCTTGAGCGCCGCCCCCGCGGCCGGGCCGCCCCGGAAGGCGTCGTCGAGATCGATGCCGTCGAGGTCGAAGGCGACCGGGAACAGGCTGGTGAACCAGCCGATGGTGCGGGAGATGTCGGCCCCGGGCAGGATCGACTCCTCCCGGCCGTGACCCTCCACCATGAGCAGGGTGCGCGGGGTGCCGCGCAGCTTCCCGACCGCCAGCGCGAGCGCGGTCAGCAGCGCGTCGTCGAGCCCGCAGTGGAAGCGCTGCGGCAGGTATTCCTGTGCGGCCGCGGCGGTGTCGGCGTCGACGACGGTGCGCAGCATGCCCATGGTCTCGACGGTGTCGACCGCCGGATCCAGGGCGCGGGCGCCCAGCCGCGGGTCGGGGGTGGCGAGAATCCTGCGCCACCGGGGCATTTCACCGATGCGGGCGCGGGTCTGCTCGACCTGGCCGTGCGCCCAGCGCCGGAACGAGGTCCCCACCGGCGCGAGCGTCCCGCCCGCCCACGCGGTCGCCAGATCCGGCAGCAGAATCCGCCAGGACACGCCGTCGGTGACGAGATGGTGCAGCACCACCCACAGCAGCGGCAGCGCGTCGGCGCGTTCGACGAGCACGAATCGGGCCACGATCCCGGCGGCCGGATCCAGCAGGTCGGCGGCGCGCTGCAATTCGTCCTCACCGTCGCTGTCGGCGGCGGCGGTGACGGTCTCGACGAGCGCACCGGCCTCGACGGTGCCGGGCGCGCCGACCTGCCAGCTCCAGCCGCCGGCGGCGTGAGTCACGGTGCTGCGCAACAGATCGTGCCGGTCCAGCAGCGCCTGCACGGCGGCGGTGAGCCCGGCGGCGTCGAGGTCGGGGGGCAGCGCGATCAGCACGGCCTGCGCGAAGCGCGGCCAGGTGTCGCCCTGCGCGAGCATGGTGTGCACGATCGGGGTCAGCGCCACCGGTCCGGTCCCGCCGCCGGGCAGCTCCTCGATCACGGGGGCGGTGACCTCGGTCGCCACCGCGGCGAGCGCGGCAACGGTCTTGTGCTCGAACACATCCCGGGCGCGCAATCCCAGCCCGGCCGCCTTGGCGCGGGCCACCAGCTGGATGGCCACGATGCTGTCGCCGCCGAGGAGGAAGAAGTTGTCGTCCGCCGCAGCGGATTCCACGCCCAGCACGGCCGCGAACACCTCGGCCAGCGCGCGTTCGCGCTCGGTGGCCGGCGCCCGCCCGGCCCGGGTGCGCGCGCCGAAATCGGGCCGGGGCAACGCGCGCCGGTCCACCTTGCCCGCCGGGGTGAGCGGCAGGGTGTCGAGGACCATCACCACCGCGGGCACCATGTGCGCCGGAAGCTGCCGCGCCACCGTCGCTTTCACGTCCTCCGGGTCGAGGCCCGCGCTCGCCAGCACGTACGACACCAGCGCGGTCGCCCCGCCGGGCGTGGTCGCGCCGACCGTGATCGCCATCTCGACACCCGGATGCCGCGCCACCGCCGCATCCACCTCGCCGAGTTCGATGCGGAACCCCCGCACCTTCACCTGGGTGTCGCCGCGCCCCAGATACTCCAGTTCCCAGCGGCCGTTGCGCCGCCGCCACCGCACCAGATCCCCGGTACGGTACAGGCGCTCACCGCTCGCGAACGGGTTGGCCACGAAGCGTTCCGCGCTCAACCCGATGCGCTGGTGATATCCGCGCGCCAGGCCCGCCCCGCCCAGATACAGCTCGCCGAGCACGCCCGGCGGCACCGGCCGCAGCCACGGATCCAGCACCACCGCCGACACTCCGCGCGCGGGCGCGCCGATGGTGATCGGATCACCCGGGACCAGCGGTGCGCTGAGGGTGGCGGTGACGGTGGCCTCGGTCGGGCCGTACCCGTTGAGGACGCAGCGTCCCGCCCAGCGCACCGGCAGCTCCGGCGGGCACGAGTCGCCGCCCACCACCACGGTCCGCAGCCGCGGCAAGGTGTCGGGTTCCAGCGAACCCGCCACGGCCGGCGTCACATTCAGATGCGTGACCTCCAGGGTGCGCAGCACCCGCGCCAGCTCGTCGCCCGCGTAGGCGGCGGGCGGCACCACGCCCACGGTCGCCCCAACCGCCAGCGCGATCAGCAGCTCCTCGATGGAGATGTCGAAACTGGGCGACACCGCGTGCGCCACCACCGCGTCCGAACCCACCCCGAAAGCACCCCCGGACCCGGTGACCAGATCGGTGAGGCCGCGATGGGTGACCGCGACACCCTTGGGCAGGCCGGTCGACCCGGAGGTGTAGATGAGGTAGGCGATCTGCTCCAGCCGCACAGGGGCGCGCCGGTCGACGTCGGTGAGCGGGCTGGAATCGGTTGCGGCCAACCGCTGTTCGATGCCGGGATCGTCGAGGATCAGCCAGTCGACGCGATCCGGCAGCGCGTCGCGCGAGCCCGCCACCGTCACCCCGGCGACCACGCCGCTGTCGGCGACCATGTGCTCGAGCCGATCGCTGGGATAGGTGGGGTCGATGGGCACGAACGCCGCACCGGTGTACGCCACCGCGCACATGGCCAGCACCGACTCCGCCGAGCGGGGGATCGAGATCGCCACGGCGCGTTCGGGTCCCGCGCCCGCCGCGATCAGCACCCGCGCCAGCCGGTGCGCGGCCTCGCTGAGCTCCCGATAGGTGTAGGCGGTGCCGTCCGCCCGCAGCGCGATGGCGGCGGGGGCGCGTTCGGCCCCGGCGGCGAGAATCTCCGGCAGCGTCCGCGCGTGCGCGCCGTCGCGGCCGCGCGCGGGCACCAGTTCCGCACGTTCCCCGTCGAGCAGCGCGCCGATCGCGGTCAGCCGGCCCTCGACGCCCGCGGCCAGGAATCGATGCAGAAACGCCAGGAACCGGGCGTGCAGGCCCGCGAGCTCGGTCTCGCCGTAGCGGTTCGGGTTGGCCTGGAAGTCGATGTGGGTGCGTTCGCCGCCGACGCCGGGATAGACGTTCACGAACAGGTCGTCGATGAGCCCCGAGGTCAGCACGTGCAGCCGTCCGGTGACCCCGCCCAGCTTGATCCGGGTGTCGGCGAGCATGAGGTTGACCGTCGGCCCGAACCCGCCGACCTCGTCCATGGCCCAGCCGAGATCGCGGATGATGTCCTCCTGCCGGTACCGCTGCCGGCGCAGGGCCGCGGTCAGCTCGGCCTGGGTGGCGCGGATCAGGTCACCGACGGTGGCGGCCGGGGTCGGATGCAGCCGCAGCGGCACCACATTGGCGACCATGCCGCCGGAGCGGCGCAGGGTGGCGGTGGTGCGGCCGGACACCGGCAGGCTCAGCACGATCTCACCCGCGCCCGTCATGGCGGCGACGAACGCGGCGAACGCGGCCACCACCACCGGGGCCGGGCTGGTGGACAGGGCCGCGGTCGTCGAATCCAGCAGGGCCGCCGTCGATTCCGGCAGCGCGCCGCTGAGCAGGCGCGGATGGGCGTCGACCGCGCCGGTGCGCCTGCCCAGGGTCACCGGTTCGGGCATGCCCGTCAGATGGTCGCGCCAGTAATCCCGGTCGGCGGCCAGCCTGTCCGAATCCCGGTAGGCCGCATCGGCTTCCACGATGCGCCGCAGCGGCTCGGCCTTGCCCGGCGGAATCTCCTGTCCGGCGGCCACCGCGTTGTAGATCTCGGAGGTGCGCTGCAGCATGGTCAGCGCGCCGACGCCGTCGAGGGCGATGTGATGGAAGCGCGAATACCAGTACCAGCGGTCGGGGGCCAGCCGCAGCATGGCGACCTGGCACAGCCGATCCCGGGTGAGATCCAGCGCCGCGGTGTACTCGGCGTGCATCCAGGCCCGGGCCGCCGCCTCCGGATCGGGGGCGTCGCTCAGATCCACCGTCGGGATGGTGTCGTCGAGTCCGGTGTCCACGAGTTGCCAAGGCAGCTCGTCGATTTCGATCAGCCGCAGATAGCCGGTGCCGAACTCGCGCCCGGCCCGCCGCGCCGCGTCGGCCAGCGCCGCCACGTCGACCGCGCCGCCGAACTCGACGTACTGGGCGATCGAGAAGGGGGTGTCACCGGCCAGCTGCTGGGCGAACCAGATGCCGCGCTGCGCGGCCGAGAGCGCGAACGCCGCGCCCGGATCGGGGCGAGGCGGCCCAGCAGGGGTGGCGGTGGACAGGGTGCTGCTGGAAGCCATTCTGAAACATCCTGCGGGCTACGAGGATTCGGTGCGGCGGCGGCCGCCGCACCCGGCGGTCAGGAGGCCTGGCGGACCGGCTGCGGTCGCGCCGCCGGACGCAGTTCCGACTCGGTGAGCGGGGCGTCCGAGCCGGTCAGGTAGGCCACCAGCGTGGACCGGTCGTCGAGCACCAGCCAGCGGCTGGGATCGGTGATCAGGTCGCGTCCGGCCTTGGTGGTGATGCCGAAATCGGCACGCGCCAGCGTGGTCTCGGTGGTCAGCGGCACCGGCGTGGCGCCGGTCTTGGTGATGGCCACCCGGGCCACCATGGCCTCGAGCTGCGGGGTCTCCGCGATCGCGATGCGCGCGCCGGGGTGGGCTCCGAGGCGCAGCAGCATGCGCGCCAGGCGGTTGCTCCAGCGGTCGAGCTCCGCGGTGCTGAGTTCGCAGTCGGCGGTGGTCACCGCGAGGGCGGCGGGCGATTCGACCGGCTTGCACATCGAACATCATCCTCTCGGAGGGGGCGGTTGCGGTGGTGTTCGGTATGTATCCACTCTCGCCGCCACGCGCCGCGGTCGATAGCGACCACAGTGCTGACCGTTTCCGCTCCGAGGGTGCGGGTCTACCCACCCTGGGGTGGGTGGAAGATCATGTACTCGCCGCGATCAAGATTGCTCGCCGATCGTCTTGTCCAGGCCGGCCATGGTCTCCTGGATCATGAGGATGGAATCGCGCGGGCTCAGCGCCATGGCGCGCAGCTGATCGAACATGACGCCGTAGCGGCGGACCTCCGGATGGCCCTCGATCAGCTCGTCGCTGGCGATGCCCTCCACGTAAACCAGTTCCGGGTCAGCGGGATCCGGGAAATCCAGCAGCGTGAACGAGCCCAGCATGCCCGGGTGCGCGCCGGCGTCGAAGGGCAGGATCTGCAGGATCACATTGCGCTTCTCGGTGTGCCACAGCAGCTGGCTGAACTGCTGACTCATCACCTCCGGGCCGCCCACCAGCCGCCGGATGACGGCCTCGTCGAGCACCACCCACAGCTCCAGCGGATCATCCTTGACCAGCACCTTGGAACGCTCCTGCCGAGCCCGGATGCGTTGCTCGATAACCTGATCCGACACCTTGGGCATGGTGGTCTGGTAGACGGCGGCGGCGTACGCCTCGGTCTGCAGCAGCCCGGGGATGTAGGTGGACTGGAAGAACCGCGCCGAGAGCGCCTCGGCCTCGAAGTTGATGTAGGCGCCGTAGACCTCCGAGACGGCGTCCTCGAAGGAGCGCGCCATGCCGGGTCGCAGCGCATCCACCAGCAACTGCAAGGCATCTGAACGCTGCGGGTCGGTGATGCCGTAGAGATCCAGCATGGCCGTGAGGGTGCGGCGTTGCGGCCGGGCCTGCGCGGTCTCGATGCGGTACAGCGTGGTGACGTTGATGCCGGTCTTCGCGCTGACCACCTCCTTGCTGAGCTGCGCGTTCTCGCGCATCTCGTGCAGCATCGCGGCGAGCCGCCGCAAACGGACGGTAAGCACGGTGCGCTTGCCTGCCATGACAACCCTTTCACCCTGTCGCACTTGCAAGAACGCAGTATTGCGTTCTTGCATTTGTAAGAGCATGATCCAGCTAGCCTATTCGTGTACAACCGATCCGATGACCGGTATAGCTGAATCCGGAGACCAATCATGTTGGTGCGATTAGTGATGCTGTCGGGTATGTATGGGGAGTCGCGATGACCATGTCCATAGCCGGGGTGCTTCCGACGGCTCCGCAATTGCTCTGCGCCTTCCAGGGGCGAAGATTTCAAGATCGAGTTTTGTTGCGGTCGGCGCACGCTCTCGCCGAACTGCACGAACGTCGTGCCCAGGTGCGGGATCCCATGATGATCGGCGAGATCGATTGCCGGCGCGAAGAACTCGTTGACGATATCAACGATTGGGTGGAACAGGAACTGCCGCAACACCGCAACGGTTCGCGGCTGCACACCGAGAGCCTGGGCGCGGTGGTGGACCGCATGGCCCGGAGCTGGGTGGAAGCCAATCAGGTGATAGATCATGAAGGCGCGGCCAGTGATAACACCCATAAACACTGGTACCATCTTGCCGAACTGGTTGACGGCTACACTGATCTCGTAATCGACGTGGCCGGTGGCCGCCGCCGTTTACCAGAACAATGATTCCAAATGCATTGACACAATTGATGTATTGCTACCGAATCGTTGATTCGTCAGCGGTGACGTCAGCCCGAGTGCGGCTATCGGACCAATAGCTCGCTCGAACCGTAGGACGTCGCCCGCCCCAAGACGGCGGGCGCAACGGGGCGCCCCGCCCGGCGTGCCGCGTGGTCGACTGGCGCGGCACGCCCGCCCTGAGCTTTGCCGCGTCACGCGGATTTGTCGCGGAGCGCCCGGAGTTCGTTCGCACTATGTGCATTTCACAATTGTGCGTGTGTATTCGGGATTTCTTCGATGCGCGGGGAGGAGTTCGATCATGAACACGGGCGAGGCAACCGCCGCCGAGCTCTACCGGCAGGCCCGGACCGGGGTCTTCCGGCTGGATACCGCTACCGCGCGCAAGTGCGCCGCGAACTTTCTGCGCTTCGCCGACGCGCTCGACCCGCGCATCGCCGACAGCCACGCCGCCCACACCCTGACCGGCGTCGGCGACTTCGACTCCGCGCATCAATTGCGCGCCGGCTTCGAGGCCAAGGCCCACGCCCTCACCGAAACCCTGACCGCTCTGCAGGATTCGGCCGTCCAGCTGGCCGCCGCCCACCTCCTCGCCGCCGGCCTCATCCAGGCCACCGACGACACCCACGCCCGCCCCCTGCTCGCCGCCACAGCCGCCCTCCCCACCCCCTAGCGAGCACCCGACCTTCGGGGACCTGATCCCTCACCCGAAGAACAGTTGGGCCGGTACCCGAATCCCCGGGTACCGGCCCAACTACTCGAACGCCGAAAGCCTTGGCGGGCAACCAACGCAGGACGTCCAAAGTGCAAGGGTCAGCGGGTTTTCCAGTAGTTGTCGGGGCCGACGGATTGGACGCAGGTGTGGGCGGCGGCGTCGAGGTTGGGTTCGAGGGAGGCGTCCTGGGTCAGGTTGATGTAGAGGGCGTAGGACTCGTAGAGGTAGCGGTATTGCTGGCGGCCCCAGCTGGAGTAGGTGGCGGCGAACATGGTGGTGAGGTCGGCCTTGCAGACCGAGGCGCCGGTGCCGTCGGTGGGGCACCACACGTCCCAGGTCTGGTTCTGGCCCTTGAGGCCGGAGTAGACGGCGTCGGACTGGGTGTTGGAGGGGAAGGCGAACACCTCGATGGAGACCAGGATGGTCTGGGACGGATCCAGGTAGACGCCGGTCATCATCTGCTGGCAATTGTTGTTCTGCAGCGCGGTTTTCACGTTCTGCGACATATTGCTGGAGATGCAGTCCTTCGCGCCGGAGGAGGTGCGGGTGTAGACCACGTTCTTGCTGTCGGTGAAGGTGGGCGGCAGCAGGGCGTCGGCGGTGAACGGCGTCTTGTCGGTGGTCTGCTGGTTGAGGGTGCCGACGTCGAACTTCGCCGAGGTGCTGGTCGGGGGAGAAGTCGTCGTGGTGGTGGCGATCGTGGTCGTGGTGGAGCCGCCGGCGTCGTTCTTGGAGTCCTTGCGGGTGAGCACCACCGCGCCGACCGCCAGGGCGATGACCAGCACCACCAGCAGCGCACCGAGGATCACCTTCAGCGCGGTATTGGAGTTGCCGGGTTGCGGTGCGGGCGAGTACAGCGGCTGCGGCCCCGAGGCATACCCCACCGGTTGCGTAGCCGGCGGCCACCCGGTCGGCGCGGTCATGGCGACCGTCGGCAGGGCGGGCGCGCTGGCCGGGTGCTGCCCGGTGTGCCGATCCAGCACCGCCAGCGGCTCCGGCAGATAGTTCGTCCCATCGGGCGTCAGGTACACGGCGCGCAGCGCATCGCTCCACTCGGCGGCGGAAGGCCGGGCGTCCGGGCCGAATCCGCCGGCGCCGAAGGCCCGATCGAACAGGGCCCGCAGCCGCGGATCCAGGTCCGCGGGCAGCATCGGCCCGCGCGGCGCCATGCCCGGGGCCGCCATACCGCCGTCGAGGAACAGGATGCCGGACAGCAGCGCCGCGAGATCGTGGCGGTCCTTGTACCGGTCGTAGGCGGCGTCGACGGGAGTCAGCCCGCCGGTGTCGATGACGTAGGCCAGCGGCGCGGCCTGCTGCCACAGCACGTTCTTGGCGGTCAGCTCACCGTGGATCAGCTGCCGCTCCTCCAGCGCCCGGACGATGTCGGCGAGTCGAATGGCAAGTCCCGCACGGAAATACGCCGCGCTCTGCCCGGGCGCGGCCCACAGTTGATCGAGGGTGCGCGGCCGCCCGTCCGGCAGCAGATAGTCCATGGGGATCAGCGGCAGCACCGTGCCCGCCAGCACCCCGTCGTGCACCACCAGATCGATGGGCCAGTTGACGGCCTCCGCGGCGTGCCCGGTCCCGCCGGCGTCGAGGTTCAGGACCGTCTGCCGCCCGATGAGCATGAGCTGCCGGGCCCGTTCGATGGCGTCCGGTGCGGTGACGGGGGTGCGCAAGATCTTGTAGAGGCGTTGCCGGCCCTGCGGATCACGGCACAGATACTGCACCGAGCGGCTGCCCGCGGCGTAAAAGGGTTCGTTGTCCACGTCGTACGACTCACCGGACAACCCTGCGACGACCACCATCGAACTTCCCCCGCCCGAACGGTAACTCAACGATCACGATCCACTGCGGTAACTCGGCGAGCATACCGGTCCACTGTCCGCCACGCCCGGGCAAAAACGCAAGACACCGCTGACCGTCCCCTCATGCGCGGTCAGCGGTGTGGTGCGGTCGGCTCCGCCCGGACCCGGAGGTCAGCGCAGCGCCGCACGACCTTTCAAGCGGCCCAGGACGACCAGGGCGAGCAGGGTGACCAGCACCAGCAGGGTGGTGCTGGCCGCGGCGTCGAAGACCTCGCCGCGGTCGGTGGCCGCGAAGATGCTGACCGGCAGCGTCTTCCAGGTGGCGGGGTAGACCATGACGGTCGCGCCCAGCTCGCCCATCGACAGCGCGACGGCCAGACCGGCGGCCGCGCCCAGTGCGGGCAGCAGCAGCGGCAGCGTGACCCGGGTCAGCACCCGCACCGGTCCCGCGCCCAGGGATTCGGCCGCCTGCCGGTAGCCGGGGTCGAGCCGGTCCAGGGCCGCGCTGACACCGCTGAACGCGTACGCCAGCACCAGCACCGTATGCGCCAGGATGACAATCCATTTGGTGCCGCCCAGCAGCAGCGGCCGCTCGTTGAAGGTGATCAGCACACCCAGCCCGATCGCCACCGACGGCACCGCCACCGGCACGTGGAACACCGCGTCGGTGAGCCGCCGCAGCCGGCCGGGCGCCTCCCGCGACGCCAGCGCCGCCCAGGTGCCCAGCACCAGCGAGAGCAATCCGGCCAGCAACGCGGTCTGCAGGCTGACCGACAGGCTCGCGGACTCCTCGCCGGAGAGCACCTTGTCGAAATTGGCGAACCCGAGCCGGGACGGCAGCGGCCCGGTCCAGCGTCCGGCCAGCGCCGCGGCGACCACGGTCGCGATGGGCGCGACGAACACCACGGTGACCACGACCGCGAACACCGCCAGCACCGCGGCCCGCCCGCGTCCGGTCCACACCAGCATGATTCAGCTCTCCTTGCGCGCGCCGGTGAGGCGCGCGAACAGCAGTCGGTATCCGAGATAGAGGCTCAGCGACAGCAGCACCTGCACCGAGGCCAGCACCGCCGCGCCCGGCAGATCGAAGGTGACGATGCCGCGCGTGTAGATCAGCGCCGGCAGCGTGAGCACGCCCTTGGCGCCGGTGAACAGCACGATGCCGAACTCGTTGAGCGTCAACAGCAGGGTGAGGCTGCCGCCCGCCGCGAGCGCCGGCCACGCCTCGGGCATGACCACCCGCGCGAGCACCCGCCACGGCGAGGCCCCCAGGCTGGCGGCCACGTCGAGTTGGTCGCGCGGCAGCTGCGCGAACGCCGCCAAGAGCGGCCGCACCACGAACGGCGTGAAGAAGGTGACCTCGGCCAGCACGACACCCCAGGGCGTGCCGAGGAAATCGATGACCGGTTCGGTGCCGCCGGTGAGCTGCCCGATCAACGCGTTCACCGCGCCCGCGGTCCCGTAGAGGAACGTGAAGGCCAGCGTCACCAGGAACGACGGGAGTGTCAGCACCGAGTCGATGAGCCGTCCCACCAGCTGCGAACCCGGAAACGGCACGAACGCCAGCACGATCGCCAGGAATGTGCCCAGCGCGAGGCAGCCGAGGGTGGAGCTCACCGCGATGGTCACGGTGCGCCACAGCGCATTTCGGAACGATTCCTCCCCCAGCACCCGCGACCACGTATCGGTCCCGCGCCCGGACTTGGCCTTGGTGGACTCCATCAGGACTCGCACGATCGGATACACCGCGATCAGCAGCACCACCAGCACCGGCGGCAGCGTCCACAGCACCGGCCGCCACGACCGTCCCGGCGGGGGAGGTTCGGAAGGCGCTGCCTCGGCAGGGGATTCGAGCAGGGCGGTCATGCGCGGGCCTCGCCGTCGGCGGCGGCGTGGGTGCCGATGCCCGGCGGAATGAGCACGCCGGCCGGGTCGGGGAAACGAACGCCGACGTGGTCGCCGGGCGCGAAGTCGGTGTGGCCCAGGACGTCCGCGGTCAGCTCCTCGCGCAGGCCCGCGACCTCGAGGTGCAGGCGGGTGGACGCGCCCTTCCACACGCTGGTGCGCACGGTGGCGCGCAGGGCGTCTCGTCCGGTGAGCGCGACGATCGCGACGGTATGCGGGCGCACGCACAGCTGGGCCTCGGCGTTCGGGACCCAGTCGGGGCGTCCGATACCCGGCGCGGGGGCCTCGGCGCGCAACGTGTGCTCGCCGACGGTGACCAGGGCCGCGGTGCCGGAGACGTGCTTCACCTCGCAGGCAAGCAGATTCGCGCCGCCCAGGAAGGACGCGGTGAATTCGGTGGCGGGCTGTCGCCACAGGTTGCGGGCGGTGTCGATGTCGACCAGTCGCGCGTCGCGCATGACGGCGATGCGGTCGGCCAGGGCCAGCGCCTCGGACTGATCGTGGGTGACGTACAGCATCGCGGTGTCCGGCAACGCTTTTCGCAGCTGCTGCAGCTCGCCGAGCATGTTCTGGCGCAGCTGCGCGTCCAGCGCCGCGAGCGGTTCGTCGAGCAGCAGCACCTTGGGCCGGATGGCCAGCGCCCGCGCGATGGCGACGCGCTGCTGCTGCCCGCCGGACAGCTCGCGCGGCAGCCGCGCGGCATAGTCGCCCATGCCGACCATCTCCAGGGCCTCGGCGACCCGCGCGCCGATCTCCTTGCGCGGCACCCGATGCGCCTTCAGCCCGAAGGCCACATTGTCGTGCACCCGCATGTGCGGGAACAGCGCGTAGGACTGCACCACCACCCCGATGCCGCGCTTGGCGGGCGAGAGGTCGGTGACGTCGCGGCCGGCCAGCCGCACCGTGCCCGCGGTGGGCCGGACGAACCCGGCCAGCGCCTTGAGCGCGGTGGACTTGCCCGAACCGCTGGGTCCCAGGAGCGCGACCGTCTCCCCGGCGGCGACCCGCAGATTGAAATCGGCCAGTGCGACAATGGATTTGCGGCCACGGCCGTAGCTGACACCGACCCGGTCGAACACGATGGCGGGTTCGGCGGTGGCGGCGGCGGCCACCGCGGATGTCGTCGTCGGGGAGGACATGGTTGCTGCTCCTGGGGTTTCGGGCCGGACCTAGCTACCGGTGGCCTTGGTGTAGGCGGCGACGTCGGCGTCGAGGCCGTCGAGCACCGTGGTCCAGTCGGGGTGCAGGACCGTGACGTCCTTGATGGTCGCGGCCGAGGACGGGCCGTTGCCGGTGGCCGGAGCGTTGGCCAGATCGGTGCGCGACGGGACGGCGAAGGTGTCGGGCAGCGTCTTCTGCACGTCCGCCGAGAGCAGGAACTCCAGCAGCTTCTTGGCGGCGTCGGAGTGCGGCGCGCCCTTGGTCATGCCCATCAGGTACGGCAGCGACACGGTCGACTTCTTGCCGTCGGCCGAGGCCGGGAAGAAGACGTTGAACTTGGAGCCGTTCTTGATGCTCTGCAGGTTCATCTGCACATCGCCGTTGGCGACGAGGATCTCGCCCTTGTCGGTCTTGGCCTGCAGCTTGCCGGTCGAGGAGGACGGGCCGACATTGTTGGCCTGCAGCTTGCCCAGGTAGTCCAGCGCGCCCTGCTTGCCCTGCAGCTGCTGCAACAGCACCAGCACCGCGGTGCCGTCACCGGCCTGCCCGGGCGTCGAATACTGCAGCTTGCCCTTGTATTCGGGCTTCAGCAGGTCGTCCCAGGTCAGCTTGGACGCGTCGACCGACGGGTTGGCGATGAAGCACAGGTAGTTGCCCGCCAGCGACACCCACTTGCCGTTGGCGTCCTTGTCGGCGGCGGCGACCGCGCCGGTGTCCACGCCGCTGGCCTGCAGCAGACCCGACTTGTCGGCCTTCTGCATGAACGGCGGCAGCGTGACCAGCAGGTCGGCCTGCGGGTTGGACTGTTCCTTCTCCACGCGGCTCACGACCTCGCCGGACCCGGCCTCGACCTCGTTGACCGTAATGCCGGTCTGCGCCTTGAACTTCTCGAAGGCGGGCTTGTACCAGTCGCCGAGACCGTCGACGGAGTAGACGGTGACCGTCTTGCCGTCCTTGGCGTCGCTGCCGGTGCCGCCGCAGGCGGTCAGGCCGAAGGCGACCGCGGTGGCGGAGGTCAGGATGAGGGCGGTGCGGGCGATATTGCGTGCGAGGCGGTTGTTCGTATTACGCACGGTGACTGCACTTTCGTTCAGGGGACGGTCGAATCGAAGGAACGGGGGGTACTCCGGCCGCCGCGCTCGGGCGGCGGAGGTCTCTAGCCGCGCTCGGCCAGCAGCAGCCGCGCGAACTCGGCGACCGACTCCACGACATGGGTCGCGCCGGCGGCCCGCAGCTGCTGCTCGTCGTGCGCGCCGGTCAGCGTTCCGGCCACGATGCGAGCCCCGGCCGACAGCCCGGTGCCGATATCGCTGGCCGTATCGCCCAGCACCGCAACGCGAACCACGGCGTCGATGCCCAGCCGCAGCACGGCGGTCAGCACCAGATCCGGGTAGGGGCGGCCGCGACCGGCGTCGGAGGGGGCCAGGGTCAGGTCGGCGATGTCGTTCCAGCCCAGCGCGTTCAGCAGGATGTCCTGGGTCTCGCGGCTGAACCCGGTGGTCAGCGCCACCTTGATGCCCGCGGCGCGCAGCTCGGAAATGGCTTCGGCCGCACCGGGAATCGGGGTGACGCCGGTTTCGGCGGCCAGTTCCGCGTAGGCGGCCTCGAAGGCGGCGTTACCGGCCTGGGCGCGCTCCTCGTCGCCACCGGTCAGCGCCCGGAAGACGACGATCTTGGACTGGCCCATGGTGTCGATGACGTACTGCCGGGCGGCCTCGCGCTCGGGGCCCTCCGCCGGGATGCCGGCCGCGGTCGCGGCGCGCTCGAAGGAGCGGATGACCAGGCCGTCGTCGCTGACGGTGGTGCCGGCCATATCCAGCACCGCGAGATCGATCTGCTTGTCGGACACAGTGTTTCCTTTGATCGTGGCTCAGAGCGAGAGCAGGTCGGCGGTCTCTTCGCCGATGGCGGGGCCCAGCGTCATGCCGCGGCCGCCGGGACCGGTGACCACCCAGACGTGCTCGGAGGCCTGCGCGCGGGTGACGATGGTGCCGGGATCGATGGACTGGCTGTACACGCCCGCCCAGCGCCGCACGATCGGCGGGAGCTTGCGGCCCAGCAGTTCCTCCAGCACGCCCGTGAGGTGCTCGTAGGGCGCCTCGTCCACGTCGAAGGTGAACGGTTCGTCGTATTCGTGGGTGTCGCCGATGGTGAGGCCGCCGTGCAGGCGCTGCACGGCCAGCAGCTGCATCTTGTGCTGGGCGGCCGTGAACGGCTGCGCCTCTTCGCGATTGAGGCGATCCAGCTCCGGGCCCGCGAAGGCCGGGTAGTAGCGGAAACTGTCGCCGTCGGCGACGGCGGTGGTGAGCGGTTCGCCCAGGGGAGCGGTCTGCATCATCTGCAGCCGCACCCGGCGCACCGGAATATCGCCCACCAGTTCACGAGTCAGGCCGGAGTGCGCGGCGCCCGGGCAGACCAGCACCAGGTCGCCCTCGTGGCGGCGGCCGCGATCGTCGATCACGGTGGTGCCGGTGACGGTGCGCGCCTCGGTGCCGGCGAAGAAGGTATAGCGTTCGCTGGCTTCCATATAGCGGCGCAGCGCCGGCAGCGCCTGCCGGGACTCGACAGCCGCATCGGTCGAACAGTGCAGGCCCGCAAGGAATTTGCCGCGCAGGGCGGGGTTGACCGCGCGCACCCGCTCGGGTTCGAGCAGTTCGAAACCGCGCTCGGCGGCCGCGGGGGCAGCGGCGGCGGCTTCGGCCACGGCCAGCTCGTTCTCGGTGCGCACCAGGGTGATCGAGCCCGCGGGCCGGAAGCCCACACCCGGCACCTTGCCGCCGATCTCCTCCCACAGCTGCCGGGAGCGCAGCGTGAGTTCCAGTTCATTGGCGCTGCGTCCGGACACCCACACCAGCCCGAAGTTGCGCACGGTCGCGCCGCGCGCCTCCACCTCGCGTTCCAGGTGGACGACGTGGTGGCCGCGTCCGATGGCGGCGAGCGCGTGGGCGGTGCCGAGGATCCCTCCGCCGATGATGACCAATCGCATGACCAACATCCTGGGCAATGGTCTAGACCTAGGAGTGTTTCGTGTGGAAACGCTGGGTTAATAATTGGTATAGACCAATTCTGTGTACGCTGGGGCCATGGACACGAGGGAGGCCACCGGGGTGGAAAGCCGATCGATGCCCGGCCGTCCGGCGGGGGAGAACCCCGGTGCGGCCACCGATTCCGCGGCCAATGCGCGCCTGCCGAAGTCGTATCGCGTACGCGCGGAACTGGAAGCGCTGCTGGCCGAACTCGCCGAGGGCGATCAGCTGCCCTCGGAACGCGAACTCGCGCTGCGCTGCGGCGTCGCCCGCGAGACCGTCCGGCAGGCGCTGCGAGAACTGCTGGTGGAGGGGAGGATTCGCCGTCAGGGCCGCGGCACCGTGGTCTCGCGCCCGAAGATGGTGCAGCCCTTGTCGCTGCGCTCCTATACGGAGGGGGCGTTGAAGTTCGGCCGCACGCCCGGTCGTCTGCTGGTCGGCTGGACCGATGTGCCCGCCGAGCCGGACGTCGCCGCGGATCTCAGCGTCGAACCGGGCACGCTGGTAGCTCATCTGGAACGCGTCCTGCTCGCCGACGGCGAACGCATCGGCCTGGAATCCACCTGGATGCCGCTGCCCCGCTTCGCCTTCCTGCGCGAGTTCTACGACCCCACCACATCCCTCTACGCCGCCACCCGCTCCCACGGCATCGTCTACATGTCCGCCACCGAACGCATCGAGACCATGCTGGCCTCCCCCCGCGAAGCCGCCCTGCTGGAATGCACCACCGCCCTCCCGATGCTGCTCCTGCACCGCCGCAGCGTAGACGCCGAAGGCACCCCCATCGAACGCGTGCGCTCGCTCTACCGCGGCGACCGCATCGCATTCCAGGCGACGCTGCGCGACTACTGAGCTCCAGCCGTGCGGCTGGCGCCGGCGACATTCACTGCTGCGCTGGGGTTTACGCCGCGGCGTGGGTGTCGTCGAGCCAGTCGAACAGGCGCTGGAGGGTGAGCAGGATCGCGCCGGTGTGGCAGTGCTCTCCCGCGCCGTCGGCCTCGGTGCCGACGATCAGTTCCTTCTTGCAGGTCAGTGCCTCGTAGACGCGGGGAGCCTCGCCCTTGAAGAAGAGGTCGTTCTCGGCTTCGAAAACCAGTGTCGGGCACTGGATCTTGTCAGCGATGCCGGCGAGGGTGTAGTCGGCGGTGCGGCGGACGTAGTCGGCGGGGGAGGTCGCGCCGAAGGTCCACACGCCGTTGCGCAGCGCCCAGCGCGTGGTGGTACTGACCGCCATCATCAGGGCGGCAACGGCATTCGCCTCCTCGTCGCGGCCCTGCGCGATCCATTCCGACAGGAACGGCGGCATGATCCGCTCGTGCGCGGCGTGGTAGTCGTAGAGGCCGTCGTCGAGGATGAGCGCGGCCAGGCGGGGCTCGAACGCGGCGGCGCGCGCGGCCAGATAGCCGCCGAGGCTGTAGCCGAACAACGAGATTCGCGCCGGATCGATTTCCGGGCGGGTCAGCGCGAAGTCGACCACCGGGGTGATCACCGCCTCCCAGTCGTGGCGGAAGGTCAGGCCCTGCTCGCGGATGACCGCGCCCTGGCCGGGGCCGTCGAACGCCAGCACGTGGTATCCGCGCGCCACCGCACCCGCCGCCAGCGCGAAATACGACTCCTCGAGGGTGGAGTCGAAGCCGCTGTTGAAGAGGACGGTCGGGCGCTGCGCCCCCGTGTCGTCGGCCAGGTAGAGGTAGCCGGGAAGCGTGGTGTCCGCGTAGGGAATCGACACCGGGATCACCGGGGTTTCCATGAGTTGTGCGGCGGCCCAGAAGGTTTCGCGTGCCAGCCGGGACAACTCGCGGGCCTTGGGGTCGTGGGCCGGATCGTCGCGGCGGTAGAACTCGGCGGTGCGGTAGTAGTTCGACGCCCGCAGCAGCGCCTCGCGGGCGCTCACCAGGTGCCCGGCCTGCGCGGCGGATTCGCCGATGGCCCGCACCCGGTCGGCGGTGGCCTCCCACTCGGTGAGCCAGGCCGACTCGTCGCCGTCGGGAATGCGGCGCGCGGTGGTGATGACCTCGCCCAGCTCCGCGCCGCCGTAGCAGGCGAACCCGGCCGCGCGCAGGGTCTCGTAGTCGAAGGATTCGTCGTCGAAGAGGAACTTCATGGCTTCTACCTCGTCCTTTACGTCGATACGACACCGTTTCGTCGTATGGCTGGAACGGTAGGCCCACCGACGACGAAACGCAACCGTTTCGTCGTTGATAGACTCCGGGACCATGAGCGAGGAATCCGGTTCGAGCGCACGCAAGCCCGCGGGCGCGGCGGTCATGCAGCCGCAGGTGACCGCCGCGATCCGGGCCGCGGCCTTCGAAGAACTGGCCGAGGCGGGTTACGGCAGGCTGTCGATGGAGGCGGTCGCCCGGCGCGCCGGCGTCAGCAAGCCGACCCTGTATCGCCGCTGGTCGACCAAGGAAGACCTGGTCACCGCACTCATCTCCGAGGTGGCCATCGCCGCCGCCGACCCGCCCGACACCGGAACCCTGCGCGGCGACCTGCGCGCCCTGCTCGGCGTCATGGGCGCCGGCCTCACCAATCCCCTTGCCGCCCGCATCATTCCGGACCTGCTCGCCCAAGCCGTCCGCGCCCCCGCCCTGCGCGAAGTCCTGGCAATGGGCATCGGCCAGTCCCGCCGCGCCAAAATCGTCCAACTCCTGCACCGCGCCATCGCCCGCGGCGAACTCCCCGAAACCTTGAATACCGAACTGGCCCTGGACTTCATCGGCGGCCCGCTGTTCCTGCACGTCATGCTCGGCGGCAACCCCACCGCCCCGAACTACCTGGACCAACTCACCGACATGCTGCTAGCAGCCTTCGGCGCACCCCCGACATGACTTCGGCCCGGTCTCACGACCGGGCCGACTTCCCCCCGTCATTTCCTTCGTCATTCCGGCGTGCTTTTGGCCGGAATCCACACCTAGTGCCGCTCAGCCCAATTGCGGTGCGACCTTCGCGCCGAGCAATTCGATGTTGTGCAGGACCTTCTCGTGCGGCAGGGTGCCGACGCTGGTGTGCAGCATGAACCGATCCAGCCCCAAAGTCTCGCGGACGTCGGCGATCTTCTCGCCCACATAATCCGGCGTGCCGACGAACAGCGACCCGCTCTGAGACCGCAGCGCATCGAACTGCTGGCGGTTCATCGGCCCCCAGCCGCGCTCCCGCCCGATACCGGACATGGCCCGCGCATAAGGCGCATAGAAATCCGCGACGGCCTGCTCGTCGGTATCGGCGATATAGCCGTGCGCGTGCACCGCCACTGGCTGCGGCTGATGCCCGCCCTCGTCGAGCGCGCGGTGATACAGCTCCACCAGCGGCTTGAACCGCGCCGGCTGCCCGCCGATGATGGCGATGGCCAGCGGCAGCCCCAAAAGCCCGGCGCGCACCACGGATTCGGGGCTGCCGCCCACCGCGATCCACACCGGCAGCGGCCGGTCCTCGGTGCGCGGATACACGATCGCGTCCGTCAGCGGCGCCCGGAACTTGCCCTCCCAGGTGACCGGCCCCTCCTCGCGAATCTTCAGCAGCAGCGCCAGCTTCTCCTCGAACAGCTCGTCGTAGTCGGCGAGGTCGTAGCCGAACAGCGGGAACGATTCGATGAACGACCCACGCCCGGCCATCAATTCGGCCCGGCCGTGGGACAGCCCGTCCAGCGTCGAGAACTCCTGGAACACCCGCACCGGATCCGCGGAGCTCAACACCGTCACCGCGCTGGTGAGCTGAATCCGCTCGGTCCGCGAGGCGATGGCCGCCAGCACCATGGCCGGCGCGGACGCCGCGAAGTCCTTGCGGTGATGCTCGCCCACGCCGTACACGTCCAGCCCGGCGGCCTCGGTGGCCACCGCCTCCTCGACCACCTGCCGCAGCCGCTCGCCCGCGGTCGGCACCGGGCCATCCCCGCCGACGGGATGCGTTTCCGCGAATGTCGTCAGTCCCAGTTCCACGGCCGTTGCCCTCTTCCTGTCTTGTTTCCAAGTCAACCGACAGCTTAAACGGACCGTGGTCCGGAATGATTCCCCGCGTACTCGGACCTGGGAATCTCAGCATTCGGACCGGCAGATAGTCTGGTAGTCATGTCTGTGCGCACCCGCAAGCCCCTCGTACCCGGGCAGCAGTCGCCCATACGCGAGGTCCCCAAGAACATCGAGCGACCCGAGTACGTCTGGAAGAAAACCGCCCAGGAGGGACACGAGCCCTGGGTGCAGACCGCCGAGACCATCGAGAAGATGCGGATCGCGGGCAAGATCGCCGCACAGGCGTTGGAAGAGGCCGGCAAGGCCGTCGCCCCGGGCGTCACCACCGACGAACTGGATCGCATCGCGCACGAGTACATGTGCGATCACGGGGCCTACCCGTCCACCTTGGGCTACAAGGGTTTTCCGAAATCCTGCTGCACCTCGCTGAACGAGGTCATCTGCCACGGCATCCCGGATTCGACGGTGATCGAGGACGGCGACATCGTGAACATCGACGTGACCGCCTTCATCGACGGCGTGCACGGCGACACCAACAAGACCTTCCTCGCCGGCGATGTGGACGAGGAGGTGCGGTTGCTGGTCGAGCGCACCGAAGAGGCCACCCTGCGCGCCATCAAGGCCGTGAAGCCGGGTCGCGCGCTCAATGTCATCGGCCGCGTGATCGAGGCGTACGCCAACCGTTTCGGTTACGGCGTGGTGCGCGACTTCACCGGCCACGGTGTCGGGCCCACCTTCCATTCGGGCCTGGTCATCCTGCATTACGACCAGCCCGCCGTGGAGTCGGTCATCGAGCCGGGCATGACCTTCACCATCGAGCCCATGATCAATCTGGGCGGTATCGACTACGAGATCTGGGACGACGGCTGGACCGTGGTCACCAAGGACCGCAAGTGGACCGCCCAATTCGAACACACCCTCGTCGTGACCGACGAAGGCGCCGAGATTCTGACACTGCCGTGAAAATCGCCATGCCCCAGCGGGGCGTCCCCACCCGAGGCGTCGGCTCCCGCGGCCCCCGCCGCAAGCCCTCGCGTTTCCTGCCCCCGAACCCGCGCGACGCCGGCCTCGACGTCATGCGCGCCACCATGCGCCGCCACGTCGAACTCTCGGCCGGCCGCCCGGTCGACGACCCCGACAAGTCCGACGCCGCCCCCGACACCCGCGACGAGTACGTCAACCGCGACGCCTACACCAGCAGCGGCCGCGACCACTACGTCTACCGCCCCCGAGCGGAGTACAGCACGCGGTGAAAGGTGCGCTGCTGATCGCGGGCACCACCTCCGACGCGGGCAAAAGCGTTGTCGTAGCGGGCCTGTGCCGAATGCTGGCGCGGCGCGGGGTGCGCGTCGCGCCGTTCAAGGCGCAGAACATGTCCAACAACTCCGTCGTCACCCTCGACGGCGGGGAGATCGGGCGGGCGCAGGCGTTGCAGGCTCGGGCGTGCGGGCTCGAGCCGAGCGTGCGGTTCAACCCGGTGCTGCTCAAACCCGGCAGTGACCGGCGGTCACAACTCGTCGTGCGGGGTAAGGCGGTCGATACCGTCGGGGCCCAGGACTATTTCCGGCATCGGACGGCGTTGCGGGCCATCGTGGCGGAGGAATTGGCTTCGCTGCGTGCGGAATTCGATGTGGTGATCTGCGAGGGGGCGGGCTCGCCGGCCGAGATCAACTTGCGCGCCACCGATCTGGCGAACATGGGGCTGGCTCGCGCGGCCGATCTCCCGGTGGTGGTGGTCGGCGATATCGATCGCGGGGGAGTGCTGGCGCATCTGTTCGGCACCGTCGCGATTCTGGAACCCGAAGACCAGCGGCTGATTTCGGGCTTCATCGTCAACAAGTTCCGGGGTGATGTGGAGCTGCTGCGCCCGGGACTGGATCAGCTGACCGCGCTCACCGGGCGGCCCACCCTCGGCGTCCTCCCGTTTTCCGAGGACCTCTGGATCGATGCGGAGGATTCCCTCGGCACCGTCGCCGACGCCCCGGTCGGGCGCTCCCGCCCACCGCTGGGCTCGCAGTGGCTGACCGTCGCGGCCATCCGCCTGCCGCGCATCTCCAACTCCACCGACGTGGAGGCATTGGCCTGCGAGCCCGGGGTCAGCGTCCGCTGGGTGAGTGACCCGTCCCGGCTGACGGGAGCCGACCTGGTGGTCGTCCCCGGCAGCAAATCCACCGTCAGCGATCTGGAATGGTTGCGCCGCACCGGAATCGCCGACGCCCTCGCCGCCCGCGCGGCCGCCGAACAGCCCATCCTCGGCATCTGCGGCGGCTACCAGATGCTGGCCCGCACCATCGTCGACCCGGTCGAATCCGGTGCGGGCACCGTCCCCGGCCTGGGCCTGCTCGACCTCGAGATCGAGTTCGCGAATCCGAAGGTGTTGCGCCGCGCCGGCGGCCGTGTCCGGGATCATGACCGGTCCTGCCGTGATACCGATCTCCCGGTGCACGGCTATGAGATCCACCACGGACGCGTCACCCGCCACGGCGAGCGTCCCTGGTTCGAACTCGACGGCGTCGCCGAAGGCAGTGTGCGCGAATCGATCTGGGGCACGCATCTGCACGGAGCCTTGGAATCGGACGAGTTTCGCCGCACCTGGCTGCGGCAGGTGGCGCGGCGCGCGGGCCGCACCGGTTTCGTTGTCGCCGAGGATGTTTCGGTCGCCCAGGTGCGCGCCGATCAGCTCGACCTGCTCGCCGACATGATGGAGAAGCACCTCGACCCCGACCTGCTGGAGCGCCTGATCACCGGCGGCGCCCTGTCGGATCTCCCAATTCTGACCGTCTCGCAGTGACCCCCGTCACAGTATTCTGTCCGACTCGGGACCTTCGACTCCCCGGCTGAGGTAGCGTGACTGACCATGGAATCTCGGCGGATCACGGTCGGTGACCGCGAGTGGGCGGTGCGAATCGGCGGACCCGAAACCCGGCACCACGTCCTGCTGCTCCCCGATGCGGGCGATCCGGCCGACGTTTACGACCAGGTCTGCGCCCGGCTGCAGACCTCGGATTTGCACACCATCGCTATCGAGTCGATCGACGGCCTCGACGCCGCCGCGGTGCTCGCCATCCTCGACCAGCTCAAGGTCCCGTGGGCCAACCTGGTCGGCAGCGGTGCGGGCGCGGAGTTGGCCTGGCAGTTGGCCGCTCGCGGCTTCGGCCGATTCATGAGCCTGATCGTGGCCGGCGGCGGTCACCCCGCCGCGCCCGGCGTCGACGGCGCGGTCAAGGACGCCGCCTGCCCGCCGGTGGAGATCCCCACCACGCTGCTGGCCACCAAGCGTCTGCCGCGCCCGGTGGCCGAGGGTTCCAGCCGGTTCGTCTACGGCGAATTCCGGCTGGTCCCCATGGATGTCACCGATGTGGCCGCCGAAGCGGGCCACGAATTGGCCACCGAAGTGGTGTTGCGCACCAGCTTCTGGTGATCAGGCGTCGGACTCGGGGGCGGCGGCCAGCCACCTCAACCACGAATCCAGTTCGGCGAAGGCCTGCGTGCGCGGTGTCTCCGCCGACAGGAACACGTCGTGGCGCGCGCCCTCGATCGGCACGATATTGGTCCGGTCGCCCAGGCAGCCGGCCCAGCGCTGAATCTGCTTGACGTCCAGCACCAGATCCGCGAGATCGGCGGCAGGCCCGTACTTGCGCATGAACTTGGTCAGCTTGGAGCGCAGGATCAGCGCCGGCGCCCCGATGTCGAGGCCCTTGTGCAGCCGGAACTGCCCGCGCCGGATGGCCCGCAACCAGCCGGCGTGAACCGCGAAGCCGCTCAACGGTTTCCAGTCCAGGTTGTAGTCCCATTCGCCGGACACGCTCTTGTGCAGGCTGTCGCCGTAGGCGGTGGACACGCCCAGCGGGATCTTCGCGAACGCCCGCAACCGGCCCAGCCCCTCCAGCAGCGGCGTGCCGATCGAACGGTAGTAGCCGGGGCCCTGTAGATCGAACCACGGGCTGTTGAGCACCAGACCCGTAATCCCTTGCGCGCGAGCGCCTCCCGCGGCGTGCAGGCGGTCGATCCACAGCGAGGTCACCAGGCCGCCGGTGGAGTGCGCCATGACCAGCACATCCAGACCGGTCTCCTCGCGGATGACGCGCAGCGAGCGATTGAGCTCCACGTCGTAGAACTCCAGGTCGCTCACGAAGTGCGGCGTCTGCCCCGAACGCTGCGATCGCCCGCATTTCCGCAGGTCCAGCGCATAGAAGGTGTACCCCTGCGCGGCCAGATGCTGGGCCAGATGCTCTTGGAAGAAGTAGTCGGTGAACCCGTGCACGTACAGCACGGCCCGGGTGGCGACCGGCGCGTCGGACGGTGCGTAGCGCACCAGCGTGGCGACCACGTCGCCCTCGCCGTCCGGGTCGGGGCCCAGCGGAATCGTCAGCTGCTGGTAGTCGTCACCGAGCACGTCGGGCTGCCAGGTGGTGGTCGGCGACGTGGTGGATGACGTATCGGAGGTCACACGCCCAAGATAGACCGCGCCACACCGTTGTCCATTTGGGAGGGATCTCTCACATTCGGGGATTTCGAAGCGGGATTCGGGAATGCTCAGGGGCAGAATCAGGCTCAAGTGAACGACGGGTAACCTAACTGCCACCGGGTGACCCCAAAAGACAAGGAAGTCGACGAACGCCGTGTCGAACGCTGCCACGATTGAAAAGACCGATGTAGTCCTCATCGGCGCAGGCATTATGAGTGCCACCCTCGGCGCTCTGCTCCGTCAGGTGCAGCCGGATTGGTCGATCAACATCTTCGAACGCCTCGACGAGGCCGCCGGCGAGAGCAGCGATCCCTGGAACAACGCGGGCACCGGCCACTCGGCCCTGTGCGAGCTGAACTACACGCCGCGCAATGCCGACGGCTCGGTGGAGATCACCAAGGCCATCGACATCAACGAGCGCTTCCAGGTGTCCCGGCAGTTCTGGTCCTACGCGGTCGAGAACAACGTGCTGGCCAACCCGTCGAACTTCATCAACCCGATTCCGCACGTGAGCTTCACCCACGGTGCCGACGGCGTCGAATACCTGCGCAGGCGCCACGCGGCGCTGTCGCGGCATCCGCTGTTCGAGGGCATGGAATTCATCGACGACGCCGCCGAATTCAGCCGGCGACTACCGCTGATGGCCAAGGGCCGCGACTTCTCCGATCCGATCGCGCTGAACTGGACCCAGGCCGGCACCGACATCGACTTCGGTGAGCTCACCAAGGAACTGCTGGCCTACCTGGGCGCGTCCGGCGCGGACATCGCCTTCGGTCACGAGGTGCTCGATCTGACCAAGCAGTCCGACGGCTCCTGGCTGGTCAAGGTGCGCAACCTGCGCAGCCGCAAGGCGCGGGTCATCAACGCCAAGTTCGTTTTCGTCGGCGCGGGCGGCGGGGCGCTGCCGCTGCTGCAGAAGTCGGGCATCAAGGAGATCGCCGGGTTCGGCGGCTTCCCGGTGTCGGGTCTGTTCCTGCGCAGCACCAACCCGGAGATGGTGGCCGCCCACGAGGCCAAGGTGTACGGCCAGGCGTCGGTCGGTGCGCCGCCGATGTCGGTGCCGCACTTGGACACTCGCGTCATCAACGGTGAGAAGGGGTTGCTGTTCGGCCCGTACGCCGGGTGGACGCCGAAGTTCCTCAAGGACGGCAAGCTGACCGACCTGATCAAGTCGGTGAAGCCCAACAACCTGTTCTCCATGCTGGGTGTCGGCGTCACCGAGATGGGTCTGGTCAACTACCTGGTCTCCGAGCTGCTCAAGTCGCAGAACGGGCGCATCGACTCGATGGAGGAGTTCATTCCGCGCGCCGAGGCCCGCGACTGGGAGCTGATCATCGCCGGCCAGCGCGTACAGATGATCCGCCGCAAGGGCATCGGCGGCGTGCTGGAGCTCGGCACCGCGGTCGTGGCCGCCGAGGACGGCACCATCGCCGGTCTGCTCGGCGCGTCCCCGGGCGCGTCCACCTGTGTGAGCGCCATGCTCGACGTGATGAAGAAGTGCTTCCCGCGCGAATTCTCCACGTGGGAGCCGAAACTCAAGGAAATGGTGCCCTCGCTCGGCGTCAAGCTGTCGGAGAATCAGGCCCTGTACCGCGAGGTGTGGGACTGGTCGACCAAGGCGCTGCGGCTCGATCACGAGAACACGCCCAAGCATGCGGGTATCGCTTCTCACGCCTAGATGTGATAGCAAGACGCGATGATGTCAACGGTTGCTCTCAAACGGTCGTGGTCCCAAGACCTGGACACCACGACGCTGTACAAGCTGTTGAAACTTCGCGTCGAGGTGTTCGTCGTCGAACAGAAGTGCGCCTATCCGGAATTGGACGGCTACGACCTGCTGCCGGAGACCCGGCACTTCTGGCTCGACGACGAGGGTGAGGTCATCTGCACCCTGCGCCTCATGGAGGAGCACGAAGACGGCGTGAAGTCCTTCCGCATCGGCCGCCTGTGCACCGCCCCCGAGGCCCGCGGCCACGGCTACACCACCCGCCTGCTGCAAGCGGCGCTGGCCGAGGCCGGTTCGGCCACGGTCCGCCTCAACGCCCAGACCTACCTCGTCGACATGTACACCAAGCACGGCTTCAAGAGCGACGGCGACGAATACATCGAAGACGGCATCCCCCACATCCCGATGCGCCGCGGCTGACCCCGCCCACCCGAACACCCCCGCGCCCGCTGCGAAACCCGCAGCGGGCGCGGCTGTTTGTGCACTCGCGGACGGCGGGCTGCCGCGAAAGAGCTGCCGACGAACCCTGCCCGGCGGTGGTCGGTGGGGAGGGGGTGGGTGGGCGCGCATAGAGTTGGGGGCGTGTCGGTTTCTCCTGTGGCTTACTCCGAGAGTGTTCGTGCGGCCGGTGCCGAGGCCGGGTTTCCGTTTTCCGCGGTGGTGGGGCAGGAGCGGTTGCAGCTGGCGTTGATCCTGTGCGCGGTGCATCCCGGGATCGGGGGTGTGCTGGTGCGCGGGGAGAAGGGGACCGCGAAATCGACCGTGGTGCGCGCGCTGGCGCAGTTGCTGCCGCCGGTGGTGGACGAGTCCGGGGCGCGGCCGGCACGGCTGGTGGAATTGCCCGTGGGCGCGACCGAGGACCGGGTCGTCGGGTCGCTGGATCTGGAGCGGGTGCTGCGCGACGGGGAGCAGGCGTTCAAGCCGGGCCTGCTGGCCGCCGCCGACCACGGCGTGCTCTACGTCGACGAGGTGAACCTGCTGCACGACCATCTGGTGGACGTGCTGCTGGATGCCGCCGCCATGGGCCGGGTGCACATCGAACGCGACGGCGTCTCGCACACGCATCCCGCGCGATTCGTGTTGGTGGGCACCATGAATCCCGAAGAGGGCGAACTGCGCCCGCAGCTGCTGGATCGTTTCGGCCTGACCGTGGACGTGGTCGCCTCGCGCAACGTGGACGTGCGTATGGCGGTGGTCCGCCGCCGCCTCGACTACGAGGCCGATCCCGCCGCCTTCGCCGCCGCGTACGCCGCCGCCGATCGTGAAGTGGCCGAACGCATCCTGACCGCCCGCGACCGCATCGCCGACATCACCCTCGACAATGTGGAGCTGCGCCGCATCGCCGCCCTGTGCGCCAGTTTCGACGTGGACGGCATGCGCGCCGATCTCGTGGTGGCCCGCACCGCCACCGCCCACGCCGCCTGGCGCGGTGCGTCCGCGGTGACGGAGGCCGATGTCCGGGTGGCGGCCGAGCTGGCGCTGCCGCATCGCCGTCGGCGAGACCCGTTCGACGAACCCGGCATCAGCGAGGAACAGCTGGACGCGGCCATGGATCAGGCCGCCGCGGAAGCCGCGCGGGCAGAGGAGGACGACCGCCTGGGAAAAGGTGAGGCGGTCCCGGGGACGGGACCGCAGGATCAGGCTGGGGCCGAGAACGATTCGGCTAATACGGACCAATCGGATATGGCGGATTCGGGGTCCGACATGACGCCGGATTCGGATGAGTTGTCTCCGGACGAACGGCCGAACTCGTCGGACGGACCGGATTCGTCGGACGGACCGGATTCGTCTGCGCCAGAGCAGGATTCAGCCCAGGACCCGTGGCCGAACGAGGGCCGCGGAACGCCACGCGCTCCGCAGCCCAACCCTGAGCAGGGCCAAGACGATCCGTCGGCCGACCGCCCCGCCCGCGAGGGCCGCACCGCCGCACCCACCGCTGCCCTCCCCAAGCCGCCGCGCTGGGAGGTCCCCGGTGTCGGCGAGGGCGCCCCCGGCCGCCGCTCCCGCGCCCGCACCCGCCAGGGCCGCGTCGTGCACGCCACCGAGGACACCACCACCGGCCTGCACCTGCTGGGCACGATCTTCGCCGCCGCCCCCTACCAGTACGAGCGCGGCCGCCTGACCGGCCCGCTCGCCTTCGCCCCCGCCGACCTGCGCGGCGCGTATCGCGAAGGCCGCGAAGGCAATCTGGTCGTCTTCGTGGTCGACACCTCCGGCTCCATGGCCGCCCGCGACCGCCTCTCCGCGGTGACGAACGCCGTGGTGGCGCTCCTGCGCGACGCCTACCAGCGGCGCGACAAGGTCGCCGTCATCACCATGCGCGGACACCAGGCCGAACTGGTCCTGCCCCCCACCAACTCGGTGGACATCGCCGTCCGCCGCCTCGCCGACCTTCGCACCGGCGGCAAAACCCCACTGGCCCAAGGACTCCTGCACGCGCGCGACCTACTGCGCCGCGAACGCGTCCGCGACCCCCACCGCCGCCCCCTGCTGGTCCTGCTCACCGACGGCCGCGCCACCGGCGGCACCGATCCGGTCCTCCGCGCCCGCGCCGCCGCCCGCATGCTCGCCCGCGACGCGATCACCGCCATGGTCGTCGACTGCGAACGCGGCATGATCCGCCTCGGCCTCGCCCGCGACCTGGCCGCCGACCTCCACGCCGGCTACCTCCAATTGACCGACCTCACCGGCGATTCCGTCGCCGGCGTCGTCCGCGCCACCAGGGCAGCGTGATGAGGCGATTGCGATGGCGCAAGAACAGGCGCCGCGACGAGGTAGGCCGCGAACTCGCCACCGAAGCGGTTGGGACGGTGGCCGAATCTCTCATGGAGTCGGCCGCCCGCAGTGTCGTCGGGATTGTGAAGGCCATCCTGCATGCACTGACCTGACGGGTGTGGCTGTCCGCTTCCGCGCGGCCCGCGGGTCTGGGGTGGGAGCGGTTTCCGCGCGACCGGCGGGTCCGGGGCGGGAGCGGCTGCCGCGCGGGCGTATGGCACCGTGAATCCCCGGAGTGTTCGTCGTGGAAGGAGCTGGGGTCGATGCCGAAGGGTGTGCCGCTGCCGGAGAGTATTCCGGATGATGGGCTGACGACGCGGCAGCGTCGGAATCTGCCTGTGCTGGCGGTGCACACGGGACCGGGCAAGGGGAAGTCGACCGCCGCGTTCGGGATGGCGCTGCGGGCCTGGAATCAGGGCTTCGATGTGGCCGTGTTCCAGTTCGTGAAGAGCGCGAAGTGGAAAGTGGGGGAGGAAGCCGCGTTCCGGACGCTCGGGCAGTTGCACGAGGAGAAGGGCGTCGGGGGTGCCGTCGAATGGCACAAGATGGGTGAGGGCTGGTCGTGGACTCGTAAGCAGGGCAGCGACGAGGATCATGCGGCGGCCGCGCTCGCCGGATGGCAGGAGATCAAGCGCCGCCTGGGCGCCGAGGAGCATCGTTTCTATGTGCTCGACGAATTCACGTATCCGCTCAAATGGGGCTGGGTCGATGTGGACGAGGTCGTCGAGACGCTGACGAACCGGCCGGGCAACCAGCATGTGGTGATCACCGGCCGGGACGCACCGCAGGCCCTGATCGACGCCGCCGACCTGGTCACCGAGATGACCAAGGTGAAGCATCCGATGGACGCGGGCCGCAAGGGCCAGCGCGGCATCGAATGGTGAGCACACCCGCGGTCGTCATCGCCGCACCGGCGTCCGGCAGCGGAAAGACCACGGTGGCCACGGGTTTGATCGGCGCGCTGCGGCGGGCGGGACATCGAGTCGCGCCGTTCAAGGTCGGCCCCGACTACATCGACCCCGGCTACCACGGTCTCGCCGCCGGCCGGCCCGGCCGCAACCTGGACCCGGTACTGGTCGGCGCGGAGCGAGTGGTCCCGCTGTTCCGGCACGGCAGCGCGGGCTGCGATCTCGCCGTGGTCGAGGGCGTGATGGGCCTGTTCGACGGCCGCATCGACGAACACCACACCGACCCCATCGCCGAGGGCTCCACCGCCCAGATCGCCGCCATGCTCGGCGCACCGGTGATTCTGGTCGTCGATGCTCGCGGCCACAGCCAGAGCCTCGCCGCCCTGCTGCACGGCTTCGCCACCTACGACAGCGGAATCCGGCTCGGCGGAGTGATTCTCAACCGAGTCGGCAGCGAACGCCACGAACAGGTGTTGCGCGCCGCCTGCGCCTGCGTCGGCCTCCCGGTGCTGGGCGCGCTACCCCGCATGCCCGAATTGGCCGTCCCTTCCCGGCATCTCGGCCTGATCCCCGCCGTCGAGCACGGTTCCGCCGCACAGGCCGCCGTGGAAGCGATGACGGATCTCGTTGCGGCACACATCGACCTGGGCGAGGTCGCAGCTTTGGCGGCGTCCACTGCGCAGGGGGAGAGCTGGGACCCGCGCACAGAACTGGTGGCTGCGGTTCTCGGTTCGGGTGCGTCGGGCTCCGGTCTGGTTGCGGCAGGGGCCGATTCAGCTTCCGATCCCGGTTTCGGGGCTTCCGGTGCAGCGCTGGGAGGGGAGGCTCCCAGCAGTTTCCGGCCGATCGGCTCCTCCTCGGATTCGTTGGCATCCAACGCTGGTCTGGCGTCCACCGTCGGTCCGTTGGCGAGAGATCTCGATCCGCTGTCGGCAGAGGCTGGTGCGGTCGTAGCGATCGCCGGAGGACCTGCGTTCACGTTCGGCTACACCGAGCACCGTGAGCTGCTGGCGGCGGCGGGCGCGCAGGTGCGGGTGTTCGACCCGCTGCGTGAGGAGTTGCCTTCCGGCACAGCGGGTTTGGTGCTCCCCGGCGGCTTCCCGGAAGAACACGCAGCAGAGCTCGCGGCCAACACGGGCCTGCTCACCGAGATCGCCGCCCTGGCCGGGCGCGGCCTCCCCATCCACGCCGAATGCGCCGGCCTGCTCTACCTCACCCGCACCCTCGACGGCCACCGCATGGCCGGCGTGATCGACGCCGAAGCCGAATTCGGCCCCCGCCTCACCCTAGGCTACCGAGACGCCGTGGCGCTCACCGATTCTCCACTATGGCGCGCCGGAGAACGCGTCCGCGGCCACGAATTCCACCGCACCCGGCTGACCATCCCCGGCTCCGCCGCCCCCGCCTGGGCATGGCGTTCCCCCTCGGGCGAGACAATCCGAGAAGGCGCGACCCTACATCAAGTCCACGCCTCCTACCTGCATACCCACCCCGCCGGAAACCCGGCAGCCATCAGCCGATTCGTCTCCGCCGCCTCCGATTTCGCCCGAACCCATGCCCCAGCCTGAGCTGGCCGTCGGCCTTGGTTTGCGCCCAGGCACGCCGGCCGACGCGATCGTCGCAGCAGTGCGAGACGTGTTGGGAGCCGCCCCGATCGGCCGTTTGGCCACCATCGAACAACGAGCTCGGGAACAGGGATTCGCGCAGGCCGCTGAGCGGTTAGGTGCGTCGGTCCTCGCCTTCACCGCTGCCCAACTGGACGAAGTGTCGGTTCCCCACCCTTCGGAGCGGGTCGCAATGGCAACCGGCACGGGCAGTGTCGCGGAAGCAGCTGCCCTATTGGCAAGTGGCAGCAGGGAATTGGCCATCCCTAAAAAGGTAATAGACGGTCTAGTTATAGCTGCGGCAATTATCGACTAGGGCGCGAAGTTCGAAAAGGCAAGCCGCATCGGACATTTCGGGTTCCACCCCGCAGTTAATGGGAGTAAAATGGAAGCATGAATTCGATGGGGGTGACATTCGACAACTGCGGCATCACCGAACTGGTGACCGCAGTCGAAACCCTCTCGACCACCCTCGCTCACGCCACCCTCACCCCGTTCGCGGATGCCGATGTGGTGGCGTTGATGCAGCAGCTGGAAACCTGCAAACGCAAACTGTCGGCGCTGGATTCGAAGCTGATCATCGAAGCTTCGGATCGTTGCCTGCCGGAGGCCAGTGGTGCGGGCAAGTTGGTGCCGTTCCTGCGTCAAACCCTCGGCCTGTCCGCGCATGATGCCTCGGTGCGTGTGAAGATCACCCGCGAATGCGGCGAGTTCACCGAACCCAGCGGCCGTCCGCGCCCCGCGGCCTTGCCGGTGGCGGCGGAAGCCTTTGCCGCGGGTGCGCTCTCGCGTGACCACGTGCGTCACATCGTGGATATCATGACGCATCTGCCCGCCGACATCCCGGTCGAGACTCGTGTGGATGTGGAGCAGGTGCTGGTGGAACAGTCTTGTGAGGGTTTGTTCCCTGACGACCTCCCGAAGATCGGCCGCGAGATCCTCGCGCGTTTGGATCCGGACGGCACGGTGATCAATGACGCCGACCGTCGCCGCCGTCGCGGCTTGGTGATCGGCCGCCCGGGTGTGGATGGCATGTCGTGGGTGGAGGGCTGGATCACTCCGGAGCTGCGTGCGTGCTTGGATGCGGTGCTGGCGAAGTTCGCTCTCAACCGGTCCTTGGCGTTCTGACCCCACGGGTTGCCCTTGTTCTCCAGGTTCTTGAACAGCCCCGCCAGTTCGGAGGGGAACTCCGATTCGATGAGGACCTGGTAGCGGCGCATGTCGATGATGTGATCGACGTGCTCGATATCGACCGGGCACTGCTCGACACACGCGCCACAGGTCGTGCACGACCACAGCACTTCCGGGTCGATGATGCCGTTGACATCCTCGCCACCGACCAGCGGCCGCTCGGCCTCCGCGCGGGCGGCCTCCGAAATCTTCGCCAGCGCACGCTCGTTCGGCTTGCCCTCGGCATCCACGAGACCGATCTCGTCACCGCCCATGTCCTTGCGGCCACCGGCCAGCAGGTACGGCGCCTTGGCATAACCGTGGTCGCGCAGCGACATGATCAAAAGCTTGGGGGACAACGGCTTACCGGTGTTCCAGGCCGGGCACTGCGACTGGCAGCGACCGCATTCGGTGCAGGTGGTGACGTCGAGGATGTCCTTCCAGGAGAAGTCCTCGAACTTGCCGACGCCGAAGGTGTCGTTGTCCGGGTCGGCGGTCTCCATCTCGATCGGCTTGCCGTTCGACATCATCGGCTTGGCCGCGCCGAGGGCGACGGTGCCGTCGTTCTCCCGCTTGAAGTAGATGTTCGGGAAGGCCGCGAACCGGTGCCAGGCCACACCCCAGGTGGTGTTGCGGCCGACCAGCAGCAGGAACAGCGCACCCGAGCACAGCTTCACGAACGCGAAGATCGACACCATGGCGATCGATTCGGGCAGCAGCTTGGCCACCTGCTCGGTGAAGAAGTCGCTCCAGGTGTGGGATTCGTGATAGGTCGCGATCTTGCCGGCCTTCACCAGGACCATGCCCAGGCCCTCGACCAGGACGATGCCCTCGATGATGTAGGCGGGCGCGAACTTCGAACCGCTGAACCGCGACAGCCGCGCGGGCACCCGCGGGTGGTTGAGCTGGCGGATCGCGATCAGCACCAGGATGCCGACCACCGTGCCGATGCCGAGGATCTCGTCGACCAGGTGGTAGATGCCCCAGGAACCGATGATGGGCCAGTGGAATTCGGGATCGAAGATCTGACCGTAGGCCTCGAACCACAGGATGAACCCGAGCAGGAAGCCGATCATGACCAGCCAGTGCGCCCAGCCGACCGTGCGGAATTTGTTCATGCGCGTGTGCGCGATGAATTCCACGAGCATGGTCTTGAAGCGGGGGAAGAACGGCCGCCAGCGATCGGGCGCGGACTGCCCGACCATGACGGTGCGCGCGATGTTCCGCACGCCTCCGATGAACGATGCCCAGCAGAAGACTGTGAACACCGCCCCAATCGTGCCCAGCGTCACTGTCAGGGCATTCATGTCGCGACCTCTCTTACGGTTCTACGAGCGAGTGGCGAGGCGGCCTGGTCCCACCTCGGGTTGCACGTATCCTAATGGACGGTAAGTTACCCGTCGGTAACTTAACTGTCCAGGGGTTTCCCACACCGTAAATCCCGGCAATTTGCCGACCTAACCAAGGGCAGACTTACTTCCAAAGCCGCTGTCCAGCAGAAAGAAACGAATCTCGCAAATCGTAGGGTGATCGACTAGGCTCTCGCTGTCCGCAAGCTGTGCGCGTCTTCACATGCTCGGGGAGGACTCGTCCTAGCGCGAAGGCATGGCCCGAGGGAAGCCGGGCCTCGCGTGGCGAAGAGACGCACAGCGGATTACCTGATGACGGATTGGAAAACAACCGAATGAAGCTTCGCAGTACGACTGCGTGCGCTGCCCTGGTCATCGGCGCAATGACCACGGGAATGACGATCGCTCACGCCGACGACGCTCCCGCCCAGCCCACTGGAATCAACTACTCCACCAAGCTGGTCGACGGCAAGACCATCGTCTCCACGCTGAAAGACGGCACCTTCGAAGTCGTCCAGCAGGATGGCGCGACTCCCGAAGACCCCAAGCAGACCGTGGTGAACGTGAAGAACCAGCAGGGCGTCACCCAGCTGTCCTTCCCGCTGAAGTTCAGCGTCAACGGCACCGACATTCCGGTGAAGTCGGATCTCAAGGACGACAACAAGGTCCTCGAGGTGGTCCCGGAGAAGCCCGCGGACTTCCAGCCCGGCACCCAGCCCGTCGTGGCCACCCCGGTCGTGGCCCAAGCTCAGCCGATCGCGTCGGACGTCGAGAACCAGAAGGCCATGAGCGACTTCTCCACCAAGTTCAGCCTCGCCATCGGCATCGGCAGCTTCGTGGGCACCGCGCTCGGCGCGATCATCGGATGCATTGTGACCATTCCGGCAATGTGCGTGCCGGGCCTCGTCGCCGGCGCGGGTATCGGCGGCATCCTGGGCACTATCGCGGCGGGTGGTCCGACGCTCCTCGCTGCGGGTTTCGACTTGCTCAACACCCTGCAGGCACCGGCTGGCACCACCCGGTGGTCCGACGCCGCGCAGGCCCAGCAGCAGGCCTCCACCCAGCAGCCGGTCAACCAGAACTAAGAGCTCGAGGGAGAAACCATGAACGTTCAGTCTTTGATCAACACCTTGCTCAATCTCCTTTGCACTATGTCCAGTGGTGGCAAGGGCTGCACTTGGGGCGGTACCCCTTAGTCCCTTTTGATCCGATGGCCCGCTACCTATAAGGGAAGCGGGCCATTCGGCTTTGTGCCTCAAGGCAATTCGACGTGCCCGTCGAACGACACCGTGCGCTGTTCGCGGCCGAAGCGGCCGAAGGTGCGCTCGGTCATGGTGTAGGTGCCGTCCTTGCGGACCAGAAGGACCGTGCTGCAACGGGTTCCGTGGACGGGATGGAAGACGAAGCGCGCGGAGGCGGCGCGCTCGGCGAGCCGGCCCAGACCGGTGTCGGGCAGTTCGGATTCGGGGGCGCGGCCGCGGTCGGCGAGGACCTCGAGGTAGCCGGTCGGGTCGGCGGGGTCGGCGGCCGTCACCGCGCGCAGGGCGCGGACGCCGTCGCGCACCTTCGGCCACGCCGACGCCGCGGTGCCGGTGGTGACCCCGCCGTCCGGTTCGAGGGAGCCGACCAGGGCGCTGTTGGACAGGCCGTGGAAGCCGGGCGGCAGTTCACGCGGGGTCCGCTCGCCGCGATTACTGTGCCACCACAGCGTTTCCAGGTCCGAGGTGATCAGGTTGAAGCCGTTGTAGTCGTCGGCCGCGGCGGCCACACCGCGCACGAACTTCTCCGGGACGGTGTCGCCGCGCAGGAAGTCCATGAGCAGCGCGCCGCGCGAGCGGGCGTCGGTACGAACCTCGCCCGGCCCGCGCACATTGGTGACCGTCGCGAATCGGTGGTGTTCGGGCAGCAACCCGAGCCACGTCCCGGGCACCGGCCCCGCCGCCCCCAGATCGCGGCCCGCCAGCAAGCCCGGCACTTCGTCCCAGCGCCGCAGCGATTGCGTTGGGCGGGTGAAGAACTCGTCCCGATTGGCGGCCACGATCAGCCGATACTCCGGATGCGCACGCCACCCCAGCAACACCAAACACATGCGATAATTCTGCCTCCGCTTCGCTCCGGCGGCTCGCGGCCCTGTTACCTCGCTCTTCCCTCCTCCGCTCCTCCGCTTCGCTCCCCCGCTCCGTCAGTCCAGAGCGAGGCGGGCCACGAGCTTCGAACGTAGCGTCCAGATCAGCTTCACCTTCCCCGTACGCGAAAACGCCGGTAGCTGTTGAGCTACCGGCCTTTTCGAAGGGGTGGAGACGCGGGCTACGCGGTGTTGACGCGCAGGCCCGGGTTGTCGGAGAGCACGGTGCTCACCGGCTGGGCGAACAGCTGGGGGGTGTTGCCGGTGATGAGCCCGATCAGGTTGGGGATATCGCAGATCGGGTAGTCGGCGACCGAGGACGCGCTGGAGATGCCCAGCGCCAGGGTGCCGGTCACCAGCGGGCCGCCCGAATCACCGGGCAGGGCGCAGATATTGGCGGAGAAGGACTGGGTGAGCAGGCGGTCGCCGACCTGGACGGTCTGGTCGACGGCGTTCACCACGCCGCAGCTGAACCCGGTGCGCGCACCCGACTTGCAGACCGGCGCGCCGACCACCGGCACGGCCACGCCGGTGATGGAGATCGGGGCCGCGCCCGGCACCGTCACGAACGGGTTGGACAGCGCGTCGTGGTAGTCGTTGTTGACGCCGATGATCGAGTAGTCCTGGTTGCCCAGCACCGACTTCTGGAACACGCCGATCTGCGGGCCGCGGTTCTCGCCCGACAGCGCGTACACGGCGGGCGAGTTCGCGCCGCCGGTGGCCGGGATGTTCGGATTGCAGTGTCCCGCGGTGATGTTCACGGCATTGCCGCCGCCGTCGGTGCCGTTGAAGCCCAGCGAGCAGCGCAGCGACATGCGACCGGCCACCGACGCGTAGGCGTCGCCGGCGGACATGGCGCGCGGGCCCGCACCGGCGATATCGCTCGCCTGCGGCACATCCTGGCCCTCGCCGCCCATCGGCGGCGCGGTCATCACGATGACGCGGGTCGGATCGACGAAGCCGGGCAGCGGCAGATCCGCCTTGTCCGCGCGCACCGCGATGGTGTTGTTCAGGGTGTCGATGGCCACGCCCCGGACGGCCTTCGACACGGATTCGGGCTGATCCTTGAGCCACTGCTGGAAGGCGTTCTTCTCGCCGCGCAGGGTGGTCTCGCTCTTGCTGACGTCCTTGGCGGTGAAACCGGCGTCCTGCACGGCCTTGCGCGCCTGGTCGATGCCGTCGCCGGGGGCCAGCGCCACGATCGCCTTGCCGGTCTCGTCCAGCCAGGCGCCGCCGTAGACCTGCGGGAACTGACGCTGCGCGGTGGTGGCGAAGGTGGCGACCTTCTGGGCGGCGTCGGCGCGCGCCAGGTAATCCTGCGGGGAGATCTTGAGATCGCGGGTGATGGCGGTGATCAGCGCGGCCGGCAGATCCGGGGTCGCGGGGGAGTTCGCGGGGTCCGCCTGTGCGCTCGCGGCCAGTGGTCCGGCGACGAGCAACGCGGTGGCCGCGAGCGCCGCAGTACGGACGAGGGTCTGCGGGCGTCGGCCCGCAGAGGGCATGGCGAAGCGCATACGTGGCAGGAGCATGGCCCCGACTATATGGTGTCGGGACCGTTATGCCTACTTATTGTGAGGTGACTTTTCGGTATTCACAGGGCAAACAGCCAGCGTGATGTATTGAAGCGCAATGAGAAGGATGTCCGTTTTTCTCCAGTCCATCCTTCCCCGCCGAACCCGTCAGGCGTTCGAGCGCGTCCGCACCTGAATTCCACTGCCGATCCCGCCGCCGGAATTGGCGTCGATATCGGTGAGAATCGCGCGCACCGGGATGCCCAGCGACGCGGTGCCGCCGTATTGCGCCAGTTGCGTGTTGGCCTCGTTGCAGTTCGGCGCGTCGGCGGCGTTCGAGCCGCTGGTGATGCCCAGCGCCAGCGTGCCGGTCACGATCGCGCCGCCGCTGTCACCGCCCAGGGTGCAGGCGCTGGAGGCGAAACCGCGCACCGTCTTGGACTGGCCCGCCGCGGTGAACAACTGCGTCTCGACCCGGTCCGCGACCACGAAACCGCAGGTGAACGTTGAAGATTGGCCCGACTTGCAGACCGGCGCGCCGGTGATCGGATCGGCCACGCCGGTGATGGTGAGCGTGGTGCCGTTGGCGCCGCGCACCGACGGCTGATCCATGCCGGCCTTCACCGCGTCGTCGTTGAGCTTGATGACCGAGTAGTCCAGCCCGCTGCGGCCGCCCAGGTTCGAGGAGGCGAAGCTGCCGACCTTGGGGCTGGAGGCCAGATTTCGCACATTGGGAAGGTAGACATCCGCGCTGGTGCCCTGCTCCACATTCGGATTGCAGTGCCCGGCACTGATGTTCAGGGCATTCCCGGCGGAATCCACGCTGTTGAAACCGAAGGAGCACACGTCCACGCTGTGCAGCGAGGAATCGCTGAGCGAGGTGGGCGCGGTGATGTAGGTGTCGCCGCCCATCGGCCGCCGCTCCACCGGGCCGCCGGCGTCGGGGGACAGCATCACCTTGATATTGGCGATCAGCGTGGGCAGATTCAGCAAATGCCCGGCCGGGGTGTTGGCGACGCTCAACACCAGCTGGCTGTTGAGGAAGTCGATGGCGACGGAGTTGATGGCGCTGGACAGATCACGCGGCAGGCTGGTGATCCACATGTTCAGCTGATCGGCCGAATTCTCCAGATTGTCGGCGCTGATCGGCGCCAGCCGGGTCTGGTAGCCGTCGGCGGCGGCGATCTTGGCGGCGTCGAGCGAGGTGACGGCCATGACCGGCTTGCCGTCGGTGCCCATCCAGGCGCCCGCGAAGTCGTCGGGGCGCTGGCTGCGGAATTGCGTTGCGTAATCCCGCAATTGCTGGGACTTCTCGGCCCGATCCAGATATTCGGCGGGCGACATCTTCAGATCGCGCTCGATGGCGGTGACCAACTCGGCCGGAAGTTTGTCGGCGGCAAGCTGATCGACGGACGAGTCCGCGGAGGCGGTGCTGAGCAAGGGAGCGAGGAGGACGGTCGAGGCGAACGCGATGGTGGTGGCTCGAACCGTGGCGCGGCGCGCCATGAGCTTGCGCATGAAGTCCCTTCGTAGTGCACCAGCAGACCGGCATTTCCGAGACCAGGATCCGGTTACCTTCCGGAAAGTCGGTCAGCGCACCACTTTAGGGCACAAAGCACCGAAGGTCTCTACGAAATCAGCGCGGATTCTGTCCCCACGGATCCTGCAGTGTCGGCGGCTGCGGCAACTCGAAGGTCGGCACCGGCGGGTACTGGTAGATCGGCGGGTACGGGCGAGTGGTGGTAGGCGGCGTGGTGCGCGGGGGACTCGGGGTCGTGGTCGGCGGGTCGGGCGTCGGCGGCGGGGTGGTCGGGGCCGGCGGATCCGAGCTGGCTGGCACATCCGCGACATCGGCGGGTGCGGGCGCGGCCGCGGTCGGCTTGTCCGATCCGGTCGGGGGTAGCAGCGGCGGGGCCACCCCGACGGTGGCGTTCGGTTCCGAACGGACCTCGCCGCGCGGCGGGCCGGGCGCGGAATCGTCCTGGCGCAACACGGCGGCGACCCCGATGCCACCGAGCAGCAAACCGATCAGGGCGGCCGCTGCCGCGATGATGTAGGGGCCGCGATTCGCGCGCGGCGCGTGCGTCACCGCGACCTCCGGAATGGACCGGGTGACCGAGGGTTCGGCGGTGGTCGCGGCCGGCACCGCCGGGACCGCCTCCGAATACGCCTGCGCCAGTTCGGAGGACTTGAGCGCGGGCAGTACGTCGGTGACGTCGGCGGCATTGGCGACCGAGGCGGTGGCGTCGGGCGGGGTGACGCCCGCCGGGGTGGACAGCACCGCCGCCAGGGCCGCGCGGGCCGCCTGATAGGCGAGGGTCTTGCCGGTGTCCTCGTCCGCCGGCGGCAGATCGCGCTCGGCGACCAGCACCACCGACTTCAGGCCCAGATAGTCCAGGGCCTCGCGCAGCGCGCGAATGTGGGTGTCGGGCCAGCCCGTCGGGTGCGTCAGATAGAACTCGGCCGGGCCGTTGAGGTGTTCGGCGGCCTGGCCGATGAGGCAGAAGACCGCGGTGGCCATCAGATCCTCGGCGCGGTAGGCCTCGCCGTCGTCGACCGGCAGCCCGGCTGGATCGCCGACCGCGCCGACGAAACCCCGGATGGAATGCGAATAGCCCTCCGGGGCGTCCCCGCCGAGCACGGCGTCGCCGTCCTCGGACATGTGCAGCACGGACTCGCGCACCGTGTAGTGCACCGGGAGTGTGGCGTCATCGCCGGTCACCACGGCTACGACGGATTCGTCGTCCGCGATGCGCAGGCCCACCCCAGTGGCCATCCTCTAATACCTCACTCGGTGCGTCCGGGTCTCTCCACGCCGGGTCAGACGAGGAGTGAACCGTGACCCATGGCGCGAAGCATTGACAATAACTCCGAACGCGACCCGGCACCGATTCGACGCCGCATCCGGGCCACGTGGTGTTCCACGGTTTTGGCCGAGATGTAGAGCCGGGCGCCGATCTCCCGGTATGTCAAACCGAGTAGCACCAGTTCGGCGACCTCGCGTTCGCGCTCGCTGAGCACGGTATCGGTGATCGGTTCCGGGCGCGGCTGCGGGGCCGCGGGCACGGGCGCGCGCACCGGCGCCTCGGACGGCCGCGCCTGCACGCGCAGGGTGCGGGCCAGTTTGAGCAGCGCGGTCGCGGCGGTCGAATCGCCGGCGGCCAGCGCGGCCTCACTGGCCAGTCGGGCCGCGTCCCAGCGCAGGCCCAGTCCGGCCAGCCGGGCCGCGGCGCCCTCGACCTGATCGCGGTCCACCTGGCCGCGCAACACCAGCACCCAGGTGCGGCCCGCGTCCGCTAGCACGGCGGCCTGCGGATCGCCGGCCGCGGCGGCCGTCTTGAGCCGATGTGCGTGCGGCAGTAGGGCTTCCGGGCTCTCCTGGGCGATGGCGGCCTGAATCGCGTACCAGTGGAAGGCATTCGACCAGGCGGGCGGCTGGCCCAGGCGGCGCAGCAGTTCGTCGGCGGCGGTGACCAGCGCGGTCAGGCGGGCCTCGTCTCGCAGCCGGATGCCGGCCAGCCACAGCTCGCCGATGGGCAGCAGGGTCAGCAGGTCCGCGCCGACCTCGTCGAACAGCGGGGTGGCCTGTTGCCACGCCATGGCCAGCACGGCGTGATCGCCGCCGCGGCGGGCCAGGCCGACCAGCACGCCGTGCGCCAGCAGGCGGTCACGCGGATCCAGCTGGGCCAGTGGGACTTCCGCCATCAGGGTGGACGCGGCGTGCTCGTCGCCGCCGAGCATGGCCACCCACGCGGCCAGCACCAGCCGCTGGGGATCGTCGGCGGCGCCGCGCAGCGCATCGGCCGCGCGGCGCGGATCGCCCATGCTCAGGCACAGCAGGACCGCGATGGACACCGGCGAGCACGGCAGGAAACGGTCGCCGCCGTCGTCGCCGGGCGCGGGGCCCGAATGCGCGGCGTGGATCAGCGCGGAGGCCGCCGCCACGGCCGCGCCGCGATGGGCGCGGGCGGGGGTGGTGAAACGCTGAGCGGCCAGGGTCGTCGGCGCGATCGCACGCATTTCCGCCGTGAAACCGGTTGGCGCGGAGGCGGTTCCGAAGGAGCCGGACTCGCTCGCGGGAGATGCCTTGCGCGCCGGGCGGTTTCCCTCGATCGCGGGAAAGCTGCCCACCGGGGTAGGTTCCGGCCGGGCGGGGTTGCGGGCCGGGCGGTGTTGGGTGAACGTGGGATGCTTCGCGACCGCGCCGGGCGGTGGGGCGTACTCGGCCCCGGGATGGCCGCTGGTGCGGCGGAGCGCCGTGAGATCGACCGGCGCGTCGGAGGATCCGATGGAATCGAACAGGGCGTTGGCGATCAGGGCGGTGCGCGCGGTGGCCTCGGTGGGCGGCCACTGGGCCGCGTTCACCGACAGCGCCTGCGCGCCCTGGGCGTCGCCGGACAGGTACAGCACGGTCGCGGCGACCGCCCAGTCCTGACCGACCCGGGCGGGGCCCAGCCAGGTGTAGAGCTGGGCGGCGCGCTCGGCGAGACCCCGGCGGGTCCACACCCCGGCGCAAATGCGCACCGCGGCAGCGAGATCGGTGAGCGGACGGGCCGGATCGGCCAGCGTCGGCTCGGCCAGCCGCAGTGCGGCATCCCCGTCCCCGGCGCGCGCCGCCGCATCGGCCCAGCGCACCGCCAGCGCGTCCGGATCGGCCCCGGCGGCGGCCGCGGCCGCGTAATGGCGGACCGCCTCCTCGCCCGCCTTTTCCGCGGCGGCGCAGAGAAATTCGGCCAGCCGCTCGTCGCGGACACCCGATTCGGCCAGCAGCAGAGCGGTGTGCGGGCGCAGCAGTCCGGCATCCAGGCGGGCATGCAGCAGGCGGCGGGCCACGGTCAGGAAGCGGCGATCACCGACCAGGGTGCGCAGCGGCGCCACGGCGGGAGCCAGCAGCAGATCGGCATCGGTGACCAGGGCGCTGCCGCGCGCGCGATCCACCAGTTCCTGTGCGGCGGTAAGGGACAGGTCCAGGATCTCGGTGAGCTCACCGGTGTCCAGGCCCGCGCCGATGGCCGCCACCACCAGCGCGTCCAGCAACTGCGGGTCGGCGTCGTCGAGCCGGGCCCGCGCCCACGCCGTCACCGCCTGATCCACGGCGGTCACGCCCGCGTCCAGGCGGGTCGCGCAGGCGGCGGACAGCGCCGCCACCACACCGCCGTGAATGCCGCCGGTCTGGCGATGAATGTGCTGGGCCACCCCGCGCGGCACCATCATGCCCAATTCCCGTGCGAACGGGGCGATCTCGGTCGCGCCCAGGGCGCGCAGATCGATGACGCGGCCGCGGCGGGCCACCAGATCGGTGAGACCGCGCAGCCGCATATCGTGCGGGCGGGGACGCAGTCCGATCACCACCGGGAACTCCCCGGCCGCGACGGCCGCGCACAGGTGATCGAAATCGGCCGCGCCGAGCGCGTGCGCGTCGTCCACGACGAGCGCGACGCGACCACGGGCCGGATGGCCGTCGCCGCGCGGCGGGCGCAGTGCCGCCGCCGGATTGTCGGTGTGCGGGACGCCACGGGCCCGCAAGCGGGTGCGAATGGCGCTCAGCAGCACGGACTTACCGGTGCCGGAACGGCCCCGGATCAGATAGAGCGCACCGGCGCCGTCCTCGGAATCCAGTTCCCGGAATATCTCTCGTGCGCACGGAAGCGAATCGAGTGCGACTGGGGTCATGCCTGTCACGAAAAACCAACTCTCAGCCGCCGGTGTGCGGAACGACCTGCGTGGGCAGCGACGGAATCGCATTGCCCAGCTGATCGACGGTATTGTTCAGGCCCCCCGTGGGGGGCGAGGGCAGGGCCGGCGCCGGCACCACGGTGACCGGCTGTGGTTGCGGTTGGGGCTGCTGCTGTTGCGGCGGTTGCTGCTGCGCCGGAGGCTGCGCGGGGGCGGGCTGCTGAGTCTGCGGGTCCGCCGGATTCTGTTGCGCGGCCGGAGTGTTCGCCGGAGTACCGGCGGGGGCGCCGGCGGCCGGGGCGGAATTCCCGCCCGGCTGCTGCGCGGCCTTGGTCGCGGCGACGGGACTGCCCACGGCGGGCGCCGACGCGCCGCCGGCCGCCGGGGCCGCCGAGGCGCCGGCCGCGCCGGTCGCCGCGGGTGTGTGCAGGGCGACGGCGGAGGTCGAAGGGGCTTGCGGCGCATTGTTGTTCGCGGGAGCCGAGATCGCGCCGGTACCCATGGCCAGGGTGCCGGTGGCGACGGCGGCGACCGCGAGGGCGGCCGCGCCGAACACGGCGACGCGCTTCCAGCGGCGGGTATCGCCGGGCGGTGCGTCCGGCAGTTCCGGCAGCGGCGTAATCGATTGGGGCGCAGGGGAGCTCGAGTCCTTGCCGGTGCCGGCCGTTTCCTCGCCGGTGCCGGCGGATCCCTGGTCGGTGCCGGCAGCTGCGGCGGAGCCGGTGATGGACTCGACGGTGAGGCGCTGCGGCAGTCCGGCCGCGGTCCGTGGCGGTGCGAGGGCGGTGTCGGCTTCGGCGTGGCCCGCACGGCCCACCGGAATCGCCGGGTGCGCATCGGTTTCGAGGAGATCGGCGAGCAGGTCGGCGGCGAGCAGGGCCGCGCCGTGGGCGCTGAGGTGCGCGGGGTCGGCGGCGGCCGCGACCGGAATGCCGAATTCGGTGGACAGCAGCTCGGTTACCAGCGGGATGCTCGCGCCGCCACCGGTGAGCAGAAAGCCGTCCAGTTCGCCGATGGTGACGCCCGCGCGGCGCAGCGCCTCGCGGACCAGATCGGTGGAACCGAGCAGCGGGCCGCGCAACAGATCTTCGATATCGTCGCGAACAAGTCGTACGTCCAAATGGCCGAGATCCGGCAAACGTACGGGAACCGCGGTCGCGGTATTTGTGGAAAGAGTTTCCTTCGCAATTCTGCAGCGAATGCGGAGGGCCGCCAATTCCTGTTCCACCGCCGGGTCGAAAGGATCGAAATCCTTGTCGCCGACGGCGTGTCCGAGCACGTATCGCATCGTCAGCAGATCGAATTCCGAGCCGGCCACCGCAGTGGTACGTACCGGTTCGCCCAACAGGCCCGACAGGGCGCCCGTGCGGGCGATCGAAACCGTCAGGCCGGTGGCGCCGAGGTCGTAGACCGCCATCGCGCCGTCATGGCTGGACTCGTGCACTTCCCGCAGCCAGCGCATGGCCGCCGCGGGCTCCGGGACCAGGGCGACCGTATCCAGTCCGGCCTCGGCCAGCGCGGCGCGCTGCATCTCCACGGTGTGCTGCGACCACCAGGCCGGATAGCAGGCGACCACGGTGGCGGGCCGGCCCGCCTCGTCCATCGCGCGGCCGATGGCGGCGGCCACCAGATCCGCCGCGCGAACAGCGGATCCGTCGTGGGTGCGAATGTCCACGGGATCCCCGACCCGCGCCAGGAAGGTGTCCGGCACCTCCGGCTGCGTGCCCAGCATGCTGGGCCGCGTATGCGCTCTCTGCTGTCCCCCCGAAGTCGTCACGGCGACGGTATTCGACGACCCGACGGTGATGCCGAGCGCCAGCCCCTGACTCATTCGAGATCCCCTGTCATTCACAGAACACACTTCGGTTGAAACGCCTGCCGCTCGAAAGCTGTTCTGTCCGATATGTACGAAAATCTTGGTTCAGGCCGGGCGGCCCACCGATGGTGTCGGTAGCTGGGGGGCTGTCGTTACCGATTCCCCGACAGGTATGGGGAAATTCCCCTAATGTCCACCTTTCCCCCTAGTCGGGCGGCGTCGAAGTTGGGGGAGTTCACCCCGCTGCGCGTAACAACTCGCCTTCCTAACGTGAAAGGAAATTCGAGCAGCGCGGGTCATCGGGGCCCGCCCATCCAGGGAGACGATTCGCCATGAGCCCCAACGCAATTCTCGAGTTCATCCTCAATCTGCTGCGTGACCACACGGCCGCGGTCAGTTATTGCGACAATCCGGGCGCGGCACTGGCCGCCGCCGGACTCGACAATGTGACGCCCGAGGACATCGCCGCCGTCGCGCCCATGGTGGCCGAATCCGCCTTGGTAGCGGGAGGTTCGCAGCTGGCCGACATCATCGCCGCGGGCGGCGCGGGACTGGCCGCCGACACCGGTCTCGGCGCGGGTGCCGGACTGGGTTCGGGCGCCGGTCTCGGCGCGGGTGGCGGTCTCGGCGCGGGTGCCGGGCTCGGCGCTGACGCCGGAGTGGGCGCCGACGTGAACGGCGGCGCGAATGTGGGCGTCGGCGGCTCGGTCGGCCTCGGCGATACGGCCGGGGTCAACCTCGGCACCGCGGCCGCCACGTCGGTGATCCTCAACGGCGGCACCGCCGCGGGCCTGGACCTGGGCCTCACCAACACCTTCGGCGCCATGGTCGACACCGCCGCCGACCTCGGCGCGGGCCTGACCGCCGGTCTCGGCGGGGCGCTCGGCTTCGCCGGTGACGTGGCCACCGGGCTGGAAACAAACCTCGGCGGCGCGCTCGGCGCGCAAGGCACGGCCGACCTGACGACCGCCCTCGATGCCGGGCTCGATGCGGGCGCGGGTCTGGAGACCGGCCTCCAGGGCGCGGTGAACGCGGCCACCCAGGCAGGAGTCAACCTCACGACCGGTCTGGGCGGAGCCCTCGACGCCGCCGGCGGCGTCGGCGCGAGCATCCAGACCGGCATCGACAGCGCATTGAACGCGGGCCTGGGCGTACAGACCGGCCTCACCGGCGCGGCCAACGCGGGCGCACAGCTCGGAACCGGCTTGGAGACCGGCCTTTCCGGCGCGGCCGACACCCTGATCGGCGCAGGCGGCCAACTCGGCGCGGGCCTCGACACCGCGCTCGGCGCGGGCGCTCAGCTGGGCGCGGGCCTCAACACCGGCCTCAACGGGGCCGCGCACGCCGGAACCGATCTCGGTGCTCAGCTTGGAAGTGGCCTGGAGACAGGCGTTTCGGGTGTGGGCGGTGCGGCGACCGGCATCGGGGCGGGCCTGCAAGGCGGGCTCGATTCCGCGGTGGGAGCGGGCAGCCAGGTGGGCGCCGGGCTCGACGGTGGTTTGCACACCGGTGCGGAACTCGGCAGCGGCTTGGAGACGGGCATTTCGGGCGCGGGGAACGCGGCAACCGGCCTCGGTGCCGGGTTGCAGGGTGGGCTCGACGGCGGGCTGCATACGGGTGCGGATCTGGGTGCGCAGGTCGGAAGTGGCTTGGAGACGGGTATTTCCGGGGTGGGCAACGCCGCCACCGGACTGGGGACGGGACTGGACACCGGAGTGCACGGCACGCTCGATACCGGCGTGGGGCTGGGCACTCAGGTCGGAAGTGGGCTGGATGCCGGACTCAACTCTGCGGTGGGGGCCGGAACCCACGTTGGGGCGGGGCTGGAAACGGGGCTCGGAGGCGCCGCGAATGCGGGTGTGGGGGTCGGGACGCAGGTTGGGTCCGGGCTGGATGTGGGGGTGCATTCGGCGGCGGGGCTGGGGACGCAGTTGGGGACGGGTGTGGATACCGGGTTGACCGGGGTGGGGAACGCGGTTGCGGGGGCGGGGACCGGGGTCGACGCCGGGGTGTCCGGGGCTACGCAGGGCGGGGTGCAGGTGGGTAGTGGGCTGGATGCGCATGGGGCGTCGGCTGTGGATGCGGGATTGCATGGGGCCGGGGCGAATCCGTGGGCGGGCGTGGATGTTTCGCAGGCGTTCGGTGGCGGGGTGCACGGTGCGGGGGCGGACGCGTCGCTGTTCGGTGACGGCGCGGCGCATACCGATCTGGGCACGCATGTCGGTGGGGACATCGTCGGGGACATGCTGCATTCGTGACGTGAGGGGTCGCTCACCGCGGTGCCGGCCGCGGTGAGCGATGTTCTCGCGGAACCGAAATCGGCTGAAACAGGTACGGGAGCAGGCTGTGACGAGCATGGTGGCGGCGAATCCGCTGTTGACGATGGTGTCGGAGACCATCGCGGTGGCGCGCGGCGCCGAACGCGGGGATCTGGTCGATCGGCTGGAGACGGTGGCGTCCCGGGTCCGGGATCCGCGGCGGCGGATCGTGGTGGCGGGCTTGGGGAATCAGGGCAAGAGCCGGTTCGTCAACGCGCTGATCAACCTGGATGTCTGCCCGGTCGCCGACGATCGGACCACGGCCGTGACCACGGTGCTGTCCTACGGCGCGCAGCCGGGTGCGACGGTGATCGCCGCGGGCGCGAACGGCGGTGCGCAGGTCCGGGAGCCGGTGCCGTTCGACGGCTTCGCCGCCCTCACCGGTCGGGGCGCGCAGGGCAGCACCGTGCTCAGCCCGCAGGGACGCGCCGTGCTGCGTCTGGAAGTGGAGGCGCCCAGCCAGTTGCTCGCCGACGGCATCGTGGTGGTGGATACCCCCGGTCTCTGCGGGCATCAAAGCGCTGGTGCCGCAAGCATTCTCGGTCAGGTGCCAGCGGCGGACGCGGTGCTGATGCTGACCGACGCCTCCACCGAGCTGACCGAGGCCGAGGTGGATTTCCTGCGGCAGGTGCGGGAACTCTGTCCTGCGGTGGCGGTGCTGGTCACCAAAATCGATCTGTATCCGCACTGGCGGCAGGTGTTCGAGGCGAACCGGAAACACCTGCGTGCCAACGACCTCGAGGTGCCCATCCTGCCGGTGTCGGCCGTCCTGCGCGCGCACGCCATGCGCCTGCGCGACGAGGGTCTGGGTCGAGAGTCCGGCTTCGGGCTGGTGTTCCAATTCCTGCGCGAGCAGGTGGTCGCCCGGGATCAGGCGGCCCTGCGGCGCGCCGTCGCACTCGATGTCTCCTCCGCCGCCGAGCATTTGGCGCTGGCCCTGGGCAGCGAGCTGGTGGCCCTGCGTGATCCGGCGCGCGGCGCGGCGGCGATCCGGGAACTGCACGCCGCCAAGGCCGAGGCCGAGAAGCTGCACCGGCATACCGCGGCCTGGCAGCAGACCCTCGGCGACGGCATCACCGACCTGGCCGGGGATATCGACCATGATCTGCGGCAGCGGCTGCGCGATATCGCCCGCACCGCCGAGGACTGGATCGACGCGCACGATCCCGGCCGGCACTGGGACAGCATGGACGAATGGCTCACCGCCACCGTCGGTTCCGCGGTCGGCGACAATCTGGTGTGGACCGGCACCCGCGCCGTGCGGCTGGCCGAACACGTCGCCACCCACTTCACCGAGCTGGGCGCGGTGGACCTGCCCGAGCTGCGCGAGACCATGGACGGCGCGTCCCGCACCGAGTCGTGCACGCTGGCGAACCTGGAACCCGATCTGGGACTGGGGCACAAACTGCTGGTGGGGGTGCGCGGTTCCTACGGCGGCGTGGTGATGGCGGGGATGGCGGGCACCATGGCCGGGCTGGCCTTGATCAACCCGCTGTCGCTGGGCGCCGGAGTGCTGTTGGGCGGCAAGGCTTTCAGCGACGACAAGAAGGCCCGGCTGGCCAAGCGCCGCGCCGACGCCAAGCTGGCGGTGCGCCGCTACCTCGACGACGTCGCCTTCCACACCGGCAAGGAGACCAAGGATCGGCTGCACCGCATCCACCGGCTGCTGCGCGACCATTTCACCGCCGTCGCCGACCGCACCCTGCGCTCGATCGACGAATCCCTGCGCGCCGCCCAGGAAGCCGCCAACCTGGAGGCTGCCCGCCGCACCGAGCGCGCCGCGGAATTGGAGCGCCGCCTGCGGGTCGTCGCCGAGCTGCGCCGGCACGCCGATGCGCTGCTGGGCCCGGACACCGCGGCCGCGTCGCCGCAGGGCACCAGGCCGCAACTTCCGCCCCCGACCGCATAGGCTGCAACGCGGGTCCGGGATCGGGTCGCGGAGCTGTCAGATCGCTGTGAGACCTGCGCGGTTCTGATAACGATCCGGGACGGCCGGGCGACAGTCCTGCGATGCGTGAAGAAGCGGTGTGCGGCGGAATCGGGAGCCTATGAGGGACGACGCTAGTGGCGCCGGGTACGGGCTGGTGCCGGAGACGCGGGGCCTGGTGGCGGCGGCGCGGCGGGCGCTGGGCGACAGCCCGCGCGTGCGCGGGCAGCTGGACGAGTGCGCGCGGCGGCTGGACGAGCCGTTGCGGGTGGCGCTGGCTGGGCAGCTCAAGGCCGGGAAGTCGACGCTGCTGAACGCGCTGGTCGGTCAGGACATCGCGCCCACCGACGCCACCGAGTGCACGCGACTGGTCACCTGGTATCGCCATGGCTCGGCACCCAAGGTGACGGCGTACAGCAGCGACGGCGCCGCGGCGGATGTGGTGGTGCGGCGGGGGCGCGGGGCCGACGGCCTGCCCGGTGCGCACGGCCTCACGTTCGATCTGTCGGCGCTGCGCTGGAATTCGCCGACCCCGCGCGAGGTGGATCAGCTGTCGGTGCAGTGGCCCTCGGCGGAGCTGGCGCAGACCACCATCATCGATACGCCCGGCATCTCCTCGCTGTCGCGGGAGGTGTCGGCGCGCACCTCGCGCCTGTTCGCGCCCGCGGGTGACGGTCCGGCCCTGCCGCCCGCCGATGCCGTGCTGTATCTGCTGCGCCGCCTCGACACCGCCGACATCGATTTCCTGGAGAGCATCGGCGGAACCGGGAACGATGACGTGGTCAGCAACAGCGGCGCGGTGACCGGACACGCCGGAGGCGTGAATAGGGGCACGTACAACGCTGCACCGCATGGTTTCTCGGGTCCGCTCGGCGTGATCGGCGTGGTGTCGCGGGCCGACGAGATCGGTGCTGGCCGCATCGACGCCCTGCATTCCGCGCGCGATGTCGCCTCCCGTTTCGCCACCGAACTGGAGCGAACCGGCCTGTGCCAGTCGGTGATTCCGGTGGCCGGCCTGCTCGCCTTCGCCGCCGCCACCCTGCGTCAACGCGAGTACGACGCCTTCGAGGCGCTGGCCGCCATCCCGGTGGACGAGCTCACCACGGCCCTGCTGTCGGCCGACCGCTTCGCCCACCCCGACCTGCCGCTGCCGGTCCCGGCGGAAATGCGCGCCCACCTGGCCGCCCGCTTCGGACTGTTCGGAATCCGCCTGGCCGTCACCCTGATCCGGCTCGGCGTGCGCGGCTCGCAGGCGCTCGCCGCCGAACTCTCCCAGCGCAGCGGCCTCGACGAACTGCGCACCGTCCTGGACGTCCAATTCGCCCAGCGTGCCGACGAATTGAAGGCCCACTCCGCCCTCACCGCCCTGGCCCGCATCCTCACCGCCCACCCCGGCACCGCCGCCGACACCCTCCTCCCACGCGTGCGCACCCTCCTCGCCGACGTCCACGGCTTCGCCGAACTCCGCCTCCTCGCCCGCCTGCGCACCGACGAATTACCTCTCCCCCCAGCCGATCTCGCCGAACTCCACCGCCTCATCGGCGGCGCCGGCGTCTCCCCCACCCTCCGCCTCGGCCTGGCAAGCCACACCGACCTCCCCACCCAACGCGAAGCCGCCCTCGCCGCCATCCACAAATGGCGCACCCGCAGCCGCCACCCCCTGGCCGACCAATCCCTCACCCAAGCCTGCCTCACCGCCGCCCGCAGCGCCGAAGGCCTCCTGGCCATCCTCCACGAACCCCCCACCACGCCGTTTCCGGCGCTGCCGCCACACCGCTGACCGGCACTCGCCGGCCCGCTTCACGGTGCGGTTCGGGGGCTTTGGGGGTCGATGAGGATTTTGGCGTGGTGGTTGGGGGAGGCGAGGGTGGTGAAGGCGGTGGGGATGCCTTCGAGGCCTACCGTGCCGGTGATGAGGGGGGAGGGGTCTACTTTGCCGTCGGCGATCAGGTGGAGGGTGTCGCGGAATTCGCCTGGGTTGTAGCCGAGGACGAAGCGGAGTTCTATTTCCTTGTTGATGGCGGTGGCGGGGTGGAAGGCGTCTTGTTGCATGCAGACGCCTACGACGATGACGCGGGTGAGTGGGGGTGCGGCGGTGAGAATTTGGTCGATGATGCCGGGGACGCCGACGCATTCGAAGACGACGGGGGCGGAGGGGCCGCGGTCGAGCGTGTGGAGGGCGCGGAAGAGGTACCACCAGGGGATGTTCGGGAGGCGGCGGAGGCGGTCCATGGCGTCGAAGCCGAGGTTGAGGATGTCCGAGGCGCCGGTGATGCGGGACTTCTTCGGGGTTGCGTCCCAGGGGGATTCGACGCCGGGGTCGACGACGACGTCGGCGCCGCAGGCGGCCGCCAGTTCGCGGCGGCGCGGCGAGAGGTCGCTGGCGACGACGGTGCGTACGCCCGCGGCCTTCAGCATGGTGACGACCGCCAGTCCGATCGGTCCGCAGCCGATGACGAAGGCGGTCTGGCCCTTGGTGATTCGGCTCTTGCGGACCGCGTGCCAGGCCACCGCCATCGGTTCGGTGAGCGCCGCGTGGTCGGGGGACAGGCCGTTGGGCACCGGGAAGGTCATGGATTCCTGGACCACGACCTGTTCGGCGTAGCCGCCGGGCGCGTACACCGACAACCCGGTGAGTTCTGGCTGCCGGCCGGCCCGCAGGATGGGCAGCGCCACCACGGGGGTGCCGGGTTTCCAGCGCCGCCGGGTGCCGGGACCGTATTCGATGATGTCGCCGGTGAACTCGTGTCCCATGACGATGCGCTGATCCGAGCGCATGAACCGGTCGTAGCCGGTGGCGGCGGCCAGGTCGGCGAGTTCGTCGCAGTGCACGCGGGCGTGCAGGTCGGAGCCGCAGATGCCGCAGCGGGTCACCGAGATCAGCACTTGGCCGGGTCCGGGGACGGGTGCCGGCAGGTCCTCGACCTGGAATTCTCCCTTGCTGACCACGGCCGCGCGCATGACTGGCTCCCCTCGAAAGACGGTGACAGGGTGGATTCTTCCCCCGGACGGGCGGCGGGTCCGGTGCTTTCACCGAACCCGCGCCCCGATCTCGCCCCGAGTGGGGATCAGACGGTGACGAGCTCCTCGTCGCCGGTCTCGCTCTCGTGCTGTTCGAGCCGGATGGTGCCGGGCAGCGCGAGGAATCCGACGCAGACCAGCGCCATCAGCCCGATACCCCACAGCATCGTGTAATCGAAGGTGTGCGCGAAGTTCACGGCATTGGCGTCTTCGCCCGCGCGCGTGAGGGTTTGGGTGATGCGCGGATCGGCGGCCATGGAATCGCGGCAGCTGGCCGGCACCACGGTCGGATCCACCTCGGCCGACCGGTCCCGCACGCACGCCCGGAAACCCGCGAGGATCTGATCCTGCGCCGGCTTCGGCAACCCGGTCGCGGCCAGCTCGGTACGGGTCTGTGCCGCAACGGAATCCACGCCGTGCGCCGAATCGTGGTCGAGCTGCGCGAAGAACAGGATGCCGACCAGCGCCACCCCCAGCGCCATACCCAGCTGCTGCCCGGTATTGAGCAGTCCGGACGCCGCCCCGGCCTCACGATCGGGAATCTGACCGAGCAGCATGTCGATGGTCGGCGCGACCACGATGCCGAAGCCGATGCCGGTCACCAGCAGCGGCGGCACCATTTGCCAGGAGGCGAAACCGGATTCGTAGTGCGCGGCCATCGCGCCGTAGAGCCCGAACCCGCCCGCCGTGATCACCCCGCCCGCCAGCAGCACCCATTTGCCGAAGCGCGGCGCCAGCGCGCTCACCGACACGCCCGCCCCGATGCCCGCGCCGACCGCGAAGAACACCGAGGTGAGCCCGGCCCGCATGGGCGACCAGCCCAGTCCGGCCTGCATGAACAGCGTCCAGATCAGGAAGAACCCGCCGAAGCCGACCCAGAACAGCAGCCAGCTGGCCAGCCCGACGGTGAACGGCCGCGACCGGAACAGCTCCAGATCGATGAGCGGCGACCCGGTGGTGCGGGCGCGCCACCGCTCGTAAGCGAGGAATGCGGCGAACACCACGGCGGCCGCGCCCATCATGGCGAACGTCCAGGCGGGCCAATCCAATCGGCGTCCCTCGTTGAGCGGGTAGACCAGCAGCAGCACCGCGGACACCGCCAGCACCATGCCGACGATGTCCAGCCGCGGCGCGTGCGCGGACCGGGAATCCCGCATCACCACGGCGGCCGCGGCCAGCGCCGCCAGACCGACCGGCACGTTCACCAGGAAGATGGGCCGCCAGTCCAGACCGAACAAATTCCATTGCACGAGCAGCCCGCCCAGCGACAGCCCGACCGCGGAGGCGGACCCGCCGACGCCGCTGTACACGGCGATCGCCTTGGCCCGCTCCTCCTTCGGGAAGGTGACGCGAATGATGGCCAGAATCTGCGGCACCATCAGCCCGGCCATCGCACCCTGCACGAAGCGCGCGCCGATGAGCAGCGCGGGTGAGGCGGCCAGCCCGCAGGCCAGGGAGGCGGCGGTGAAGCCGGCGACGCCGATCAGGAACAGCCGTTTGCGGCCGAAGATGTCGCCGAGCCGGCCGCCGGTGATGAGGACCGCCGCGAAGGACAGCACGTAGGCGGCGATGATCCATTCGATCTGCGAGTACGCCGCGCCCAGGTCTTTCTGGATGCTGGGCACGGCCACATTGACGATGGTGACGTCGAGCAGGTCCATGAATCCGGCGGCCAGCACGACGGCGAAGGCGATCCACCGGCGTGGATCGAGGGTGGGGGAGGTGTCGGTATCCACTGCGAACTCTCTTCGAGATGGGGGAGTGTGGAGGGCCCGCTACAAACTATGCACCTGAAGTGATTATCAATCAATAGTGCAATCACAAGTTGTGCCTTGATGTAGTATCGGGGGGTGACCGACGTCGATCCCGCACGCCCGCCGTTGTTCGATAGCGCCGCATTCCTGCTGGGCCAGTTGGGATCTCACGCCGCCTACCGGTTCGGTCAGCTGCTGGAACCCCTCGGGATCAACCCCCCGCAGTACGGCACGCTGCGCATGCTCGAGGCCAATGACGGCCGCACCCAGCAGCAGTTGTGCGAGGTGCTCGGCATCCATCGCAATGTCATGGTCACCCTGATCGACGCCCTGGAGAAGCGGGGTCTGGTCGAGCGGCGCAGGCATCCCGTCGACCGGCGCGCGCACGCCGTGCACCTGCTGCCCGCCGGGCGGGAAACCATCGCGCGCGCAGCGGAACTCGCCGACGGCCTCAATGCCGAACTGCTGGCCCCGCTCGAGCCCGCGGACCGGCCGCACATGCTGGCCATGCTGCAGCGCATCTCCGTCGGCAACGGGCTGACGCCGGGCGTGCACCCGGGCCTGACCGTGGAGCCGGGCGTCATGCCGATCTGTGACCCAGGTCATAGCTAGCGTCCGTCACAGGGCGTCCGCGGGCGTGTCCAACCAGGTGTAGGCAAGTCACCCGGAAGGACACCACCGATGCCCACCCTCGAGATTCTCGACTCGTTCATCCACTACACCGACACCGGCAGCGGCGACGTCCCCGTCGTCTTCCTGCACGGCAACCCCACCTCCTCCTACATCTGGCGCGATGTGATCCCACACGTGAGCGGCGAAACCCGCGCGCTGGCACCGGATCTCATCGGCATGGGCGCGTCCGGCAAGCCCGACAGCGACTACCGACTGGTCGACCACGCCCGCTACCTGGACGCCTGGTTCGACGCGCTGGGCCTGGATCGGGTCGTGATCGTCGGCCACGACTGGGGCGGCGCGCTCGGCATGCACTGGGCCGCACGGCATCCCGAGCGGGTGGGCGGCATCGCCGTGGTGGAGACGTTCCTGCGGCCCATGCGGTGGTCGGAGATGCCGCCGCAGGGCGCGGAACTGTTCCGCCGCATGCGATCTCCGGAAGGCGAGGAGATGGTGCTCGAACGCAATCTGTTCATCGAGTTCAACCTGCCCGCCTCCACCCAGCGGCTCAGCCTGGAGGCCCTGGACGCCTACCGTGCGCCCTACCCGACCCCGGAGTCGCGCAAGCCGATGCTGGTGTGGCCGCGCGAGTTCCCGCTCGACGGGGAGCCCGCCGACGTGGTCGCCATCATCGAGAAATACGACGCGTGGATGGCCGCCAGCCCGGCGGTGCCCAAGCTGCTCATGCACGTCGAGCACGGTGTCGGCCTGGGCTCGCCGGAGGTGATGGACTGGGCGGTGAACACCTTCGCCGCGGCCGAACTGGTGAACATCGGCCCCGCCGGGCACCACTGCCCCGAGGACCAGCCCGACGCCATCGGACAGGCGGTCGCACAGTGGATTCGCCGCCACGCCCTGCTCACCACCCCGGCGGTGGCGTGACCCGACCGGTTCGACCGGTTAGCCTGGATTCGCCGTGGCAGGGCTGATCGCGGGGCGGGACACCACCGCCCCGCGATCCCTATGCTGGCGGCATGGACACCGGATCCGATACCGAGGAACGCGAGCTCGTGGCGCGGGCGGCCGGGGGTGATCGCGCCGCCGTCGCGGATGTCGTTCGGCTGCTGCAGGATCCGATCTACCGGCTGGCGCTGCGCATGGTGTGGCGGCCCGCCGACGCCGAGGACGCCACCCAGGAGATCCTGCTGCGGGTGGTCGGCAATCTCGCGAGTTTCCGCGGCGAGGCCAAGCTGACCACCTGGGCGTATCGCATCGGCGTCAACTATCTGCTGAATCTGAAGCGCCGCACGCCGCAGGAAGCGCAGCAGCTCAGCCTCGACGAGTTCGGGGAGGGGCTGCGAGACGGCCTGGCGGACGAGGACTACCGCGGGCCCGAGGCCGCTCTGCTCACCCACGAGACGCGTTTGAACTGCAGCCAGGCCATGTTGCAGTGCCTCAGCCGCGACGAACGGGTCGCCTACGTGCTCTCCGATGTCTTCGAGGTGAGCTCCGAGGAGGCCGCCTGGATCGTCGACGCGTCCCCCGCCGCCTATCGCAAACGTGTGGAGCGAGCCAAGCGGCGGCTCGGCAATTTTCTCCGATCGACCTGCGGCCTAGCCAATCCCGACGCGTTCTGCCGCTGCTCGCGACGTGTCGAGAAGGCCGTGGAACTGGGACGGGTGGATCCCCGGCGACCCGCTTTCGCCACGCATCCGGTCACCCCCGGCGGCCGCGGCGTGGCGGAGGCCGAACAGCAGATGATCCGACTGCACGATGCCGCCGCCGTCCTCGTCGCCCACCCGGATTACGCTGCGCCGCAAGCGAAGATGGAAGCCATCGTCGGCTTGCTGCGCTCCGGCCGCTTCCCCTTGCTGGAGTGAACCATCACCGTCCTGTCCTTCGTCGAGGACCGCACGGAATGGAAGAGGCGGCGGCGCATGATTCAGCCGTCGCCCAACAGGTTTCGCGCCAGCGGCACCACCTGCCGCGCGAAGCGCTGCACCTGATCGACGTCGAAGCCGGGTGGCCAGTAGATGAAGGTGTCGAAGCCGGCCTCGCGAGCCAGCCACACGATGATGTCGGCCCACTCCTGCGGCGAACCGTGGATCGGGTCGGAGCCGCGGGGGCGGGGGTGCAGGGGGCGATCGCTCACCACACCCGGGAGTGCCGCCAGCCGGGTGATGGTGCGCGGGTCGCGGCCCACCGATCGCGCCACCGCGTCGATGCGGGCATTGGCGTCGGCCCACTGCTCCCACGGCATCCAATTCGGCAGCGGCGCAACCCATCCGTCCGCCGCCGAACCGATCAGATCCAGCGCGTGCGGGCCCATCGCGCCGAGCCAGATTCCGATATCGTGCGCGGGCGCGGGGCCGCCTTCGATGCCCTGCACGGTGTATTCGGTGCCCACCACCGAAACCAGCTGCCCCGGACGCCATTCCGCGCGAATGATCGCGATGCCCTCGGCGAGCGCCATCAGGGCCGCCCGGCCCTTGCGCGCCGGGCCGCCCATGCCGATCACGCCGCTCTCGAAAGCGCCGGAGCCCAAACCCAATTCGAATCGGCCGCCGCTGAGCAGGTCGAAGGTGGCAGCCTGTTTTGCGAGCATGGCGGGGGTCCGCAGCGGCAGATTCGCCACCCCCGGATAGATGCTGACCAGCCCCGTCGCCGCCAGGCAGGCACCGATCACCGCGAACGCGTCACCGAATTCCGCGTTGTAGGGGTGATCCTGGATGCCCACCAGATCCAGGCCCTCGGCATCGGCGGCCACGGCCATATCGATGACATCCGGCAGCGCGGCCGCGACGGGCGGGATCGAGATACCGAACCTTGCCTGCATCGAGCCTCCTCACCAGCGGAAATCGACTGTCCCGATCTTCGTGGGCGACCGCCGCGATACCCGGCATTTCGGGCGTCGGCCCCGCACCCGGGCGTGTCTGAGTACCGGCCGATCCCGGGCCCGGAAGACGCGCGAGGCGACCGGATTCCGTTTACGATCCCCGCGTGAGCTCGAGAACGTCCGGATCGGCCGGGGACGCGGCCGCGTCCGGGCGGATGCGGGCGCGCGACCTCGACCGCGTCAACGCGCGGGCGCTGCTCGACGCCGCCTACGAGGAGGGCGAGCTCGCGGTCGAGGAGTACCACCGCCGGTCCGAACAGGCGCAGCGCGCGCAGACCCTCGGTGAACTGCGCACGCTGACCGAGGATCTGCAACCGAACGCCAAGACCGCCGATTTCGCCGCGCCCGGAAAGCGGTCGCGCCGTCGCGCCGCGGGCGGGTATCCACCCGGCACCCGGGCCCGCGACAGCGATCGCCAGGCCACCTGCCTGCTGCTCGACGCCGCGCTCGCCGACGGCCAGCTCAGTGCCGACGACCACCGGACCCTCACCGAACTGGCCGGGGGCGCAAGGACTCTGGGCGAACTCGCGCAGCTGACCGATGATCTCCAGCGGTCCGCCGACGCCCCCGCCGATCCGGCCCCACCCGGTTCGCGCCGGGAGAAATGGTTCGCCGCCGGTATCGCCGCGCTCAGCATCGCGGTGGCGGTGGGGACCTTCGTCGCGGTGGATCGGCCCGGGACGCCGCCCGCCGGACCGCCCGCGGTCGACATCGGCGTGATCAAGCCGATGGTGTTGCCGAATCCGAAGCTCGACACCGTCGAGGGCATCGGCTATTTCGTGCAGGCCTATCGCGCCACGTTCGGGGATGGCGTCGCCGACGAGGTGGTGCTGTACCCCACCTACGGCGTGGTGACGCGCGCACCGCAGCCGAATCACGCGGTGGTGTACGACTATCGGGGCGGGTTCACGCAGAGCGACCAGCCGACGCGGCCCCGATCCGCGCAGACCCCGACCGTCGATCTGAGCGCGCTGAACGTGCCCGCCGTGGTGGCGCTGATGGGCCAGGCGCCCGCCCTGACGAAGGTGACCGACGGCGTCGTCAACTACCTGGACATCCTGGGCACCGCCGCCGGCCCCGTCGTCCGCATGTATGTGGGCAACAAGATCAGCGAGAACGGTTACCTCGACGCCGCGCCCGACGGCCGGCTCGTGCGCGTCCAGGCGTTCGGCGGATAGGCGAGATCATGGCTGATGCACGCTCCCAGGGGTTGCGGGCCCGCGACTCCGACCGGGTGGACGCCTGTGCGCTGCTCGACGCCGCCCGGGATTCCGGTGAGCTGACCGCCGCCGAGCATGGGCAGCGGACCGCGAAGGCCATGGCGGCCACCACGTTCGGTGATCTGGACCCGGTCCTGTCGGATCTCCAGATTCCCCGCAATCTGGTGAATTCGCCGGTGCTGCGGGCGAATCGGCGCGGCCCGTCGACCCGCTGGAAGGTCGCCGCCGCGGTCGTGATCGCGGCGGCCGTGCTGGGCGCGTTCGCGGGCTGCGTATCCCGTTCGGCCGCACCGAAACCCGCGCTGCCGGACCCGACCACCGGCCCGGGGCTGGCCAGTTTCGTCGCCGCTACCAGGGGCATTTCGGCGATACGCAGGCCGATCAGGTGCTGCTGTTTCCCACCCACGTGGTGGTGCAGCGTCGCCCGAATCCCACGGCGCAGCGGGACGCTTATATCCGCTACGACGGGGTCTTTCACGACTACAACGACGTGGCCCGATCCCCGGGCGTCGACCGGTTCGACCTGGCCGCGCTGGATCTCCCCAGGATCGCGGCGCTGTTGGCGGGTGCGCCGCAATCGGCCGGGGTGCCCGGTGGCAAGATCGGGCATATCGAGATCGCGCGCGGTACCGACGGCGCTCCGGTCGTCTCCGTCTATGTGGCCGAAGGTTCCACCAGCGGCTGGTTCCGGGTCACCGCCAAGGGCGAGCCCATGGCGATCTACCCGCCCAGCTGATTCACCCCTGATCGATCGGTCACGAAATCCGCCGAGATTTTTTGTGGCGCGCGGAATAGATGACGTGGGGCTCTCGTTGGCACAGATCAGCAAGGTTGAGTGAGTTGGACTCAAGTTGGAGTTGCGCGCCGCCGCCGGCGGGTGCAGGATTGAGCCGACCACGCTCAGAGTTTCTGAGATGTAGTGCCGCTGGCACTCAGGTACGTCAACACAGGAGGAACCACCATGGCTCGTGCGGTCGGTATCGACCTCGGGACCACGAACTCTGTCATCGCCGTTCTCGAAGGCGGCGAACCGGTCGTCGTGGCCAACTCGGAAGGTTCGCGCACCACCCCCTCGGTCGTCGCGTTCGCCAAGAACGGCGAGGTGCTCGTCGGTCAGCCCGCCAAGAACCAGGCAGTCACCAACGTCGACCGCACCATTCGGTCCGTCAAGCGCCACATGGGCGAGGACTGGACGGTCGAGATCGATGGCAAGAAGTACACCCCGCAGGAAATCTCCGCGCGCACGCTCATGAAGCTGAAGCGCGACGCCGAGGCCTACCTCGGCGAGGAGATCACCGACGCGGTCATCACCGTCCCCGCCTACTTCGAGGACGCGCAGCGCCAGGCCACCAAGGAGGCCGGCCAGATCGCGGGCCTCAACGTCCTGCGCATCGTCAACGAGCCGACCGCGGCGGCGCTGGCCTACGGCCTGGACAAGGGCGACAAGGAACAGACCATCCTGGTCTTCGACCTCGGCGGCGGCACCTTCGACGTCTCGCTGCTGGAGATCGGCGAGGGCGTCGTCGAGGTCCGCGCCACCTCCGGTGACAACCACCTCGGTGGCGACGACTGGGACGAGCGCATCGTCGGCTGGCTGGTCGACAAGTTCAAGGGCACCTCGGGCATCGACCTGACCAAGGACAAGATGGCCATGCAGCGGCTGCGCGAGGCCGCCGAGAAGGCCAAGATCGAGCTGTCGTCCTCGCAGTCGACCTCGATCAACCTGCCCTACATCACCGTGGACGCGGACAAGAACCCGCTGTTCCTCGACGAGCAGCTGACCCGCGCCGAGTTCCAGAAGATCACCTCCGATCTGCTGGACCGCACCCGCAAGCCCTTCGCCTCGGTCATCAAGGACGCCGGCATCTCGGTCGGCGACATCGATCACGTGGTGCTCGTGGGTGGTTCGACCCGTATGCCCGCGGTCTCCGACCTGGTCAAGGAACTGACCGGCGGCAAGGAGCCCAACAAGGGCGTGAACCCGGACGAGGTCGTCGCCATCGGCGCCGCCCTGCAGGCCGGTGTGCTCAAGGGTGAGGTCAAGGACGTCCTGCTGCTCGATGTCACCCCGCTGTCGCTGGGCATCGAGACCAAGGGCGGCGTGATGACCAAGCTCATCGAGCGCAACACCACCATCCCGACCAAGCGCTCGGAGACCTTCACCACGGCCGACGACAACCAGCCGTCCGTGCAGATCCAGGTCTTCCAGGGTGAGCGCGAGATCGCCTCGCACAACAAGCTGCTCGGTTCGTTCGAGCTGACCGGCATCCCGCCGGCCCCGCGCGGCGTGCCGCAGATCGAGGTCACCTTCGACATCGACGCCAACGGCATCGTCCACGTGACCGCCAAGGACAAGGGCACCGGCAAGGAGAACACGATCAAGATCCAGGACGGCTCCGGCCTGTCCAAGGAGGAGATCGACCGCATGGTGCGCGACGCCGAGGCGCACGCCGCCGAGGACAAGGCGCGGCGCGAGGAGGCGGAGACCCGCAACCAGGCCGAGTCGCTGGTGCACCAGACCGAGAAGTTCATCAAGGACAACGAGGACAAGGTCCCGGCCGAGGTCAAGACCAAGGTCGAGGCGGCCATCGCCGAGGCGAACGAGGCGCTGAAGGGCACCGACATCGCGGTCATCAAGTCCGCGGTGGAGAAGCTCGCCACCGAGTCGCAGGCGCTGGGCCAGGCCATCTACGAGGCCTCCGCCGCCGACCAGGCCGCGCAGGGCAACGGCGCGGGCGCGCCGGAGTCCGATGACACCGTGGTGGATGCCGAGGTCGTCGAGGAGCCGGAGAAGAAGTGACGAACCAGAACCCGGAACCAACCATCGATCCGGCTGAGTTCGAGGGGCGCTTCGCGGCGACGGGTGAGGACTTCGAGGCCGCGGCGGACAACGCCGCGGCCGCGGGGGCCGAGGGTTCTCCCGACGCGGGCCAGGACGCCCTGGCCGACGCGATCACGGCCGAATTGGCCGAGCGCACTTCGGATCTGCAGCGGCTGACGGCCGAGTACGCGAACTACCGCCGCCGGGTCGAGCGCGACCGCAAGGTCACCATCGACACCGCCAAGGCGTCGGTGGTCAGCGAACTGCTGCCGGTGCTCGACGATCTGGATCGGGCGCGCGCGCACGGTGACCTCGACAACGGACCGCTCAAGTCCGTCGCCGACAAGCTGGTCACGGCCCTGCAGAAGCAGGGCCTCGAGGAATTCGGTGTGGAGGGTGAGGCTTTCGATCCGACCCTGCACGAGGCCGTGCAGCACGAGGGCAGCGGCGTGGACCCGGTGCTGGCCCTGGTGATGCGCAAGGGCTACCGCTTCGGCGATCGCGTGCTGCGGCACGCGCTGGTCGGCGTCACCGACGGGGTGGCGGATCAGGCTGCGGCGCAGCCGGATTCGCAGAACGCTGGCACCGATGCCCCCGGTGCCGAGTAACGACACACAGACGCCTCCGGCGTCGCCATCGACACAGAAAGGAGGAGATGCCCGGTGAATCGCGAGTGGCTCGAGAAGGACTTCTACAAGGATCTGGGTGTTTCCTCCGGCGCCACCCAGGACGAGATCAAGAAGGCCTACCGCAAGCTGGCCCGAGACCTGCACCCGGACAAGAACCCCGGGGACAGCAAGGCCGAGGAGCGGTTCAAGGCCGTCAGCGAGGCGAATGCCGTGCTGTCGGATCCGGAGAAGCGCAAGGAGTACGACGAAGCACGCAAACTGTTCGCCGGCGGCGGTTTCGGCCGCGGCGGCGGGTTCACCCCCGGGGCCGGCTACGGCCAGCCGGGCGGTGGGTTCTCCGGCGAATTCAACCTCGGTGACATCTTCGGCACGAGCGCCGGGGGCGGCGCCGACGGCGGCCTGGGCGATCTGCTGGGCGGACTGTTCAATCGCGGTGGCACCCGCACCTCGTCGCGTCCGCGGCGCGGTTCGGACGTGGAGACCGAGACGACCCTGGGCTTCCGCGAGGCCGCCCAGGGCGTGACGGTCCCGCTGCGCATGACCAGCCCGGCCGCCTGCACCACCTGCCACGGCAGCGGCGCCAAGCCTGGCACCAGCCCGCGAGTCTGCCCGCACTGCAACGGTTCCGGCGTGGTCAGCCGCAACCAGGGCGCGTTCGGCTTCAGCGAGCCGTGCGAGGACTGCCGGGGCACCGGATCGATCATCGACGATCCGTGTGTCGACTGCCGCGGCACCGGCATCCAGAATCGGACCCGCACCATCACCGTGCGCATTCCCCCGGGCGTGCGCGACGGGCAGCGGATCCGGCTGGCCGGTCAGGGCGAGGCGGGCCTGCGCGGTGCGCCGCCGGGCGACCTGTACGTCACCGTGCACGTCAGCCAGGACAAGGTGTTCGGCCGCAATGCCGACGACCTGACCCTGGTGCTGCCGGTCTCGTACGCCGAACTGGTGCTGGGCACAACGGTTTCCGTGCCCACCCTGGACGGTCGCGTGGGCGTCAAGGTGCCGCCGGGCACCGCCGACGGCCGGACCCTGCGGGTGCGCGGGCGCGGTGTGCCCAAGCGCGACGGCGGCGCCGGTGACCTGCTGGTCACCGTGAAGGTCGCGGTGCCGCAGAAGCTGGACGACAATGCCACCGAGGCGCTGCGGCGCTACGCGGAGGCGGAGAAGACCAGCGGGTTCGATCCACGTGCGGGATGGGCAGGTGCGTAATGAGTTCCGATCCGAAGCAGACCGAGGCCCAGTACTTCCTGATCTCGGTGGCCGCGCAGCTGGCGGGCATGCACGCCCAGACGCTGCGCACCTATGACCGACTGGGTCTCGTGTCGCCGCAACGCACCTCCGGGGGCGGGCGGCGGTACTCGAACCGGGATGTGGAGCTGCTGCGCGAGGTGCAGCGCCTGTCCCAGGACGAGGGCGTGAACCTGGCCGGCATCAAACGGATCATCGAACTCACCAACGAAGTCGAGGCCCTGCAGCATCGGGTGTCGGAGTTGACCGCCGAGGTGGAAAGGCTGCGGGCCGGCTACCGGCCCGCCCATCTGACCCCTCAGCCCAGCACCGCGCTGGTGGTGTGGCAGCCCCGCAATCGGCGTAAGCCGCAGTAGCGGCCGACGCCGAGAAGTGAAAACCGAAGGGGCCCGGAGACTCACGTCTCCGGGCCCCTTCGCTGTGCGGGGCGGGTGGGCGGGCCGGGCGGACGGTGCACGGAGTTCGCCCTGCTGCGATTGTTGCGGACAATGTGCTGAGTTGCTCTAGCGGACTGTGGGATTCGCGAAGTTCTTTATGTCTGTTAATGAAAAACAGACCGGTAGGTTATGAATTGATACCTATCATGAGTTTTGTCCGTATGCTGCAAGGGAAATCAATGCGTGCTGGGTTGCGGCGAGATCGCTACTTTACTGAGTCTTGCAAAACGGATCAGCCAAGATCGGTGGATGTAACCCCGTGTCGCCCGGCGTGTTCCAGTTGAGCAGTCTGTTTTCGGCTCAGGTGCCCCGCAACGTCCACGTTTTCGAGGATTAGAGGGCGTGTTATTGAAACGTCCCGTTCCGTTGCTGGCTAACCTCGCCTACACTTGCTGAGCAACGGCTGCTGTCGAGTGTCCCGCAGCACTTCACTCGCCGGTCACGCCTGCGTTCGATTGCGAAATGGGGTTGTGACACAAATGGATTCGCGCACCGTCGCATTGATTAGAACAACGTTCAAGTCGGTTGCTGCGGAGGATGATGGCCCCGAGAAACTCGCGCGATCGTTCTACGCCATCCTCTTCACCGACTACCCGCAGGTGCGGGACTTCTTCCCCGCCGCCCTGGACGCCCAGCGCGACCGGCTCGTCAAGGCCATCGCCTATGTGGTGGACCGGCTCGAGGAGCCCGAGCGGCTGCTGCCCTTCCTGGCCCAGCTCGGGCGCGACCATCGCAAGTACGGCGTGGTCGCCGAACACTATGCGGCGGTGTGTCAATCACTGAAATCCGCGCTGGCGGCGTACGCGGGCACCGAGCTGTGGACCGACGAGGTCGACCGCGCCTGGGACGAGGGCATCAATATCATCGCCAACACCATGATCGGCGCGGCCGAGCAGGAGACCACCCCGCCGGTGTGGACCGGCACCGTCATCGAACACCGCGAGGTGCTGCGCAATCTGGCCGTCGTGCGGCTGCGGCTGGATCAGCCCATGCAGTACGCGGCCGGCCAGTACATGAGCGTGCAGATTCCCTCCCGCCCCCGCATGTGGCGGTATCTGTCCCCGGCCATCCCGGCGAATGCCAACGGCGAGTTGGAATTCCACATTCGCGGCGTCACCGGCGGCTGGGTCAGCCCCGCCATGGTGGGTCACACCCGCGTCGGTGAGCAGTGGCTGATCGGGTCGCCGCTGGGCGGTCTCGGCGTGCCGCGCAATACCCGCCGCAAGCTGCTCATGGTCGGCTGCGGTACCGGCATCGCCCCGCTGCGCGCGCAGCTCATGGCCATGACCGCCCGGCGCTCCAATCCCAAGGTGGACGTGTTCGTCGGCGGGCACTATCCGTGCGACCTCTACGATCTCGAGGTGCTCAGCCAATTGGCCTGCGCCAACAAATGGCTCACCGTCCACCCGGTCACCGAATCGAACGAGAACCCGTGGTGGCACTTCGACAATGGCGAGGAGCCGCCGGAATTCCCGGGCCTGGAACCGCGCAAGGTCGGTCAGATCGGCAAGATCGTGGCCGGCCACGGGTCCTGGGACGATCGCGATGTCCAGATCGTCGGCGCGCCGTCGATGGTGCAGACCACCAAGTTCCGGCTCATGGCGGCGGGCACCCCCACCGAGAACATCCGCCACGACCCGCTGTTCTGACCGGGCGGCTCAAAACCCTTCGTAGCGAATGGCTTCCGCGGGCGCGCCGATCTCGACCAGTTGGTCGATGGTGTTGCGGACCATGGCGGCGCCGCCGCAGACCAGGATCTGATGGTGGTCGAGCGGGCCGAAGCGTTCGGGGATGTCGGCGATGGTGCCCGGCATCATCTCCTCCGGGTGGAAGCCGATGTCCACGCGGCACTGCTCGTAGAAGGGGTCGGCCAGACCCGGGTCCTCCTCGTCCTGAACCACCGGAATGACTGTCAGCCAAGGCATTTCACCGGCCAGCAGAAACAGCATGTCGGAGGCGTAGAGGTCGCGCGGATAGCGTCCGCCCACGAACAGGTGGGTGCGCGGCGGTTCGGGACGACGCGAGACATCCAGCAGCAGGGCGCGCAACGGCGCCAGCCCGACCCCGTCGGCGATCATCACCACATCGGTGGCGTCGGGTTCCACCGTCAGCCAGCCGGCGGGCGCGCTGATCCGCCATTCGTCACCGGGATGCGAATCGGCCACGATGGCGCCGCTGCACCAGCCGCCCGGCACCGTGCGCACATGGAATTCCAGTTTCCCGTCCAGTGACGGCGGCAGCGCGGAATACATGCGCCGCACCATGTTCGGATGCTGCGGCGTGCGGACCTCCACCGACTGCCCCGCCGCGAACGGCACGAACTCGCCGATCAGCCGCACCACCGTGGTGTCCTCGCGCAACCGGTGCGCCCCGACCACCGTCGCGGTCCATTCGGTCTGCTCACCCAGCGGCAGCGCACCGGTCTCGTCCGGGCCGATCGTCAACGCCAACTCCTGATCATCGAAAAGTCGAGTACCCCAAGGCAACTGGGCGTCGCGCGAGGCGGGTCACACGGGATCCGAGCTTATCGCCGACAGCGGTGTGCCCACCGACATCAGCGCTCGCTTGGTGTCGGCGATCATGCGCGCCGACCCGGCGATCTGGATCTGCCGGTCCGCCCACGCGCCGAAGCTGGCCACCACCGCGCCCAGATTGCCGATCAGCCGCCGGTGCATGCCGAACGGCGTCTCGGCGGGCGGATAGGGATGCCACCACGGATTGGTCTCGTTCTCGCACACCGGGACCACGGTGAGCCACGGATTGGATTGCGAGAGCTGCCACATGTTCTCCACATCGTAGAGATCACACGGGTAGCGGCCGCCCATGAACAGGTGCACGCGCGGATTGATGCCGCGCCGGCCCATCTCGATCAACTGCGCGCGCAGCGGCGCGATGCCGGTGCCGGAGCCGATCATGAGCACATCCTTGCGCTGGCTCAGATCCACGTGCAGTCCGCCCAGCGGGGCCGCGATCATCCAGCGGTCGCCGACCTGGGTCTCGTTCACGATGGCCGGGCTCACCCAGCCGGTGCGCACCTTGCGCACATGGAATTCGATCTCGCCGTAGGGGTTCGTGGGGATCGCCGGGGACAGGTAGCGCCACATCTTGGGCCGCTGCGGAATGGCGATGGGCACATACTGCCCGGCCTGGTACGGGATCGGGGTGTCGGTCTGCAATCGGACGATGGCCAGATCGTCCACCACCCGCCGGTGCCCGACCACGGTCGCCTCCCAATAGGGTTGCGACTTATCGGAATTCGCGCCGATGGCCATGGACGCCGAGATCAGGATGGTGATGTCGCGCCAGCCCGCCTCCAGCGGCCGCGACCAGTTGGCAACCCCGTTGTAGCTGCGGAACGCCGCGAGCAGGGCGCGTCCGGCGATGTCGTAGTGCGCTGCCTCCACCCCGTACTTGCGATGGTCGCGCGCGAGTTGCTCGAGGAAGCGTTGTGCGCGGTCCCAGTCCTCCAGATTGTCGAGCACGAATTGGATGGCGGTGACCAGCCGCTTGGGCTGCATGTCCATGGCGGACGGGAACAGCTCCCGCAGGGCCGGAATCTCCGCGAAAAGGTGACCGTAGAACGCGCTGATCAGCCGTTCGGGCCCCTGCGGGACCTCGACGACTGTCCGAAAGTTTGCGCGGACCAGCGCTGCCGAACGCGCATCCACGACGTCGAGCTTTCCTTCCTCTGCTGCTGCCCCGGATCGCCTGCTGCCAGGCGGCCCTCCGCGTCAAGTATCCCCGAAAACTCGGAGGTCGCACGGATATAGCCGAGGGCTGGTTGATTTGTGTAACTCGAGGTTCGGGTGGCGGGTGGTGCGGGGCTCAGATGACGAGCACCGTCTTGCCGCGCGCACCCGGTGCGCCGAGCACCTCGGCGGCCTCCGACAAGGGTGGCATAGCGCTGATCGGCACCATCAGGTCGCCCGTGGCCGCCAGCCGCAGCAGCTCCCGCAATTCGGCTGCGCCACCGCTCGATTCGAGGTTGCCGCCGGTGATGCCGCGGGCCCGCAGTGCGGCCTCGTCGGCGGAGCCGATGGTCGAGAAGGCGGCACCGCCGGATCGCACCAGGCCGGCATTGTCGGCGAAGACCGGCGGCGCGGAGACCAGATCGAACAGGACGTCGATGCCGCCGGGATCGGTGGTCCGCACCGAATCGGCCACCGACGCCGGGATGGCCGGGCCGTAGTTCACGACCTCGGTCGCGCCCAGCCGGATCATCCGGTCGGTGTCGTCGGGGCGGGCGGTGGCCAGCACGTGGGCCCCGGCCAGCGCGCCCAGCTGCACCAGATACGAGCCGACGCCGCCGGATGCGCCGACGATCAGCATCTTCTGGCCGTCCCGCACGCGGGCGGCGCGCATGAGGTCCAGGGCCGTGATGCCCGCGGTCGGCAGCGCCGCCGCACGCACCGAGGTCACCTCGTCGGGCACCAAGGCCAGCGCGCTGTCGTGCGGTACCGCGATGTATTCGGCGAAGGTGCCGTGCCCGATCGGCGGGATCAGGAACTTCCCGACCACCCGGTCGCCGAGGGTGAAATCGTCCACGCCCGCGCCCACGGCGGCGATCGTGCCCGCCCCGTCGGTGCCGGGGATCAGCGGAAAGTCGTGCGGCAGTCGACCGTTCAGAAAGCCGTCGATGATCCGCTGGTCGAACGGGTTGACCCCGGCCGCCTCCAGCTGGATCAGCACCTGGCCCGCACCGGCTTCGGGGATGGGCATATCCGCGGTCTCGGGCTTGGCGCCGAATTCCCGGACGACGATCGCGCGCATGGGACTCCTTCGCGTTGCGGCCTCTCGGAAAGTGGTTTCAGGGGAAGCCCCTGAGAGCCCGCGCGAGTTGGCCGGCTCTGAGCTGGGGTGACGCGTCCACGAACGAGCCCATCGTACGCGTAGCGTGGGAACCGGCCGGGGACTCTGGACCTGGCGTCGAAAACTAGTCAGACTTGAGCGGAACAGACTCAACTTGTGTCGCGTTGTACGGAGCAACGACTAGTAGGAAGGTGACAGTGGACTCGTTCAATCCCACCACCAAGACCCAGGCGGCCCTGACCGCCGCACTCCAGGCGGCCTCCGCCGCCGGAAACCCGGAGATCCGTCCGGCGCACTTGCTGGTGGCGTTGCTGGATCAGACCGACGGCATCGCCGCCCCCTTGCTCAAGGCCGTCGCAGTCGACCCGGCGACGGTACGACGCGAGGCCCAGGACATCGTCGACCGGCTGCCGCGCGCCTCCGGCGCCACCACCACCCCCAACCTCGGGCGCGAGGCGCTCGCCGCGGTCACCGCCGCGCAGCAGCTGGCCACCTCGATGGGCGACGAGTACGTCTCCACCGAACACCTGATGGTCGGTCTGGCCGAAGGCGATTCGGATATCTCGCAACTGCTGCTGAAGTACGGCGCGACCGCCGACGGACTGCGCGACGCGTTCACCGCGGTGCGCGGCAATGCCCGGGTCACCACCGCCGATCCGGAGGGCCAGTACCAGGCGCTGGAGAAGTACTCCACCGATCTGACCGCCGCCGCCCGCGAGGGCAAGCTGGATCCGGTCATCGGGCGCGATCACGAAATCCGCCGTGTCGTCCAGGTTTTGAGCCGCCGCACCAAGAACAACCCGGTGCTGATCGGCGAGCCCGGCGTCGGCAAGACCGCCATCGTGGAGGGGCTGGCCCAGCGCATCATCGCCGGCGATGTCCCGGAATCGTTGCGCGGCAAGAAACTCATCTCGCTGGACCTGGGCGCGATGGTGGCCGGCGCGAAATACCGCGGTGAGTTCGAGGAGCGGTTGAAGGCCGTCCTGGAGGAGATCAAAACCTCTGCGGGACAGATCATCACGTTCATCGACGAGCTGCACACCATCGTGGGCGCGGGCGCGACCGGCGAATCCGCCATGGACGCCGGCAATATGATCAAGCCCATGCTGGCCCGCGGCGAATTGCGGCTGGTCGGCGCGACCACCCTCGACGAGTACCGCCAGCACATCGAGAAGGATGCGGCCCTCGAACGCCGCTTCCAGCAGGTGATGGTGGGCGAGCCGTCGGTGGAGGACACCGTGGGCATCCTGCGCGGCCTCAAGGAGCGCTACGAGAACCACCACCACGTGCGCATCACCGATTCCGCGCTGGTGGCGGCCGCGAGCCTGTCCGACCGCTACATCACCTCCCGGTTCCTGCCGGACAAGGCCATCGACCTGGTGGACGAGGCGGCGTCGCGGCTGCGCATGGAAATCGATTCCCGCCCGGTGGAAATCGACGAGATCGAGCGCGTCGTGCGGCGGCTCGAGATCGAAGAGGTGGCGCTGGCCAAGGAGACCGACGAGGCGTCCAAGACCCGGCTCGAGAAGCTGCGCTCCGAACTCGCCGACGACCGCGAGAAGCTCAACCAGCTGATGACCCGCTGGCAGAACGAGAAGCAGGCCATCGACGCGGTGTCGGTGCTCAAGGAACAGCTCGAGACGCTCAAGGGCGAATCCGAGCGCGCCGAGCGCGACGGCGACTACAACAAGGCCGCCGAGCTGCGCTACGGCCGAATCCCCAAGCTGGAGAAGGAGCTTGCCGACGCCGAGGGCAAGGCGAAGACCGCCGCCGACGGCGACGTCATGCTCAAGGAGGAGGTCGGGCCGGACGATATCGCCGAGGTGGTGTCGTCGTGGACCGGTGTCCCCGTGGGCAAGATGATGGAGGGCGAGACCCAGAAGCTGCTGCGCATGGAGGACGAGCTGGGCCGTCGGGTGGTCGGGCAGCGCGAAGCGGTGCAGGCCGTGTCCGATGCCGTGCGCCGCGCGCGGGCCGGGGTGGCCGACCCGAACCGGCCGACCGGTTCCTTCATGTTCGTGGGACCCACCGGCGTCGGCAAGACCGAGCTCGCGAAGGCGTTGGCGGACTTCCTGTTCGACGACGAGCGCGCCATGGTCCGCATCGACATGAGCGAGTACTCCGAGAAGCACTCGGTGGCCCGCCTGGTCGGCGCGCCCCCCGGCTACGTCGGCTACGACCAGGGCGGTCAGCTCACCGAGGCGGTGCGGCGACGCCCGTACACGGTGGTGCTGTTCGACGAGATCGAGAAGGCCCACCCGGACGTCTTCGACATCCTGCTGCAGGTGCTCGACGAGGGCCGGCTCACCGACGGTCAGGGCCGCGCGGTCGATTTCCGCAACACCATCCTCATCCTGACCTCGAATCTGGGTGCGGGCGGTGACAAGGAGACGGTCATGAACGCGGTGCGCCGCGCCTTCAAACCGGAGTTCCTCAACCGGCTCGACGACGTGGTCATGTTCCACGCCCTCGACGAGGAACAGCTCGAGCACATCGTCGAAATCCAGCTGCACCAGTTGCAGAAGCGGCTCGCGCAGCGACGCCTGAAGCTGGACGTGTCCGACTCGGCCCGCTTCTGGCTGGCCGTGCGCGGCTACGACCCGGCCTACGGCGCGCGCCCGCTGCGCCGCCTCATCCAGCAGGCCATCGGCGACTCGCTCGCCAAGGAACTGCTGGCCGGGGAGGTCCGGGACGGCGACACCGTGAAGGTGAACGTCACCGACAAGGGCGACGGCCTCATCGTCGGCCGCTGATCGCGGAACCAGGCCCCCGCCCGAACTCCGGTTCGGGCGGGGGCCCGCCCATTTGGGAACCGTCCGGTCGAGTTCGCGGCCCGGACGGGTCACTCCGCCTACCCTGGAGGCCATGACTGATCCGAGCGATCCGTGGTCGCGGCGGCCGGAACCGGGCCCGGGGGAGGGGCCCGCGGCATCCGCCGCGCCCGGCGGCCACCTCTCGGACAGCGGCCATCCCGGGTACGGACCCACCGAGGCCATTCCGGTCGATCAGCCGACCCAGTACTTCGGGCAGCCGCCCGGGCCCGACGCCACCCGCGTGCTGCCGCCCGCCGACGCCGGATGGGGCGGCTACGAGACCGGCGGCGGCTACGAGCCGACCGCCGTCTACCCGGGGCAGCCCGGATATCAGCAGACCAATGCCTATGGCGCACCGGCCTATCCGGGCACACCCGGCCCGGTCCCCGGCGGCTATCAGCCCGCGGGCTTCCCGCAGAATCCGCCGCCGCCCCCGCCCCAGCGCAAGACGACGCTGTGGGTGACGCTGGCCCTCGCGGCCGTGCTCGTGGTCGCGATCGTCGGCGTCATCGTGGGCACCCTGCTGGGACACCGGGATTCGTCCAACACCGCGTCCGCGCCCAGCGCCGCGCAGACCTCCGGTTATCCGTCGCCGGGCGACACCTCCGCGCTGCCGCTGCCCAGCGGGATCCCCACCATTCCGGGCCTCGGGGATCTCGACCAGCTGGGCGCGGACATGGGCACGATCGCCAGCAACGACGGTTCGACCCTGACCATCACCACCCTGTCCGGCGGGAAGCTGACCGTGAAGACCGATGCCAAGACCCAGGTGATTTCCCTGGGCAGCAGCAAGGTTTCGGACCTGCAGGTCGGTGAGGTGGTCATGGTCCAGGGCGACAAGAACTCCGACGGATCCGTGCAGGCGAAGCTGATCTTCAGCACCTCGCTGCCGAGCGGAACGAAATGAGCGACAAAGGTGTGACCGGACAGGGCATGACACCGCTCGGCTGGATAGGGTAGGGCGCGATGACGGCGATATGGTTCGGGCTGGCGGCGATCGCGCTCGTGGGTGCGATCGTGCTGCTCTATTTCGATCGGCTGCAGCGGCAGCGTACGGGGCATGTGCGACAGGTCTGGGCGAAATCCCAGGGCTACACCTATGTTTCGGTGGAGCCCGCGCTCGCGGCCACCTGGCGGCGCGGCGCGCTGGCCAAGCTCGGCTACCTGTCCGCGGTGGACGTGGTGTCGGGCAACCGCAAGGGCGAGAAGTTCGTGCTCTTCGATCTGGAGGACGCCGCCACCCTGGTCGCGGTGCGCCGGCAGATCGGCTCGGACATCGATATCGACCTGCGGCTGAAAACCGCGGCGCCGCCGAAGGATCACGATCTGGAACTGCTGGGCGCCATCGGCGACCGCGTGGTCTTCGCGACCAATCCGGATATCGCGCGGCACGCGGTGGATCAGCGCATGGTGGCGTTCATCGAATCGCTGCCCGACACCGTGCAGCAGCTGTGGTCGGAGGGCAACTGGACCCTCGGCATGCTGCCTGTCGGTTCCGTCTCCAAGGATTGGGAGATGGCCATCGACGCGGTGCTGCGGCTGTCCGGGCTGCTGCACGTGCTGCCGCCGGTCATCAATGCCGAGCGCGGCCGCGACGAACTGCCCGAACCCGGCAGCTCCCGCCCGCTGCCCGAGGACGACGGGTACGACGGCCACGACGAATTCGGTGATTTCGGCGACGAGGAACCGGCCCGCCCGCGCCCGCGCGCCGAGGCCGACGACTACGACTCCCCGCTGGTCGGCGATATCGCCGGCGACGGCGAATCCGGCGACGAGGCCGAGAACTGGCGTCCCGCACTGAAAGTCGTGCCGGATCCGCGCAACCGCCCGCGCCGCAACTGGCCGCCCGCCCCGGAGGGCGAACCGGACTGGGACGAGCGGGACGCGCGCGATGAGGAAGATCGTTGGGAGGAACCGGAATCCGAGGATCGGGCCGAGGACCCCGACCGCGAACCGGAGGAGGGCTGGCGGCGTGATCAGGGCCGCAGCGCCCCGCCCGGCGGCCCCTTCCACCCCGGCTTCCGGCCGTATCAGGGCCCAGCCCCGAGGTGACGCGCCGCGCGTCCATTCTCGGGCGGCACGCCGGGACCACCTCGCATCTGCGTGAATTCGCAGCGTGTGGCACGGGCAGGGACCAGAATGGGGGCGCAGTTCCGGTCATCGCCGACCGCTCCTTTCTCGTGCGAGTGATAGGCCGTCGATGACCGAGCATTCCCCTGCCCGCCTGCCCGGCGCTCACCGTCCGGTGGCGCTTGTCACCGGGCCGACCTCCGGCATCGGCAAGGCCTACGCCACCCGGCTCGCCGCGCTCGGCTACGACCTGGTGCTGGTGGCCCGCGACGAGAACCGGCTGGCCGCGCTGGCACACGACGTCCAGGTGCGCTTCGGCGCTCGCGCCGAGGTGCTGCCCGCCGATCTGGGCCGCCCGCACGATCGGGATCTGGTGGCCGCCCGCCTCGCCGACGGCGTCGAATTCCTGGTCAACAACGCGGGTTTCGGCATGTCGGGGGAATTCTGGACGCAGGGCCCCGAGGCCCTGCAGAACCAACTCGATGTGAACGTCACCGCCGTGGTGCAGCTGACCCGGGCGGCCCTGCCGGCCATGCTGCACGCGGCCAACGGCACCGTGGTCAATGTGGCCAGCACCGCGGGCCTGATTCCCGGACGGGGATCGACCTATTCGGCCTCCAAGGCGTACGTCGTATCCTTCTCCCAAGGGCTGGCGGGCGGGCTGGCCGGGACCGGAGTTCGGGTGCAGGCACTGTGCCCGGGATTCGTCCGCACCGAATTCCATGAGCGAGCCGGCATCGACATGGCCTCGCTACCGCGAAAGCTGTGGTTGAGCGTGGACGAGGTGGTGGCCGGTTCGCTGCGAGATCTGGAGAGAGACCGGGTGATCAGCGTGCCCGGAATGCAGTACAAAGCGATCGTCGCGATCGCCGGGTTCATCCCCCGATCCCTGGTGACCCGCCTGAGCCGGGGCCTGTTCAACGCACGCGGAAGGACATAGACACAGCAATGCAGGTAACGACGACCGACCGGGACAGACTCGCGGCACTGGTACGCGACCTCGCCGTGGTGCACGGCCGGGTGACCCTGTCCTCGGGCAAGGAAGCCGACTACTACGTGGACCTGCGCCGGGCCACCCTGCACCACGAGGCGGCCCCGCTGATCGGCAAGCTGCTACGCGAGCTGGTGGCGGACTGGGAGTTCGACTCGGTGGGCGGGCTCACCATGGGCGCGGATCCGGTGGCGGCCGCGGTCATGCACGCGCCGGGCCGGCCCATCGACGCCTTCGTGGTCCGCAAGGCGGCCAAGACCCACGGCATGCAGCGCCAGATCGAGGGCCCGGACATCGTGGGCAAGCGGGTGCTGGTGGTCGAGGACACCACCACGACCGGCAATTCGCCGCTGACCGCCGTGCGCGCGCTGCGCGACGCCGGCGCGATCGTGGTGGGGGTGGCGACCGTGGTGGACCGGGAGACCGGGGCCGACGGCATCATCGCGGCCGAGGGGCTGGAATACCGCTCGATCCTGGGCCTGAAGGACCTCGCGCTGAGCTGAGGACAAATGTCCTTTACTCGATGGTTAACGTGACTTGGCACTGGGCTGAACCCTTGCTCTGGGTTAGCCTGGTGCTGGTCTAACGTCCGACAAAGGTGTTGTGAAGGGTCGATCACCAGTGGTGAGCATTGCAATCAATCAGGGTCATCAGAATGTCGCAATGCTCGGCATCGGCGCTTACCGGCCCCAGCGCCTGGTCAGCAATGCCGAGGTGTGCGAAGTCCTCGACTCCACTCCCGAGTGGATCTTCGAGCGCACCGGCATTCACAATCGGCGCTGGATCTCCGGCGACGAGACCCTGCGCACCATGGCGGTCGCGGCGGGCGAGCGGGCGCTGAACAACACCGGCATCGACCGATCCAAGATCGGCGCGCTCATTCTGTGCACCTCCAGCTGGCTCAAGCTGACCCCGCACGGCGCGCCGACCATCGCCGCCGACCTCGGCATGAACGGCATCCCGGCCTTCGATCTCACCTCGGGCTGCGGCGGTTTCGGCTACGGCCTGGGCGTCGCCACCGACATGATCCGGTCCGGCTCGGCCGAATACATCCTGGTCATCGGGGCCGAGACGATGACCGTCGGCCTGGATCCGAAGGATCGCGGCACCGCCATGATCTTCGGTGACGGCGCGGGCGCGGTCGTGGTCGGACCCAGCGAGGAGAACGGCATCTCCCCGACCGTCTGGGGCTCCGACGGCGAGAACGCCGAGGCCATCGCGCAGGACGTCGACTTCCTCGAGTTCATGAACAAGGCGCAGCGTCTGCAGGGCACCGACCCGGAGATCGAACCGGTGGGCCGCATGTCGCTGCACATGGAGGGCCCCAAGGTCTTCCGCTGGGCCGCGGTCACCCTGCCGCGGGCGCTGTCGAGCGCCATCGAGGTGTCCGGGGTGGCGAAGGAAGACATCGAGATCTTCATTCCGCACCAGGCCAATGCCCGCATCAACGAGCTCATGAAGAAGAACCTCGGGCTTGCCGACGACATCCCGATGGCCAATGACATCGAGAACACCGGCAACACCTCGGCCGCCTCGATCCCGCTGGCCATGGAGGAGATGCTGGTGACCGGCAAGGCCAAGGGCGGTCAGCTGGCGCTGCTGCTCGGCTTCGGCGCGGGGCTGTCGTATGCGGGCCAGGTCGCGGTGCTGCCGCCCGCTCCGGCCGAACCCAGCTTCTGATGGCGCGTCCGCTGCGCGCCGCGTTCGTCGGCGCGGCGGCGGTGACCGTGTTCGGCGCGGTCACCGGTCGCGAGAAAATGCAGTGGGCCGCAAAGCCTTTGCTGATGCCGCTGCTGGCCGCCGACGTGGCGGTGCACGGATCCGCGCTGGACCGCACCGATCGTCGGGTGCTGCTCGGCTCGCTGGCCGCGGCGACGGTCGGGGACGTGCTGCTCATCGATCCTGACGACGATCGCCGATTGATAGCGGGCGCTTCGTCTTTCGCGGTCATGCAGACCGGTTACGCGTGGCTGTGGTCGCGGCGCGGCGCTCGGCCACGCGCATCGATCGCGGTCCCGCGGGTGGCGGCCTGGCTCGGGGCGGCCGCACTGATGCGGATGAAGGCCCCGACGGTGGCCCTGCCGCTCACCGCCTACGGAGCGACCCTGGGCACGGCGGCGACCCTCGCCTCGGACCCGGAGCTGGCGCGGGACGCGAAAAACGTCGCGGGCCTCAACATTCCGAACCGGGATCCGCGCAGCCGGGTCGGCGTGGGTGCGCTGTTGTTCACGCTGTCGGACGGGTTGATCGTGCTGCGCCGGGTTTTCGCGCGGAGCGAGAAATCGCGCCGGGTGACCGAAGGCGTCATTCTCGCCACCTATGCCGCGGCGCAGTATCTGCTCACGGATCCGCGAGTGCATCGGTAATCGAAGACGTTCTCGTGAATTCGATACGGCAAGAGCCCCTTTGCTACCTGCGGGAGAGTGCGGCGAGCAGGTCGCGGCCGTCGGCGGATTCCGTCCACCAGGTGGTGTGTCCGAGAAAGTAGTCGGCGTAGGCGATTTCCGCGTTCTTGGCATTGCCGCCGGGGATGACGCCGAGGAAGTAGTCGATCTCGGAGAGCTCGTACTCGCAATGCACGAGGGGAAGAAGTGCGGGAAGGGCCCGGAGTTCGGCCGCGGTCAAATTCCGTACCGCTTGGTATTTCTCCAGCAACGCCCGCACCTGATCGAATCGCACCCGCGCGGGCCCGCCGTCGCGGATCGAAATCCAGTCCACGGCACAGCGTTCGATGGCCGTGGCGAGGTCGTGGATCGCGGTGGTGCGGTCGCAGAGTCCGAAGTCGATGACCGAGGCGACCGTGCCGTCCCGCCACAGCAGGTTGGTGCCGTGCCAATCGTTGTGCGTCCACAGCGGTTCCAGCTCGGCGAGCAGGGGACGCAGGCGCTCATAAGCCGGAAGGTGGACGCGGGCCATCTCCGCGCGCCAATCGCGTTCGGCCAGGAACGCCGCCAGCGCCGGTCGCCGGGCGGCCCGATCGGCCACGGCGGCAAGGGGATCGGCGGACGAGAAGATGGTGAAACCGGCCTGCAACGGCCGGGGCGGCCGGGGCGGGGCCTCGTATCCGGCGGCGGCATCGTGCAGGCGGGCCAGCATGTGTCCGGCGGCGGCCGCGTCCGCGATGGAATGGTAGGGCGACCAGGAGAAGGAGCCCGCGTAATCGTCCGCCCCAGCGCCGAATTCCTGTATTTCGTAGGCGAATTCGCCGAGCTCGGCGGTGCCAAGCACCCGGGGCACCGGGATTCTGCGGCTGCGCAGATGCGCGGTGAAGCCGTGTTCCTCACCGAGCGCGGTCGCGTCCCGCAGCGTCCGGGGGAGGCGTTTGACGATGACCGCGCGCCCCTCCGGCAGCCGCACCCGCGCCGTCGCCGACAGCGGGCGCGGGCTGCGCCATTCGAGGACCGCGCCCGCGCCCGCCACCGCCGCCACCTCGGCGGAAGTCAGTGCGGGCCAGTCGGGTTCGACGAGCGCGTCGAACCCCATGCCGTAGACGCGGCCGTCGGTCATCCCCGCCGGAACCGGACCAGGAGCGCGGTCACCACCGCGGCCGCCAGGAAGGAGTACAGCGAGGCCGAGGACCACCAGCCGGGATGCACGTGCAAGGTGTCCTGGGCCCGTATCCAGAAGTCCTTCCAGCCGCCGAGGGTGCCCGGATTGAACAGCTGGTAGGTGACGAAGCCGATTACCCACGGCAGCAACATGAGTGGCCGGGTGGGTGCGTTCTCGGTGAGGTCCCAGCCTTGCCGGCCGCGGCCGAAGAAGTAGTCCACCACCAGCACCGCGCAGAGCGGCACGAAGACCGAGCCGATCAGCACCAGAAAGTTCTGGTAGTTGGTGAAGTCGCGCACCGGTAGTGCCAGCAGCGTCACCACCAGGCCGATCAGGCCCGCGAGCAGGCGGCGATCCACCCGCGGCAGCAAGTTCTGGATGGACATGGCCGTCGAATAGATGTTGGCGAAGGACTGATCCGCTTCACGAAGCACAAGGACCGCAAAGAACAACCAGCCGGCCGTCACCCCGAGGAAGGTGTCGAAGATGTGTTCGGCGTTGCCACCCGCCTGCAGGATTGCCAGGATGCCCAGCAGATAGCACCAGACCTGCGCGAGGGAGTAGCCGAGCACGGTGGCCCCGGCCGCCGTCTTGGCCGTGCGGGAGTGCCGGGTGTAGTCGGCGGCCAGCGGCACGAAGGAGATCGACACCGCGAGGGTGGAGTCCACGGCGGGCCAGAAACCGCTCCAGCTGGTGCCCTTCGGTAGCGGAACCGGTTGGCGCAGTAGCTGAACCGTGAAATAGATCAGGGCGATGGCCACCGCCACCGACACGTACTTGCGCAACGCCCGCACCGCCGACAGCGGCCAGATGGCCATGACCGTGGACAGCGCGCCCGCCGCGACGATCACGATCCAGTGCGGCACCCGATCGTGGGTGAGCGCCGTGACGCCGAGGGTGATGACGGTGAGCTCGTACACGCCCCACCCGATGCACTGCACGATATTGGCGACCGTCGGCACATACGACAGCCGGGTGCCGAACAGTCCGCGCAGCACCGCCATCGCGGGCGCGCCGGTGCGGGCCCCGATGGCGGCCGGCCCGGCCACCATGGCCGCGCCGATCACGGTGCCCAGCACGGTGGCGAGCAGCGCCGCGATCAGCGGCAGGCGCACCCCCTCGCTGGGGGACAGCACCACGGCCGCGCCGCTGAACCCGATGAGGCTGACGCCGAGGTTGAGCCAGAACGCCGCCTGATCCGTGAAGCCCAGGGTGCGCGGGGGTGCGGTGTCGAGCACCAGCGGCGCTTCCTGATGTTTCGGTCTGTCGGCGATCGTCATGGGGAGGATGCTACGGGCCGGTCGGGGCAAAACGGGCACTCAGGCAGCCCTGACCTGGATATATGTTTCAGCCTTACCCCTCGAGAGCTCGGGGGTCAGAGGCAGAGCATGATTCGGTCGCGGTTGGCGGGATCCACCCGGATCGAGATCGTGCCGCCCACGGTGATTCTCGGCTTCACCACCGGTTCCACGTCGAAGACGATGCTGCCGTAGTAGGTCTGTGAACCCGGCACCACCAGTTCGAGATCGAGTTCGGTGATCTCGGTGCAGTGGTCGGTGCGCCGCAGCGGATGGACGCCCTCGATGTTCGCCCAGCCTTCGAGTCCGTGGCGCAGCAGTTTTCGATCGGAGCGGGTGGGGCGCTGGGCGAACAGCATGCCCAGCCCGAGGAAGGTGCCGAAAAGACCGACCAGTGTGATCACTTGGAGCGGCACCGTCCCGGGCGGGGTGAGCGGGACGATCCAGCCCAGCCACACCCCGAGAGCGATCAGATAGGCGGCTGTCACTCCGAGCACTGTGCGAATGATGCGCGCGTGGTCCATGACACCCTCCAACCACGGCTTACGGAACTCCAGGATAGTCCCGAAAGGTGTCGCGGGTGGCGGGATCCGGCGAGGTCAGGGGCGTTACCGGGATCCGGCCGCGGCGCCGGAGGAGCTGGGTGAGCGCAGCGCGGTGAGCGCGTCGAGATCCAGGGGCAGGGTCAGTCCGTCGAGTTCGAGGGTGACCTGTCCGGTGTACTCACCGGTCGGTACGTATCGGCCGTCGCGTAGCCGATGGGTGAGCAGCCGCAGCGTGCCCTCGGTCTCCAGCAGCCAGTAGTGCTCGATGCCGGCCGCCGCGTACTCGGCGAATTTCATCACCCGATCCACCCGCCGCGAGCCGGGCGAGACGATCTCGACGGCGGCCAGCACATCCCCGGGCCGCACCCGGGTGGCGTGCTCGGCGCCGGCGGCGCCGCCCACGATCAGCACATCCGGCACCCGCACCGTCGGCGGCGAGCCCTCGTCGATGAGCAATTCGATGCGCGCCATGGCCGCCACCCGCCGCGGCAGCGCGCGCTCCAATTGCGCGGCCAGCCGCCACACCGCGAGCTGATGCCGGGGCGGTTGCGGCGCGACCACGAGCACGCCGTCCACCAGTTCCCGGCAGTGCCGGTTGTTCTCGGGCAGCAGTGCCCAGTCGGCAATGGTGAGCAGGTGATTCGGCCAGTATTCAACCGATTTCAGCAATTCCGCGGAACTCGACCGAGTCATGCCCTCCAGTCTTCCACGCTCCGCAACCGCGCAGCGACGTTTACCCTTTCAAACGTAGAACCGCGAGCACGCGCCGATGATGCGAGTCCGAGGGCGGCAGTTCGAGCTTGGTGAAGATATTGCCGATATGCTTCTCGATCGCGCGCTCGGAAACCGTCAGCGCCTGCGCGATGGCCGAATTCGACAATCCCTGGGCCATGGATTCGAGGACTTCGTGTTCGCGCGGGGTCAACTTCGACAGCGAATCCTGTTGCCGGGCAGCACCCATGAGCTGACTCACCACTTCCGGATCCAGCGCCGTGCCGCCGGTGGCGACGCGGCGCAGGGCATCGGCGAAATCGGACACATCGGCCACCCGGTCCTTGAGCAGATAGCCGACGCCGCCCGCGCCCGCGGCCAGTAGCTCGGTGGCGTAGCGGGTTTCGATCCATTGCGAGAACACCAGGACCCCGGTCCGCGGCCGGCTGCGGCGCAGTGCGAGGGCGGCCAGCAGGCCCTCGTCGGTGAAGGTGGGCGGCATGCGGACGTCCACCACCGCCACATCGGGCGCGTGCTCGGTCACCGCGGCATGCAGACCGGTCGGATCTCCCACGGCGGCCACCACCTCGAAGCCGCGTTCCGACAGCAGCGCGGTCAAGCCGTCCCGCAGGATCGCATTGTCCTCGGCGATCACCACGCGCAGCGCGCCCTGTTCGCCCTCCGCGCTCATTGGGGCCCCGCCAGCGGCAGCACCAGCGTGACCACCGTCGGCCCGCCCACCGGGCTGTCCACGAACAGCGAACCGTCCACGCCCCGCGCCCGCTGCGCGAGCCCCGAAAGTCCGCCCGCCACAACGGCTTCACCGGAGGCGTCGGCCGGCTGCAGCGCACCGCCCTGACCGTTGTCGCGCACGCTCACCGCCAGCGCGTCCGATCCGGTGGGCAGCACCGCCACCCAGATCCGGTTCGCCGCAGCGTGTTTCACCACATTGGTGAGCAGTTCCGCCACCGAGAAGTAGGCGATGGCCTCGATGGCCGGACTGGGCCGCACCGGCAGCAGCACCCGCAGTTCCACCGGGATCGCGCAGCGGGCCGCCAAGGTCTCGAGCGCCGGGCCCAGGCCGAGATCCAGGGCGGGCGGGTGGATGCCGCGCACCAATTCGCGCAATTCGGTCAGCGCCTCCTTGGAACTGGTGCGCGCCTGCGCGATCAACTCCTCGGCGTCACCGCCCGTGGCGATTCGTTCCTCGGCCCGCCCCAGCGCCATGGCGATGCCGACCAGCCGCGCCTGGGTGCCGTCGTGCAGATCGCGTTCCAGCCGGCGCAGGGTCGCGGTGGCGTCGTCGACCGCGGCGCGACGGCTCTCACGCAGTTCGGTCAGCGCGCGATCGCGGCGGGTCGGGGTGAGCAGCCACGCCGCGAGCACCCGATGCAGGAAGCACACGCCGCGGAACAACCACGGCAGCAGGAAGCAGCCCAGCACCCCGATCGCCGCGAAAGCCAGTACGCGCGGCCAGGTCTCGATGTAGTAGTCGCCGAACTGGACCATCGAATGATGCGAGACGCCGCGGGCGTCCACATTGTGCGGGTCCTTCCACGCCCACAGCACGGGAGACACGGTCACCAGGGCGGTTAGTGCCACGACCATCAGCACGAGGTAGCCGACCACCATTCCCAGCGCCGCCTCCAGCAGCAGGAACAGCAGCGCCCGCCAGGACGTGCGATCGGTGAAGGCGCTGCGCAGCCAGCCGATCGGGCCGGGACGGAAGGTGAACGGCGGCGGCTCGGGCAGTTCCGCGTTCAGCAGCACCGTCCCCAGCACCCGGTAGATCCGTCCCCAGACCCTGCCGCCCAGGATCACCGCCGCCAGCACCGGCACGCCGATCACCAGCACCGACAGGTACAGGCTGCCGCCGACCATCACGAACAGATAGGCGGTGGCCAGGCATCCCAGCACGAAAACGATGATCAGATAGGCGAATTCCTTCCAGGCGCGCGCCCGGAACGGAGCCGTCGCGAACGTGCGCAGTCCCGTCCACGGTCCGCTCGCACCCGGATTCGGTTGCGGCGCGGGCGGTTCCAGGAGGGGCCGGGGTAGGGCGGAGGTGTCGCTCATGCCTTCATCGTCTCGGTCGGCGGGGTGCGCGGGCGATAGGGCAGGCCCGTAAATCCTGGGTGGGGCCAGCACTACCCCCTAGCATTCTGACCATGACATACGACCCCCCGCCGCCCGGCTGGGATCCGCAGTCCCCGCACAATCCGCCGCAGCCGGTGGACCTGGGCAAGCAGCAGGACGCCCCGCCGCAGGACCACGGGCAGTCCCAGGGGTACGGGCAGCCCCAGTCTTTCGGGCAGCCCCAGCCTTACGGGCAGCCGCAGGACTACAACCCGCAGGCGTCCGGCTACGGCTATCAGCCCGGATACCTGCAGTCCGCGCCGGGCTACTACCCGCAGACCTACTTCGGCGGGCCGCCGCCGGATCATCCGCAGGCCGTCGTCGTGCTGATCCTCGGCATCCTCAGCCTGGTCTTCTGCCAGTTGATCGGGCCGGTGGCGTGGGTCATGGGCAGCCGGGCGCGCAAGGAGATTCAGGCGTCGGGCGGTGCCGTCGGCGGCAGCGGCATGGTGAACGCCGGCTGGATCTGCGGCATCATCGCCTCGTCCCTGATGATCTTGGCCGTGCTGTTCTTCGTGCTGCTCGCCGTCGTCGGGGCATTCGCGTCGAACTAGGATCGCCGGGTGAGTTCCGCCCCGACCGACGACGACGCGCTGACCCCCGGTCCCACCGAATGGGGTGAGCATCCGCACGGCGTCGGCCCGTGGCGCGCGGAGTTCGGGACCGAGCCGCCCGCGGATCCCCGGCTGGATCCGGAACTGCTGGCCCACGGCGACCGCCGCAATGTGGTGGACGCCTACCGGTATTGGCGGCGCGAGGCCATCGTCGCCGATATCGACGCGCGCCGGCATCCCTTCCACGTGGCCATCGAGAACTTCGGGCACGACGCCAATATCGGCACGGTGGTGCGCACCGCGAACGCGTTCGCGGCGGCGGCCGTGCACATTGTCGGGCGCAAGCGCTGGAATCGGCGCGGCGCCATGGTGACCGACCGCTACCAGCACATTCACCATCACACCGAGATCGGCGAACTGCTGAGCTTCGCGGCGGAGCGCGGTCTGACCGTGGTGGCCGTCGACAATGTGCCCGGCTCGGTGCCGCTGGAAACCGCGACCCTGCCGCGGGATTGCCTGCTGCTGTTCGGCCAGGAGGGCCCGGGTGTCACCGAGGCGGCGAGAACGGGTGCGCTGCTGACCGTTTCGATCGCGCAATTCGGTTCGACGCGCAGCATCAACGCCGGTGTCGCCGCGGGTATCGCCATGCACGCCTGGATCCGCCAGCACGCCGACCTCGGCGCCGCGTGGTAGGTCGCGCGGGACACGGGATCGAGAGGTAACGAAATAGCCACGGGGCGGGTTGTCCGGTTGGCATGATTGTCCTATGACTTCGCGGACCGGGCGCAATATCGAGCCGACCGCAGCGCTCTGGTCGGAGCGCGCCGACCTGGCCGAAGCCGCGATTCTGTCCCGTCACCTACGCAAGCTGTGGGCATTGCCGGGCACCCAGCTCGGGGTGGTCGGCTGGCCCGCGACCAAGCGTGAGCGGGCCTTCGCCTTCTGGCACTACTGGTGGCAAGCCCACTTGCTCGACTGCGCGGTCGACGCCGCCAATCGCGCCCCGACCCCGGCCCGGCAGCGTCGGCTCTGGTCCATCGCGCATGCCATGCGGCTGCGCAATATCGCCGGCTGGACCAACAACTACTACGACGACATGGCTTGGCTGACCATCGCTTTGGAGCGCGCCGAGCGCACCCAGGGCGTCGCCGAGGTGCGCGGCGCGCTGCTCAATCTGGAGAAGACGCTGCTGGAGGGCTTCGAGCCGGAATTCGGCGCGGTGCCGTGGCGGCGCGGCTCGGATTTCTTCAACACCCCGGCGAACGGTCCGATCGGCATCGCCATGGCGCGGCTGGGCCGCTACTCCCGGGCGCAGGAGCTGGCGGATTTCCTCGATGCCCAGCTGCGCGACAAGGAGACCGGTCTGATCTTCGACGGTGTCCACCTACCCTCCGGTGAGGTGGAGCGACCCGTCTACAGCTACTGCCAGGGCGTGGTGCTCGGCCTGGAAACCGAACTGGCCGTGCACACCGGCGAAGCCCGGCACGCCGAGCGCGCGGTCCGGCTGGTCGAGGCCGTCGAGGAGCATCTGAGCGCCCGCGGCATCGTGACCGGCGACGGCGGCGGGGACGGCGGCCTGTTCAACGGCATTCTCATTCGCTATCTGGCCCTGGCCGCGCTCATGCTGCCCGGCGACGAGCCCGCGCGAATGACCGCGCGCCGCAAGGCCGCCGCCCTCGTGCGCGCCTCCGCCACCGCGGCCTGGGAGCATCGCCTGGATGTGGAGGGCGAACCACTGTTCGGCGCGGACTGGCGGCAACCCGCGCGGCTGCCCGGCATCGCGGGCGCGGGCGGGTTCGAGGGCGGTTCGGTGAGCGCGTCCCGCAACCCGGAACGCGATCTGTCGGTGCAGCTTTCGGGCTGGATGCTGATGGAGGCCGCCCACACGGTCACGGCCGCCGGGCTGTAGTTCAGGCGTTGCTGGGACGATTCAGGCGTTGCTGGGACGGTTCAGGCGTTGCTGGGACGGTTCAGGCGTTGCGGCGACGGATGACCGGGATCGGCACCGTCGCGCAATCCTCGGTGTCCAGGTCGAAATCCTCGGCGGGGCGCGCCATTTCGGCCCGGTACTGCCGCACGCCGAGGACGGTGCCCAGAATCAGGCCGACGATCAGCGTCCCGATCACCGCGGGCATGAGCCAGGACATATTGTCCAGGAAGCTGCCCGCGTAATAGCTGGCCAGCAGAATCACCGGCGCCCAGATGACCGCGCCGACGCTCGAGGCGATCGTGTACTTGCGATGGTCCATGCCCGCCGCGCCCGCCACCAGCGGGCACAGCGTGCGCACCCACGGAATCCAGCGGGCCACCAGCACCGCGAGGAAACCGTGCTTGTGCAGCATGGCCGATACCCGCGCCAGATTCTCGGTGTTGATGTACTTGCCGTTCTTGCGCGCGACCAGGAGATGCCCGGTGCGCTGGCCGAACACATAGCCGACCTGGTTGCCCGCGATGGCCGCGATCATGGTCGCGATCGACAGCGCCCACACCTGGCTCGCGCCGACCTGGGAGGCCAGCACCACGCCCGCGGTGATGAGCATGGAATCACCGGGCAGGAACAGCCCGATGATGAACGCGCACTCCAGGAAGACGAAGGTCAGCACGATCGTCCAGACGAGCAGCGGACCTGCTGTCTCGAGCGGGCCGAAGCCGCCGGAGGCGAGAGTGGTTAGCGGGGCGGTGGACACCGATGGCTCAGCGGTTCGGCTCGTTCGTCGAGGCGGCCAGCTCGGCCTGCTCCGGGCGCGAGCCGCGATGCAGCAGGTTCTTCGCCACCGCGATGATGCCCGGGAGAATGGACACGAACACGATCAGCAGGAAGATCGCCTCGACGTTCTTGCGAATGAATTCGACATTGCCCAGGAAGTAGCCGAGCACCGTGACACCGCCGCCCCACAGCACCGCGCCGATGATGTCGACGGTGGCGAACTTGCGGTAGTCCATCTTGGAGACACCGGCGAGCACCGGCATGAAGGTGCGCACGATGGGCACGAAACGGGCCAGCACAATGGTCTTGGGGCCGTGCCTTTCGAAGAAGGCGTGCGTCTCGGTGATGTAGTGCTGCTTGAAGAAGCGCGTGTCTTCCTTCTTGAACAGCGCCGGGCCGATACTGCGGCCGATCCAGTAGCCGCTCTGATCGCCGAGCCAGGCCACGAACGCGGTCGCGGGCACCAGCCACCAGATGTTCATCCCGGCCGGCGGGTGCGCCTGGGCGCTCAGCAGACCGCCAGTGAACAGCAGGGAGTCGCCCGGGAGGATCGGGAAGAGCAGACCGGTCTCGATGAACACGATGGCCAAGATCGCCGGGAGCACCGCATGCGAGAGCCAGGTCTCGGTCAACAGGTGCATTGGATCCAAGATCGCGGGAAGCGCGGCATTGGTCGTCACGGCATCGGATACGGCCAGCAAGGTCACGGCCACCACAGTACCGGTCCCTCGGACATCACACCGAGCTGTGTTTAATTTGCCTCCGCTCCGCTCCGGCGGATTCGCGGCCCTGTAGGTCTCGTTCTTCCCTCCTCCGCTTCGCTCCCCCGCTCCAAGGCGGAGGTCTATCAAGCCGCAGTCCAGAACGAGACGGGCCGCGAATCAGGGAGGTTCCGGCCCGGAGGCGTGAGGTTTCGGTCCTGTTCTAGGGTGTCAGCTGACAGAATTTGTCGTACGCAACACACGGACAAAACGGAGGTCACTGTGCCCATCGCGACTCCGGAGATCTACGCCGAGATGATTGCTCGGGCCAAGCAGAACTCCTTCGCGTTCCCCGCCATCAACTGCACCTCTTCGGAGACGATCAACGCGGCCATCAAGGGCTTCGCGGACGCCGGCTCCGACGGCATCATCCAGTTCTCCACCGGCGGTGCGGAATTCGGTTCCGGCCTGGGTGTCAAGGACATGGTCACCGGAGCGGTGGCGCTGGCCGAGTTCGCGAATGTGGTGGCCGCGCGCTACGACGTCACCATCGCGCTGCACACCGACCACTGCCCGAAGGACAAGCTGGACACCTTCGTGCGCCCGCTGCTCGCCATCTCCGCCGAGCGGGTCAAGAACGGTCAGCAGCCGCTGTTCCAGTCGCACATGTGGGACGGCTCGGCCATTCCGATCGACGAGAACCTCGAGATCGCCAAGGAACTGCTCAAGCAGGCGCACGCGGCCAACATCATCCTCGAGGTCGAGATCGGCGTCGTCGGCGGTGAAGAGGACGGTGTCGAGGCCGAGATCAACGACAAACTCTACACCTCGCCCGAGGACTTCGAGAAGACCATCGACGCGCTGGGCTCGGGGGAGAACGGCAAGTACCTGCTGGCCGCCACCTTCGGCAATGTGCACGGCGTGTACAAGCCGGGCAATGTGAAGCTGCGTCCCGAGGTGCTGGCCGAGGGTCAGCGGGTGGCCGCCGCCAAGCTGGGCCTGGGCGCCGACGCGCAGCCGTTCGACTTCGTCTTCCACGGCGGTTCGGGCTCGCTGAAGTCGGAGATCGAGGACTCGCTGCGCTACGGCGTGGTGAAGATGAACGTCGACACCGACACCCAGTACGCCTTCACCCGCCCGGTCGCCGGGCACATGTTCGCCAACTACGACGGCGTGCTGAAGATCGACGGCGAGGTCGGCAACAAGAAGGTCTACGACCCGCGCAGCTACCTCAAGAAGGCCGAGACCTCGATGGCCGCGCGCGTCCTCGAAGCCTGCAACGATCTGAAGTCGGCGGGACGTTCGATCAGCGCCAAGTAAGCTCAACGGTCGGGGATTCCGCTGCGACGGGCGGAATCCCGGGCAATTTTCGAGCGGCGGGCGCGCCGCGGTCTCTATCGAGGCAGGTGGCATGACTGTCGATGTGCGGGTCCTGGGCCCCGTGCAGCTGTTGGTCGCCGGTCGGTCCGTGCCGGTCGGCGGCCCCAAGCCGCGCGCGCTGCTGGCGGCGTTGACCGTGAACCGGCGGCGCGCGGTGTCCTCGCAGGCGCTGGCCGACATCGTCTGGAACGATGATCCGCCGGACTCCTACCAGGCCAGCCTGCAGGTGTTCGTCTCCAATATTCGCAAGACCCTGCGCACCGCCGGGGTGGATCCGGTGGCGTTGCTACGCACCGAATCCTCCGGCTATCGCCTCGAAATCGAGGACGACGAATGCGATCTCGGCCGCTTCGAGACGCTGCGCCGGGAGGGTTCGGAGGCCGCCTCGATCGGCGATCCCACCACGGCCTCGCGCCTGTTCGGCGCGGCGCTGTCGGAATGGAGCGGCCGGGCGCTGGACGATCTGTCCGGGCTCGGTTTCGCGGAGAGCTTCGCCACCGCCATGGACGAGGAGCGGCTGCTGGTCGCCTCCGCCCGCGTCGATTCCGAAATCGCCTTGGGCCGAGCCTCTTCCGTGGTCGGCGAGCTGGTGTCGATGACCAATGCCCATCCGCTGCGGGAACCGCTGTGGGCGCAGCTCATCACCGCCCTCTACCTGTCCGGCCGCCAAGCCGACGCGCTGGACGCCTGCCGCCGGGTGCGCACCGTGCTCGCCGACGAACTCGGCATCGATCCCGGGCCGGCGCTCATCGCGCTGGAGCAGAAGGTGCTGCGCCAGGAACCGTTGAGCACCGGGCAGATTCACGAGGTCGAGCGCATGGCCAAGGCCATGACCGAGACCGTCACCGAGATGCCGCGCGCGGTCCGCGCCGGGCAGTTGCGCATGGCCGACGGGCGGACGGTGCCGATCGGGCCCAATGGCATGAAGATCGGCCGGATGACCGACAACGATCTGGTGCTCGACGATCCCAAGGCGAGCCGGTACCACGCCCAGATCACCCCGAGCCGGGCCGGTCTGCTCATCAAGGATCTGCACTCGGCCAACGGCATCTACATCAACGAGGAGGCCATCGAATCCGCCGCGGTACTGGCCGACGGGGACGCCATCCGGATCGGGACCACGGTGCTGACCTTCCAGGCGCTGCGCTGAACCCACCTGTCCGGCGCCGCTGACGAATTCGGCGCTCGGGAATTTCGAGCAGTTCCGGCGATTCGACCGGTTTCGTGGGTAGGGTTCTGGCCCGGATGGTCGGAGTAGCCCGAACGCGAGAGGTTGAGTGCATGACCAAGCGGCTGGTGTCGGCTGCGGGGGCGGTGATCTTCGGGGCGGGCCTGCTGGTCGCGGTGGACCGGTCGATGGCGGTCGCGGATCCCGGTGCGGGGCAAGCGGTTCCGGGCATCGGCCCGTGCGCGACCGACGCCGAACCCCAGCACGAGTCGCTGATCCCCAAGACCCTCGAGGTCCCGGTCGTCTATCCGGTGGTGACGGTCGATCCCGGTCCGCCCGTGGAGAATCCGACCCGCGTGCGCATGGAGCTGCCGTCGAATCCGTGCGCCAACCCGTGCCCGGACCTCACCGACCAGCCCGCCGCACCGCCCGATCTGGCCCAGCAGCTCGGGCTGCCGAAACTGATCCTGCGGCCGCAGCCGTTCAATTTCGCGTTCCCCAACCCGAATCCGCAGCCGCTGGCGCCCGGGCCCGACCGCGTCACGCCGCCGGTCGAGGCCGCCCCGCAGGTCCCGGCGCGGCCGGCGCCGCAGGTTTCCGACGTCACCGAGGTGGCCAAGCTGACGGGTGCGAACTCGGTCAATCGCACCGACAAGCGCTGGCGGGTGCAGGGCACCGATCTGGGCATCATGTGGCAGAGCGCGCCCGACGAGATCGCCATCGCGTTCGGTGACACGGTCGGTCGCGAGTTCCATCCGCCCGGCGGCATGGGCGAGGACTGGCGCTCGAATCTGCTGGCGTTCAGCAAGAATCGCGATCTCGGCCGGGGCGTGATCTTCGATCGCATGGTCACCGACGACCGCTGCCACGCCTCCGAACTGCTGAGCAGCCGCAAGATGGACAATATCGAGATCACCACCATCCCGACCTCCGGGTTCGCGATCGGCGACCGGCAGTACCTGAGCTACATGTCGATCCGCACCTGGAACAGCGTGCCGGGCACCTGGTACACCAACTACGGCGGCATCGCCTACTCCGACGACCACGGCGAACACTGGACCAAGGATTCGTACGCCAAGTGGCAGAACATCTTCGGCCTGTCCAACTTCCAGGTCGCGGCCATGGTCCCGCAGGGGGACTGGGTGTACATGTTCGGCATCCCCAACTCCCGCCTCGGCGGGGTGGGTCTGGCCCGGGTGCCCAAGGATCAGGTGCTCAACCCGACCGCCTACCAGTACTGGAACAACGGCGCCTGGCTGCCCGAGGTGAACGGATTCGTCACCGCCACACCGATTGTCGACGGACCCGCCGGTGAACTGTCGGTGCGGTACGACGAGAGCCGCAAGGTGTGGCAGATGAGCTATCTGGACACCGCCAAGGCGGCACTGGTGGTGCGGGAATCGGATTCACCGCAGGGCGTGTGGTCCGACAGCGCGGTCACGGTCAGCGCCTTGCGTTATCCGGAGCTGTACGGCGGCTTCATCCACCCGTGGTCGACGGGCAACGACATGTACTTCACCATGTCGACCTGGAGTGACTACAACGTCTACCTGATGCACGCCACCCTGAACTGATACCCCCGGCCGATACCCATCGTGACGACTGATTTCGTTGCGAATGGGGTAACTCCGGGGGTACGACCGAAATTGTTTCGGCACTCGACCGCCGGCACGCATGCGAGAAGGTCGACGGCTCTCGGCCGGGCGCTAAAGGCGCGGGGAGGCGGGGGAGCTCAGCTTGATCTCGGCGACAGCGCGGCCGAACAGCTTCTTGCCTTCCGAGGTGGCGCCGAGAACCACGGTCGCGGAACCGGTTTCGGCGTCGATCGACTTCACCTTGCCGGTGAAATCGATCGGGGTCGACGCGGTGGGCTCGACCGGCACGAAACCGGAGAACCGCACGCTGAACTTGCGCAGCGCAGACGGATCGCCCAGCCACTCCACCAGGTACGCGGCGGTCAGGCCCATGGTGAGCATGCCGTGCGCGACCACGGTCGGCAGGCCGGCCAGGGTGGCGGCGGCATCGCTGAAGTGGATCGGATTCGGGTCGCCCGAGACGCCCGCGTAGTTCACCAGATCACCGCGGGTGACGCCGACCCGGCCGGCGGGCAGCTCGTAGCCGGCGGCCAGCTCGCTCGCGCTGTGGTGGGTGCGCACCGGCAGCGGCGCGGCGGGGGCGGCCAGTTCGGCCACCTCGTCGGGGTCGAGCAGGATCAGGCCGTTGGGGTCGGCGGCGGATTCGCCCGGCTTGGCCACATGGCCGTGCATGACGACGCCCGAGACCGTCTCCACCATGCCGGGATCGATCTCGACGCCCTTGCGGGCCACGATGGTGGTGGTCGCGACCAGCACCGGCAGCAGGTCGGCGTCGGTCATCGTCACCTTGACGGTGATGAAGTCGTTGTCGCCGTAGCTGCGGATGTTCTCCACCGTGACGTCCACGCCGAGGCGGTCGTCGGCCAGGATCGGGCGGTAGTACTCGAAGACCTGATCGGTCTGCAGGAACTGCGAGACGTCGTACTCGGTCAGCACCGATCCGATGAGCGAGCGGGTGGTGGCCGCGCCGATCACCGACGCGAAGGTCGGCGAGGCGAGCAGGCTGCCGTAGCCGAGCGCGGCGGCCTCGTGCTCGCGGTGGTGCGCGGGGTGGTCGTTGCGCACGGCGCGCGCGAATTCGCGGATCTTCTCGCGGCCTACGTCGTAGTGATCACGGACACGGAAGTGTCGGCCGACCAGTTCTACCGCGGTGGCTTTAATCGCCTCTGCCGTTTCCGGCATGGTGTTCAGCTCCCTGCAAATCGAAACCCGGTGGGCCCGCACCACTTCGATCGGGCATCGCTTCGGGCTGTGAAGACAATGACCTGGACGGTGTACAACCGTTGAAGTGCCGGAACGCCGAAACGGCTGGCCCAGACAATCCGGCATACTCTACCGGCGTGCTGGGCCAGTGACCAGGTGTTTGTGATGTTCATCGCGGCCGGGACCGCGAACGCTTCACTTGCCGGGCTGCGGGTCACACACCTTCCACGAGCCGCCCTCGTTGCGCAGATCGAAGGTGCGCGCCGAGGTCTTCGACGGATCCGCCTCGGTGTAGACCGTCGCCTGCGCGATCGCGGTATCGCCGGTCACCTGAATGGCGTCGACGCGCTTCACCAGCGGAATGCTCTTCTGGTCCTTCGAGGTCCGGTACACGCTGGTGAACTGGTCCGCCGAGATCTTCTGATAGAAATCGTGCGGCGCACCGCAGGTCACCGCGCGCAAGGTGTCCAGGTTCCCGCTGTTCAACGCGTCCGTGTACGCCGTGATCGTCTTCTGCACCAACGCTTCCGGCGAGCTGTCGCTGTTGTGCTTCATCACCCCGGCCACCACCCCGATGACCACGGCCAGCACCACCACCGCCGCACCCGCGACGATCAGCAGCTTCTTCTTCGACCCGGCCCCGGCCTTCGCCTCACTACCCGCATCGACCGCCGGAACCCGCTGCGGCTGCGCCAACTGCCGAGGTCCATCCCCCTGAACACCCTGCGCCCCAGCCTGTCCCGGCCCACCCGGCCCGACGCCCTGCGCTCCGGCCGCCAACAGCGCACCCGCGCCCGGCTTGCCCGGCCCCTGCACACCGGCAGCTTGCTGCGCGTTCGGCCCTTGCTGCGGCTTCGCCCCCTGCGCCGCGTTCGGTCCTTGCGGGTTGTTAGGTCCCTGCGGGTTGTTGGGTCCCTGAGGCCCGTTCGGTCCTTGCTGGTTCGGTCCTTGCTGGTTGGGTCCCTGCGGCGCGTTCGGTCCCTGCGGACCGCGCGGGCCCTGCGGCGGCGCGCCCGCGCCCACGCGCTGCGGTGGGGCGATCCGTGGCCCGCCGATCGGCTGCGCCGGCGCGGTCGGCTGCATATCCGCGGGCGACGGCGCGCTCGCGGGCCGCCGCGGTCCCATCGGCGGCCGCGGTGGCGCGGGCCGAGTCTCCTCGACCGCCGCGTCCTGCACCGGCCCGTTCCCGCGCGGCCCGGCATTGCGCGGCCCCGCATTCCCCCGAGGCGTCTGCGGCGGCTTGCTCACCGCCCGCCCCTGCGGCCCCGAAACCCGAATCTTCTCCGTCCCGGCCTCACCGGACACGATCGGCAACGCCGTCGTGGCATCCGAGTCGGCCGCCGATCCCTTCTCGAGCGCAACGGTTTCCGCCTCGCCGCCGCGAGCCGTACCGGAACCCGCGGCACCGCCGGACTTCTCGTCCCCAGCCGTGCCCTTTCCGTTCCCGGCCGCGTCCCTTCCGTTCCCGGCCGCACGCTGTCCGCCCGGGGCCGCACCCTGTCCGCCCGGGGCCGCACTTTGTCCGCCCGGGGCCGCACCCTGTCCGCCCGGGGCCGCACCCTCTCCGCCCGGGGCCGCACTTTGTCCGCCCGAGGCCACACCCTTTCCGCCCGACGGGGTTTCACCGGCGGGAACCTGCGCCGGGCTCTGCTGAGCACCGCCTTTCCCGGTCGCGGCCTCCGCCTTCCCAGCACCCGGAGCGTCCTGCGCCGCCGACTTGCCCTGCGCGGCATCGGCTTTCTTCGGCCCGCCACTCGCGCCCTGACCGGGCCGCTGAATCCTGATCATCTGCGTGGTCGCGTCCGCCGCAGCCGCCGCTGCCGCCGCCTGCTCCCCGGACTTCGCCGCACCCCCGGCAGCCCCCTTATCGCCCTGCCGCTGCGCCGGGAGGAACTGCGTAGGCGCATCCGCCGGAGACGGAGCCCCCGGCCCCTTCCCCCCACTCACGCCCCCGGCAGCACCGGATGCCGCAGCGCCGCCGGACTTCTCATTACCCGCACCCGAACCAGCAGGCGCGTCCTTACCACCGCCCGTCCCAGCCGCCGCGGGCTTGCCCGCACTCTGTCGCTGGATCGGAATGAACTGCGTAGGAGAGTCGTCCGCTGGTGCGGACGTGCCCGCCCCACTGCCCGCAGCCGGTGGTTGCTGGTTGCCTTGCCCGGATTGCGTTGAGCCGCCGGGCCGTTGGGTTGCCTCGTTGCGGGCCGCGGCGGCACCCGGCTGTCCGCTACCGGCGTTCTGGGCGGCCGGTGCGCCGGAGCCCTGGCGCGGTGGGGTTCCGGCCGGCGGGGTCTGTCCGGCGGGCGCGTCGGTGTTCGGGCGGTTGGCCGGGGCCTGGGGCTGGCCGGTCGGGGCAGCTTGGGGAGCGAATTCGCCTGAGCCCTGGCGCGCGGCGGTCGGGGGTTGGGTGGCAGGGGGCTGGACGCGGTTCGCGCCGGACGGGCCTGCGGGGGGCTGGATGCGGTTGGCGCCGGCGGGCTTGGTGGGTTCGTAGTGGATGGTGGCGAAGCCGGGCTGGGCGGGTTTGGCTGTGGCGGTGGTGATTTCCTCGGTGCGGGAGTTGGGGGAGGGGATCACTTCCGTGGCGGCCGTGGGTGGGGTGGCGTCTTTGTCGGCGGCGGCGGGCGGGGTCGCGGACTGGTCGGCCGGGTTGGGGGCGGCGCCGGTGTCCTGCGAGCCTGCGGCGGAACGGGATGCCTGGTCGGCAGGGCCCTGCGGCTGCTGGTCGTCTTTCGGGTCGGACACGCGCTGCACCCCTCGGCTTCGGCGGAACTGTGATTCGACGGTCAGCCTAACGGGCACCGTCGGCATAGTCGCCCATACTGCGCGCACGGGAGGACCGGAGGCGGAGGTATCGCCTTCTGAGCAATTCGGGCGGCGGTGCAGAATGTTCGGCATGACCTCCTTCGGTGATCTGCTCGGACCGCAGCCGGTCCTCCTTCCGGAAAACATCGAGGCGGAGGACGCGCTGCTGCAGAACCAGGACCCGGTGCAGGTCGCCGCGGCGCATCCGACCGCCTCCATCGCCTGGGCCCACCTGGCCGAAGCCGCACTGCAGCGCGGCGAGCAGGCCGAGGGCGAGGTCAATCACGACATCATCGCCGCCTACGCCTTCGCCCGCACCGGCTACCACCGCGGCCTGGACCTGTTGCGCCGCAATGGTTGGAAGGGCTTCGGCCCGGTGCCGTGGAACCACGAACCCAATCAGGGTTTCCTGCGCAGCGTCGGCGCGCTGGCCAAGGCCGCCCGCGCCATCGGTGAGACCGACGAGTACGCGCGCTGCCTCGACCTGCTCGAGGACTGCGATCCGCGGGCCGCCGCCGAGCTCGGCCTGGACTGAATTGAGCAGCGGCCTAGGCGAAACCCTCGACGCTGCCCGCGAGAGCAGCGTCACCCGCATGCGCCGGGCCGCCGGCCGGGTCCGCTCCTCGATCCTGCCGATCGTGCAGTGCGCGATCGGCGCGGGCCTGGCCTGGCTCATCGCCCACAATGTGATCGGGCATCAGCACCCGTTCTTCGCGCCCATGGCCGCCATGATCTCCATCGGCGTGTCGTTCGGTGCGCGGCTGCGCCGCTCGGTCGAGCTGATCGTCGGCGTCGCGGTCGGCATCGGCATCGGCGACCTGTTCGTCACCCGGGTCGGCACCGGCGGCTGGCAGATCGTGCTGCTGGTGGTGATCGCCATGTCCACGGCCGTCTTCCTCGACGGCGGACCGGTGATCACCATGCAGGCGGCCAGTTCCGCGGTCCTGGTCGCGACCCTCTACCCGCCCGGCCAGGGCGGCGCGTCCCTGCGCATGATCGACGCGCTGGTCGGCGGCCTGGTCGGCATCGTGGTGGTGGCCGCGCTGCCCCTGCATCCGGTGCGCCGCGCGCGGGAGCAGGCCGCCGGGATTCTGGACGTGATGGGCAAGGCCCTCGTCGAATGCGCGGACGGCCTGCTCGAACAGGATTCCGAGAAGATCAAGAATGCTCTGGAGTCCGCCCGCGGCACCCAGAGCGCCATCGACTCCCTGCGCAATACCCTCGAGGGCAGCCGCGAGATCATTCGAATCTCCCCGCTGTACTGGAACTCTCGCGCCCGCCTGCAACGCCTGCGCGAGGCCGCCGACCCCCTCGACAACGCCATTCGCAATACCCGCGTGCTGCTGCGCCGCGCCCTCACCTCGGTGCGCGACGACGAGGTGCTCAATCCGGGCCTCATCGTGGAGGTCGAAAAGCTGGGCCAGGCCGTGGATGTGGTGCGCCGCATGATGCTCGCCGACCCGGACGAGAAACCCGATCCGGCCGAGGCCACCCGCGTGCTGCGCACGGTGGGCAAGGGCGCGACCAAGAACCTGGTCGAGGGCGCGGGCCTGTCGGCGCACGTGGTCTTCGCCCAATTGCGTTCCATCGTGGTCGATCTCATGCAGGTGTGCGGTATGCGCCGGCTGTCGGCCATGGCCCTGCTGCCCCCGACGGTCCCGCACCCGTACGTGACCCCGATCGACTGATCCGCGCGCGGCTTTCTCGATCTTCGAGTAGTCCGCTACTCGCGTCGAACCGCTTGCGCGCCTCTACCGTTCGTTGCAGGCCGGGCTCACGAGGGGTAGTCCGGTGACGAATGGGCCGTCCGGCAACCGGGTCGTCCGGGCGGCCCATCCGGGACCTCAGGTCCAGAATCGCGTCAGCCCGCTGCCGTACCGCCACCAGTTGCCCGGTACTCCCGACAGCTCGAACAGGCTGCTGATCCCGTCGAAGAACAGGCGATTGAGCTCGGGCGTGAACAGCAGCGCGAACAGGATCAGAATGCCGAACGGCTTGATCTGATCGAGCGCGCGACGCGTCTGATAGCTCAGCGACGGCTCCAGGATGCCGTAGCCGTCGGTCCCCGGAATCGGGATCAGGTTCAGCACGGTCGCCGTGATCTGCAAAAACGCCAGGTAACTGAGCCCGAACCAGAACGCCCCGTGCGAATACACGCTGCCGTAGAACCGCACGATCACCAGCAGCACGATCGCGCACACCGCGTTCACCGCCGGCCCCGCGCCACTGAGAATCCGCTGCGTGCGCGGACTGAAATCGTGCGAGTGCACGTACACCGCACCGCCCGGCAGCGCGAACCCGCCGATGGCGATGAACACGATCGGCAGCGCGATCGACAACAGCGGATGGCTGTACTTGAGCGGATTGAGCGTCAGGTACCCGCGCACCTCCACCTCGCGGTCCCCGGCCCGCCACGCCACATACGCGTGCGCGAACTCGTGCAGGCAGATCGATACGATCCACCCCGCCACCACCAGGATGAAGACCCCGAATTGGGCTTGCCGCGAACTGATTTCGGCATCCCAGGCCAGCGCGCCGCCCAGCACCGTCACCACCACCACGAGCAGGAACACCGGACTCGGCCGGACCGCTCCGGATTTCCGTCCCACCGCGCGCGGGTAATTCACCTGTGTACTCCCAACTGGTCGGCCTGCCCGATCTGCCGATTCCCATTCTGGGGGTGAATCAGCGAACCAGCAGCCAAGGCTCGTGGTGTCGATAGAACGTGGAGCGCTTCACGACTCGATCGCCGGTGATCCCGTCCCGGGTGACGACCGCGCCGCTGGTGCCCAGCTGCATGGCCCGGCCCTCGACCCAGCGCTTCTTGCGCAGGCCGCGCTGCACGGTGGCGTGCAGGCCCGGCATCTCCAGCATGGGCGAAACATGCAGGGCCGCGACCTTTCCGGTGAACAACCGGGTGTCGTCGACGTACGCCTCGCCCTCGAGCTTCGCGCCCCCCTCGCCGACGAGGGTGGCGCGGCCGATGAGCACGGTGCCGGTGTCGTCGCGAATGAGCGGCGTCTCCTGCGGTTTTCCCTCGAGCGCGCGTTTGGCGGCGGCCGATCCGGTGCCGGTGTCGTAGGCGCGGGAACCGTAGGTGCGATCGATGGGCACGTACCCGATTTCGACGCCGAGGCGTTCGGTGCGCATCAAATGCGTCAGCACGGCGGCCAATCCCGCGTCCTCACCGAGCACGATGAGCCGCGGCAGGCTGTCGGCCGCCATCACCGGCAGCAGCTCGTCCAGCGCGGCGGGATCCGGCAGGGCCGAGGTCTGGGTGAGCGGCAGGGAAGCCAGGGCGATGGGTACGGGCGCGCCTTCGCAGCGGAGAACATGGGTACTCAACTGCCGAACAGCCTCCTCTGGCCTGCCAACACCTATCCGCCTCGCTGCGTTTCGAAGGACCCCCAACCGGTCCCTCTCCCCGTGCCACCATAGCTCCGTCTCAAATCCACCGCTGTCCCCGCGGCGCAGCTGTGTCCAATTTGCCGCCGCCCGGGCGCGGTACGTTCGCGACCCGGACCGAGCCGCGCCACGAACTGCGGGTATGCCCTTTCAAAAGGTCTGATACCGCGTCCAGTAAAGTGTGCCTACGGCCACCGCCTTCTGACGGCGGGTAGCTGCAGCACCGGGGTGCTGCGCGTCGATCCCGTAGGAGACACTCACATGCCGGCAATCGTGCTGATCGGCGCCCAGTGGGGCGACGAGGGCAAGGGCAAAGCGACTGATCTGCTCGGTGATCGGGTCCAGTGGGTAGTTCGATACCAGGGCGGCAACAACGCGGGACACACCGTCGTGCTGCCCAACGGTGAGAGCTTCGCGCTGCACCTGATCCCGTCCGGCATCCTCACCCCGGGTGTGACCAACGTCATCGGCAATGGCGTGGTGGTCGACCCGGGCGTGCTGCTGGCCGAACTCGCCGGCCTGGAAGAGCGCGGGGTGGACACCTCCCGCCTGCTGCTCTCGGCCGACGCGCACCTGATCATGCCGTACCACGTGGCCATCGATAAGGTCACCGAACGCTTCCTGGGCAACAAGAAGATCGGCACCACCGGCCGCGGCATCGGACCCTGCTACCAGGACAAGGTCGCCCGCGTCGGCGTCCGCGTCGCCGATGTGCTGGACGAGAAGATCCTCACCCAAAAGGTCGAGGCCGCACTGGAATTCAAGAACCAGGTGCTGGTGAAGATCTACAACCGCCGCGCGCTGGACCCGCAGCAGGTGGTGGACGAGGTGCTCGAGAAGGCCGAGGGCTTCAAGCACCGCATCGCCGATTCCCGCCTGCTGCTCAACGAGGCGCTGGAGCGCGACGAGATCGTGCTGCTGGAGGGTTCGCAGGGCACCCTGCTGGACGTCGATCACGGCACCTACCCGTACGTGACCTCCTCCAACCCGACCGCGGGCGGCGCGGCCGTGGGCGCGGGCGTCGGCCCGAACAAGATCACCGCGGTGCTCGGCATCCTCAAGGCCTACACCACCCGCGTCGGCTCCGGCCCGTTCCCGACCGAACTCTTCGACGAGTCCGGCACCTACCTGGCCAAGACCGGCGGCGAGGTCGGCGTCACCACCGGCCGCGCCCGGCGCACCGGCTGGTTCGACGCCGTGATCGCCCGCTACGCCACCCGCGTCAACGGCATCACCGACTACTTCCTCACCAAGCTGGACGTGCTGTCCAGCCTGGACACCGTCCCGATCTGCGTCGCCTATGAGATCGACGGCAAGCGCGTCGAGCAGATGCCCACCACCCAGACCGAATTCCACCACGCCAAGCCGGTGTACGAGGAAATGCCCGGCTGGTGGGAGGACATCTCCGGCTGCCGCAGCTTCGAGGAGCTGCCGGCCAACGCGCAGGCGTACGTGAAGCGGCTGGAAGAGCTGTCGGGCGCGCGGGTTTCGTGCATCGGCGTCGGCCCGGGCCGCGACCAGACGATCGTCCGCCACGACGTTGCCGCCTCCCCGCGACTTTAGCGGGCGGCTGAGTGCCGTAACGGTTTTCGCACCCGTGCCTGCGTTGGGTGCCGAACCGATTCGGGGCGTACCCGGTGAGTTACCCGCATCTCACGAAATCAGTTGTCGCTGACAGATCCGCGCCCGCCGCTATCGCGGCGGGCGCGGCTTGTTTCGGGCGCTAGTAGGCGATCAGCGGGGCCAGCGGGTCGGCGGCGTGCGGGGTGAGGCCCTGATAGGCGGCCGCGATCGACTTGATGGCGAGGCGGATGTCCGGTTCCTCGTGGGTGAAGGGGAGGCGGATGAAGCGTTCGAACGCGCCCTGGACGCCGAAACGCGGTCCGGCGGCGAGCAATACGCCGTGATTGGGGGCCGTGGCGGCGAGCGCGGTGGAGACCGGGGCGGGCAGCTGCGCCCACAGCGACATACCGCCCGCGCCCGGGTTGACCTGCCAGTCGGGCAGCTCCTCGGCGAGGGTCTCCATGAGAACCGCACGGCGGGAACGCAATTGGTCGCGCCGCGTGGTGAGGATCTCCTCGGCGTGCCGGAGCAGGTGGACGGTGGCCAGCTGATCCATGACCGGGGTGCCGAGGTCCACCGTGGAACGAATGCCGAGCAGTTTGGTGATGAGGGCCTGATTGGCGCGCACCCAGCCCACCCGCAAGCCGCCCCAGAACGACTTGGAGGCCGAACCGATGGTGACGACCTCCGACCCGCGGGCGAAAGCCGCCACCGGGGGCGGATATTCACGATCGGAGAGGTTCAGATCCACCATGGATTCGTCGACGATGACCGTCATCCGCGTCTCCCGGGCGATGGCGGCCAACTCGGCGCGGCCCTCGGCGTCCAGCAGATGGCCGGTGGGATTGTTGAAGTCCGGAATCAGATAGGCCGCGCTGGCGGCGGTTTGCCGTGCGGCACTGCGGATTCCGTCCAGATCCCAGCCGTCGGGCCGCAGCGGCACCGGGACCGGGCGCGCGCCGACATCGCGGATCGCCTCGATGGCGTTGGGGTAGGTGGGGTGCTCGATCAGCACCCGCTCGGCCGGGGTGGTCAGCACATTGAGCAGCAGCCGCAGGCCGTGCTGCGCGCCCAGGGTGATCAGAATCTGGTCCGGCTCGGTGGGCAGGCCACGCTCGGTGTAGCGGCGGGCCAGCGCCTCCCGCAGCATGAGCACGCCGACCGGGTCCATGCCGTGGGTGCCCAGATAGGTCGGGAGCCCCTGCAGCGCAAAGGAATACGCCTCGGTCATCTGCGGCGGCGCGGCCATGGCGGCATAGGTCATGTCGATGGTGGGCAGCTCCGGCTGCGCCATCATGGCCAGAATGCTGCGCGCCGGTTTCGCGCCGTCGTGCACCACGGTCGGCGGCAGCGCCACCGTGCTGCGCGAACCCTGCCGGCTGATCAGGTAGCCGTGTTCGCGTAGCAGGGTGTACGCCGAGGTGACGGTGGTGCGGCTGACCTCGAGCGTGGTGGCCAGATCCCGTTCGCTGGGCAGCGCCACGCCCAGCGGCGCGCGACCGTCGTGAATGAGCAGCCGAATGCTCTCGGCCAGTGCCACATACGCGGGCCGGGCCGAGCGCTTGCCGTATTCGCCGGCTCCGGCGCTGTCGTCGTTGCGCCACCGGCCCAGGTCTCGCGTCAGACTCGCCGCGCCGATCACTCGTGTCGCCATACGGTCCAGTATCGGGGCACTGGATATTTTCTTCAAGTCCAAGATCGGGCCACCATGGGGTCATGGTCGCTCTGCTGGTCTCCCTACTGATCGTCGCCGCCTTCGCCGGTCTGGTGTACCGGTACGCCCCCAAGCCCGGTGAGTGCTGGGGCATCCTGCTCGAACGGTATCGGCCCCACGCCCCCATGTCGGACTGGTCGGTCGCGGATTATGAAGCGGCGCGCCAGTATTCGGACCTGACGGCGATCGTGTCGCTGCGTCCCGACGCCTGCCCGCCCACCCCGGTGCGCCGCTTCCGCCGCGGTGCTCCGGCGGTCACGGCCCTGTCCGCCATTCCGTGTCGCGGCGAAACGGTCCAGTTCTAGACAACTGGCCTGAAATGGACGGATTGTCGGTGCCGCGGTGCACACTGGCCTCATGTCCGCCCCGGCCCGCCCGCTCGCGTCGGCGGCGCTCTTCGACACCGCGATAGGCGCCTGCGCCATCGCCTGGAGCACCGCCGGCGTCCTACGTTTCGCCCTGCCCAACCGCGACCCCGCCGCCACCCGCTCCCACATCCTGCGCCGGCATCGGCTGCTCGATGTTCAGGAAGCGGACCCGAGCCCGCGGATCGCGGAGGCCATCGCCGCGATTCAAGCCCACCTCGCCGGCGACCTGGACGACCTGCGCTGGATTGCCTTGGACACCAGCCCGTTCAATGATTTCGACCGTGCCGTCTACGAGGTCACCCGGGCCATCGATCCGGGCCACACCCTCAACTACGGCGCGGTCGCCCATCGCATCGGCGCGCCCGGCGGCGCGCAAGCGGTCGGACAATCCCTGGGCCGCAACCCGATTCCGCTGATCATCCCGTGCCATCGGGTGCTGGCGGCCGACCACGCCCTGCACGGCTTCTCCGCACCGGGCGGCCTCACCACCAAACAGCAGCTGCTCGAGATCGAACGCACCCCGGGCTTCGGCGAACCGACCCTTTTCTGAGAAGCCTGTTCACGCCGACGGGAACCAGGCGCCGCGTCGATTGTGCGGCCGGAATCGGTTGGCCCACAACGGGTTGGATTCATCGCGACGGTAGACGGTGAGACGCCCGGCCATGGAGAAACGCAGGCTGTCGGCGGCGCCCGCCACCTCGCCGTCGGTGGCCAGCGGTTCGGCGCGGGGCAGCCGGACGACGAGGCCGGGAGTGAGGCGCTCGCCGTAGACCTTGCTGCGGCCGATCGTCGACGCCAGCAGGGCGAGCGCGGCGCGGGTGCGCGACCACGGCAGGTCGGCGCGCAGCCAGCGGACATCGAGTTGACCGCTGTCGAGAATGTCGCGGAAGGCCGGGACCGCGCCGCGCGGATGGTAGGGGCCGTTGCCCACGAACACGAACCACACCAGGCGACGGTCGCCGTCGAGATCGATCTCCAGCGGTTTCGCCTGTGCCACCGTCGCCACCACGGCGGCCACGAAGGCGGGCCACTTGCCCCAGCGCCGCTGCCAGCGCTCCCGGCGCCGGACCAGGTCCGGGTAGGCGCCGAGGCTGGCGGTATTGATGAGATGCCGAGTGCGACCGTCGTTCTCGTCGCTGTAGTCGACGCGCGCGATGTCGACCGAGACGGCCTCCCCGACCGCGGTGGCGTCCACCACCTCCTGCAGGTCGTACACGCCGAGATCGCGCGCGAAGTGATTGAGCGTTCCGGTGGGCACCACCGCCAGCGGCAGCCCGTGCCGCACCGCGACCGCGGCCACGGCGGCCACCGTGCCGTCACCGCCGGCCACGCCGAGCGCCTGCACCGGCTCGGTGCTCGCGGCCAGGGCCTCCTCCAGCAGGTCCGCGGCATCGCGGTCCGGATCGGTGCGCAGCAGCGTGGCCGCGGGCAGGGCCTCGGCGATATCGTCGGCGGGATCGTAGTTCGAGTCGCCCGACGCCGGATTCACCAGCAGCAGTAGCCCTTTGCCGTCCGGCAGCATCGGGGCTTCCCGCAGCGTCGCGCGGGCCTCGTCGGATTCGCGCACCGGCCACCACCGCCGGGTCGCCAGCGCAACCCCGCAACCGACCGCCGAACCGACCAGGACATCCGAGCCCCAGTGCGCCCCGGTATGCACCCGGGAGTAGACGACCGCGGCCGCCACCGGCGCGAGAGCCATTGCGGCGCGCGGGCTTTCGAGGCCGACCGCGGTCACGAACGCGGCCGCCGCCGCACTGTGCCCGGAGGGGAACGACGACGAGCGCGGCACCGGGATCAATCGCCGATACGCGGGCAGCAGATCCGTGGCGGGACGGCGTCGGGCCAGCAGTGTCTTGAGCACCGCATTGACGGTGAAGCTGGCGCCCGCGATGGAGATCACCCCGCGCAGCGCGGCCCGGCGCGGCGTGCCCTTGCGGGTGGCCAGCGTGGCCGCGCACACCATCCACAGCGCGCTGTGATCGGCGCTGCTGGTGAGCCGAAGCAGGCCGCGATCCACCGGCGTCGCGGGCAGCCGGGCCACCTTGCGGGTGATCGCCCGATCGAACTTGCCGACCCGGTCAACGTGTCGTCTCGCCCAGGAACTCATTCAACCGACCTTAGCCCGCGCCCGCGTCCGGGCACGCAGACGCGAGCCGTATCACGCTAGCTGTCGGCCCACCCGCTGGCCGCGAGAATGTCCTCCACGGTTTCGCGCGGGGCCTCCGGATGGCGTTGGCGCACGATCTCGCCGGCGAAGGTCGCGGGCCCGGCCTTGCGGGGATTCGCCAACCCTTGCTGCTCGATCGTGCGGAACAACGCGGCGCTGCCGCCGAGTCGCGGATAGGCCGCGTGCACCCGGTCGGCGTAACCGGGCGGCAGGTCGGAAGCGCTGCCGCCCAGGTCGATTCCGATGCCGGTCACCGCGACCTGGATTTCCGGCGGGCGGCGACGCTGGTACACCGGGGAGAGAATGAATCCGGAAGTGTGCGCGGCGATCGCATCCCAGATGAGGTCCACCCGGGCGTCGGTGACGCCGTTGTCCTCGAGGAAGCGCGCCGCGTAGTCGGCGCCGTCGATCTCGAACCGTTGATCGCCATTGGCCACGTCGGTCATGCCGATGTCGTGCAGGGCGCAGATGAGGAACACAAGCTCGTCGTCGCAGGCCAGGTGCTGCTGCTCGGCGACGGCACGGGCGAAGAAGTAGCTGCGCAGGCTGTGATTGCGCACATGCGGCTGGGCCACCGCGTCGAGTAGCAGGCCCGCCTTCACGGCGAGCGGGGTCAACGGCGGCTCGACCGGTTCCGCACCCGAGCGGGCCGGGGTCGCGGCGAGGAACATTCCGGTGACTGCCGCGCCGCCCCAGAGGGCGCGGCGACGTGGAAAGAGCACGATAACTCCTTGTCGGGCAATGGTTTTCAGGCTGTCGCGGTACCGAATCGCTGGCGATAGTCGCTCGGCGCGACGCCGAGCGCCTTCTGGAACACCCGGCGCATGGATTCCTCGGAGCCGAATCCGCAGCGGCGCGCGATGGTCGCGACGCCGTCGCCGGTGCTGGTCAGCTGGGCTTGCGCCGCCTCCACGCGCACCCGCTCGATGTACTGCCCCGGCGACATGCCGAGTTCGCGGCGGAACAGCCGCGTCAGATGCCGCGGGCTGAGCGCGGCCCGCGCTGCCAGTGCGGCGAGCCGGTGATCGGCCGACAGGTCGGCCACCACGGCGTCGAGCACCCGGCGCAGAGCCTCCGTGCGGGGTGTGCCGACGCTGGTGCGGACGCTGAACTGCGATTGGCCGCCCGGCCGATGCAGGAAGACGACCAGGTATTTCGCGATCCGGGCCGCGGTCTCGGCGCCGTGCTCGGCCTCGACCAGAGACAGGGCCATATCGATTCCGGCGGTCACGCCCGCCGAGGTCACCACCGATCCGTCACGCACGTACAGGGCGTCCGGGTCGACGCGCACCGCGGGGAAGCGGGCCGCGAGATCGGCGCAGGCCGCCCAATGGGTCGTGGCCCGCCGGCCGTCCAGCAGACCCGCCTCGGCCAGCACGAACGCGCCGGTGCAGACCGAGGCGAACTGGCGGACGCGCCCGCGCAGGGCGGTGATCGCGGTGACCAGCTCGGCGGGGACCTCGCCGCCGGGCGCGTAACCGGGCACGATCAGCGTCTCGATCGGACCGGCGACATCGCCCAGCGCGCAATCGATCCCGATCTGCAGGCCGACCTCGGTGCGAACGGGCCGCCCGTCCGGGGAGGCGAACCGGATGCGATGCCCGGCCCACTGCAGCACCTGCACCGGTCCCGCGAGATCCAGCAGCACCACACCGTCCGCCACCGCCACCATGACGTCCGCGGGTTTCGTATCCACCACACTGTCGATCTTGCGAACCTGAGCGCGTGTCCACAAGGACGACCACCCCACACATCCGGCCCTCCCCGGTGGGTCTCGAGGTGGCCGGATCTGTGGGCATCAGGTCGTTGCGGGCGTTTTGTGCTCCGCACAGACTGTGCTCATGGAGCCCCCTGGAGACCTGTCGTGACCAAAGCCCTGCTCACGATCCACGTCCTCGCGGCGATCATCGCCATCGGCCCGGTCACGTTGGCCGCGAGCATGTTTCCCGCAGCCGCCCGCTGCGCGGCCGAATCCGGCGCGGACCGCGACCGCGCCGTCGTCTCGACCCTGCATCGCCTCTGCCGCGTCTACGCCGGCATCGGAATCGTCGTCCCCGCCTTCGGTTTCGCCACCGCCAGCGCCATGCACGTCCTCGGCGACGGATGGGTCATGGTGTCGATCGCCCTCACCGTCGCCGCGGCGGCGGTGCTCGGTTTGATGATCCTCCCCGGTCAGGCGGCCGCGCTCATACCCGAAAACCTCACGGGCCCAGCGCCATTGCGGGTCGAGCAGCGGACCGTGTCGCAGCTGGCGATGTATACCGGCGTGTTCAACGTGCTCTGGGTGATCGTGACGATCCTGATGATCGTGCGTCCCGGATCGACGACGGGGGCGTGACGATGAATCCCCAACGCACGCTACGCCTCACGGCAGCCGCCGAGACCCTGACGCTGCTGGTGCTGCTGGTCAACCTCGCCACCGTGCACTGGCCCGCGGTCTCCTCGCTCGTCGGCCCTCTCCACGGCTGCGCCTACATAGCCGTCGTCGTGCTGGCCTTCAAAGTCCCGGAGTCCCGGCCCGCTCTGCGCGCTCTCGCGGTGATCCCCATCGTCGGCGGGCTGGTGGTCCTCGGCAAGAAGGAGTGGGCATGACCGACAACCCGCCCTGCCCAACCCTCCACTTCCGCAACGGCCGCCGCGTCACCCTCGTCGCGCAAGGCACCGACGACCACGGCCCCTACCTGCGTCTGCGCCACCACCTCCCGGTCCCCGGCCGCGAAGCGGGCCCCCACTGGCACCCGATCCTCGCCGAATCCTGGACGGTCCGCCAAGGCCGAGCGCGATTCCGCATAGAAGGCACCGAAACCCGAGCCGCACCAGGCGATTCCGCCCACGCGAGACCCGGCGCGACCCACGAGTTCTGGACCGAGGCCCCAGACACTGTCCTGGACCACGAAATCCGCCCGCCCCTCCGCCACTGGCAAATGTTCCAACTCTGGCAAGCCCTCGACGCGGCCGGCAAACCACCCGCGCCGGAATCCCCCGAAACCCCTTGGCCCTAGCCCTCCTCTGGAAATACCAGGACGGCTACCTCGCCCGTATCCCGGTGTGGCTCCAACGCTGCCTGCTGGGCGGACTGGCCGCCCTGGCCCACCGCACCGGCTACGAGCGCCGCTGGCTCCCGGCCGCACCATTGCCGGTCGGCGATCTGCCGACCGGTCACGGATCTACGCTCCGGCCTTGACGATTGGGCCGTAGTACAGGAAGGGGGCGGAGTTGCCTTCGCAGAAGACCCAGGCGTCGGCGCCCGGGGTGAGGTGGAGGTAGAGGGGCGGTCGAAGGCTGGATGTTGTGGTGAGTTACAGGGCGCCGCCGAGGAAGCCGCCGATGGCGCCGCCCGCGATACCGCCGGCCGCGCCGCCCGCGACGGCGGCGGGGATGCCGGTGACGGCCGCACCGGCGGCCGCGCCGACGCCCGCGCCGATGAGGGCGCCGCCAGCGGCGCCGCCCGCCACGTCGATAGGGGCCAGCCAGGGGGCGAGGGCGACACCGGCCGTGCCGATCGCCGCGCCGGTGAGCGCACCGATGCCTGCGCCGACACCCGCGCCGATGGCGCCGCCGATGACCGCGGCGGGGACGCCCGCGCCTACCGCGCCGAGGCCGGCGCCGATGGCCGCGCCGCCCAGCGTGCCCGCGGCGATCTTGTCCGAGCGGGACGGGTTGACGCCGATGGAGTTCAGGCCGGTGGCCAGGCCCGCTTCGGTGTTGGCGGCGAGGCCGTTGGCGGTGTCGAGGACGTCGTCGGGCACCTGATCCGGTGCCGGGGTGGAGAATTCACCGATGCGCAGGGTGCGCGGGGGCGGGGCGATCGGCAGGACCGGGGTGACCACGGTGGGGGCGTGCAGGGTCTGGAAGTCCAGGGCCGGGGCCGCCTCGTGATTGGGGATGGGGCGGAAGTTGGCCGGGATCGGGTAGTCGGCCGACGGCGACTCGAGTTGCGGCTTGGGCAGATTCGGGGCGGTCACGCCGGGCTGGATGGTGCTCGGGCGGGTGCCCGAGCGGTCCTGATCACCGGCGGGGGAGGCCACACCCGGCTGCACCGACGACGGACGCGAACCCGGGAAATGCGCCTCGGGCCCGGAGGTGGACCCGGCCTGGGCGTCGACCTGTCCGGTGCCGGGATGCGGATTCGCCTGCGGCGCCGCGCTATTGCCCGGCTCCCGGTCGGCGTTCCCCTGCGGGGCGGCCGACCGCGTGGGGCTACCGGTCGCCACCGTGGCGGTCTGGTCGCTCGTGTTCGAGCAAGCCACCGCCAACGCCAACGGGATCGCGCCCACGACCAGCGCCCGCCGAGCGGCGCTGGACTTCATTCCCTGATGCCGACGAGCCACGCCGAAACACCTGCCTTCCGAACATATTTCGTTTCACCGGCCCGCAGGCCACCTGCTGATGCCGGTGATTCGCACCGGCCACGAGCGCGGCGTTGCCGCCGCGCCTGAGATTTGCGGTTCTCGCAGTTCAGCCCCCAGATTCGGGGGTGCGAAGTTCGTGCCACCCCGAATCGACCGGCCCGGTGGGTGTTTGCGCCACGGCAGTCGGAGGTCAACAGGCCGCGGCGACAAAGATTCCGCACCGCACTGCCCACGGGTGGGCTAGGGGGCGCCGCCGAGGTCCGCGCCGCCGATGGCTGCGCCGATGGTGCCGCCACCCACGCCGCCGAGAACTGCCGCCGGGATGCCCACGACGGCCGCGCCGAGGGCCCCGCCCGCGACCGCACCGACCGCCGTGCCGACCCCGAGTCCGATCAGGGCGCCACCGCCGATCACGGGAACGGCTTCCGGGGCCGCGATGGCAGCACCGATGCCACCGGTGGCGACACCCGCGGCAGCCGCGGTGGCCGCGACGACACCGACGCCGATCCCGGCTCCGATACCCGCGCCGACCGCGGCACCGATCGCCCCACCCGCGACCGCGCCGACCGCGGCGCCGCCGATGGCAGCGGGAACACCGAGCGCGGTTGCGCCGAGCGCGGCACCGGCCGCGGTCGTCGCGGCGATCTTGTCCGAGCGAGACGGGTTGACGCCGATGGACTGGAGTGCGGTCGAGATGTTCGCCTCGGTGTCGGCGGAGAAGTCGTTGACCGGGTTCAGGATGTCGTCAGGCACTTCATCCGGCGCGGGCGTGTAGAAATCGCCCACGCGCAGGGTGCGCGGCGGGGGAGCGATGGGAGCAACAGGTTCGACGGGTTCGGGCGTGTGCAACGACTGCCAGTCGATAGCCGGCGCGGGTTCGGTCTGGACCGGGACCGGCCGGTGGTTTTCGGGCACGACGTAGTCGGCCTGCGGGGCCGGCGCTGGGGCCGGGGCGGCGGGGGTGGCCGGGGCCGCGGTGCCGGGCTGGGCCGCGCCGGGGGCGGGTGCGGACTGGCCCGGGCTGGTGACGCCGGGCTGCGGCACGGCCTGGGCGGCGGCGGCGCAGGCGATGGCGAGGGCCAGCGGCAGGATGCCGGCGGCGGGACGGATGGCGTGGCGGAGCACACCGGTATTCATTTCTCGATGCCGACGGATCACGCCGAAAACACCACCCTCATCAGATTTTCCCGACTCCCCCAGATGTGACCCTTGGCGGGTTCACACTGCGCGGGATGTTAACTGATTGAGAGCTGGTTGCTCTAGTCCCTACTCATCGTTCGCCTGTCTTGACGGTGAAGGGCGAGACATATCGCACACTTTGCAGGTAGATCGCTTTAGAAGCGCACTCCACGCTTCAAGAATCGGATTTGCCGGAAGATGCCCCGCCGCGCATCAATTCGGCCAGCGCCTCCCGATCGGTCACATCGAGCTTGATGCACGCGCGATACAGATGCCCCTCCACGGTCCGCACGGATACGGTCAACCGGTCGGCGATCTGCCGGTTGGACAGCCCGGCCGCCACCAGATTGGCGATCTCGCGTTCCCGCGCGGTCAGCGGCAGCGGCTGCGCGGATTGCCGCAGCGCCGGGGTCGCCGCTCCACCACAGGCGGCGGCCAGCCGGTTCGCGGTGGCCGCGGATTCCAGCAGCCGGCGCCGGTCGCCGGCGCGCTCGTGGGCGGAGGCGGCCTGCGCGGCCGCGTCGGCGGCCGAGAGCAGCGTCCCGATGGCCTCGAATTCCGCTGCGGCGGCATCCAATCCGGGACCGTCGTGGGCGGCGACCGCCACCGCGTGCCGGGCCTGCACCTGCACCAGGCGGCCGTCGATGCGCGCCGCCAGATCCGCCAGCCGCCCGGCCACGCTGTGATCGCCGAAGCGGGCCGCGGTGTGCAGCGCCATGGCCTCGATGGCGTGCTGATGGGTGCGCGCGGCCAGATCGGCGGCGGCGAGCGCGAGCCGGATGGCCGGGGTCGCGGTGCCCTCGGCGGCGGCCTGCATGGCGCGCGCGAGTTCGAGCAGCGGTTCGTAGACCGCGCTGTGCCGTCCGCCCCGGAAGGCCGCGGCCGCAATGGCTTCCGCGGCCTCGACGGGTCGCCCGAGCGCCGCGTACGCCTCGGCCAGCCGCAGCTGCGCCGGGAACATCCAGGCCGCCGCGCCCTCGGACGTCAGTGCGGCGAGCGCCTGTTCGAGATTGTCGATGCCCTGCGGGAACTGCCCCTGGGCCACCTCCACGGTGCCCTGCAGGATCTTGGTCAATCCCCAGGCCAGATACTGCCCGGGGGAGGAATAGCTGAAATTGCTTCCGGCGCAGCGCCGGGCGGCTTCCAGATCACCGGTGAAGGTGAGCGCCAGCACTTCCGCGTGCGACAGCGTGAACCGGTTGAGTCCGTCGATGTGCGCCTCCACCTGATGCCCGCGCTCGGCGTAGTGCCGCGCCGCGTCGCCGCGCCCCATCATCGCCAGGGCGAGTCCGCCGCCGAAGGCCGCCCACCACACCGCCCACGGCGGCGCGTCGTCGCCGGCCATGACGGGTTCGGCGAGCGCGAACGCCTCGTCGAGCCGGTTCTCGTTGACGGCGACCGCCGAGGCCAGACCATCCAGTGTCGCAACGACTTTCGGATGGTGCACCCGCTCGCGCACCGACGCCAGCACCTGGTCGGCGCGGTCCGCGTCGCCCATGGACCACAGCAGATTCGACACCCGGGTACTGCCCCAGCGGGCCAGCTCCACCTCGTTCAACTGATCGGGATCGAATCCGGCCAGCGTCCGCTCGGCCTCGATGCGGTGCCCCTGCCACAGCAGCGCCCGCGCCAGCAGGTCCGCGGCCTCGACACCGCCCTGCCGTTCCACCGCTGCCCGCGCGAACCGTTCGCCCAGCGGCAGATTCGCCAGCGCGATGGCATCCGCGGCCGCCGCCAGGAACAGTTCGAGATCCGCGGATTTGTCACTGTCCAAAGCCAATTCGGCCAATCGGATGCGTTCGGCCGCCGAGTGGATCTCGCGGTCCTTCAACGCCGAGTACAGCCGGCCGCGCAGCCGCCGCGCCGACGCGATGCCCAGTCGCCGCCGGATCACCTCGCCGAACAGCGGATGGTTGTAGCGCACCAGCAGCTGATGGCCGTTCTCGACAATCCGGATCAGCCCACGCGTTTCGGCCGATTCCACGGCTTCCTCGCCCGCGATCTCCGACAGCACATCCAGATCGATCGGCTCGCAGAAGGTGAGCAGTTCCAAGACCCGCAGCACCGACTCGGGCAGCTGTTCCACCCGATCCTCCAGCAGCGCAGCCAATTCCGAGGTGACCGCCGCCCGTCCGCGCAGCTGCCACACCCCGTTGACCTGCCGCAGCGTCCCCGCCTCCAGCGCCCCTTCCACCAGATGCCGCAGGAAAAGCGCGTTGCCCCCGGAGGATTCCCACATCAGGTTGGCGGTGAAGCCCTCCAGCTGTCCGCCCAGCATCGATTCCACCAATTCCACGCTCTGCCTTTGCGTGAACGGTTTCAGATCGAGCCGCAGCAGGTGCCCGTCCTTCCACAGCGAGGTCACCGCGTCGGGCACCTGCACCCCGCTGCGCACGGTGCACACGATGTGGGCGGCCCGGTCGATGGCCAGTTGCAGCAGCAGGGTGGCCGAGAGCTGGTCGAGCAGATGGGCGTCGTCGACGCCGATGATGGTGTGCCCGTCGGCGAGCAGCGCCTCCCGGGCGGCGGCCATGAACGTCACCGGGTCGTGGGCGGTGTACACCCCCACCATGTGCGCGAACACGCCGAGCGGGATGCTGCGCGCCGATTCGGTCCCCGCGACCCAGCGGATATTGCCCCCGACCGCGGCGGTGGCCAGCCGTGCCAGCGTGGTCTTGCCGACCCCCGCGTCGCCGGTGAGAACCGCCCCGACGCAGTCGCCGCCGGTCAGCGCCGACCTGATCGATTCGAGCTCGTTCTCCCGTTCGACCATCGGCCAATTCCGAGCCATGGCTCAACTGTAATGGGCGACGCGCGGCCGGGCAGCGGGAACGAAAGGCCCGGAACCAGCGGGTTTTATTCGTTGACCAGCCGCAATCCGGGGGTGCGGGCCTGGCGGCGGTCGACCAGCCAGACCATCACGGTCTGATCGGCGGCCGGATCCAGGGTCTCGATCTCGACCTCCACCTCGCCCCGCAGCGGGTGCCGGACGTGCAGGACGACGGTCCGGAAATCGGTCAGCCGGTGTTCGCGCCAGCGTTGCTCGAACTCCGGGGAGAACATCAGACGGGTGATGACGGCCTGCACGGATTGATCGTCGGGGAACCGGGTCACCGCGGCCCGCAGCGACGAGGCGACCATATCGGCGGCGGCATCCCAGTTCAGCAGGTATTTCCGGGCGGCCGGATGGGCGAAGACCCAGATTCCGAAGTTGTTGTGCGCGTCGGCCTCGAACATCCCGAGCGGTTCGGCGAAGTCCCGGAAGGAGGGGTTGCCGGACAGCAGGTTCAACCAGCGCCCCAGCACGAAGGCGGGTGTCGGCTGCAGTGCGTCGATGACCGCCTGAACGGTTTCCGAGACCTGTTCGCGGGCCTGCCCGGCGGAGGGGCACTTGGCCTTCTGCTCCAGCCCGAGCGCTAGATTGCCGAAGTGATGTTTCTCGATCTCGTTGAGCCGCAACGCCTCCGCGAGCGCGGCCAGCACGGCGGTGGAGGGGTTGGTGTCGCGTCCCTGTTCGAGGCGGGCCAGGTAGTCCGCGCTGACTCCGGCGAGGGCGGCGACCTCCTCGCGGCGCAAGCCCGGGGTGCGGCGGCGCCGGCCCGAGGGCAGGCCGACGTCCTCGGGCTGCAGCTGAGCGCGGCGCGCGATCAGGAACTCGGCGAATTCGGAACGGGACACCCCTCGATTGTGCCCGGTCCTGGATCCGTTATCCGCGCCCTCCCAGTCCCCGGATAACCACGGCCTGGTTAAGCGGACCGCAGTCCACTTAATCTTCTGACATGACGACTTCCGAGCAGACCACCCTCGCCCCCGGCGCCTGGACCCTCGACGCCAACCACTCCTCGGTCAACTTCACCGTGAAGCACCTGGGCATCTCCAAGGTCCGCGGCCGTTTCAACCGCTTCGAGACCGGCTTCGTGGTCAACGAGGCCGGCGAGGCGGCCATCGAGGCCACCATCTACTTCGATTCCTTCGACACCGGCAACGAGATGCGCGACGGCCACGTCCGCAGCGCCGACATCCTCGACGTCGCCAACCGCCCGCACCTCACCTTCCGCGTGCCCGAGCCGGTCGCGCTGGCCGAGGAATTCGAGGTCACCGGCGAGGCCACCATCGGCGGCATCACCAAGCCGGTCACCCTCGCGGTCGAGTGGGGCGGCGTGCAGGTCTTCCCGCAGGACAACAAGGAGCACGCCGGCTTCACCGCCAGCGGCACCATCAAGCGCAGCGACTTCGACGTCGCGCCGGGCATGCCCAACGCCATGCTGAGCGACAAGATCGCCATCGAGCTCGATATCCAGCTCGTCGCCCCGTAAGGGACTCGTCCGTATCGGAAAAGTCAACGCCCCCGGTGGAATCCACCGGGGGCGTTCGGCCGTGCGACGAAAGATCAATCCGCCCAGACGGATTCGATCGGGGCGCCCGCGTTGGGCGGCGGGGTGGGGACGCCCGACGGCGTGCGGGAGAAGCGCGGGGCCGGGGCGTGCTGCACGACGCCGTCGATCTCGATCAGACCGGTGCGCGCCTGAATGTGCGGATTCTGTTCGGCCTCGGTGAAAGTCAGCACCGGGGTGGTGCAGGCGTCGGTGTGCTCGAAGATGGCCCACCACTCGTCGCGGGTCTTGGTCTTGAACTTCTCGGTGAACAGCTTGCGCAGCTGATCCTGCCCGTTCGGATCGATCTGATGCGGCAGCCCCTCGGGCGAGATCTCCAGGCCCGCGAGCAGTTCCGCGTAGAACTGCGGCTCGATGCAGCCCACCGCCATGTACTTGCCGTCGGCGGTCTCGTAGGTGTCGTAGAAGGCCATGCCGGTGTCGAGCAGGTTGGTGCCGCGCTCGTCGGACCACAGGCCCATGCCCTTCATGCCCCAGATCATGTGCGAGAGGGCAAGCGCCCCATCGATCATGGCGGAGTCGATGACCTGGCCCTGACCGGAGTTCTGGCGCTCGACCAGGGCGGCGAGGATGCCGAACACCAGGAACATGGAGCCGCCGCCGAAGTCGCCCACCATGTTCAGCGGCGGCACCGGTCGCTCGCCCTTGCGGCCGATGGCGTTCAGCACACCGGTCAGCGAGATGTAGTTGATGTCGTGCCCGGCGCGGTCGGCCAGCGGACCGGACTGACCCCAGCCGGTCATGCGGCCGTAGACCAGGCGCGGATTGCGTTCCAGCGCAACGTCGGGACCCAGGCCCATGCGCTCGGTGACACCCGGCCGGAAGCCCTCGATGAGCACATCGGCCTTCTCGATCAGCCCGAGCACCTTCTCGATGTCGGCCGGATCCTTCAGATTGGCCTCGACGATGGTGCGACCCCGCCATTGCGGGCGCTCCATGAAGCCCGGAAACCCGCCGGGCCGCTGCACCCGCACCACGTCCGCGCCGAGGTCGGCGAGCAGCAGCGCCGCGTGCGGACCGGGGCCGATGCCGGCCAGTTCGACTACTCGGACGCCCGCGAGCGGGCCCTGCTTGGCGGTGGATGGAGTGCTCACGCCCTACCTCGGTTCATCGTCGAATCCTGTGCACCGGCTCACCGCGCCGGTGTTGACGGTATGACAATAACCCCCGCGTGGTCGCGCACGGGAGGAGGGCGGCCGCGCTCAGCGCTCCACGATGGGCAGCGGCAGCGTGTCCGGGGGCGGGGTTTTCGGCAGCTGAGAGCGCGGCAGCCGCAAGGTCGGCGCCTCGCCGGACGCCTTGCGCCGGCTCGGACCGGCGAGGGCGCGATCCTTGGCGGGCAGCCCGTAGAAGGCGCGCGCGTTGTCGTCGAGGACGCGGTGCAGATCCGCGCCGACCGAGTCGGCGATGATCGAGATGTCGGCGTCCCGGAACGGCCGTCCGGCCCGGGTGCCCGGTAGATCGGTGCCGAACATCAGCGCCTCGGGATTGACGGTGTGGATCTTGCGCAGCGCCACACCCACATTCATCGCCACCCGCCCGAAGCCGGACGCCTTCACCTTGGCCCCGCGGTCGACCAGGTTCAGCAGGTAGGGCAGGCATTCGTCGGACATGCCCAGATGGTCGATGGACAGCTTGGGCAGCTTGGTGATGACCGGTTCCAGCGAGCCGAGCATGGACCCGTCGATGTAGAGCTCCACATGCCAGCCGGCCAGCTCGTAGGCCCGCAGGGCCAGCATGGTCAGCCCGACGATATCGCCGCCCGCGCGCTTGAGATTGAATCGAATGGCCCGCACCCCGGCCCGGTTCAGCTCGATGATCTGCGCGTCGGGCGCGTCCACCGGCAGCATGGTGACGCCCACCCAGCCCTCGCCCAGCGCGGCGAGGGCTGCCATCAGATAGCTCTGATCGGTGCCCTGGAACGACCCGCTGACCACCGCACCACCGTCGATATCGAAGCGGGACATGCGCTTGCGATAGTCGGCGATGGTGTACGGGTCGGGCAGGTAGCCCTCGTTCTCCGACAGCGGGAACCGCGGGTCGAAGATGTGGAGATGGGCATCGAACACGTGATCAGCATGCCTCAGAACGGTGACATGTGCGGACAACCTTGTCCGGCAGGCGGATTCGCGCTGGTCAGCGCACCTTATCGGGTTCGGATGCGGCCAGCATGTCCTCGCGCTCGACGACCTTGACCCGCTCGCGGCCCTGCGGCTCGCCCAGCGCGCGCTCGTGCGCGTCGAGGCGGTACCAGCCGGCCCAGGTGGTGAACGGGACAATGCAGTTGATCTCCAATCCGCAGATCAAAACCAGAGGAGACGGGGACGACGATGGCTCGCCCGAGTCCGTCTACTCGGGCGGAATGAGCTTGCTTCCCACCTCCGTTCGGACGCTGCTGACCCAGGCCCCGACCCGGTGGGACGAGAAGCACAACCAGAGCGAATTCGCCGGCAAGCTGATCGAAATCCCCCGCGAGGGCGATTTCAACACGTTGGCCGACCGACATGCTCGGCGACGGCAACCCGGCCCTGGCCCAGGGCAGCGACCTGGACCGCGGGCTGCTCAAACAGGCCTCCGAGATAGCCGGGCTCGGCCAGGGCACCATCGTCGTGAGCTCGGACGGCAGCAGCCACAGCGCGAATCCGATCGCCGACAAGCTGCTCACCGCGGCGGGCGGAGACCGGCTCGCCGTGCACGACCTGCTCTATGGCACCAACTTGGACTGCACGGTCACCGAAGGGCACTACGACGCCCAATCCCATGTGGCGAACCTGCTCAATCACAGCTGGAACGGCCACGATGACGGCATCGCCAAAGTCATCGAAACCGCCGGCCACGACGCGACCTCAGCCGATCCGACCGTCAATCGGCAGTCAGGAGAAGCGTCGTGGGCGCTGGCGAACTACGTCAGCACACACAGCAACGAGCTCTTGCACCTCGGCGGTACCGACCACTCGATCGGCATGCTGGACCCCAAGATGACCAAGGCCCTCGGCTCGACACTCGGGGCGTACATCCCCGACATGGTCGCAGCCGACGAAGGCTCGTTCGGCACACACGGCTTCGGTGCGATCGACCAGTCACACGTCAAGGACATCTTCGCCGTCATCGACTCCAATAAGGATGCCGCCCGTGATTTCAACCGAGCCGCGTACGCGAGCATCACGCAGATGAATCAGCAATTCGGTTCGAGTGGCGGGAGTGAGAACTCGCTCGGAGAGTTCGCCGGAAGAATCGATGCTGCCGCGCAAGCCGGCGCGAAACTCGAGGTCGCGGGCCGGATCTCCGACGCCGCCGCGCGGTTGAACGAGGAGAAGGCAATCTTCGACTCCGTGAAGGACGTCATCCCGTTCGGTGCGAAGCACCTTCCCCGTCTCGCCGGCCTCACCGAAAAATGGGCAGGATTCACGGTGAGCGACTTCAGCGAACTCGGCTCGAAGATGGCAACTCCGGGGTTCAAGGACTGGCTGTTCGGATCAACACCGGATATCGGACCGAATGTCGACCTCAAAGGTGAAGACAGTCAGGCAAAGCGGCTATACAACATTCTCAAGGGAATGACCTTGACGCCTGACCATCCCAACTATTCCCAGAACCCGACCACCGGACAATACTTCGACAGCAAGGGCGAAATTCTATCTTTCGAAGCTATCAAGGCACTCGACGGGAAAAACGGAGACAATAGTTTAGCGCATTTCAACCAGCAGATGAGGAAACTTCCAGGAGTTCTGGAATACGAGAACGGCTGGCGAGCTGGCCATGATGATCCATCGGAGCCGAAACCGAAATGAAAATGGTTCGATTCGTACAAGTGGCGCGGCCGGTCGCGATTGCCCTCACCGCTGTGGCGATGCTGGCGGCCTGTGCGCCAGATGTGGCACCGAAGTATCGGATTCCAGATCGACTTGGATTCAACTTCCGTTGGTCTGCTGAGCCGGGGGTGGGCTTGACCACAGACGCAGCGATCATCGCTCGCGCCTTCATGGAGTCTGCGTTTATCTCCTACGAAACCCACCATATCGACAGTGATCGGCCTGAGCCGAACGAGTACTCGTATCCGGGGTACGAGCGTGCATATCCGAGACTGGGTGCCGATGAGATGGTGATCGGCGGCATAACGATGGCTGGCCTCGGCCCAGACGGAGTCGTAGGGACCTTTTACGCGCATATGCTTGAAGTGAAAACCGTCGAGTCGGCGCAGCCGCAGACAGCTCAGGACAGTCCACCCGAATGGCAAGCCACCATGTGCGTCTGGGTGGATGCGCTCGATTTGAACTTCAAACCAAATAATGAACTCACCGCCAATACTCATACCGCTGAGGCCGGTTATTATCCTTTCATGAATTACGGATCCGGACCTCATGAATCCGGTACCGGTCGCACCGTGCGCCTCACAATGCAACAACCGCCGGCCGGACGCCAGGGCCGCCTTTCCTCGGGTGAGGGGTCGGCGCGGTACCCGACCACGAATGTGTTCGGTGAATGGAAGATTACCAAGGCGAATATGACGGATTCTGGACCAGGTGCTGGGGCGGATTCTGGGGGAGCCGTCAATATTTGCGCGGATCGTCTCGACAATCCGGTGCCATCGGAATTGCGAAACCGGGATTACCAGGCCAAGTCCGACGTACCCGCGCCCACACTCGATCCGTACCCCGGCTGGCCCGCTCACCAGTGACAATTGCTCCGGACCCGACGGTCAGGCCAGAATGGCGTGTCGAATGAACCTCGACGATCTTCCGCCCGATATCCGGGCGGCGCTGCTCGGCGAACCAGCGGCTCCGCGCGGCGACGAGGAACCCCCGACATCCATCCCGGATCCCGCCGATGTGGCCGCTATGACGTTTGCCGATGTGGAGGAAGTCGGCGGCGGCAAGTCGCCGGTCGCGGCGTCGGAATGGGACGGGCGCGTCATGACATTCGACAATGTGGAAGAACTCGACCGGACGTCGCGCATCGCCGACCCCGGCTGACACACTCACAGCAATTCATCGCGGGCGCACCGCAGGCGGTCGCTTCGGGCGGCGGCGACAGATTCGTCGGCGGCCGGTCGTTCGGGTTCAGGGGTAGGGTGTCCGGATATTGGCCTCAGCCCGCACAAACGGCACTCAACTAGCTGATTTCAACCAGTTCCCGTGGCGTCGTGCGCGATCAGGCCAACGCTGCCCTCCAGCAGGCCGGACCTGGCGACGCGCTGACTTGCGCTTAGCGCGCTGACCAAGCCGATGGTCGTTGATCGCTCATGGGGAGGGTGGGGATGCGGGCGGGTTCCGGCTGGCTGGTGTTGGCGGTCTCGCATGCGGTGAGAAGTGTTGCGACAGTGATTCCTTCGAGAAAAGCGAATTCTGCGAGATGTTCATTCTTCGACGTCCTCGCGCGGCGGGCCGGTTCGTGGCACCCCGCGCGCTGACGGCTCGCGAGTTCCGCCGCCCTGCGGGCCGGCTTGACCAGGAAACGTTGCCACCCCGGCACCCGCTGGCTGCGGGTTGCCGGGGTGTGGGCGGCGGATCGGGCCGATGTCGGTGGGGCACCGGCCGATTCGAGTGTGCCGGGGGGTGGGTCAGTCGTCGTCGAGGGAGCTGCCGTTGCGGGAGCGGGAGGCGGCGCGGGCGCGACGGCGGGCGGCCTGGAGTTCGGCCAGTTCCTGTTCGAGGGTTTCGGCGATCCGGAATTGGCCGGTGTCGTAGACGTTGAGGGGCGGGACCGGGTCGGCGAGGTCGGCGAGGGGGGAACGGTCGTCCTCTTCGGCCTTGCGGGTTTTGCCGGTGGCGGAACGGCGTTCCTTGTCGGCGGTGGCGCGTCCGTTCTCGCTGGAACGGCCGTTGCCCGAATGGCTTTCGGACTTGGTGGCGCGGGTGTCGGGTTCGACGACCTGGGCTTCGGCGTCGACGGTGCGCTCGGGTTCGGCGGGCGCGGCGGGCAGGGCCGGGGTGGGGGCCTGCACGGTCGGCGGCTGCGGGCGGCTCGGCCAGGTCACGACGGGCGCGGCGCGGCGTAGTTGTTCGCCCGGGTCGGGTAGATCCCGGATCTGGTCGGTGGCACGCACGATGGCCAGGCCGTAGCGTCCGGCCGCGGCGTTGTGGATGAGCAGCGCCACGCCGATCATGACCGGTGCGATGGCGTGCACGGCCACGTCGTAGTAGCTGCCCTGCTTGAGGTACGGGTAGGTGTTCAGGACGACCGTCAGGCTCAGCAGCGCGATCTCGGCGACCACGACCTGTTTGCGGCTGTCGATCACGCCCCATTCGGCGACCTTGTTGGTGCCGATCATGATGATCACGAGACAGACGCTGATCATGCCTTCGAGCAGATAGCTGAACCAGTACAGCGGATCGCTCGCACCGCCGGGCGCGATGTTGTGCTGCACGTTGACCGCGGACCAGAGCATGCCGGCCGCGACCACACCGGCGAGCGCGCGCTGGCTCCAGGCCCGATGTTTGTACAGCGACGCCAGTTTGGCGTGCGGGCTCGATTCTCGCCGCTGCGCGGCGATCGCCTTGCGGGCGAGCAGCAAGTCGCGAATGTCGGCCTTCTCAATCTCTTCGGTGGTCTGCCGGGCCCGGTCGGCGGCGCTCGCCGCGGCCTCGGCCTGCTTCCAGCGCTGAGCCCGCTCCTGCTCGCGAATGCGTTCGGCGAGCTCGCGTTCGGCGACGAGCTCGGTCTCCGACAGGGCATCGGTGAGTGCGGGATCGTACTGGTACGCCAGCCGCCCGCGAGCCTTCTCGACCCGTTGCGCCAGCTGGCTGACCTCGTCCTCGCGCGGGTGTTCGATCGTCATCTCGACCCCCGTCCAGGGAGTCCCGATGGCTGACAGGTGATTCCGGTGGGCACGGAGAACATTTCTAGTCGATACACGCCCAACCGCGAAACCGTTGATTTGCCGCGGTCCAATCCTTACGGCGCGCCGCGCCGCGACACGCGGATTCGGGTGTGAGTCAGGGCAGTACGAACACCCGCCCCGACCCGCCGTCCAGTGGGGTTGCCGATCCCGTTTCGCGGCAGGCCGATTCCGAAACGGACTGGTGGGACATAGCGCCCGACTTCGGCAAGTCGGGCGCGGGCGCGGAGCTGTTGTCCGGCATACGGTTCGCCCGGTCTCCGGATGGTGTGACGAACCCGGCCCGGTCGTCGCCGGGGGCAACCGGGGGAGCGGTGACCAGGGCGTGGAGGGTGGCGATCGGGCGCCAGAGTTGCGTGAGCTGTCGACTACGGTTCGTCCCGTGACGATTCGGCGAGCGATCCGGGGTCCAACTCCGCCTCGGGGAGCCGCGCGACGCGTGACTGGGCCTGCGTCCGTTGCGGTTCGGGGAGGATGCTCGAGCCGGTCGCGGGATTGCCGGCAACCCCTCCGGCCGCAGCCCTGGATTCACCGTGGCCTCGAACCGGTCATTGCGGACCACCCCAGATGTTCCAGGTGCCGCGCAGCGGCTTCACCTCGCGGGCCGCGACCTCCAGCTTCGGCACCAGGTTCTCGTAGTACCGATGCGCATCGCACTCGTCCCCGCAGTCACGGTGGATCTCCCGCCCCCGCTGCGCCGCAGCGAGATTCATGACCGGGTAGTCCGGCGCATCATGCGAAATGATACTCACGACCTCCCCCCGTCCCGTCCGCCGGATTCCCGAAGGACAGCAATGGCCTGACGCTTCTTGCCGCAAATGGAAACAGGACATCCGGAATGGACTCGCAGAACCTCGACCGCATAACCCGCCGACATCGCGGATATCGCGTCATGGTTTTCGATCGGTATGGCGAACATGATGACTCCAATTGTTGGAGTGGACGTTTGACGCCCCCGGGCCGGTGCTGACGGCAGCCCCGTGGCCTTTGCGAAGGAGCACACGGGAGCTGGGCCGATCGGGGCTGCTTGGGTTCGCGGCAACCGGGGGCGAATGCCAGTAGACACCTGCGGCGTCGGTGGGGGAACATTCCAGAACAGGGTTTCCGACCCAATCTAGCCAAATTCCAATCACTTTCGAAAAACCATTCCAAAACGGCGCATAGACGATAGTGAGGCTAACGGAATGTCTGGTTCTACCGTTCCACGCCGGATGCTCGGCCGCCAGTTGCGGCGACTGCGCGAATCGGCGAAGGTCACCACGGCGGCCGCGTGCAAGGCGATTCAGTGCTCCCCGCAGACCATGTGGAGGCTCGAGGGCGGGCAGGCGGTCAAGCTGAAGTATCTGGAGATCCGTGCGCTGTGCGAGCTCTACGAAGCTCCGGCGGACGAGACGGAAGCACTGCTGGGGTTGATCGAAGAAGCGCAGCAGACCGGTTGGTGGCATTCGTACGGGGACTCGGTGCCGGCGCACTTCGATCTGTATCTCGGACTGGAGGATTCGGCGAAGCGGCTGACCACCTGGCAGCTGACGCTGTTGCCGGGCCTGCTCCAAACTGCCGAGTACCGTCGCGCCGTCCAGTGGACCGCCTATCCGGGCATGCCCACTGCCGCCGTGGAGCAGCACGTGAAGGTGATCACCAAACGGCAAGAGCGGCTGCGCGATCCGGCCTTCTCTATCGTGGCGCTGTTGTCGGAGGCGGTCATTCACCACCAGATCGGCGGACCCGCCGTCATGGCGGACCAGCTTCGACATCTGATTCGGATCGGTCAGCAGCGCAATGTATCCATCCGTGTGGTACCGCAATCGGTTGGCTCACACCTCGGTTTGCAGACCGGCCACTTCGTGCTGATGGAATTTCCCGCCCGCGCCTCCAAGGGCCTCGAGACCAAATGGATCGAGCCGCCGGTGGTGTACGTCGAAGGCTTCACCGGCGCGCTCTACCTGGACCAAACCGACAAGGTGGACCGTTACCGCGGTGGTCTTGTGGAAATCAACCGCCATGCGTTGGATGAGCAGGACACACGGGATATGTTGGCGCACACAGCGAAGGAGTACGAAACATGAGCACCGCCCGACAGGGTGCACAGTGGTACAAGAGCAGCCGTTCGGCGAACCAGGACGCGTGCGTGGAGGTCGCCCACTGGGCGCTCGAGACCGGTGTCCGCGACTCCAAGAACCCCGGCGGCCCCGAGTTGATGTTCCCCGCCGACGAGTGGGCGGCATTCGATAGCGCAGTACGAGCCGGAAAGTTCGATCTGGGCTGAGGGATTGCGTGGAGCCCGGGCCTCGTGCCCGGGCTGCTACGTCGCTGGACAGTGGTCTGACGGGGCGCTGTGGCGTATCGACACCGGTTCATCGATGAGTTTCGACGATGCAGTCGGTCTGCACATCTATGACGAAGACTATCTGGCACATCACCATGTCCTTGGACGGATTCATCGCGCCGAAGGATGATTCCACCGATTGGATGTTCGGGCACGGGGCTGCTGGTCCCTTGGGGGCGGCGACGATGGCTCGGACGAGCGTGGTGTTGTCTGGTCGGCGGGGCTACGACTTGGGCAACCGGGTGGGGGAGGGTGAACGAAAACTCTACGGCGGTAGGTGGACCGGGCCGATTTTCGTGTTGACCCACCGGCCCGACGATGTTCCTGACGATCCGCACGTCACGTTCTTGTCCAATGGCGTCGAGGACGCGGTTGACTCCGCGAAGGCCGTCGCGGGCACCGGCGACGTGGGGATCCTCGGAGCCGACCTTGCTCGGCAATGCCTGGAAGCCGGTCTGATCGACGAGATCGCGCTGCATCTCGTCCCGGTGCTGCTCGGCAGTGGGGTACGGCTTTTCGAGGGGGCAGGGCCGATCGATCTTCGAAAAGTTCAGTGCGACGACTCCGGTCAGATCACCGACCTGCGATTCGAGGTCGTCCGCGATGGGGCGCTCGATCGCTGACCGCTGACCGGAGGCAGGTCAGCTCACCGTCTCGAGTTCCTCGTCGAGGGGGATCGCGCCCTCCAAGCCGTGGGGGAGGCGGCGGCGGTTGGGGGAGCCGAGGGCGGCGGTGAGGTCGGTGCCGTCGTGTTCGGCGAGGAGGTCGGCGGCGTCCCAGACCAGGAGGGTGGCGCTGACGGTGTTCTCGGCGGCGGAGTGGGCGAGGTCGTAGTGGGCGCAGCCGGGGACGTGGGGGTAGGTGATCCACAGGTCGTAGCCGGTCATGAACAGGTCGAGGTCGAATTGGACCGAGAGGCCGAGGAGTTCGCTGCGGCCGTTGTCGTCGACGCCGGCGAACGCCTCGTCGAGGGCCAGTAGGCGGGGAGCCTGGGGGTCGGCGGAGTCGAGCATGACGTGGGCGGCCGCGAACAGCGGAAGATGCAGGGACACCGACTGTTCGCCGCCGGACAGCGCGCTGTGGCGGGCCACGGTGAGACGGTCCTCGGTGCCGTCGGCGGTGACGATGGTGAACGAGAAGATGCGCCAGGTGCGGTAATCCAGTGTGGCGGCGAGGATTTCGGGGAACGATCGTTCCGGGTGCGCGGCGCGGGCGGTGCGGATCTCGGCGGCGAAGTAGGCGCGGATCGTGGACAGATCCTCGGGGGTGAGGTCGGAGGAGTCGCGATCCAGCAGCTTGCACACCGCGCGGGCGGGCTCCGACAGGTTGTCGGCCAGCACCCAGTGCACGCCGATGGTGTTGCCCGAGGACATGCGGCGCTGCTTCATCTCCATGCCCATGCGGGAGATGAGATCGCGGGCGTCGCTGGTGCGTTCGTGGATCTGCTGGGCCAGGCCGGTCAGCAGCGCGTCCTCGAGGATGCGGCGTTCGGCGTCGGTGAGCAGCAGCTCCTGATCACGGCGGGCGGCATTGATCCGCTCGGCGAAATCGGCGAGCGAGGACAGGCCGTGATCGTCGTGCACCTGGACGACGGTGAGACCGTCGGCGGCATCCCAGTGCAGGCGGTAGTCCTGGCGGGCCGCGGTGAGCGCCGCGTCGAATTCTTGCAGGGCGGTGGTGACGGCGCTGCGGGTCGACTTGCGGGCCGCCTCCCCGGCGCGAACGGAAGCCGTTGCGGCGGAGAGGTTCTGGAACAGAGTGGCGACCTCGACGGGCAGCACCGCCGGTTCCTGCGCGGGGTCACTGTTCTCGATCCGGTACAGCAGCTGTTCCGGCGTCGACCAGGCCGCGTCGCTGCTGGGCCAGCGGCTGTCGGCGGGTGCGCCCAGCAGGCTCAGCAGATCCGGTCGCGCGTACGGGGCGAGATGCCGGACGTCGGACAGCAATTCGGCCAGTGCGGTGCCGAGAGCGTCGTGGGCGGCGCGATGCGCGCCCTCCGCCGCGCCGACCGCCTCGATGGCCTCGGCGGCCGCCTTGCGCGCGGCCTTCTGCTCGGCGCGGGCGGCGTCGATCTTCTCGCGGGCGGCCTCGAGATCGCGGTCGATGTCGGCGGCCCCGGCTCCGAGGGCCTCGCGCAGCATCTCGAGTTTGCGTGACTGTTCCTCGTATCCGGCGCGCGCGGCCTCGGCTTCCTCCGCGAACGCCTCGGCCAGATCCTTGGCTTCGTCCAGCCGGTCCCCGGCCTCCCGAGCCCGCTCGTGCTCGCGCTGGTGATCGCCGCGCAAGCGCAGCAGCGCGGTGCCCGCGTTCTCGAAATGCCGTACGGCAGCGGCCAAAGCGTCCAATTCCGCCGGGTCTCGCGGCGCCCGGTGATCGGCCGCGATGGCCCGCACCTTCTTGTCGGCCGCGGTGTAGTCGGCCACTGCCTGATCCAGATCCTTCTCGGCCTGCGCGACCGCCTCCGACCGCGACCGCAGCATGCCGGCTGCCTCCGCGACCCCGCGCAGCGCGGCGGTGACGGCGGTGGTGCGCGGAAGCGCCTTGGCGGCGGCCGAAATCCGGGCCAGCTCCTCGGTGGCGGCCTGCTCCTCGGCCTTGGCGGTGTCGGCCTCGATGACCGCCGCCTCGATGGCGGCGGCCAGCTCGGCCAGCCGCAGTTCGCGCCGGCGAGCCCGCGCGGTGGTACCGATGAACTCCGCGTCCGCCTTGAAGTGGCGGCCGACCTGCACACCCTGGCGGTAGCGGCCATCCGTCGCGATCGCGACACCGCCGCTGTCCGACACCGGCTGAGCGGCCTTACCGAACGCCATGTGCGCCAGGGGAATACCTGATCGACTTTCACCCGCACCCGCACCCGCACCCGCGGCGTCGCGACCCGCGTCGGCGTCAGCCGTACCCAGGCCGGTGCCGGTGACCTCGGCGCCGGTCTTGCCGGCACCGCTGCCGCGCGTTCCCCCGCCCGCCGGGGGAAACTCGTGCAGGGCGATCGACGCCAGCACATCGGCGACGGTCTGCCGGGGGACGGTCAGCGAGTCGGTGTCGTCCTCGACGACCAGCACGTCGGCAAGGGTGCGCCCCGAAGGTCGTTCCGCCACCGGCAGCGGCACCAGGAACTGATCGGAGGCGTGCTCGGGCAGTTCGGTGGTCGGGCACACCCATGCGTCGAGCAGGTTGGTGGCCTGCAACGCGGCCTCGATGCCCGCGGCTTCGGCCGCCCCGATATGGTCGGCGAAGCGGACCAGACGCCACAGCGGCGCACCCGGACGGTCCGCCCGCCCGTCGCTACGGGCGGCGAAAGGCGGTGGCGCGTCGTCACGTTCGGCCGCGACGGATTCGCGCTCGGCCCGCAGTGCGCCCGCCCGCGCGGTGGCCTGCGCGGCGCGGGCGCGCGCCTCCTGCCGCCGGGCACGGATCTCGTCGGTCAGCGGTTCCGTGCGCTCGGCCAGCACCTCGGCCGGGGTCGTGAGCGCCGTGTCCGCGTCGAGCGCTGCCGCTGCCGCCGCCCGCCCTTCAGCCGCTGCCAGCGCCGCACCACCGGCTCCGATTGTGGTGGAACGGCTTTCGCCGGCGTCCTTGTCCGCTGCGCCGACAGCCTCGCCCTGACCGTTGCCGCGGGTTGCGCCGCCGCGCCCCTTCTTGGCCTTGCCCGCCGATTTGGCCGGTCGCGCAACGTGTTCGGTGCCGACTGCCGCGACAGCGTCGTTGATCGCCTCGAACAATCCGGTGCGGATGGGGGAGTAGATCTCGCGGTGGGTGTCCCACCAATCCCGCACCGCGGTGGCGGTGTCGGCGCGGGCGAGGGCGACTTCCGCTTCGGCTTCGGCCAATTCGGCGGCGGCCGCGTCACGCAGTTCGATCGCGCGTTGGCCGGCGCGCTCGGCGCGGGTGCGTTCGGTGACGGCCTGGTCGACCAGGGTCAGGGCGCGGCGCACGGCGCGGACGTCGGCGTCGCGTTCCTCGGCGTGCGAGCGGACCGTGGTGGTCAGGTGGTCGGTGCGGGCCGATTCCGGCAGGGCGGTCCAGGCGATACCGGCTTCCTCTGCGGCGGAACGCAATTCGTCCTCGCCGCGGGCCAGTGCGGAGGCGGCGTTGTTGACCGCGGCCTGGGCGCGCTCGGACTCCTCCAGGCGCTGGTCCACAGTCTGGCGAGATTTGAGCGCTTTGTCGTTGTGCACGGCAGCGGACGTCTCGAGCCGTCGCACGGCGTCGGCGAGATCGTCGAGCTGCTGTTTGCCCTCGTACGCGCTGGAGCGTTGCAGGGTTTCGCGGTCGGCGAGGGCCTGCTCGTAGGCGCGGTCGGCGTCCTCGGCGCGGGTTTCGGCGGCGGCGCGTTCGCTGTCGCGGCGGGTGCGCAGAGCGGCCGCGGCATGCAGGGCCGTGCTCGCGTGGGTGACCGCGTCCAGGCGGGTCTGCACCTGGTCGATATCCGTCTTCGCCTGCACCGCAAGGTATTTGTTGTAGACCTTGACGAAATCGCGGGTCGCGGTGTCGGCTTGGACGAGACCCTCGAGGGTGCGCCCGACCTCCTCCATATCGCTGAAGGATCGCGCGGCATCCAGGATGAGCTGCTCGTCGAGCGGGCGCAGACCGTCGGTGAGCGCCTGCGAGAGCCCGCGCGGGTCGAGGTTCTTGGCCAGCTGCGGGCGGCGCAGCGTCAGAATCAGATTGATCAGCTGGTCGTAGCGTTGCTGACCGAGCCCGAACATGCGGGCGTCGATGGCGTTCCGGTATTCGACCGGCCGATCCACGATGGCGTCCGAGCCGATCTGCTCGGCCAGCTGCTTGCGCGTCAGCGGCCGATCGTCGGGGCCCAGCAGCGAGAAGTCCACGCCGACACGGCCGTCGGCGACGAAATACCAGCGCGTCACCTTGTCGTTGGAGCGGGTGGCGCGCATGCCGATACCGATCGTCACCGTCTCCGGTGACTCCCAGGTGCCGCGGGCGAACTCCATCCACACGTACGAGTACGCCGATTCCTGCTTGCGATACAGCAGGTTCGACTTCATGGTGCGTTCCTCACCCGCGAACGGGTTGAGCCGGCGCGGCTCGATCCGGCCGTCCAGCACGAAGGGGAACAGCACCTCGAGGGCCTTGGTCTTGCCCGAACCGTTGGGTCCGCGCAGCACCAGGCGACCGTCGGCGAAGCAGAACTCCTGGTCGCGGTAGTCCCACAGGTTGATGATGCCCGCGCGGGTCGGGACGAAGCGCACGCCACCGTGAATATGGTCGGCCATCAGTTGCCGGATCCCTTCTGTGTCGAGCCGTCCGCGCCGAGTTGCGTGGGGGAGAGGAACAATTCGGTTTCCGCGCGGGTGCGGATGGTGACGATCGCGCCGCGGTAGCGGGCCAGCGCGGGCAGGATGAGCAGGCCGCCGTCGACCACCTCCACCAGGCGCAGGCGTTCCAGTAGCGAGACCGTCTCGGCGGTCAGGCCCGCGACGTCGGCCTGCCATTGGGCGGCGAAGGTGTTGCCGTAGCGGCCGGTCAGCATCTGCACGGTGTCGCGGATCCAGGACGATTCCAGGAACGGGTATTCCGGGATCTGCGGTTCCTCGGCGTCCTGTTCCGGCTCCTCGAGCACGCCGAAAGTGTCGAAAGGGTCGGCCAGCGGGGCGAATACGGTCGAGGTGGGGATGGCGCCGTCGAGCTGCTCGGCGAGATCGGTGAACGGGCGCTCCGGGCGCGGCCGGCGCGGCACCGGGTTGTCGATGTCGAGGACCAGATCGGCGATCTCACCCGCCAGCAGCAGCGCGACCTGCGCGAGCGTTCCGCTGCCGGGGAAACGCACATCGGTGAGCCGGCCCGAACTGTCGATCAGCGCAACGCCTTCCGCGCGGCGCTCGGCCTTGAGACCGGTCAGGTACTCGACCTCGGTGACCAGCTTCTCCTGTGCCAGCAGGGAGCGCTCCGGTTCGTCGAGTTCGTCGGCGTAGACGACCGGCTGCTCGACCAGCGCTCGGCGGACCTTGCGGGCGGCGAGAGCCATCGCGGGGGAACGGGTGTCGGCGCCGCCGGCCTCCTCGCCCAGCAGGCCGGTGACGCTCTGCAGATGCTGGAGGGCGCGCGGTGGCCGGAACAGCGCGAACACGACCGACCGGTCGATGTCGTAGAGCGCCTCACCGGCCTCGGGATCGCTCGCCCAGCCACCGGCGTCACCGTCGGCGAGAGTCACCGCGCCACGCGCCGCCAGCCAGCCGATCGCGTCCACGAAAGCGTCCCGATCCGCCGCGCGATCCGGCGCCAACTCCAGCCCGTCCACCCGCTCGGTGTAGGCGGCCACCTGATCGGCCAACTCCGACAACGTGATCTGATCCCCGGCCCGGCCCAACGCGGCCAGCGCCAACGCCAGATACGCGTACCGCCGCCGATCGAACACCCGATCACCGGTGGTGCGCGCGGGACGGCCCGACTCCAGCCGATCCAGCACCGGGAACAACCGGGCCGTCGTCTCGGTCACCTCGAGCCGGTACCCGAACAGCTCGGCCAGATCCTCCCGCAGCTCGGTCGCCCACCGCCGCAGCAGTGGCAGCGCGATCCGATCCGGATACGTCCGCGTCACCAGATGATTCGCCAGAATCACCCGCGCCGCCCGCTGATAGCTGTCCAGCGCCAGCGAATCGATACTCCGCGCGTGCATCAACCCACCTCCCCGCCGCTGACGACACCGCCGCCCGCCGCCGCAGCGGTCCGGCCGCCGATAGCGTCGTTCGACGCGGTCTCGGGTGCGGAGTCGGCGTTCCCGGCCGCCGTCTGGGGTGGGGCAGTCGCCGCGGCCGATCCCGACGCAGCCGCTGATCCGGTCGCCGTTTCTGACCCGGCCGTAGCCTGTGAGGTGGGCTGACCCGCCTGTGCCGCATGCGGTTTGCGGGATCGGATTGCGGTGGTCTCACGTACTTCCAAGCGGCGGTTGTTGAGGTGCAGGACGCCTTTGGAGGTGCGGACCAGGGTGGAGCCGGGGTGTTCGGAGACCGTGAGGGTGACGCCGTTGTCGGAGCCGGAGGTGCCGGGGACGCGGCCGCTGACCGGGACCCAGGCGGTGGAGGCGGCGTCGAGGAGTTTGAGCAGGACCTCGGTTTCGCCTTCGTCGAGTTCGCGGTCGTGGATGTCGGTGGCGGCCAGGGAGCGGGCGGCCTCGGCGCGGGCGCGCTGGGCGTCGAGCTGGACCTGACGCAGGCGGCGGATGCCCGCGTCGTTGCGCTGCAGGCGGGCGGGAGCGCCGGGCGTGGGCGGGCGGCCGGTCTCGGCGAGGGTGCGAGCGATCTCCAAAGGCGGTGCGTCCCACCAGGATCGGATGGCGGGGATGACATCGGCGTCCGGGTGGTGCATGGCCAGGTGGCGGGGGCGGCCCAGTCCGAAGACGGCGTCGTAGAGGGCGTGCGCGGCCTCGGCGGTGGGGGCGGCGGTGAACCAGCCCGCCAGATGCCGCAGCGCGGATTCCCGGCTGACGCCGCCCTTGCGGGTCTCGGTGACGCGCCGCAGCAGCGACAGCACCGCGGCGATGGCGCTCATGGTCGCCTCGCGCAGCCGCTCGCATTCGGTCAGCCCGCCCTCGTCGTCGCCGATGAACCAGCCGCGCAGACCCTGCCAGCGCGCCTGCCAATCCGCTTGGCGCTCAGCGGTATCGAGCAGTACGCGCTCGTCGCAGCGGGCGGCGCGTTCGATGAGATCCTCGACCCCGGTCTCCTCGACCTCCCGGATCGCGGCGGCCAGCCGCGGCGCGAAACGCGCGAGATCCATGGAGAATTCGCGCATGTGCGCCAGCAGCGCATCCTTGTGCGCGAGAAACGCTTCCGGGGTGGCCTCGGTGGTGCGCACCAGATCGCCCAGCGTCAGATAGAAGTGCGCGGCCCGCTCGGCCAGATCCGACAGCGCCCGGTCCAGCCGATTGAGCACCCGGTACACGCGCGGCGCATCCGCGCTCTTGTTGGCCTCGGCGAGGGTGTGCAGATCCGCCAGCAATTCCGGCAACACCAGCCGTGACAGCGCGGCCTCGTCCAGCCGCGCCTCCAGCACATCCGAAACCGCCCGATACGCCTGATAACCCGCCTGCGAGAACTGATAGACGAAATGCCGGTTCCGATACTCCGCCAGCGTCGCCGCCCGCGTCCCGTCATAGCTGCGCTCGAGCACCCCCCACTGATGCAACTGCTCCAACAGCGGCCCCACCTCGGTCGCCGTCAACCCCGGCGCCCCCGGGCAACGATTGAGCGTGTCCGCCACATCCGACGCGTGCAACAACACCACATACGCCGCCCGCGCCGTATCGAACGCCCGCAACACCCACAGGTAATCGGCCCGTTTCTCCGCCGTCGCGAACGAGAACAACCGCAGCCGATCGACATGCGGAATCTCCTCGGACCCGACCCCCTCGGGGCCGGGCAGCAATCCGTCAGCGGACTCGGTCACCGGGAGAAGGTTAGTACCCCCCACCGACCCCTCCGGAATCGCGCCGAGTGTCGGCGCGCCCAATCCGTCACCCGGCGACCATTTTCCCTGGCCGTGCCGCACCGGGCATATCCGGCATGATCTACGGATCCCGGGCAGTGGCCCGGACAACGTGGGTAACCGTCGAAGGCTTCGATCGACGCTTTTCAGCGCTGGAGATCTTGTCCGCAGCAGATTCGAAGTTCGAGTACGGGCACGCTGCCTAGATGTTGACGTTGGCTCACATGCCCTTTGGGGCGGGTTGGCGCATGTAGCCGAAGAGGTAGCCGGCTACTCGGCGGATTTGGATCTCTTCGCTGCCTTCGGTGATGCGGTAGCGGCGGTGGTGGCGGTAGAGGTGTTCGAAGGGGGTGTGGCGGGAGTAGCCGAGACCGCCGTGGATTTGCATGGCGCGGTCGGCCGCCTCGCAGCAGAGGCGGTTGGACCAGTAGTTGCACATGGAGACCTGGGCGGACTGGGTGAAGGGGCCGTAGCGGTCCATGGACCAGGCGGTTTTGTGGATGAGGGCGCGGAGCATTTCACACTGGGTGGCGAGTTCGACCAGGGGGAATTGGATGGCCTGGTTGGCGGCCAGGGGAGTGCCGAACGTGGTTCTGTGTTTGGCGTAGCAGACCGAGCGGTCGATGCAGAATTGGGCCGCGCCGAGGCTGGAAGCGGCTTGGCGGAGACGGTTTTCGTTGAAGAAATGCTGCACCACCGCCAGGCCGCGGCCCTCCTTGCCGAAGACGGCGGTCGCGGGGACGCGGACGTCGCGCAACACCACGTGGGCGTGGTCGGTGGGCATGTTGAAGGTCCACAGGAATTCCGCGATGGTGAAACCGGGAGTGCCGACGGGGACGAGGAACGCGGTGATGCCGACACCGTCGCCCGGCTTGCCGGACGTGCGGGCGAAGACGAGATCCGCGTCGGCGCGATGCATGCCGGTGTTGAAGGTTTTCTCCCCGTTGAGGATCCAGCCGTCGCCGTCGCGGACCGCGGTGGTCTCCATGAACGTGGCGTCCGAGCCGTGCGCGGGTTCGGTGATGCCGAAGCCGAAGAACTTGTCACCCGAGGCGAGATCGGTGATCCACTCGGATTTCTGTGCGGGCGAACCGTATTCGTGCATGAGCAGCAGACCGACATTGTTGGCGACTATCGCGTGCTCGGTCTGCAGATCGCAATGCAGACCCAGTCCGCGGCGGGCCAAATGCTCACGGATGACGGCCATGTCGAGGTTGGAGCCGTCGCGGCCCCCGTATTCGGCGGGATACGCGTAGCGCAGATGTCCCGCGGCGTCGGCGCGTCGGCGGGCCTCGGCCAGCAGATCCTCCCACTCGGCATTCGGCAGGCCGGCGCGGTGCCAGTCGGTGCGGGCGTCCTCGCGGCGGTGGTCGAAGAAGCGGATATTGTCGCCGGACTGCTCCAGCGGGACGATCTCCCGCTCGATGAACTCGTCCAATTCGGTCAGATATTCGCGCAGATGGTCGGGCAGTTCGAAATCCATGGCGGTCACCTCGATCCGGTGGGGCGGAGCTGCATGAGCAGATCCCATTCGATCTCCGGAATGCGCCGCCCGCTGGCGGCCATCACGATGCTGGGGACGGTGCCGTCCAGGAACGCGGCCGTCTGCGCGGCCAGCGCGGCGCCCCAGCCCAGCGTGCAGGCGATCTTCCACCAGCGGAACCGGTCGGGATCGAAAACGCCTCCGGCAGAGGTGTATCCGCGGAGGAAGGCGGCGCGGTCGGCGAAGCCGCCGAACTCCCGATCGTCGATCCCGAACCGCCACATGCGCAAGGCGCACCAGCCGACATCGCGCATCGGATCGCCGAAACGCTGCGTGCCTTCCCAATCCAGCACCGCCCGCAGCCCTTCCGGTCCGACGATGAGGTTGCCATTGCGAATATCGGTGTGCACCAGCGTGAATCGGTCCGGCGCAGTGGGCAGATGGCGCGCCAGCCAGCGCAGCGCCAACGCGAAGACCGGCCGGTCCGGGAGGTCGCGCGCCACCGCGGACTCCATCTCCGCCAGCATTCTCGCGGCCGGATTGCCCTCGGCCACACCGGGAAGCGCCGGGGACGCTCGCGTTGGATCGATCGCGTGCAGCACGGCCATCGCATGACCCAACTGCTCACCGACCCGTGCCCCCACGCCGTGATCGTGGATCAGCCGCAGCACCCGGCGCGGCACCGTCTCACCGTCGAGGCGTTCGGACAGCATGAACGGCTCACCCACCGGCCCGGCATCGGTACACACCGCCAGCACGTGGGGGACCGGCACCCCCTGCTCGCGCACCAACTCCCGCACCGCCGCCTCGACATCGACCGGCAGCAATTGCACGGCACCCGGCACCAGGGTCGCCACCATCCGCAGCACGCACCCCCCGAGATCGGCGTCGAACGCGACATTGCGCCGCCGCGCGCCCGCCGACAACGGTTCGAGATTCGAGACCGTCACCGCCCGACCCACCTCCTCGGACAGAAACCGCGCCAACCCCGCCGCGAGATCGCCGCTCACTCGCCCTCCCACGCGTCGTAACCGGGTTTGGCAACAGCCAAATCGGCCCGCACCACCGACACCAGTGCCGCCCACCACCGCTCCTCGGGTACGGCTGTCGCATCGAATTCGGGTGCCGCATCGAGGCTGAGCTCACGTTCCAGCATCCGGGCCAGATGCGCCCCCACCCTGGCCTCATGCCGCAATTCCGGCGGCAGCGCGGGCAACAGCCTCGTCTCGAGCAGATCCGCGAGCGCCGTCAGCAACTCCGGTGCCGTGGGCGGATACTGCATGGCGTCCCTCCGCCGGGAAATCCGTTGTTCGGCAGGTAAACCGGGATGGTACGGGACCGGCCCGCACGGCGGACCGGAATTGCGGGCGATCGCCCGCAGTTACGGCAGCGGTCGGGGAATATCGATCCCGAGTATCAGACGGCGGGGCGGGTGGCTCGGTAGCAGGCGATGGCGCCCATGACGCGGTGGTATCGGACGGGGAGGGCGACGACCTCGAGGCCGGCGGCGGTGAGGAGCTGGGGGATGGCGTCGCCGCGATTGTCTTGGAGGTGGCCGGATTTCATCACGCGGTGAGCCAGGAAGCCGTGGACGCCGCTGGCCAGGTCGCCGGCGAAGTCGGCCAGGATCAGACTGCCGCCGGGACGCAGTACACGCGAGATCTCGGCGGCGGTCGCGATCTTGGCCTCGGGGTCGAGGTGGTGCAGCATCAGTGCGGACAGCACGCGGTCGAAGCAGGCATCGGGGTAGGGCAGAGCTTGCGAATAGCCCCGATCGAAACGGATCCCGGTGAGGTTCTTCGCTTTTCGCGCGGCGCGCGCCAGGGCCAGCGGGTCGGGATCCATGCCGACCACTTCGACCGTCGGCCAGGTGCGTTTGGCCTGGATCGACAGCTTGCCTGTGCCACAGCCGATTTCGAGCATGCGCTGACCGTCGGCCAACCCGCTGTGCGTCAGCAGCGCGCTGTGCAGGCGTCCGACGCCGAGCGCGGCGGTCATGACGTCGTAGAACGGCAGCAACGCATCACGCCCGGCGGCGGGGAGGTAGTCGTGCTCACGGCCGGAATCGGTTGCCATAGGAGAAATTTTCGTCATGGTTCGAGGATGACTGCCCAGCAGCACCGGCAATTGGCGCAGAAGTGGCGAAACTAGGATTATATTCGGACGCATGCGGGACATCACCACCACCGTGCGCTGGAGTGGCGGGGTGCCGGTGTACCGGTATCGCACCGCGCCCGACGCCACCCCGGTGTCCCTGCTGCGGCTGGACGAGGGCCGGCATATCGAGCAGAGCCACCGCCACATTCACGAGTTTCCGGTGTTGTTCTACGTGGCCGAGGCGCTGCCGGGACCCGCCGGCCGGGCGCCCCTCGCGGCGGGCGATGTGTTCGTGATCGCGGCGGGAGAGGTCATCGATCCGGCCGTGCTCGAGACGGTCGTGTCCTGCTTCGGGGTGTTCTTCGATCCGTCGGCGGTGGGCGGCGACGAGCACGGGCCATGGTCGTCGTGGCGCGCCCATCCGCTGCTGTTCCCGTTCCTGCACGGCACACCCGGCGGGCTGCTGCGGCTGGCGATCCCGCCGCAGCGGCGGCCGGTGTGGCTGTCGGCGCTGGCCTCGATCGAGGCGGAGCTGGCAGGTCGCCAGGACGGGTATCGCCAAGCGGCGCTGGCGCATCTGACCGTGCTGCTCGTCGACATCGCGCGCCTGGCGGCCGATGTGGTCGGCGATCTGCGCCGCGGCAACGAGCCGCTGCTGGCGGCGGTGTTCGAGGTGATCGAGCGGCGCTTCGCGGAGCCGATCTCGTTGCGCGACATCGGCGCCGACGTCGGCCTCAGCCCGGGCCACCTCACCACGCTCGTGCGCCGGCGCACCGGCCGCACGGTCCTCGACTGGCTCACCGAACGCCGCATGTCGGCCGCGCGCCGGCTGCTCACCGAAACCAGCCTGCCGATCAACGAGATCGCCCGCCGCGTCGGCCTTCCCGACCCCGCCTACTTCGCCAGGGTCTTCCGCCGCTACAACGAACTCACTCCCCGCGCCTGGCGTGCCGCCGCCGGACCCGATGCACGGTGAACCGCCGCGACTCGGTGCAGGGTGAACCACAGCCGCTGGACTCGGTGCATGGTGAAGCGCCGCCGGACCCGCTGCATGGCGAACTGCGGGCATGGGAGCGCCACAGTGCTCAACTGGGACCGGCGAGCAGGGCGGTGAGGGCGCGACGGATGGCTTCGGAGGCGGCGCGTTTGGACAGGTTGCGGCGGTCGATCAGGTGGTGGCGGTAGGGCCAGCCGGCAGTGGCGTCGAGGAGGTCCAGGAGGTGCTCGCCGGGGTCGTGGGTTAGTTCGGGGGTGAACATGCGAGCCAGGGCGTCACGAATCCGCTTATCGGTCAAGCGCATTCGCTTGTCCACCGCAGGTGTGCGTAGTGATTCGACGAGGCCGAGTACGCGCGGTTCGCGCTGGAGCGCGAAGATCGCTTCGCTCTGCCGGACAACGAGATCGATGCGCCGATTCAGGGGCAGTGTCGGATCGGGCTCGGCGATGAGCGCTTCGACCTGCTCGGACTGCTGATCCACCGCGGCGGTGATGAGCGCGGTCCGGGTGGGGAAGTGCACGAAGATGCTGCGCTCGGAGACGCCCGCGCGTTCGGCGATGCCGCGCGTGGTCGGGTCGAGTTCGCCCTCGTGGACCGCCGCCAGCAGTCCTTCGATGATCGCCCTGCGGGTCTGTTCCGGGTTCCGTCGCCGCCGCGGGCTGTCGCTGCCCTTGGCGTCGCCGCCTGTGCCCTCTGTCATGGCAGGAATCCGATCACATCCGGCCGCGTTCGGCGCGCGGAGGTCCGGGTGCTCGTGGCTGAAGACATGGGTGCAGTATATTGCAGTGAGACTGCAATAGTGACGATGGGAGAGCGCTGATGGCCGACGAGGACCGCACCGACGACGTCAACCACCGCAAGACCGGCAGGTTCGCAGTGTCGCGGCGCGGGGTGTTCGGGGTGGGCGCGGCCGCGCTGGCGGCGGTCGGAGTCGGGGCGGCGGTCGCCGGGTGCGACAGCGGCGACGGCGCCTCGGCCGCCGAGAAGGCCGACAAGGATGCCGTGGATCCGAGCGGGCACATCGTCGAGCAGCATCAGCGGGCGCAATCGTCGTTACCGTTCGCCGACACCCAGGACTTCGCCGACGCCGACCGCGGCTTTCTGGCCCGGCTCGACCCCGGCGTCGTCAAGGACGCCAGTGGAAAGACCGTGTGGGACAACGATTCCTACGGATTCATCCAGGGCGCCTGCCCGCAGTCGGTGCACCCGTCGCTGTGGCGGCAGAGCCGGCTGGTGGTGAAACAGGGCCTCTACGAGGTGGTTCCGGGCATCTACCAGATTCGCGGCCTGGACCTGTCGAACATGACCCTCGTCGAGGGCAAGACCGGTGTGATCGTCATCGACCCGCTCATCTCCACCGAGACCGCGAGGGCCGGGCTGGAGCTGTACTTCGCGCAGCGCGGGCGCAAACCCGTCACCGGGGTGATCTACACCCACTCACACGTCGACCATTTCGGTGGCGCGCTGGGCGTGATCGCCCTGGAAGACGCTGTCTCCGGCCGGATTCCGGTTCTCGCGCCGAACGGTTTCGTCGAGCACGCGGTCGAGGAGAACATCTACGCCGGCACCGCCATGGCGCGCCGATCGGCCTACATGTACGGCGCCGCGCTGCCGCGTGGCGAGCGCGGGCAGGTCGGCGCGGGTCTGGGCATGACCACCTCGGTCGGCACCGTGAGCCTCGTCCCGCCGAACAGGGACATCACCCACACCGGTCAGGAGGAGACCGTCGACGGCGTTCGGATCGTCTTCCAGGTCACCCCCGGCACCGAGGCGCCCTCGGAGATGAACTTCTTCTTCCCCGAGTTCCGCGCGATGTGCATGGCCGAGAACGCCACGCACACCCTGCACAATCTGGTGACGCTGCGCGGCGCACTGGTGCGGGACGCGCACGTGTGGTCGCAGTACCTGACCGAGACCGTCAACCTGTTCGCCGGTAAGTACGACGTCGCCTTCGCCTCGCACCACTGGCCCATGTGGGGCGCCGAACAGGTCACCGAATGGCTGTCGCTGCAACGGGATACGTATGCCTATCTGCACGATCAGACGCTGCGGCTGCTCAATCAGGGCCACACCGGCATCGAGATCGCCGAGCAGATCCAGCTGCCGCCCGCCCTCACGAACAAATGGCACACCCACGGCTACTACGGTTCGATCAGCCACGACGTGAAGGCCGTCTACCAGCGTTATATGGGCTGGTTCGACGGCAATCCGGCGCATCTGTGGGAACATCCGCCCGTCGAATCCGGCAAGCGGCACGTGGACGCCATGGGCGGCGCGAACGGCGTGCTGAAGGTGGCGCGCAAGGCCTACTCCGACGGCGACTACCGCTGGTGCGTCCAGGTACTCGACTACCTGATCTTCGCCGACCCGGCCAACGAGAAGGCGAAGATGTTGCAGGCCAGCGCTTTCGAGCAACTCGGCTACGGCTCCGAGAACGCCACCTGGCGCAACTTCTACCTCTCGGGCGCCTACGAGCTGCGCAACGGCAATTTCGGCACTCCGACCAAGGCCAATTCGGCCGGCATGATCAGCGCGCTGAGCGTGGACCAGGTGTTCGACTCGGCGGCCTTCCTGATCAACGGGCCGAAGGCATGGGACCTGCACCTGGTCAACGACTGGGTGATCACCGATCAGGACCAGACCTACCGCACCGAGCTTCGCAACGGCGTGCTCATTCACTATGTGATCCCGGCCGATTTCCAGGGTCCGGCGCCCGACGCCACCTTCACCCTGTCGCGGCTGGAATTGATCGCCACCATGACCGGTGCCAAGGACATCGTGCAGGAGATCAAGTCGGGGGCGATCAAGGTCAGCGGTGATCCGACCAAGCTGAAGCAGTTGAAGGACGTGATGGACAAGCCGGACCCCAACTTCAATATCGTCACGCCGTAACCCGGGGTCGCCGCGGCGGGACGGGGAGTTACCGAGGGGCCGTCCCGTCGCGACATCTATCGATATCGTCCGGGGTTACAGCGTGAAGCTGGTATGGCAGAGTGCGTTTCACCGCCGAAACCAGGGGGCGCTGTGGGGTATCGACTACGACGGGCGGTGTGTGCGGGCTGGGTCGCGGTCGCGGCGGCGGCGCTGCCGGTGTGCGCGCACGCCGGGCCGGACGATCCGATTGTCGAAAGCGGTGCGCTGCTCAGCGATCCGGTGAGCGCCGACGGTTCTCGGGTGCTCAGTGTCGAGGTGAAGGACGAGCGCGATCTGGCGCTGGAGGTGTATTCGGCGGCCATGGACAAGCCGGTGCATCTGGACGTGCTGCGGCCCGCCGACACGTCGGTGCCGCGGCCTACCCTGTACCTGCTCAACGGCACGAACGCCGGAGTGGATCAGAAGAACTGGCACGATCAGGTGCCGGAGGTGTTCGATTTCCTGGGCGCCCAGGACGTCAACGTCATCGTGCCGCGGGGCGGGCTGGCCAGCTACTACACCGATTGGCGCGCACCGGATCCCAAGCTGGGGGTCAACAAATGGAAGACGTTCTTCACCGAGGAACTGCCGCCGCTGATCGACGCGGGTCTGGGGACCGACGGCGTCAATGCCATTGCCGGGGTGTCGATGTCGGCGACCCCGGCGCTGAACCTCGCCATCACCAAGCCGGGACTGTTCAAGGCCGTCGCGACCTACAGCGGCTGCGCGCAGACCAGCGACCTCGCGGGCCAGGCCTTCGCTCGCATCGTGGTGGCCAGCGAAGGCGGCGATGCCGACAACATGTACGGACCGGTCGGTGACCCGATGTGGGCCGACAACGATCCCTACCTGCACGCCGACCGGCTGCGCGGCCTCGGGCTCTTCCTCTCCAGCGGCAACGGCATTCCGGGCCAATACGACGTCGTGGACGGCCGTTTCGTCCTCGACCCCGGCATCGACGGCTACCTCGAGCATCTCCTCTACGACGGCACCATCGAGGCCGCCACCGGCTACTGCACCCGCAACCTGGCCGCCCGCCTCGCCGACCTCGGCATCCCCGCGACCGTGGACCTGCCGCCCGACGGCACCCACTCGTGGGGCGTCTTCCGCGACGAGCTGTACAAATCGTGGCCGGTCCTGACCAAGGGGCTGGGACTCACCAAATGAGCGCCGGCGCGACGTACGGCGGCACTCAGTGCGGTCGGCGGGTACCGATCCGCGCGGTGCGCTGCTGAGCCTGCGCCTCCGCCGCCGCGCGCTCCACGGTCATCAGGCTCTCGGAGTGATGCTCGGCGTGGTATTTGGCCGCGCCGCCGTTGAGACCGAAAAGGCTCTTGCTCCAGAGCAACCAGATCACCGCCGCCACATTGATCAGCAGCGCGCCCGCCCGCAGCACGGTCACCTTCTCGGTGAGCTCGTAGATCTCGAGCGGCAGGAAGATCGAGGTGGCGATGACCGCGAAGTACTCACCCCAGCGTTTGACCAGCCACAGACCCACCGCCTCGATGAGCTCGATGGCGGCATAGGCGAACAGGCCCACCGCGATCCACACCAGCACGTGCGGCGAGAGCGTGAACGCCTTGTCGATGCCGCGAATGATCTTCGAATGGTCGGGGTTGAACCCGATCTGGTCGGCCAGCTGCCGGATCAGCGGAAGATCCTTGTCCCAGTTGGTCTTCCAGTGCTCGCGGGAACCCCGCAGCTTCAGCACACCCGCGCCCAGCAGAATGAACACGATGCCGCGAATGATGCGCTCGACCGCCAGCAGCCGCATGATGATGCGGTCGCGCAACAGATGCCCGCGCGGTACCTCCGGCGCGTCGTCGGCGGGTCCGCTGCGGCGCGGCTCGCCCGGGATGAAATCGCCGCAGCGCAGGCAGCGCCAGGATTCACCCGCCGGGGTGGTGACGTGGAGGCGTGCCGCGAGCTCGGGCTCGGTGGGGGCGTAGGTCTCGTGCCCTCGGGCAGCGCAGGTCCACAGACTGAAGTCCATGCGCTGGAGCGTACCCAACCCTCAGCCCGCGGCCAGGGTACGCAGCTGATCCAAATACGTTCGGGTGCGCGGATCCCCGGGAAACCGCTCGATCATCTCCCGCGCCGTCTCACCGGCGATCCACATCAGCGACGGCAGCGAGCGGCGTTTGCCGCTGAACGCCTGCAACCCCTCGTCGAGGGCGAGCTCCAGATTGCGATCGCGCACCGCCACCACCGCCAGGGTCAGATGCGCCTCCGACACGCGCATGGGTTTGCGGATGCTGCCGTCCGGGCGTGTCGAGGTCAGGATCACCTGGCGGGCATAGCTTTCCGCGCGGCGATCGTCCCCGGCTACCCGGCAGCAGTCCATGGCGTAGAAGTCGAACTTCTGCGGGTCCACGACGAAATGGTTGTCCAGATTCGACGGGTGCTCGATGGTGTCGAGAATCGAACGGCCCTGGGCCAGGGCCTTTTCCACCTCGCGGCGATCGCCCAGGCGGGCCCACGCCTTGGCGCGCTGGGCGGCCAGCTGGACGCCGACGCCCAGATGCTCGGTGCCGGCGTGCGCGGCCTCGGCGGTCTCGATGGCCCCGCGATAGTTCGCCTGGGTCACGGCAAACCAGGCGGCCATTTCGGCTCCCCAGCCAATGATTTCAGCGTGGTCGGCCTCCTGCCCCAGCGACAGCGCGGCCCGGCGGGTGGCCTCGGCGGCGGTGCGCCAGCCCAGGTCGTAATCGACGCAACCGACCAGCAGGGCAACCCATCCGGCCAGCACCAGCACCTCCCGATGCTGGGCCAGCGTGAGTCGGCCGTCCAGCAGGGAGGTGATGCGGCGCAGCCACGCCGTGCCCTCGGCATGCAACTCGTGCGGATCCGCGCACGGATACTCCGAGCACAGCCGATCGGCGGTGATGCGAATGGCGTCCAGCGTGGAGCCGGACACATCGGACATGCGTAGCCGCCCAATGAATTCCAGCGTGTCCATCCCCGTGGCCGACAGCATCTCGTCGTCGCGATTGGGCCGGGACTTGGGAAAGAAGGCGGCCGTCACCGTGTCGAACGCGGCGGCGATGATCGGGGCGTAGAAATCGTCCGGGCGCGATTCCCCGGATTCCCAACGCCGCCAGTTGCGCAACAGTGTGCTGTCGGTTGGCAGATTGTGACTGGACTTGGCGCGCATGGCGCGCACCGCATCGGCTTGCGACCACCCCCGAGCATCACGTTCGGCACGCATTCGGACAGCCCAGACAGGTCGATCCTCACCGGCGGACACGCTCTGTAGTATCTCACCAGTTAACGCCGGATGGACCCGGATAGGGCATCTGGATGTCAGTGGGTTGACATCTGCAATTGCATTCGTGATTTCGTCAAACTGATGAACAGGGCACACTTCAGACAGCGATCCCCAATCCAACGGAGGTTCGGGTGGAAGCGTTGATCTATGGGTACGTGCGTGACGATCTGGCCGATGGCCGCAGCGAAGAGCTGGAGAACGCCATGTGCGGGCTCGCTCAGTCCGCCGGCCTCTGCTTCGCCGCCACGTTCCATGAATCGACCCCCGGCGACGGCACCGCGTTCGCGGAGCTGACCGCCGAACTCAAGCGTGCCGACGCGCACCACGTGGTGGTGCCGTCGCTGGATCACCTTGCGGGGCAGACCATCCCACGCGATTTGCTCATCGCCAAGCTGGCGCACGAGGCCGAGGCCCAGATCTGGGCCGTCGAGCACTAGCTCCGCAAGGACGAGGCCCGAGTCCGCGCGTTCGCGGAACCAGCCTCCGAGACGCCGCCGCACCTGCGTCGAGAACGCAGGTGCGGCAGTAGTTTTCGGGGTATAGTGGACATTCGCGCCGAATCGGGCGCTCGGGTCAGAGGCCGAAGCCGCCGCGCCCGCGCCGGCGCAGGTACTTCTCGAATTCGGCGGCGATGGCATCACCGTCGATCTTGGCCATGGCGTCGTTGATATCGACCTCGGCGTCACCGCGCTCCTCGAGCGAGCGCACGTACTCCGCGATCTCCTCGTCGCCGGCGGTCATCTCGTTGACCGCGCCCTCCCACTCCTCGGCCTGTTCGGGCAGCCCGCCCAGCGGCACCTCGACATCCAGCACATCCTCGACCCGGTGCAGCAGCGAGATGATCGCCTTGGGGTTGGGGGGCTGGGAGACGTAGTGCGGCACCGCCGCCCAGAAGGAGATGGCCGGGACGCCCGCGCGTACGCACGCGTCCTGCAGCACTCCGGTGATACCGGTCGGTCCCTCGTAGCGGGTCTGCTCGAGGTTGAAACGCTCCGCGGCTTCCTTGCTGTACGCGGTCCCGGTGACCGGAACCGGGCGCGTGTGCGGGGTGTCCGCCAGCAGCGCGCCGAGGATCACCACCGTCGACACGCCGAGCTGCTCGACGAATTCGAGGATGTCATTACAGAAGGAGCGCCACCGCATGTTCGGCTCGACTCCGCGCAACAACACGACATCGCGTTCACTGCCCGGGGGTGAGCACACCGACAACATGGCCGAGGGCCACTGAATCTCGCGGGTCACCCCGTCGACCTGCCGCACCGTCGGCCGGTTGACCTGATAGTCGTAATAGTCCTCGGAGTCGAGCTCGGCCAGCGGCTGCGCGTCCCAGATCAGTTCCAGATGCTCGACCGCGCCACTGGCGGCATCGGCGGCATCGTTCCAGCCTTCGAAGGCGGCCACGAGCACCGGATCCCGCAGGCTGGGCAGGTCCGATTCCGGTGGCACCGGGGATTCACTGGCGTTCACCCGGTCAGCCTACGGTGTGCCCACACGCAGTGTGCATGCGACGCGCAATGTGCGATCGGCATGGGACACGACACCGACGCCGGGATTGTCTGGGCCTCCCACTACTCTTGAGTACATGTCTGTACGCAGCCGCGCCGAATTCGACACCAGCCTTTTGGACACGCTCAGGCGGCGTGTCGTGATCGGGGACGGTGCGATGGGGACGATGCTGCAGGCCGCGGATCTGACGTTGGATGATTTCCGGGGGCTCGAGGGGTGTAACGAGATCCTCAACGAAACGCGGCCCGACGTGCTGCGTCATATTCATCGCGCCTACTTCGAGGCCGGGGCGGACGCGGTCGAGACCAATACTTTCGGGTGCAACCTGCCCAACCTGGCCGATTACGACATCGCGGATCGGATTAGGGATCTGTCCGAGCGCGGGACCCGGCTCGCGCGCGAGGTCGCCGACGAGATGGGCAAGTCGGCGGACGGGACCCCGCGGTATGTACTGGGGTCGATGGGCCCGGGCACCAAGCTGCCGACGCTGGGGCACGCGCCCTACGCGGCGTTGCGCGACGCCTACGCCGAGGCGGCGCTGGGCATGCTCGACGGCGGCGCGGACGCCATCCTCATCGAGACCTGCCAGGACCTGCTGCAGGTCAAGGCCGCGGTCACCGGCAGCCACCGGGCCATGCTGACCGCGGGCCGGCGGATTCCGATCATCACGCACGTGACCATGGAGACCACCGGCACCATGCTGGTCGGCTCCGAAATCGGCGCGGCGCTCACCGCGCTCGAGAACCTCGGCATCGACATGATCGGCCTCAACTGCGCCACCGGTCCCGACGAGATGAGCGAGCATCTGCGGCATCTGTCCAAGCACGCCGCACTGCCGGTGTCGGTGATGCCGAATGCCGGCCTGCCCATTCTCGGGGCCAATGGCGCCGAATACCCGCTCACGCCAGAGGAATTGGCGGTCGCGCTGAGCCAGTTCGTCTCCGAGTTCGGCCTGTCGCTGGTCGGCGGCTGCTGCGGCACCACGCCCGAGCACATCCGCCAGGTCGCCGAGGCGGTGCGCGACACCCGGCAGGCCCCGCGCACTCCCGTGCACGAGCCGAGCGTCTCCTCCATCTACAGTGCGGTGCCGTTCGAGCAGGACGCCTCCATCCTGATGATCGGCGAACGCACGAATGCCAACGGCTCCAAGGCTTTCCGCGAGGCCATGCTGGCCGGCGACTGGCAGAAGTGCCTCGACATCGCCAAGGATCAGACCCGCGACGGCGCGCACATGCTGGATCTGTGCGTGGACTACGTCGGCCGCGACGGCACCGCCGACATGGCCGAGCTGGCCTCACGGCTGGCGACGGCCTCCACGCTGCCGATCATGCTGGACTCCACCGAAACTCCGGTGCTGAAGGCCGGTTTGGAGCATCTGGGCGGGCGCTGCGCCATCAACTCGGTCAACTACGAGGACGGCGACGGGCCGGAGTCGCGCTTCCAGCAGACCATGGCGCTGGTCGCCGAACACGGTGCGGCCGTGGTGGCTTTGACCATCGACGAGGAGGGCCAGGCGCGCACCGCCGAGCACAAGGTGGCCATCGCCGAGCGGCTGATCGAGGACATCACGACCAACTGGGGTCTGGCGGAGTCCGACATCATCATCGACACGCTGACCTTCACCCTGGGCACCGGCCAGGAGGAGTCGCGCCGCGACGGCATCGAAACCATCGAGGCCATCCGGGAACTCAAGCGCCGCCACCCGAATGTGCAGACCACACTGGGTCTTTCGAACATCTCCTTCGGTCTCAACGCGGCCGCCCGGCAGGTGCTCAACTCGGTGTTCATGCACGAATGCGTGGAGGCCGGGCTGGATTCGGCCATCGTGCACGCCTCCAAGATCCTGCCCATGGCCCGGATTCCCGAGGAGCAGCGCCAGACCGCGCTGGATCTGGTCTACGACCGCCGCACCGAGGACTACGACCCGCTGCAGAAGCTCATGGAGCTGTTCGAGGGCGTGTCGGCGGCCTCGTCCAAGGCCTCGCGCGCCGAGGAGCTGGCCGCGCTGCCGCTGTTCGAGCGGCTCGAGCGGCGCATCGTGGACGGCGAGAAGGCCGGGCTGGACGCCGATCTCGACGAGGCCATGCAGCAGGTCCCGCCGCTGCAGATCATCAACGAGACCCTGCTGGCCGGCATGAAGACCGTCGGCGAGCTGTTCGGTTCGGGTCAGATGCAGCTGCCGTTCGTGCTGCAGTCGGCCGAGACCATGAAAACCGCTGTGGCGCACCTGGAACCGCACATGGAGTCCACCGACGACTCCGGCAAGGGTCGCATCGTGCTGGCCACCGTCAAGGGCGACGTGCACGACATCGGCAAGAACCTGGTGGACATCATCCTGTCCAACAATGGCTACGAGGTCGTGAATCTCGGTATCAAGCAGCCGATTTCGACTATTCTCGATGCCGCGGTGGACAAGAAGGCCGATGTCATCGGCATGTCCGGGCTGCTGGTGAAATCGACGGTGGTCATGAAGGAAAACCTCGAGGAAATGAACACCCGCGGTGTCGCGGAACAGTTCCCGGTGCTCCTCGGCGGCGCGGCGCTCACCCGCGCCTACGTCGAACACGATCTCACCGAGGTCTACGAGGGCGATGTGCATTACGCGCGTGACGCTTTCGAGGGCCTGCGCCTGATGGACGAGATCATGACCCGCAAGCGCGGCGGCGGACCGGCCCCGGATTCGCCCGAGGCGCTGGCCGAGCGCGCCGCGGCGGCCGAACGCAAGGCCCGCCACGAGCGCTCCAAGCGCATCGCGGCCGAACGCAAGGCCAAGGAGGTGCCCATCGAGGTGCCCGAGCGCTCGGACGTGGCCGCCGACGTGCCGGTGCCGACGCCGCCGTTCTGGGGCACCCGCATCGTCAAGGGCCTGTCGGTCAACGAGTACTCCGGGCTGCTCGACGAGCGCGCGCTGTTCCTGGGCCAGTGGGGGCTGCGCGGCCAGCGCGGCGGCGAGGGCCCCTCCTACGAGGAGCTGGTGGAGACCGAAGGCCGTCCGCGCCTGCGGTATTGGCTGGACCGGCTGATCGCCGAGGGCGTGCTGCAACACGCCGCGGTTGTCTATGGGTATTTCCCGGCGGTTTCCGAGGGCGACGATGTGATAGTTCTCACCGAGCCCAAACCCGATGCGCCGGAACGCTTCCGGTTCACATTCCCGCGTCAGCAACGCGACCGGTTCCTCTGCATCGCCGACTTCATTCGCTCGCGCGCCCACGCGATCGAGACCGGTCAGGTGGATGTGATGCCGTTCCAGCTGGTCACCATGGGTCAGCCCATCGCCGACTTCGCCAATGTGCTGTTCGCGGAGAACAACTATCGCGACTACCTCGAGGTGCACGGCATCGGCGTGCAACTCACCGAGGCGCTGGCCGAGTTTTGGCATCGGCGGGTCCGGGAAGAACTCACACTGGAAGGACATTCGGTCGCCGACGAGGATCCCGCCGATGTGCTGGATTACTTCAAACTCGGATACCGTGGCGCACGGTATTCATTCGGCTATGGAGCCTGCCCGAACTTGGAGGATCGGGCCAAACTGGTCGATCTGCTGGACGCCGGCCGGATCGGCGTGATGCTGTCGGAGGAGTTGCAACTGCATCCGGAGCAGTCGACGGATGCGTTCGTGCTGCTGCACCCGGAAGCCAAGTACTTCAACGCTTAATATTTTCACCAGGTTTCCGGGCTTTCGCGCAGAGTTGCAGGGTGCTCGGCGCGAAGGCTTGCAGGAGGGGCACAACCACATGAGCGCAGACCGGCTGATTGCGGGGCGGTACCGACTGACGGATCCGATCGGCACCGGTGCGATGGGGGTCGTGTGGCGCGCGACCGATGTGCGACTGCGGCGCACCGTCGCCGTCAAACAACTGCTGCTGACACCGGGGTTGACCAGATCGCAGGCCGTGGAGGCCAGGATGCGGGCGATGCGTGAGGGGCGCATCGCGGCGCGCCTGCATCATCCCAACGCCGTCACCGTGTTCGACGTGGCGGAGGAGGACGGCCAGCCCTGGCTGGTGATGGAATACGTCGACGCCGTCAGTCTCGCGCAGCTGATGCGCGAGAAGGGCCGGCTGTCGCCGGTCGAGGTGGGCCGCATCGGCGCCAAGGTCGCCGAGGCGCTGGCCGCCGCGCACAAGGCCGGGATCGTGCACCGGGATGTCAAGCCCGCCAATATCCTTGTCGCCGACGACGGCACGGTGAAGATCACCGACTTCGGCATCTCGCGCGCCACCGGCGATGTCACGGTCACCTCCACCGGCTTCCTGGCCGGCACCCCCGCCTACCTGTCGCCGGAGGTGGCGCGGGGTGAGAATCCCGAACCCGCTTCGGACGTCTTCGCTTTGGGCTCCACCCTCTACGCGGCGGTCGAGGGCAAGCCGCCGTTCGGCGAGGGCGACAACCCCCTGGCCGTCCTACATTCGGTGGCGCGCGCCCAGGTGCCGTGGCCCGCGCACGCCGCGGCGCTGGCCCCTGTGCTGATGGATCTGCTGGCCGCCGAGGCCGAGGACCGCCCCACCATGGTGCAGGCCGCCGAACGGTTGCAGGCGGTCGCGGAGGGTCGCGCGCCCGCCGCGCCGATCCAGCCCACCAAGGTGCTGCCGGCCGCGAACGAGGCTGCGGCCGTAGCGGCTTCGGGCGCGCCGACCACGGTGCTGTCCACCTCCCGCACAGGTGCGCCCAGCAATGCCAGCGATGCGACCGTGCATGTCGACATGGGCAAGGGAGCCGCCGGCACCGCGCCCGACGTCCCGCCGGTCGGTCCCGGCACCGGGAAAACCGCTGGCGGGCAACGCAATCCGCGCCAGCTGGTATTGATCGCGGCCGGAGTCGTGGCCGCGCTGGTGCTGGCCACCGTGATCGGTATCGCGGTGAGCAGCCGCGACAACGGGACGACGCAGGCGGTCGGCGGCAGCACGGTGACGACCCCGGTGTCCCCGCCGCAGACCTCGGCCCCCGACAACCTGGGTCCCGCGGACGGCGGTAACTCGCAGCCCACCCGCGAGGGACAGGCAGGGGCCACCCGCGCACCGACCTCCGCGCCGACCACGACCACGCCGCCGCCGTCGTCCTCGGCGGCCCCGACCACGCCCCCGAAGCCGACCACCCCGCCGCCGTCCACCACGCCCTTCGGCCCGGCGCAGCCCGCGTCGGTGACCTCGTTCGTGCAGAGCTACTACGGCATGCTGCCCGGCAATGTGAGCGGCGCGTGGTCGATGCTGTCGCCGGGCTACCAGTCGGCCACGGGCGGCTACGGCAGCTACTCCGCGTTCTGGAACAGCATCTCCTCGGTGAGTGTGGGTGCGGTCACGCCCAACGGGGAGAACCGCGCGGTGGTCGCGCTCACCTACGTGTCCAAGAACGGCCAGGTCAGCTCGGAAAACCGGTGGATCCAGGTGGATTCCTCGACCGGGCGTCTGCTGATCACCGCCTCGGGCGTGTGACGGCCCGCGGCGCGGCGGCCCGATAGGCTGGACCGGCTCCACCCGAGGTGGGGCCGGTATCGGTGGAAGGAGTTCGGGTCGGTGGCGCGGTTGCACGCGGTGTTGTGGGACATGGACGGAACGCTGCTGGACTCGGAGAAACTCTGGGATCTGGCCTTGCGGGAGCTCGCGGCGGAATACGGGCGCGAGCTGACCGAGGAGGTCCGGCACGCGCTCATCGGCGCGGCGGGGCCCACCGCTTTCCGAATCCTGTTCGAGGGCTTGGGGATCGAGCACACGCCCGAGTCGGTCGAGTACGGCACGGCGTGGATGGAGCGGCGGGTGACCGAGCTGTTCGCCGGGCCGGTGCCGTGGCGGCCGGGTGCGCGTGAGGCCCTGGATATGGTGCGTGCGGCCGGGATTCCGATGGCGCTGGTCACCAATACCAAGCGGTCGTTGGCGGAATTGGGGCTGGACACGTTGGGGCGCGAGTACTTCGCGGCCACCGTCTGCGCCGATGAGGTGCCGCACGGCAAACCCGCCCCGGACCTGTATCTGCGGGCCGCCGAACTGCTCGGCGTGGCCCCGGACAACGCGGTGGCGATCGAGGATTCGCCGACCGGGGCGGCGGCCGCGCAGGCGGCGGGCTGCGCGCTGCTGGTGGTGCCGTGCGAGGTGGCGGTCCCGGACGCGCCGGGGCGGACCTTCCGCGAGAGCCTGATCGGCCTGACCGTCGCGGAGCTCGAGGACTTGCTGCCGGTGCGCGCGGGCTCCTGAACCGCCGGATTCCCATTCGTCCAAGCCCGCACCGCCGTCGTGGCCTAGCCTGCGGGTATGGACAGCGTGCTGGAACGACTGCGGGCCGTGTGCCGCGGGCTGCCGGCGGTGAGCGAGAAGCTCAGTCACGGTGAACCGTGCTGGTTCGCGGGCGGCAAGAAGATGTTCGTCATGTTCGCCGACCATCACCACGACGACCGGCTCGGATTCTGGTGCGCGGCACCGGCGGGCGTGCAGGCGGAGCTGGTCGCGGCCGAACCGGGACGGTACTTCCGGCCGCCCTACGTGGGGCATCGCGGCTGGCTCGGGGTGTATCTCGACGTGCCGGTGGACTGGGACGAGATCGGGGAGATCGTCGAGGACGCCTACCGGCAGGTCGCGACGAAAAAGCTGCTGGCGGAACTGGATTCCCGCACCGCCGCGTCACAGCCGGAGTGATCAGCGCAGCGGTCCGAAGAACGCCCGCAGATCACCGGCCAGATTCTCCGGATCCTCCATGGCCGGAAAGTGCAGGCCGCGTTCGAATTCCGACCAGTGCGCATCGGCCGGCGCCGGAACCACCCGGCGCACGGTCTCGTCCGCGCCGAAGACGGCGAACCCCTGCGGAACCGCCGGCGGCGCACCCCACTCGGCGGAATGCGACTGCTCGTAGAGGGTGTGCGCGGCCGAGGCGCCGGACCCGGTGAACCAGTGCAGCGACACCGTGGTGAGCAGCTGGTCGCGGTCGATCGGCAGGTCGGTCCAGGACTCGAATTTCTCGGCGATCCACGCCAATTGCAGCACCGGCGAATCCACCAGGCCATAACCGATGGTCTGCGGGCGACTGTTCTGAATGGCCAGATACCCCGAACCATCGCGGCGGAAGGCGTCCATGCGATCGAGGATCACCTTGTCGACCGGATCGTCCGGGTCGAGGCCGTCGGCCAGCCCGGGCAGGAAGGTTGCGACATTCGCGGCGGTCAGCGGATCGGTGACCACGTGCACCCCCGTCACGTGCGCGCCGTCGAGAGCCGCGACCAGCCCCGAGACGCCGCCGCCGACATCGCCGCCGTGCACGCCGTAGCGGTCGTAGCCGAGCCGGGCCATCAACTCGATCCAGGCGCGGGCGGTGCGGGCCATGGTCCAGCCGGTGCCCGCCAGCGGGGTGGACAGCGCGTAACCGGGCAGCGACGGGGCGACCACATGGAAGGCCGGGCCGTCGGCGGGCTCGGTCAACAGCGGGATCAGGCGCAAAAATTCGGCGATCGAACTGGGGAAGCCGTGGGTGATCAGCAGCGGCTGGGCATCCGGGCGGGGCGAACGGACGTGCAGGAAGTGGATGTGCTGGCCGTCGATCTCGGTGGTGAACTGGGGGAGGGCGTTGAGTTCGGCTTCCCGTGCGCGCCAATCGAACCCGGTGCGCCAGTACTCGGCCAGCTCCCGCAGGTTCGCTTCGGGGATACCGCGCTCCCAGCCGGTACCGGGCAGCTGCGCGGCCCAGCGGGCGCGGGCGAGACGGTCGTGCAGGTAATCCAACTCGGACTGGGGGATCTCGAGGGTGAAGGGGCGGATCTCGTTGCTCATGAATCCCAAGGTAGAAGCCATCGAGGAACGGTTCGTTCCGCAATGAGCGGATATCCTCGAGAAATGTTGGAAACCTCCGCCCGCCTGCTGCGACTGCTCTCGCTGCTGCAGTCCCGGCGCGACTGGACCGGGGCCGAGCTCGCCGAGCGCCTGGAGGTCACGCCGCGCACCATTCGCAAGGACATGGACCGGCTGCGCGAGCTCGGCTATCCCGTGGAAGCCCGGCCCGGCGTCGCAGGCGGCTATCGGCTCGGGTCCGGCGGGGCGCTGCCGCCGCTGTTGCTCGACGATGACGAGGCGGTGGCGGTGGCGATCGGATTGCGCACGGCGGCAAGCGGTTCCATCCTCGGCATCGAGGAGACCTCGTTGCGCGCGCTGACCAAGCTGCAGCAGATCCTGCCCGCGCGGCTGCGGCACAGGGTCGCCGCTTTCCAGCACGCCGTCTCGGTCCCCATGCGCGGACCCCGCGTCAGCCCCGACACCCTCACCGCTGTCGCTGCTGCCTGCCGCGACCACGAGCGACTGCGTTTCGACTACCGCACCCACTCCGGCGCGTCCGCGCGGCGCGCGGCCGAACCCCACCGCCTGATCAACCACCGCCAGCGCTGGTACCTGCTCGCCTGGGACCTCGACCGCGCCGACTGGCGCACCTTCCGCGTCGACCGCATGACCCCGCGCACCCCCACCGGCCCCCGCTTCCCCCCGCGCCCGCTCCCGCCCGACCCCGAGATCGCCGCCCGCGTCGAACGCGGCATCGGCGAGGCCACCTGGCGATTCCGCGCCCGCGTCATCGTCCACGCCTCGGCCGCCCACGTCCGCGACCGCATCCCGATCCCCCTCGACGTCGAAGAACTCGGCCCCGACCGCTGCGCCTTCGAACCCGGCTCCGACCACCCCGAAATGCTCGCCCTCTACCTGGGCCTCCTGGACGCCGACTTCGACGTGGTCGATTCCCCCGCCCTAGCCGCCGCCCTCACCACCCTCATCGCCCGCTACCAACGCGCCCTACCCCGCTGAGTGGCACACCAGCGCGGCCGAATCGGACAAATCACCTCGGTGGTGTGCCGCTCAGCGGGTGTAGTGGGGGTCGAGGACGGGGACGGGGAGGAGGTCGGGCGGGTGGTGGCCGGCGTTGAAGTGGTCGGTGAGGTCGTTGCCGTCGCGGGCCTCGACAACTCGGAGGTGCCGCACCGAATCGGCCAGGGATTCGGCGACTTTCGCGGCGTGGCGGTAGCCGGCGGCGTCGCGGTCGGCCACCACCCAGACTCGGCGCGCTCCGGACAGCCACTCGGCGTGCTCGGCGTGCCAGGCGTTCGCGCCGCCCGCATTGCAGGTCGCGGTCAGCCCGGCGTGGCGCGCGGCGAGGACGTCGGCCTCGCCCTCGCACACGTAGATGTCGCGCCCGTCCCGCACCGCCTCGATCACCTCCGGCAACTGGTACGGCACCCGCGCGAATCCGCCGTTTTCCCAACCGTTCTCGGTGCGCCGCAGCTGGTAGAACGACTTCACATAGCCTTGGCGATGCAGCGTGCGCAGCCGCACCACGCACCCCACCGCATGCCCTGCCGCATCGCGATACAGGTACGCGGCCACCTGCCGAGGCTTTCTGATCGGTGGCCCGAAATCCGGTTTGTGCATCGAAAGCGTCAGCCCCGCAGCCAGAATCGCCCGATCCGCGAGCGTCAATTCCGGACCGTTCGCCGCGCGCCGCGGCCGTTCCGGCGGCGGTCCGTCGAACAGATCCCGCACCCCCAGCCCCAGCCGCGCGAGCACCTCCACATCCGGACATCCGGCGAAACATCGCACCACGGTTCGCTGCCGCTGCGGGTTGTATACCACCCCCAGCGACGGCCGGTGCCGACGCCCGTCCGCCTCGTGTACGGGGCACAGGTAGGTGATCCATTCGGACCCGCGTCGCCCCGGCCCGGACACCTGTGACAGCGCCCGGTTGATGGTCTCCCACGATCCCTGACTGCCCATAGCGACCGGTCCTCTCACTACCGGTGTACCCGCCTGAACAGGACTGTCAACGCTTCCCGGCCAGGTTGTAGCGCAGCCGAGACACACGCGCGCGGGCGCGGCGGTGACGATCAAAAGTTGTGGGGCACAGGAAAAGTGAGAGCTCACAATTGGGCGATATCCCGGGCGTGGCGGCGGAGTGTCGGCCAGAATATGCGGCATGGTTGCGGTTGGGGGTTGGGGTGACGCGTCCGAGACCGATGGGGCTGCCGAAGAGGTGGTACCGCTAGGCGGGCACGCCGTGCCCGGAGTGGACGGGACGCGGTATCCGTTGCACGAGCCCGGCGGGCAGCGGTGGCAGGCCGCGGTGACGGCGGCGCGCGCCGAACTGGCCGCCGACGGGTGCTGTGTGCTGCGGGGATTCATTCGGCCGGAGTTGTTGGGCACCTTGCGATCCGAGGGCGCCGCGCTGGCGCCGCACGCCTACTACACGGTGCAGGACGTCAACGCCTACAACATTCCCCTCGATACGCAACTGCCCGAGGACCATCCCGGGCGAATCGTGTTGCGGCGCGGAAACGCTTTCGTGGCAAGGGATCTCATTCCCCGCCAGGCCCTGATTCACCAGCTCTACACCGATACCCGCTTCCAGCGGTTCGTGGCCGACTGCTTCGGGCTGACGGAACTGCACGAGTACACCGATCCGCTGGCGGGCCTGTGCCTCAACGTCGTCGCGCCCGGGAACTCGCATCCGTGGCATTTCGACACCAACGAATTCACCGTCAGCATGCTCACCCAGGAACCGGAAGACGGTGGGGTGTTCGAGTATTGCCCCAATATCCGCTCCCGGGAGGCGGAGAACCTCGCGGACGTGCGGGCGGTGCTGACCGGGGGCGGGGAGCGATTCATCCGGCGGCTCGAGCTGCGCCCGGGGGATCTGCAGCTGTTCCAGGGGAGATTCTCGTTGCATCGGGTCGCGCCCGTAGCCGGTGCGGTGCAACGACATTCGGCGATCTTCGCCTACAGCGACACCCCGGGACTGATCGGCACCGCCGAACGGACCCGGCAGCTGTTCGGGCGGGTGCTGCCGGATCATCTGGCCGTCGGGGAGATCCGCGGCGATCAACTGCTCGACTGAGAAGGGAACAGCGCGTGCCGGTTTCGTTGCACAGTTCTACCGGGAAAGCCTCCTTCGACGACATCTACGATCGGCCCGACCCCCGCGAGTACTACGCTCGCATGACCGAATTGGATTACCAGATACCGGAATCGGCGAAACCGCACTTCCAGCGACTGCTCACCGAATACCGGGCCGCCACCGGCATCGCCACCCCCACCGTCCTCGACATCGGCTGCTCCTACGGCGTCAACGCGGCCCTGCTGCGCCTGGACACCACCATGGCCGAACTGGCCGAGCACTACCGATTCGACGGCGACCTCGACAAACTCCTGGCCCGCGACCAGGAACTCCTCGAAGCCGGCGAGCAACTGCCCGGCGTCCGATTCCTCGGCATGGACGCCTCCCGCCCCGCCCTCGACTACGCCCGCGCCGCCGGATTCCTGCACGACACCGTGCACGCCGACCTGGAGGCCGCCGATCCCACCGAGGCGCAGCGCGCCACCCTCGCCGCCGCGGATCTGGTCATCTCCACCGGCTGCGTCGGCTACGTCTCCGAACGCACCCTGCTGCGGGTGGCCCGCGCCCACGGCGGAAAACTGCCCTGGATGGCGCATTTCGTGCTGCGCATGTTCGACTTCGACCCCATCGCCGCACAGCTGGCCACCCTCGGCTACCGCACCGAACGGGTACCCGGCGCCTACCGGCAGCGCCGCTTCGCCTCCGCCGACGAACAGGCCCGGGTGCTCGACACCCTCGCCGCCGCCGGCATCGATCCCGGTGAGTACGAAGCCGACGGCTGGCTGTACGCGCAGCTGCACCTGTCGCGCCCGGCGCACGCACCGGTCGCCGACCGCTGAAACCCCGCCGCCGCCTGACCGATCCGGTCGGGCGGCGGGAATGACATGCGGGATTCACCTGAAACCAGCCACGGATTGTTACGGTGAAGAATGGCACCAGCGAAGATCGTGATTGTCGGCGGTGGTTTCGCGGGCGTGGAATGCGCCCGCTATCTGGAACGCCGTGTCGGACCCGAAGAAGCGGAAATCCAACTCGTCACCCCCGACGCGGGCCTGCTGTATCTGCCGCTGCTGCCGCAGGTCGCTTCCGGCGCGCTCAATCCGCGCTCGGTGTCGGTGCCGCTGCGGCGGGTGCTGCGGCGCACCGAGGTGATTCCCGGCATGGCCGTCGGCGTGGACCCCGAGACCCGGCAGGTCATCGTGCGCCGGCACTCCGGCGAGGAATGCGCCTACGGCTTCGACCAATTGGTGCTGTCGCCCGGCAGCATCACCCGCATCCAGGACGTCCCCGGACTGCACGAGCACGGGTTCGGGATGAAAACCCTGTCGGAGGCCATGTACCTGCGCGACCACGTGCTACGGCAACTGGACGTCGCCGCGGTGCGCGGCGAGGAGGACATCGACCGCGAGCGGCTCAACTTCGTCACCATCGGCGCGGGCTACGCCGGCACCGAGACCACCGCGGTGCTCAACAAGGTCTGCCAGGCCGCCGCGCGCCGCTACTTCCCGCAGGCCGAATCCACCATGGTGCGCTGGCATCTGGTCACCCACGGCGACCGGATCATGCCCGAACTCGGCGAACGCCTCGGCGCGGACGCGAAAAAGATTCTGGCACAACAGGGTATCGAGCTCGTCTCCGGCGCCTCCGCCCAGGAGGTCACCGCGCGCGGCGTCACCCTCACCGACGGCCGGCACATCCCGACCCGCACGGTGCTGTGGACCGCCGGGGTCGCGCCCAGCCCGCTGGCCGGGCACCTGGGCGCCGACACCGACCACGGGCGCATCGTCGTCAACCCCGACTTCAGCGTGCCGGGACTGCGCGGCGTCTGGGCCCTCGGCGACGCGGCCGCCGTCCCGGATCTGGCCGCGGGCGACGGCAAAACCTGCCCGCCCACCGCCCAGCACGCCATGCGCCAGGGCAAGCACATGGCCAAGAACCTGCTCGCCACCCTGCGCGGCGGCCCGGTCAAGCCCTACCGGCATCCGGACCTGGGGCTGGTGGTCGACCTCGGCGGCAAGGACGCGTTGGCGCGCCCGCTGAAGATCGGATTGCAGGGCCTGCCCGCGCAATTCGTCACCCGCGGCTATCACCTGGGCGCGCTGCGCACCGTCGTCGCCCGCAGCCGGGTGGCCTTCGACTGGGCGGTGCACGGGCTCAGCGGCGACGACTTCCTGCGCATCGGCTACGGCGACTATCCGACCCATACCATCGGCGGTTTCGAGCAGACCGGGTGCTATCTGTCCCCCGAGGAAGTCGAGCTGCGGTTGAAGAAACTGTGCGAACCGGGCTCGCACGGCAACTGGCTCGCATGAAAACTGTTGTCGCGCAGTAAAGCACCTTCCGGCCGCGTGTCATCGGGATTCGGCCGAACGCTGGCGCGCGGACCGGTTGGATGACAAGAATGGGGCGGTGACCGACGGGGGACGGTCACGCGTGTGCAAAAAGCCAGGCTGCCCCTGCCCCATCGACCCCAAGGACAACCCTTGAGCGAGAGCACCTTCGCTTACGACGAGCAGCTGCCCCGCGTGCCGCTCCCCACGCTGGAGGAGAGCTGCACCCGGTTCCTGCACTGGTGCGCGCCGCTGCTCACCTCCGACCAGTACGCCGCCACCGCGGCCGCGGTCGAGGACCTGCTGCGGCCCGACAGCCCCGCCCGCACCCTGCACGCCGACCTGGAGCGGTTCGACCGCACCCCCGGCGTCGGCAGCTGGCTCGACGAGTTCTGGCCCTCGCGCTATCTGGGCCGGCGTGACCGAATCGCGTTGAACGCCAACTTCTTCTTCCTCTTCCGCGACGACACCGTGCTGGCCACCTCCACCGGCGCCGACCAGAGCGAACGCGCCGCCGCGCTGATCACCGCGGCCGTCGACTACAAGCTGCGCCTGGACCGCGAGGAGATCCCGCCCGCCACCCAGCGCGGCACGCGACTCAATATGGCGCAGAACAAGTTCCTGTTCTCCGAGACCCGTATTCCGGGCGCGCCCCAGGACACCGTGCGCGTGCCCTACAGCGACGAGTGGCCGGGGCATTCCGAGGCCCGCCACATCGTGGTCTTCTACCGCGGCAACATGTTCCGGATGGACGTCGTCGGCGCGGGCGGTGCGCCCTACACGCCCGAGGACCTCGCCGCGGGGCTGCGGGCGGTCATGAAGGCCGGTGCGCGCCGCGCCCCCGTCAACGTCTCGCCCGGACACCTCACCACCATGGCCCGCGCCGACTGGGCGCCGCTGTACGCCGCGCTGCGCCCGGCCAACAACGCCGCCTTCGACACCATCGAGACCGCGCTGTTCTGCGTGTGCCTCGAGGACTTCGCGCCCCGCGACACCCTGCACGCCTGCGATCAACTGCTGCACGGCGACAGCGGCAACCGCTGGTTCGACAAATCGGTGTCGCTCATCGTGTTCGCCGACGGCACGGCCGGCATCAATGTCGAGCATTGCGGGCTCGACGGCACCACCATCCTGTCGTTCGTCGACGACCTGCTGGAAACCTCGGTCAGCGCGCACGCCGAACGCTCCGGGGCGCAACCGCAGGGGCTGCCCGCCATCGAACCCATCGAGTTCACCCTCGGGCCCGAGGCGCGCACCGAGATCGCCTCGGCCGCCGCGTCTTTCGCGCAGTATGCCGCCGACACGGCCACCAGCACGGTGTCGTTCGACTTCGGCACCGCCCGCGCCAAGAGCCTGCGCATCTCCCCGGACGCGCTGGCCCAGTTGAGCTATCAGCTCGCCCACAAGCGCAGCAAGGGCTTCAACGGCGCCACCTACGAATCCATCGCCACCCGGCAGTTCCGCAACGGCCGCACCGAGGCCATGCGCGTCATCACCCCGGAGATGCTGGAATTCGTTGCGGCCATGGAAGACCCGGCGCTGGATCGGGACGCCAAACTGGCCGCGCTGCGCGCCGCCGCCGACGCTCACGTGCGCCGCGCCCAGGAATGCCAGCGCGGCGAGGCCCCCGAACAGCACCTGTGGGAACTGCAGTGGATTCAGCGCCGCCGCGGCGCACAGCTGGGCGCGACCGAGCCGATGGCCTTCTACGACAGCCCCGGCTGGATCGTCTCGCGCGACGACTTCCTGTCCACCAGCTCCGCGCCGTCGGTGAACATCCAGTTCTTCGGGTTCGGGTCCACCAGCCCCACCTGCATCGGCATCGCCTACGTGCTGCTGCCCGACCGCTGGAACCTCTACCTGGCCACACCGAAGCACGTCGCGCGGCAGATGCACGAGTTCGCCGGGCACCTGAAGGGCGCGGTGGCCGAACTCACCGAACTGCTCACCGTATAACCGATTGCGGGGAGTGTGCGCTCGTCTGCGAGAATCACTCCCCGTGAAATCTTTCGAAGCCCTGTTCGCCGAGCTGCAGGATCGTGCCGCCAACCGCCCCGAGGGGTCGGGCACCGTCGCCGCCCTGGACGCCGGCGTGCATGCGCAGGGCAAGAAGGTGCTCGAGGAAGCCGGCGAGGTCTGGATCGCCGCCGAGTACCAGAGCGATGAGGAACTCTCCGAGGAGATCTCGCAGCTGCTCTACTGGGTGCAGGTGCTGATGGTGGGCCGCGGCCTGCGGCTCGAGGACGTGTACCGACATCTGTGACGCGCCGGGCCGCCGTACACCGGGTCCAAGCAGGACCGGAGTGCGGCGGCCCGTCGTTCGTCCCCCTGTCGTCACCGTCTTCCCTCCCCTCCGAAAGGACCTCCCATGCTTCGCGTCGCCGTCCCCAACAAGGGCGCCCTGTCCGAATCCGCCGTCGCCATCCTGTCCGAGGCGGGCTACCGCAAGCGCGGCGATTCCCGCGATCTGAGCGTGCTCGACCCGGCCAACCAGGTCGAGTTCTACTTCCTGCGGCCCAAGGACATCGCCATCTACGTCGGCTCCGGCGAGCTCGACCTCGGCATCACCGGCCGCGATCTGGCGCTGGATTCCGGTGCGCCCGTGCAGGAACGGCTCGCCCTCGGCTTCGGCCGCTCCACCTTCCGCTACGCCGCCCCGGCCGGGCGCGACTGGAAGGTCGAGGACCTAGACGACAAGCGCATCGCCACCTCCTACCCGAACCTGGTGCTGCAGGATCTGGCCGCGCGCGGCATTCAGGCCGAGGTCATCCGCCTCGACGGCGCGGTCGAGATCTCCATTCAGCTCGGTGTCGCCGACGCCATCGCCGACGTGGTCGGCTCCGGGCGCACCCTGCGCCAGCACAACCTGGTCGCCTTCGGGGACTCGCTGTGCGATTCCGAGGGCGTGCTGATCGAGGCCAAGGGCGCCGACCGCGAGGACAAGGCCCGCAACCAGCTCGTGGCCCGCATCCAGGGCGTGGTGTTCGCCCAGCAGTACCTGATGCTGGACTACGACTGCCCCAAGGCGCTGCTGGACGAGGCCGTGCGCATCACCCCGGGCCTGGAGTCGCCGACCATCGCCCCGCTCACCGATCCCGAATGGGTCGCGGTGCGCGCGCTGGTGCCGCGCAAGAACGGCAACGAGCTCATGGACCAGTTGGCGGATCTGGGCGCCAAGGCCATTCTGGCCACCGACATCCGCTCCTGCCGCGCCTTCTGATTCGCTCGGGGCCCGATTCGCTCATCTCCCTTCCGGTTCGGATTCGACCGGGCCGGAGGGGAAAGGCGGTGGGGTGCCGCCGAATTCGGGGCATAGTCGCTTGAAATCGCAGTACTGGCACATCCAGCCCGGGCTGGGCGGGAACTCACCGGTCTCGGCGGCGGTGACGATGGCCGCCCACAGCGCCGACAGGATCCGCTCGAAACGCAGCAGCTCCTCCGGATCGGGGCGATAGGACAGGGTGATGCCGTCGGCCAGATACATCAGGCGCAGCTCTTCGGGCGCGCGGCCCTGGGTGCGCAACAGGACCAGCGCGTAGAACTTGAGCTGGAACAGCGCCCGGGTCTCGTAGGCCAGGCCCGGGGCGCGGCCGGTCTTGTAGTCGATGACATGCACGGCGCCATCGGCGGCACGATCGATGCGGTCCACGATGCCGCGCAGCGGGGTGCCGTCGGGCAGCTCGGTCTCGATGAAGGTCTCACACGATTCGGGGTCGAAGCCGGTGGGATCCTCGAGCCGGAAGTAGACGCCGACCAGCTTGCGCACCTCGGCCAGAAAGTCCTCGAGCTCGCCGTCGGGAATCAGATCCCCGACTTCGGGCCGGCCATCGCGGACCCCGGCCCAGGCGGGCTCGATCAACGCGGTGGCGGCGTCGATGTCACGCTGCGCGGCCGGCAGCCCGAACAGCGCCTCCAGCACGGCGTGCACCACCGTGCCGCGCACCGCCACCCGCGAGGGCGGCTCCGGGATCTGATCGATGACCCGCAGCCGGTACTTCAACGGGCACTGTTTGAAATCGATTGCGCGCGAAGGGGACAGCGCGGGACCACGCGGAGCGAAAAGCTCCGTCTCCGGGGTACTGATCACGTCAACCGACATACCTGGCAGGCTAAACGCAGGCACCGACAAGGTGCGCACGAATTCGGCGCGGCAATTCCGCAGCGACGCAACGACCACACCACGACCCATCCAGAACGGAGCAGCATGACGGCCAGACGGACCGGCCCTTTCGAAATCGGTGACCGGGTACAGCTGACCGACGCCAAGGGGCGCAAGTTCACGGTGATCCTGGAGGAGGGCAAGGAGTTCCACACCCACGCCGGGCACATCAAGCACGACGACCTCATCGGCTCCGACGAGGGCAGCGTGGTGAACTCCGCCAAGGGCACCCCCTACCTGGCGCTGCGTCCGCTGCTGACCGATTACGTGCTGTCCATGCCGCGCGGCGCGGCGGTCATCTACCCCAAGGACGCCGCCCAGATCGTGCACGAGGGCGATATGTTCCCGGGCGCGAAGGTTCTGGAGGCCGGCGCCGGGTCCGGTGCGCTGACCTGCTCGCTGCTGCGCGCGGTCGGCCCGGAGGGCAAGGTCATCTCCTGGGAGATCCGCGAGGACCACGCCGAGCACGCCGTGAAGAATGTCGAGCGCTTCTTCGGCGAACGTCCGGCCAACTGGGATCTGACCCTCGGTGACGTCGCCGACTACTCCGGCGAACAGGTCGACCGGGTCATCCTCGACATGCTCAAGCCGTGGGACACCCTGGAGACGATCGCCAAGGTCCTCATCCCCGGCGGCGTCTTCCTGGCCTACGTGGCCACCACCACGCAGCTCTCGGAGGTCGTCGAGGCGCTGCGGCGGCAGGGTTGCTGGACCGAGCCCGCCGCCTGGGAGTCGATGGTGCGGCCGTGGCATGTGGTCGGTCTGGCCGTGCGCCCGGAGCATCGCATGCAGGGCCACACCGCCTTCCTGGTGAAGGCCCGCCGCCTCGCCGACGGTGTCACCGCCCCCAGGCCGCAGCGCCGCCCCTCCAAGGGCTGAAAAGCGGCGCGCGAAGATATATTTCGCGCCACACCCGCCAGACGACGATGCGCCCCCGCCGGACTCCGGCGGGGGCGCATCGTCGAATTCCGGCCGCGGCGAGCCGTTTCCGTGCGTTCAGCAGGGCGCCTTGCCCATGGCCAGGATGGTGCAGGCGGTGTTCTCCGACAGCTGCCAGCCGGCGTCGGTGTGCTGCCAGGTCATCGGCACGCCCGGCATGGTGCCGTGCGGGGAGGAGATGGCGACCGAGGCATTCGCGGTGTCGCCGTTGGCCTGTACGTCCGAGACGGTCCAGCCGATGGTGCCGTAGTTGGCCAGGCCCTGGTTCATCTTGTCGAGGTTCGCGGTGTGCGCGCCGCCGTTGACCATGAGCTGTGTCTTGTCCGCGGCCGGGACGGCCGGATCGGTGAAGCGGGTCAGCACCGACTGCAATTCGCCGGCCGCGGCCGCGGGCGCGGCGGTGTCGGCGGTGGCCAGGCCCGCGCCCGCGGTGAGGGCGGCGGTGGCGGCGGCGACGGTCACGGACAGGCGAAGCGAACGAGCGAACATGAACGAACAGACCTTTCGAGTGGCGAGGGGTGGGTTACTGGCAGGCCGCGCGGGCCATGCCGAGGATGGTGCAGGCGCCCGCGTCCGAGAGCTTCCAGGCGCCATCGCTGTACTGGAAGGCCATCGGGACGTCGGGCATGGTGCCGTGCGGGGAGGTCACCGACACCTTGGCGTCGGCCTTGTTGCCGTCCTGTTTGATTTCGCCGACGGTGAAACCGACCTGGTAATGCGACAGGCCCTGGTTCATGGTGTCGATATTTCCGAGACGTTTGTCACCGTCGACGACTAGTTTGGCCTTGTCGGCAGCCGGTTTCGCCGGGTCGGCGAAGGCCGTGAGGACGCTTTCGAGGTTTTCCGCGGTCGGCGCGGGCGCGGCGGCGACCGACGAGGTGGAATGCGGCGACGTGGAATTCGAGGACGAAGAACCCTTGTCGTCGGAGCTACAGCCGGTCACAGTTGCCGTAACGGCCGCGAGGGCCGCGACGGTAGCCAGGGAAACACGCAGACCAGGAGTACGACTGGTGGGAAGGAGCATCGGCGGCGCCTTTCGGCTCGGCCGGCGATTAACTCGCCGGAAACAGGTTAGGGCAGGCTAACATGCTGGCCCGGCAGGTCCGCCGCAGCCTAGATGTGATCACGACGAAACCATGTCGGAAAGCGGGAACGGTTAGAGCCCGGTAGCGTTGATAGACCGGGACTGGGAGGAGCAGCATCATGAGCCCCATCGAACATTCGGACTCGGCGGCCTGGAGGGAACTCGAGGCAGTACGCGCCGAGGCCGCTGCACTCCGGAGGCAACTCGCCGACACGCCGGATCGCACACGGGAATTGGAAGCGCGCGTCGATTCGCTGACGATTCGCAACACCAAACTGATGGACACCTTGAAGGAAGCCCGCCAGCAACTGGTGGCGCTCCGCGAGGAAGTGGACCGCCTCGGCCAGCCACCTTCGGGCTACGGCGTCCTCATCGGCGTGTACGACGATCAGACGGTCGATGTGTTCACTTCCGGGCGCAAGATGCGGTTGACGTGTTCGCCGAACATCGACACCACCACTCTCCACTACGGGCAGACCGTACGTCTCAACGAGGCGCTGACCGTGGTCGAGGCCGGCGGTTTCGACGCCATCGGTGAGATCGGCACGCTGCGTGAGATTCTCGACGACGGCCGGCGCGCGCTGGTGGTCGGGCACGCCGACGAGGAGCGGGTGGTGTGGCTGTCCGGGCCGCTGACCGCACTGGTCGACGTGGACGATCTCGAGGATCCGGACCGCCCGATTCGCAAACTGCGGCCGGGTGATTCGCTGCTGGTCGACACCAAGGCCGGTTTCGCCTTCGAGCGCGTCCCCAAGGCCGAGGTCGAGGATCTGGTCCTGGAGGAGGTGCCGGACGTCAACTACGAGGACATCGGCGGCCTCTCGCGCCAGATCGAGCAGATCCGCGACGCGGTGGAACTGCCGTTCCTGCACAAGGATCTGTTCCGCGAGTACGCGCTGCGCCCGCCCAAGGGCGTGCTGCTCTACGGCCCTCCCGGTTGCGGTAAGACGTTGATCGCCAAGGCCGTCGCCAACTCCCTGGCCAAGAAGATCGCCGAGGCGCGCGGTGAGGATGCCAAGGAGGCCAAGTCCTTCTTCCTCAACATCAAGGGTCCCGAGCTGCTCAACAAGTTCGTGGGCGAGACCGAGCGCCACATTCGGATCATCTTCCAGCGGGCTCGCGAGAAGGCGTCCGAGGGCACCCCGGTGATCGTGTTCTTCGACGAGATGGATTCGATCTTCCGCACCCGCGGTTCGGGTGTCTCCTCCGATGTGGAGACCACCGTTGTGCCGCAGCTGCTTTCGGAGATCGACGGCGTCGAGGGCCTGGAGAACGTGATCGTGATCGGCGCCTCCAACCGTGAGGACATGATCGACCCCGCGATCCTGCGGCCCGGCCGCCTGGACGTGAAGATCAAGATCGAGCGGCCGGATGCCGAAGCGGCACAGGACATCTTCTCCAAGTACCTGACCGATACGCTGCCCCTGCGCTCCGACGATCTCGAGGAGTTCGACGGCGATCGCTCCAAGTGCGTGCAGGCCACCATCGAACGCGTGGTGGACCGCATGTACGCCGAGAGCGAGGACAACCGCTTCCTGGAGGTCACCTACGCCAACGGTGACAAGGAAGTCCTGTACTTCAAGGACTTCAATTCCGGCGCCATGATCCAGAACATCGTGGACCGGGCCAAGAAGTACGCCATCAAGTCCGTCCTCGAAACCGGCAACCCGGGCCTGAGCATCCAGCATCTCTACGATTCGATCGTGGACGAGTTCTCCGAGAACGAGGACCTGCCCAACACCACGAATCCCGATGACTGGGCGCGCATCTCGGGCAAGAAGGGCGAGCGCATCGTCTACATCCGCACCCTGGTGACGGGCAAGAACGCCAGCGCGAGCCGCGCCATCGACACCGAGTCGAACACCGGCCAGTACCTGTAGGACCGGAAACCCAAGGGCCGCATCCGCCTTAGCGGATGCGGCCCTTGCACGTCCCTGCCTGTTCTACTCGGCGTCCGCAGTGTTCAGCGGACGATCCTCGGTCCAATCGACCTGAAGCCGACGCTCAGCGAACAGCCACCCGTCGCCGCCGTGCGCGAAGGTGTCGGCATAGCGGATCTGCATGATGAACACCCGCGGCCCCGACGCGGTGTCGTAAACGTGCGATGCGGTGCAATAGGTTTCGCCGCGCACCGCGTCGCCGGAGAAATCCAGCAGTTGATTCGCGATGACGTGCCGGGTGACGCGGTAGCGATCCAGCGATTTCATGGTCGCCTCGATCGCCGCGCGGCCTTGCGTGGCGGTGGCCGGCCGCTCGTCACCCCACTCGACGACCAGGCTGCCGTCCGCGGTGAACAATGCCGCGGTCTCGGCATCGCGCCGCCGATCGACGTGGGCGGCATAGCGTTCGGCCAGTTCACGCAATGCCAGCCGAGTCTCCACCAGATCCATCCGCGCCTCCTCGATACCGGGTGTCGATTCGTTCATACCCCGAGGACGTTCGTGGGGCGAGTGGCGTCCCGCTGACAGGACGAGGACCCGACCCCTTTCGGCGACGGGCCCCGGCCTGTGAATTGGTCTGGTGCGGAGCGGCTTTCGTGGCCGGGTTACTGTGCGGGCTGCTGATCGGCGAGGATGCCGCCGCCGACGGCGCCGACGATCGCGGCGGGAATGCCGAGCGCCGCGGCGCCGAGTGCGCCGCCGACGACCGCACCGGCCAGCGCGCCCGCGCCGACGCCGATCACGCCGCCGATGGCCGCGCCGGCGACCGCGGCGACCGGGGCGCTGGCGCCGGCGGCGATGAACGGCAGCAGCGGCAGGATGGGCAGGGCGGCCAGGGCTGCGCCGCCGGTCGGTGCGGCGGCCACGGTTTCGGCGATGATGCCGCCCACGGTGGCCAGCGCGGCCGCGCCGGCGGGCACGGTCGCGGTGCCGACCAGAGCGCCGATGCCCACCCCCGCGACACCGCCGAGCAGGCCGCCGAAGTAGCCGCCGGTCACCGCGCCGACGCCGCCGCCGATCAGGGCGCCCGGAATGCCCACGACCGCGGCGCCGCCGAGCACGCCGGTGGCGATGCGGGCGGCACGATCGGAATCGAAGCCCGCGCCGGTGCCGATCTGCGCGAGTTGCGCCTGCGCCTGGTCGGCCGCGGCGTTGACGCCGTCGCGAACCTCGGCGGGCAGCCACTCGGGGGCGGGCGCGGCCACGTCACCGACGCGGAAAGCGCCGTCGGTGGCGAGCAACTGCTGCGGGTCGAACGAGGGCAGCGCCACGCCGGGAATCGTCACGTCGGGCAGGGCGGGGACGGTCACGCCGGGCAGGGCGGTCACGTCGGGCAGGGTGGGGGCGCCGGGGAGCGGGGCGGCCGAGGCGATGCCCGCGGCGGCGACGGCGGCGGCGACCGGCAGGGCCACGACGGCGGCATGGAACGACTTGCGGGTGATCGACATCGGTCTTCGGGATTCCTTCATCGGTTATTGCTGGGCCGGAGTCGGCCGGGAGACCGTCGAATGATAGCTGCCGCCTTTCATTGGTGTTTGCTGAGGGGTAGCTAATGTGCCGATGAGTGTGCCGGGGGTCGGAGAGGTCGTTCAGGGGCGGCGGATGCGGCGGTAGGTGGGGGTGGCGGTGGCGGCGGTGGCGAGTTGGGTTGCCACTTCGTCTATTTCGTGGGTGGGGAGGGCGGCGATGGTGAGGCGGAGGTGGTCGGTGTGGGGGTGGTCGGTGACTTCGAAGGGGCCGCCGGGGGCGGCTTTGATGCCGGCGGCGGCCAGGGAGATGAGGGCGGCGTTCTCGTCGGCCACCGGGAACCACAGGTTGATGCCGTCGCCGCGGGGGAGGTGGATGTCGTGGCGGGACAGGGACTTTCGCAGGGCGTCGGCGCGGGTGCGGTAGCGGGTGCGGGCCTCGGTGATTCTGGCGCGGGCGGTGTCGTCGGTGAGCATGTGCAGCAGGACGCGCTGCAGCAGGCGGGAGGACCAGCCGGGGCCGAGCATGCGGCGTTCGAGGACCGGGTCGAGGTGGGCGGCGGGGCCGCCGACCGCGGCCAGTCGCAGGTCCGCGCCGTGGGATTTGGAGTAGGAGCGGATGTGGACGGTGCGGGCGGGCAGGCGGGTGGCCAGGGAGCGCAGGGGCGCGGTGGTGATGCCCGCGCTGTGGTCGTCCTCGATGATCATCGGGGTGACGCCGGCGATCACGGCGGCGTCGGACAGGACATCGGCGAGCTGGCGGACGCGCTGGGCGGTGAGCGAGGCGCCCGTCGGATTCTGGGCGCGCGGTTGCAGCAGCACCGCCACGGGAGTGTGCGCCGCCAGGGCGGCGGCCAGGCGATCCGGTAGCAGTCCCGCCCGGTCCACGTCCACCGGCACCGGACGGGCGGCCAGGCGCGCGAGCAGGTCCAGAAACGGTGGGAAGCACGGGTTTTCCACGATCACGGCGTCGCCGAGATGCACATGGGCGGCCAGCAGCCGGTCGACGGCGTCGAGGGCGCCGTCGAGGACGGTGAAGCGTTCGGCGCGGGCGGGCCAGTCCGCGCGAATGGCCGCCTCCAGCTCGGGCAGGACGGCATCGCCCAGGTAGGTGGCCGACAGGTCGTCGATGCGGTCGTCGCCGTGCAGCGCGCGCAAGGCCGCGGTGAGGTCGGGCAGCAGCGCCGGATCGGGGGTACCGCGCGAGAGATCGATGCGAAAAGCGTTGTCGGAGTGCGGATGCAGACGCTGATAGCGGCCGACGGCGGGCGCCTGCCGCAGGTGCGGGAGATCCTCGACGAAGGTGCCCGCCCGGCCGCGCGCCACAATCGCGCCCGTCGCGGCGAGCGCGCGCCACGCCTGGTTGACGGTGGCGGGGGAGACCCGCAGTTCCCGGGCCACCTCGCGCACCGTGGGCAGCCGGGTACCGGGCGGCAGGGCCCCCGAGCGGATGCGCCGGCTGACGGCGGCCGCGATACCGGTGGCGGTGCGGTCGTGCGCGGCCGCGGCCAGGGCCGCCGCGGTATCGGGCGGCGTGGAGGTGCCGGAGGGAAGGGCACTGAGGTCGGCGGCACCGCCAGGCCGGGCGGTGTCGGAGGGGAGGGCACTGAGGTCGGCGGCACCGCCGGGCGGGGCGGTGTCGACGGGGATGGCATCGTCCCCGGCCGCGTGCGGTGGTCCGAGTTCGGTTGTCACAGCGCCATTCTGCGTGCCCGGTCGCGGGGCTCCGAGCACGGGGTCGGAGGATTTACGGTCACGAAATCGTTTCCATCAACTTGTAACACAAGTGGATTCGTTTCCAGTGCAGTATCACAAGGCATGGCGATTGTTCGAGCGGCGCTGGTGCAGACGAACTGGACCGGCGACAAAGAGTCCATGATCAAGGCGCATGAGGACTATGCGCGGCAGGCGGCTGCGGCCGGGGCCAAGGTGATCTGTTTTCAGGAGCTGTTCTACGGGCCGTATTTCTGCCAGGTGCAGGACACCAAGTTCTACGACTACGCCGAATCTGTGCCCGGCCCGACCACCGAGCGGTTCGCGGCCCTGGCGCGTGAGCTGGGGCTGGTGATGGTGCTGCCGGTCTACGAGCAGGAGCAGCAGGGCCACCTGTACAACACCGCGGCGGTCATCGACGCCGACGGCAGCTATCTCGGCAAGTACCGCAAGCATCACATTCCGCAGGTGCACGGGTTCTGGGAGAAGTTCTATTTCCGGCCCGGCAACCTGGGCTGGCCGGTGTTCGATACCGCGGTCGGCAAGGTCGGGGTGTACATCTGCTACGACCGGCATTTCCCGGAGGGCTGGCGGGCGCTGGGCCTGGCGGGCGCGGAGATCGTGTTCAATCCCTCGGCGACCTCGCGCGGCCTGTCCAACTACCTGTGGAAGCTGGAGCAGCCCGCGTCGGCGGTGGCCAACGAGTACTTCGTCGGGGCCATCAACCGGGTCGGCGTCGAGGAGTACGGCGACGACGATTTCTACGGGACCAGCTACTTCGTCGACCCGGAGGGGAAGTTCGTCGGCGAGGTGGCCTCCGACACCGCGCCCGAGCTGATCGTGCGCGACCTGGACATGGATCTGATCAAGGTGGTGCGCGACCGCTGGGCCTTCTACCGCGACCGGCGGCCGGACGCCTACGGAAAGCTGGTGGAGCCGTGAGCACGACGTTCATCCACGGCGGAATCGTGGTCTCCGCCACCGGATCTCAACCCCTGGACGTCCTGATCGACGGCGAGACCATCGCGGCGGTCCTGCAGCCGGGATCGACCGCGCTGGGCAGCGACCTGGCCGCCACCGCGGACACGGTCATCGACGCCACCGGCAAATACGTCATCCCCGGCGGCGTCGACGGCCACACCCACATGCAGATGCCCTTCGGCGGCACCGAAGCCTCCGACACCTTCGAAACCGGCACGCGCGCAGCGGCGTTCGGCGGCACCACCACGATCATCGATTTCGCGATCCAGAAACCGGGGGAGCGAGTGCAGGACAGCCTGGCGCTGTGGCACGACAAAGCCTCCGGCAAATGCGCGATCGACTACGGATTCCACCAGATCGTGGGCTCGGTGGACGCCGAATCCCTCAAGGGGATGAGCGAATTGGTGTCCGAGGGCGTCTCCAGTTTCAAACTGTTCATGGCGTATCCGGGCGTGTTCTACTCCGACGACGGCCAGATCCTGCGCGCCATGCAAACCGCCGGCGATCTCGGTGCGCTGCTGATGATGCACGCCGAGAACGGAATCGCCATCGATGTGCTGGTCGAGCAGGCGGTGTCGCGCGGTGAGACCGCACCCTACTACCACGGCGTCACGCGCCCCTGGCAGATGGAGGAGGAGGCCACCCACCGCGCGATCATGCTGGCGCAGGTGACCGGTGCGCCGCTGTACGTCGTGCACGTCTCGGCCAAGCAGGCCCTGCAACAGATCGCCGAGGCACGGGGCAAGGGGCAGAACGTCTTCGGCGAGACCTGCCCGCAGTACCTGTACCTGTCGCTGGAGGAGAACCTGGGCGCACCGGGTTTCGAGGGCGCGAAATGGGTGTGCTCGACGCCGCTGCGCGCTCGCGCCGAGGGCCATCAGGACGAGCTGTGGCGGTTCATCCGCACCGGCGACGTCACCACCGTGGCCACCGACCACTGCCCGTTCTGCATGAAGGACCAGAAGGACATGGGCATAGGGGATTTCAGCAAGATCCCCAATGGCATCGGCGGTGTCGAACACCGGATGGATCTGATGTTCCAGGGCGTCAAGGACGGCCGGATCTCACTGGAGAAGTGGGTGGAGGTGTGCTGCACCGCGCCCGCCCGCACCTTCGGGCTGTATCCGCGCAAGGGCGTCATCTCGCCGGGCGCGGACGCCGACGTGGTGATCTACGACCCGAACGGGCACACCAGCATCGGGCTGGGCAAGACCCACCACATGAATATGGACTACAGCGCCTACGAGGGCTTCGAGATCGACGGACATGTCGACACCGTGCTCTCGCGCGGCCGGGTCCTCGTCGACGACGGCGCCTACCTGGGCAGTGCCGGCCACGGCCGGTTCGTCAAACGCGGCCTGTCGCAGAACCTCATCTGACCGACTACGAGGGGAGAAGCGCCGCATGGATATCGGTGTGGTGTTGCAGTGCACGCCGCCCGCCTCGCGGGTGGTGGAGTTGGCGAGAATCGCGGAGACGCACGGGTTCTCGCACGTGTGGACCTTCGATTCGCACCTGCTGTGGCAGGAGCCGTACGTCATCTACAGCCAGATCCTCGCCGCGACCCGCAAGGTCGTGGTCGGGCCCATGGTGACCAATCCGTCCACCCGGGATTGGACGGTGACCGCGTCCACTTTCGCGACCCTCAACGACATGTTCGGCAATCGCACCGTCTGCGGGATCGGACGCGGTGATTCGGCGGTCCGCACCCTGGGCGGCAGGCCCGCCAACCTGGCGACCCTGCGCGAATCCATCGGCGTCATCAAGGAATTGGGCAACGGACGCAGCGCGCGGATCGGGGACACCACCGTCCGATTCCCGTGGGCGGCGGCCTCGCGGCTACCGGTGTGGGTGGCCGGGTACGGGCCGCGCGCGCTCGATCTCACCGGCGAGGTGGCCGACGGGTTCATCCTGCAACTCGCCGACCCGGACATCACCGCCTGGACCATCGCCCGCGTGCGCGCCGCCGCCGAACGCGCGGGCCGCGACCCCGACGCGGTCACCATCTGCGTCGCCGCACCCGCCTACATCACCGACGGCACCGCCGCCGCGCTGAAACACGCACGGGAGCAATGCCGGTGGTTCGGCGGCATGGTCGGCAACCACGTCGCCGACATCGTGGCCCGCTACGGCGCCGACTCCGGCGTCCCGCAGGCCCTCACCGACTACATCGCCGGCCGACAGGGCTACGACTACAACGAGCACGGCCGCGCCGGAAACACCCACGCCGAGTTCGTGCCCGACGAGATCGTGGACCGCTTCTGCATTCTCGGCACCCCCGACGAGCACCTGACCCGGCTGCGCGAACTCGAGGCCCTCGGCGTCGACCAGTTCGCGGTGTACCTGCAACACGACGCCAAGACCGCGACCCTCGAGGCCTACGGCGAATCCGTGCTGCCGCGCCTGCCGCACCCGATCGAGGCGACGGTGACGAACTCGTGACGGCCACGTCGACGGTGGTTCGCGCGGCCGAAGCGGTCGAGACCCAAGGCGCGACGGCCGGCCGGTTCGCCTGGCGCGGCGGGCCCGGCTGGCGGCTGCTGTATCCCCTCGCGGCCTTCGCGCTGGTGATCGGGTTGTGGGAGTTGATCAAGGCGGTGGTTCCGGCCAACGGGGTCAGCGTGGGCGGCCAGCGGGTGCTGCCGCGCACGACCGATGGGGCGCTGCCGCATTCGTGGGCGGTGCTGACCGTGCTGGGGGAGCGCGACGGCAAGACGACCGTCGGCGCGACCCTGCTGCGCACCGCGAGTTTCACCCTCGAACTGTCCCTGCTGGCGCTGGCGGTGGGCGCCGTGGTGGGTATCGCGCTGGCGGTGCTCATGCAGCGGTTCTCGTTCGTCGAGCGCGGACTGCTGCCGTATGTGATCGTCTCGCAGACGATTCCGCTGATCGCCTTGGCTCCGCTGGTCGCGGGCTGGGGCGGGAAGATTCATATCGCCGGGCAGCCGTGGCAGCCGTGGATGAGCATCGTGGTGATCGCGTCCTACCTGGTGTTCTTCCCCGTCGCCATCGGCACCCTGCGCGGATTGCAGTCGCCCGCAACGGCTTCGGTGGAACTGCTGCACAGCTGCGCTGCCGGCTGGTGGGCGACGCTCACCCATTTGCGATTCCCGGCGGCGGTCCCGCACATCCTGCCCGCGCTGCGGCTGGGCGCGGCGGCCGCGGTGATCGGCAGTGTGGTCGCGGAGATCTCGACCGGCACCGCGGGCGGCATCGGGCGTCAGATCATCGTGTTCTCGCAACAGTCCACGGGCAATGCCGCCCGCCTCTACGCCGCGGTGATCGCCGCCGCGCTGCTGGGCGTGGTCCTCACCGCGCTGGTGTCCGCGCTGGAAGCGGTGCTGCGCCGCTACGCCCGCCCCGGCCACACCTCGGGAGCGCGGCGTTGACCAGAGTCGAACCGGGGCCCGCGCCCGTCCACATCGTTCCATCCGCCGAATCGGCCGCGCGCCGTGCCGATCTCGGCTGTTCGTTCGGAGGTACCCCGTGACCGTGGAGGCATCCGCGTCGCTGCCGCATCCCACCGCCGAGATCGTGCCCGCCGTCGAATTGCGGGCGGTGGGCAAGATCTTCGATGCGGGCGCGGTGACCGCGTTGCAGGACATCGACCTGACCGTCGCGGCCGGTGAGTTCGTCTCGCTGATCGGGCCTTCGGGCTGCGGCAAGTCCACGCTGCTGCGGATCGTCGCCGATCTGGAGGAGCCGAGCTCGGGAACCGTTGTGGTGCACGGCAAGACGGCCCGCAAGGCCCGGCTCGATCAGGACTACGGGATCGCGTTCCAGCAGGCTGGACTGCTGGAGTGGCGGACCGTGCAGGAGAACGTCGAGCTGCCGTTGCAGCTGCACGGCGTCGGCAAGCGGGAAAGACGCGCGCGCAGCGCGGAATTGCTCGAGATCACCGGCCTGACCGAGTTCGCGCGCCGCTTCCCGGCCGAGCTGTCCGGCGGCATGCAGCAGCGCGTCGCCATCGCTCGCGCGCTGGCGCGCAAACCACCGCTGCTGCTGATGGACGAACCGTTCGGCGCGCTCGACGAGATGACCCGCGAGCGCATGCAGGGCGAACTGCTGCGCATCGCCGAAGAGACCGGGGCGGCCGTGCTTTTCGTGACCCACTCCATTCCCGAGGCGGTGTTCCTGTCCGACCGGGTGGTGGTCATGTCACCGCGGCCGGGCCGCATCACCGAGGTCCTGGCCACCGGCGGCTGGGACCGCGACCGCGACGACGACGTGCGCTCGGGCGAGGAATTCTTCGCCGCCGTGGCCGCCGTCCGCGCCGCCCTGCACGAAGGGCACGGCGGCGACAGGCCGAAAAGCACCGCGGGACGGGACATTCGATGACGAGGACCCTCGGAACCTGGCTGCCGCCTGTGCTTTTCGGTGTCGCCCTGCTGGTGCTGTGGCAGGTGCTGACCGTGGCGGCGGGCGTGCCGTCGTTCCTGTTGCCCGCACCCAGCGCCATCGCGAAAGCGTTCGGCGACAACGAGCACGCCATCCTCGAGGCCGCCGTCGCCACCGGAAAGAACGCCCTGGTCGGCCTGCTGGCGGGCGCGATCCTCGGCATCGCCGCCGCCATCCTCGCTGCCCGCTTCGCGGTGGTGGACGGCATCCTGGGCGCGCTCGCCGCTGCCGCGGCCGCCGTCCCGATCGTGGCGCTGGCCCCGCTGCTGAATTCCATGTACTCCACCACCACCGATCTGCCGCGCCGCCTGGTCGCCACCATCGTGGTGTTCTTCCCCGTCTTCGTCAGCACCACACGGGGATTGCGTCAGGTTCCGCGCGTGCACGCCGACCTCATGCACGCCTACGCCGCCACCGGCTGGCAGATCACCCGCACCGTGCGCCTGCCCGCCGCGCTGCCGCACCTGTTCACCGGACTGCGCATCGCCGCCCCGGGCGCGGTGATCGCCGCCATCATCGCCGAATACTTCGGCGGCCTGCAGCACGGCCTGGGCAGCCGCATCACCTCCGCCGCCGCCAATACCGCCTACCCGCGCGCCTGGGCGTACGTGGTGGCGGCCATGCTGCTCGGCCTGGTGTTCCTGGCCGCCGTGGTGCTGCTCGAACAGCTCACCCGCAGACCCCGCACCACCCCTGGGAGATCGAAATGAGAAGTACCGGTAGAAGATTGCGCATCCGGGCCGTGCTGGCCGCCGTCACCGTGGCGGTGGCGGCCCTGTCCGGATGCAGCACCAGCGACAACTCGACCACCTCCGACGGCCTCACCAAGGTGAAGCTGCAACTGCAGTGGTTCAAACAGGGCCAGTTCGCCGGCTATCTGGCCGCGGCCGCGCAGGGCTACTACAAGGAGCAGGGCCTCGACGTCGACATCCTCGACGGCGGCACCGATATCGTCCCGCAGACCGTGCTGGCGCAGGGGCAGGCCGATTACGCCGTCGCCTGGGTGCCCAAGGCGCTCGCCTCCCGCGAGGCCGGGGCGGGCATCACCGATGTCGCGCAGATCTTCCAACGCTCGGGCACCAAACAGGTGTCGTTCAAGAGCGCCGGGATCGGCGGCCCGGCCGACCTGAAGGGCAAGAAGGTCGGAAACTGGGGCTACGGCAACGAATTCGAGCTCTTCGCCGGCATGACGAAGGCGGGCCTGGACCCGGCCAAGGATGTCACCCTGGTGCAGCAGCAGTTCGACATGAACGCCTTCCTCGCCCACGACATCGACGCCGCGCAGGCCATGTCCTACAACGAGTACGCGCAGTTGCTCGAGGTCAAGAACCCGGCCACCGGAAAGCTTTACACCCCCGAGGATTTCGCCACCATCGACTGGAACGACCAGGGTGTGGCCATGCTGCAGGACGCCCTGTGGGCCAATACCGACAAGCTGAAGGACAGCAAGTACGCCGACCAGACGGTGAAGTTCATCGCCGCCTCGCTGAAGGGCTGGGCGTTCTGCCGCGACAATGTCGACAAGTGCCGCGACCTCACCGTCGCCGCCGGATCGACCTTGGGCGCGAGCCATCAGCAGTGGCAGATCACCGAGGTGAACAAGCTGATCTGGCCGTCGCCCAACGGGGTCGGGATGATCGACAAGGCCGCGTGGGATCGGACCGTCGCCATCGCCAAGACCACCAAGAACCAGGAGGGCAAGACCGTCCTGACCAAGGATCCCGACGCCGCGGCCTACAGCGTCGAATACGTGACCAAGGCGCTGGATCTGCTGAAGTCCCAGGGCGTCGACGTGACCGGGACGTCGTATGTCGCCCAGCCGGTAACCCTCATCGAGGGCGGCAAATAGAAAGTGATCTAAGTCACATATTTATCGAACCGATATAATCCCTGGTGGAACCCGTTCTACCGTGTAGCTCCGGTCGGGATCGAGGAAAATTTCCCGAAGAAAAGGCTTCCTCTCGAATGTGAACCGTGCATGATTCACATGCCCGACATGTCGTTTGGATTAGATGAGGAGTAGCACGTGGGAACTGGATCCGCTTCGGATTTCCTGGCCCAGGTCTTGATCAAGACCATTCAGGGACTGTTCTCGGGCAGTGGCGCCCCCGGTTCGACCGGTAACTGACGCACTGAGCCACCGAGCCACGACGGCCCATCGAATCGCGCGGGATTCGATGGGCCGCCGTCATGTCCGGGGTGGACGCGGCTCAGGGCAGTAGATCGGGGATCAGCGTGCGGGTGTCGGGCACGAACGGCCAGGCCGGATCCTCGAGATGGGAGCGCAGCTCCTCGTCGGTCCACCACCAGCCGTCCGCGATCTCCTCGGGCTGATGGCGGATCGGGCCGTCGTAGCGGATTTCATAGGCGAACAGATGGCAGCGCATCGGGCGACCGGCCCATTCGCCGTCCCAGGACGCGGTGGCCAGCGGCAGCAGGCCCTCGTCGTGCGGGCCCGGCTCGATGCCGAGCTCCTCGGCCAGTTCCCGGGCGGCGGCCGCGGCGGGATCCTCACCCGGGCCCAGCACGCCACCGGCCAGGCAGTCGTGCATGCCCGCGAAGACGGCCTTGGTGTCGGTTCGCCTGTGCACGTAGATCTTCGAGCCGTCCCGTGAGCGCACCAGGACGCCCGCGCTGGCGTGCCAGATACCCTGCGCGTACACCTGCGCGCGCTCCAGCGCGCCGATCTCGCGTCCGGCGGCGTCGTACACCGCGATCATCTCCGACATGGCCGGGCTCCTTCCTGTGCCGCCGCGCAAGCGGCCCTGAACAGCACTGTAGGGGCCGGTCGAACACTGCTGTCGCGGCGGGTCGGACGCGGGCTCGCGGATGCCGCGCGCGGTGATCGTCGGCGGCGTAGCCTCAGGGGCGCAACCGTTTTCGTCAGGGAGGACGAGATCATGCCGCTGCCCCGGACCCTCGCCAGGATCAACCGCAAGATCAGCAATCCGGTGCTGGGGGTGCTGGCGCGGGTCGCGCCGTTCTTCGGCGTCGTCGTGCACCGCGGCCGCAAGTCCGGGCGCGAGTACCGCTCCCCGGTGATGGTGTTCGCGCGGGACGGCGGCTACCGCATCGCCCTCACCTACGGCCGGGATGTGGACTGGCTCAAGAACATTCGCGCGGCGGGGACCTTCCAGTTCGAGACGCGCGGGCGCACGGTCACCCTCACCGATCCGGTGATCGGGCACGACGCGTCCGCCTCGTGGGCGCCGCCGCTGGTGCGGCAGGTGCTCGTCGGCCTCGACGCCGAGGATTACGTGCAGGCCAGGCTCGTCGACTGAGAGCTCAGTGCACGCTGAGCCGGATGATCACACAGCCCTGCTGCCAGCTCTGATAGGAGTCGGCCTTACTGGGGTTGCCCTGCGCGTCCAGCCCGATGCCGTTGAACTTGGCCCACTGCTTGTTGTCGCGGGCGATGACCTCCGAGAGCCGCACCACCGATTCGGCGTCGGTGAGCACCTCGGCGTCGGCGGTGCGCTTCGGACCGCCGAACGACACCGCCAGCGGGGTGCCCTTGCGAATATTGCTCACCCACGGACGTTTGGCGGTACCGACGAGAATGTCGCCCTCGTGGCGGGTGTAGGCGACCGGGACGTCGTAGACCTTGCCGGATTTGCGGCCGACGACATGCAGCACGCACAGTCGCTTGCCGACCCGCGGTGCGAGCAGCGGGACCTTCAGCAGGACGCGAATGACGGCGTTGAGCCGGTTCTGGTAGGAGCGGATCGGCTCCGGGCCGGAGGTGGTCGGGGTGCCGTAGGGGTTGGCGGCCGGGGTCTGTTCGGTCATGCCGGGGCTCCTTCGCTGGAACGCGTTGCGCGGCAGTCACATCGGCATAGAGTATAGGTCGCCCGGACTCGGCGGCGCGGCCGTCCGCGCGGGTCGGCGGATTTGCCGGTCGGACGCTGTAGATTCCTGATGTCCGGAGCGTGACCCCGCCGTCGAGGAGTGCGCGTTGACCGATGTGGTGGATCGCCCGGCCCGGCCCCACGGTTCGGGACGGCATGCCAAACCCGACGAGCGCCCGTCCATGGCCTGGTGGACGGTGGCGGCGGTCGCGGTGCCCGCCGCGGTGGTGCTGGTGCTGTCGGCCTCGCGCTACGGCTATTTCGGCGACGAGCTGTACTTTCTGGCGGCCGGGCGGCGGCCCGCGTTCGGGTACGCCGATCAGGGGCCGGTGCTGCCGCTGCTGGCCCGGCTCATGGACACCCTCGCGCCCGGATCGTTTCTGGTGCTGCGGCTGCCGGCGGTGGCGTTGACGGTGACCGCGATCGTGTTGTGCGCCATGCTCGCCCGCGAATTCGAGGGCGGCCGCTGGGCGCAGGGGCTGGCCGCGCTCGGCTACGCGAGCTCACCGTTTCTGCTGTTGCAGGGCGCCATGCTCACCACCAACGCGGTCGACACCGCGCTGTGGGTGATCATCACCTGGCTGGTGGTGCGCTGGGTGCGCACTCGCGCCGACGGCCTGCTGCTGGCCGCGGCCCTGCTCACCGCCGTGGACATGCAGGTGAAGTGGCTGATCCCGTTCTTCTGGCTGGCGCTGGCGGCCGCGAGCCTGCTGTGCGGTCCGCGCGAGCTGGTGCGGCGGCCGCTGCTGTGGCTGGGCGGGGCGATCGTGGTGGCGGCCACCGTGCCCGAACTGCTGTGGCAGGCCCGCCATTCCTGGCCGCAGCTGAAGATGGGCGGGGTGATCGGGGCCGAGCAGGGCATCCTGGGCGGGCGACTGCTGTTCGTGCCGATGTCGGTGAGCCTGGCCGGGTATCTGGGCGCGTTGCTGCTGCTGTGGGGCCTGTGGGTGCTGCTGCGCTGGGATTTGTTGCGGCCCTACCGTTTTCTCGCGGTCACGCTGCTGCTGCTCTACGGCGCGTTTCTGCTCACCGGCGGGCGCATCTACTACGCGGCGGGCATGTACGCAGTGGTGATCGCCGCCGGCGCGGTCGGGGTGACCGGCACCGCCGCCCGGCTGCGCCCGCGCCGGCGGCGGATACTGATCGGGGCCGTCGCCCTATTGGCGGTCGGCGCAACGGCTTTCACGCTGTACTCCACCCCGTGGCGGCCCGCCGACCGGGTGCGCCCGCCCCGCGACGACGCCGAGGCGGCGGTCGCCATCGGCGTCTACGGGTCCTTCGGCTGGCACGAGCTCACCGACGAGGTGATCCACGCCTACGACGCGCTCACCCCGGCCGAACGCGCCCACGCCGTCATCCTCACCGACACCTATTGGCAGGCAAGCGCTCTCGACCAGCTGGGCCGCGATCGCCTGCCCGCCGTCTACAGCCCCAGCCGCGGCTTCGGCTACTTCGCCACCCCACCCGACGACGCGTCGGCGGTGCTGGCCGTCGGCGGCTACGAGGCCGCCCTGCGCAGCCAGTTCGACCACGTCGACGCCGTCGGCAAGGTCGACACCCGCCTGGGCTTCAAGGGCAACACCCAGGACGTCACCCTCTGGAAGTGCTCGGGGCGCAAGCAGCCGTGGGCACGAGTGTGGCCGAACTGGATGCACCTGTAGCGCGTCAGCGATGAGTGAACGAACTCGCCGGGGCGAGCGGCACCACCAGCGCGGACGGGTGGGCGGCATCGCGCTGGATCTGCTGCGAGGTCCCCAGCAGCCGGCCCAGATCCGCCGGATTGGGGATGGTCGACGGGAAGGTGCCGGAGGTGATGCGCAGGCGCAGCGCGTGACCGGGTTCGAGGCGGTGGAACGCGGGCCGGATCTTCACCTCCATCTTCACCACGTCGCCGGGGGTGAGCAGTTGCTCGTTCTCCTTCAGGATCGTGTGCTCGGGCGCGTACACCGTGCCGTCGCCGGTGTTCCAGGTCTTGGCCGGGTCCAGGGTGCGCTGGCTGGCCAATTGCGCACCGCCGGTGATGTTCACGGCGCTGCCGTCGGGGGCGACATCGTCGAGCCACACCTGGAAGGCGGCGTCGGCGCCGGTGGAGGAGGCGTAGAGGGTGACGCTCGACGGGCCGGCCAGCATGGTCGGTTCGGTCACCGGGTCCATGGTGTAGCGCAGGCCCGCGGTCGGTCCCTGCACCCATTCGGTGCACGGGTTGGAGACGGTGAAGACCCGGAACACGAAATCGAGTAGGCCGCCGGTGTATTGGCCGAGGGTCTCGCGATTGCAGATGGTGTCGATGCCGGTGTAGTCCAGGTGATCCGAGGCGTCGGCGGCGGCGGGCTTGTCCGCCACCAGGCGGTCGCCGTCGAAGTAGCGCTGCTGGACGGCGGCCTGCTCGAACGGGTAGCGGACGGTGTCGGCGGCGGTGTTGTTCGCGTCGATGGTGTGCAGGGGATTCGCGGTCTCGTCGACGCCGTTGTGAATGTCCTTGAGCCACCGGTCGAACCAGGCCAGCGTGATCAGGTTCGTGTCCATGCGCGAGCCGGGTCCCAGACCCAGGCCGACGTGATACCAAGGGCCCATGAGCAATTGGTAGCGGCCGTCGGCGCGCTGATCAGCCGCCATCGGCGCGAACTGATCGCGACCGGCCGAAAGGTTCTGCAGCTGCGCGTAATTGCGTACCGCGCCCTCCTGGTACAGGTCCCACCAGCCGTCGACCTGGTACATGGCGATGCCGTTGTCCACCAGATTGTGCAGGTCGGTCTCGAAACGCCGATCCTTCCACCAGGTGTTGTCGTAGGCGGTGGCGCCGCCGGTGTAGGCGTCGAACAACAGCTTCACCGTGCTGGTATCCGGGCCGACCAAGGCGTTCAGATGATCGCCGAGCGAGCGCAGGAACTGCTGCGGCGACACCGTCGCGCTCAGGAACGGCCCGATCAGGCTCAGATACGGGACCATCAGCGAGATGACCGTCAACAGCAGCGGGCTCATCATGCCGTCGTGATTGAGCACCTCGTCGAAGATGTTGTTGGGCACCGCGAACGGCACGATCGCCTTCAACGGTGAACCGGGGCCGACGGTTTCGGCGGTCCGCATGGCCGACAGGCCCGGGAACGAGTAACCGTACATGCCGACCTTGCCGTTGGCGCCGGGCAGTTTCGCCGCCCAGTCCACCAGTTCCGCGCCGTCCTTGCCGTCCTGCTGCGAGGCCGGGCTCCACGCGCCGGTGGAGCCGCCGGTGCCGCGCACGTCCGCGGTCACCTCGATATAGCCGTGGCGCACCAGCATGTCCTGCATGGAGGTGGCCTGATTGATGATGCGACGGGCATCCTCGAGCTGATCGGGCAGCTGGATGTGCAGATCGTCGATGACGCCGGTGATCGCGGCGGTCAAAGCGCTGGTGACCGCGCCGTAGGTGGTGAAGTTGACGATGACCGGGAATTCGCCCGCCGCGCGCTGCCCGGTCGCCGGATCGGTGGGGTAGCGGACCTCGGCCTGCAACTGGGTGCCGTCGGAGAGCGGAACGATCTGTCCCAGTTGATAATCCACCCCGTATTTCTCCGGGGTGGGCTGGTAGGCCGCCGGGAGCCCGAAGTTGGCGGGGGCGTCCGGCACCGGCCCGAAGACGGGCGCGCCCTGGGCGGTGGTGGTCGTGACGGTCATGGCCAGGACCGAGAACCCGGCCACGGCCCACGGCGCCAGACGGCAGCGACGGGGCCGGAAGGTGTTACTCAACGATCTACCTCTGCGGATGGTCGGGAGATCGCTGCGCGTACGCCGCTGCGGCGGCGCCGACCACGACCTCGTCGTCGCCGTTCAGCACACAGCACAGCGCGAGCGCGTCGCTACCGGCAATCCGCCAGATCCGGGTCCGGCCGGCTTGTGCACGAGACCAAGCGTCGCGAATCAGGGTGCGAACGAGGCGGATTCGAGACGGCGGGCGATGCGGGCCGCGGACAGGGTCATGGCGTCGGTCGGGCGGTGCGGATCCAGTCCGGTCAGCTCGTGCACCCGCGCCAGCCGGTAGGTCACCGTATTGCGGTGGATGGTCAGCAGGCGCGCGGTGGCCAGTTGATTGAAGCCGGTGTCCACGAACACTTCCAGGGTCTCGGCGAGCAACGGCTGCGAGTCCAGCGGTGCGAGCACGGCCGCCAGCCCGGTGCGCGCGGGACCGCCCGCGGCGACGGTGTACTCGAACATGAGGTCGGGTCGCCGGCATATGGCGTGCGGACGCTCCAGGCAGCGGCCCAGTTCCGCGAGCATGCGCGCCTCGGCGAACACCGCCGGCACCGCGGACCGCGACTCCGCGGTGGCCACTCCCACCCAGAACGGCGCGGGCGGACCCGAACGCGGCTCCGGCGCAGCCTGACCCAGTGCGGGCCGGGCGGTGAGCGGGCCGTGCGCGGGCAGGCGACCCGACAGCGCGGCCAGGGTCGCGGTGCCGTCGTCACCGGGTTGCAGCGGCAGCAGCGCGGTCCAGCCGCCGCTGTCCAGGCGCAGGAAAACCCCCGGAATCGCCTCGACGCGGTGGCGCAGTTCGCTGGTGTCGGTGCCGCGGGTGGCGCCGAGGCGGAACACGGCCAGCAGGAACGCATCCGGGACCGCGATGGCCGGTTCCTCGGCCCACTCGATGGGATCGCGCCCGGTCAGCAGGGCATCGGCGATGGCGCGGCGGCGTTCGAGCAACTCCCAGCGCGGATCGTGCGCGCGCTGCACACACGCGGTGGCGATGCGGGTGGTCATGAGGGTGACGTACTGCAGCAGTGAGACCGCCGCGTCGTCGAGCAGCTCCCGTTCCGGACCGGTCGCGCTCTCCTTCAACCGGGAGAAGATGTACTCCGCGCCGAGGCTGTAGCGGCTGAGCACGTCCTCGAGGGTTTCGCCGTCGCGCACCCGGCTCAACGCGATCTGCACCAGTTCGTGGGTGTCCTCGGGCGCGGGGGCGCGGCCGGTGCGGATGAAGTCGAAGAACAGGTCCACGTTCAGCTTGGTGCCCCGCTCGAAACCGCTGGTGACCAGCGGTTGCGGCAGGGTTCGGTACGGTCCGACGGCCTCGGGGATGTCTTCGCGCGCCACGACCGCGCGCCGGTACAGCTCCTCGAGCGCTCGGTCCCGCAATCGCGCGTGCATCGACTCTCCTACTATCCGTACAGCGAGTCGATAGTAGCCGCGTAGTTGATTGCTATCGGTTTGCGCCTGAGTTTGCCGGTCGCCGTGAGGTTATCGCTGCCCGGGGCCCACACGTCCGGCAGCAGCACGAACTTCTTGATCTGCTCCACCCGGGAGAGCTTGGCATTGGCCGCGTCGATGCCCTCCTGCACGGCCTTCAGCACGATCGGGTCCCGGGCCAGCGCGGCGATACTGCGATCGGTTAGCTGGTGGCGCTCGGCGAAGGCGGCCGCGAGATCGGGGTCCAGGCAGATGAGTGCGGTGTTGTAGGCGCGGCCCTCACCGATCGCCACGACCGTGCCCGCCAGCGGGGTGCACTCGGTGACGGTGTTCTCGATATTGGTGGGCGACATGTTCTTGCCGGCCGCGTTGATGATCAGTTCCTTCTTGCGGTCGACGATGCGCAGGAAGCCGTCGGCGTCGAGCTCGCCGACGTCGCCGGTGTGCAGCCAGCCCTCGGCGTCGACGGTCTCGGCGGTCTTGTCGGGGGCGTTGCGGTAGCCGCGCATGACCATCTTGCCGCGCACCAGCACCTCGCCGTCCTCGGCGATGCGCACCTCGGCGCCGGGCAGCGCGCGGCCCACGGTGCCGATCTTGATGCGGTCGGGGCGGTTCACGGTCGCGCCCGCGGTGCATTCGGTCATGCCGTAGCCCTCGCACAGCGGCAGGCCCAGGCCCAGGAAGAACTCGTGGGTGTCCTTGGGGATGGGGGCCGCGCCGGTGATGGCGATGCGGATGCGGTCCATGCCGAGCTGGGCGCGAATGGTGTTGAGCACCAGGCGATCCGCCAACCGGAACTGCAGCGTCTCGAAGGGGCTTTGGGTGCGGCCGTCGGAGTTCGCGCGGGCTCGGGCGCGGCCGGCGCCGATGGCCCAGTCGATGAGCCGGCGTTTGAGGGCGCTGGGTTCGGCGGCGAAGCGCTCCTCCAGCGCGGCCTTCACCTTGACCCACACCCGTGGCACGCCCAGGAACACCGACGGATGCACCTCGGTGAGCGCGGCGGCCACCTGCTTGAGATCGGGGGAGGTAGTGATCTGCGCGCCGGTCAGCAGCGACAGGTAGTGCGCGAACCAGCGGTTGGCGGCGTGTGCGTCGGGCAGGTAGGAGACCACCTTGTCGGCGGTGCCGCCGCCGCCGAATTCCTCGACCACGCGGGCGTTTTCGAGGAAATTGGTGTGGGTCAGTTCCACGCCCTTGGGTGGGCCGGTGGTGCCGGAGGTGTAGACGATGGTCAGCAGATCCTCGGGATCGACCGCGCGCCAGGCTTTTTCGAAGTCGAAGTCCTCGTTGTCGGTCGCTTCGATGTCGCTGAGCGAGACACACCCCTCCGGTGCCTCGTCCACGCAGATCACGTGCTCGACCGTGCCGCCCTGCGCCGCGGCCTGCTCGACCGCCGCCAGTACCTGCGGCGCGAACTGCCGCTCGCAGATCACGATCCGGTTGCCCGCATTGCCGAATTGATAAGCCAGCAGGTCCACCGGGTTGGTGTTGTACACCGAGAACGGGGTCGCGCCGGTGTGCAGGATCGCGGTGTCGCACAGGTGGAATTCGGGCCGGTTGGTCATCATCAGCGCCACCGTGTCACCGCGGCCGATGCCGAGGGCGGCCAGTCCGGTCGCGATCGCGCGGACCCGGTCGCCGTACTCGCGCCAGGTCAGGGTGACCGCGCCGCCCAGCGAGCGCAGCGCCACCTCCTGCGGATAGCGGGCCACATTGGCCTGGAATGCCTCGACCATGGTGCGCGGGGCTGGTCCCGCAGCCGGTGTTGAACTCACGAACTACAGCAGACCGCACAAACGACGGGCGGGTCCATTGGCAATGGCGAAGATCTACCGAGGCGGACTTGTGCATTGTGACAAAAGCGGGGGAGTGGGGCTGTCGTTGCGGGCGCGAGGTTACCGGCTGCCCGGCGTGTTGTCCGGAAAGTTACGAATGATCTTGGAAGACAAGGGGATTCGGCTCCTTCGACGCGATCGCGGACGTATCGTTCTTAGCACGAACAGGACCGCCGGACCCCGACCGGGCCGTCCGATCGGGTAGGCGTGCGCGGCCACGAGGAGCGAGCGGTGATCACCCCTACCACCAGCGGAGTACAGGACTACATCGATAACGAGGACGTCGAATACGTCGACATCCGGTTCTGCGACGTCCCCGGCATCCAGCAGCATTTCTCCATCCCGGCGAGCATGTTCGGGGACGATCTGGTCGACAACGGCATCGCCTTCGACGGGTCGTCGGTGCGCGGGTTCCAGGCCATCCACGAATCCGACATGCTGCTGCTGCCGGATCTGCGCACCGCGCAACTGGATTCGTTCCGGTCCGCCAAGACCCTCAATATCAGCTGTTTCGTCCACGACCCGCACACCCGCGCCGCCTACAGCCGCGATCCGCGCAATGTGGCGCGCAAGGCCGAGGAATACCTGCGCTCCACCGGCATCGCCGACACCGCCTACTTCGGGCCCGAGGCGGAGTTCTACATCTTCGACTCGGTGCGCTACGACACCAGCATGAACGGGGCCTTCTACGAGGTGGATTCGGCGTCGGCGGACTGGAACACCGGGCGCAAGCTCAATGCCGACGGCACCCCGAATCGCGGCTACAAGATCCGGCCCAAGGGCGGCTACTTCCCGGTCGCGCCGTATGACGCCGATGTCGATCTGCGCGACCGCATGTGCACCAATCTGCAGGCGGCCGGATTCGAATTGGAGAAGGGCCATCACGAGGTCGGCACCGCCGGTCAAGCCGAGATCAACTACAAGTTCAACACCCTGCTCGCAGCCGCCGACGATCTGATGCTCTACAAGTACATCGTCAAGAACACCGCCTGGGAGAGCGGCAAGACCGTCACCTTCATGCCCAAACCGCTGTTCGGCGACAACGGATCCGGCATGCACGTGCACCAATCCCTGTGGAAGGACGGCTCCCCGCTGTTCTACGACGAGGCCGGTTACGCCGGGCTGTCGGATCTGGCGCGCCACTACATCGGCGGCCTGCTCCACCATGCCCCCTCGCTGCTGGCGTTCACCAACCCGACCGTGAACTCCTACAAACGCCTCGTCCCCGGCTTCGAAGCCCCGGTGAACCTGGTCTACAGCCAGCGCAATCGCTCTGCCGCCGTACGCATTCCGGTCACCGGCACCTCGGCCGCCGCCAAACGCCTCGAATTCCGCTGCCCCGACTCCTCCGGTAACCCCTTCCTCGCCTTCGCCGCCATGATGATGGCCGGCCTCGACGGCATCACCAATAAAATCGAACCCACCCTCCCCGTCGACAAGGACCTCTACGAACTCACCCCCGAGGAAAGCGCCGACGTCACCCAAACCCCCGCCAGCCTCGAAGCGGTCATCAACCGCCTCGAAGCCGACCACGAATACCTCACCCAGGGCAACGTCTTCACCGAAGACCTCATCGAAACCTGGATCCGCCTCAAACGAGACACCGAAATCGCCGAAATCAACGTCCGCCCCCACCCCTACGAATTCGACCTCTACTTCGACGTGTAGGGGTCGAGCTCCCGGACGCCCGCGAGGGAGGGTGGGAGGGGGCGGGTGTGGAGGATGCCGAGGCGTTGGGTGGCTCGGGTGAGGGCTACGTAGAGTTCTGCTGCGCCGCGGGGGCTTTCGGTGAGGATGGCGTCGGGGTCTACGACCAGGACGGCGTCGAATTCGAGGCCCTTGGTTTCCCAGGCGGGGGTGGTGCCGGGGAGGCCGGGTGGGCCGATGACGATGCTGGTGCCCTCGCGTGCCGCCTCGGATTGGACGAATTCCTCGATGGCGGAGGGGAGTTCGTCGGGTGACAGGCTGCGGGACCACGGGTGGGTGCCGCAGGCTCGGACGGATTCCGGGGGGTTCACGTCGGGGGCGAAGTCGGCCAGGACGGCGGCGGCCACGGTCATGATCTCGGCGGGGGTGCGGTAGTTGACGGTGAGGGAACGGTATTGCCAGCGGGCGGGGACGTAGCGGTCGAGCATGGCCGACCAGGAGGTGGCGCCGGCGGGGGAGCTGCGCTGGGCCAGGTCGCCGACGATGGTGAAGGAGTGGCTGGGGCAGCGGCGCATGAGGACGCGCCAGTCCATTTCGGAGAGTTCCTGGGCCTCGTCCACGACGATGTGGCGGTAGGTCCAATCGCGGTCGGCGGCAGCGCGTTCGGCGAGATCGCGGGTGTCGCGTTCGAGGAAGCGCTCGGCGAGGTCCTCGCCGTAGAGCAGGTCGGTGGCGAAGAGGTGGTCCTCGTCGTCCATGTGGTCGGCGCGGTTGACCAGCAGGTCCAGCACGCCTTCGGCGTAGGCGGCCTGGGCCTTGCGTTCGCGTTCGGCCGCGGCTTCCTCTGCGGTGGTGTCGCGGCCGAGCAGATCGACCAGCTCGTCGAGCAGTGGCACGTCGGAGATGGTCCACGCGCTGCCGGTGGCGCGGTACAGGGCGGGGTCGGCGCCTGCGGCTGCCAAACGTTCCGGTGACGAAAGCAGTTCCGCCAGGAGCTCTTCCGGCTCCAGGGCGGGCCACAGGTCGTCGACGGCGGCGGCGAAGCCCTCGTGTTCGGCGAGTTCGGTGCGCAGGTCGGCGCGCATGTTCTCCCACGCCTGCTTGTCCTCGCGGGTCAGCCAGCCCTTGCCGATGCGGGCGATGGCGCGTTCGGTCAGCGCCCAGGTGAGGACCTCGAGGAACACCGCCCGCGCCTCGTTGTGCGGGCGGCCGCTCTCGCGCGCCTCCTCGCGTGCCCAGCCGACGATATCGGCGCCGATTCGCACTGTGGCATCGGTCAATTCGAGCGAGATCGGCTCGCTCGGCACCCGCTGACGGTCGGCGACCGCGGCCTTCAGCACGTCCAGGATCCGCAGCGAACCCTTCAGCCGCGCCGCTTCGGGGGTGTCCTCGGCGGTGGCGCGCAGCCCCGGCAGCAGCTCACCGGTGGTGGTGAACACCACATTGGTCTCGCCCAGCGACGGCAGCACCCGCCCGATGTGCTTCAGGAAGGCCGCATTCGGGCCGACCACCAGCACCCCATTGCGTTCCATCTGCGCGCGCTGCGTGTACAGCAGATATGCCACCCGGTGCAGGGCCACCACCGTCTTGCCGGTGCCCGGCCCGCCCTCGATCACCAGAACGCCCGGATGGTCGAGCCGGATGATCCGATCCTGTTCGGCCTGAATGGTTGCCACGATGTCGCGCATGCCCTCGCCGCGCGGCGCGTTGACCGCGGCCAGCAGCGCCGCGTCCCCGCGCGCGCCCGCATCGGGGCGGCCGAACACCTCGTCGGTGAAGTCCACCACTCGCCGCCCGCGCGTGTGGAATTGGCGACGCCGCCGCATGTGTTCGGGGCTCGCGGCGGTCGCGATGTAGAACGCCTGCGACGCGGGTGCGCGCCAATCCAGCAGCAGCGGCTCGAACTCGTTGTCCTCGTCGAAGATTCCGATCCGCCCGATATAGGAGGTCTCGCCGTCCGCACTGTCGAGGCGACCGAAGCACAGGCCGTTGTCGGCCACACCCAGCCGGCGGATCTCCTTGGCCAGCGACCGCACCTCGGCATCGCGTTCCACCAGCGCGGTGGCGTTGCCGCGCACCGTCAACGTCTCCCGATAGCGGCCCTGCACCCGCGCGCGTTCGGCATCCAGCCGCGCGTACAGCCCGCCGACATACTCCTGCTCCGCGCGCAGTTCGTTCTCGTACCCCTGCTCCGGCACCGGCACCCTCACCTTCCCAGCTAGGTTTCCCCACCGCCGCGCGCGCTGTTCGCGCAGGTTGCGGCCTTAGGTCAGCAATAGTGCGCCCGCACCGGGGCCTTGTGGCAAGCCCCCCACTGTGTTATAAGGTTGAATGGGAAGGAAACGATCCTTCCCATTCTTGTCTCCCGTGATTCGCCGCTACGCGGCCTCCGGGCGCTGCCCGCCCGACACGATCGCGAGGATGTCCTTGTTGCCGTCGGCCCACTGCGCCGTCATCACCACGGTGTCGATCTTCCACGCGCCCTCGACCAGGCGCAGGCCGATCCGGTAGGTGCCGCACAACGTCCAGCGCGGCGAGCCGAAACGGTTGGCCAGCAAGTGAATTGCCTGGAAGACGGCGGTCAGTTCGGCGCGCTCGCCGTCCACGGTCACCAAATGATTGCCGAGCAGATGCTGGGTGGCGTCGAAGTCGCCGATCAGCTTCTCCCAATCCTGCCGAATCCGCGCCGGGGTGACGGTCGCGGGCTCGCCACCCCAGATGCTCGAATAGTCAAGTGTCACTTCCTCGGCGAAGACGCTCGGAAAGGCGTCCAGTCGCGAATATCGATGTACCAGAACAGGCGAGTGGCGGCCTCGATGATGTCGGCGCGCTGCTGAGCGGTGGCGGTCACAACAATTCTCCTACGGTGCAATGGAATCGGTGAACGGAAGCAGATCGTCTGTCTGTCGTTCACGATGCACAGCCTGCGTGCCGTCGAAGACCGCAACCAGCGCACGCCGTGCCTCGTACCGCCAGGGCCACCCAGGGCTGTGCCAGACTGCGGTGGTGGCGGTGCGTGAGGATCTGGCGGAATTTCTGAAGTCCCGGCGCGCACGGGTGGCTCCGGAGGGGACGGGGCTGCCTCCGTCCGGAATGCGCCGGGTGCCTGGGCTGCGCCGCGCCGAACTTGCCCATTTGGCCGGGATCAGCGTTGAGTATTACCAGCGTCTCGAACAGCGCCGGGCCGCCAATCCCTCGGCGGAGGTGCTCGATTCGCTCGCGCACGCCTTGCGGCTCAACCCGATCGAGACCGCCCACCTGCACGCGCTGGCCCGGCCACCCCGCCCTGCCGAGACCTCGGCTCCCGAGCCGCGGCCCGAACTGCTGCGGATGCTCGATTTGATCGACAAGGCGCCTGCCGTGCTCATCACCGATCTGTTCGAGGTGCTGGCCAAGAATCCGCTGGCGCATTACGTCTTCGGACCGCTGGCCGAGGAGAACATGGCCCGTGCGCTGTTCTTCGATCCCGCCGCCCGAAGGTTCTACGGCGACTGGGACGCTGTCGCCGCCGCCACGGTCGCCCAGCGGCGCCGCGTCGCGGGTCTGTATCCGGACGATTCGGACACTGCCGCGTTCGTCGACGAACTCGCGACCGGCAGTGCGGAATTCGCGTCCCGGTGGCGACGTGGAACTTCGCACCCATGGCGGCAAGCTCGTCCACCACCCGCACTCGGGCAGCTTGAGCTTCTCCTACGAAAACCTGGAGCTGCCCGGCGACCCGCGCCGGCGCATTGTCACCTTCACCCCCGAACCCGGCACCGCCCTCCCCGCCCTCTGACGCGGAGAAAGTGAAAAGGTCTCCGACACTCCGAGGGGTGGAAGTGTGTCGAGTGGGTGTCTTGTCGTTAGATTGGGGGCGAACGGATCGACCGTGACACGAGAGATGCCCGCAGGGAGGCGGGTTCGTGGCGCGGTGCGGAATAGCGTTGTGACACAACGTGCCACGCAGAAGACGCTGCGTGGTCATGTGGGGTGGGTTGAAACTATGACCTTGACCTCACTGGCCGCGCGGGGTGGTGGTGCGGTCATACGATCCGGGGCTGACATATGCGGGAAGGCGAAAAGGCCATGGATCGAAATGCGTTCGTCGAAGTGATGAACGACGCGAGCGGCATGCTGGAGGCCGGGCTGGCGGAGGAAGCGCTGGCGCGGTTGACGGCGTTCGACGACGGCCTCGACGCTGCGCCCGAACCCAAGGACTACGGCTGGATCGTCTCCTACCGCTTCCGGGCCGCCTTCGCCGCCGGCGACTACGCCCAGGCCCTGCACATCGCCGAGCGCGGCCCCGCCCGCTACCCGGCCGACATCCCGCCCGCCACCCTGGCCACCATGTACTCCATGGCCGTCGAGGCCGCCACCCAGCAGGATCTGCCCGACAGCGCCGTCGTCATGGCCGACCGCTGCATCGAACTGCGCCGCGCCCACGGCGAGCACGCCGAGGTGCTGATGGCCGCCATGACCGCCTGCACCCTGCTCGGCGACATCGAAAGACACGATCTGGCAAGCAGATACGCGCAACTGCTGATCACCGAGGGCGTCGGCCACGACGACTACCGCGGCTACGGGTACTACGCGCTGTGCGCCGCCATCGAATCGGGCGTGGGCAGCCACCTCGTCGAGACCCTGCGGGCCGGGCGCGAATGGCTGGAAAGCCAGGACAACGAATTCGCCCGGGTGGCACTGGAATACCTCGAGACCGCCCCCGGCCTGCGCGAACCGCTCGCGGTGAACCTCGATCTCGCCGACCCGCTCGGCAACGGCAGCCCGCTCACCGATCCGCTCAACAGCCCCGATCCGGCGAACCTGCCCGAGCCGACCGGTCTCCCCGATCCGAGGGGCGGTCCCGATCCGCGAGTGAACGGACTCGCGTCCCTGCCGCCCGCGCTCGACGCCATGCAGACCCAGTACCTGCGCGTCGGCGACGGCGCGCCGCACACCGCCGCCGGGCCCCAGCAGCCGCCCGCCGCCCAGCTCGCCGGCGGCGAGACCGCCGACGCCCTCATGGACGCCAACCGTCCCGGCATCGCCGCGGCCGCCTACCGCGCGCTCATCGACGACGCCGTCGGCACCGGCCAACCCGATCCGCTGATCATGGGCAAGGCCACCCTCGGCCTGCTCACCGCCCTCATCTTCGACAATCGCGTCGGCGAGGCGCATGCGGTGTGGATCGACGAGCACGGGCCCACCTACCTGGGCATCTGGTCGCTCGAGAACGGCCAGACCTCCACCCACGACGCCATCGCCTACAACCTGGTGGCCGCGTTCCTGCACTCGCTCAGCACCGGCGACCCGCAGGCCGCCACCCGTGCCGTCGATTCGCTCATGACCCGAAACGTGGAATGGGCCTACGAGAACGACCCCCCGGCCGTCCCCGCCATGATCAACTCCTGGCGGCGGCACCTGCTCGAGATCCACAATGGCGAACCGGCCCCCGAATTCCGCTGGCAGCTCACCCAGGCCGAACAGCGTTGGGGCCACCCGATTCCCGAAGCCGGCCTGTACTGGATGCGCCCGTACCGCTGGGTCGTCGACTGGGTCTGATCGGCCGTTCTCCAGTGGCCGCCTAGTCTGACGGCATGGCAGCGACCGAAATCTGGCACAACCCCAAGTGCTCGAAGAGCCGTACCGCGAAGGCGGTCCTGGACGAGACCGGCGGCGACTACATCGAACGCCGCTACCTCGACAATCCGCCCACCGCCGCCGAAATCCGCACGGCGCTGAGCAAACTCGCCCTCGAACCGTGGGACATCACCCGCACCGGCGAACCCGAAGCCAAGGAGCTGGGCCTCGCGAAGTGGGGCAAAACCCCCGCCGACCGCGACCGCTGGATCGACGCCCTGGCCGCCCACCCGCGGCTGATCCAACGCCCGATCGTCTTCACCCCCGACGGCCGCGCGTTCATCGCCCGCGACGACCAGTCCCTCGACGCCCTCCGCTGATCGCTGAGTGGCACACCAGCGAGGGGATTTGTCCGGTTCCCCGCGCTGGTGTGCCACTCAGCGGGTGGGGGTGAGGGTGAAGACGGGGAAGCCTGGGGCGATGGCGGTCAGGTCGGCGTCGGTGGAGTGGTTGGTGATGCTCTCGAAGAAGCGGCCTACCTCCCAGCCCCAGCGGTCGAGGTAGGCGCGCAGGACGGGGAGTTTGTCCGAATCGGGAAGTTCGGCGGCGGTGAAGGTTTCGGTCTTGCGGCCGAGACGTAGTTCGCCGGTGCCGGCGGCACGCAGGTTGCGGACCCACTGGGTGTGGCCGCGCGGGGCGACGAGGTAGCGGTTGCCGTCCGCGGTGGTCAGGACATTGACCATGGTGGTGCGCCATTCGCCGGATTTGCGGCCGCGGACCGCGAGCAGGCGGGAGCCGGCGACGCTGATGCCGAGCTTGGGCAGCAGGTTGGCGATGCGGTTCATGACCGGGTCGAGGCCCGAGGGGCCGATGTAGCGGGTGGCGGCGTGCTGGGCGTCCATGAGAGTTTCCCTTCTGCTTGTGAGAGCGGTGCTCTCTGTTGTGATCAGTGTGCGCGCCCGCATCGCGACCTGTCAAGAGCGGTGCTCTCGAAATATGGCAGTGTTCCGAGTCGTGGCACACTGACCGCATGAGCGTCCCCCGCACCGCCCGCGAACGGGCCCGCGCCGAGATCACCCGTGAGATCACCGACGTCGCGCGCCGGCAGCTCGCCGAATCGGGTGCGCCCGCGCTGTCGCTGCGGGCCATCGCGCGTGAACTGGGCATGGTGAGCTCGGCGCTGTACCGGTATTTCCCGAGCCGGGACGAGCTGCTGACGACCCTGATCATCGAGGCGTACGACGCCATCGGCGCGGCCGTGGAGCAGACGGTCGCGACCGCGGACACGCCGCGCGCCCAGTGGCGGGCGATGGCGAATGCGGTGCGCGACTGGGCGATCGCGCATCCGCACGAGTACGCGCTGGTGTACGGGTCGCCGGTGCCGGGCTACCAGGCGCCGCAGACTACCATCGGACCCGCCTCGCGGGTGCCGATCGTCGCGCTCGGCATCGTGCACCGGGCTTGGGAGAGCGGCACTTTGACGTTGTCCGGCGATACCGTCGGTCCCGAACTGTCGGCGCAGGCGGCCGGTATCGCGGAGCTGATCACCCCGGGCCTGCCCGAGATCGCGGTGACGCGCGGCGTGATGGCCTGGACGCAGCTCTACGGCATGGTCACCTTCGAGCTGTTCGGACAGCTGGCCAACAGCATGGACCCGGCCGGGCCCTTCTTCGCGTACGCGGTGGAGGCGATGGCGGATTTCATCGGGCTACCGGCATAGCCAGCCACTACGGACACCGCGTCGCCACGGCGGACCCACCGCGCCACCGTGGACCCCGCCGCGCCGCCGCGGACCCGCCGCGCCGCCACATGGAACCCGCGTCGCCGCTATGTAGCGCATCGCCAATATGGAACGCGCATCGCCACTGTCGATCTCGCGTCCCACCGCGGAACTGCGCCGCTACAGCCGAAGCAACTCCGCTAGAGCGGAAACGGTGGTGTGCCGACGCCGACGATGCGGAGGTTTCCCCACGGGTCGCGTTCCTGGAGGACGCCGGGCGCCGGCGCGCAGCCGGGCACGGTGAGAAAGACCTGTCCGCGGCCAGGGTCTGGTAGTTCGGCCCCGTCGGTCGCGGAAAGTCGTCCGTACCAATGGAATTGCCCGTCAGTGGGGTCGAGGTGTCCGGTCAGCGCCACCGTGACCGCCAGTTCGGCCCCGGGTGCGTCCAGCAGCGCGGGCCCCGAATAGTCCGGTGCCGGTTCGGGTTCGGTGAGGTCACCCGGGTCCTGGGTGCGGGCACGAGCGGTCGCGGGGGAGTGCCGGCGGGCCCGCCGCCACCTCACAGCAGTCCTCGCCGCCGCCACACCCGCTTGCCGATCGGCCCGATCAGCCCCTGTTTGTCCAGGAACGCACCGAGATTCGCGGCGCCGAGCCCGAGCGCCCGGCGTGAATGCGGGTTGGCGCGCGCCAGGCGCCGGGCCGCGCGGCCGTCCTCGACGCCCGCGCGGGCGTACATGTGCCAGTTCGTCATGAGGTGCACGAACAGGGGAGCGGCCACCGCGACACACAGTCGCGTGTACAGCAATTCGGCGCGCGACATGGTCGGCACGCGGTGCGCCAGCGCGTCGCGTGCGAATCCGATGTGGCGTGCCTCCTCGGTGACGTGAATGCGCATGGCGCGCGCCACGAGTGGCTGCAACTGCGGGTCGTCGAGGGTGCGTCGCTGCAGGGCGTCGAAGATCTCCTCGCCCACGAGCGCACCCACCCACACCATCGATCCGCGCAGAAACAGTTGCAGCGCGGCGATGACCAGGCGCTCATAGCGGTTCGGCCAGTACGGCCGGGCCTCGATGCGGTCGATGAGCTTGCCGAACATCATCATGTGCCGGCACTCGTCGCCCATCTCGGTGAGCGTGTAGTGCGAGTGGCGCGAGGTGGGATCGCCGGCCATGAGCTCGCGCAGCAGCAGCCGGTTGAGCAGGTTCTCGAACCAGATGCCCACCGACAGCACGTTCGCCAGTTCCTGGCGCGACAGTTCGCGGCGCTGCTCGGGCGTCATCGCCTCCCACAGGGGTGTGCCGTAGAGCGAGACGATCTCGGGTGGCAGGAAGAGTTTGTCCGGATCCAGGGGAGCGTCCCAGTCCATGTCGACGACCGGGTCGTAGGACTTCTTCACCGAGCCGGTGAGCAGGCGCGCGGCGAAGGATTCGCGGGGTGAGAGCGGGGTCTCGCGGATGGCCGGGCTGGTGACGGCGTTGTCGCCCATGGCAGCTCCTGAACTTTTACTGAGACAAGCTGTTACACTCAGATTAGTGGTACAGCCTGTCTCAGTCAACGATGGAGTGGGTATCGTGAGCCGAGTGACCGGCACCCGACGCAGACCCGCACCGCCCTCCCCCCGGGACCGGGAGCGGGCCGCCGACGGCCGCAGCACCCGCTGGAACGGACACAAGGCGCAGCGGCGCACCGAAATGCTCGACGCCGCCCTCGCGGTCATCGAGGACAACGGCACCGAGATCTCGGTGCAGCAGATCGCCGACCGCCTGCAGGTCCCGCGCCCGGTCGTCTACCGCCATTTCGACGGCCGCGCCGACCTCGACGAGGCGATCCGCGGGCACATCCTGGATTCGGTGCTGGCCGAACTGCTTCCGCGCCTGCATTCCGAGGGCACCGTGCGCGATCTGGTTCGCGGCGCGGTCGGCACCTATGTCGGCTGGGTGGAGAACCATCCGAACCTGCACCGCTTCCTGGCCGCCGCCGACCCGCACGGCGAATCCTCCACCGCGCTCGCCGGGGCCCGCGACCGCATCGGCGGACGGCTCGCCGGCCTGTTCGCCGACACTCTCGAACGGTTCGGCGTCGACCGGAATCGGGCCCGCCCCATGGCCTTCGGGACCATCGGCTTCGTGGACGGCGTGGTCAACAGCTGGCGGGCCGCCCCGACCCTGGCCAGCGAACACATCGAAGGCATCCTCACCGAATCGGTGCTGTCGCTGCTGGAGGGCAATGCCCGTAGCCTGGACCTGCCGTTGACCCGCGACACCGTCGTCGCGGATCTGTTCGCGCGCACCGCCGCCGCCCAGGCGTGACGCCGCTACCGCCGCACCACCAGGGGATTCCGATGAGGTGCGTTAGGTCACGCGCCGGTGAGGGCGCGATAGCTGCGATGCCACAGCCACTCCACCGGTCCGCGCGCGAAACGGCGTAGCCAGAAGTGTGCGAACGCCAGCATGAGCGCGCACACCACGATGTAGATCCCCACCGTGAACGGCACCCGCGAGTTCGCCGACACCAGACCCGCCAGGCCGAGACCCCAGCCGTAGCACAGGAATCCCGACACCAGGTTCTGAAGGATATAGCAGCTCAACGCCATTCGCCCGACCTCGCCGAAACGCCGCCCCACCCAGCCCGGGGCGGGACGATGCGCGTACAGCTGCGCGACCAGCGCCAGCAGACCCAGCGAGACCAGCGGGGCGGTGCCGTAGCGGGCCAGCAGGATCAGATCGCCGCCGATCATCCCGAGGGTCAGGTCGATCGGCGCGGCGAACCCGAAGCCGATCAGCATGAGCCGCTTGCGGATTCGCGCGCCCCGCGGCTCGAAGATCCCGGCTCGGAACAGCTGCGCGCCCAGCAGGAACAGCGCGATCGACATCGGGAAGATGAACAGCGGTTCCAGGCGGAACACCAGCGCATGCTCCCAGCGGAAGACCACCAGATCCCAGAACGAGCCGTCCGCGTAGGGATTCGGGTCCAGGGCCCGATGCCCGCCCGAGCCGCCGGAGGCCGTGGCGATGCCGACGGCGATCAGCGTCAGCATGGTGAGATGGATGCTCGCCTGCGCGATCAGCCAGCGCCGCTGCGCTTTCGGGCTCGTCGCCAGCAGATACGCCACGACCAGCCCGGTGACCGCGTACCCCATCAGCACGTCGAATTCGGCGACCAGGAAGAAGTTCACCACGCCGTCCAGCAACAGCAGCCCCGCCCGCACCGGATAGCTGCCTGGCCACCCCCGCCCGCCCCGCGCCGCCGATCGCTGCTGGATAGCCAGCCCGATGCCGAACATGATGGTCAGCAGCCCCAGGAACTTGCCCTGCGCCAGCTGTTGCAGGAATCGCTCGACCCACAGCCACGCCCCGTGCGGTTCGTCACTGTGCGCGACATAGCCCAGCAGCCCTTCGGCATTGGTGAAGATCCAGATATTGGTGCCCAGCGTGCCCAGAATGGCGATACCGCGCAGCACGTCGAGCACCGCCAGCCGCGTCGAACCCGATTCGGCGGGAACGGGATCCGCGGCCCCGGCGTCCGTGGTGACCAGCGGCGGCGGGGTGGGGGCGGAAGCCGGTTCGACCATGCCGGTCATTGTGCCGCCGGCGCACCCGAACCCGGATCGCCCGCGAGAACGACCCGGCATCCGACTCGCGAATGACCCGAACCCGGACGGTCCACCCGCGTCCGGGCGCGCCTTTCGCCTAGGCTCGAACTCATGCAGCGCATCATCGGAATCGAGGTCGAGTACGGCATTTCGACGCCTACCGAGCCGTCGGCCAACCCGATTCTCACGTCGACCCAGGCGGTGCTCGCCTACGCCGCGGCCGAGGGCGTGCCGCGCGCCAAGCGCACACGCTGGGATTACGAGGTGGAATCGCCGTTGCGGGACGCGCGCGGTTTCGATCTCGGCAGGCTCAACGGGCCCGCGCCGGTGATCGACGCCGACGAGGTCGGGGCGGCGAACATGATCCTCACCAACGGGGCACGCCTCTACGTGGATCACGCCCACCCGGAATACTCCGCGCCCGAGGTCACCGACCCGCTCGACGCCGTCATCTGGGACAAGGCGGGTGAACGGGTGATGGAGGCCGCCGCGCGCTACGCCTCCAGCGTGCCGGGCGCGCCGCGCATGCAGCTCTACAAGAACAATGTCGACGGCAAGGGCGCCTCCTACGGCACCCACGAGAACTATCTGATGAGCCGCGAGACCCCGTTCAACCAGATCATTCTCGGGTTGACGCCGTTCTTCGTCTCCCGGCAGGTGGTGTGCGGTTCCGGTCGCGTCGGCATCGGGCAGTCCGGTGACACCCCCGGATTCCAGCTCTCGCAGCGCGCCGACTACATCGAGGTCGAGGTCGGGCTCGAGACCACCCTCAAGCGCGGCATCATCAACACCCGTGACGAACCGCACGCCGACGCCGACAAGTACCGTCGCCTGCACGTCATCATCGGCGACGCCAACCTCGCCGAATGGTCGACCTACCTCAAGGTCGGCACCACCTCGCTGGTGCTGGACCTGATCGAGGCCGGTGAGGACCTCTCGGATCTGCAGCTCGCCCGCCCGGTCACCGCCGTGCACACCATCAGCCACGACCCGACTCTGCGTGCCACCGTTGCCCTTTCGGACGGGCGCGAGCTGACCGGCCTTGCGCTGCAACGCATCTACCTCGACCGGGTCGAGAAGTTCATGGACCGCACCGGAAACGACGATGCGCGCGTGCAGGACGTCATCGAGAAGTGGGCGCACGTGCTCGACCTGCTCGAGCGCGATCCCATGGAGACCGCCGACCTGCTGGACTGGACCGCCAAACTGCGGCTGCTCGAGGGCATGCGCAATCGTGAGGGCCTGTCGTGGGCCGCGCCCAAACTGCACCTGGTCGATCTGCAGTACTCGGATGTGCGCCTGGACAAGGGCCTCTACAACCGCCTGGTGGCGCGCGGGTCCATGCAGCGGCTCACCACCGAGCAGCAGGTCGTGGACGCCATGACCAACCCGCCCACCGACACCCGCGCCTACTTCCGCGGCGAATGCCTGCGCCGCTTCGGCGCGGATATCGCGGCGGCCAGCTGGGATTCGGTCATTTTCGACCTGGGCGGCGACAGTCTGGTCCGCATCCCGACCCTGGAACCGCGGCGCGGCACCAAGTCGCATGTGGGCAAGTTGCTGGACGGCGTCCACACCGCATCCGAATTGGTGCGGCAACTGACCCACTGACCCACTCGCATGGGGTATGGGGTGCGCATCCCGTACCCCGTTTTCCGGTCCGCGACATGGGCGCTGGAAGGTCGCGGCATCACCACATTGCGGTTTAATCCGGCATGTTCCCGCCGCTGGTGGGTACTGTTGACGGCACGAGCATCGGATCTTCTCCGATGCTCGCCGATGATCACAGAGGAGGTCGGCTGCTATGGCACAAGAGCAGACCAAGCGCGCCGGTGGCGGCGACGAGGACGAGGGCCCGGTCGGTGACGGCGGGGCGGGACAGGAGCGTCGCGAGAAGCTGGCGGAGGAAACCGACGACCTGCTCGACGAGATCGACGACGTGCTCGAGGAGAACGCCGAGGACTTCGTCCGCGCCTACGTGCAGAAGGGCGGCCAGTGACCCAAGGTGACCCCCTGCGGCTCCAGTTGGGGTTCGCCCAATCCTCTTTCTCCGAGTACCTGCGTTTGCACGCTCCGGAATTGTTGCCCGGCAACGGAATCGGATCCGGCGGCAGTCACCCGAATCCGGGGACGCCGTCGGATATCGCTCCGCACGGCACCACTATCGTCGCGGTCAGCTACCGCGGCGGTGTGCTGATCGCCGGTGACCGCCGCGCCACCCAGGGCAATCTGCTGGCCAGCCGCGACATCGAGAAGGTGTACATCACCGACACCTACTCCGCGGCCGGCATCGCGGGCACCGCGGGCATGGCGATCGAGATGATTCGCCTGTTCGCGGTGGAACTCGAGTACTACGAGAAGATCGAGGGCGTCCCCCTCACCTTCGACGGCAAGGCCAACAAGCTGTCGAAGATGGTGCGCGACAACCTTCCCGCCGCCCTGCAGGGGCTGGCGGTGGTGCCGCTGCTGGTCGGCTACGACCCGGACGCGCAGGACCCGGATCGTTCCGGGCGCATCGTGTCCTACGACGTGGTCGGCGGGCGCAGCGAGGAGCGTTTCGGGTACACCGCGGTGGGGTCGGGTTCACTGTTCGCCAAATCGTCGCTGAAGAAGACCTATGCGCGCGGGATCGATCAGGACCGGGCGCTGCGGATCGCGATCGAATCGCTCTTCGACGCCGCCGACGACGACACCGCCACCGGCGGGCCGGACACCATGCGCAATATCTATCCGACCGCGATCGTGATCGACGCGGAGGGCTCCGAGGAAGTGACCAAGGAGCGCCTCGAGGAGATCACGCGGTCGATGGTGGAGGAGCGGGCCGCGCAGGCGGCAGAGGGGATCGGCGAAGCATGACACTGCCGTATTACGCGTCGGCCGAACAGATCATGCGCGACAAGACCGAACTCGCGCGCAAGGGCATCGCGCGCGGTCGGTCGGTCGTGGTGCTGGTCTACGACAAGGGCGTGGTGTTCGTGGCCGAGAACCCCTCGGCGACCCTGCACAAGATCAGCGAGTTGTACGACCGGGTCGGGTTCGCCGCGGTCGGCAAGTACAACGAGTTCGAGGCGCTGCGCCGCGGCGGCATCCTGCAGGCGGATCTGCGCGGCTACCAGTTCGACCGGCGCGACGTGACCGGCCGCTTCCTGGCCAACCTGTACGCCCAGAGCCTGGGCACCATCTTCACCGACCAGCTCAAGCCCTACGAGGTGGAGATCTGCGTCGCGGAGGTGGGTTATCCGGAGCAGTCCACGAATTCGGTGCTCTACCGCATCAACTTCGACGGATCCATTGTGGACGAACGGGAATTCGTGGTGATGGGCGGCAACACCGACCCGATCACCAACGCGCTCAAGGCGTCCTACAAGCCCGGCATGGACCTGCATTCGGCCATCACCACGGCGGTGGCCGCGCTGCAGAAAGCCGTCCCCGAGGGTGACAAGGACAAATCCCGCACCCTCAGCCCCGGCTCCCTCGAGGTGGCCACCCTGGAACAGTCCCGCCCTCGCCGCGCCTTCCGCCGCATCCAGGGTGCGACCCTCCAGGAACTCGTCACCGGCAAGGCCTCCACCGCCAAAGCCTCCGCCGAACCCGAAACCCCGTCCAGCGGAGACCCCTCCTAGCCCGACGGTTCCGGCAATCCCGCCGAGGCGGGCCAAGGCGCCTTTGCACTCCCAGAGTGCAAAGGCGCCTTACCTTTTCGGCCGACGTCTAAAGAGCCTTGGCGCCAGGAACTTTGAGGCCGCCTTTCATGCCCAGGCCCTTGCCTCCGGGTGCCTTGGCGGCGCCCTTCATGCCCAGCCCGCCACCGGCCGGCGCGGCCTTCGGCGCTTCGGCGGGAGCCTCCGCCACCGCGGCTTCGGCCTTGACCGGCTCGGGGGCGGAAACCGGTTCGGGCTCTTCGGCCTTCGGGGTCTGGATGACCTTCAGGTTCTCGGTCAGCGTCGCGGCATCGACGCGGTCGATCGACTGCAGCATCAGCTGGGCGACGTCGACGACCTCGACGCCCTGGCCGACTTCGCCGCTGTCCTTGCGGGCGGTGACGCCGTCGGTGAGCATGACCCGGCAGAAGGGGCAGCCGGTGGCGATCATCGACGGCTCGTTGCCGCCGCCCAGGGTGTCGAGGGCTTCGTCGACGCGGTCGATGTTGATGCGTTTGCCGAGTTGTTCTTCCATCCACATGCGTGCGCCACCGGCGCCACAGCACATGGAACGCTCGCCGTGGCGCGGCATTTCGACCAGGGGATCGCTCCCATCACCCGCATCCTCAACGCCTCCTGCTGCCCCGGGGAAAGCCTGCGCATGTCCACCCGAAGATCATCACCCACAACCGAAACATCAAGCAGCGCAACCGATTCGTTTCAGATCAAATATCGCCGTCACGAGATCGGTCAAAACCTCACATGCATCCTTTTTGGGAGTGACCGTGTCGAATCGGATTCCGCCACCGGTGATGCCGACCCAGAGGATGCAGTGTGTGTTGTTCTGGGAGGGGACTGCCGCGACATCGCGGCCGTCGATCTTCGAGATGCGGCTGGGTTGGTAGGTGGATTTGAAGTAGTCCAGGGTCATGTTCGTCGCGGCGATGAAGACTCCTGGGCCGTATTCCGCGGCTGCGTCGTCCTGGGTCTTGTAGTCGCAGCCCTTGTACTCTTCCTGGCCGCCGAGGTCGTCGGGCTGATGATGGGCGGGTTGGGGTTGCAGGTGGTTGGCGGTCAAGACGTCGGCGGGGATGTCTTTGCAGGGGTCGAACGAACTGGGCACACTGGTTGACCGGGTGGTCTCGGGGGTTTCGGTGCGCTGGCTGTTGCATGCGGTGATGGCGGCCAAGGGAAGCAGCCCGAGAGCGAAACCGAGTATCAGAACTCGTGTGGAGGAGCGCTTTTCGGCGAGCCGTTTCATTTTCGATGTCCCTCTGCGCTATTTCTTCTGGGTCGGGTTTTCGGGCGCTTGAGCACCGCCACGGATGAGTTGTTCGAGGTCGCCGTTGTCCTTGACCAGGTTCGATTGCACGATGCGCCCGTACTGATTCGCGTAGGTCTCGTGGAAGTCGTCGATCGTTCTCGGATCGGCGGGTGGACTCTCCTTGACGAACTGATCCAGGAGATCACGGAAGTCCTGAGCCCCGTCCATCATCGCCTTTTCTCCGGACGGGAACTGGACAGTTTCAGGGCGGGGTTGCGGGTTGATGCCTTCCATGAGCGCCTGGCACGCCCGATCTTCGAAGACGCTCTTGACCGCTCCTGTCGCGTTGCCGCCAGGAAGCGGCACCGAGTCGACGAGGCCCTTGACGGTGTCCGCTATCTGCTGCTTATCGTCGTGGGCCTGCTGGGCTTGCTCGTTCTTGTGCGCGATCTCGTTGCTGGTCTGGTAGATCTGGGCGTTGCGCTCGGCATTGTTGATGTGCGCGTCGAGGCCGGCCAGCTGCTGGACCGCGTCGTGTGGGCTGATTCCGCCGAGGTCACCGCCGTGGGTGAGCTTGTACAGCACAGCGTTCTCGTACTGCTGCCGCGCCAGGTCGAGAGTGGCGCGACCGTCGTGAGTTTGGCTGGACAGGAACGCCATCCGCTCTGCGCCGTCCAGTTCGAGCGGAACGGCCGGTCCAGCAACGCCGCGGGGGTGGTCCACCTGGCTGAAGGCGTCGATGTTGGATGCGGAGACGCGGGCGAGCGCGTTGGCGAGTTCGGGGTTCTTGTTGAACGCGTCGACCGTGTGCTGGAAGTAGGTCTTCCCGTCCTCCGCGACGACCAGGCTGGCTCCGTGCTTGGGGGCGAACGCGTCGGGTAGTGCGGCGATTGTCTTGCGCGCCAGCTCGCCTTCGGCGCCAGGATCGTGGATGTGTTCGGGTGTCCAGTCGTAGAGGCCGGAGGCCAGCTTGCCGCGATCGCCGTCACCCCAGTCGTGGTTGATGACGGTCTGGATGAACTTGGTCGGATTGTAGTTGCGGTGGGTGGCGTAGTCGTTGCCGGTCGCGCCGAAGGAGAGGTCGGCGGGCAGCTTGGTGCCGGTGTTGACGTCGAGGCCGGTCAGCAGTTGGTAGTCGGCTTCATGGTTGCGTAGGCCGACGCCGAGGAACTGAGCGGCCCCGTTCTTGATCGCGTCGTGTTCGTCGCCGCGGAATCCGGGCGGCAAGATGCCGCCGGTCTCGTCGACGCCGTCGATGAACGCGGCCATGCTCGCGCCCTGGCGCGCGAGTTCGGTGCTGAACGTGCGTCCGCCGGTCACGTCCTGATCGGCGTGCGAGAGCAGATCGGCCAATCGGGTCCGATCGGCCATGCACTGACGGTTCGCCTCGAAGTTCGCCTTGGGACTGTCATACTCCTGCTCGCGGCCGGAGATGAGCTGGCGGACATCCGCGGGCAGGTTCGTGTAGCTGCCCGCCGAGACGAGTTTGCCGTCCGGTGTCGTGCCGGTACCCAGGTGCTCGTTGGTGACTGCGAGCATGCCGCTGGCCAGCGCCGTCTGCTGCGAGGCCGCGACCGTGTCCACCGGATGCTCCGGGCCGGGGGCGGTCCGCGCGTCGAGCCGGTCGTTGAGGGCGAGCAAGCCGTCCTTGCCGGCGTGGGCGAAGAACTCCTTGTAGTAGTCCTGTACCTCGGCGGGCAGGTTCGGGACGTCTCTGCCCTCCGAGAGCGCCAGCTTCTGATCCGGGGTCAGCACGAAGGTGGGCAGGCGGGAAGCGACCTCGTCGAGTTTGGCCGTATCGCCGGTCTTCGCGGCCTCGGCGACCAGCGCGCCGTCCTCCCCGCCGATCCGCCCGCCCTGCGTCGGACACGTCGAGGTCGGAGCCGAACAAATCTCCCGCGGTGCGGATGAGCTCGGCGGCTGTGCTGGCGGGCAGTGATACGCGACCGGACAGCGCGTCCTTCAACTGAACGGATGCTGAACCGAAGGCGAGTCACAACAGTCGAAATCGGTTACTGTCATCAATTGACTTGTGCCGCAAAGCACATCGCGCATTGACGCGTCAATTGATCGACGGGGTAGACAACTTGATAGCCGGAACCCATCGCAGCCCAGTCGCAGGGAGGCGGGCACCGGACATCATTGGTTTCGGGGCACTGAATGTCGATGTAATCGCCACGGCCTCAGGGCTATCCGAGCGGGCCGCCGAGCAGATCACCGAGTCCACGGCACGGTTCGAATGGAACCGCGAAGGGGCCACCGACCGAGAGTCGATCCTCGAGATTCGCAATATCGGCACATCGTCGCTGAACTTCTCCCTCGGCGGCTCTGCCTGGTTGACGATCTACGCGTTGGCGAAGATGAGGCTGGGCCTCCATCTTGGCTACATCTGTGCTCTCGGTCGGATCGAAGCGCCGGGGGTGTCGTTTCGGGCCCAGATGCGCGAACTCGGCATAGATGACCGGTGGGTGGGCCAGTTCAACGAGAACAGCTGCGGATTGTGCTTGTCGTTCATCGACAACAACGAGCGCGTCATGCACACCAATCCGGGTGCCAACCTGCGCATGGCCGAGCACCTGCGCACGAACCTCGACGCCGTCGCGGCGTATATCGCTTCCGCTCGCTGTGTGCACGTGACGTCCTTCCTGGACGACCAGACCCCGACGATGGTCGCGACGGTCCTGGAACGGGCGAGAAACCTGAATCCCAACTTGTGCATAAGCATTGATCAAGGGCCTCACGCAGCGTGCGGTCGCCGCGGCCATGGGTATAGACGTCAAGCACTACGGCAAGCTCGAAAGCGGCCGCGTCGCTTTCCATCCCGACTATCTGGCCTGCTGGTGCAGGGCCGTGGATCTCCCGCAGTTCTTTCTGCGGCTGATCCTCGCCAATATCGCCGCCGGGCTCTACGACCCGAACCCCGGCAGCTGGCCCAGCCGCCTCACACCCCTGGACCAGGAACGTCTCGACGCGCTGCCGTTCGTCGCCATGCATCTGGGTGTGCCGCGCTTCGATGTGTTGCAGATCAACGACATCGGCGCGCGGACGCTGGTGGGTCTCGAGACTCCCGCACCGGATGCGATCGCTCCGCGCAACCTGTTCGATTGGTTTTTCAACAACAGCTGCGCGCGGACGTCGATCGCGAACTGGCAGACCATCGTCGCGCGGCTGCTGTACGGCTTCAAGATCCTGGGGCCGGTGTCGTTGTCCGCCGACGAAATGCGAGAGGTGCTGGCCCCCTGCGTGGGTCACCCGCAATTCGCGCGGTTGTGGAATGCCGACTTCACGCAGGAACAGTTCGACAACACCCTGATCATCCTGAAGAACCCGGACACCCGGAAGTGGGAGAACTACCGCATGTCGGCGTGGAACAGCGTGACGCCGGTCGTGCACGGCGAGTTCGTGATCATGACACCGACCACCGCCGGTCCTGACAACCCGGCCGCCTACATCGATCCTCTCGCTCCACCGTCCTACGACAGCACTTTCGGCGAGGGATTCCGACCGGACGAAGTAGCGAGCCCCGGGTAAACCGGCACCCGGACCAGGCCGTTCTCGAGTTACACCCGCCGGGGTAGCAGCAGGGCGGGGACGATCGCGGCCGTCGCGATGGCGAGCGTCCACCAATAGGTGTGCGCGAAGGCGTAAGCGGGACTCCGGTGGTCCAAGTCGCGTTGCAGCAGGATCAGGACGGCGGCCACGCCGAAGGAGCTGCCGGCTCGGATGCCGACATTGGTAGCGGTTGTGGCAGAGGCGATGTGGGCTCGCGGCAGGGTTCGGTAGGTGGCTCCCAGGGCGGCGGGCATGATCATGCAGTGGCCCAGGCCGATCACGAATATCGCTGAGAGAGTGAGGATGTCGGCAGTGCCGGGAGATATTTCGGCGAGGCCGAGAATGCCGAGCAGAGCGACGGGCAGACCCGCCAGGATCAGCGGGCGCGGGGAGTATGTGTCGCCGAGCCGGCCCGTGATCACGGTGGTCACGATGGCGCCCACGCCCAGGGGCGCGACCAGTGCGCCGGAGCGGAGGGGGCTGTCACCGCCGATGGTCTGGAAATACAGCGGCAGCAGCGCCGTCAAACCGGACAGCATCCCGATGTAGACGAACACCATCGCGTTGACGGCGGCGAAGTTTCGATCCCGCAGCAGCCGGAGATCGATCAGGGCGGCCTCGCCCCGACGCAGCGCGTGCGGGATGTAGCAGCCGACCAGCGCGGCCCGACCGCCACGCCCGCCAGGACCCGGATATCGGTCAGGCCGACGCCGCTGCCGGCCTGCGCGGCGCCGTACACCAGCGCACCCAAACCCGGTGACAGCAGCGCCAATCCGAGCAGGTCAAGCTTCGCGCCGCGATCGCGGACCGGGTCCGGCGGCAACAGCCGCAAGGCCGCGAGGACCGCGACCGCGCACAGCGGAACATTGATGTAGAACATCCACCGCCACGACAGGTGGCCGAGAATGAGGCCGCCGACCGCCGGGCCCAGCACCGGGGCGAGCATGGCGGGCACCGCGATGGCGCTCATCACCCGGCCCATCCGGGCGGGCCCGGCGGCGCGGGCCAGCATGGTCTGGCCGATCGGCAGAATCATGCCCGCGCCGAAGCCCTGTAGCACTCGAAACCCGATGAGCGCGGCGATGTTCCAGGCCAGCCCGCACAGCACCGAGCCGGCGACGAACAGCAGCAGCGAGACCATCCACATCGTCTTCGGCCCGAACCGTTCGATCGCCCAGCCCGAGAGCGGGATGCTGGTCGAGAGCGCCAGGGTGTATCCGGCCAGCACCCACTGCGTCGTGGTGAGCGTCGTATCGAACTGCGAGCCAAGCGTTTTCACGGCCACGCTGGTGATGGTGGTGTCCAGGATCGTCATGATCGCGCCGAGGACCACCACGACCACGAGCCGTCGCAGCGCCGGATCGAACTCGGTGGATGCCGCGGGAGTCGATGTCGTCATTTGCCCTGTACCCCACCGTCACCCGGCGTCTGCCAGCCGCGAGGCGGCCGGGTATAGCGGGGGTGCAGCACGTAACGGTAGAGGGCTCGGATAGGGCCGGGCAGGAAGCCCAGCATCTTGGCCTGCGCGTCCGCGGGAGCGTCGTCGAGTGCCCACGGCAGATACTCCGTCACCGCGCGCAACCCCTTGCGCTTGCGCATCTCCTCGCCGAACGCCGCCCAGCCGGTCACGCCGACGGTGCGATCGATGAGCGGCAGTGCCCGCTGCTCCTCGTGGGTGAAGTGGACGTCGAGTGCTTCGGCCAAAGCGTCCACGTCGGAACGCAGTCCGGGGCTGCCGCCGGTGGCGACGCCGACCGCCACCCCGCGCCAGCAAGTCTTCGATGATGTCGTGTTCGGCCTCCATCTCGTCGAGGATCGCCAGGTCCGCGGGGTCGGTGGCGGCGGTGCGCACCAGCGGCCACAGGGCGGCGTCCTCGGTGCTGTGATGCCGGTCGAGCTGGCGTTGGAAGGTCTCCCAGCCGAGGCGGACGGACGGCTCGGTGAGGCGGTCCTCGGCGATGGCGGCGGTGAGCCGGATCAGGTCGCGCATGCAGGCGTCGTGGGCCAGGTACATGCCGAAGAAGTCGATGGTCGTGGCGGGCCGGTGATTGTTCATGGCCATGGCGGAACCGTTCGAACGAGGTATCAATTTAATTAGACTGTCTGTATGAATGAATCAGGTCGGCGCGGTACTGTCAAGGCCATGAGTCCCCGCCAATACAACCTGGGAAAGCGCACCGCGCAGATCGAGCAGAGCCGTCGGCAGGTGCTCGACGCGGCCCGGGAACTGCTGGGCGAGGCCGACAACTACACCGGATTCACCCTGGACGCGGTGGCCAAGCGCGCCGACGTGGCCCGTGCCACGGTCTACTACCAGTTCAAGTCGAAAACCGGTCTGCTGGAAGCGGTCTGCGACGATCTCGGCGCCGAAGGCGGTCTGTCGGAACTGGTCAAAGCCTTCACCGATCCCGAACCGCTCTCCGCGCTGGAGGAATTCATCGCCTGCTTCGCTCGCTTCTGGCAGGCCGACCGCCCCGCCATGCGCCGGCTGCGCGCACTGGCGGCCCTCGACGCCGATGTCCACGCGGTCATCAGTGCTCGCGACGAGCGCCGCCGCGAGGGTCTCACGGTGCTGGCGGGCCGCTTCGCCGCCGGCGGCCAACCGCTGCACGACACCGATCGGCGGGTGCGAATCCTATTGGCTCTCACCAGCTTCGAGACGTTCGACACCATGGCCGGCGCCGAGGCCGATCTGCTCGACGTCGTCCCGGTGATCACCGGAATCGCGGCCACTGTCCTGGAGGCGAAAGCCTAGCGGTCACTCCCAGGCCCACCGCGGCTGATCCATATGCGCGACGCGGGTGGGCCGGCGGTGCAGGGCGACCTCGCGGAACTGGTGGAGGATCGCGGCGGTGGGCGCGTGCAGGTGGCCGCCGAGCATCGGCAGCTTGATGGTCGGGTGCTCGGAGCCGGGGACCGGCGCCAGCACCGGCTCGACATCGAGCTCGGCGAGCGGAATCCGATGCACCGCAGCCACTTCGGCGGGACTGGGGATCGGTTCGCCCACCACGTCGACCCAGGCCACCACCGGCGTCATGATGTACCCCGAGCGGGTCGGATAGTCGTCGAGCAGCCCCAGCACGGAGGAGCGGGGCAGCCGGATTCCCAACTCCTCGTGCAACTCTCGCAGCGCGGCGGTCTCGGCGTCCTCACCGGGATCGAGCCGCCCGCCCGGCAATGCCAGCTGTCCGGCGTGCGCCCGCAGCCCCGCGGAGCGTTCGGTCAGCCAAATGGCGTTTTTCCCCTCGTGAGCGGCGATCGCGATCACCACGGCGGCGGCCTTGCGGCCATCCAGGCTGAGAGCTCGCCGGTCGAACCCGCTCAATGCCGCCGCCATCGCGTGCCGCAACCGTCCCGCGGGGAGCTCGCTCCAGTGGTTCGCGTCCCTGTCCACATCGACCGCCATCCACCGAACCTAGATCACCGCGCCGGGCCGCCGAATCCGGTGTCGCCGCTGCGGGCCCACCGAGGTCGAAAAGTTTGGACGACGCCGAGGAACTCAACTCGGTCCCCAGCTATAGCTCCAGGAACATTCCTCGCGTCGCGGGGACCAAGATAGCGGGCTCGAGCGGTGCGGGCCACCGAATTAAACGCGCGCGGTGAGATGCCAGCAGGCCGCGGTGAAGTGGACCTCGCCGTTGTCGATGTAGTCGTCGAAGGCCGGGCGGATGGTTTCGACCACCTTGGCGCGGGTGTCGTCGTCGGCGTCGGCCAAGGCGAGGCCGACCGGGCCCAGGCGGGAAATGTACGGAGTGAGATCGGGTTCGGACATCGACAGGGGCACATCCAGCGGGGTGAGGGTGACATCCGTCCAGCCGCTCTTGGACAGGATCCCGGTGGTGTGATCGCTGTCGGCGAGGCCGAACTGGCCGGGGGCGTTTGGAATTCGCGGAGGCAGGTCCGGGAGCAATTCGGCGGCGGCGCGCTCGGCGGTGGTGAAGAACGGATTCTCCTCGGGCGCGCGCCAGACGATGCACGAGAGCGCGCCCCGGGGGCGCGCGGCCCGGCGCAGATTGGTGAACGCCGCGACCGGGTCGGGAAAGAACATGACGCCGAAGCGCGAGATGATCAGATCGTATGCCGGGGTGAACGGGTGGGTCTGGGCGTCGGCCAACAGGAAATCGACAGGGAGAGAATCATTTTCGGCATTGATCCGCGCCGCGGTGATCATCGGCTCGGCGATGTCGAGGCCGGTGCACGGCACGCCGAGGGCGCGGGCGACGGCGAAGGTGGTCGCGCCCGTGCCGCATCCGACGTCGAGCACGCGGCTCGGGCGGGCGGCGCGGGCGGTCTCGACCAGAATGTCCTGGAGGGGCCGCAGCACGCCGAGGACGATGTCCTGCACGTCGACCCAGGCATTGCCGGAAGGTCCGTTCCAGCGGGCGGATTGCTCATTGTCGCGTGATGTCGTCATGGCTGTCCTCGATCGTTTCGTCGGGCTGGAGCTTCACTGTCGCAGTTGAAGACGACTCGAGGTCAAGATCCGGGCGCCGAATCCGCCACGGCACCAGCCTCACTCGGTCTTGTAGCCCGGATGTACGCCGGGAGTGAGTCCCTGGTCGGCGGCGATCCGCGCCAGTAGCTCCGACAGCGTCGCATGCTCCTCCGGGGTCAGCGACCGGCACAGATGTTGCTCGGATTCGCGTGCGACAGCGCCCAATCGCAGCAGCGTCTCCCGGCCTTCCTCGGTCAGGTACAGCGCGTGCTGACGCCGGTCGTCGGGATTGCGTTTGCGCTCGATGAGACCCCGGCTCTCCATGGTGTCGGCGAACTGGACGAATCGGCTGGGCGGCATTCCCAGTTCGTCCGCGAGCTCGCGCTGGCTGCGTCCCGGCTGGGCGATGAGCAGCCGGAGCAGTCCGGCCTGGGCGGGTGTCAGGCCGAGTGTGCCGGTGCGCTCGGCGAATCGATTCGCCGCATAGGCCCCGAGCTGCGCCAACAGGAACCCGACGGCTGTCAGGGCGCGCTGCGGCGCGAACTCCTCTTTCGCATCCATGCGCAGAATCGTAGCAGTCAGCAAATAATAGACGCTTGACAATCGTTACAAACTGTAATCATTCTTTGAGGGGTACGGTTCGCCCCGAGATTGAGGATCACCGCGATGAGCATCAGCTCCGCAGTTCGCACCACCCCGCGCACCAACCCGGTCGTACTCGTCCCCGCCGTCGCGTTCGCGGCGCTCACCCTCGCCTATGTCGCCGCCAACGCCCGCACTCCGCACCCGGACGCGAGCGGCGCGGACGTGCTGGCCTACACCACCGCGCACACCGGGCTGATCAAGGTGGGCGCGATGCTGCTGATGCTGTCGGCCGCGCCGCTGGTCATCACCGCCGGAATCATCCAGCGCACGCTGCGCGGTCCCGCGGTGCTGACCATCGGCGCGACCCTCGCCGCGAGCGCGCTCACGTTCAGCGCGCTGTTCTCCTGGGCCGGGGCGCGGCTGAACGGTTCGGCCGCACCGGATCTGGCCCGCACGCTCGCCGACCTCGAATTCCTGTCCGGCGGCCCGGCCTACGCCGCCGGTTTCGGACTGCTGGCGGCGGGCCTCGCGATTCCCGCTCTGCGGGAACGGAACCTGCCGCGCTGGCTGATCTGGCTCGGACTCGTCGTCGCCGCCGTGGCCGCGCTGTCCACGCTGGGGTTGATCGTCTCCGCGTTCACCTTCCTGCTGCCGGTGGTCCGCTTCGGCGGGTTGCTCTGGCTGGTCGCCGTCGCCGTAGTGCTGTTCCGGCGCTGAATTCGTCCGCACTTCAACTCGTTTCGAAAGGTCATTCCCATGCTCAGCACTTATTCCGACCTCGCCGGCAAGACCGCGGTCATCACTGGCGGCTCGCGGGGGATCGGCGCCGAGACCGCCAGGCAGCTCGCCGCGCAGCAGGCACAGGTATGCGTGGTCGGTCGGTCCAAACCTGACCTCGACGAGGTGGTCGCCCAGATTACGGATGCCGGTGGGACCGCGGTGGCCGCGGTCGCGGACGTCACCTCGGCGGCCGAGCTGATCGGCGTGCGCGAACTGGTGGAATTCGAGTTCGGCCGGGTGGACGTGCTCGGCGTCTTCGCCGGCGGCCTAGGCCGTCCGACGCCGAGTGCCGAACTGCCGGAACAGCTCTGGCGGCAGGTACTGGATTCGGATCTCACCTCGGCGTTCCTGACCGTGCAGGCTTTCCTGCCGATGATGCTGGCGCAGGGCTCGGGCAGCATCGTCACCATGTCGTCCTCGGCGGGCCGCCAGCCCAGCCAGGCCAACCTCGCCTACGGGGTGGCCAAGGCCGGGATCGTCATGATGACGCGGCACCTCGCCGCCGAACTCGGCCCGCAGGGCATTCGGGTGAATTCCCTTGCGCCGTCGTCGATCCTGACCGAGAAGGTGGCCGCGAACATGCCGCAGCCGGTGCAACAGCAGGTGGCCGCCGCGCACCCGCTGCGGCGGCTGGGGGAGACCGCCGACGTCGCGCAGGCCGCGCTGTTCCTGGCCTCTGACGCGTCGTCGTATCTGAGCGGCATCACCATCGACGTGGCCGGCGGGCGAATCACCAACTGACGGTGTGGTATTCGAGGGGGGTGGCCGGGTGGCCACCGCCCCTCCCGTCAGCGGAGCGGGTCGACGGTGGCCTTGGCGGCCGCGGCCACCAGCGGATTGTCGAAGGGTGCGGCCTGCTCGGGCTTGGTGGTCAGCACCGCGATCACCAGCGGCGCGCCGCCGCCCGCCGGCCAGGTGACCGCGATGTCGTTGGCGGTGCCGTAATCGCCGCTGCCGGTCTTGTCGCCGGTCTTCCAATCGGCCGGGAGGCCGGCGCGAATGCGAGTGTCGCCGGTCTTGGTGGCGAGCAGCCAATCGGTGAGGCGCGTGCGTTCGGGCGCGGCCAAGGTGTCACCCAGCACCAGGGCGCGATAGTCGGCGGCGATCGCGGCGGGGGTGGTGGTGTCGCGGTCGTCGCCGGGGATATTGGTGTTGAGGTCCGGTTCCCAGCGGTCCATGCGGGTGGTCTGATCACCGATCGAGCGCAGGAAGGCGGTGAGAGCCGCTGGGCCGCCCAGCAATTCGAGGATCTGGTTGCCCGCCGTATTGTCGCTGACGGTGATGGCCGCCTCGCAGAGTTCGGCCACCGTCATGCCGCTGTCCACCCGGGTGCTGGTGACGGGCGAATTCGCCACCACCTTGTCGGAGCCGAAATGCCGGACCTGGTCGAAGAATCCGGTGGACAGCGGATGCGCGTGTAGCAACGCCCCGCAGGCGAGCGCCTTGAACGTGGAGTCGAAGGCGAAGCGTTCCTGTTGCCGGTAGCCGAGCGTCTTACCGGTTCCCGTGTCGATCGCGACCACGCCGATCCGGGCATTGTGCTGCTGTTCGAGGTTTCGGAACGCGGTGTCATCGGTCGTCGGTTGCACCGCTGCGGTCGAAGTGCTCGGCACTGCTTCGGTTTTCGTGTCGTGCCCGCAGCTCGTGGCCAGCGGCGTGAATAGCAGCAGGGTTGCCAGGGCGCGGTATTTCAGGGTCGACAAAACAAGCCTTTCGAACATTGGAGTGCGGTCGGGAAAAGAGCGTCAGTGTGCGGCGCGCAGCATCCGGCCGGCGGCCTGGACGGCCGGGTCGGAACTGCCCGCGTCGCTGATGAATACGGCGAACGCCAGGTCGCCGTCGATGCCGACGAACCAGCCGTGCGCGTGCTTGTCGTCGATGTACTCGGCGGTGCCGGTCTTGCCGAGCAGGCCCGGAATATCGCGCAACGCGGTGGCGGTGCCGCCCGTGATCGTCTCGCGCATCATGGCTTTCACTTGATCGGCGATACCGGCCGGGAGGGCGGGCGGCTGTTTGGCGGTGGTGCCGGGCTGGCCTTGCACCAGCATCGGCGGCGGCACCGACCCACGCGCCAGCGCGGCGGCCACCAGCGCCATGCCGAACGGGGAGCCGGTGACCTTGCCCTGACCGATGCCCTCCTCCACGCGCAGGGCGGGCGTGTCGGCGGTCGGCACGCTCCCGGTCACGGTGGTCAAACCCGGTGTCACATAGTCGATTCCGAGCCCGAGTTGCGCGGCCGCCTGGGTCAGCCCGTCCGGCGGCAGCTGCACAGCCAGTCGGCCCATGGTGGTGTTGCAGGACTTGGCGAACCCGGTGTGCAGCGGCACCTGCCCGAGGTCGAAGTTGTTGTCGTTGGGAATCTCCCGGCCCTCGATGTTCTCCTTGCCGGGGCAGGCGACCATCGAGTCGGGGGCGACCTCGCCCGCCTGCATGGCGGCCGAGACGGTGACGGTCTTGAAGGTCGACCCCGGCGGATACAGCCCGGTCAGCGCGATCGGCCCCTGCGCGTCCCCGGCCGCGTTCTGCGCCATGGCCAGCACCTTTCCGGTGGAGGGCTGCAACGCGACGATCGCCGCCGGGGTGGTGACGGGCGTGAGCGCGGCCTCGGCGGCCCGCTGCAATCCGACATCGAGCGTGGTGTGAATATCGCTGACGGGCTTGGGATCCGGGCCGCCGACGCGCTGGGTGCCGTCGCTGCCCTGCGCGCGCACCGCCCAGCCCGCCGCCGCGTCGGCCTGCTGCTGCCACAGGTCGGACAGGCCCGAGAAGGTCGGCGAGGACAGGGATTTGTCGACGGTCAGCAAGCGAGTCTGCTGGGGCAGTGTGACATTCGGCAGGTTCTCCAGCCCGGATCGCACAGTGGCGTAATCGGAGTCGCGCAGCGTCACCGCCGTCACCGGTTTGCCCTGGGCTGCCGCGAGTTCCGAGTTCAAACTCGCAGCGGTGACGTCCGGTGCGACCGGCGCCAGGGCGGCGGCGACCGCGGCGGTGTCGGCGCCGGGAGCGACGTTCACCAGCGTCACCACCTGCTGGGTGAGCAGGTCACCGCCCGCGCCGTCGAGCACCTTGGCCGGGTCGGGGTAGACGAGGCCGTAGGACAGGGGACCGACGTTCAGGCCGGGCGCGACGGTGGCCGGATCCCACTGGACCTTCCAGTCACCCCCGGATCGGTCGGCGCGGCCGGTGGTCGTGTACGTCCACTGGTCCTTGCCGTCCTTGCCGAGTTTCCAGGTGGCGTTCAGGGTGAAGGTGCCGCCCTGGTCGCTGTCCTCGATCTTGCTCGCGGTGAAGTTCACCTGCTTGCCCAGATTGTCGTACAGCGTGCCCAGCGTGTCGGTGGCCTTGGCCGGGTCGCTGGTCGCCTTGGCGGCCGCCGGCACATCGTCGCGGGTGAGCGCGTCGGCGAAGGCATCGACCGTCTTGGCCAGCCCCGACGTGGAATTGGTGGCGCACGCCGTCGCCGTCACCAGCATTGCCGCCGCGCAGACACCCGTGAGCGTCTTCCTGCTGAACTCTGCCATGCCTGCCACCCCAACACGGAGCACCGGTGGCTGTCCAAGACCGACACGACCGACAATCGATAATGTTTCCGCTATCGTCCCAGCGTGCGGCGATTTCATCGACGCCGTCGCGGGTGGTCGACGACGCGAATCGGGCACCGGGAATGCTGGAGGGATGGACCAGATCTTCGGGAGTGTCGGCGTCCAGGGCCGAGTGCACGCCCGCTGTGTCGACTGCGCCGGTGAATTCGGCTGGGGCGCGGACGAACCGGTGGTGCTGTCCTCGGTGGTGAAGGTGCCGCTGGTGCTGGAGTTCGCGCGGCAGGTCGCGGCCGGGCAGCTCGACGCCACCGATCGGGTGCGGGCCACCGCCGCCACCCGGCTGGGCGGCGTCGGCACCGCCGGCTGCCTCGACGATGTGGAGTACAGCCTGCGCGACGCCGCCCGCTTCGCACTCACGATCAGCGACAACACCGCCGCCGATCTGCTGTTCGATCGCGTCGGGGTGGAGAACGTGCGCTCGCTGGTGCGTGAGCTCGGGCTCACCCGGACCCGGATCGTGGGCTCGCTGCGCGACATCCTGTACCGCATGGCCGCGGATATCGGCGCCCGCGATCTGCACGAATTCGCCCGGCGCTACCCGGAATCCAGTGACGCCGAGGTGTTCGGCTCGAGCGCGGTGGATCCGCTGCGCACCACCGCGAGCACGGCGCGCGAGATGACGAGCCTGCTGGCGGCGATCGCCACGGACCGGGCCGCGGGCCCGGAGGTCTGCGGTTGGGTTCGAGATCTCATGCGACAGCAGGTGTTCGGGAACCGGCTGCCGTCCGGCTTCCCGCCTGGCACGGATATCTGGTCCAAGACCGGGACGATGCCCGGCATTCGCAACGAGATCGGTGTCGTCGGCTACCCAGATGGAAGTCGTTGCGCCGTCGCGGTTTTCACCGTCTCCCAGCTGCTCGCCGGTCGGCAGCCCGCGGTGGATCGGGCCATCGGGGAGGCGGCGCGCACGGCCGTCGAGCGCATCGTGCACAGCTGCCCGCGGGCGGCCCGGCGCGAATCCGTCACGACCGGCCCGCCACCACATCCCACGGACGTTGCGGCACAGCCTGATTCGGCATCGAGGGAACGGGGACCGGACGGGACGCGCCGTCACCCTGCATCACGGTGACGATGAGTTCCGCGAGGTCCCGCACCAGCGGATGCGGTGCGGCGGCGGGCCAGGTCAGCGCGAACCGCCAGCTCAACGTCCCTTCCGGCAGCGGCCGCCACACCACCCGCGGCTCCTTCTGCGCCACCAATCCCTGATCGAAGGCGACGCCGCGCCCGGAGAGCACCATGCCGAGCACGAATTCGGGATTGCGGGCGTGCTGCACCGAGGTGGGCCGGAAGCCGTGCTCCCAGCAGGTGCGCAGGGTGGCGTCGTAGAGGCCCGGGGCGGCGGCGCGGGGGAAGATCACCAGTCCGTTTCCCGCCAGCTCGGACAGTGTCAAGGTGGAGCGTGCCGCGAGCGGGGAGTCGCGGGGCAGCACCACCCCGAGCGGGGTCTCCACCGCCGGACCGGATTCCAGGCCGACCACGTCCACCGGATATTGCAGCAGTCCGGCGTCCAGCTGCCGATCCGCCAGCAGCCGAACCTGTTCCGCGGTGGTCAGCTCCTGGAGATCCACCCGCACCTCGCGGCTCTCGAACGCGGTCAGCACGGCCGCGAGCACGCGCCCCGCCAGCTCTGGCGGCACCCCGACCCGCAGCGCGTCGATCTCGCCGCGATGCGCCTTGCCGACCAGCGACGCCGTCCGCTCCCAGCGCGCGATCAGGTCTCGCGCCTCCACCAGCAGAATCTGGCCCGCCTCGGTGAGCTCGACGCGCCTGCTGTCGCGTTCCAGCAGCCGGGCGCCCAGCTCGCTCTCCAGCTTCCGAATGCGTTGGCTCAAGGCCGGTTGAGCGATCCGCAACCGCTGAGCCGCCCGCCCGAAGTGCAGCTCCTCGGCCACGGCGATGAAGTAGCGCAGTTGACGCAGCGGGTCCACGGCTTCGACGATATCGGTTTCCTTATCGCCGGTCCCGCGATGGGCACCGCCAGGCCGGCGATGGACAGTGCCGCGTCAGCGCGGGCGGACCTCGAGGATCTGGAGGCAGCGCCCGATCGGGCCCTGTTCGTCGTGCAGGACTGTCGAGCACGTGCCGACGCCGTCGGGCCCGATCGAGGTCTGCACCGCCAGCCCGATCCATTCGCTGACCGGGAGCCGGAACAGGTCGATGGTGAGATCGGTGTTGAGGAAGGTGAACCGGTTCGGATCCAGCCGTGCGCCAATGCCATTGGCGACATCGGCGACCGAGAACACCCGCACCAGCGGCGAGATCTCCTCGCCCGCGACGACCTCGACGAGCGGTCGCACCCACACCCGCCGGGTGACGTCGTCACCGGCGACGGCCCGGATCTCGACCGAGCGCACGTACCCGACATCCCAGCCGTCCGGCACGCCCCACCCGACCTCGGTGGGCTCCGGGACCGGCGGCAGCGGCGCGTCGGCGGCGTGAGTCACGCCGCTGGTGTCCGACGTGGCGATCCGCCAGGCGGTGGCCTTGGCGACCGCCCGGCGGCTCCCGTCGGGCTGGGTGGCGATGAGTTCGGCGGCGATCAATTCGATTCGCTTGCCGGGCCGTTCGACCCAGGCCCGCACCTCGACCTCCCCGACCGGCACCGGCCCGAGGATCTCCATCGTCAAGCGCGCGACCCGGGCGCCCGCGCGGGGTGCGCATCGTTCGACGGCCCGGGCCAGCAGCGCCGACGGGGGAGCGCCGTGCTGCATCGTCGCCGCCCACACGCTCACCGTCGACGCGCTGGCCAGATACCGTTCGTAGCCCTCGACCGCGGGCTCCTGCGCGAGGTAGTACGCCGTGGTGCCGGCCTCGCCGATCGGGTCCCGCTGCTGTGTCGCTGTCACGTCCTGGGTTCGGGTCACCAGGCCAACGTATCAGCCCATGTCGCAGCCACTAGACGGCGTACGAGCGGTGACTCGGGACAGGGCATCATCCGACGGGGTCGGGCTCGGCGGCCGGAATGGATTCCGCCGCCGGAATCGAGCGGGCGGCCGTGGCGTGCGCGCGGCCCAGTACGGAGTGGCGGCGGGAGTAGGCGAAGTAGATGACGATGCCCGCGGCCATCCAGATGACGAAGCGCAGCCACGTCTCGATCGACAGGTTGAGCATCAGCCACAGACAGGCCAGGGCCGCCAGGATCGGCACCACCGGCACGAGCGGCACGCGGAAGCCGCGCTTCAGATCGGGGCGAGTGCGGCGCAGGATCGGCACGCCCAGCGACACCAGCACGAACGCCACCAGGGTGCCGATATTGACCATTTCCTCGAGCGTGCCGAAGTCCACGAATCCGGCGAGCAGCGCGCAGACCACGCCGACGATCACGGTCAGGCGCACCGGCGTGCCGTGCTTGCCGGTGTGCGCCAGGCCGCGCGGCAGCAGGCCGTCGCGGGCCATGGCGAACAGCACCCGGGTCTGACCCAGGAACATCACCATGACCACCGTCGACAGCCCCGCCAGCGCGCCGATGGAGATGATGTTCTTGGCCCAGGTGACGCCGTGGATCGCGAAAGCGGTTGCCAGGGTGGCGTTTCCGCTGGCCAGTTCGGTGTAGGGCACCATGCCGGTGAGTACCAGCGACACCGCGACGTAGAGCACGGTCACGATGGCGAGCGAGCCGAAGATGCCGCGCGGCACATCCCGTTGCGGGTTGCGGGTCTCCTCGGCGGTGGTGGCGACCACGTCGAAGCCGACGAACGCGAAGAACACCAGCGAGGCCGCCGCCAGCAGGCCGTACCAGCCGAAAGACGTTCCGCCGGAACCGGTCAGGAAGGAGAACAGCGACTGGTGCACACCGCCGGCCTGCTGCGACGGCTGCGCCGGCGGAATGTAGGGGGTGAGGTTGGACGCCTTGAAATAGGTCGCGCCTACCACCAGCACCAGCGCGATCACGGCCAGTTTGACGGCGACCGCGACGGCCGACACCCGGGAGGAGAGTTTGGTGCCGGTGGCCAGCAGCACGCCGACGATCGCGATGATCACGACTGCGCCCCAGTCGAAGTGCAGCGAGCCGATCGACGCGACCGGGTTCACCACCCCGCCGAGCACCTCACCCAGGTACTGCGACCACCCCTTGGCGACCACCGAAACCGCCAGGGCGAACTCGAGAATCAGGTCCCACCCGATGATCCAGGCGATGACCTCGCCGAAAGTGGCGTACGCGAACGTGTACGCGCTGCCCGCCACCGGCACCGTCGAGGCGAACTCGGCGTAGCACAGGGCCGTCAGCCCGCACGCGATGGCCGCGAACACGAAGGCCAGCGAGACCGACGGTCCCGCGACCGTGCCGGCGGTCCGGGCGGTCAGGGTGAAGATGCCCGCCCCGATCACCACCGCGACACCGAAGATGGTGAGATCCCTCGCCGTCAGATCCTTGCGTAGCTTGGAATCCGGTTCATCGGTATCCCGGATCGATTGCTCGACCGATTTGGTGCGGAACATGCCGCTCACGAACGCCACTGTGCGTGTCCTTCCCTGAATTACTGCGGTGCGATCAGAGCGCTCGCGGGATGGCGTCCAGACGCCGTTCCGCGAACCTGTTCGCCGCCGCGCCGGTGCCGATTCCCTCGGCCTTGCTTTCCGCGAGGATGTCGCGGCAACGGTCGAAGATGCCCCTCACCGCGTCTTCGACCTCGGCCGGGGCTGCGTGACGCAGTTCCCCGGCCACCTGCACGAGCCCGCCGCCATTGGCCACGAAATCCGGCACCCAGGTGATGCCGCGCTCGTTCAGGACGTATTCCACTGCGGGCGTGGCCAACTGATTGTTGGCGGCGCCGCAGACCAGCTTCGCCTCGATGGCGTCGGCGGATGTCGGGGTGAGCGTGCCGCCGAGCGCGCAGGGGGCGTAGACGTCGACCGGAGCGGTGGAGACGTTGCTCAACAGTCGAACAGCGGGATGCTGGGTCGAAATATGCTGCAGCGCCGCGTCGTTCACATCGGTGGCGCAGACCTCCGCGCCGTCGGCGAGCAGCAGGGCGATGAGCTCGCGGCCGACCTTGCCGACGCCTTCGACGCCGACCGTGCGGCCGGCCAGGGTCGGTGCGCCCCAGACGGATTCGGCGCCCGCGCGCATGGCCTGGAACACGCCCAGCGCGGTGAGCCGGGCGCTGTCGCCGGAGCCGCCCGCGGCGATGCTGCGGCCGGTGACGTGGCTGGTGTAGCGGCCGATGGCGTCCAGGTCGTCGGTATTGGTGCCCACGTCGCCCGCGGTGATGTAGCGGCCGCCCAGCGATTCCACGAACCGCGCGTAGGCCGCGAACATCTCCTCGCTCTTGTCGCGCGCGGGATCGCCGATGATGACGGCCTTGCCGCCGCCCAGATCCAGGCCCGCGGCGGCGGCCTTGTAGGTCATGCCCCATGACAGCCGCAGCACATCGTCCAACGCCGCCGATTCCGACGCGTACGGATACATGCGGGTCCCGCCCAGCGCCGGTCCCAGCGTGGTCGAGTGAATCGCGATGATCGCCTTGAGCCCGCTCTTGTCGTCCTCACAGAACACCACCTGCTCGTGCCGTCGTCCGCTCAATTCCTGCGAGCGTCCGAAAACCCCTGCGTCGGTGTGCATTGCGGTCACAATCGATTCCTTTCATGGCAGGCCGCTGGTGGCGGCCGTGTAGTGGGTCGCGTGGTACACGACCCGGCTGGCAGCCGCGGGGTGGGCGGCTGGTGAGTGGGCCGCCTGGTGACGGCCCGGTAGTAGCCGCGCGGTGTGCGGCCGGGGTGGGTGGCCGCACCGGGCGCGGCCGATGTCCTGGTCGCACGGCGGGCGACCGTTATGCCTGGCCACGTGGTGGTGGTCAGCCGGTGTGGGCACACTTCGTCATCCCGGCGTGGGTTTGGCCGGGATCCACACCTCTCTGCCGCACGCGGGTGTGGAGGATTCCGGCCAAGAGCACGCCGGAATGACGGGACGGGGACACGCCGGAAGGGCGGGTCGGGGGGTGGGGGTCTTGGGATGGGTTGGGGGTACGTCGGATAGCGGGTGGGATGGTCTGGGCGGGGGTGCCTAGCTGTCGAGGCCGAGTTCGCGTAGGCGGGTGCGGTAGCGCTCCACGTTGCCGAGTTTTACGTCCTCGTAGCCGCGGACCAGGTCGGGGAGGGCGGCCGCCTCGGTGGCGGTGGCGTAGGTCTGGTCGGTCAGGCCGGCGGCGAGGCGGTGGATCATTTCGGTGTAGTGGGACAGCAGCTCCCGCTCCACCTTTCGGACGTGGGCGTAGCCGAAGGGGTCGAGTTTGGTGCCGCGCAACGACTTGCCCTTGGCGAGAAGCTTCAGGGCCACATGGGATTTCGGGGTGAGGCCGATCTTCTTCTTGCGGCCCATGGCGCGCAGCATCGGGGGATGCAACTTGTAGGTGAGGTTCTCACCGCTGGGGACCTGGGCCTGCACATCGGCCAGGAAGTCCGGGTCCACCAGCAGCCGGGCGACCTCGTACTCGTCCTTGTAGGCGGTGAACTTGTAGAGTCCGCGCGCCACCGCCGCGCTGAAATCGGTGCGTTCGGTGACGGCCCGCTCCGCGACCCAGGCAGCCTGGACCGTCTCGAGGTAGCGCCGCGCGACCTTCGCGTTCTGGTATTCGACCAGTTCCGCGGCCCGCAGCCCGGCCAGTCGCCGGACCTCCCCGTCGAGGCTGGTCCCCACCAGCAATTCCTCGGGCGCGATCTTCGGAACACGCCGTGCCGCAGCCGATTCGGTGGCGACCGCGAACGCGTCCGGGTCGGCGATGGCCACCCGGCCCCAGCGGAAGGCCGCGATATTCGCCGTCACCGCGACCCCGTTGATGCCGATGGCCTCCTCGATGGCCGCCGCGGGCAGGCGCAACCCGCCGGTCTGGAAGGCCGCGCCGACCAGCAGGAAGTTGGCGGCGGCGGTAGTGCCGAACAGCTGCTGCGCCGCCGCCAGCGCGTCGAAGTCGAACAGCGAATCCGACACCGCCGCAAGGCGATCCAGCATCGATCGGGTGTCGGGATAGGCGACCGACTTGTCGTAGACCATATCGCCGGTCGGCGTCTGGCTGGTGGAGGCGACCACGACGGTGGCCCCCGGATTGCCGTACTGGAGGTTCTTGGGGTCGGCCGCGCCCAGCAGGTCGATGGCCATGATGCAGTTCGCGCTGCCCGGGGTGAGCCGGTTGGACGGCTCCAATTCGGTTGCGGCGAAACGCAAGTGGGACAGCACCGGCCCGGCCTTCTGGCTCAAACCGATCTGGTCGAGGCTCTCCACCGCGTACCCGGCCCGCAGCGCGGCCGTGGCCAGCACCTGGTTCACGGTGACGATGCCGGTACCGCCGATCCCCGCGATGAGCACGTTCTGGGTGCCCACCGGCGTGCCCAGCCCCGGATCCGCCACCGCCGGCGGCTCGGCGGTCTTGCGCTTGGGCGCCTTGCGCCCCTTGGCATCCGGGTTCAGCTCCACGGTCACGAACGACGGGCAGTCGCCGTCCAGGCAGCTGTAGTCGGTATTGCAGGAGGTCTGATCGATGCGGGTCTTGCGCCCGAACTCCGTCTCGACCGGCTGCACCGACAGGCAATTGGACTTGGTCCCGCAGTCGCCGCAGCCCTCGCACACCGCCTCGTTGATCACCACGCGGGTGTTGCGGACCGGCAGGGTGCCGCGCTTGCGCTGGCGGCGCGCGTCGGCGGCGCAGTGCTGGTCGTAGATCAGCACGGTGACGCCCTCGATCTCGCGCAGCATGCGCTGGGCCTCGTCGAGCCGGTCGCGATGCCATAGCAGGGTGCCTTTGGCCAGCGCTTTCTTATTGTGCCGCTGGGGATCATCGGCGCAGATGATGATCTGCTTGACGCCTTCGACGGTCAGCTTGTGGGTCAGTTTCGCGACGGTCAGCCCGCCTTCCACGTCCTGCGCGCCGGTCATGGCGACGACCTCGTTGTAGAGCAGCTTGTAGGTGATGTTCACCCCCGCCGCCACGCACGCCTGCACGGCCAGTTGCCCCGAGTGGAAGAAGGTGCCGTCGCCGATGTTCTGGAACAGGTGCGGCACATCGGTGAACGGGGCCTGCCCGATCCACTGACTGCCCTCGCCGCCCATCTGGGTGAGGCCGGTGACCGCGCTGTCGCTGCGACCCGACAGCGTCACCAGCGTGTGGCAGCCGATGCCGCCCCCGCCGATCGAGCCCTCCGGCAGGGCGGTGGAGCGGTTGTGCGGGCAGCCGCTGCAGAAGTACGGGGTCCGCTTGGCGGACAGCACCTCCAGTGAAAGCGGTGGCGGCGGAGCCTTTTTCAGCTCGACGTGGTCGCGCAGCACGCGCCGCAGCGGACCCAGCAGCCGGCCCGCGGTCAGCTCACCGTCGAACGGCATGAGCGGCCGGCCGTTGGCGTCGAGCTTGCCGACGATGCGGGGCGCATCCGTTGTGCCGTAGAGGATCTCGCGGATCTGGGTCTCGAGGAACGCGGTCTTGTCCTCGACCACGATCACCTGCTCGAGGCCGTGCGCGAACTCGAGCACCTTGGACGCCCCCACGGGATACGGCATCCCGATGCGCAGCAACCGGATTCCCGCGCGATGCATGGCGGCCTCGTCGACGCCGAGATCCACCAGCGCCTGCCGGACCGCGTCGAAGGTGGTTCCGGTGGCGGCGATCCCGAGCCGCGCGGCCGGGGGATCCACCTCGATCACGTCGAGATCGTTGGCCGTCCCGAAGGCGCGCACGGTGGCCCAGCGCGGCCCGTACAGGTCCGCCTCGGCCAGCAGGCTGTCGGCCGGGGCCGCCATCGGCCGCTGCCGGTAGGCGAAAGTCTTTCCCTCCCACTGCACTTCGGGCACCGCGATGGGCAGGTCGGCGACCGAGGAGTCGACCGTCCACGCGCCGTCCGCGACATCGGCCACGATCTTCATCGCCACGACGCAGCCCGAGGCCCGCGACAGCGCCACCCCCTGCATGCCCATGGTGATGATCTCGCGGGCATTGCGCGGAAACAGCACCGGCACGCCCATGGCCGCCAGCGACCGCTCGCTCACCGCGGGCACGGTCGAGGATTTGGCGGCCGGATCGTCGCCGACCAGCAGCAGCACGCCGCCGCGCGGATTCACCCCGTACATATTGGCGTGGCGAATGGCGTCGGTGGCCCGGTCCACGCCGGGCCCCTTGCCGTACCAAACACCCACGACGCCATCGTGTGTCGCGGTACCCGCGGGCAGATCGGCCTGACTACCCCAGACCGCGGTCGCGGCCAGCTCTTCGTTGAACCCCGGCACGAACTTGATGTCGTGCTCGCTCAACACGTTCGGCATGCCCAGCAGCATCTTGTCGACTCCGCCCAGCGGGCTGCCCTGATAGCCGGACACGAAGGTCGCGACCCGATGCCCGGCGCGCATATCGCGCACATGCTGTTCGACCAGCAGTCTGGCGATGGCCTGCACTCCGGTGAGAAGGACCGGGCCCGCACCGGACCGGTAGCGGTCGGCGAGGTCGTAGGGCGAAGCCGGTTCGGCCTGCCGGACAGGCGCCCAGGCAACGTCGGTCATTGACAGTCACCACACTCTCCACAGCCTTGTGAGCTGCACGCGAAGGGATCAAGCGATCGGTGCAGCGAAATCTGCCGTGATGTGTGATCTGTGTCAACTACGGCGCGGAAAGTTGAGCAATCTGCTCAAAAGTGATCTGGAACACTGTGACGCGCGCATCAGATTGATCAGGCCGTCATTCGGCCGGGGGATGCCGGGTCAGATGATCGACGAGCGGCAGCGACCGGTATTCGACCGGGGTCGCCAGGGCCAGCATGGTCTCGGTGTGCTTCACGCCGGGGACGGCGTGCACCCGCTGGATGATCGCCAGCAGATCCTGCTGGGTGCGTGCCGCCAGCCGCACCAGCAGATCGTTGCGCCCGGTGGTCGCGTGCACCTCGAGCACATTCGGGAACTCCCGCAGCGCTGCGACGATGTCGTTCATCTTGTTCTGGTTGAGCTCGATCCCGAGGAACGCGTGCACGGCGAACCCGATCGCCTCCAGATCCACATCCGGCGGATAACCCCGCACCACCCCCGCGGCCTCGAGTCGTTTCATCCTGGCCTGCACCGTGTTTCGCGCGATTCCCAGCCGTTGCGCCAACTCCAGGATCGGCGTTCGCGGGTCCGTGGCCAACTCCGCCAGCAGCGCGGAATCCAACCCGTCGATCTTGATGCCCATAACGCATTCTCGCACTCCGGGACCGCCGTGACGGCCGCGCTCGATAACGGGGGCGACGATCTGCTCGATGATGAGGGCGTGACGCGACAGCGGAGGGACACATGAGGTTCAGGTCATCGGTGCTGGTGGCGGCGGCTGCCGGGGTGGTCGCGGTGACCGGCTGCGCGAGCACCGCCACCACGCCGGGCGTATCGACGACCGCCACGGCCGCCGCCCAGCAGCCGGCCGCACCGGCCGGCAGCGGACACGGTCTGTGCTTCGACGTGAACTCCGACCTCGCCCGCTCGGCACTGGCGCGGCTGTCACCGCCGCCGGTGGGTCAATGGCAGGCGGGAGAGTCCAGCGACAACCCGCTCTCCGCCGGCTGCAACGGGGTGCTGTCCTGGATGACGGCCAACTCGACCGTCAATCACCCGTACACCCACATTCTGTTCTTCACCAACGGTACGTATCTCGGCACCGCGAGCACCGAGCCCTACATGTACACGCAGATCACCGGCAAGACGCGCGACTCGGTCACCGTGACCTACCACTGGATCGCCGCCGGCGAGGCGATGTGCTGCCCGGCGGGCGGTCCGAGCGTCGTCACGCTCAGCCTGCACGGCACGAAAGTCGTTGCTGACGGCCAGTTCCCGCCGCACAACTGAGTCCCGCGGCGGGCAGGCCGATCAGCGGGTCTGGGCGACGTGAGCGTAAACCTCGGTGGCGACCGCGGTGTCGCCGCGCGGGGAGGGGTGGAAGGGCAGGCCGACCAGATTCACCTGCGGGTCCAGTGCGCCCAGCAGCCAGGGATCGGCGGCGCAGAGGCCGTGGCCGGCGGTGGGGGTTCGGGCGTCGACGAAGTCGATCGAAAGCTGTTGGGCCGCATCGCGTTCGGCGTCATCCACGCGGTTCCAGAACTCGTTGATCGCGCCGCCGCGCGGTTGCACGTAGTGCAGGACGCCCAGGGCGCTCAGGCACCAGGCGGTCGAACCCGCCGGGGCCAGTTCGGGATAGCCGACCAGGGTGATGCGCGCGTTGGGCGCGTAGTACTTCACGTAGTCGACGACCTTGCGGATGCGGTCGGCGTAGGCCGCGCCGGTGACCGAGTTCAGGTCGGGCCAGCGGCCCTGGGTCACCGCGTCGGCGTCACAGCCCTGGGCGAGGTTGAACGCACAGGTCAGCTGGGCGGGAGCGTCGGCGGTGGTGGCGGAGTCGGCGGGCCATTCGTCGTTGGCGCCCAATTGGATTGCCACCACCTTGGTGCGCGGTCCGAAGGCGCCGTTCTTGGCGGCCTTGATCGCCAGTTGTGCCAGGGTGTAGCCGTCGCGGCCCGGGACCTGCTGGCCGGTCGAGGTCACCGGTCCGCTGTCGATCGAGGCGTTGGTGCACGTCGCGTTCTCGAAATCCGTTGCGGCGACGCCCATGAGCGCGCTCAGCTGAACCGGCCACGAGGTGGGCCGCTGCAGGCATTCGTGGGCCGCGGCGTCGTTGTTGCCGTCGCATTTGACCAGGACGCCGTCGCACGCGGGGTTCGCGGCGAACGAATCACCCATCACCACAAGGGTTTTGCCCGCGGCCGCGGTCGGCTCGTCGGCGGTGGCGGTGCCCACCGTGCCCGCCGCGGCGAGCACGGCGACGGTGGCGGCGAGCCGGAGCGGGAGTCCGGCGCCTCCGGTCCTGAAACTGATCATGCGAATCCTCGAACAGAAGTAGCGTCGTGTCGCATTCTTGCGCACTAGGCCGGCGGGACGATCATGTAGGTCAATTTCGGCCACGCGACCGACAGCGGAACCAGCGGCGCGCGACAGATGTAGATGCTCATGGCATGGTTCTGGCCGGCGATGCCGAGCGGGTCGACCAACTGCGCCGCCAGCGTGGTCTGCGCGAAATTGGCCAGGAACGCGCGCTTTTCGGGGGAGTCGTTGGTGTAGCCGACGTACACGATCGTGGTGGCCGAATCCGGCGGCGGACCGAATTCGGAGAAGCCGCGATTGGGGCTGTACACCGGCGGAATCCATTGATAGCGCCGGAAGTGATCCAGCGCGCCCGCGCCGTTGTAGGCCTCGGCGACGACGGCGGTACCGGGCTGCTCGGCGACGGGAAGGTCGATCGCGACCCGGTGCACTGCATCGGCCAGCTCGTCCCAGTCGTCGTTGCCGTAGTGCTGGATGAAGCCCCAGTAGCCGTTGTTGGTGACCGCGATCTTGCTCTTCGGGTAGGGCAGCATCGCCAGGAACGCGGTCAGCACGGTGGACAGCACGACCAGACCGGTGAACAACCGCCGCCACAGGATTCGGCGGTCGGCGCCGGGTTCGAGGAAGCCCGACAGCGTCGCCGCGCCCGCGCCGAAGATCGCGGGCACGATGCCGGCCACGTAGTAGGAGCGGCCGTGGCCGCCGACCACCAGGATCAGCATCAACGCGGCCGCGATGAGCACGAACCGGTACGGGCGCAGCTTCCGGGCCAGGCCGTAGAGGCCGAGAACGCCCAGCCCGCCGCCCAGGAATCCGGTGGTGATCATGATCGCGAGGATGGTCCCGAGCTGCCCGCCGTCGCTGCCCGCGGTCTCCTTGGCGATGGCGGCATTGGTCGCCAGCTGCGGCCAATCCCGCGAGGCCTGCCACAGCAGGGCCGGAGTCATGGCCACCGCGAAGATCAACAGCCCCAACCACAGTGCGGGGCGGCGCAGGATCTCGCGGGGCCCGGCCACCAGTACCGCGAGGCCGACGCAGGCCGTCAGCAGCAGAATCAGCCATTTGTCCTGGACGTCGATCGCGGCCGCGACACCCACGCCGAGCAGCAGGCGGTCGTGGCGAACGCGGACCCAGCGCACCAGCATCCAGATGATCGACGCCTGGCAGGCCACATCGAAGGCGACGCTGTCGAGGACGGTGTAGGCGACCACGAACGGCGAGCACGCGTAACCCGCCGCGGCCAGCATCTGAACGCGCGGCCGCGCACCCAGCTCGTAGGCCACCGCCGCCGTGAGCACCGAGACCAGGATCAGCAGCAGCAAACCCGGAATCCGCAGCGCGAGCACCGATCCCGGCGCGATCAGATCGCACAGCCGCGCGATCAACGGGATGACCGGACCGTTGTCGACGTAGTCGACCGCCAGTCGCCGCCCGCACGCGAGGTAGTAGAGCTCGTCACCGGCGAGCTGATAGCGGGCCGCGGAGACCGACCAGACGAGCGTGATCACTCCCGAGACCAGCAGGACGCCGCGCCAGGCGAAGCCCGGCCGCACACCGGTGGAATCGGGTTCGGGGGTGGCCGCCGGCGGCGGCAGGAGGACGGCCCTGCCCGGTGTCCTGGAACTGATCAACGCAAATCCTCATCGAGCCGCGGCCATGCCGGTTAGGGTTTCGACTGTGACGCAGGTCGCAGCAGCCGACAGATAAAGGAAAATATCTTCATTTCAGATTGTTGGCAAGCGGCCGACCACCGCGAACTCGTGGGTCGTCGGGCCTGGTGAGAGTCCGCGCGGCGGTGCCCGGGGTGAGGTTCTGCTCGAGCTACAGGTAATACGTGACTGGGCGCGATCGGGCCGCCACCGTACTGGTCATGACCCAGATCGCTTCATCCCCGCAGCAGGTGGTGGCACGGCGCTACCGCGACCCGGAATCGGTCCCGCCCGCCGAATGGAATCCGGTACTGCAGGTGCTGCACGAGCATCGATCCGTGCGGCGCTACCTCCCCGACCCGATCCCGGACGCGATCGTGCGGCTCCTGGTCTCGGCCGCCCAGTCCGCGCCCACCTCCTCGAACCTGCAGGCGTGGAGCGTGATCGCGGTCCGCGAGCCCGAACGCAAGGCACGTTTGGCGGTCCTCGCCGGCGGCCAGGAGCACATCACGCAGGCCCCGCTGCTGCTGGTCTGGACCGCGGATCTGGCGCGCGCCCGGACGCTGGCCGCCGGTCGCGAGGTTCCCCTCGACGGCGCGGACTATCTGGAATCGAGTTTCGTGGCGTTCCTCGACGCCGCCCTCGCCGCACAGAACGCCGTCGTGGCGGCCGAATCCCTGGGCTACGGCACCGTCTACATCGGCGCGATCCGCAATCATCCGGAGCAGGTGTCGGCCGAATTGGGTTTACCCGCAGGGGTTTTCCCGGTGGTCGGCTTGGTCGTCGGGCGACCGGATCCGGCCGAGAACACCCGCGTGAAGCCACGGCTGCCGCAGGCGGCGGTGCTCCACGCGGAAACCTACGACCCCACCGGGCAGGCGAAGCCCATCGCCGACTACGAGGACCGCATCGCCGAGTTCTACGCCGAACAGGACTTGACCCACTCCTGGATCGACCGGGTGCTGACCCGCCTCGGCTCGGTCGCGGCCCTCAACGGCCGCCACCGCCTGCGCGATCAGCTCACCGCGCACGGCTTCCCGCTGAAATGAGCGAAGGGGACGGACATTTCGTGTCCGTCCCCTTACCGGGTGTCAGATCAGCTGTACTGCGGGGCCAGGGTGTTGAACTTGTTGGTGAAGAACTTGCTCGCGTCGAGCTTGTCGTGGATCGCGCCGGTGTCCTGCAGCCAGCTCTCCCAGCGGGTGAAGTCCTGCGCCGACACCGCGCCGTAAGGCGACGGAATGCCCGCCGAGAGCCAGTATTTCAGCGTCGCGGTGGATTCACCGGAGCGATGACGGCCCTCGATGATCTTCGTGAACTCGGCGATCACCGCATCGCGCGGCGTGGTCCGCTCCTGAACGGGCCGTACTCGGTGATCTCGGTGAACACCGGGCGCAACCCGCCGACGGCGAGCGCCCGCTGCTGGAACTGCCCGCCCAGCGCGGCCGCGTCGATCTGGCCCTTGCGCAGCGCGTCCTCGATGTTCGGCGGCGGAAGCGGCACCAGCTGAACGGATTTGATCTGGTCGAGGCTGGCGCCGCCCTTCTTCAACGCGTCGTGATATCGGCCTCGTTCTGGCCGCCGAGGACCAGACCAGCACGGTACGAACAACTCTGGGCCTCATGGGTTTCCTCCGATCGAGCGACACACGGTGACCCCGCACGGTATGTGCCGACAGACGGTAGGGCCGCCTCGAACGAAAGGGCCCTGTTCGAACTGCCCTGATCGCAATGTGCCGGGGACGGCGAAGTCGGATCAGCGCGGCTACAAGGATGTGCCGGGCAGCCCGGATCGGTTTGGCTGGAGGCGGAGATCGGTCCGGCTGGACGTGAAGGGGGTCCGGCGGTGAGCGAGGACAACAGTCCGGCCCCCACCCCACCCTCCTCCACACCGAAGGCCCCTACCGCACCCTCTGGTCCGCCTACGTCGCCAACGCCCCCGCCGGCGAACCGAGCAACCCATAACCCTTCGCCCATCTCAACGACGCTATCCTTACCAGAGGGCCGAAGTAAGGAGATCAGATGGACGCGGTTGCTCGGCTGACGTCGAAGGGGCAGCTAACGGTGCCGAAGGCGATTCGGGACGCGCTCGAACTGCATGTTGGCGACAATGTGTTGTTTCGGGTGGAGGGGCAGGTTGTGGTGTTGGCGAAGACGCCGGACCTGCTCGAGTTGGCGGGAAGCGTCCCGGTGCCGCCTCAGGTCCGGGGACAGTCCTGGGAGGAGATCCGCGAGGCGTCGTGGGCGTCGCAATGGCGAGAAGGTGAGGCGTGACGGTCCTTCTGGACACCAATATCATCATCCGGCACCTCACCCAGGATCCGCCCGAATTGGGCAGGCGTGCGAGTGCTTTTCTCGCGCAGGCGGATTCGCTGCACCTGCCGGATATGATCCTCGCCGAGACGGTCTACGTTCTGCAGAGTGTCTATCAGGTGTCCAGGCCGCACGTGGCCGCCCTGGCTCGCGTGCTCGTGAGTTCGCGGAACATCGTGACCGACGATCCGGCATTGCTCATCCGGACGATCGATGTCTATGAGCACTATCGGCTTTCGTTCGCCGACGCCTATTTGGTGGCTTTGGCAGAGGCTGGCCCTGGATCGAGCATCGCTACATTCGACAAGGGCATCGGGAAAGTCGAGACGATCGTGCGTGTCGAACCGTAACCCCCCGGGCGACCGAACTCGAAGCCAGCCGCCGCGTTCATGGCAGGGCCGCCATCGGCCAGGACTCGGATGGACGGAACTTCTGCTGCGCATCTGCGCTTGGAGGCGCGGGCCGTGGCCGCGGATCTGCCACTGTCGACGAAACCGGACAGCAGGAACAAGCGCTACCGCATCGCCGATCCCTACCTGAGGTTCTGGTTGGCGTTCCTCGAGCGCGGCATTCCGCTCATCGAACGGGGCCGGGGAGATCTGGCGCTGGAACGAATCGAACGATCCTGGACGACCTGGCGCGGCCGCGCGGTGGAACCGCTCATTCGAGAATCGTTGCTGCGCCTACTGCCCGACGACAGATGGCCGGAAACCGAGGCGGTGGGTGGCTGGTGGAACCGGCAGACCAACCCGGAACTGGATTTGATCGGCGCCGACCGTGAACCCGTCGCGGGCGCAGTGCATTTCGTCGGATCGATCAAGTGGCTCGAGTCCAAACCATTCGATCGCCACGATTATGACGCCCTCGCCCGCGGCGTACTCGCTGTTCCCGGTACCGAGTTCGATACGCCGTTGGTGGCGGTTTCGCGGTCCGGTGTGGAGCGTGAGTTGCCGGTCGCCGCACACTGGGGACCGGAGGACATCGTGCGCGCGTGGCAATGAAACGAGGCCCCGATCCGGGGATCGGGGCCTCGTGTAGGGGTGGCTGACGGGACTCGAACCCGCGACACCCAGGATCACAACCTGGTGCTCTACCAGCTGAACTACAGCCACCATTGCCGGTAACTTCCGGCGCGGTAGAGCTTAACCGGTACCTTGCGCGAGTACCTAATCGGCTGTTCAGGAGGGGTTTGCGGGGGGTGAGAGTTCGGCGGCTACGGCGGCGATCTCGGCGGTGGAGGGGCCGGGTGGGGCGACGAAGGCGGTGCGGCGGTAGTACTGGAGTTCGCGGATGGATTCCTGGATGTCGGCGAGAGCGCGGTGGGCCAAACCCTTTTCGGGCTGGCCGAAGTAGATGCGGGGGTACCAGCGGCGGGCCAGTTCCTTGATGGAGCTGACGTCGATCATGCGGTAGTGCAGATGCGCGTCGAGGGCCGGCATGTCGCGGGCGATGAAGCCGCGGTCGGTAGCGATGGAGTTGCCGGCCAGCGGGACCGTGCGCGGGGTGGGGACGTACTGCTTGATGTAGTCGAGGATCTGCTGTTCGGCCTCGGCGACCGACACCGTGGAGCGGCGGACCTCGTCGGTGAGCCCGGAGCGGGCGTGCATCTCGGTCACCACCGGCGGCATGGCGGCCAGGGCGGCGTCGTCGGCGTGAATCACGATGTCCACGCCCTCGCCGAGAATATTGAGGTCACTGTCGGTGACGAGCGCGGCCACCTCGATCAGCTTGTCGCTGTCCAGGCGTAGGCCGGTCATTTCGCAATCCATCCACACCACGTACTTATCGCTCACCCGCCAAACCCTAGCCCTTCGACGGACGGCGACCCGGTTGCCCGGCCGCGTCGAGGCCGCTCGCGCGCTCGACCGGGCAGTATCGTGCACAGCAGATCCGCGCATAACGAGCGGTCGGCATGTTGGTTGGGCAGTTCGCAGAGCAGTAGTTCGCAGGGCAGTCGCAGTTGGCAGAGCAGACGGAGGAAAGCGCGATGACCACCCCGCAGGAGAAGGCAGCGGCGGCACGGAAGGCGGCGGAGGAGGCGGCGCGCATCGCGGCCGAAGCGGCGGCCGCGGCGGAAGCCGCGGAACGGGAAGCGGCCGACCAGGAAGCCGCGGACAAGCTGGCCGCCCAGACCAAGGCCGAGGCGGAAAGCAAAGCGGCAGCGGCGGATTCGGCGGCCAAGGCGGCCGCGCAGGCCGAGGACGCGGCCCCGGCCGGCAAGGCCGACGCTCCGGCAGGCAAGGCGGCCCCGGCCGACAAGGACGAGGCCGCCGCGCAGGAGATCGCCGCCGGCTACGCCATGGAGGGCCTGGCCCTCGAACTCGGCACCGTGATCACCGGCGGCACCGTGCATCCCGATGCGCGCGTACGCATTCCGATGAAAACCATGAACCGTCACGGCCTGGTCGCCGGCGCCACCGGCACCGGCAAGACCAAGACCGTGCAGGGCATCGCCGAACAGCTCTCCGCGGCGGGCGTGCCGGTGGTGCTGGCCGATATCAAGGGCGACCTGTCGGGTCTCGCGCAACCGGGCCAGTCCAATGACAAACTGCTGGCCCGCGCCCAGGAGACCGGCGACCCGGACTGGAAACCACAGGGCTTTCCGTGCGAATTCGTCTCCCTCGGCACCGAGGGCATCGGCATCCCGATCCGCGCCACCATCACCTCGTTCGGCCCCATCCTGCTCAGTAAGGCGTTGGGGCTCAACGAAACCCAGGAATCGACGCTGGGCCTGATCTTCCACTGGGCCGACCAGAACGGCCTGGCGCTGCTGGACCTGAAGGATCTGCGCGCGGTGATCCAGTACCTGACCAGCCCCGAGGGCAAGGAGGACCTCAAGGGCATCGGCGGTGTCTCGGCGCAGACCGCCGGGGTGATCCTGCGCGCGCTGGTCAATCTGGAGGCCGACGGCGGCGACACCTTCTTCGGCGAGCCCGAACTCGACCCGGCCGATCTCATGCGCACCGCGGGCGGCATGGGCGTGATCACCCTGTTCGAGCTGGGCGCGCAGGCGGCGCGACCGCAGATGTTCTCGACCTTCCTGATGTGGGTGCTGGCCGATCTGTTCCAGACCCTGCCCGAGGTCGGCGACATGGACAAGCCCAAGCTGGTCTTCATCTTCGACGAGGCGCACCTGCTGTTCAACGGCGCGTCCAAGGCGTTCCTCAACCAGGTCGAGCAGACGGTCAAACTGATTCGCTCCAAGGGCGTCGGCGTATTCTTCTGCACCCAGCTGCCCACCGACATCCCGAACGCGGTGCTCTCCCAGCTGGGCGCGCGCATCCAGCACGCGCTGCGCGCCTTCACCCCCGAAGACCAAGCGGCCCTGTCGAAGACGGTCCGCACCTACCCGAAAACCGCCACCTACGACCTGGAAAAAGCACTCACCTCCCTGGGCATCGGCGAGGCCGTGGTGACGGTGCTGTCGGAGAAGGGCGCCCCCACCCCCGTGGCCTGGGCGCGCATGCAGCCCCCGCGCTCCCTCATGGACACCATCGGCGACGACGGAATCCGCTCGCGCGCACAGCAATCCAGCCTGTACGGCAAATACGGCACCACCATCGACGCCGAATCCGCCTACGAGATCCTGACCGAGAAGATCCAGGCCGCCGCCCAACAGTCCGACCAGCCCGCAAAGGGTTCCCGCGCCCCCAAACCCGCCCCCCAAGAGGACTCGATGGCGGAGAAGATCGTCAACAACCCCGCCTTCAAGAACTTCCTCCGCTCGGCCGCCACCGTCGCCGGCCGAGAAATCAGCCGCAGCATCTTCGGCACCCGCAAGCGCTGAATGGCACACCAGCGTGGCCGATTCGGACAAAACCCCTCGCTGGTGTGCCACTCGATGGTCAATGCCCGATGTCGCGGCACATGAGGTCGTCGATGGTTTCGCGGCGGACGAGTTCGCGGGCGGAGCCGTCGCGGACGGCGATGATGGGTGGGCGGCCGACGCCGTTGTAGGAGGAGGCGAGGCTGTGGTGGTACGCGCCGGTGCAGGGCATCGCCAGGACCTCGCCCGGGCGGAGGTCCGCGGGCAACCGCACGTCGCGGGCGAGGATGTCGCCCGCCTCGCAGTAGCGGCCCGCGATGGTCGCGGTCATCTCGGGGCCGGTGGGATGGCGGTTGACCACGACGGCGTCGTAGTGCGCGCCGTAAAGGGCGACCCGCGGGTTGTCGCTCATGCCGCCGTCGACCGTCACATAGGTGTGGCCGTTCTCGACGTGTTTGACCGACAGCACCCGGTACAGCGTGACCCCCGCGCGGGCGACGATGGCGCGCCCGGGCTCGAGCGCGATGCGCGGGCGCGGGAACCCGTGCCGCGCGCAGGCCGCGTCGAGCGAGTCCTCGATGATGTCGGACAGTTCGGCCAGATTCATCTCCGCGTCGCCGCCGCGGTAGGCCACCGCGTGCCCGCCGCCGAGATCGAGGTCGGTGAGCGTGACGCCGAAACCGTCACGGATGCGGGCCATTTCGGCGACCATGCGCCGCACCGCCTCGCCGTAGGGGAAGGTGTCGTAGATCTGCGAGCCGATATGGCAGTGCAGCCCGGCGAATTCCAGATTCGGTTGCCCCAGAATGCGTTCCACCGCCTCGAAGACCGATTGCCCGCCGATCGGGAAGCCGAACTTCTGGTCGGTGACCCCGGTGCGGAGGGCCGGATGCCCGTGCACGTCGATATCGGGGGTGACGCGCAGCAGCACCCGCTGCGGCCGATTGGCCAGCGCGGACAGCAGGGTGATCTCGGTCAGCGAGTCGACGACGATGCGCCCGACCCCGCAGTTGATCGCGGTCTCCAGTTCGGCGAAGGGTTTCCCGTTGCCGTGCAACACGATTCGCGCCGGATCGGTCCAGGAGGACAGGGCCACGGTCAGTTCCCCGGCCGAGCACACGTCCAGCGACAGCCCCTCGTCGGTGATCCATTCCGCCACCGCCCGGGTCAGCAGGGCCTTGCCCGCGTAGATGATCTCGGCGTCGGGGAACCGCGTGCGGTACGCCCGGCAGCGTGCGCGCACCTCGCCCTCGTCGAGCACGTAGGTGGGGGTGCCGTACTGATCGGCGATATCGGCCAGCGCGACCCCGCCGACCGTGATGCGTCCCTCGCCGTCGTAGTGGGTGTCGGCCGGCCAGATGGCCGGGTCGAGCCGGGGCGCCAGGCCCCCGTCACGCAGCGATGGAAAGATCTCGAGCAGCGTCAAGGCGTCTCCTGAGGATGTCCCCGCTTTCCTTTCTGCGGGGCCACTGTCAGGAGTACGCCCGTACCGGTAGCCGGTGCACGTCCGGCTACGCGGCCTTGACGAGGCCCGGGCCGATCCTTACGCGATCTTGACCGGCACCCAGGTCACTCGCCCAGTTTCTTGTAGGCGGCCCCGGCCACCACCGAGGTGATCGACCGCGGCCCGAACTGCCCGGCCAGGCTCATACCCTTGCTGATCAGGCCCGGAACCACCCGCATCTTGTTCCGGGCGAGCGCGTCGATGGTGATCTTGGCGGTGTGCGCGGCGGTCACCCAGATGAACTCCGGGATCTTGTTGCCCATCTCCTCCTGATCCGGATTGTCGGTGCGCACCGGGCCGGGGGCCAGCAGCGTGACATGCACGCCGGTGCCCTTCAGCTCCCCGCGCAGCGACTCGGAGAAGGTGTTGACGAACGCCTTGCTCGCCGAATACGTGGTGTTGTGCGGAATCGGCATATTGCCGGCCGCCGAACCGGTGATGAGGATGCCGCCCGCGCGCCGCTCCAGCATGCCCGGCAGCACCGCCAGCGTGAGATCGTGCACGGCAACGGCATTCAGTTCCATGATGTCGCGCTCGTAGCCGAGGTCCAGCTTCGACAGCGGGCCGAAGGTGGCCACGCCGGCGTTGTTGCACAGGATCGCGATATCGCGGGCGGCCAGCTCCTCGGCCAGGGGGGCGCGCTGGTCACGGTCGGACAGATCCACCGCGCGCACCTCGGCGACGATGCCGTACCGGTCGGTCAGCCGCTGTGCCAGTTCGGCCAGCAGATCGCCGCGGCGGGCGACGAGGATCAGCGAGTAGCCCCGCGAGGCGAGCTCTTCGGCGAGGGCGGTGCCGATCCCGGAGGAGGCTCCGGTGACGACGGCACGATTGTCGGCGGTGGGTACAGGCAGGCTCACGACAACGCAGCCTACCCATGAACGGGCGAGATCAGCAGGCCGGACCGGGAGCGGGATACGCGGATCCCGCCCCCGGCGGGCCGGCCGGTCGGATGCGGCCGGAGTTCCGGCGCTGTCCCCGAGGGAACTAGGCGCTGTCCCCGAGGAACTAGTCGGTGCAGCCGGAGGCGACGATGTCGACCGAACTGGGCTCGGCGCTGCCGAGGCCCACCAGCAGCGGGTTCGGGTCCGGGCCGCTGGCGGCGCGGGCGGCGTTCTCGGCCGCGACCAGGCTGCGGCCCACACCCGCGTAGAGGCGGCCGTCGCGGTCGGCGACCGCGCCACAGCCGTTCATGAAGCGGACCTGGACGATGCAGTTGGCGAAACCGCAGGTCTGCAGGGCGTCGGCGTCGGCCGCACCCTGGTCCGGATGGTTCCACACGACGGCGTAATGCCAGCTGTCGCCGCGATCGGCGACGGCGATGGAGCCGTACAGGTCGCCGCCGTAGGCGGCTTCGGCCGTACCGGCGGTGCTCGCGAGCAGCGCGCCGGCACAGACCGCCACCCCGAGGGCGGCCTTACGAGACAGGATCATAGAGAAGTTCTCCCCCGGATCGATGAAGCAATGTGCCCAGCGATCATGTCAGAGCGGTACGACAGCACCGATGCCCTGAATCGGTTGCCGTATCGGTCATTCCGGCGCTTTGGGCTCCATGAACGCGATACCCCAGTCGAGGTGGCCGTGCCAGACGCCGGCGATGCGGCCGCCCTGCACCGCCGGTTTCGGGTCGCCGATGGGCCCGCCCGCCGCGCGGACCGCCGCCACCGTGGCGTCCAGATCGGTGGCCATGAACGCGACCCCGACCAGGGCCGGCGGCCGCCCGGAGGTGACGGCCTCGATGAACGGCTCGCCCACGCGATAGAAGGCCATCTCGGGACCCTGCGGACCGCGCGGAAAGAAACGCCGGCGCGGCGGAACGCCCAGCACGGCAGTCAGATTGGTGACGGCCTCGTCCAGCTCCGGCACCCAGTACACGACATGGTCGACCGTCGTGACGCCGTTCGAATGCGAGGACACCCAATCCGACTCGTGCGCAACCGATTCCAGGTAGGGAACGCCGAGCGTCTCCGGTGCGGCGTGGGTTTCGTCGAACCCCCAGGCCGCCTCACCCAGCACGCAGTCGACACCGCCGATGCGGATGCGCCCATCGGTGACGGTGAAACCCAGTGCCGCCCAGGACTGCTCGTCTCCGGGCAGTCCCAGGCGGGTGAGGTTCGGCATTACAGGCTCGCCGCCAGCCGGGTGCCCTGGTTGATGGCACGCTTGGCATCGAGTTCCGCGGCCAGATCGGCGCCGCCGATGAGGTGCACCGGCACGCCCGCCTGCTGCAGCGGCTCGTGCAGATCGCGCACCGATTCCTGTCCGGCGCACAGGATCACGTTGTCGCATTCGATGACGCGCGGGCGCTGACGCTTCTCGCCGAAGCTGATGTGCAGCCCGCGGTCGTCGATGCGCTCGTAGTTGACGCCGCCGATCTGCTCGACGCCCTTGGTCTTGACCGCGGCCCGGTGCACCCAGCCCGAGGTCTTGCCCAGGTCCTTGCCGAACGAGGACGACTTGCGTTGCAGCAGCACCACATCCCGCGCGGCGGGGGAGGGGTTCGGGGTGGTGAGGAAACCGGGCACGTTCGGGTCGTCGGAGACGCCCCACTCGTCCTTCCACTCGTCGAGCTTGAGGCTGGGATGCCCGTCGACGGTGAGGAATTCGCTGACGTCGAAGCCGATCCCGCCCGCGCCGATGACCGCCACCTTCTTGCCGACCGGCTTGCCGTCGCGCACCAGTTCGGCGTAGGTGAGGACCTTCGGATGGTCGATGCCGGGAATATTGGGGATGCGCGGTGTGACGCCGGTGGCCAGGATGATCTCGTCGTAGCCGCCCGCGATGAGCTGTTCGGCCGTCGCCTTGGTCGCCAGATGCAAACGCACGCCGGTGATCTCGATCTGCCGGGTGAAGTAGCGGATGGTCTCGGCGAACTCCTCCTTGCCCGGAATGCGCCGCGCGATGTCGAACTGCCCGCCGATCTTGTCGTCGGCCTCGAACAGGTCCACGTGATGCCCGCGCTGGGCCAGGCTGACCGCGGCCGACAGACCGGCCGGACCCGCGCCGACGACCGCGAACCTGCGGGTGCGCCGCGTCGGCAGCAGTTTCAGCTCGGTCTCGTGTCCGGCGCGCGGATTCAGCAGGCAGGACACGGTTTTGGCCTGGAAGGCGTGATCCAGGCAGGCCTGGTTGCAGGCGATGCAGGTATTGATCTCGTCGACGCGCGCGTCCTGCGCCTTGCGCGCCCACTCCGGGTCGGCCAGCAGCGGGCGGGCCAGCGACACCAGATCCGCGTCGCCGCGGGTGAGGATCTCCTCCGCGGTCTCGGGCATATTGATGCGGTTGGACGCGCACACCGGAATGTCCACGATGTCCTTGACCTTCGCGGTCCACTCCACGAACGCCGCCCGCGGCACCGAGGTGACGATGGTGGGCACCCGCGCCTCGTGCCAGCCGATGTCGGTATTGATGATGCTGGCCCCGGCGGCCTCCACATCCTTTGCGACAGCGGCGATCTCGTCCCAGGTTTGGCCCTTCTCCACGAAGTCGGCCATGGACAACCGGAACACGATGATGAAGTCCGGGCCGACCGCCTTGCGCACCCGGCGCACGATCTCCCCGGCGATCCGGCGGCGGTTCTCGGCCGAACCGCCCCACTTGTCCTTGCGCTTGTTGGTGCGCTCGGCCAGGAACTGGTTGATGAAATAGCCTTCACCACCCATGATCTCGACACCGTCGTACCCGGCGAACTTGGCCAGGGCGGCGCAGCGCGCGTAATCGTCGATGGTGGCCTCGACGCCCTTGCCCGACAGCGCGCGCGGCTTGAACGGGTTGATCGGGGCCTTGATGGCCGAGGCCGAAACACTGGTCGGCATATAGGAATAGCGGCCCGCGTGCAGGATCTGCAGCGCGATCTTCCCGCCCTCGGCGTGCACCGCCTTGGTGATGGCGCGATGCCGGTACGCCTCGGTCTTGTTGGTCAGTTTCGCGCCGAAGGGCAGCAGCCAGCCGGTGCGGTTGGGGGCGTAACCGCCCGTGATGATCAGGCCCACACCGCCTTTGGCGCGCTCGGCGAAGTAGGCGGCCAGCCGGTTGATGTGCCAGGCCCGGTCCTCGAGACCGGTGTGCATGGAACCCATGACCACGCGATTGCGCAGCGTGGTGAATCCCAGGTCCAGGGGTTCGAACAGGTGCGGGTACGCGCTCATCGCTGAGTGCCTTTCGGTTCGGACGCGCGCGACCGGGCTGTGTCGCGCTGCAGAGCGTCGAGTACTTCGTCGCACCAGTCGATGATTCCCTCCTCGACGCGGATGCCGCCGCGGAGGACCAGGTACAGGTGCAATTTCTTGCCGGACAGCTGATCCGGCGCGGGATAGTCCTTCTTCTCGAAGGCGCGGTAGAGGTCGAGCCGGTGCTCGTGCTGATCGCGATGCCGCTTGATCTCGGCGATGATCCCGGCGATGTCGCCGAGCGAGGCCGCGCGCAGCTTGACGCCCATCTCGTTGCGCATGGGTTCGAGCTCGATGGGTTCGCCGATCCAGCGGATCAATTCGTCCAGGCCGGCCTCGGACACGGTGTAGACCTTCTTGTCGGGGCGGCCCTCCTGCGGGACCGTCTCCGCGACCACCCAGCCCTGTTCGTCCATGCGCTTGAGCACCCGATAGATCTGCTGATGGGTAGCGTTCCAGAAGAAGCCGATGGACTTGTCGAAGCGCTGGGCCAGGTCGTACCCCGAGCTGGCGCGTTCGGTCAGCGATACGAGCAGCGCGTGTTCGAGGGCCATGCCGTCAGGATAACTGCTACAGCACGTACTATGCAATTCAGTGCATAGTCTGAATAAGTAGCGACCGATAGGTTTGTCGCTTACGGTTAACGCGCCCGGCCACGGGGCGGATTTCAGAGCGAATCGAACGTCCGGGGGTTTCGGGCGGAGCACACTGATCTGGCACCAGGGGAGGCGGCCATGCACATCACATCCATTCGCTCCAAACTCACGACCGTGGGGGCGGCGGCACTCATCGCGACCTCCGCGTTGCTGATGACCGCCTGCAATGACAAGAACACCCCGAGCCCCGCCGCGACCTCACTGAGCGCCGCGGCGCAACCCGGCGCCGCGCAACCCGGCGGGACCGACAAGACCGGCGGCACGAATTCGCAGGCGAGCGTGCGGGCCATCGGCAAGACCGGCTGGTACGAGGGCTTCGAGATCACCGTCGACAAGGCCACCGTCACCCCCGACGAATCCGGCGGCGCGAAGGTGCGCGTCGATCTCACCTACAAGAACACCACCACCAAGGACAAGACCCTCGATGCCAGTCCGACGCTGCTGATCAACGGGGCCGTCGATCAGGGCGCGGACTCCAACACGCCCACGGTGCCCGGAAAGGCTTCGGCCACAGGCGATATCAGCACCTCGGTCAAGAAGCTCGACAGCGCCGAGCACCTGCTCGACACCATTTCCGTCGTCTTCGGCACCGCCGCGGACAACCAGACCACCATCCCGCTCAAGGCCGACGCCAAGGCCGACAGCGTGCAGCCCAAGACCCTGAATGTCAGCGGCACCCTGGTGCAGGATCAGACCACCGTCATGGTCACCGGCGGCACGCTGACCCCCAGCTACACCAAGGGCGAGCGCAACAAGATGGAAGTGGGCCTGCACATCAAGCTGGTGGGCGGCTCCGGAATCGGCGACGGCGGTCTCAATGTCTTCACCGAATACTTCAGCCTGAAGGGCCCCGACGGCCAGACCGTCGTCGCCGACAGCCGCGGCTTCATCGACGAACTGCTCGAGCGCAACCAGACCATCGACAAGGCCGATCTGTACGCCGTGTTCGTGGTGCCCGCCCCGGCCACCGGCAACTATGTGCTGAGCTACGACGCGACCAAGGGCGCGAGCCCCGCACCGACCTTCGCGTTCACGGTCAGCTGATTCCCCTCCGACCAGCTGAGAACGGCCGCGCGCCCGGGTCTTTCACGCCCCGGTGGCCACCCGGGCGCGCAGTCCGGCGGCGAAGTCGGCCGCGGCGGCCAGATCGGCGGCGTCGGGCTTGCCCTTGTTGACGCCGCCGACCAGCCGCAGCGGCGCCCAGGTGTCGAACGCGCGCACCGAGAGGGTGTCGACCACCTCGAACCCGGCACGGCGGACCAGCCGGGTCATCGGCCAGATCTGCGGCGGGAATCCGCTGGTGACGTACACGAAAGCCTTGCCGCGCGGCTGTTTCGGCAGCGCGCGCACGAAATCCCGCAGCCGCGGATGGAACCGCTGGGTGAAGATGCCCGAGCCGAATCCCACCAGGTCGTAGTCGTCCAGGTCGGGCGCCGAGACCGCTTCGGGTTCCACCACCGTCGCGTCCAGCACGCCCGCCATGGCATCGGCGACCTTGCGCGTATTGCCGTGCGAGACCGAAACACACACGATCAGCGTCTTCATCGGACCACTCCTTCGTTCCCTGCTGATGCGGACGTACTCGAAGACACCGGCAATCGGCCGACCGTGACACCGCCCGCGTGTGTCGGCGCTCACTTTGTCGGCGGCGGCCCGTATACAGGCATCATGCGGATCTACATCACCAGTGTGTTCGTCGACGATCAGCAGAAAGCCCTCGACTTCTACACCGGCAAACTCGGTTTCACGAAGAAGCACGACGTCCCGCTGGGTGACGCCCGCTGGCTGACGGTCGTCTCGCCGGAGGATCCCGAGGGCACGGAACTGCTGCTGGAACCCAGCGGCCACCCGGCGGTCCAGCCCTATCGCGACGGTCTCGTCGCCTCCGGCATTCCGGCGGCCTCGTTCCAGGTCCAGGATGTGAAGGCCGAATACGATCGCCTGCGCGAACTGGGCGTGACCTTCACCCAGGAACCGGTGGCCGCGGGCCCGGTCACCACCGCGGTCTTCGACGACACCTGCGGCAACCTGATCCAGATCGTCACCCCGCCCGAGCTCTGAGCAGCCGAATGCCCGAGGCCGGCCGCCCGGCCTCGGGTGTGTTCAGCGGACGGCACGGAAAGCGCAGGCGGCCGCGACCAGCACGGTGGCCGCCTCGGCGAAGGCGGTGACGCCGACCGCGTGCGCGGCCGAGAGCGTGGTGCCGCCCGCGACGGTGAGGAAGACCGTCCCGAAGCTCGCCACCCCGATCACCACCCCCAATTGGACACAGGTGACGAGGATGCCGCTGGCATCGGCGGCCAGGTCGAGGGGAATTCGGCTGGTGGCGCGGGCCATCAGCGGGCTGAAGGACAGGCCGTAGCCGGTGCCCATGACGGCGAACACGGTCAGGTCGAGCGCGCCGATGCCGTGGCCGGTCCGCATCAGCAGACCCATCACCACCGTGGTCGCGGCCGCGAGCAGCAGCCCGGCGGGGATCATCGCACGGTGGAAGCGCGCGGGGATGCGCGTCCAATTCAGGCTCACCAGACCGAAAGTCACGCCATTGGGCACGAACAGCAGCCCGGCGTGCAGCGCGCTGTAGCCCAGGGTGGACTGCAGGTGAATGGTGAGCGCGAAGATCCAGCCGCCGAACGTGCACATGACCAGGAACAGGGTGAGCGCCGACAGCATCAGGCCGGGCGCGCGCACCACCCGATCGGCGAACAGCGGTTCACCGCCGCGGCGATGCACCCACCGTTCCACCAGCGCGAAACCCGCGAACCCGAACGCGGACGCGCCCAACATGATCCGGGTCCACAGCGGCCACGCCTGGTCGTGCCCCAGAACCAGCGGCACCACCAGGGCGAGTACGGCGGCGGTGAGCACGGCCAGGCCGGGCAGATCGAGTCTGCGCTCGCCCCGGGCGGTCGCGGCCGGCAGCACGCGCGGCGCGACGGCCAGCAGTGCCACGCCGATCGGAACGTTCACCAGAAACACTCCGCGCCAACCGGTTCCGGCGATATCGGCGCTGACGATGACGCCGCCCAGGATCTGCCCCACCACCATGCCGCCGGAGATCACCGCGGCGTACGCCGAGAGCGCCCGCGCCCGGGTGGGGCCGGTGAACTGGCGTTGAATCACGGTCATGACCTGCGGGACCATGGCGGCCGAGCCCGCGCCCTGCAGAAAGCGAAAGACGATGAGCGAGGCGGTGTTCGCGGCCAGACCGCAGGCCAGCGACGCGACGGTGAACACCGCCAGCCCGGCGACGAACACGGTGCGCTGACCGAACTTGTCGCCCAGCCGGGCTCCGGTGACCAGCAGCACCGCATAAGCGATGACATAGCCGGAGACGATGAGCTGCAGCCCGGAACCGGTGGCGTGCAGCGAGTTTCGAATGGAAGGAATGGCGACGTTCACGATGGAGGCGTCGAGCACCGCCATGAACTGGCCGAGCAGGATGACGGCCAGCACGGCGAGCGGCCGCCGGACGCTCGCCGGCGCCGCTGTCACCGGCGGGGATTGGGTCACACTCTGTGTCATGGGAATCAGCGTGCGGGCGCGCCGAACACACTGACAGGAGTCTGCTTATACGGGTACCGGCACCACCTGGATACCACTAGCGGGACCCTGCACCATGGAGGTCATGGTGTCTGGAGCGGACAGGTGCGGCGAGCTGATCGAGTCGGCGGCCTCCACGGTGGCCGTGCGCAACGGCAATGCGCGATCGGTGCGCAAGGCGCGCCGGGAGGAACTGTCGACCTTCCTCAAATCCCGGCGCGCGCGGATCGCCCCCGCCGATGTCGGACTGCCCGCGGGCACCCGCCGGCGCACGCCCGGGCTGCGGCGCGAGGAGGTGGCGCAGCTGGCCGGGGTGGGCATCACCTGGTACACGTGGCTCGAGCAGGGGCGCGACATCAATTGCAGCGTCCAGGTGCTGGACGCCGTCGCGCGGGCGCTGGGCCTGGACGGGGCCGAGCACGCGCACCTGTACCGGCTCGCCGATGTGCCGACCGTCCCGTCGCCCGTCGTCGAGGAGCCGGTGCCGGAGGAGGTGCAGACCATTCTCGATCACCTGCACCCGCTGCCCGCCGCCCTGTTCAGCGCCAAATACGACGTACTCGCCTGCAATGACGCCTATCTCGCCATGTACCCGATGTTCGTGACCGGTTCCCGCAATGTGCTGCGCAAGGTCTTCCTGGCCGACGAGTGCTGCACCCCGTACCCCTCGCACTCCGAACCCGATCACCTGGCTCGCATGGTCGGCTATCTGCGGGCCGCCTACGCCCGCAATATCGGCGATCCGGAATGGGTGGCCTTCATCGACGACATGGTCTCGGCCAGTCCGCGTTTCGCCGAGATGTGGGCGCGCAACGACGTGGCCCTGCCCCTCGGCCGCACCCGCGTGATCCGCAATCTCGCCATCGGCGAGGTCGTCATGTACATGACCAGCATGTCGCTGCCCTCCATCGCGGGCGCCTGGATGCAGATCTGGACCCCCGCCGACCCCGCCGGCTGGGACAAACTCCACGCCCTGCTGGCCATGACCGACGACCAGCGCCGCGCACCCTGGGCGGCCCATGTGCGCGAGGCGCACAATCGCGAGTTGCGGCAGTGGGTCGGGGCGACGGGCATGATCGGATAGCCGCGCACGGCGGCGTCCGGGTCAGTACTCTGCGCTGCATGAGCGAGGGCTCGGGGGTCGAGGCGGGGACCGTGGCGGTGGGGCAGGCGACCGGGCGGGGTCCGGTGCTGGCGTGGGGGCTGTGGGATTGGGCGGCGGCGTCTTTCAATGCGGTGATCTTGACGTTCGTGTTCTCCGTCTATCTGACCGACAAGGTGGGCGCGGGGCTGCCGGGCGGGATTTCGGCCAGTGCGTGGCTGGGGTGGGCGCTGGGGGCGGCGGGGCTGGTGGTGGCGGTGACCGCGCCGGTGGCGGGGCAGTGGTTCGACGCGACGGCGAAACGCAAAGTGGCGCTGGGTATTTTGACGGCGATCACGGTGGTGCTGATGGCGGGCATGTTCTTCGTGCGCGAGGACTACCACTATCTGTGGGTGGGGCTGGTGCTGCTGGCGGTGGGGTCGGCGGCGTTCGAGCTGTCGCACGTGCCGTACTTCGCCATGCTGCGGCAGGTTTCGACGCCCGCCACGGTGGGGCGGATCTCCGGATTCGGTTGGTCCATGGGATATTTCGGCGGCATCCTCCTGCTGCTGATGTGCTACGTCGGGTTCATCGCCGGCAAGGGGGACTACCGCGGTGTGCTGGGGGTGCCGATCGACGACGGGTTGAACATCCGGCTGGTGGCGGTGCTCGCGGCGGTGTGGTTCGCGGGATTCGCGGTGCCGCTGTTCGCCTACGTCCCCGAGGTGCCGCGGACCGCCGCGGATCCCGGGGCCGCCGTGCCCGTCCGGTCGTTCCCGCGCTCCTATCGCATCCTGTGGCGTGATGTCCGCGAGCTGTGGCGGGAGGATCGCCGCACGGTCGGATTCCTGCTGGCCAGCGCCGTCTTCCGGGACGGGCTGGCGGGGGTGTTCACCTTCGGCGCGATCCTGGCGGTGCGGGTGTACGGCATCGCCGATTCGGATGTGCTGCTGTTCGGCATCGCCGCGAATGTGGTTGCGGCAATGGGCGCCCTGGTGGGCGGCCGCTTCGACGACCGCGTCGGCCCCAAGGCGGTGATCGTGACCGCGCTGGCCGGCATGATCGTCGCGGGCGCGTTCCTGCTGGTGCTGTCGGGACCGCTCATGTTCTGGATCTTCGGCCTCGTGCTGACCGTATTCGTCGGCCCCGCACAGGCTTCGGCGCGCTCGTTCCTGGCCCGGCTGGCCCCGCCGGGACGCGAGGGACAGCTGTTCGGCCTCTACGCCACCACGGGCCGGGCCGTGTCCTTCCTCGCCCCAACCCTTTTCGGCTTCTTCGTGTGGGCCTTCGGCACCGAGCGGGCCGGAATCGTCGGCCTGCTGCTGGTTTTGATCGTCGGCCTGTTCTTGCTGCTGCCGGTGCGCGGAAACGACGTGCGCGGCCGCTGAATTCGGCCGATCAGGGCCGCCAGACGCCCATGCCGAGCGCGATGAGCCGCACCTGCAGCACCGCCCGCTCCACGATGCGCGCGCTTTCCCGGGTTTCGGCGACCAGATAATCGGCTATCCGATCGGCGACCGTCGAGACGATGAGGTCCGCGGCCAGTTCCAGATCATCGGGTGACCAGGAGTCCAGCACCGGCACCCGCGACAGGTCGACCACCAATTCCCGTTCGATGAGCTGCATTTCGACCGAGATGGCCCCGCGCAATGCCGCCGAACCGCCATGGCGTTCCCGGATCAGGAATCCCCACAGATCCCGTTTGCCGTCCACCTGCTCGAAGACGAAGCGCACGGTGTCGGCCAGCGCCGCATCCGGTTTGCGTCGCATTTCCCGCAGGGCCAGCCGCAATTGCCGGACCCCGGCCTCGACGAGCGTGGTGCCGAGTTCGTCCAGGGAGGTGAAGTGCCGGTAGAACGCGGTCGGCACGATGCCGGCCGACCGGGCGATCTCCCGCAGCGACAGGGCGGCGAAGCCGCGGTCGGCGGCCAGGGCGAGGGTGCCGTCGAGCAGCGCGGTGCGGGTGCGCTCCTTGCGCTCGCCTCGGGTAGCTGCCTGCTCGCTCATCTCGATCACCATACATGCGTTCACATTCGTTCCATTCGCGAGATGTCGTGTGGGTCACACGAACTGCCGGTTGAACTGAGGTGGCCTCACCCGGCACACTAACTCAGTGTACAGATGTGCACCGAAATCCAGGAGGCTCACATGGTCGGACTACTCGACCTCGTGTCGAAGACCATGACCACCCCGCATCCGCTGGACCGCTACCTGGAGCTGGTCCGGCCCACCCTGACCCGCCGCTCGATGCGTGCGGAGATCACCCACGTGCGCCGCAGCGCCGTCGGGTCGGTCACGCTGACGCTGAAGCCGGGCCGGCAGTGGTCGGGGCATATCGCGGGGCAATACATCCAGATCGGCGTGGTGATCGACGGCGTTCGCCACACCCGCTGCTATTCGCCGGTCAACGCCGACACCCGGCGCGACCGGCACATCGAACTCACCATCAAGGCGCACCCGCACGGCCTGGTCTCGAACCACCTGCACGAGAACGCGATTCCCGGCATGGTCGTGGACCTGGAACCCGCCGCGGGCGTCTTCCACCTCCCGCAGCCGCGGCCCGAACGGATCGTGCTGATCAGCGGTGGCAGCGGCATCACGCCGGTGCTGTCGATGCTGCGCACCCTGGCCAACGAGGGCTACCGGGGCGAGATCCTGTTCCTGCATTACAACCGTTCTCCGGAATACGTCCCGCATCGCCAGGAGCTCGAGGCCATCGCCATGCAGCACGGCAATGTCCGGGTCGAATTCCGCTATCCGGAAACCCAGCGGCACGCCAACTTCGGCTACGACGAGCTGGAGGCGCTCGCGCCCTGGTTCCCGAGCGCCCAGACCTACCTGTGCGGGCCGCCCGGCCTGATGGCCGCCGTGCGCACCGTCTATGAGGCCGAACAGCTCGGCGATCGGCTGCACAGCGAGGAGTTCACGCTGGCCACCGCCGTGGTGAACCCCGAGGACGCCGAGGGCAAGCTGACCTTCTCCGGCAGCGGCGTGGTCGCCGAGAACAGTGGTGAAACCCTGCTCGAGCAGGCCGAATCCGCGGGCCTGAGCCCGGAGTACGGCTGCCGCATGGGCATCTGCTTCACCTGCACGGCCGTCAAGCGCAGCGGCTGCACCCGCAATCTGCGCACCGGGGAGCTCGACAGCGATCCGGACCAGCCCATCCAGCTCTGCATCAGCGCCCCCGTCGGGGACGTCGACATCGCCATCTGAAAACCATCTGAAAAGGGGAATCCAATGGCCATTCTGACCGAAACCACCGAGGGTCCGCTCGTACTGAGCGTCGAACAGGTCGAGGAGATCGGCCGCGAGCTCGACGCCCTGCGCGCCCGCATCACCGAGGATCTCGGCGCCGGCGACCGCGAGTACATCTACAACGTCATCCGCGCCCAGCGCGGCTTCGAGATCGCCGGGCGCGGTCTGCTCTACCTGGGCTTCCTGCCGCCGTTCTGGCTGGCCGGCGTGGCCGCGCTGAGCATCTCCAAGATTCTCGACAATATGGAGATCGGCCACAACGTCATGCACGGCCAGTGGGACTGGATGCGGGAGCCGACCCTGAATTCCCGTGTCTTCGAATGGGATACGGTCTGCCCGGGCGATCAGTGGCGGCACTCGCACAACTACATGCACCACACCTACACCAACATCCTCGACATGGACCGCGACATCGGTTACGGCATTCTGCGCGTGGACGAGGCGCAGAGCTGGAACGTGCTGCGGCTGGGCAATCCGCTCTACGCGTTCATCCTCATGGTGGCCTTCGAGTGGGGCGTGATGGGCCACGACCTCGAGGTCGAGAACATCGTGCGGGGCAAGAAGTCCTGGAGCGAGATCAAGACGCTGGTCAAGGGCCAGATGCGCAAGGCCGGCCGGCAGGTGCTCAAGGACTACGTGGTGTTCCCGGCGCTGACCGGACCGCTGTTCCTGTCCACCCTGACGGCCAACTTCACCGCCAATATCGTGCGCAACCTGTGGACGTTCTCGATCATCTTCTGCGGGCACTTCCCGACCGGCGTACAGACGTTCACCCAGGAGGAGTGCGCCGAGGAGACGCAGGGCGAGTGGTACGTGCGCCAGATGCTGGGCTCGGCGAACATCAAGGGTTCCAAGCTGTTCCACATCATGTCGGGCAACCTGTCGCACCAGATCGAGCACCACCTGTTCCCGGATCTGCCCGCCAACCGCTACCCGGAAATCGCGCCCGAGGTCAAGGCGCTGTGTGAAAAGCACGGCCTGCCCTACAACACCGGCCGCTTCGCCAAGCAGATCGGTTCGGTCTGGGGGAAGCTGTTCAAGCTGGCGCTGCCGCCGTTCCTGGTCAAGAATTCACAGCAGGCCGGTGTTATCGTGATGCGCCGGGTCCAGCCGACCACAGCGTCGCCAAAAGAAGTGGGCGTGTGAATGATTTCCAAATTCGAGAGCAACAAGGATCTGATCCAGGAATTGACGTCGTCCGGAGCACGGCACGTCGGCAATATCGCCTCGATCATCACCGGCACCGTCGCCGAGGTGACCCGCGAAATCGGTGACTGGATCACCGACGCCATCGAGATGCGCGAAGCCGCCGCCGCCGCCCAGCAGGACGCCGCCGCCCAGCGCGCCACGGCCGAGAGCCTGGCCGACGACCTCGACGAGTTCGACGACACCCCGGAACCCGCCCCCGCCCAAGATAATTCGGCAACGAAGCCGGTCGCGAGCGAGCGCGTGAACCAGGACGTCATCGACGCCGAGGTCATCGACCCGCGCTAGGCGCGCGGGGTGCCGGTGGAGCTCCGCCCGGAATGAGGGGGGTGTGGGGGCGAAGCCCCCACGAATTCTCCTGGGGTTTCAGGGGCGAAGCCCATGAGAGCACCCCCGAGAGTTGGGGCTCACCAGGTGGGCAGTCGCCGCCGATGCTGGGCGACTTCCGTGATCAGATCCTTGTAGCCGTCGGCGAGCTCGGCGAGCCGGTACCACTGCAGGTGCGCCTCCGGATCCACGCTCCGGCGGGGCCGGTCCTCGCTGATGCGGTGGGCGACCGCCCGTCGCCGAGTTCTCCCGTCGGCCGCTTTCGAAACGCGCGCGGGCTCGGAGCCATCGTTGTTTCCCAGAGCCCGTTGCGCGACAACCCATTTCGCGGCCATCCGGTCGATCACCGCGCCGAGGGTCTCGGTGTGCAGCGAGGCGCCGGCGCGGTGCGGGATATTGGCCGCGACCCAGTCGTCGATGCGGGCCACCAGTTCCTCGCGGCGCATGTCGATCTTGTCTATGTGGTGGGTCCAGTCGGCGACATCGTCGGGGGTGGCGTCGGCGGCATGCGCCGCCTCGAGGGCTCGATCGCGTTGTTCGTGGCAGAGCGCCAGTTCGTGGGCTGATTGGAGCACGTCGTGATCGCGACGGGCGGGGTCGACCGGTTCCCGGAAGGCGCGCAACAGCGTTGCCGGCGAGGGGAGCTCACCCCCGAATCCCGCTCCGGTGTAGTCGGTTGCCATGATTCCCACCCTCGGGCCGTCGCATGTGTGGATGCGCCAGGGCCGAGGGGGTTTCGGGGAGGGGCTCCCCTCGGCTCCGGCGCAGCCCCGCACCCGGAACGCAACAGCCCACCACCAGCGACACGGTGAAGTAACCGGGAAATCCGCGACGATGCGGTGAGAAGACTGTCCGATAATGCGGGACATATTCAGGAAAGCGCGATAGTCGGAGGGGCGCAACCATCGGGCGCGTGATCGCCGAAGCTGCCTGAAAATCGTTATACAGCATTACAAGACGGTCACGTGGCCGCGGCGGTTGCAGGTTGATCGACACCTTTGCGGGCCGGAGGTGAGACAGGTTCGAGGGCTGAGCTCGACCGTCGCGAGCCCAGCCGCCCGCGGCGGCGTGCGCGCGGGCTTCTGAGGAGCTATTCGTGCGGCGCGCCGGGCGCGCGACGCGCCGTAGTCGGTTAGCCTCGATATTCGTGCCCGCATACGCGTCTTCGCCGGAGCTGCGATTCGGTTTCATGTTCGCGTTGGAAGACCCCGAGCGAATTGCCGAAGTCGTCCGGAATCTCATAGTTCGCCGGACGGTGTCGGTGTTCCGTCTCGCGCATCTCTCGGACGACAACGGACCGCCTGATCGGTTTGTCGTGAACTGGGCGGCGCTCCCGCAGATCTCCATCACCACCGCCGCGCCGGCGCCCGACGAATTGCGTTCCAGCGGAACGATGCTGGTCAACGCCTTCCTCGGCGAGGACGGCGACGTCAGTCTCTATTCGGCGGGCGCCACGCCCCCGCAGTAGGGACTGGACGGTCCTCTCTCATGTGGCAGGGCACACACCCCGTCTTAGCTACGTCTCAGCTACAGGCAAGGTTCGGCTAAGAGTCGATGGGCAGTGTGGGTCCCGTCGCCGAGCGGAAATCCCGAACGGCGGCGTCCACTAGAGAGAGGTTGACATATGATCCCGGTTATCATCGACACTGGTTCCGCTGCTCTGAACGGCGTTCTGAACACCGGTAGCGCCGCCCTGGGCGGCCTCCTCAACACCCTGTGGACCGGCTCTTTCGGCCGCTGATTTCGCATAATCGCGAAGGGTTTTCGGGCAATCGCCCCGGGTGCCGCCGGCACCCGGGGCGATTTTCGTCAGACGGCGAGCGCGGGCGCGCGCCGCGATTCCAGAATCTGCTCGAGCAGCGCCACCAGCACCCGCTTCACCGATTCCCGGTCGCGGGCATCGCAATCCATGAGATGGATGCCGGGAGCCAGGTCGAGGGCCTCGCGCACCTCCGCCAGCTCGAAGCGCGCGCCGGACTCGAACCGGTTGACCGCCACCACGAACGGGGTGCGGCGCTGTTCGAAGAAGTCCAGCACCGGGTAGCAGTCCTCGACCCGGCCGGTATCGACGAGCACGACCCCGCCCAGCGCGCCGTCGAGCAGGTCGTCCCACAGGAATTCGAAGCGTTCCTGGCCGGGCGTGCCGAACAGGTAGAGCACCAGGCTGGGGTCGAGGGTGATGCGGCCGAAGTCCAGCGCCACCGTGGTGGTGGTCTTGCCGGTCGCCAGGCCCGGATCGTCCAGTCCCACCGAGACTTCGGTCATGGCGGCCTCGGTGGCCAGCGGTTCGATCTCGGAGATGGCGCCGATGAAGGTGGTCTTCCCGACGCCGAAGCCGCCGCTGGTCACGATCTTCACCGAGGACGCCAGCGGGGTGTGGTCAGAGGTTGCGAACAAGGTCCCGGATCCTTTCCAGAGCGGCGGTGGAGAGTTCGTCGGTGCCGCCGACCGACACGTGGCCCGCGGAGACCAGATCGCTGACCAGCACCCGGGCCACTCCGATCGGAACCCGCAGGGCGGCACCGATTTCGGCGATGGAACACGGACGCTGACACAGTCGTACCACGCGCTCGAGTTCGAAGCGCAATGGCGCAGACAGGGCGGCGGGCGCGGCGCGCACCAGGGTTTCGATGCGCAGCCCGTCGACCAGGGGTGTGGTGCGGCCGGAGGTCATCATGAACGGTCGCACCACCTGCTCCTCGGCTTCGGCGAAACGCTGGTCGCGGGAAGGGCTTTCGGATGGGGCGGCACCGGACCATCCGCTGGGGCGGGTGAGCGCGATCATGCGCTCGTCCGGAAGCCGGTGCGAATCGTTCATCGGCTCAACGATTCCCGCAGTTCGGAGATCAGCGCGGGGGTGAGCAGTGCGCCGGCGCGGTCGGCCAGCACCGCCATCTGATAGCCGACCAGGCCGACATCGGCGGCATTGTCGGCGATCACGCCGATGCAGCTGCCGTTGGTCATGGCCGACACCAGCAGGAAACCCCGTCCCATCTCGATCATGATCAGCCGGAGCCCGTCGAAATCGTAACTGCGCGAAGCACTTCGGCCGAGGCTGGTGAGCCCGGAGACGATGGCGGCGAGCCGGTCGGCGGCGGAGCGGTCCAGGCCCGCGGACATGGCCATCAACAGTCCGTCGGAGGACACGGCCACGGCGTCGCGGACGCCGTCGGTGGAGCGCACGAAGTCGGCCAGCAGCCAGTTGAAGGTGTGCGGATCGGTGTCGGTGTAGTGAGTCGTCACCCGATGGTCTCCTCTGCTCTCGGTAATTCGTCCTGCCCGCGCCGATGCCCGGACCGGAATCCGGCGAGCATGCTGCGCACCTGATCGGGGGATCGGTCCGCGGCCGGCGGCCCGGCGGTCCGCTCGACCGGCGGTACGTCACCCGGTGGGGTGCTCGTGTGCTCGCGAGTCTTCCTGCTGCGCTTGACGAGACCGTTTCGCGTACGTTGCACCTCCGGGACACCTCCCGAAACCTCCGCCCCCGCGCCCGGTGAGGCGGCCGGGATGGCGAAGGAGCCGGTGGCCGGGCCGCCCGGCAGGCGCTCGGTCGTATCGAACACCGCGTCGGTCGCGGCCGGTGTCGCGAAGTCGGCGCGGTGGTCGTCGGCCGCGGGTGGGCGCGCCGAGCTGTGGCGGCCGCGGCTGGGTTCGGGCATGGCGTCCACGACGGTCGGGAGTTGCGCTCCCGCCGCGTGTTTGGCGTCCTCGGGCGGCGTGGGGCGTTCGGCGGCCGGGTCGCCGAGCAGCTCGGGCGGCAGCAGCAGGCGGGCGACCACGCCGCTGGTGGGGGAGACGGTGAGTTCGACCTCGACGTCGAGACGCTGGGCCAGGCGGCCGACCACGTAGTGGCCGAGGAAGCGGGTGGGGGCGACGAGGAAGTCGGCTTGGCCGCGCAGCCGGGCATTGGCGGTGGCGAGCTGGTCGGCGGGCATGCCGACGCCGTGGTCGACGACGGCGATCATGTAGCGGGAGCCGAGCCGACGGCCGTAGATCTCCACCTCGAGATCCGGTGGGGAGAACGACAATCCGTTCTCGATGAGTTCGGCGAGCATGTGCGCGACCTCGCTGACATGCGCACCGGCGACGGCGATCTCGTCGACCCGGCGCAGCACCACGCGGCGGTAGTCGTCGACCTCGGAGAGCCCGGCGCGAATGACGTCGGTCAGCGGAATCGGTTTGGACCAGCGCCGCGGACTGGACTCGCCGACCAGCACCAGCAGGCTCTCGGCATTGCGGCGCATTCGGGTGGCCAGATGGTCGAGCTCGAACAGATTGCTCAGCGCGCTGGGATCGAGCTCTTCGCGTTCGAAATCGCTGATCAATCCGAGCTGGCGGCGCACCAGGTTCTGATTGCGCCGCGCCAGGTTGGCCATCGACTCGGTGGTGTTGCGCCGCAATCGCGCCTGCGCGGAGGCGAGTTCGTAGGCGGTGGTCTGCACGCGGTCGAGCGCACCCGCCACCGAAGCGATCTCGGTGCCGGCGCTCTCGTCGACGCGCACCGGTTCCGGGGGATCCGGGTCGGCGCTCTCGGAGTCCTGCCAGGCGGCGATGAGCTGCGGCAGCCGGTGGCCCGCGACCTGGTCGGCCTCGTCCGCCAGCTCGGCGAGCGGTCGCACGATGGCCCGCACGGACGACACCACCAGCGCCACCTGAACGGCGATGGCCAGCGCGGCGGCCAGTACGTAGAGCGCCAGCCGCAGCGCGGCCTCGCGGCGCAGTTCGCTGGCGCGGGAAGTGATCTCACCGCCGATGCCGCGCTGCACGTCACGTTCGCCGTCGATGATGGAGCTCATGTCCCGCCACCAGTCGCCGGCATCGACCGCGGTGGTGAGCGGTCCGCGGTCGGCGGCGACGGCGGTGGCCTCCGCGTCGGCGGCCCGCGCGCCGGCGTCGGTGCGCATGGCCGAATACAGCTGGGAGCGCTGGGCGGGAGTGGCGTCGCGTTCGAAGTCGGTCACCGCGGCCTGTTTGGCGGCGCGAATGTCGAGGAACTTCAGGTATTCACCGGGCCCGAAGCCGCCCGCGGCGAAGACGCCGTTGAGGAAGCCGCGTTCCTGACCGGTGAACTCCTTGACGTCGCCGAGCGCGTACAGCGACTGCAGGCCGCGCCAGAGCCGGCTGTCCTGCGCGTGGTCGAGCCCGGGCCGGGTCTGCACGAGCGCGCCGATCGCGGTGGTGTAGAAGGTGAAAGAGGCTGACCGGTCTGCGCGCCCGGAGTCCACGTCACCGCGCGTGGCGGTCACCCCGGAGAACTGCGTGAGCGCGGTCCGCACCAGGTCCGCGCCCGGCGCCTGCCGGTCCAGGGTCGTCTCGAGTTCCCGCAGTGCGCTGTCGGTGGCCAATCGTTGATTGCCCAGCGCGGTGCGCGCGGTCGCGTCACCGCCGAGCAGGCCGTTGGTGAGGCCGCGTTCGCGCTGCACCTCGTGCACGAGATCCTGGACCGCCAGCGCCAGCCGCACCGTGTCGGCGGTGTCGCCGGTCTCGCGAAACGAGGTCACCTCGCGCGTGACGATAATGGTCAGCAGCGCCAGCACCAGCGCCACCGACACGATGAGGATTCGGCGCAGCCGCGCCCGAATGGTGCGGGGCCGAATCGGTTCCAGGTAGGGCGTGAGCTTCGCGCTACTCGATGGCAACACCCGCGCCGGACGCAATTTCACTCCGTCTCCCCAATCAGCCGGCGTGCCGGACCTCGCACCCGCGCGCTGTGACAAATCTGGTCACAATGTGTGAGAAGCAGATGTGTTCTCCGCGTCGTGGCGGAAACAATGAGGTGAACAACGGCTCACCGGCGTGCTCAGGAAGCGAGCGAGCCGGAGGCGGACGCCTCGTAGAGCCGGCGCACCACATCTTCGATATCGGGCTCCTCGATGGAGAGGTCGCGGACCTCCGCGCGCGCCGAGACGGCCGTGAGCAACTGTGCGGCAGTGGTGATCTCGGTGTCGAACGCCAGCCGCTGCCGCATCCCGGCGCCCTCGCTGCCGAGCAGTTTCGCGCCCGGCAGATCGGCCAGGTCCGCGGTCGGTTCGGCCAGATCGACGGTCAGCACCCGCTGCGCGCCGACGGTCGCGCCGAGCCCGGTCAGCGATCCGTCGTAGACCAGCCGCCCGTGATCGACGACCAGCACCCGCTCGCACAGCCGCTCGATATCGCCCATGTCGTGGGTGGTGAGCAGCAGGGTGGTGCCGCGCTGGGCGCGCTCGTAGCGCAGGAACTCGCGTAATCGCTGCTTGGACAACACGTCCAGGCCGATGGTCGGCTCGTCGAGAATGATCAGCTCCGGCGCGTGCAGCAGCGCCGCCGCGACCTCCGCGCGCATGCGCTGCCCCAGCGACAGCTGCCGCACCGGGGTGTCGAGAGTGCCGTCCATCTCCAGTTGCTGGACGAGTTCGTCCGTGCGCGCGCGGGCCTGACCGGGCGGCAGCCGGTGAATGGCGGCGAGGATCGAGAACGATTCCCGCAGCGGCAGATCCCACCACAGCTGCGAGCGCTGCCCGAACACCACGCCGATCCGCCCGGCCAGTTCCCGCCGCTGCCGGACCGGGTCCAGCCCGCAGGTGCGCAGGCGTCCGGCGGTGGGCACCAGGATGCCGGTGATCATCTTGATGGTGGTGGACTTGCCCGCCCCGTTCGCGCCGATGTAGCCGACCGCCGCGCCGGGTTCGACGCGGAAGCTCATATCGTCCACGGCGGTGAGCAGTTCCCGCCTGCGCCGCCAGCGGCCCTCCTTGCGGCTGAGCACGAAAGTCCTTGTCAGGCCCTCGATATCGATGATCGCACCGGTCACCCGCCGCCTCCTTGATAGTGCCGGGTTCCCAGTCGCCACAGCACCAGCGCCGCGGTCCACACCCACAGCGCCGCCAGCGGGGCCGCCCACGCCAGCCAATTCGGCAGCAGCGCCGGTCCGGGCAGGCCGAGCAGCGCGATGGTGGGCAGATACGAGGTGAAGGCGACCGGAACCAGGAATCCGAACACGAGTTTCATCGGTGCGGGAAACACCGAGGTGGGTTGCATGGACGCGTAGGACCCGCCGTAGGTGAAGGCATTGGTCAGCTCCGCGCCGTCGATGAGGAAGAACTGCGCACCGGCCGCGCACACGAAAAGCCCGGCGAAGATGGTGATTCCGGACAGCAGGGTGAGCGCGAACAACGCGATGTGCGGTGCGGTCCAGGCGATGTCGTTGTGCGTCACCCCGAGCGCCAGCACGGTGGCGGCGACCGCGATGCGCGCGATGCGGCGCAACTGGATATCGCTGGTCATCAGTTGCAGCAGCAGCGGCTGAGGGCGCAGATAGAACGCGTCCAGCCGGCCCAGCCGAATATAGGTGGGCAGAGTGTCGGCGTGCCCCACGATCATGTCGGCGACCGCGAAACTGGTGTTGCTGAGCCCGAACAGCAGCAGCATGCCGTCGAGGTCGAGCCCGCCCAGGCGCGGCACATTGTGGAAGATCACCCACATCTCGGCGAACTCCACCAGCCCGATCAGCAAGGCGCTGAGCAGATCCGTGGCGAACGATACCGGGTAGGCCCGTTGGGCGCGCAGCCGGGAACCCAGCACGGCGCGGTAGGGCGTGAGCCGTGCGGGTCGTGCCTCACCCACCCTGCACCTCCAGCTTGCGGCGTCCGGCACGCAGCAGCAGCTGGCCGACGCCGACCAATACCGTCAACCAGAAGCATTGCACGACAACGAGTTCCATGGCATCCCAGCCGGTGGTCCGGGCCGAGATCACATCGATCGGCCACTGCAGCATGGACGGGAAAGGGGTGGCGTAGGCGATGGCGCGCAACCAGTCCGGAAACAGATGCAAGGGTGCGAACAGTCCGGCCAGGAAGGTGCCCAGGATCATGTGCAGCGCCCGCAGCCCGCGGGTTTCGATGAGCCAGAACCCGGCCAGGCTGACCGCGAACATCGACAGGAACGACACGGCCATGGCCAGCAACAGGCTGAGCGCGCCGAGCAGATAGGGGCCGGTGGTGTCCGGGAAGGCGAGCCCGAAGGTGACGACGCCGACCAGGACGCTGGGCACGGCCCGGGCCAGCAGCGTGCAGCCCGCGCGCCCGAGATATTCGGCCAGATGCGCGAATTGGATGTCGATGGGCCGCAGGAAGTCGATGACCACGTCGCCGGTGTGAATGCGGTCGACGATGTCGGGCAGGGTCCAGAAGGCGATGGCCCCGAGCAGGCCCTGCGAGAGCCAGATGTAGACCCCGATGGTGCCGCGGTCGTAGCCGCCGAAGCCGTGGTTGGCGTGCACGGCCGCGCCGAGCACCGCGGCCCGGACGAAGCCGAAGACCAGGTTGGTGAGCAGTCCGGCCAGCATGGCGAGGCGGTAGTGCGATTGCCTGCGGAACCCTGCCTTGACCAGCTGCCAGTAGACCCCCACGTCGCCGCGCACAAGAGGTTGACGGTACGGGAATGCCGGTGTCGCGGGCCGAGTTCGGCCAAAACGGCCCCGGCGGCCGCGAAATTTGTCGAAAATAGTCACGTTTCAGATGGCAGACTGGTAGAAACATCAGCGTTTCACTTTGTTGCGACGCTGAGGACCGCTGATGACCATCGCCGAATCGACCGTTTTCGAGACGCTCGAATCCAATGTGCGTGGCTACTGCCGTTCCTGGCCGACCGTGTTCGACACCGCCCGCGGCGCCTGGCTCACCGACGAGAACGGCAAGGACTACCTCGACTTCTTCGCCGGCGCCGGCACCCTGAACTACGGACACAACAACCCCGTCCTCAAGCAGGCGCTGCTGGACTACCTGATCGGCGACGGCATCACCCACGGGCTGGACATGTCCACCGTCGCCAAACGCCGTCTGCTGGAGAGCTTCCGGGACCTGATCCTCACCCCGCGCGGACTCGATTACAAGGTGCAGTTCCCCGGCCCGACCGGAGCCAATGCCGTCGAGGCCGCACTCAAGCTGGCGCGCAAGGTGACCGGCCGCACCACCGTCCTGAACTTCACCAACGCCTTCCACGGCATGACGCTGGGCGCGCTGTCGGTCACCGGCAATGCCGCCAAGCGCGCCGGCGCGGGCGTCCCGCTGGTGCACGCCACCCCGATGCCCTACGACGGCTATCTCGAGGAGCCCGAGGATCTTTCGTGGATGCGCCGGGCCCTCGACGACAGTTCGTCGGGTCTGGACAAGCCGGCGGCGGTGATCGTGGAGACCGTGCAGGGCGAGGGCGGGGTCAATGTGGCCCGTGCCGAATGGCTGCGCCAGCTCGCGGAGTTGTGCGCGGTGCGCGGCATTCTGCTCATCGTCGACGACGTCCAGATGGGGTGCGGGCGCACCGGCCCGTTCTTCTCCTTCGAGATCGCGGGCATCACCCCCGACATCGTGACGCTGTCGAAATCCATTGGCGGCTACGGCCTTCCGATGGCGCTGGTGCTCATGCGCCGCGAACTGGATCAATGGGCCCCCGGCGAGCACAACGGCACCTTCCGCGGCAACAACGCGGCCTTCGTGACCGCCGAGGTCGCGCTGCGGCACTACTGGTCCGACGATCGCCTCGAAACCGCGACCCTGGCCAAGGGTGAGCGCGTCCACCGGCACCTGGCCACCCTGGCCGCCGCGCATACCGGCGTCTCCACCCGGGGCCGCGGCCTGGTGCAGGGCCTGGTGTTCGAGGACGCCTCGCAGGCCACCAAGGTGTGCCGGGTCGCCTTCGAGCACGGGCTGCTGGTCGAAACCTCCGGCTCCTGCGACGAAGTCGTGAAACTGCTGCCACCCCTCACCGTCACCGACGACGAGATCACCCACGGCCTGGGCATTCTCACCCGCGCCGTGGACATCGTCCGCGACGGTCTCTAGATCCCGCGCCGCGAGGCGCGCACGAACGTCGGCTACCGCCCACACCGGTGCCGACACGGTGCCGGGTTCCCAGCTGCGGAGGGAACCCGGCACCACTTTTCCCGCTGTCCGATGACCGATGGCTAACTGGTGAAGTTCTTCTGGAACCACGCGTCCAGCTCGCCCTCGGTCTTGGGTGCGGTGGTGGGCTGATCGGTGGGAGCCCCGTCCAGCTGGACCAGGATGTGCAGGTCCTCGTAGATCGCGACCAGGTCCTGGTGCGGCAGTTCGCCGGTGGTGTCGGTCAGGCAGAAGTAGCGGCCGATCGGGGTGCCGTTGCGTTTCCACACCTCGTCCTTGCTGCCGCCGCCGGTGCACGAATGGCCCGAGAGCTGGCCGATATCGGCCTGGTACACGGTCTTCGCCATCTCGGTGGTGTGGTACCCGAGGAAGGTGACCGACGGCATGTCGGAGGCGTTGTCGCAGCTGACGAGTGCGGCGGTCGGTCCGAGCGGCGGGTCGGCGTGGCGGCAGTTGCGCGCGATGTACGGATCGTTGAGGTGTTTGAACAGGCTCCGGTCGTCGTCGGTGAAAACGTCCGGGTCGCCGCTGTTCTCGCGTGACGAGAGGCGGCCCCAGTTGTTCTTGGCCCAGTAGTCGCGCAGCGCCGTCAGCTCCGGGTTGTCGAAAATATAGACCGACAGCACCATCTCGGCCTCGTCGGTCACGACCAGGCCGGGGGCGGGTTTACCGAGGCTGCGGTCGGCGTAGCAGGCCTTGCGACCCACCTCCTTGCCCTTGGCCATCAGCGGCCCGTCCTTGCCCGCCGGATCCGACGGGCAACTGGTCGCCCCGAACCCGCCCAGATAGGTGGTCGTGAAGTAGTCGTGCATGGCCTGCGCGGTACGGAACCGGAAGAAGCGCGCGGCCGGGGCGGAGGCCGCCGGGTTCGGATCGCACAGGATGAACGACGTGCCCTGGGTGTTCGAGTCGGCGCGCAGGCAGTTGGCCCGGTGGTAGCCGGTCCCGGACACGATGCTGAGCACCTCGATGTCCGACGGCTGCAAGGTCAGCGAGTCGCTGATCGGTCTGCCCGGTGTGGTGTGCTGCCGATAGGCCCAGCCCGCGAAGCTCAGCGACGCGGCGACCAGCAGCGCCACGCCCGCGACGGCCGCCAGTCTCCGGAGCCGTCGGCGAGTGCGCGATGCGCGTCTGCCCGGCTCGGCCGGATGGCCGCTAACAGCCTCTGCTCCGGTGCCGGGCCCCGGGTCCGAGGCGTTGCCGCGTCCGGTCCCGGTCACCGTCTCCATCATTTCCGGGTGCGGCGCAGGTGGATTCGTCGAGGTGCGCCCGCCGGTCCGGTCGGGGAGCGCGGCCCGCGCGGCCGCGGCGAGCTCACCCGCCGTGCCGTAGCGCTGTCCCGGCTCCTTGGCCATGCCGCGCGCCACGACTGCGTCGAAGGCGGCGGGGACGGTCGGGCGGACCAGGCTCGGTTTCGGGATGGGGTCGAACAGGTGCGCCCCCATGATCTGCGCCTCGTTCCCGCCCGCGAAAGGCCGGGTGCCGGTGAGACATTCGAACAGGACGCAGGTCAGGGCGTAGACGTCCGAGGCGGGACCGATGTCGCCGGCGGCGAAGCGTTCCGGAGCCATGTAGCGGTAGGAGCCGACCGCGCCGCCGTCCTGGGTCAGCGATTCGTCGGTGACGGATTGCGCGATGCCGAAATCCACCAGGTACACGAAGCCCTCGTGGGTGAGCAGGATGTTGTCCGGCTTCACATCTCGATGCAGCAACCCGTCGCGGTGCGCGGCATCCAGTGCGGCGGCGACCTGTTCGACGACCGCGACCGCGTCCGCCGGCGTGCCGGGCCCGTGCCGGTGCAGCAGCGAACGCAGGCTGTCGCCGTCGACCAGCCGCATGTCGATGTAGAGCCGCCCGTCGATCTCGCCGTAATCGTGGATCGGAATGACGTGCGCCTCGCGCAGCCTCGCCGCCGCATGCGATTCCCGTTGGAAGCGTTGCCGATACACCGCGTCCTCGGCGAGCCGCTCCGGCAGCACCTTGATGGCCACCGTGCGGTCCTTGATCGTGTCGTAGGCCTGGTACACCTCGCCCATGCCCCCGCGTCCGATCAACCGGTCGAGCCGATAGGGGCCGAACCGGGATCCGACGGTGAGCGGGTGATGCGGACTGTCCATGCGTCCTTGGCTCCTCGCTGCGGATCCATTGTGGCAAGCCGAGGAAGTGGCCGAATCCAGAATCACGCGGATTACAACCGGTGACCGGGCCGTTCGGAAACGGCACTGTGCCTAGGTGGCGGGCGAATCTCTTGCCTTGCGAGAGAAATGGCCCTCGACCGCCACCGTCCCCGTCCCCGTTGTGCCGAGGTGCTGTCGTGTCCTCCATTGCCGTGCAGGCCAGGCCCGCTGCGGCCCGGTTGCGCCTGCCGAGCGTATCCGTGCTGGCGCGGTTCGTCGCGCCGGTCGCGCTGGTCGTGATCTGGCAGGTGGCCAGTGCCACCGGCGTCCTGCCCGAAAGACTGCTCGCATCCCCCGTCACCGTGGTGCAGACCGCGATCGACCTGGTCAAGGACGGGACGCTCACCAAGGCGATCTCGGTGTCGCTGCAGCGCGCCGCCATCGGCTTCGTCATCGGCGCGGCCGCCGGCATCGGTCTGGCGCTGATCTCCGGGCTGAGCCGGGTGGGGGAGTACCTGGTCGATCCGATCGTGCAGATGCTGCGGACGCTGCCGTTCTACGGGTTGATCCCGCTGTTCATCCTGTGGTTCGGCATCGGTGAGCTGCCCAAGATCGTGTTGGTCGCCTTCGGTGTCGCGGTGCCGCTGTATCTCAACACCTTCGCCGGAATCCGCAGCGTGGACGGCAAACTCGCCGAACTGGCGCAGGTGCAGCGGTTGAACCGCTGGCAGCTGATCCGCCACATCGTGCTGCCGGGCGCGCTGCCGCAGACCCTGGTCGGGCTGCGCCAATCCCTCGGCGTGGCCTGGCTGGCGCTCATCGTGGCCGAACAGGTGAATGCCGATGCGGGCCTGGGCTTCATGATCAACGACGCGCGCGAGTTCCTGCGCACCGACGTGATCGTGGTCGGCCTGCTCGTCTACAGCGTGCTCGGTCTGCTCACCGACGCACTGGTCCGTTCGATCGAGAGGAGAGCGCTGTCATGGCGACGCGGCTTCCTGACACACTGACCGAAGACTCGGTGACCCCGGCGGGTCCCGTGGTGCGAATCCGGGGGCTGGCCAAGGACTTCGGCACGCGCCGGGTGCTGCACCGGCTGGACCTCGATATCCGGCCCGGCGAGTTCGTGGCCCTGCTCGGCCGCTCCGGCTCCGGCAAGTCGACGCTGCTGCGGGCCCTGGCCGGACTCGACGACCGGACCGAGGGCGAGCTGACCGTCGCCGGGGAGGTGGCCGTCGCCTTCCAGGAACCGCGCCTGGTGCCGTGGAAGCGGGTGCGCGACAACGTCACCCTGGGCCTGCGCCACGAAAACCCCAAGGCCGCAGCGGAAGCCGCGCTGGCCGAGGTCGGTTTGGCCGAGCGCGGCGAGGCATGGCCGCTCACGCTGTCCGGCGGTGAGGCACAGCGCGCGTCGCTGGCCCGCGCGCTGGTGCGGGAGCCGGAGCTGCTGCTGCTCGACGAGCCTTTCAGCGCGCTGGATGCCTTGACCCGCATCACTATTCACCAGCTGGTGCTGGACCTGTGGACCAAACATCGGCCCGGCGTGCTGCTGGTCACCCACGACGTGGACGAGGCGCTGCTGCTGGCCGACCGCGCTCTGGTGCTGGCCGACGGCCGCATCGCCCGCGAAATCCCCATCGACCTGCCGCGCCCGCGCCGGCGCGACCATCCCGGATTCCTGGCCCTGCGCACGGCATTGCTGGCCGAGCTGGGCGTCACCCTGGAAGACGGTGTTCAATTGAAGGGAAGCACCGAATGAAACGCACCCGCCTGCTCGCCGCCCTCGCGGTCGTCACGGCCCTGGTCACGGCGGCCTGCTCGTCCGGCGGCGACGACACCAAGGGCGTGAACGCGGACGGTTCGGTCGATCTGTCCAAGGTGACCCTGCACATCGGCGATCAGAAGGGCATGGCGCTGCAGGCCCTGCTGGACGTGTCGGGTCAGTCCAAGGATCTGCCCTACCAGGTGGAATGGTCGACCTTCACCGCCGGTCCGCCCATGCTCGAGGCCATCAATGCCGGATCCATCGACTTCGGCGGCGTCGGTGACGCCCCGCCGGTGTTCGCGGCGGCCGCCAAATCCCAGATCAAGATCGCCGGAGTGTACGACTCCGGCGCGGCGGGCAGCGCGATCGTGGTGCCCAAGGATTCGGCGCTGAAGGACCCGAAGGACCTGCGCGGCAAGAAGATCGCCGTCACCAAGGGCAGCTCGGCGCATTACCACCTGCTGTCGGTGCTGACCAAGAACGGGCTCACCTTCGGCGACATCGAACCGCAGTACCTGCAGCCCGCCGACGCGCTGGCCGCGCTGTCCACCGGCCGTGTGGACGCCTGGACGGTGTGGGATCCCTATGTGGCGCAGGCGGAATTGGGCGGCAACCGGGTGCTGGTGGACGGCGCCGGCTATCTCAAGCCCGACAGCTTCTGGGTGACCGGCGCGAAGACGTTGGACAACAAGGCGAATGCCGCCGCCGTGCGGGATCTGCTGGGCCGCATCCAGCGCGCCCACACCTGGATCACCGGGCACCGCGAGGAGTGGGCCAAGCAGTCCGCGGCCATCACCGGTGTGCCTTACGACGTGACCCTGCTGGCGGTCAATCGCGCGAATTTCGCGGATCATCCGCTCGACGACGCCACCATCACCGCCGAACAGCAGGTGGCCGACGCCTTCTCCGACGCGAAGCTGATCCCGGGCAAGGTGAAGATCACCGACTTCATCGACACCCGCTTCAACGACCGATTCAACTCCTAGGAGTCCCCGAATGAGCTTGTCGTTCCACTGGTTCCTGCCCACCTCCGGCGACTCCCGCGGCCTCGTGGTCGGCGGGCACGGCACGCCCATGTCGGGTGACCGGCCGGCCTCGCTGCACTACCTCAACCAGATCTCCGCCGCGGCCGAGACCAATGGTTTCGAGGCGGTGCTCACCCCCACCGGATCCTGGTGCGAGGACGCCTGGTTGACCACCGCCATGCTGGTGGAGACCACCGAGACGCTGAAGTTCCTGGTGGCGCTGCGGCCCGGCCTGATGAGCCCGACGCTGGCCGCGCAAATGGCGGGCACCTTCCAAAGGCATTCGGAGGGACGGCTTTTCCTCAATGTGGTGACCGGTGGCGAACCGCTCGAACAGGCCGCCTACGGCGACTTCGCCGACAAGGAGAGCCGTTACGCGCGGACCGGGGAATTCCTGCACGTGGTGCGGTCGCTGTGGGAGTCGCACGAGCCGGTCACCTTCTCCGGTGAGCACATTCGCGTGGAGAACGCGCTGCTGAGCAACCGGCCCGATCCGGTCCCGCCGATCTTCTTCGGCGGCTCGTCGGCCCCCGCCGGCCCGGTGGCCGCGCGCTACGCCGACACCTATCTCACCTGGGGTGAGCCGGTGCTGGCGGTCAGCCGCAAGCTGGACTGGATTCGCGGGCTGGCCGTCGACCACGGCCGCAAGCTCGACTACGGCCTGCGCATCCACGTCATCACCCGGGATACCGCCGAGGAGGCGTGGGCGGTGGCCGACAAGCTGCTCGCCGGCATCGACCCCGCCGATATCGAACGCGTCCAGGCCGCGCTGGCCCGCAGCGAATCCGAGGGGCAGCGCCGGATGTCGGAGCTGCACAACGGCAGCACCGACCGCCTCGAGATCGCCCCCAACCTGTGGGCCGGGGTCGGCCTGGTGCGCGGCGGCGCGGGCACCGCCCTGGTCGGCTCGCACGCCGAGGTGGCCGAGCGGCTGGTCGAATACTCGAAGGCGGGCATCTCCCACTTCGTGCTCTCCGGCTACCCGCATCTCGAGGAGGCCTACTGGTTCGGTGAGGGCGTCCTGCCGATCCTGGAGCGAAAAGGTCTGTGGCAGCACCCGAATCGCCGCCCCTCCGCCCCGCTGTCCACCCCTTTCGCGGGCGCGTCCAGCAGCTGACGTCGAAGCCCCGTCATTCCGGCGCGCTTTTGGCCGGAATCCAACGCCCACAGCCGCCGCACTCCGGTGAGTGCGGCGGCCGCGGTTTCCCGGGGAGGTACCCGGCGTCGGTGGGATCAGCGGTGCGCCGCCGGAGCCGCGGTTCGGGAGCGGACGGTCCGGTCGGGGGCGGGCGACACCGCGCGACGCAGGGTCACGGTGTAGAGCAGAGCGGCCAGGGCGGTGGCGGCCAGCAGCAGGTAGCCGATGGCGTATCCGCCGAGTTGCCCGTAGGCGAAGCCCATGACCAGCGGCGGGAAGTAGCCGCCGAGACCGCCTGCCGCGCCGACCAATCCGGTCACGGTGCCGACCCGCTCGGGCGCCACCAGCTTCGCCACCAGCGCGAACACGCCGCCGGTGCCCAGACCCAGGCAGAACGCCATGACCACCAGCGCCGCACCCGCCGGCACCTCGGCCGGCGGCTCGACGGCCAGCACCAGCGCCAGCAGCGCGGCGCCCGCGAAGGCGACGGTCAGCACGCGCACCGGACCGATCCTGTCCGACAGCATGCCGCCGACCGGGCGGGCCAGCACCCCGGCCATGGCGAATCCGGCTGTGCGAATGCCCGCGTCCGACTGGGCGAACTCGTAGGCGTTGTGCAGCACGGTCGGCAGGTAGGTCGAGAACGCCACGAACCCGCCGAACGCGACCGCGTACAGCAGCGCACCTTGCCAGGTTGCCCTGAGCCGCAACGCTTCCCGGATCCGCGGCAGCGCGGGCTCGGTGGCCGGCCGCCAGCTCGGCGCGTCCTTCGCGCACAGCAGCACGATCACGCCGAGGGCTGCCAGCGCCGCCGCCAGCACCACATGCGTGCTCGCGCGCCCGAGATGCTCGACCAGCCGCGGCGTCAGCAACGCCGACAACGCCGTGCCGCCCATGCCGATACCGAACACGCCGGTGGCGAACCCGCGCCGGGCGGGCTCGTACCAGTTGTTCACGAACGGCACCCCGACCGCGAACGAGGTGCCGCCCACACCCAGCAGGAAACCCCAGAACAGCAGTCCGGCAAAGGAATTCGACCGGCCGACGAACAGCACCGGCACGATGGTCAGAAAGCAGATCACCGCCAGCATCCGCCGCCCGCCGAACCGGTCGGCCAGCACGCCCACCGGAATCCGCCCCAGCGAACCCACCAGCACCGGCGTCGCCACCAGCAGGGAGGTCTGCCCGGGCGAGAGTCCCAGCTGCTTGGTGTAACTCGACGACAGCGGACCGATGAGATTCCACGCCCAGAAGGTCAGCGCGAAGACCGCTGTGGCGAGGGTCAGGTTCCGGGTGGTCATGAATTCTGTCTACTCGGGGCGGAATTTCCGGGGTAGTGGATCCCAAACACCGCCTCGGTGTGGGTATTTTCCATTTCGATGCGCTGACCTGCGAACATTTGCCGTGCCGCGAAAATCGTCGGCCGCATGGGTATTCGAGCTCACGGCCTGCGGAGGCGTCACGACAGTGGGTACTTCAGCGGACGCTGCCGCCGGGGGAACAACACCGAGTTCATCTGTCTGTCGAGCGGGTGTCGATGGCGTCTGCCACAGTCGTGATCATGAGTGGACGGCGGGTGCTCGGGCTGTGTGCGGTGTTGACGTGTCTCGGCCTGGTGGCGGGGTGCGGGACCGGCGGGGACACCGGCAAACCCGCCGGTCCGAGCGCGGTGCCGCTGGTCTCGACCGGTGAGCTGCCCGCGGCCGAGCCTGGCGAGGTGCACCTGTTCGGCATCAACGATCTGCACGGGAACCTGCAACCGCCGGAGGGATCCAACGGCAAGGTCGGTGCGTACACCGCCGGGGGAGCGGCGTATCTGGCCGCGCATCTGGCACAGTTGAAGGCCGCCTACCCGGACAGCGCGGTGCTGGCCGCCGGGGACAATATCGGGGCCAGCCCGCTGCTGTCGTCGCTGTTTCACGACGAGCCGACCATCGACTTCATGAACTCGCTCGGGGTGGCGGCCTCCGCGGTCGGCAATCACGAATTCGACCACGGCGTCGCCGAATTGCGGCGGATTCAGCAGGGCGGGTGCGCGGCCGACGGGTGCACGCCCGGGCAGCCGTTCACGGGTGCGGCGTTTCCCTACCTGGCCGCCAATGTGACCGACGCCGACGGGCAGCTCCCGCCCGGGCTGCGGCCGTGGACCCTGCTGGTGGTGGGCGGACACAAGATCGGGGTGGTCGGGACGGTCACCCCCGATACCGAGCACATCGTCATGCCGGACGGCATTCGCGGCTACCACTTCGGCGACGAGACCGCCGCCATCGACAAGTACGTGCCCGAGATGAAGCAGGCCGGCGCGGAGACCGTGGTGGCGCTGCTGCACGACGGCGGCAGCCAGCAGGGCGGCGGCACCGTCGACTACAACGGCTGCGCCGGGATCTCACCGAACGTGAAAGCGTTGGCGGACAAGACCGATGGCGCGGTCTCGGTGCTGTTCACCGCGCACAGTCATCAGGCCTACAACTGCACCCTGTCCGGCAAGGTCGTCACCCAGGCGGCCTCCTTCGGGCGGCTCATCACCGACGTGACCCTGCGCTTCCACGACGGCAAGGTGGATGCGCACGCGGTCAACCGGGTCGTCACCCGGGACATCACGCCCGCCCCCGCCGCCGCCCAGCTGGTGGATTACTATGCGGGACAATCGAAGCCGCGTGCCGAACGGGTCATCGGCAGCGCCACCGGCGCGCTGCCCGCCGATCCGGCCCCCGCCGGGGATTCCCCGCTCGGCGATGTCATCGCCGACTCCATGCTCGACGCCATGGCGAATACCCGTGCGGTGGCGGCCTTCATGAATCCCGGCGGGGTGCGCGCGGGACTGACCGGCGGCGACATCACCTATGCGCAGGCGTACACGGTGCAGCCGTTCGGCAATCAGGTGGTGGCGGTGGCGCTGACCGGCCAGCAGATCCTGAATCTGCTCGAGCAGCAATGGGACAACGTGAGCAAGCCCGCGGTGCTGTCGGTCGCGGGCATCACCTACGCGTACTCCGACAGCGCGCCCAAGGGGCACAAGGTGATCGGCGACAGCGTGCGCATCGCCGGGCAGCCATTGAATCCGACTGTGTCGTACCGTGTTTCGACCAACAACTTCCTCGCCGCCGGGGGTGACGGCTTCTCGGTGTTCACGCAGGGCGCCGACACCCAGGTCGGGCCCATCGACCTCGACGCGCTCGAGACGTATCTGCGGGCGCACACGGCGCTCGCCCCGCCGCAGAGTCGGATCGAGAAGAAGTAGCGGCGCGAAAAGCCCTGTGGTTCAGCGGCGGAACTCCTCCACGGGCGTGAATTCGGCGTCCCGGTCGCCCATCTCGTTGCGATACCACCGTTCACGGCGATGGCGCTGGACCCGATCCGCGACCGCATCCAGGCCGGGGACGGTGCGGCGCAGGGTCTCCGCGCCGAACACCACCGGAGCCTGCACCAGCGGATGCAATACCCAGGGAAAACGGTTGGGCATGCGATGGCGGGCGTAGGTGGCGGGCGGCAGCCAGAATCCGGTGTAGCCGATCTGCATCCGATAGTTGAACTCGTCCCGAATCCGCTTGGCCCACGGGCTGTTCGGGTTCGGCGCGAAGGCGGGCAGATAGGATTCCACCAGTTCCTCGCCGTCCGCGCCCGCGGTGTACGCGCGCTTCACGAACGCGGCGAACATCAGCTGCACGGACTCCCGGAAATCGCGGGGGTACCAGCTCGGCTGCACCCCGAGCAGGTGGCCGACGTAGCGCCAGAAGTGCAGTGTCGCTTCGATTTCCGAGATCGTCGTCTGATGGCCGAGGCTCCACAGCGCCAGGCCCGGCACCAGCGAACCGCCCATCAGGGTGAGGGTGGCATCGCCGATGCTGATCGGCACGCCCCACGCGTCGTAGTCCCATTCGGGGCGGGTCATGAGCTTGCGGCGGATGAACACGTGCATGATCCGCACCCGCATGGCGGTCTGGCGACCGCGCGCGCCCGGATCCAGGCCGCCGGGATCGGAGACGTCGATCCAGAAGCGGACGGTCTCGAGCTGCCGCTTGTGCGCCTTGTCCCCGGCGTAACCGCCCGCGTACGACAGCGGTTTGCTGATCGAGCTCTCCGAGTACATCTCCAGGGTGCTGGTGGTGGCGAAGCTGAACACCGAAGTGCCCCAACGCCGGAACACCTTCGCCCCCTGCGCCACCAGCTCCGGATCCAGCCAGTCGGGTGCGGTCTCGAACTCCTCGAACAGCCGCACCAGCGACGCCGGCGCGTCCGGCACGCTCTCGACACCGTGCGCGAGCGCTCGATCCAGCATGGCCCGCCCCGCCTTGGGCCCGATCGCTCCGAGATACACCTCGTCGACGAACGCCTCCGCCACCGGATCGGCCTGGTAGTAGGCGCCCGCGAACGCCCGCACCAACTCCTCCGACGGTTGCGGATCGAACCGGAACAGCGTGCGCCACACCCGCCGCGCCCGCTGCACGCCCGGATCTCCCACCCGCTCCCAGTAGCGGAACTCGCTCGGAACCTTCCCCGCCGCAGCCGTTTCCAACCGCGCAGGTGTCTTACCAGCCATTCCCGAAGCGTAGATTTCCCCACCCACCCCCCAGCAGAGATTTCCGGCCAACCCAGCGGGCCCGGCGGACTCTCGCCACCGGGACATCGGGTCGCCCGTGCGGGTGCATAGACTCGGTCTATGCCGTTGTCGCCGCGAGTTCCCGATCTGGCCGCGCTCGATCTGCTGTTGTCGGTGATCGAGCTGGGCAGTTTGGGGCGGGCGGCGAAGGCGCACGGGATCAGTCAGCCGTCGGCCAGTTCGCGGATTCGGTATCTCGAGCAGCTGGTGGGGGTGCCGGTGCTGGAACGGACGACGCTGGGTTCGCGGGCGACGGCGGCCGGGGCGCTCATCGCGGAGTGGGCGCGCGATGTGGTGGACGCGGCCGCCCGTCTGGACGCGGGCATCGACACCCTGCGGGCGCAGCGGGATTCGCGATTGCGGGTGGCGGCCAGTCAGACCGTCGCGGAATACCTGTTTCCGAAATGGCTGATCGGACTGCGGGCCCGTATGCCGGAGACCTCCATCGCCCTGGAGTCGGGCAATTCGGCCGAGGTGGCCAAGGCCGTGCTGGAAGGGCGTGCGGGTATCGGGTTCGTGGAGAGCCCGCGGCTGCCCAGCGGACTGGAAAGCCACCTCGTAGGCCGGGATCGGCTGGTCGTCGTGGTCGCGCCCGGGCATCCGTGGGCCACGAGGGACGAGATCGAGGCGGCGGAGCTGGCGGGTACACCGCTGATCTACCGCGAATCCGGATCGGGTACCCGCAACTCCTTCGAGCGCGCCATGCGCGCCCGCATACCGGGCTGGGAGCCCGAGGTGGCGCTGGAACTGTCCTCCACCACGGCCATCAAGACCGCCGTCGGCGCGGGGGTCGCCCCGGCCGTGCTCAGCTCGCTGGCCGTCGCCACCGAACTGGCCGAGGGAACCTTGATGTCGCCCACGGTGATCGGCCTGGATCTGGAGCGTCCGCTGCGGGCGGTGTGGCCGACCGGACAGCAGCCGACCGGTCCCGCGCGTGACCTGTATGCCATTGCGCGCGGGCCGATGTGAGCCCATTTCGCCAGTTTTGCCCGAAGTGTTGACAGAGTGACTCCCATCACCATAATATTCCGGCGCGGGCTCGGCGGATTTTGCGAGGACCGGGGCTGCCTGCACATTCATTTCGCCTTTACAATGCCTTCGCTGAATTCGCAGCCGGAAGACACAAGTGCGCCAACGCCTCCCGCGAGCGTTATCAAAGGGTTATGGTCACGACATGGTGCGAACCGCCGCCGCTGCCGCAGACCCGGATGAGCCAGTCATTCCGGCCACTGCTCCGCGGCCGAAGCTAGAGGTTGTTCAACAATCGCCTGACCCCGAAGCGCCACAGCCCCATTCGTTCGGCGCACACGTCCTGAGCGCGGCCGATATCGAGCGACTCCCGTCCTCGGCCCGGCACCGCATCGCAGCCTTCATCCACCTGCAGGTGGCGACCCTGGAGGAGTGGCCCGAACCGGTCCTGCCCCCCATTCCCGAGCTCGACGAACTCTGACGAGATTCTCGAACCCGCCGCACCGAACCCATTGTGCGACCGGCCAGTACATGCGGCCGGATCCTGGGATTCTGCCCGATGGCACCGGCTGCGCGGCCTGGCATGGTCAGCGACCATGAACACCGCGAGCCCGTCCGCCACGATTGCAGCCCGAACCCGTGCCACCACCCTGCTGGCCGCCCTGCTGGCGGTGAGCGCGCAGGTCACCGGCTTCGCCGCGGCGCAACCGGAGGCGACGACCTGGTACGTCCGCGCGGGTGCGGCGGCCGGGGGAACCGGTAGTGCGGACGCGCCGTTCGATTCGCTCGGCGGCGTCGAGGCGGTCTCCCGCGACGGCGACACCATCATCGTGCAGCCCTCCGCCGTGACCCTCGACGGCGGCATCGCGCTCAAACCCGGCCAGCAGCTCGTCGGCGCCGGTCCGGCGGTCGTCGGTGCGGCCGATACCGCTGCGCTGCCCCGTATTTCGAACAACACCCTCGGCCACGACGGTGACGCCGTGCGCCTGGCTCCGGGGGCGCAGGTGCGCAATCTGGTCATCACCGGGGCCTGGCGCGGCGGCATCTACGGCTCCGACGCGGCCGACGTCGTGATCAGCGGCAACGATGTGTCGGGCACCAATCGGCTGTGCTCGGACGGCTTTCTGATCGGTCCGTTCGGAGTGCCGCCCACGATTCCGCTCGGCACGGCGATTGCGGCGCTGCCGGACTTCCTCACCTTGAACAACGGCTGGGCCGCCATCATGACCGACTTCCAGACGGCGGCGGGCACGGTCCGGATAGAGGGCAATGCCGTCCACGACACGGCCTGCGGCGACGGCATCGACCTGCGTGCGCACGGCGGCAGCCGAATCGACGCCGACGTGAACGGAAATACGCTGCGCGCCATCAATCTCGGCGTGGCCAAGCTCTCCGTGCTCGCGCTCGGCGTGCAGGCCGGCGACAACGCCGTGCTCACCGGCCGCCTGAACGGCAACTCCGAGAACGACATCGCCACCCTCGCCACCGGGGTGCTCAATGCCACGGCCGACAGCGAAGGCGTGTTCATCAATCCTTCCGGCCGGGCACGGCTGGATATCGCCATGGACGCCAACCACTTTCACAACGGCGGCGGCAACTTCTCCGCCAATGGCCTGGAGTACGTCACCACCAATGGCGCACCCGAGAGCCGAGTCCGGGTGACCGACAGCGTCTTCGACACCGTCACCGGCGATGTCATCGAGAATTACAACCTCAGCACCGGCGGCGCGCACCAGTCGCTGACGCTGGAGAACGTGTACGCGCACCACTCGTCCTTTCCGGGCGCGGTGCTGAATTCCCTCGTCCCCGCCAATCTCGGAACCTGTGTGGTGACAACGAATTTCGGCCGCGCCGCTCACACCGACCTGACCATCGCGAACTCCGATCTCGGCGATTGCAGCGCCGACGGCATCGGGCTGATCGCCTACACCCCGGCCGGATCCGAACCCAGCACCGCCGCCTTGACCTTCGACATTCGCGACACCGTCGTCGGCGCGTCCGCGGCCAACGGTGTCGACATCATGAACATCGGTGACACCGCGACCCTGCGCGGTGCGATCACGCGGACGGCCATAGCTTCGGCACGGGAATCACTGCTGCGCACCAGTATCAGCGACGGCCCGATCGCGGACGCGGCGGTGACGCTGCACGACCTCACGCTCGATGGCGTCGCCACCGGTTGCGACGCCATCGAACACGATGGTCGAGTGGTGCTGTCCGGTCTCCCGGTCGGCTGCTGAACTCAGCCGCCGATCGACTGGGCGATCTTCACACCCACCAGGATCACGGCCAGCAGCAGGTACCCGCGCAGAGCGAACATGCCGACGGTCCGCGGAGTGGAGAACTGCGGCCGCGCCAGGGTGTCGAGCGCGGGCGTGCGCCAGGTATCCCGGTCGGCATCCAGGATGGCCTTGCGCTCGGCGCGGGTCAGCGGTGTGGAATCCAGCTCCTCCACCTGATCGGGGTCGAGGTTGCCGAATTCCTTGGCGGTGCGCTCGGCCTCCCGGCGCTTGCCCCGCTGCCAGGCGACGAGCATGCCCGCGCCGCCGAGCACGCCGACGAGAGCGCCGGCACCGAAACCGATTTCGAGGGTGCGGGTGGAGGTGTCCGGGAAGAACACGGTCGCGGTGAGCGACAGCGACAGCAGAACCAGTGACCAGACGATGATTCCGGCGACGATGTTCTGCTTGACGGTATTGACCCACGGACCCAGGACGGCCTTGTCGTTGCACAGCAGCACGAGGAACACCGTGGCCGAGGGCAGCAGCACCCCGGCCAGGGCCTGCACGCCCTGGGTGAGCAGGCCCAGCACGTGGTCGGGGCTGAAGGACACCGCCGCGGCCACGGCCAGCAGCGCGGCGTATCCGGCGTAGAACATCGGGGCTTCGCTGATCTTCCAGTGCAGGGAATGCCGCTTGCCGAGGGTGTCGCCGAGCGCGTAGGTGGTGGCCAGGCCGACGGCGTTCGCCCCGATCAGCGAGGCGTCCAGCAGCAGGATGGCGAACAGCGCGCCCACGGTCGTGCCCATGTGGTCGTGCAGTGCCTGGGCGACCGCGCCGGCGTCGGTGAAGTTGCCGGCGGCCGCGGTGCCCGCGAGTCCGAAGGTGGCCGCGGCCATGATGGCGACCGCGCCGATCATGACGACGACGATGCCGACCCAGAGATCGATGCGCTCGAACTTGATCCAGCGCGGCGTGATCCGCTTGTCGACGATATTGGACTGCTGGAAGAACAGCTGCCAGGGCGCGACGGTGGTGCCGACGATCGACACGATGAGCAGCAGCAGCGTGGAGTTCAGCCCGCCCGGGAACGACGGGATGAATCCGTGGCCGATCGTGGCGATCCGCGGGTGCACCAGGAACGCCAGCGGGAACATGATGATGTTCAGCGCGATCAGCCCGAAAAGGAAACGCTCCCAACGTCGGAAGGAGCCCCCGGCCACCATGGCGAACAACAGCACCGCGGCCAGCGGCACCGAGATCGCCTTGGGCAGCCCGAAATAGTTGAGCGCCATGGAGACACCGATGAACTCGGTGACGATGGTGAGCGCGTTCACGACGAACAGGTCGCCCACGCTGAAGGCGCCCCAGAACTTGCCGAAGCGGTCGAAGATCAAGCGCGCGTGGCCGACTCCGGCGACCGCGCCGAGGCGCACCACCATCTCCTGGTTCACGTACAGCACCGGGATCAGCAGCACGAGCGTCCAGACCAGCGCCATGCCGTAGTTCTGGCCGGCCTGGGCGTAGGTGGCGACGCCACCGGCGTCGTTGTCACCGACCATGACGATGAGGCCGGGGCCGATGATCGCGAGCAGCATGCGGAAACGCTGCCGGCGGGAACGGCCTTCGAGGGTGTCGTGCTGGCCGATGGAGCCGAGCGCGCCGACGATATCGCCGACGTGGGCGGTGTCCATGACGGCGCCGATGGGACGGGCATCGGAGACGGGCGTGCCCATGGCGGGCGCGGCGACGGTGGAGGAGCGGCGGCTGGCGCCGTTCGCGAAGAAGGCCATGGCACTTCCCTCGCTTTCGATCATCAGGTGGTCGGCGTGCGGAAACCACCCGGCCGCCAAGCGATTTCGGGCACGAAGCGGACCGCCCGGGGCGCGTGCCGACCATCCGCCGGGCGTCGGGGACGCCGGTGGGGCCGAGTGCGGGAACGGGTCAGCCGGTGACCGGAATGCGGCAAGCCGGGGACGTGAGGAGGGTGAAATCCCAACTCGGATACGGACTATCGCCGGAACTCATCTGTCGTCCCTCACCTCCTTGCCGCCGGGACGCACGCGGACGTCACTGCCTGTGGTGTCGCACGACGCGGCGGGAGGATCGGGCACACACGGCGGTGTGGCCCCGCACCCCTCTCGTCAGAGCTTCGGCACTGCACGACGTATCCGGGGGCTCGCGGCCCGGGGAAGCCACTTCGGATCACCCCTTAATCCGGGGTGATCTGTCCTAACCCTGGGCGTCTCTCGACGTCGTCGGATCAGTGGCCTGTGTTCGTACAGGAGCCTCGCCTAGCGAGGTGCTGACTGGGCAATGGTGAGCCCGGCCGGGAGCGTTGTCAAATCCGGCCCGGTCGGTCCCTATGTGTCCGATTTGCGAGGAAAGGTGGTCTGTTCACCTGTCGGAAAGCTTCCCGTCGAATACATGAATGGTGTATTTCCTTCTCGCTCAATTGGACGCGGGGAATGTGTATCGAGTCACTCTGGGGCAAATGTCCATTGCCGCCGCCTGAGAGCAGACTTAAAGTTTGCTTGTCAATAACCGACCCTGCGCCGAGTTGGATTCCGCGGGCATACTCAATCGAGGTAAATCACGTGCGTACAAAGGGACTCGCTGCGGTTACCGCATTGGTGGCCGCGGTCACAGCGATTACCGCCGGAACGGTCAACGCCGAGGCAAACACCGGTGACCTGGGCATCATCCATTACACGGCCTCGGCCACCGATCGGTCGGCCATCATTTCCACCGACGCCGGTTCGATGGATGTCGAGAATGGCGTTTTCAAGATCAAAGGTGCGGATGGCACGGTGGTTGCCGGACAGGAACTGAGTTTCCGCGTCGACGACTTCGTCTTCCCGATCGCGGCGGCCATCAAGGACAATTCCGCAACGCTCACACCGCTTTTCGATATGTCGCACGCGTCCTATCAGCCGGTCGCGCTGCCTTTCGAGGACACCGCCCCCTGGAAGACCCCGTACGACCGTGAGCAGGCGGCCTGGAACCGCATGAAGGACACCATCGCCATCGGTGCGACCATCGGCACCCTCGTCGGCGGCATCGGCGGCGCCGCGGTCGGCTGCGCCCTGGGCGGCATCGCCGTGGGTTCGGGCGCGACGCTGGCCACGGGCATCATCGGCGGCCTGTTCTTCTTCCTGCCCGGCGCGGTCGTGGGCTGCCTCGCGGGCGCTGCCGCCATGGGCGCGCTCGGCGCGGTCGGCGGCATGATCCTGGTCTCCGCACCGGTCGCCATCGCGGCCGCGGTCCAGTACTTCACCACCATCAATCAGCCCTTCACTCCGCCGGCCAAGTAGCCGGTACGGGCTGGGCCCCGGTCGCGCGATGAGGGCGCGACCGGGGCCCGGGTTTGTCCGCGCGTTAGCGGTTTCGCGGCCGCCGGCGATCTATGGGGGTAGGTCTGCCGGAGGGGGAGTTCATCATGCGTTTGTCGATTCGAGCCATCGCGGGTGCGGCGGGGGCGCTGGCCATGGCCGCGGCGCCGGCGGTCGCTCAGGCGTCGCCGTACACCGATCAGGTCGATTTCAACACGCCCTCGGGCAATATCGGCTGCACGGTCTCCTCGGCCGGCGCCGCGTGCGAGATCGCCGATCACGACTATCCGGCCCCGGCGCGCCCCGACGTCTGCCACCTGGCATACGGCGACCGGATCTACCTGGACGCCGACGGAGCCCAATTCCATTGCCACGGCGACAAACTGGTGGAGTCCAGTGCACAGATCCTCGCCTACACGCACAGCGTCACCGTGGGCCGTTTTACCTGTGTCAGCACCGTCGACTACGTGGAATGCTCGGGTCCGGCCCACAGCTTCCGCCTCGCTCGCGGCTTCTACAGCCTCGCCTGAGGCGATTCCCGAGGCGCGCCGTCCGCCGGGATGACCGTATCGACCTCCACGCGGCGCTGCCCCGGGGCACTATCGATGCATGTCCGACGTGAACAAGCAGAACCTCGCCTACTTCGAGGCCCGCACCATGCGCGAGCTCTACACCGCCCTGGACGAATGGCAGCGTGCCAACGGGCAGCGCTTCCTGTCGCTGTCCATCGAGTCCGACGGCGGTAACTACTGCTGCATCGCCCTCACCAATCCGGCGGAGGTGGTGATCACCAGCGCCGACGGCCACCATCACGCCGCGGTCAATCGTTTCGGATTGCTTGCCGTCACCACGGATTGACGCCGGCCGCCGTCATTCGGGCGCGACCCCGCGCCGTTCCTGCCAGGAACTGATCTGCCGTGGCCGCCAATTCGCGGGCACCAGGGGGTTGTGCCCGTGCCGGCCGTGCTCTTGTTCGCGGTGGAACTCACGGAGATATTCGACGCGAATCACCAGCAGCATTGCCGCGAACAGCACGACCGTCGCGATACCGCCCAGCACCGCCCAGCCCCGGTAGCCGTAGGCCGCCGCCGCGATCGTCAGCCCGCAGCCCGCGACCGCGAGCATGCACATCACCAGCGCCGGTCTTTCGTTCGGATCCTCGATCGCATCGCCCGGATGTGGATGCCAATGGTCCCCATTGGGCTTGACCGCCGTCATCTTCATCGTGGTTCCTTCCCTCGATACCTCCGAAATTCGTGGCTATCCCCCAGAATGCGCCCGGCTACCGCGCGGCGCACTAGGAAAATCGAATTCTCAGAAAATCGACGGCCCACTCCCGAGCGGTCGCGCGGGCGTCGCGAATCAGTCCGCGAGACGGACGTCCGCGGTGGCCAGACCGAAGATCTTGCGCCCCGCCGATTTCGCGACGAGCACGACCGTGGCGGTCCGCGTCCGCGCGTCGATCGACTTGATCCGGCCGCCGAACTCCACACCCCCGGCCGAGACGGCGTCGACAACGGTGTAATTCGACAATCGGGCCCCAAAGCGCACGACAGCACCGGGATCCCCGAGCCATTCGGTGACATATCCCGCTCCCATGCCCATGGTCAGCATGCCGTGCGCGATCACATCGGGAAGCCCGGCTCGCGCCGCGATCCCCTCGTTCCAGTGGATCGGATTCACATCACCGGCCACCCCGGCATAGTTCACCAGATCGCCCCGCGTCAATGTGAAAGCGCGAGTAGGCAACTCGTCTCCGACGGCGAGATCGTCGAATCGAACAGCGGTGTGCGGCGGTCGCGTGCGCGACACCTCCGAGTAGCGCCGCCGACCCGGCTCGACCTCCCCGCCCCGCGTGCCCCCGATCGCCGCCTCGCCGGTCAACCCGCTCATCACCACGCCCTCGATGGCCGCCGCGATCCCGGGATCGATCCCGTCACCGCCGGTGATCCCGACCACCGTGGACCGCGAAACCTGCACCACCTCACCGGTCGCATCGGTGAAGGTGTTGGTGAGCGTGAGCATGTCCTTGCCCGCCACCCGCCGCACCGCGCTCAACTCCACCTCGGTGCGCAACCGATCCCCGGCCACCACCGGCCGGTACATCTCGAAGACCTGATCCGCGTGCACGAACACGTCGTAACCGGTCATCACCTCCTCGAACAGCGGCCGATTCGTCCGCATGGCCACGATCGAGGTGAACGTCGCGGGCGCCACCAGCCCGGCATACCCCTGTGTACCCGCCGCCGCCTCGTCCCAGTGCGCCGGATGCGAATCCCGCACGGCCCGTGCGTATTCGCGAACCTTCTCCCGCCCCACCTCGTAATCATCCTGGGCCCGATACCAATACCCGACCAGCCCGGCCGCGTCGAATCCCGTCTCCACGGCAACTCCCCTTCATCACGCTCTCTCGACTCGGATCCGCCCGGGCGGAACCGAATTCACGAACGCCCCACTCTTCCACAGTGGCCATGTCACGGCAGCGCGCCGTTCGTGGACCGCACCTAGCTGCCTCACCAGCCGGGGTTGCCGCGCATCGGAATATTGACGAAGCTCGGTTCGGCCGGATCGAGCAGCAGGTGCTGCGGGCGCAGACCGGTGTCCACGAGGATCGCCAGCGGCGGCAGGCCCTTGGGGAAGTTGCCGGCGTAGACGTCCACGCGCAGGCGATGGCCCGGTTGCAGGACGGCGTCCACGCCCGCGATCGAGATGTCCAGGGTGACAGGCACTCCGGGCTGCGTGGGCTGACGGGTGTTCAGCGACAGGTCCGGGACCGGGTCGGTGTAGTCGCCGTTGGGCAGCCGGGTGCTGCGGGATTCGTCGATGGCGCGCAGCGAGGCGACCAATTGGCCCGAGGACAGGGTGGCCGAAGTCCCGTCGGGGGCCACATCGTTGACGGTGGCGACCCAGTAGCCGTCCGCGGCGTCGTGGATGGTGTCGAGGTGCACCGCGATCGGTCCCGAGATCGTGGTCGCCGCGTCGACCGGGGCGCTGGTGAAGGTGAGGCCGTTGGATTCCCAGATGCGGGAGTCCTTGCCGCAGGCGTCGAGGACCGACACCACGCCGATGGTCTGCTGCGCCGCGTCCCGGGAGCACAGTCCGGTGAGACCGGGTGCGACGGTGAGGGTTTCGACGCCGTCGCCGGGTGGGGCGAGCAGCGATCCGTCGTGCACGCTGTGGCCGCCGGTGCCGCTGGGGGCGGGGGAGAGGTACATGCGCCGGTATTCGGTGGCGGTCTCGTCGGGGAAGCCGGCCGCGGTGATCCAGCCGCCGCCCTCCTCCTTCATGGTGATCGGCCCGTAGGTGTCGATGTCGTTGTCGATGCCCTCGAGCCACCTGTCGAACCAGGCGCGCTGCAACACGTCCATGCGCGGCGGCTGTCCCGGACGCCCGGATTCGTTGCCGTTGGAGATGTGGTAGCCGTCGCCGATCAGGATCTGTTTGCGGCCCGGCGGCACCGACAGCCGGCGGTAGACCTCGGCCTGGGAGGCGACGAACACATCGTGCCAGCCGCCGGTGAGGAAGGTGGGCACGGTGATCTTGCTCGGATCGGTCTCCCACGCCCGCCGCAGATCGCTGCCGGAGTCCAGCAGCTCGCGCACCTTGGGGCTGAGCTGATCGATATTCGGCTGCAGGAAAACATCCAGCAACGCGTCGACGAAGGTGAACGGATCGGCCAAACGCGAAGCCAGCCAAGCCATGTCGAACCGCCCCTGCAGCAGCGACGCCACATCCGGGACGAGCTTGCCGCCATTGACCGCCGCCAGCCACATGGGCATGAACCCGGCGCCGACCGCGCCGCCGGGAGCGACCAGATCACGGAAAGGGTTGCGGCTGGGCACCACCGGGAAGATCGCCTTCAACGCGGGCGGATTCTTGGCGGCCGCCTGCAACTGGTTGAGACCGGAATAGGAAATGCCGGTCAACCCGATATCGCCGGTGGACCAGGGCTGGTGGGAAGCCCAGTCGATGGTCTCCACCGTGTCGAGCTGTTCGCGCTCACCCAGCAGATTCCAATCCCCCTGGGAGAACCCGGTTCCGCGCACATCCACCACGACCTGGGTGTACCCGGATTCGATGAGCTTGCGATCCACCGTGAAGGTGCGCAGCAACCCGCCGCCGAGCGCCTTGGTCAGATCGGTGAGCCCGGAGATGGGCGTTCCCGCGAAGTCGACGTTGCGCGCCAGCTGCACCAGCGCATCCGACAATACCGGGACCGACAGCAACGAATCCGCCACCATCGAGCCGAGTTTCGTATACGGCGTGAAGTTGAGCACCGTCGGCGTCCGCTCGGCGACCGGCCGCCCCGACGCATCCGCCGGGTGATACACATTGGCCTTCAAGACGGTGCCGTCGCTCATCGTGATCGGCACATCCCAGTCGATGTACACATTCGGATAAGTCTGCGGACCATCCTCCGCCGCGGCCCACGCCACTCCCGCCGCGCCCCCGTCCGGCCCGGTCGATTCCCCGGCCCCCGCGACCGGCGAGACGAACTGACCGAGCGCGACCGTCGCCACCACGGCGACAACGGATCTCAACAGCAGACGCATACTGCTCCAACCACTTTCGTTCTACGGACAACAGCTCGACCGTAGGGGAGCGGCGAATTGTCTGGGACAGATCCGATGAACTTCGTCAACGTGCACAAGAACCAGCCGCCGGAATGTGCGCGCCACCAGGGGCGAGGGCCCCGGCCGGGCGGCTACGTGCGTGCTCGATCCGAGGGGCCGCCCAGCGTGGTTCGGCCGATCATCCCAGCTCTATCCGACGCGATGTGAAGGACTCTGTGTAACAATCTTTTTCATGTCCCGTTTGCCCGATTGTGCCGCTGCCGCCTCCTCGGGGCCGCAGCCTGGTGCGATGGTTCGAACGGTCTACCCCGATGGCTGGTCGACAGGCGACGCCGCCCGAAGGCGGGCGATGGATTGATCTCTCGACAGGTCACGTCATCGGGTCGCTGATTCCAATGATCTGACAACTTTCCGCTGGGTCCGGCAGCCGGAGACGCCTCGCCGACCCATGCGTAATGCCAAGCGGCGCAGCACGAGTGCGCTTGGAATCGGTTTCGAGTGGGAGAGAAGGCAGACTCATGGTCACACACGGGTATGTGGACGGATTCGCGGATCTGTTGTTCGGCGCTCGGCGCGCCGCGGCACAGCGGTACGGCAGGTTGTTCGGCGAAGCGGACTTCGACCAGGACTGGTGGGCTGCCACCGAGGAGCCGGGGGCCCGCGCCTACCAGCGGTATCTGCGGTTGCTGCCGAATATGTCGGCGGTCGAGACGGTTTCGGATCTGCGCGAGTGCCTGACCTTGCACGAGCAGTCCACGGTCGTCGACCCGCACCTGGGAGCCCTGCTGACCGTGCAGGTGAACCTGGTACTGGGCACTCTGCTCGAACAGCATTCGCGCACCGGCGAAGTGGCGAACGCGCTCACGGAACTGCTGGCGGGCCGCGCGGTCGGCGCGTATGTGCTCACCGAGGTCGGCCACGGCAGTGACCTGAACAATCTCGAGACGACCGCGGTGTACGACCCCGCCGACGGCGGCGGATTCGTGTTGAACACCCCCACCGACGCGGCGATCAAGTTCATGCCGACGACGGCGGCGCCGCCGGTCGCGGGCATCGCGCGATTCGGAATCGTGTTCGCGCGCTTGATCATCGACGGCGCCTCCCAGGGTGTGTACCCCTTCCTGGTGTGGATGTGCGATGCCGACGGTCAGCTGCGTCCCGGCCTCACCATCCGCCGCATGCCCGAGAAGCCGGGCCTGGGCATGGACAACGCTATGACCCGCTTCGACAATGTCCGGGTCTCGCGTGAATGTCTGTTGTCGCACACCGGAACTCGCATCGACGACGACGGGACGCTGGTTTCGCCGATCCCCCGCGACAACCAGGTGTGGCGGGCCATCAGCCGGGTGCGGGTAGGCCGCCTGTGCATTTCCGGTATGGCCGCGGCGGTGGCGCGGGCCGCGGTGTCGATCGCCGTACGTCAATCCGCGCAACGCGATATCGCGAGCATGGCCGGCGGGCGCGTCCCACTGCTGCAGGTCCCCGCCCATTACGCGCCGCTGCTGGAGGCGGTGGTCGACACCTACCTCGCCACCTCCGCGGTGGAGATCGCCGTGGACGATTTCGCCGCCGCCATCGACTCCGGCGCCGACGAGCAGGGTCCGGAACTGACCGATCTGGTGTCGCTGACCAAATACTTCGCCACTTCCACCGCCCAGCGGGTGTGCGGCGAGGTCCGCGACCGGCTCGGCGCACAGGGCGTCTTCGCGCACAACAAGATCGTGGAGTATCGCGCCCTGCGCGATGCCGCGGCCACCGCGGAGGGCGACAGCTACGTGATCGCGCTGCTGGCCGGTTACCGGCGCCTGGAACGGCCCGGCCAGTGGACCCAGGAAAACTGGGACGCCCTCGAGCCCTGTGAGATCGATGCCCCCGCCAGCTGGGTGAAATGGATGGACGCCCGCGCCCAGTTCCTGCAGCACCGCGTCCTCGAGGCCTACGAGAACACCACCGGCGACCGGCAGGCGCGCTGGGATCGGGTCTACGATCTGGCGCTGGCCGCCGCCGACGCGCACACCGCACATCAGGCCGCGGTGCGGCTCGCCGAGCGGGCCGCCGAGCTGCCGGCCGGTCCGCGTCAGGTGGTGGAGAACGTCCTGACGCTCTTCGCCGTGCGTCAGTGCCTGGCGCACGGCGCGGATCTGCTTCCGGACGGCCCGCTGCCCAAGACGCCGGAACCGTTGCGGGACATGCGCGTCCGGCTGCACGAGATGCTGGCCCCGCACCTGACCGAACTGGTCGCGGCCTTCGAACTCGAAACCGGTTCGCTGCGCACGGTATACGACTCGGACAGCTATATCGAGCAGTGCGCCAACGCATTGCGGCACGGCTGAGCACCACGACGGCGCGGGGATGCCGGTCCGCCGGCACCCCGCGCGGTCGTCAGAACGGCCTGCGCACCGGTGGGAACACCACCGGCAGGCTCGCCAGCGAGCGATGGAAAGGCCCTGGCCGCCATTCGAGTTGGTCGGCGGGACGGCCCAGCCGCAATTCGGGCAGCCGGTCGAAGAGCTGATCGATGGCGTGCTGCGCCACCGAGTAGGCGACATCCTGCGCGGGGCAGGCATGCGGTCCGGTGCCCCACGCGAGATGCGCGTTGTTGCCGGTGAAGTGCCGGCCCACGATCTCGGGATCGTTGTTGCACGCCGCCATGCTCGTGACCACCGGCTGATTGGCGGGCAGCCACGTCGTCTCGACCAGAATCGGCTGTGCCGGATAGGTGATCCCGAAGTTCGCCAGGGGCGGATCGGTGAACAGCAACTCGTTCAACGCATCCCGGGTCGTCAACGCCGCCGCCCCCGAGAAGCGCTCGTCGGTCAGCATCAGCAGCAGCGTGTTGGCGATCAGGTTGGTCAGCGGCTCGATACCGGCGCCGTAGATCGTCACCAGCTGGTGCACCAGCTCCTCGTCGGTCAGCTCCGCCGCGTGGACCAGCAGCCGGGTGGTGACGTCCTCGCCCGGCTCCCGCTTCTTGAGCGCCACCAACTCCCCGAGCGCCGCCACGAACAGCGCATTCCCCGCCTCGGCCTGATCGCCTTCGAACATCATCGCCATGCCGCGGGCGACCTGCTGGCCGATATCGGCCGGGCAGCCGACCATCGCATTGAGGTAGGCGAAGGTGACGGGAAAGGCGTACTGGCTGATCAGGTCCGCCTCGCCGTCCACACAGAAGGTGTTGACCTGCGGGACCACGATCTCCTCGATGAGTCCGTCGACCTGATACAGGTTGATCGCGTCGATGCTGTCGACACTGGCCCGCCGGTACCGCGCGTGCTCGCTGCCCGCGCTGCGCAGCGCGTTCGGCCGGTACTGCAACATCGGGAGAATCGGGCAGTCCGCCGGGATGTCCTGCTCCCAAGCCCGCGGGTCCGCGGGAAAACGCTCAGGATCGTTGTTGATCGCCACCGCGGTGCGGTACCCGATCACCAGCGAAGCGGTGATCCCCGGTGAAAGCTCGACGGGCGCAAGCGAACCGAACTTCTCGCGCATCGCGGTGTAGAACGTGTGCGGGTCGGCCGCGAACTCCGGTGCGTACAGCGGCACCGGGATCCGGTCGAGGATGTGGGGGCAGGCATCCCCAGCAGGCTGCATGTCGCCAGATCATACTCACGGTCGAAGCTCGACGCCCTGCGAGATCCGTAGGGGCACACGATGTTGCGCCAGAATCCGCCACCGTGGCGCAGCGCCGCGACTATTCCGCGTCACCGCCGCGCCAGAGCGGCGACAGTGGTGCGCAGGTCGCCGGCGAAGAGTTCGGGTTGTTCCCATGCGGCGAAATGGCCGCCGTGAGCAGGCTCGCTCCAATGCACGATATCGGTGAATCGGCGGGCCGCCCAGCGGCGTGAGGGGCGCGGAACCTCCTTGGGATAGACGCTGCAGCCGGTGGGCACGTCGATCGTGTCCTCGACAGCGGCGGTGAACCACCGGCTGACCTCCGCGATGCTCTCCCAGTACAACCGAATAGAGGAGGCGGCGGTCGCGGTGAGCCAGTAGAGAGTGACGTTGTCGAGAATCTGGTCCCGGGTCAGGCCAGGATCGTCGGTCCAGGTGAACAACTTCTCCGAGATCCACGCCGCAAGCGCGACCGGAGAGTCGGTCAGCCCGTACCCCAGTGTCTGCGGCCGGGTGCCGTGCACGGCCGAGTACCCGGAACCGGTGCGCGTGCGCTCGTCCAAATCAGCGAGTGCCGCTCGTTCGGCATCGGTGAGAGACGTCGTGAGATCAGCCGGGACCAGCGGCGGCACCAGATGCAGGCCAATCAGCCGATTCGGTTGCTGCAGCGCGATTTTAGTGGAAATACTGGTACCCCAGTCACTGAGCCTTTTTCATCCTCAGTGAGATCGGTTGTGTCCGTGAGTGATTGGCGTGGAGTGTCGGCTCGGTGAATGGTGAAGCCCCTGGTATGTCAGCTGTCGACGAAAACCGCTGCATCCCAAGGGCTTCACGTGTTGTTCTACCGTTCCGCGCTGCCGTTGTCACGCCAGACCCTCGGATTCGTCGCCGGGTTGATCCGCCGGCATCGCCGCGTGATCGGCTCGGCTTGGCGCAAGCTCGACCCGGGCCGTCAGGCCCTGCTCGTACTGGCTCACCTGCGCAAAGACGCTGGCGCGCCCTGCACCACTTCACCACCAGCCCCGAGAAAATCGGCGACATCGTCAAAGCCGCACTCGTCCTCACCCATTTCGAACACGGCCGACACCAATGAAAGTCGCTGAGATCACCTCACTCATAGGCGCAGAGGTTACCACCACCAATGTTCGACGCGCCGAGGTCGATCATTCGCAGAGCCCTGTCCGGTCGGTCAACGACCAACAGGATGGTGGTGCCGCTCGAAGTCACCAGTTCGTGGAGTTGCGGAGGGGTGAGTTCAATTTCTGTTCGCGCTGCCAGTCGTCGTAGTCCACTGCATCCGTGAAAGCGGACCCACCGCTCGAGCCGGCAGACGCGAGACCGCCTGGGCTGGACGAGGGTTCGCTGGCGGCTTTGTGCCCGAGGTCGGCACGGACAGCATCGTAGGCGGCTCTGCGAGCCTCTTCGATCAGCTCGAGCACTGTGGCTACAACCTGCTGGGGAGGGGCGGTACGTGCGCGGTCGGTGACGGCCCAACGGTGAACCTTGCCATCGGCACCGACACGGACCGACACCGAGCCGTCGGGCGAGGCTGCGACGGCAACCTTCTGCGCCAACATGGCCTGAACCGCTTCGACAGCCTCGCCCGAAACTCGCGGCGAACCGCCGGCCGCCGTGTTCTTGCTGCTCCGCATGAGCCCCCGATTCGAACTCCGGTGTGCGGATGAGGGTTTCATCCCGACACGATCTTGTACCACCCTACATCCCGCGACGGGCGCTTCGACCGAGTGCGAACCGGTGTCATGATGGCCCTTTCGGGCGCCGCTCCGCACGTCTCGGCAGACGCAGGGCCGTCCGCGACACGTAAAGTGGTGGGTTCTGCACGGACGCCTATGCTGGCAAGGCAGTTCGGCGGGAGCCGTCCGCGCACACGAACACGAAAAGGCTCCCACCCGCAGTGGCGGGTGGGAGCCTTTTCTTGGTGGAGCTGCCGGGAATCGAACCCGGGTCCTCCGCCGCATCTTCAGGGCTTCTCCGTGTGCAGTTCGCTATGCCTCTGCTCGGATCTCTCGGTCACGCGAACAAGCCGAGATGACGATCCCAGCCGCTGTTAGGTGTCCTGTCCGATGCCGCGGCCGCATCGGACAGTAGAGCCCTCTAGCTGATGCCAGGGACCGGGTCGAGGGCGAACCCGGGCTGACAGACACGCTTCGTTGCTTAGGCAGCGAGAGCGTAGTCGCGCTGATTGGAATCGGCGCTTAATTGGTTACAGCGACGCTTATACGGTGGTCTCCTGCCTGCACCGACACGCTTCCCCTGAATCAACGTACGCAGTCGAAACCGTTCAGCCCCGTCTGTGTTCACCGATTCAGATGAACCACCCGGCTCGCACCGGGCTACCTACTCTAACACCGAACAAACCTTGGTTCATTCCATTAACGCGCCGTGACGGCGGGCTCAGCCGCGCATGCCCTTGATGCGGCGGCCGAGTTCGCGGGTGATCTCGCGTTCGGTGTCGCGTCGGGCCAGGTCTTGGCGCTTGTCGTAGTCCTGCTTGCCCTTGGCGAGGGCGAGTTCGACCTTGACCTTGCCGTCGGAGAAGTACATCGACAGCGGGACCAGGGTGAGGCTCGACTCCTTGGTCTTGCCGAGCAGCTTGTCGATCTCGCGGCGGTGCAGCAGCAGCTTGCGGGTGCGACGCGGCGCGTGGTTGGTCCAGGTGCCGTGGCCGTACTCGGGTACGTGCAGCCCGCGCAGCCACACCTCGCCGTCGTCGATGGAGGCGTAGGCGTCGACCAGCGAGGCCTTGCCCTCGCGCAGGCTCTTCACCTCGGTGCCAACCAGCGCGACCCCGGCCTCGTACGTTTCGAGGATGGAGTAGTTGTGCCGCGCCTTCTTGTTGCTGGCGATGACCTTGCGCCCCTTTTCCTTCATGTCTCCTCAATCGTCCCGTCGCTGCCCGGAGTGCCCAACCAGCTTACGGATGCTCCGCCGCCAACCCGCACCGTCGCGTGCTCGCGGCCCGGATGTTCAACCGCGCCGGCCCGCACAATGTTCCTGGGGAGCCTGCCCCGGCGCGCACGTCCGCGCCACCGGATTTTCGCGCGCCACCACCAGATTGCGCGAAATGCGAAAAGGCCCTCCAGTTTTCACTGAAGGGCCTTCACAGTAGTCCCGACGGGATTTGAACCCGCGCTACCGCCTTGAGAGGGCGGCGTCCTAGGCCGCTAGACGACGGGACCAGGTCGCTCGCTGCGATCCGTGGACCGCGGCAGCCCCGAAAGCTTATCCCGCCGCCGCTCAGCAACCAAATCGCCTGCAAGCAGCCCCCAACGACAGCGATCATCGCTCGCCGGAGACGGCATGCGGCGGGGGCGGAAGGCGTCGCCCGGGCAGCGGAGGGCCCGGATTGTTCGCGGGGATAGGTGGCCCGGGCGGGCGGACGTACGGCGGCGGCTCCCAGCGCGGGCGCGGAATCAGCTCACCGGCGCACACGGCGCCGGCGCGGTCGATCAGCAGCGGAATGCCGGTATCACGCCACCAGCGCAGCGAGACGGTTCCGTCGGTCATGCCGAAACCCAGTTCGAATCGCGGTATCTGGACATGATCGGCGTCCCGGCTCTGTACCGCGCCGAGTTCTATGCCGAGGATCTCGGCCATGCCCGCCTCGACGGCCTTGCGCACGTCCCAGAACTCGCGCGGCACCGGTTGTCCACGGAATCGCTCCCGCAGCGCGTCCCAGAGCTGCGGATCACCGCGCAGGCCCCATTGCACGGGGGTGCGATGGAACAGGGCATCGAAAGTGATATCGCCGACATCCACGGCGCGCTGGGGCTCACGCATAGTCGGGCGGGAGGTCGTCGAAGTCCGGCGGTACTTCGTCCGGCCATGGAATGTCCTCGGCTGCACCGAAGTTGGCGGGCGGAGCGGAGGAGGGCTCCGTTCCTGCCATCGCACCTCTATTCGCCGCTGCGGGACTTGCCGTTCCGGCCTTCACGCTCGCGGGCGACGCGCCAGCGTTTGGCGAACCGGATTCGGCGGCAACCACTTCCAGGACGCCTTCGCCGTATTTGGCGCGTTTGTTCTCGCCGATGCCGGAGATGCCGGCCAGGTCGGACATGGAGGTGGGTTTGCGGGTGGCTATTTCTCGGAGGGTGGCGTCGTGGAAGACGACGTAGGCGGGGACGCCCTGTTCCTTGGCGGTGGCGGCGCGCCAGGCGCGGAGTTTTTCGAACAGGCCGGTGTCGGAGGGGGTGAGGTCGGCGGCGGCGAGGCGGGAGGCCTTGGCGGGCTTGGGGGTTCGGGCGGCCTTGGCGCGTTCGGGTTCGCGGCGGAGCATGACTTCGCGCTTCTCGAACAGGACCTGGTTGCTGGCCTCGGTGAGAGTCAGCACGCCGTAGTCGCCGTGGACGGCCAGCAGGCCCTGGGCCAGGAGTTGGCGGACCACGCCGCGCCATTCGATATCGCGCAGTTCGGTGCCGATGCCGAAGACCTTGAGCTCGTGGTGGGCGTGCTGCTCCACCTTGGGATTGCGCTTGCCGACGAGGATGTCGACAATGTGGCCCGCGCCGAAGCTCTGCCCGCGTTCGCGTTTCAGCCGCAGCACGGTGGACAGCACCTTCTGGGCGGGCACGGTGCCGTCCCAGGATTCGGGCGCGTTGAGGCAGGTGTCACAGTTGCCGCACCGCTCGCCCTGCTGACCGAAGTAGGCGAGCAGCTGAACGCGCCGGCACTGCACGGTCTCGCACAGCGCGAGCATGGCGTCCAGATGCAGCTGCAACTGCCGGCGGTGCATGGCGTCACCGTCGGAGGAGTCGATCATCTTGCGTTGCTGCACAACGTCACTGAGGCCGTAGACCATCCACGCGGTGGAGGGCAGGCCGTCGCGTCCGGCGCGACCGGTCTCCTGGTAGTAGCCCTCGACCGATTTCGGCAGATCCAGATGCGCCACGAACCGCACATCCGGCTTGTCGATGCCCATGCCGAAGGCGATGGTCGCGACCACCACCAGTCCGTCCTCGCGCAGGAACCGCGCCTGATTCCGCGCACGGGTCCGATTGTCGAGCCCCGCGTGATAGGGCACCGCCTCCACGCCGTTGGCGGTCAGGAACGCCGCGGTCTTCTCCACGGAGTTCCGCGACAGGCAGTACACGATGCCCGCGTCCCCGGCGTGCTCGCTCTGAATGAACGCCAGCAGTTGATGTTCGGGCCGATTCTTGGCCTCGATCCGGTACTGGATATTGGGCCGGTCGAAACTGGCCACGAAGTGTTTCGCGCGCGTGAGATCCAGCCGCTCGGCGATCTCCTTGCGGGTCGCCTCCGTCGCCGTCGCGGTGAGCGCGATGCGGGGCACGTCCGGCCAGCGCTCGTGCAGCATGGACAGGCCCAGATAGTCAGGCCGGAAGTCGTGGCCCCACTGCGACACACAGTGCGCCTCGTCGATGGCGAACACCGAGATCTTGCCGCGGTCGAGCAATTGCGCGGTGGACTCCAACCGCAACCGCTCCGGCGCGAGATAGAGCACATCCAGTTCACCGGCCACGAATTGTGCCTCGACCGTGCGCCGTTCGTCGGGGAACTGGGTGGAGTTGAGAAACCCGGCGCGCACCCCGACCGCCTGCAGCGCGTCCACCTGATCCTGCATGAGCGCGATCAGCGGCGAGACCACCACGCCCACCCCCGGCCGCACCAGCGCCGGAATCTGATAGCACAGCGACTTGCCGCCACCGGTGGGCATGAGCACCAGCGCGTCACCGCCGGAGATCACCTGCTCGACGATGTCGCGCTGCGGCCCGCGAAAACTGTCGTACCCGAAGGTCTTTCGCAAAACCTGGTGTGCCGGATCACTTCCGGCATCCACCAGGCTCCCGACAGCTGTCTCGACCTCCGGCGCGCTCACGACGGCAATCCTACGGACACCACCCGACACCCAGAAGCCCGTTGCGAACTTCGCACCCCGGTCGTTCGAAAGTCATTCGCGAACGTAGTACCGCAACGCGGCATACGAGGCGAGCGCGGCGAAGACGATACCGATCGGTGTGATCATCATCGCGACCGCGGCGATGTCGTCCCCGGTGATACGCGGCAGCACCTGATCGTTGAACAGCGAACCGAGCGCGCGATTGATCACCAACGGCTGGGCCACGAACAAACCCGCCACGGCCAGTACGGATCCCACCAACGCGGCCAGCACCGCCTCCAACAGGAACGGCAACTGCGTGTACCACCGCGTCGCACCGACCAGCCGCATGATGCCCACCTCGGTCTTACGCGCCAAGGCCGCGACCTGAACCATGTTGGCGATCAACAACAGTGCCGCCAGCGCCTGCAACGCCGCCAAACCGAAGGCGGCATTGCGCAATCCGACGAAGAAGCTGACCAGCCGATCCACGATGTCCATATCGTTGAGCACGGTCGTGACCCCGGGCCGTTTGGTGAAATCGTCATAGATGGAGCGGTATTTGGTGACGTCGGTGAGCTTCACCCGGAACGAGGCGGGCAGCCCGTCCTTGCTCACCTCGTCGGCGAGCCCGGGCTGATCCTTGAAGGTGGTCTCCCTGACCTCCTTCACCGCGTCCTGACTGTTGACGAACTGCACACTCGCCACATCCGCGTGCTTCTTGAGATCGGCCATGAGCGACGCGCACGGCTGCCCGGTGCAGTCCGGGTCGGTGCGCGAGGTCTGATCGTCGAGATACAGCCGAATCTCGACGCGCTGGACGTAGTACTCCTGGATCTTGTCGGCCATCCGCACCGCCAGCAGGCCGCCGCCGAGCATGGTCAGCGATACCGCGGTGGTCAGGATCATCGCCAGCGTCATGGTGACATTGCGGCGTAGGCCGATGAAGACCTCGTTGAACAGGAATCCCGCGCGCATTACCGGCCCACCCCGTACACGCCCATCTCGTCGTCGCGCACGATGCGCCCGCGATCGAGTTCGACCACGCGCCGGCGCATGGCGTCGACGATGGTGTTGTCGTGGGTGGCCATGACCACCGTGGTTCCGGTGCGGTTGATGCGTTCGAGCAGCGTCATGATGTCCTGGCTGGTCTCCGGGTCGAGGTTGCCGGTCGGTTCGTCGGCCAGCAGTACCAGCGGCCGGTTCACGAAGGCGCGGGCCAGTGCCACCCGCTGCTGTTCACCGCCGGAGAGTTCCCCCGGCAGCCGGTCGGCCTTGCCGGCCAGCCCGACCATGTCGAGCGCCTCCGGCACCGAGCGATTGATGAATGCCCGGGATTTGCCGATCACCTCCAGGGCGAAGGCGACGTTCTGTTCCACGGTCTTCTGCTGCAGCAGCCGGAAGTCCTGGAACACGCATCCCATGCGCTGACGCAGATGCGGGACCTTGCGCCCGGGCAGCTTGTCGACCCGGAAGTCGGCCACCCACACCTCACCGGAGGTCGGTGTCTCGTCCTTGAGCAGCAGCGACATGAACGTGGACTTGCCGGAGCCCGAAGGCCCGATAACGAAGACGAACTCGCCTTTTCCGATATCGACGGAGACATTGTCCAGCGCCGGCCGCGTCGAGGTCTGATACGACTTGGTGACGTTGCGCAGGGTTATCACGGGGAGCCAGTGTAGCCAGCGCTCACCCGCGGCTGACTACACCGCGCGGGGGCCGGCTCACCTCCCGGGATGCTCCGAAGTGTTTGGCAGATAGTTGCTGAGCATGGTGTTCACGATCGGCGGCGGTGTCTTGGACTCGTGTTGTGTGGGCTTGACGACGACGTACAGCACAAACGTCGCTACCCACACGGCCATCAGGATCGCCGTGGACTTACGTGGTTTCACTCAGACCCTCCCGGCGCAGTGCCGCGGCAACCCGCACCCGCAACTCGCGCCCGACTTCGAACTGTTTGCCCGGTAGCGTCCGGGCCACCATCTTGATGTTCATCTGATTGACGGTGAGATCTTCGACACCCATCACACTGGGTTCGTCCAGCAGCAGCGTTTTCAGCTTGCGATCGGCGAAGGCCTTGGCGCCCACGTCGTGCAGGATCTCGTTGACCTTGTTGATGTCGGCGGTCGCGGGTACGGGCACGTCGATGGCGGCACGCGCCCAATCCTTCGACAGATTGGTCACTTTCACGATCTGACCGTTCGGGACAGTTATCACTTCACCGTCGGCGCTACGCAGAGTCGTGATGCGCAACGTGACGTCCTCGACCGTACCCTCGGCGTCGGTGGGGTTTCCAGTGACTGCGATGCGCACAACATCACCGAATCCGTACTGCCGCTCCGTGATCAGGAAGAATCCCGCGAGCAGATCCTGCACGATGCGCTGCGCACCGAAACCCAGTGCGGCACCGAGGACCGCAGCCGGGGCCACCAGACCCCCGAGTTCGAAACCCAAGCGCCGCAACACTTCCAGCGACACCAGGAAGTAGACGATGGACAACACGACCCAGGTGATGACCTGCGCCAACGCATGTCGGTGTTTGGCGGCCTCGGAACGCACCAGCGAATCGCTGCTGCGGAACCCGGCGTCGATCTTGCGGGTGATGCGGTCGCGCAGGAACGTCGCCGCGCGACTGAACAGCATGGCTCCGACGATCAACAGCACGATCTCGAGCCCGCTGGAGCGGAGCCAGTTCCCGAAATCGGCCCCCGAGCCAGCGGCGAGAAAATGCATGAACTACCCCTAGTTGGTTGCCTGTTCCCTCATGCGCCACCGAATACCGGATTCGATGAACGCGTCGATGTCACCGTCGAGCACGGCCGACGGGTTGTTGACCTCATACCCCGTACGCAGATCTTTGACCATCTGATACGGATGCAGCACGTAGGAGCGCATCTGGTTGCCCCAGGACGCGCCCTCGTTGGTCTTGAGCGCGTCCATCTGGGCGCGTTCTTCCTGGCGCTTGCGCTCGAGCAGCTTGGCCTGCAGCACGCGCATGGCCGAAATCTTGTTCTGCAGCTGCGATTTCTCGTTCTGACAGGTGACGACGATGCCGGTCGGAATGTGGGTGAGGCGCACCGCGGAGTCGGTGGTGTTGACCGACTGGCCGCCCGGGCCCGAGGACCGGTAGACGTCCACGCGGACCTCGTTCTCCGGGATCTCGATGTGGTCGGTGGTCTCGACCACGGGCAGCACCTCGACCTCGGCGAAGGAGGTCTGGCGGCGGCCCTGGTTGTCGAACGGGCTGATACGGACCAGTCGGTGCGTACCCATTTCGACCGACAGCGTCCCGTACGCGTAGGGCACCTTCACCGCGAAGGTCGCCGACTTGATGCCCGCCTCTTCCGCGTACGAGGTGTCGTAGATCTCGACCGAGTACTTGTGGCTCTCGGCCCAGCGCACGTACATGCGCATCAGCATCTGCGCCCAGTCCGCGGCGTCCACGCCGCCCGCGCCGGAGCGAATATTGACCAGTGCCTCACGCTTGTCGTACTCGCCCGAGAGCAGGGTCCGGACTTCCATCGCCTCGATATCGGCGTGCAAGCCGGCCCGCTCGGCGTCCGCGTCGGCGAGCGCCGCGGTGCGATCGGCGCCCTCCTCGGCCTCGGCCAGCTCGTAGAGCACCGGCAGATCCTCGAGCCGCTGGCGCAGTTCGCGCACCCGGCGCAATTCGGCCTGCGCGTGCGAGAGTTCACTGGTGACGGCCTGGGCGTGTTCCTGGTTGTTCCACAGTTCCGGGTCGGCCGCCTGCTGTTCCAGCTCATCGATGCGGCGGGCCAGCTCGTCGATATCGAGCACCGACTCGATGGTCTTCAGAGTGGTGTCGAGTTCGGCCAAGTCAGCGGAGACGTCAGGATGCACGAGGGTCAAAACTACACCGCCTCCCCGGACCTTTGGCGGACAGCCGAGTGCCGTTATCACTTCTGCACCCGTGCCGACGGTCAGGACCAACCCGATTTTGGACGTACCCGAGGAGTTACCCCGGTCGGCAACAAATCAGTCGCCGCGTTACGAACGATCAACCCGCGACGGCTCGAAGCCCGCCCGGACGGCGGCCGACGAGGCGGTCCAGGGCGGTGGCGGTGGCGTCGTCGGCGGGCAGGTAGACCATGAGGTATTGGTCGTCGTCGGCCGAGAGGTTGAGGGTTTCGTAGGCCAGGCGCAGCTCGCCCGTTTCGGGGTGGGTGAGGCGGCCGACGCCATTGGTGTCGGGCAGGCCGGGGATGGTGTCGAGGCGGCGGGTGAACTCGGCGCCGGCGGTGGCCGACAGCTCCTCGAGGAGTGCGTTGACGTGGGGGTCCGCGCGGCCGGGCCCCTGTTTGAGGGTGGCGACTACCTTGTCGGCCTTGTGATCCCAGTCCGGGTAGGCGGTGCGGGCGCGCGGATCGGTGAGGACGTAGCGGGGGTAGCTGCCGGGCAGGCCGCCGTCGAGCAGTCCGATCGGACCGAACAGCGCGCGGTAGCCGTCGGTCACCGCGAGGACCTCGCCGAGCCGGTTCATGAGAGCCGCGGGCGCGGGTTCGAGCTGATCCAGCATGGCCCGCACGGCCGGCCGGACGCCCCGATTGGGTCCGGAACCGCCGCGGCAGTTGTAGTTCGGGTCACCGGCTTTGGCGAAGCCGAGCAGATGCACCCGCTGCGCGGGCGTCAGCCGCAGCGCGTCCGCGAACGCCATCAGCACCGAGGCCGACGGATGCCGATCCCGCCCCTGCTCGAGCCGCGTCAGATATTCCACCGAAACCCCTGCGAGCGTGGCCAATTCGGCGCGCCGCAAGCCGGGGGTCCGCCGCCGCGCCCCCGTCGGCAACCCGACCTCGGCCGGCGTGACCGCCTCCCGCCGCAGCCGCAGGAACAGTCCCAGCTCGTTCTCGCTCACCTTTCCGACGCTAGCAACGCCCGCCGATCCTGTGGTGTCCCTGCCACTACCACCCTCGGAAACTCGAGATTGTCGGGCCTCGGCGGTAGGGTCTGCGGTGCTGCTACCGGGGAGGAATTCGGGGGTCGGGGTGTATTCGAATCATTTCTGCCGCTGTCTTTTTCAGCCCGTGCGTGGCACTCGCACGACCACATGAGAGAAAGACTTTTCGTCACCATGCGCAAACTCGCCGCCGCCTCGCTCATCGCCGCCTTCCCGCTGTTCGGGATGGGCGTGGCGAACGCCGGCCCCTTCGACACCGGTTCCTCCTCCGGGTCGGCCCAGCCTCGCACCCCCAACGAGAGCACGTTCCTGCAGAAGGTGCGGGAGGACGGCTATGCCGTCGACGACGAAAACCGGGTTGTCCAAGATGGTTACGCCGCCTGCGGGGTGCTCCGCAGCGGCGGCACGATGGTGGACGCCGCGATGGTGCTGGGCCATCGCGGCCTGTCCGACGACGCCATGATCGACGTGACGCTCGACGCGGCCTACTACCTCTGCCCGGAATTCAAGAACGCGCCCATCGACTGAGCGTGAACCAGTGGGAGCCTTCGTTTTTCGGGGGCTCCCACGCCCGCTCATCGTGGCCCTGCCACTACCACTCTCGGCGTGGTCTCCCTAAGGCTCGCGGCGGATCGCAGAGTTGATCTCGAGCGGCCGGAGCGGTCGCGGCGGAATGTGAAGGAGACCCACAATGAGCAGCACGACTCTGCGCCTCGCGGTGATCATCGGCAGTGTCCGGGAGGGGCGTTTCGGGCCGGTGGTCGCGAAGTGGTTCGCCGAGCGAGCGCGGGCGCACGGCGGGTTCGAGGTGGATGTCATCGATCTGGCCGATTACCGCCTGCCACACGAGTTGCCGGCGGTGCCGCTGGTGATGGATCCGAGTCCGGCCCGGCCCGGGCAGGGTGACGAGCTGGCGGCCCGGCTGGCGGCCGCGGATGCGTTCGTGGTGGTCACGCCGGATATCAATCGCAGCTTTCCGGCCTCGCTCAAGACCGCGATCGACTGGCACTTCTCCGAATGGGATCGCAAGACGGTCGGTTTCGTCGGGTACAGCGGCAAGTCGGGCGGTCTGCTCGCCATCGAGGGGCTGCGCGCGGTCTTCAACGAGCTCAACGCGCACACGGTCAAGGATTACGTCTCCTTCTCCCGCTACTTCCTGCTCTTCGACGAGTCCGGCGCCCTGCGTGAACCGGCCGAATACGAGGACGCCGCCACCCGGCTCCTCGATCAGCTGCGGTGGTGGGCGACGGCGTTGAGCAGCGCCCGCGCCGCGGCGATCGCGGCCTGATCCGCCCGGTGGCGCACGCTGACGGGAATCCGGACGAATCCCTCACCGATGCGCCACCCGCCAATGCCGGTGGACGACACCCATCGTTAACTGGACTGGACTAACGTGCAGGGTCGTGACCCGATACTCCACCGACTTGGAACTCGCGCTGCAGCTGGCCGACGCGGCCGACGCCATCACCCGGGAACGGTTCGGTGCGCTCGATTTGAAGATCGATTCCAAGCCGGATCTGACGCCGGTCTCGGATGCCGATCTGGCCGTGGAGCGTGCGGTTCGGGACATTCTCGCCACCGACCGGCCGGGCGACCTGGTGCTCGGCGAGGAGTTCGGCGGTGACATCGAGTTCACCGGTCGGCAGTGGGTCATCGACCCGATCGACGGGACCAAGAACTTCGTGCGCGGGGTCCCGGTGTGGGCCTCGCTCATCTCGCTGCTCGAGGACGGCGTGCCGGTGGTGGGCGTCGTGAGCGCGCCCGCGCTGGCGCGGCGCTGGTGGGCGGCGTCGGGCTCGGGCGCGTGGAGCAGTTTCGAGGGCGGCGAGCCGCGGGCGATCGCGGTGTCGGCGGTGGCCGAACTGGGCGCGGCGAGCCTGGCCATCTCCAGCCTGTCGGGCTGGCGGGCGATCGGGCGGCGCGCCAAGCTGATCGCGCTCACCGACGAGGTGTGGCGGGTGCGCGGGTACGGCGACTTCTTCGGCTACGCGCTGCTGGCCGAGGGCGCGGTCGACATCGTCACCGAACCCGAACTGTCGCTGTGGGACATGGCGGCGCTGGATGTGCTGATTCGCGAGGCGGGCGGCACCTTCACCGCGCTGGACGGGCGGCCTGGGCCGCACGGCGGCAGCGCGGTGGCGACCAACGGCCACCTTCAGGACCAGGTGCTGGCGGCGCTGCAGGCCTGAGCCTCAGCCGAGATTTCGCATGGCGAGCCACATCTCGGACCACGGGCGGCGGGGCGTGCGGCAGAGCACGAGGGCTCGTCCCTGCTCGAGATTGTGGATGCCGAGGCCATTGTCGATGCGGCCCAACGGTTTCGCGTCGCGGCAGAACCGGCTCACCTGATCGACGGGCATACCGATGACGAGCACCGGGCGGCTGTCGTCGGGCGCACCCCACCACCAGTAGGCGTTGTGCACGCTGTGCGGGGTCGGTAACCCGTAGGGCGCGCCGAAATGCTCCAGCGCTGCCGCCTCGCCGTAGTTGGCGGTGAGGATTTCCGCGTCCGGCGCGGAATGCGCACGGACATCGGCGATCTGCGCGGTGAACTGCGGCCAGCCGACGGTTTCGGCGGTCTCCTTATTGATCGCGAGTACCGCCGACGGGGCGCGCAGCGCGGACATCGGCAGGGTCGGCAGCAGCATGAGCGCCGAGAAGACCGCACTGGCCACGAGGGCCGAAACCACAGCGGCCGTGCGTATCCGGTGACCGGTGAGCCACGGTTCGGCGGCGACGGCTCCGGCGGCGAGCAGGAGCGGATACATGCCACCGAGGTAGTAGGACTTGCCGACCATGATCAGATAGATGAGGAACAGCACCGCGTAGGTGAGCGCGAACACCCGATATCGGGACTGCCGGCCCAGCCACCACAGGCCCGCCATCCACAGTGGAACCAACAGCGGCCCGATCATCCCGAGTTGCAACAGCACGAATTCGATTCGCGTGTTCGAGCTGCCCGAGGAGCCGCCGGCGATGGCCCGGCTCAACGCCCACTGCGGCCAGCCGTTGCGGGCTTGCCAGATCACATACGGGGCGCTGATCACCGCCGCGAGGCCGAGCGCGATCGGAAAGTACCTGGTGGCGAACACTTCTCGCGGGCCGAGCAGCAGCAGCGCGCAGGCCAGGGCCGCGAGGGGAACCACGATCAGCGCCTTGTTCTGCACGCCGATCCCTGCGACCACCCCGATCGCGAGCCACCAGCGCGGCTCGAAAGGCGTGCGCAGCAGCCGCAGCACGAACAGGACCAGCACCGACCACACCGCCAGATCGACGATGGCGGTGCTGAGCATGTGGCCGCCCACTGCCAGCAGACCCGCCGACGCCACCGCTCCCGCCGCGAGCGCCCGCGCCACCCGGCCGCCGCCGAGTTCGCGCGCGTAGAATCCGGCGCACAACACCACGACGGTCGCCGCCGCCGTGGCCGGAACACGCAGCAGCATCACCGAATTCGGGTCGATGGCCGACATCGCGCGGGCCAGCAGTGGCACCAGTGGTGGCTGATCGGGATATCCCCAGTCCAATCGCCGTCCGGCGGCCAGGAAATAGAGTTCGTCGCGGTGGTAGCCGTATCGGCGGGAGAGCGCGGTCAGCACGACCGCGAAAATCCCCGCTATCCAGTAGGTTTCGCCACCTGTGTGCGGCCGTCGATTCATCCCCCGCATCGTCGCACTTCCGGGGCGGCCGGACCACCTTGGTTTCCCGGCGCGGGCTGCGGTCCCGCCACCGGGGGGCGTAGCGCTACGCCCGCATTGCTCGTGCTCGTCAGGTCAGGCGAGCGGCACGCACACCGAGCCGAGGTCGATGTAGGGGCCGCCGGTGGAGGAGCCGACGCCGACCGAGCCCAGGCCGAACTCGGCGTTGACGCCGCTGCCGCAGCCGCCGGTGCCCGAGCCGGTGCCGATGCCGGATCCGGTGATGCCGACGTCGATCGGCTGCAGCTGGACCTCGGCGTTGGCGGGGGCGGCGAGGAAGAGGCCGGCGGCGAGCACGCCGACGGCTCCGAGCGCAATCTTCATATGTCAAACCTCCATCAGGAGCGGGTTATGCGCCGACAGGCTAGCCCAGCTCGGAGCCTTCTGAAGCAGGTTTGTTTCACTAGATCCGGCCACTACCGCCGAGTAAGTTGGAACCACCGCCCTGACCAGGCGATTCGACAACTCTCGACGACACTTCTTACTCTGAAGTAAGATAGTCTTACTCAGGAGTAAGATTGCTGGGCAGGATCACCCACCTCCTCGATAGAAAACTGGTGATTATGAGCACTCGAGACACCGCAACGAAGCGGGATACCTCCGCCGTTGGCCTGAACCCGGTCAAACGCGACTGGATGGGCGCGGCGATGCGGGTCATGACGACCATCACGGGGTCCGAACTCGCCGAGAAGTACAAGCTGCGCAAGCCGATCGAACGCCTCACCTACGAGGGCACCAAGACCGGTTTCCGCATGCTCGGCGCCGCGACCCGCGCGTTCGAGAAGGTCGCCGGCGGTGGCGCTCCGAAACGGCTGCCCGCCAACGAGTCTCGCAAGAAGGATTACTTCGACCTCACCCCGACCGACGAGCAGCAGATGATCGTCGAGACGGTGCGTGAGTTCGCCGCCGAGATCCTGCGCCCGGCCGCGTACGAGGCCGACAACTCCGCCAAGGCCCCGCGCGATCTGCTCGAGCGCGCCTCCGAGCTGGGCATCACCCTCATCAACGTGCCCGAGGAGTTCGAGGGCGCCGCGTCCGAGCGTGGCGCGGTCACCAATTCCCTGGTGGCCGAGGCGCTCGCGCACGGCGACATGGGTCTGGCGCTGCCGCTGCTTGCGCCGAGCGGTGTCGCGGTCGCGCTGTCGCAGTGGGGTACCGACGCGCAGCAGCAGACCTACCTGGGTGCGTTCGCCGGGGAGAACGTGCCGCAGGCGTCGGTCGTCATCGCCGAGCCGCAGGCGCTGTTCGATCCGTTCGCGTTGAAGACCAAGGCGACTCGCTCGCCCAGTGGTTTCCGCCTCAACGGTGTCAAGACGCTGGTTCCGGCCGCCGGGGACGCCGAACTGTTCATCGTGGCCGCCGAGCTGGACGGCCGCCCGACGTTCTTCATCGTCGAGTCCAACACCGACGGTGTCGTGATCGAGGCGGATCCGAGCATGGGCATGCGGGCCGCGGGCCTGGGCCGGCTGATCCTCAACAATGTCGCGGTGCCGACCACCGCGCTGCTGGGCGACTCCGAGGGCGCGGTGCGCGCCGAGGAGTACGCCGACGCCGTGCGGCTGGCCCGGCTGGGCTGGGCCTCGCTGGCCGTCGGCACCGGCCAGGCCGTGCTGGACTACGTGATTCCGTATGTGAAGGAGCGCGAGGCGTTCGGCGAGCCGATCGCCCACCGGCAGGCGGTCGCGTTCATGGTCGCCAATATGGCGATCGAACTGGACGGTCTTCGTCTCGTGACGCTGCGGGGTGCGTCGCGCGCGGAGCAGGGTCTGTCGTTCGCTCGTGAGGCGGCGCTGGCCAAGAAGCTGGCCACCGACAAGGGCATGCAGATCGGCCTGGACGGTGTGCAGCTGCTGGGTGGCCACGGCTTCACCAAGGAGCACCCGGTCGAGCGCTGGTACCGCGACCTTCGCGGCGTCGGCGTCGCCGAAGGCATCGTCCTCATCTGACCCGACTTCTCAACGGAGAGACCACTCATGATCAATCTCGAACTCCCCAAGAAGCTGCGGGCCAGCGCCAACCAGGCCCACCAGGTCGCGCAGGAGATCTTCCGTCCCGCCTCGCGCAAGTACGACCTCGCCGAGCACGAGTACCCGGTCGAGCTGGACACCATGGCCGCCATGGTCGAGGGCCTGTCCGACTCGGGCACCGAGCAGATCTCCGGCGCCACCGGCGGCCGTACCGGTGACGAGGACAAGCACGCCACCGAGCTGCTCGGAAACACCAACGGCGGCAATATGTCCGCGCTGATGAACGCCCTCGAGACCTCCTGGGGCGACGTCGGCCTGATGCTGTCGATCCCCTACCAGGGTCTGGGCAACGCCGCCATCGCCGCGGTCGCCACCGACGAGCAGCTGAAGCGTTTCGGCAAGGTGTGGGCCGCCATGGCCATCACCGAACCGTCCTTCGGGTCCGACTCCGCCGCGGTCACCGCCACCGCCACCCTCGACGGTGACGAGTGGGTCCTCAACGGCACCAAGATCTTCGTGACCGCGGGCTCGCGCGCCACCCACATCGTGGTGTGGGCGTCGGTGGATCGCTCCAAGGGCCGCGCCGCCATCAAGTCCTTCGTCGTCCCGCGGGATGCCAAGGGCCTCACCGTGTCCCGCCTCGAGCACAAGCTCGGCATCAAGGCGTCCGATACGGCCGAGATCCGCTTCGAGGACTGCCGCATCCCCAAGGACAACATCCTCGGCTCCCCGGAAGTCAACGTGGAGAAGGGTTTCGCCGGCGTCATGCAGACGTTCGACAACACCCGCCCCCTCGTCGCCGGCATGGCGGTAGGCGTCGGCCGCGCCGCCCTGGAAGAGCTCCGCACCGTCCTCACCGACGCGGGCATCGAGATCTCCTACGACAAGCCCGCCAACAACCAGCACGCCGCCGCCGCGGAATTCCTTCGCCTGGAAGCGGATTGGGAAGCCGCCTACCTGCTCTCCCTCCGCGCAGCCTGGATGGCCGACAACAAGAAGCCCAACTCCCTCGAGGCCTCCATGTCCAAGGCCAAAGCCGGCCGCATGGGCACCGACGTCACCCTGAAGGCCGTCGAACTCGCCGGCGCCACGGGTTACTCCCAGCGCACCCTCCTGGAAAAGTGGGGCCGCGACTCGAAGATCCTCGACATCTTCGAGGGCACCCAGCAAATCCAGCAACTCATCGTCGCCCGCCGAGTCCTCGGGCTGTCGAGCGACAAGCTGAAGTAAGTTCTGGAACACAACGCCAAACCGGTGCGAATCTCCTTGATTCGCACCGGTTTCGCGTTTCTCGTGGACGTACGCGTTTCACGCTGCCCTAGAAGAGGAGTCTCCGATGCCGACAACGACCTTGCCTGCGGAGTATCGGTCGGATGTGGAAACCCTTTGGGGCTACAACCAGATGCATCACGAGCCGCGCCCGGTCGATGTCAGCATCGGTCTCGGCGGCCATGACTTCGGAGTCGCGACCTACACGGCTGATCTCTACCGCGCGGGAACCTTCCCGCTGATCGTGTTCACCGGTGCGAACGCACCGACCACCGTGGACCGGTTCCCACGCGGCGAGGCAGTGCAGTTCCGCGAGCGGGCCATCGAACTGGGAGTACCGGCCGACGCAATCCTGGTGGAGCCCAACGCAACCAACACCGGTGACAACATCGACTTCACCCGCACCCTGCTGAGCGAGCGCGGCTACCTCGACTCGATCAAGGCGGTCATGCTGATCTCCCGCCCGTACCAACAGCGACGCAGCTATGCCATCTGCCGCAAACGCTGGCCCGAGGTCGACGTGGTGTGCGGATCGCTTCCCCTCGCCCTGGACGACTACGTCGCCGGCATCGGCGGTCTCGGTCAGAGTGGGCTTACGCGCGGGGCAGGTTACGGCCTGATTCGAGCGCTCCCTGCCTCAGACCGGGGTGTGGGCGCTGGTCAGGATCGGATGAAGGCGAGCAGGTCGGCGTTGATGGTGGCGGCTTCGGTGGTCGGCATGCCGTGCGGGAAACCCGGGTAGGTTTTGAGGGTGCTGTTGGGCAGCAGTTCGGCCGAGCGGATCGCGGAGTCCTGGATGGGGACCACCTGGTCGTCCTCGCCGTGCAGGACCAGGACCGGGATGGTGATCTTGGTGAGTTCCTCGGTGAAGTCGGTCTGGGAGAACGCCACGACGCCGTCGTAGTGGGCCTTGGCGCCGCCGGCCATGCCTTGGCGCCACCAGTTGGCGATGACGCCTTCGGACGGCTGTGCGCCGGGGCGGTTGTAGCCGTAGAACGGCCCTTCGGCGAAGGTGCGGAAGAAGTCCGAGCGACGGGTGGCGACCTGGTGCTGAATATCGTCGAAGACCGACTTGTCCAGTCCGCCAGGGTTGTCGGCGGTCTTGACCATGATCGGCGGCACGGCACTGATCAGCACGGCCTTGGCGGCGCGGTCCTGTCCGTGGCGTGACAGGTAGCGGACGACTTCACCGCCGCCGGTGGAATGACCGACGTGCACCGCGTCCGTCAGCTCGAGATGCGTGACGACGGCGGCCAGATCATCTGCGTAGTGGTCCATGTCGTGGCCGTCGGCGACCTGTGCCGAACGGCCGTGGCCGCGCCGGTCGTGGGCGATCACCCGGAATCCGTGGGACACGAAGAACATCAGCTGTGCGTCCCAGTCGTCGGAGGACAGCGGCCAGCCGTGGCTGAAGACGATGGGCTGCCCGGTGCCCCAGTCCTTGTAGTAGATGTCCACGCCGTCGGGCGTTGTGATGGTGGGCATGTGAGACTCCTTCTGTCGTCGGGGATCCGGTTTGCGGCCGGATCACCCTGGAGGGCCGGTGCGCCCTGAGTCTGCACCTGTATCGGTCCGCAGCGCCCCACCCTCTGCGCCACGAATCCCACTGATTGCGCCATGCCGGGTCGTGAAACCACGCTCGGTCGATGCGGTTGCGTTCTGATGGGTTGCCGTGGCGTCGATTTCAGCGTCGTCGGCACCGTCGACGATGTGCTGTCAGCCGGTGGTTTCCGGGTCGTTGGACAGTCCCGGGCGGAGGTGTGACTCCGACACGATCGACCTGCGGGGCGGATTCGTTTGGCGTGGCGTGCCCGCGGCGGGGACGAATCGGGCATGATCGAAAGCATGAGCGAAGATTTGGATCATCGGCAGTACATGCCTGTCTGGTCGAACCCGATGGTCGACAATCCTGACTTGGCGGTCGAGTACCCCCAGGTGCCGACGGCGCACGACTACGCGGTCTTCCGGGCAGCGGCCCCGACCGAGGAATGATCGAAAACAGCCGGTCATCGCAACGCTTGCGATGACCGGCTGCTTCCTGTGGTTCTAGCTGGACTCGGCCTCGGTTTCCGGGTGGCGACGCGCGGCCAGGAACTCGTCGACGATGCGGACATGGTCGCTGTGGGAGGTGCGGGCGGCCCCGACCAGCCGGCCATAGGCGATGGGGCCGACGAGTTGGGCGACCACCGCGGGCACGTTGTCCGTACCGAGCGCCGCACGGCCTTCCTCGGTCGCGAACACCTCCTCGAACGGCTGGCGGTAGTGGTAGTTCAACGCCAGCCGGAACATGTCGGACTTGCTCAGCTTCGTGCCCAAATCGACCGGAGTACCCGCGGTGAGCCAGGTCAGGGCCACCTTGCGCACCGGTGCGGCGTGGATGATCTCGGCCTGGCGGTCGAGCAGCTCGATCAACCGGTCGCGCACCGGCCCCTCGTCGGGTGCGGTCGCCACCGGCACCAGAGCGCGGTGCAGGGCGGCCGTTCCCGCCATGACGCCCTTGCCGACGTACTGGTACATGGCGTTCTTGGCGGCCTTCTTCCGTTCGCCGTACAGGTAGATCGCCAGCGGCTTCAATCCACCCGATCTGACCAGAGTCACCACCGCGCGTAACTGATCGGCCCGTGTCATCGGCGCCTTCGGGGTCTCCGCCTGGCGAGTGTCTTCGGTGGTCTCGGTGGTCATCGGGATCCTTTCGTCCACAACCCGCCGCCACTTGCTCCGGCAGGAAATCCACCACCGATATTACGTACTGTCGTTTCACACACTCCGGCACGCTGGAGGAGGTCCGGTTCGAACCGATTCCACTGCCGCTCAAACGACTTGATGGCCGACCACGCAAGGGCGGAGAGATCGGGCCCTCATCTCGACCATGGCCGGGAAGTGACCTGCAGTCAATTACGGACGCACTGTCCTGCCACGAGGCGTGGGTGCCATGGGTAGGTCTCGGGGCGGCCGTAGCCTGGTCTGATCAGGGAGATGGGGTGGTGGAGCGTGCCGGAGGATCTGGTGGTGACGAGGGGGCTGGTGATTTCGGGGGCGGAGTTGCGGGAGCGGTTTTCGCGGTCGTCGGGGCCGGGTGGGCAGCATGTGAACACTACGGATAGTCGGGTGGAGTTGTCGTTCGATCTCGTTGGGTCGCCGTCTGTGCCGGAGGGGGTGCGTGGTCGGATGGTGGAGCGGTTGGGGAATCGGCTGGTCAATGGGGTGGTGACGGTTGTTGCGTCGGAGCAGCGGGCGCAGGTGCAGAACCGGGCGGTGGCTCGCGAACGGATGGCGGCGCTGTTGCGTGCGGCCGCTGCCGCGCCGCCGCCGGTTCGCCGCGCCACCAAACCCTCACGCGGAGCGAAGGAACGCCGCATTTCCGCGAAGAAACGGCGGGGTGTCGTCAAACGCAACCGCCGTGGCTTTCCCGACGACTAGGGACTGGCCGGGCGAGCGGTCCGGATGAGAGGTCCGATTTTCGCCAGCGGTGGGGTGGGGCGGGCGACAGGGTGGAGGGCATGCATCGGACCGTTGATTTGAAGGTTTTGTATTTCGGAACTCCGGTGGTGCTGATCAGCACCCGCAATGAGGATGGGTCGGCGAATATCGCGCCGATGTCGTCGGCCTGGTGGCTTGGTGATCGGTGCATGCTGGGGATGAATTCCGCGTCGCAGACTACGCGGAATTTGTTGCGGGAGAGGGAGTGTGTGCTCAATCTGCCGTCGTCGGATCTGGTGGCGGCGGTGGATCGGCTGGCGTTGCTGAGTGGGTCGCCGGAGATGACGCCGCACAAGGTCGAGAAGGGGTATCGGTACGAGCCGGACAAGTTCGGGGCCGCGGGGCTGACCGCGGTCGCCTCGGAGACCGTGGCGGCGCCGCGGATCGCGGAGTGCCCGATCCAGCTCGAAGCGAAAGTGTTGTCCGCGCGTCCATTCGACGAACGAAACAGCGTCACCGCCCACACGCTGCAGGTTGTCCGCGCCCACGTCGCCGAGGAGTTGATCGTCCCGGGCACCGATCATGTCGACCCGCGCGGCTGGGATCCGCTGATCATGAAGTTCTGCGAATACTTCGGCGGCGGCACACAACTCCACCACTCCCGCCTCGCCGAAGCCTGGCAGATCCCGCAACCGGACAAAATTCCAGCGCGGGTTGCCGGAATGCGATCTTCACGGATAGGTTTCGCCGGTGCGTGGATTCAGTAGGCGGATGCTATTGGGGGCCAGTGCTATTGCGGCGGGCGGGTTGCTGCGAACCGGAGTAGCGCGGGCGGGGGTGCCGGTGGCGGGGGCGGCGTTCGATGTGCAGTATCGCGGGGTCACGAAACTGGCCGGTGGGCGATGGCATTGCCTGGTGCGGGATTTGAGTTCGGGGCAGCCCGAGACGGTGGTCGAGGAGGACGCGGACTGCGTCATCGAGGGCGCCAGTGTGCAGAAGCTGGCCGTGATGACGGCATTGATGAGTGAGGTGGATGCGGGCCGAGTCCGGTTGTCGGATACGACGACGCTGGACGAGGACATGGTCACCGAGGGCAGCGGGATCTATTTGAATCAGGCGGCCTTCGGCGATCAGTTGACCGTGGCCAACCTGCTGACCGCGATGTTGCAGGTCTCGGACAATACGGCGGTGCGGTTGATGTCGCGGTTCGTGTCGGGCGAACAGATCAATGCGACATTGGGATCGCTTGGGGTTCAAGCAGACTCGGGTGACGCCGATTCCGGGGGACAGCAAGTTCTATCTGGGGTACACCACGCCTCGCGAGAACAACGATCTGCTGTATCGGCTGTCCTCGGGGACCTTGTTGTCCAAGGAGTCGACACAGGCGGTGTTGCGGATCATGACGTGGTCGGCGGTCGGGTACACCGACGGGATCCGGCGGAACATGTCCTCGGACGAGCGGTCTCGGTTCGCCACCAAACATGGCGCCTCCGACGACAAGAGGCACGACACCGGGATCATGTTCGACGCGCAGGGAGCGCCGGCGGTGGTGTTCTCCTTCTTCGCCGATCAAGCGCCGGACGCGGACAACTACGGGGCCACCAATCCCATCGTGGAGGCGCACGCCACCCTGGGACGGGCGCTGCTGGACACCTACACGCATTTGTCGCCGCTGCAGTCGTTCATCGATCCGAAGAAGATCGCGGCGGGCGGCCACTGAGGCGAATCAGTTACTCCACCAGCAGATTTCGCATGGCCGTGAACACCTCCGACGCGCCGCCCAGCGACCAGCCGCCGTCGACGGGGATGATCGCGCCGTTGACGTAGGAGGCGCGCTCGGAGGCCAGCCACAGGCAGCAGTCGGCGATCTCCCGGGCCGTGCCGTACCGCCCCATCGGCACGGATTTGGCCACCAGCTCGGCCATTTCAGGTGTGGGCGCCAGCCGGGACATGCCCTCGGTGTCCTCGATGGGACCGGGGACCACGGCATTGACCCGGATCCCGGCCGCCGCCCACTCCAGCGCCGCCACCCGGGTGAGCATGTCGACGCCGGCCTTGGCGGAACAGGCGTGCGCCTGCAAGGTCATGGGAATGCTCGCCTGCGGGGCGGAGATGGTGATGACGGCCGAGCCCGGCGTGCGCAGATGCTCCCGCGCGGCCCGCAGCACATTGAACGTCCCCTTGAGATCGATGTCGACCACGGCGGCGAAGGCCCGCGGTGACATGGCATCGGTGGCCGCCGGAAAGTTCCCGGCCGCCCCCGACACCAGCACGTCGATCTCACCGAGCTCGGTGCAGGTCGCCGCGATCCCCTGCGCGACCGCCTCGTAGTCGCGCACATCCGCCGCGAAGCCCAGCGCCGTCACCCCGCACTCCCCCAGCGAGTCGACCGCCGCCCGCACCTTGTCCGGCGTGCGCGACAACACCGCCACCGATGCCCCCGCCCGCGCGAAAGCCTGTGCCACAACGAGATTGATGCCGCTGGTACCACCGGCCACGAATACGGTACGGCCGGAGAAATCGAAGAGATCACTCATCTTCTGATTCTGCGGCGGCAGCGCCGCACGCGGATGCGGATCGGCCGCTTCGATGCACGCCGGACATCACCACCCGCGGAATCCGGTCATCCGACGGCGATCAGGCACCGATTCACACGATATGCGGCCGGATCCGCGAGTCCAGGCCGGTCAGATCCTCGGGATCCGACGTCACCACGAGAGTCGCGGCCAGCGCCCGTGCCAGTACGACCACATGAGCGTCGACGACATCGGCGGTCCCGGAGGCCGCCAGCACAGCTCCCACCGCGAGCGCCTGCGCCTGGGTGAGCTCGGCGACCCGCACGGCATCGGCCTTCAGCAACCGCGATACCGCGTGCTGGCGGGGACTGTTGCGCCAGCACTGCGCGAGTACGGTCGCGGGAACGACGATTTCGAGCTTGCGAGCCAGCGCGCGCCGGACGATCGCGATCGCTTTGGCGTTGTCCTTCTCCAGACCGATCAGCGCACCGGAGTCGAGCACGATCAAGCGGCACCTCCCAGGGATCCATCGGCTGCCGCACGTTCGGCCGCGTCCAGAGCGGCATCCGCGTCGGCGAGATCCGATTCGGTGACCCCAGCCTGTGCGGACAGTTCAGCAAGGATCTCCTCGGCCACCGCCCAGTCGGGTTCACGCTGGGCCAGTGCGGTGAAGTAGGCGGATACCGAGCCCGACAGGCCGGCTCGCACGGCACGGTTGGCCTTCTCCGCGATCTCGTCGGGAATGCTGATCGTGATCTTCGCCATGCGACTATCCTACCAGCAGGTATGACCGAGTCATACCAACCGTCGCAAGCTCCGCGCGCCATGCGTCCACTGCACAGCTCCATGAGTCGATTCGGCTGAATCCAGCGAAAACCACACTCCGCAAGCAGTTTCCGGTCGACACGGTTGGCCGGAGCGTCGCAGCCGGGCAAGCTGGTGCGTGGAGCCCGGAAACCTCCAGGGCGCGGCGAGAAGGATCGAGAATGAGTGCAGACAACGCCCTGCGCTGGCTGATCACCGGGGCCAACAGCGGGTTCGGGGCGGCCTTCACCAAGGCCGTGCTGGGCGCGGGGGACGAGGTGGTGGCGGCGGTGCGGCGGCCCGAGAGCATGGCGGAGGTGGTTGCGGCGCATCCGGATCGGGTGCGGGTGGTTGCGCTGGACGTGCGGGACGCGGCGGCGGCCGAGCGGGCGGTGAAGGAGGCCGGGCGGGTCGATGTGCTGGTCAACAATGCCGGGTACGGGATTGTGGGGGCCATCGAGGAGACCGCCGAGACCGATCTGCGCGACGCGATGGAGGTCATGTTCTTCGGGCCGTTGCGGCTGACGCGGCTGGTGCTGCCGCAGATGCGGGAACGCGGCAGCGGTGCGATCGTGCAGTTGACCAGCATGGGCGGGTTCATGTCGTTCGCCGGGGTGGGGGCCTACAGTGCCGCGAAGGGTGCGCTGGAGCTGGCCAGCGAAGCGCTTGCGGCGGAGGTGAATCCGCTCGGGATTCAGGTGCTCATCGTCGAACCCGGGGAATTCCGAACCGGTTTCGCCAAGCCCGCGGCGCTCACCATCGGTGCGGCCATTCCCGATTACGCGGAGACGGTCGGCGCCATCCGCGACGGTCTGCCCGCCTCCGATCAGCAGCAGTCCGGTGACCCGGACAAGGCGGCGGCCGCGGTCCTGGCCACGGTCGGGCAGCCGAACGCGCCGCTGCGCCTGGCCCTGGGCCCGGACGCGGTGGGGGCCATCCGCGGCAAGCTGGCCACCGTCGCCGCGGAACTCGACGCGACCGCGCATCTGGGGCTGGCCACCGGGTTCGACCAGGACTGACCCGGGAAGAGGTTCGACCAGGACTGAACCCGGGAAGAACGGCCCCGGGAATGCGAACGGCCCGCCGAACCCCCTCGGCGGGCCGTTCGTGATCGCGCTGGCCGGCTAGGCGGCGAGGGCGGCGCTTCCGCTGTTCAGGGCGGTGAAGAGGTTGGCGAGTACAGCGAGCAGTTCCATGGGGTCCTCATCGGTTCGGGGGTTGGAACCCGCAGCCTCTGCCACGGGCATGACGCGCAGGCAACGACGAGGTTAACGGTGGCTGGGAATCTTTCGAGTCGGTACCGATGTCCTATGTGACCGTTTTTCTGTAACAGGGCTCACAGCACGCTGTTACGGTGGCGCTACCCAGCGCCCAGGGCCGGGCGACGGGCGGCACGGTATACGGAGGTGGTCGGCGTGGCCTCGGTCTTGGACATGGCGCAGCAGCGGATGATGCACACCGCGGAAGCCGTACGGGGGCTGCGACGCCTGCGGGAATTGGGGCTGACCGATCCGCGCCGGCCGGTGGAAACGGTGCGAACCGCCTTGGAGGGCAGGGTTTTCGGGCCGCCCGCCACCGCGGTGCGGCGCGCGGCGCGCACCTGGCCGGATCGGCCCGGGGTGGCCGACGAACGCGGGGAACTCACCTATCGCGAACTCGACGAGCAGTCCAACGCGCTCGCGCGCGGGCTGCAACGGCTCGGCGTGAAGCCGGGCACCGTGGTCGGGGTGCTGGCGCGCGATCATCGCGGACTGCTGCTGACCATGGTGGCCCTCGGCAAGCTCGGCGCACGCTTGGCCCTGATGAACACCGGGTTCGCGAAACCGCAGTTCGCGCAGGTGTGTGAACGCGAGAACGTCAAGGCGGTGCTGCACGACAGCGAGTTCATCGGCCTGCTGGACGCGCTGCCGCCGGAGCTGCCGCGCGTGCTCACCTGGGTCGACGACGGCACCGAGATCCCCTCCGGGGCAACGACTCTGGATGCGCTCATCGCGGCCAACGCCCGAACCCCGCTGCCCGCACCCAAGAAGCCGGGCGGATTCATCATCCTCACCAGCGGCACCACCGGCCTGCCCAAGGGCGCGCCGCGCGAGCGGACCGGGCCGCTGGCCACCGTGCAGATGGTGGATCGCATCGACTTCCCGCAGGGCGGGACCATGGTCATCGTCTCGCCCATCTTCCACTCCACCGGCTTCGGAACCTGGCTGGCGGGAACGGCTTTCGGCAACAAGGTGGTCACCGCGCGGCGCTTCGACGCCGAGCGCACCCTGCGGCTGATCGCCGAGCATCGCGCCGACATGCTGGTGGCGGTGCCGACCATGCTGCATCGAATGGTGGAGCTGGACAAGACGATTCGCGACAAGTACGACACCTCGTCGCTGAAGGGCATTGTGGTCGCGGGTTCGGCGCTGTCGCCGGAGTTGTCGGTGCGCACCGCCGAGGTGTTCGGGCCGGTGCTCTACAACCTCTACGGCTCCACCGAATGCGCGGTCGCCACCGTGGCCCGCCCGGAGGATCTGGCCGCCGCGCCCGGCACGGCGGGCCGCGCACCCACCACCTGCGAGGTGGCGCTCTTCGACGAGGACGGGTTGCGCATCCGCGCCAAGAACGTGAAGGGCCGCATCTTCATTCGCTCCGGGGCGCCGTTCAAGGGTTACACCGACGGCCGCCACAAGGAGATCATCGACGGCTACATGTCCAGCGGGGATGTCGGCCATTTCGACGACAGCGGTCTGCTGTTCGTCGACGGCCGCGACGACGACATGATCGTCTCCGGCGGCGAGAACGTCTTCCCCCAGGAGGTCGAGAATCTCCTGCTGGAACGCCAGGACATCTTCGACGCCGCCGTGGTCGGCGTGGACGACGTCGAATTCGGCAAACGCCTGCGCGCCTTCATCGTTCCCGAACCCGGCGCCACCCTCGCCCCCGACGAGATCAAGTCCTACGTCAAATCCAACCTCGCCCGCTACAAGGTCCCCCGCGACGTCTTCTTCCTCGACGACCTCCCCCGCAACGCCACCGGCAAACTCCTCCGCCGCGTCCTGGTGGAGTACGAACCGCCGGCGTAGAGCGCGGCGGCCGGATGGATCCCGGCCAAAAGCACGCCGGGATGACGAGGCGGGACATTCGGACGCGGTGGTGGGATGTCCGCCACGAGCTGGGGGGTTTATTCGTTACTGCTGGTAACGGAGACCTCGGACACATCGGGTCTGCCGGTGCTTGCTAGGGTTAGCACCGCACTGGATCTCGATGTTGCGGTCCGTCGGGCCGACTCGTCCGGCCCGCGATCGCGGAAGGTTGTACCCATGTCACTTGCCCTTCCATCGGCTGGCTCGGTTCTCCGCAAAGCGGGTGATGCCGCACTGAGCGTCAACGCCATGGTTCGCGGGGGTCTGTTCAATCCGCTGCGTCCGGATATCGCGGCCAAGTCCGCGATCAGCATGCTCAAGTTCGGTCCCTTCGCGGGTGCGGTGGTGCACGGCGCCAACACTCATGCCAAGAGCGCGGCCATTGTCGACGAGGGCGGTGAGCTGACCTTCGAGCAGCTCGACCAGATGTCGAACGCCTTCGCGCGCGGGCTCGCCGCGCAGGGCCTGGGCCCGGGCGATGTGGTCGGCGTGCTCTGCCGCGACCATCGCGGCATGGTGTTGAGCCTGGTCGCGGCCGGCAAGCTGGGTGTGCGCGCGGTGCTGATGAACACCGGTTTCGCCAAGCCGCAGTTCACCGATGTGGCCGCGCGCGAACAGGTCAAGGCGGTGCTGCACGACAGCGAGTTCTTCGACCTCATGTCCGCCATCCCGGCCGATATCCCGCGCATCCTGACCTGGGTCGACGCCAAGGACAATGCCGACCCGTCGATCCCGACCATCGAGTCGGTCTCGGCCGGGCAGTCCACCGCCGCACTCACCCCGCCGGAGAAGCCGGGCGGCATGGTCATCCTGACCTCCGGCACCACCGGCACCCCCAAGGGCGCGCCGCGCGACAAGGTCTCCCCCTTCATCACCGCGCAGTTCCTGGACCGAATCCCGTTGCCGCGCAACGGCACCGTGGTGATGGCCGCCCCGATCTTCCACGCCACCGGCCTGTCGCAGTTCACGCTGTCGCTGGCGCTGGGCAACCGGGTGGTGTTCCAGCAGCGCCGTTTCGATCCCGAGGGCACGCTGGCCAATATCCAGAAGTACCGCGCGCAGGGCCTCACCGTGGTGCCGACCATGCTGCAGCGCATCCTGGATCTGCCGGAGGAGACGCTCGCCAAGTACAACCCGAAGCAGACCCTCCGGGTCATCTTCGCGGCCGGCTCGGCGATCCCGCCGGACGTCGTCACCCGCACCCTCGACTACTTCGGCGACACCCTCTACAACGTGTACGGCTCCACCGAGTGCGCGGTGATGACCGTGGCGCAGCCGGCCGAGCTGCGCAAGGCCCCGACCACCGCGGGCAAGCCGCCGGTCGGCATTCGCATCGCGCTCTACGACGAGAACCGCAAGCGCATCACCGCGCCCAATGTGACCGGCACGATCTTCATCGAGAACGGGCACTCGTTCAAGCAGTACACCGACGGCCGCACCAAGGAGTACGTGGACGGGCTCATGTCCTCCGGCGATGTCGGCCACTTCGACACCGACGGACTGCTGTTCATCGACGGCCGCGACGACGACATGATCGTCTCCGGCGGCGAGAACGTCTTCCCGCAGGAGGTCGAGAACCTGCTGTCCAACCGCCACGACATCCTCGAGGCCGCGGTGGTCGGCGTGGACGACCGCGATTTCGGAAAGCGCCTGCGCGCCATCGTGGTTCCGGGCCCGGACTCCAAGCGCGACGTGCAGGAGATCAAGGACTACGTCAAGGAGAACCTGGCGCGCTACAAGGTGCCGCGCGAGGTCATCTTCCTGGACGAGCTGCCGCGCAACGCGACCGGGAAGCTGCTGCGCAAGCCGCTGATCGAGATGGACGTCACGGAGAATTAGGCGATCGCTGTCCCGGCCCCAAGGGTCGCCGGGACAGCCACAGCCCGGGCGGATTCCGGCCCCCAGCGCCTCGGCGGCGACGTGGAGACCCTCCTCGTCCGGCAACCGGGGTCGCGGTTGGCTCGGATCGCCAGGCTATGGCTACTATTCAGCGCGTGAACAACGGAGTCGGCCGCTTTACGGCGCACAATCGCAGTGATGCTGCGGTTTTGCGCGGTGGGGCGGCCGGTTCGGTTTCCGGGGCGCTCGCGGTCGCGGCCCACGGCTGGGTCTCGGGCGCCGCACCCCTGGAGTCGGGGACGCTGACGCTGCTGGTCGTCGCCTCGGCCGCGGTCGGCGCGCTGGTGAGCGGCGTTCCCGCCTTGCGCACCACGACATTCGGGCTGACGGCCGCGCTGCTCGGCGGACAGCTGCTGGGCCACTTCAGCATGATGTGGGGCTCGCCCGGACACAGCATGCACGCCATGCATCACGCTTCCCTGTGGAGTCCGGCGATGCTGGCCGTCCACACCGTGGCCGCCTGCGCGGCGGCCGTGGTCATTCTCGGCGCGGAAGCCGCCTACCGGATCGCCACCACCGTGCTGGCCTGGGCGCTGCCCGCGCCCGTCGCGCTGCCGGCGCCGGCGGGCCCACCGCGGCTGCCCATCGCGCATCGTGATCGCGTCGTGCTGCGCGTCTTCGCGGCCGACGCCTGTCACACCCGCGGTCCGCCCGCGCCGGTTCGAGGCTGAATCCTTTTCTCCTGCACCCGGGCACACGGACCTGACGTCCGTGTGATCTCGCTGTACGCACCCGACCGTCGAGGTGGTGCCGTGCGCGTCCCGGCGTATCCATGACCGCTGCGCGCGGGCGATGGCAGTCGCTCGTGCGCACATGAGGGGGTCATGGGCCCGCTCGGACAGTCGTCGCCGCGTCGCGTCGCTCCCCTGTTCCGCGTACCCGGGTGTTTCTCGAACCCCCGAAAGACAGTTCATGACCATCACCGAAAGCGGTGTCGATCCGGCACCGCCGCCCTCCCCTGCCCCGACGCCGGAGCCCCCGTCGTCCACCACCCCGTCGAAACGCGGTCTGGGCAATGCCTTTCAGGCGCTCATGCTGCGACTGCATTTCTACGCCGGCGTTTTCGTCGCGCCGTTCATCCTGATCGCGGCCGTGACCGGCGCGCTGTACGCGATCGCGCCGACGCTGGAGAACATCACCTCCAGCGGACTGCTGCACACCGATTCGACCGGACCCGCCAAACCGCTGAAGGAGCAGATCGCCGCGGCGCTGGTGGTCGAGCCGAAGCTGCCGCTGGTCGCGGTCGCCCCGGCTCAGCACGCCGGTGAGACCACCCGGGTGCTGTTCAGCGATCCGTCGCTGGGCGACTCCGAGCGGCGGGCGGTGTTCGTGGACCCGGTCACCGCGCAGCCGGTGGGCGACGATGTCGTCTACGGCAGTTCGGGTGCGCTGCCGATGCGCACCTGGATCGACAACCTGCACCGCGATCTGCATCTGGGCGACGTCGGCCGCTACTACAGCGAGATCGCGGCGTCGTGGCTGTGGCTGATCGCGCTGGCCGGGCTGGTGCTCTGGTATCGGCGGGTGCGGGCTCGCCGCGAGAAGCGTTCGGCCGCTTGGCTGTTGCGCCCGGACCGTTCCCGCCCGCGCGCACGGACGCTGAATTGGCATGCGGTGGTGGGTGTGTGGATCCTGCCGGTGCTCCTGCTGCTGTCGGTGACGGGCATGACCTGGTCGAAGTATGCCGGTGACAATGTCACCGAACTGCGCCAGGCGCTGAGCTGGACCACGCCCGCGGTGAACGCCAAGCTGCCCGGATCCGCCGGCCCGGCCATGCCCGCCGGCGGTGAGCACGACCATCACGGTGGCGGCGCGGCCAAGGCCGCCATGCCCGCGGCCGACAAGGCGGCGCTGACCGACACCGTGTACGGCGTCGCCCGCGCCAACGGTCTCACCGGCCCGCTCGAGATCAGCATCCCCGCCGCCGACGGCACCGCGTTCGTGGCACAGGAGACCCGTCGTCCCGGGCAGTACACCCGCGACGCGATCGCGGTCGACGGCGCCACCGGCAATGTCACCGACAAACTGCCGTACGCCGACTGGCCGCTGATGGCCAAGCTCACCAACTGGGGCATCCAGTTCCATATGGGGCTGATGTTCGGTCTCGCCAATCAGCTGTTGCTGCTGGCCATCATGATCGGTTTGGGCACGGTGATCGTGCGCGGCTATCTGATGTGGTGGCGGCGGCGTCCGACCAAGGAATCCACGCTCGGCGTCGGCCGGGCGCCGCGCCGCGCGCTGGCACAGGCTCCGCTGATCCTCCTCGTGCCGTTGGCAGCGGCCGCGGTGGTGATCGGCTGGTTCGCGCCGATGATCGGTATTCCACTGCTGGGCTTCCTGGTGATCGACGTGCTGGTGGGTGTGGGAGCCCGCCTGCGCGCTCGCGCCTGACCGCCCTTCCTCACGACCGTCGCACAGCGGCACGGCTTCGCGCCGTGCCGCCGGTCGGTCACGCCTTACCACGGTCGTCGGTTCGTAGACGACCGTGTCCATTCGTGCGGACCCTGACCCGCACCGACGAAAGATTTCTCATGCAGCTCAACAAGTTCGCCGTGTCCGCCGCCCTCGTCACGACCGCGCTCGGGGTCACCGCCGGAACCGTGAACGCCGCACCCGCCCCGGCCGATCCGGGCGTCGTGCACTACACCGCCACCGCCGGCGAGCGGGATCTGGTCATCCGCACGGACGCCGGGTCGCTGGTGGTGAACAATGGCGTGCTCGAGATCAAGGCGGCCGACGGCACCACCGTCGCGGGCACCGAATTGTCGATGCGCGTCGACGATTACGTCTTCCCGATCGCCGCCGACATCCACGACCGGGTCGTCACCCTCACCCCGCAGCTCGACACCGCGCACGCGGTGTATCAGCCGGTGGCGCTGCCGTTCGAGAACAGCGCGCCGTGGAAGAGCGACTACGACCGTGAGGTCGCCGCCTGGAACCGCATGAGCAGCACCATTTCCATGGGCGCCACCATCGGCACCCTGGCCGGCGGGCTGGGCGGCGCCGCCCTGGGCTGCCTCGCGGGCGCGATCACCGGCGCGAGCCTGGTCACGCTGGGTTCCGTCGGAGTCCTTGCGGCCCTGTTCCTTCCGCTGCTGGGCGCGGCCGGCACCGGGTGCGTCATCGGCGCGGGTGCGGTGGGTTTCCTGGGCACCCTAGCCGGTCAGTTGTTCGTGACCGCCCCGGTGGCCATTGCGGCCGCGGTGCAGTACTTCACCACGATCAACCAGCCGACGATCACGCCCGGTAAGTAGGCGACAGGCAGTTGCCCGGCCGACCACGTCGCGATCGGCCGGGCAGCGTCCGCTGTTCGCCGGCTATGACGTTATGACGCAGTCGATTTCGCGCTTCGGATGCGATGGGCCCCAGCCGAGGGCGTGACGGTGAAGTTGCGGGGCGATTCGAAGCCGTTGGCCGCGAAGGCTTCTCGGACCCCGGACAGCACGGCACCGATGCGGTCACGGTCCACGAGGGCGATGACGCTGCCGCCGAAGCCGCCGCCGGTGAGGCGAGCGCCGTAAGCGCCCGCGGCGAGGGCCGCGTCGACCGCGAGGTCCAATCGGGGCGCGGAGACTTCGAAATCGTCGCGGAGGGAAGCGTGGCCTTCGGTGAGGAGGGGGCCGATGGCGCGGGGGTCCGCGCCGGAGCGCAATTGTTCGGCTATTCGCAGGACCCGGGCGTTTTCGGTGATCACGTGGCGGGCGCGGCGGCGCAGCAGCGGGTCGGTGAGCCGGTCGGCGGCGGTGGGCGAGGTGACGTCGCGGAGGGACGCGACGTTCAGTTGTGCTGCGGCGGCGGCGCATTCGGCCCGGCGGCGGGCGTATTCGCCGTCCAGCAGGCGGTGGGGGCTGCCGGTGTCGAGCACCAGCAGCGCCAGGTCGAAGGCGTCGAGATCGAAGGGGATCTGTTCGAAGGCGCCGGTACGGGTGTCGAGGAACAGCAGGTGCCCGGCCGTGCACAGCATGGCGGCGGATTGGTCGAGGGTGCCGGTGGGGACGCCGGCGTAGTCGTTCTCGGCGGCGCGAGCGATATCGATGATGTCGGTGTCGGTGACGGTGGGGGCGAACAGGTCTCGCAGTGCGAGGGCGACCGCGCAGGACAGCGCGGCCGAGGAGGACAGGCCCGCACCCACCGGGACGGTGCCGTCCAGGTCCAGTTCGACACCGGTTACCGGGTGGCCGCGACGGTCGAATTCGGCGAGTACGCCCAGCGGATAGTGGGTCCAGGCCGGCAATTCGGACCAGCCGCCGGCGACGATGGTCTCGACCCGGGTATCGATCGACTGGTCCCGGACTTGGCGGGAGGCCAGGCGAACGACACCGTCCGTCCGTGGCTTGGCGGTGCAGGTCATACCCAGCGGCAATGCCAGCGGCAGGACGTAGCCGTCGTTGTAGTCGGTGTGCTCACCGATGAGATTGACTCGCCCCGGCGCCCACCAACGCCCCGCCGTCGCTCCCATGCCACCTTCCCGCCAGTGCACCATCACCGTTCCCTTCACCCACGCCCTGTGTTGTCGCTTCAATTCCACGCTTCCGTGCTCGCGCCCGCGAATTTCCCTCCCATTGGCGGTAATTCGCCTGGTCCGGAGGGTAGTGGGCGCGGGCAGGGGGATGCGGTGCAGGCCGTTCGGTTCGAATTCAGGGGGAGCATAGCGAGCCATGCAGAAAGCATTTCGCGGGTTCGCCGAACTCGGCTCCGGAGCGGACGTTTTCGTGTAATGATCGGATCGGTTGCCCAAATAGTGGCAGCGCCTTTGTCGACCGGGCACTCTGCCACCGCTGCGCGGGGACCTATGCTCGTACCGCAACACACACGGTTGATGATCGGCGGTGTCTTTTCGAGTACTGCTCGGACTAGGGGGGCTGGTGGGAACAGACGCACAACCGGCCGAACAGTCTGGTCGGCGCTACCGAATCTGCTGGCGCACCGTGCTGTTCTGCTCGGGCGTTCTGATTCTCGGCCTGCCCCTGATGACCAGCTCCCGGGCCGTCGCACTCGGCACCCTGTTCGCCTCGGTCGCCCTCAGCCTCGGCATGATCGGCACCGGAGTCCGCAACTACCGGCCCCGCCACCCCCTGCCCTGGTATCTGTTGTCCGCGGCCGCCGTTCAATTCGCCATCGGCACCGGGCTGCGCCACATCTCCGAATCCCAGCGCCACCCGTTCGACGATCTGTTCACCCTCAGCGGCTACTGCTGCGTCGGGGTGGCGGCGGTGCTGTGGCTGCGGCCGCGCCAGAACAGCACCGACCACGACCTGCTGCTCGACTCCGGGCTCATCGGGTTGGGCGCACTGCTGCTGTCGTGGACCTTCCTGATCTCGCCGGTGCTGCACATGACCCACGACATCCACTTCGGCACCATCACCGCCGTCGCGGATCCCATCGTGGACGCGCTGCTGCTCACCGTCATCGTGCACTCGGTGATCACCTCGGCCCGCTCGGAAACCTCGCTGCGCCTGGTGCACCTGGCCATGCTGGTGATCCTCGCCGGAGATCTGGCCTACAACCTGGAGACCGCGGGTTCGGCGGTACTCGGCCGCCAGATCCAGCTGCTGCCACTGCAACTGGGTTTCACGCTGATCGGCACCGCGGCCATGCACCCGAGCATGACCGTGCTGGGCGGCCCGCGCCACATCCATCCGCATCGCTCGCGGCAGCGCGCCAGCATCATCGCCATCGTGATGATCGTGGCCTCGCTGGTGCCCGTGGTCGGTTCCAGCCTGGAGACCCTGGACCGGGTCGTGGTGTCGTCACTGTTCGCGCTGCTCTTGGGCGGCGTGCTGCTACGCAGCGAACGCGCCATCGAACGCAGCGCCCGCAGCGAACGACGCGCGCAGTATCAGGCGGACCACGACATGCTGACCGGTCTCCTGAACCGCGCCGCCCTGCTGCGGGCGCTGCATCGTAATCGGGAGCGTTGGGCCGGACAGCCTTTGGCCCTGCTGTTCATCGACCTGGACGGCTTCAAGCGGGTCAACGACAATTACGGCCACGCCGTCGGCGACGAGTTGATCGCCAATGCCGCCGCCCGCATTCGCCGGGTGATTCGCCGTGACGCCGCCGCCGCCCGCTACGGCGGTGACGAATTCGTGGTGCTGGCCCCGCTGGCTCCGCAGCAGGCGCGGCAGCTGGCGGAGCGGCTGCTGGCCACTCTCGGGGAACCGTTCGAACTCAGCGCCGCCGAAGTGCGGATCGCGGCCAGCATCGGCATCGCCTGCACCCGGCCCCGGGAAACCGAGACCACCGTGTACGAGCTACTGCGCGAAGCGGATTCGGCCATGTACCACGCCAAGGAATACTCGCTCGGCTACATCTTCCACGACGATCTGCGCCGGGCCCGCCCGGAAGCGGGCCCGCGCACCTGGCAGCGAGAATCCGCGGTGTGAGCCACGCCTCGTCATCCCGGCATGCTTCTTGGCCGGGATCCACTGCCACAGTGTGGATTCCGGCCAAAAACACGCCGGAATGACGGGCGCGGCTCGAGATCAGGCGGGCCGGCCTTGGTCAGGCCAGGTCCTCGAGTAGCCGACGGGCCGACTCGAGTTCGGCTTGCAACTGCGCCACCTTGGCCTGCTGGGCGGCGCGCACGGACTCGTGAATCGAATCCACCACCTCGGCGAATTCCGGGTGCAGGATCTTGGCGGCCTGGGCCACAGCGGAACTCGCGACCGGCAGGCCCTTGATGGTGCGCTTCTTGCCGTTGACGACATCGAGGGTCCACTCACCCTCGGCGGTGCCGCTGAGGGTGACCGTCACCTCGGCCGCCTTCGGCTTCTTCGCCGCGGCGGCATTGGCCGCATTGCGGGCCGGGCGGGAGGCGGCGGGCTTGTTCGCCTTGGCCTCCGCCGATTCCGCGGCGGGCTGCGAGGTTTCGGGCTTCGCCTGCGGAGTCGCCGAGGTGCTGGAGACGGCCGGGGCGGCGGGGGCCGCCGGGGTACTGGGGGCGGCCGGCGTCGTCACGGGCGAGGGCATCGACACGGTGGATTCCTTCCTGGTTGCCGTTTTCGGGGTAGTTCCAGTCGGTTTCGCCGGGGTCGGGCGGCCCGGTTTGGTGAGGGTGACCTCGGTGGGACCGAAGGACAGCACATCCTTCGAGCCCGTGGGTTTGACCTGAAGGAAATCCCCCTCGGACGGATCACCGAGGGACATCACCTTGCCGGAGCGCCCCTCCGGCACGCCGACGGCCGCCGCGGTGAACCACACCATCGGCGGCTTGCCCGCGTCGATTTCCGTGGCGATGCGCCGAATCTCGGTATCCGACAAGGGCTGTGGCTTGGTACGGGTCGACATGGGACACTCCGGGCGGACGGGGCGGACAGCTGCGTGCCAAGAGCATGCACCATGGCACCGACAAATCCACATCCGCTGGTTCTCACGGCCGCCGACCCGCAGGTCAGTGAACGTTTGGCTATTCCGGCTGGTGCGGCCCACCGAGCATGGCCGGCGCTGCAGATCCTAGGCGGCAGCCCCTGTCCCCGCGCAACTTTCGCCCACGGCCCACTCCCCGATGCTCGATGCCCAGCGCCCGCTGCCCGATGCCCAATGCCCGCTGCCCGATCGGCGAGGATCGTTCAGAGCTGTTCCACTCCACGCAGCACACACCGGACGGTCTGCGGACGGGTCACCGGATCCAGCCGGGTCTCGGTGGTGAAATCCTGGGTCGCGCCCGGCGCGACCACCACCTCGGTGCGGGTGCGTTCGAGATCCGCGGACTCCGGTGTCATGAAACTGATCACCACCAGATACCGGTGCTCGATCACGTCCCGATTGCTCACCACCGCCGTGGCCTGCCAGCCCGCCGCGGTCCCCGCGCAGCCGGTGACGAACGCGCTGCGCTGCATCTCACCGCTGTCCGCGGCCTCGGTGTGTGCTCGGTTCGCCCGCGCCGGATCGAGGTGGCCGGCGTGCGCACAACCGGTCAGCAGCGTCACGCCACCCGCGATGACGCCCACGAGCCCTCGGCCGGGGGTGATCATGCCTCTCCCATTCCACCGCGCACTTCCGCCCCCGCAACCCTGTTGCGGCTGAGTGGCCGCCGGCCGAGATTACCGCAGCACACCAGCGTGTCGTCACATGACGCGATAGGCGTGTCGCATAAGGAAAGTGGCCGCACGCTCGGCTTTCGCGCCCGAGAGAGCACTTGCCTACGATCGATCGGGTGAAGGTACTGGGAGCCTGTCCCCTCGATTGCCCGGACGGCTGCTCGTGGGTGGTGGACGTCCAGGACGGCAAGGCGGTCGGCCTGCGCGGCAACAAGGAGCATCCGGTCACTCGGGGCGCGCTGTGCGTCAAGGTGAACCGCTACCTCGAGCAGGTCCACTCCCCCGAGCGCCTGACCCGGCCGCTGCGCCGGGTCGGGGCCAAGGGTGAGGGCCGCTTCGAGCCGATCAGCTGGGACGAGGCGCTCGACGAGATCGCCGAGCGGCTCACCGCCATCGTCGACGAGCACGGCGGGGAGGCGATCTGGCCGTTCCACGGCACCGGCAGCCTCGGCTATCTGCAAGGGCTGGAGGGCTTTTCCGGACGGCGGTTCTTCAACGCCCTCGGCGCGTCCCTGCACGACCCGACCATCTGCTCGATCGCGGGCAGCACCGGACTGAAGTACACCCTCGGCACGTCCGGGGGCATGGATCCGGAGGATCTGGCCAAGTCCAAGCTGATCCTGGTGTGGGGCACCAACCCGCTCAGCTCCGGTCATCACGTATGGAAGTTCGTTCAGGACAGCGGCGCGTACACCGTCGCCATCGATCCGGTGCGCACCCGCACCGCGGAACGCTGCGACGAGCATCTCGCGCCGCTGCCCGGCACCGATGCGGCGCTGGCGCTGGGACTCATGCACGTCATCGTGTCGCTGGACGCCCAGGACGACGAATATCTGGCCGCCCACACCGAGGGCTGGCCCGAATTCCGTTCCCGCATAGAGGAATACACGCCCGAGCGCACCGCTGAGATCACCGGCCTGCCGGTGGAGCGGATCGTGGCGCTCGGCGAACGCATCGCCCGCACCCGCCCCACCGCGATCCGGGTGTCCCAGGGGCTGCAGCGGCACGCCGGCGGCGGCATGGCACTGCGCACGCTGGCGTGCCTGCCGGGTGTGACCGGCGATTGGGCGATTCCCGGTGGCGGACTGCACTATTCGACCAGCGGGCATTTCCAGCTGGACGTGCCCGCGCTGGTGCGTTTCGATCTGCTGCCGCATCCGGTGCGGACGCTGTCCATGACACGGATGGGCGAGGCTCTGCTGGAGACCACGCCGCCGGTCAAGGCGCTGTTCGTGATCGCGGCGAACCCGGTCGGCTCGAACCCGGATCAGCGCCGGGTGATCGAGGGCCTGTCCCGCGAGGATCTGTTCACGGTGGTGCTGGAACACTTCCCGACCGACACCGTCGATTACGCCGACATCGTGCTGCCGGCCACCATGCAGCCCGAGCACCTCGATGTCATTGCCGCCTACGGCAATCTGTATCTGGTCTGGAACGAGCCCGCCGTCGCGCCGCCGGGCGAATGCCTGCCCACCACGGAGACTTTCCGCCGGCTCGCCCGGCGCCTGGGCTTCACCGATCCGGCCCTGTTCGAGTCCGACGAGGAGCTGGCGACCCAGCTGCTGAAGCAGTACGACATCGATCGCCTGCGCGCCGACGGCTTCCTCAAGATCGAACCGGGTCCGGTGCCCACCGACAAGCTCCGGTTCGTCTCCGATCGCCTGGCGCAGGCCGGTCACGATCCGCTGGCCGGTTACACCCCGCCCGCCGACCCCGGCGACGGTCTGGTCCTCATCTCCGCCGCGTCCCACTATTTCCTCAATACGACGTTCGGCTCGAATCCCGAATTGCGCCGCCGCGCAGGCGAACCCCGCGTCACCCTGCACCCCGACGACGCGGCCGCGCGCGGCATCTCCGACGGCGACCCGATCACCGTCGGCAACGACCGCGGCCGCTTCGACGCCGTCGCGGAGGTCTCCGACATCGTCCGTCCGGGCGTCGCCGCCACCCCGAAGGGCCGCTGGGCCAAGCATTCCGGCGGCGCCACCGCCAATGCCACCGTGGCCGAACGCGATTCGGACTTCGGCGGCGGCGCGGTATTCCACGACAACCGGGTGACTATCACCCGCCGCACCGTGGACTGAAGCCGGCGGCCGCGGTTCAGGCCGCGCCGAGGGTCTCCAAGACCTTGCGGGCCTGGTAGTCCGCGCCGAGTTGGTTGGGGTGGAACGGGACCGCGAGTCCGAGGGGGCTACCGGAGTACGGGAGCAGCCCCTCCACCCAGCGGGTGCCGACGGGTTCGCAGGCGTCGTGCCCGGCACTGCCGTCGTAGGTGTCCACGAAGTCGACGCCGCTGCTGTCGGCGACCTGCGCGAGCATGTCGTGCAGTTCGAGCAGCTTGTGGCCCAGCCAGCCGGCGTCCGCGTCGGAGATGGGGATCTCGGGCCAGCAGCCGCCGTCGAGACCGATGCCCTCGAAGTAGTCCAGCAGCAGGATGCGGGCGTGCGGTGCGCGCTCGCGAATACCGGCGATGGTGGCCGCGACCCGGGGCGCGGTCGCGGCGATCCGCTGCGACATGCGATCGACTCCGCCGACGACATTCTCGTTCAGGCACGGGCTGATCGCCGGGTCGAGGGTGAGGCAGTCGGTGACGGCCGCGGCCAATCCCGCGTCGTTGCCGCCGATTTCGAGGGTGACCAGGTCGGTGTTCTCGGTCAGCCGGTCGAACTGGGGCGCATTGTCGCCTAGATCGAAATGCTGCGGCCGGGTCATGTCGGCGGTCACCGCACCGCCGCAGGTGGCGTCGCGGAAGGTCGGCACCCGCAGCGCGGCGGCCACCTGCTTGGCGTAATCGTGCGCGCTCTGCACGCACGGCAGCGGTGTGAAGGCGGTGGTGAGCTGACTGAGGGTGGCGTCGGCCGCCCACGAATCCCCCAGCGCCACATACTCGGCGATGCCGGGCCCGGCGTCCGGGGACACCGGGTCGGCGTGGGCCGCGGCGGCGGGTAGGACGGCGACGAGGGCGGCGGTCAGCAGTGCGCGCGTGGTCTTCATGAGATTCTCCCCTGAGCCGGCCCAATACCGAACGTTGGACCGTTTTCAGCGGAAACCTAACAGCTGTACCGCGTTCGCGCGCCCCGAACGGTCACACCCGGTCGGCCGACTCGCGCTCGATCGACTCCACCCGCTCGTAGCTGAGCAGCACATCGTGCGCGACTTCGCCCTCCGCGACGGTCACCCGGCTGAACGCGGCCGGATATCCGCGCGCCATCACGGTGTAGCGTCCCTCGGCCAGATCCGGCACCACGTATCGGCCGGTGTCGTCGGTGCGGGTGACCGCGATCAGATCCCCCGCCTCGTCCAGCACGGTGATCTGCGCGTCGGCCACGCTGTCGCCGCGTTCGTTGCAGGCCGAGCCGGCCAGCACCGCGCGCGGCGCCAATTCGATGTCGTGGCGCAGCATTCCGCTGTCGGGCACGGTGAGGGTGACGGCGGTCGGGCGCATGTGCTCGGCCACCGCGACCAGGGTGTAGGTGCCCGCCAGCACCCCGCGGCAGATGAAGTCGCCGTCCGCGGTGGTGACGGCCGAGCCGACCACGTCGCCGAAGGCGTCGGTGAGCGTGACGGTCGCATCCCGCAGCGGCGCACCGCGTCCCACCGCCCGCACCGTCCCCGACACCTCGCCGGAGCCGAGCAGGGCGACATCGAGTTGCTGCGGACGGCTGCCGACGCTGAGGGTGACCGCGGCGGGCTGGTATCCGAACGCCGACACGATCAGCACATAGCCGCCCGCGCGCGGCACGCCGATGAGATAGCCGCCGTCGGGTGCGCCGATCGCGCGCGACACCTGGCGTCCGCGGTGATCGATGAGGGTGAGCACGGCATCCGGCACCGGCTGGCCGTCCTCGCGGTGCACGCAGCCCGACACCGACAACCCCGTCGGCTCGACGATGTGCAACTCCGGTTCCGGCTCCGGCTCGGGTTCCGGCTCGACCGCCACTTCGGCCGTCGCCATCGGAACATCCTGCAGCGGAATCTCTTTCATGAACGCCAGCACCACGGCCGCCGCCACCGCGACCGCCGCGGCCGTGAAGAAGACGCCGCCCATGGCGTGGGTGAAGCCGGTCAGGATGGGAATGCGCAACTGCTCGGGCAATGCCGCGATATCGCCGGTATTGCTCTGGATTCGGCCCAGTTGCGCGGCGTCGAATCCGGGCGGCAGCTCGCCGCCGAACGCCGCGACGATCTTGCGCGGCAGCAGATTGAACAGGATGGTCAGAAAGACGGCGACGCCCAGCGTGCCGCCCATCTGCCGGAAGAAGGTGGCCGACGCGGTCGACACGCCCATATCGGTGCGCGGTCCCGCGTTTTGCGCGGCGATGATGAGCGTCTGCATGCAGCCGCCCAGCCCGAAACCGATGATGCCGCAGTACAACAGCGGCTGCCACAGCGGGCTGTCGTAGTGCACGAGCGCGAACAGCACCGACCCGCCGGCGATCACCAGCGAGCCGAGTACCGGCAGCAGCTTGTAGCGCCCGGTGAATTTGGTGACGAGCCCGGACAATTGCGCGCCGATCATGATGCCGACCACCAGCGGCAGCATGAAAAGCCCGGAGCGCGTGGGCGAATACCCGCGCACGACCTGGAAGTACAGCGGCACCAGCACGATTGCGCCGAACATGGCGACGCCGACGATGAAGCCGCCCAGAATGGCGATGCTGAAGGTGAGATTGCGGAACAGCCGCAGGGGAATCAGCGCCGCGTCCTTCATGAGGAACTCCACGAGCAGGAACGCCACCAGCCCGGCCGCGGCGATGCCGTAGCAGAGCAGCGCGCGATGCGAGTGCCAGCCCCACTCGCGCCCCTGCTGGGCGACGACGAGCAGCGGAACCGTGCCCGCCGCAAGGGTTATCGCGCCCAGCCAGTCGGTGCGCTGCCGGCGCCGCTGCTGCGGCACGTCGAGCACCTTGGCGACCACCAGCAGCGCCAGCACGCCGATGGGCACGTTCACCAGGAACACCCAGCGCCAGCCCGCGAGCCGCAGAATGTGGTCTGCGTTGGAGAAGAAGCCGCCCAGCACCGGTCCGAGCACGGTGGCGATGCCGAACACCATCATGAAATAGCCCTGGTATCGGACCCTTTCGCGCGGCGGCACGATATCGCCGATGATGGTGAAGGCCAGCGACATCAGCCCGCCCGCGCCCACCCCCTGCAGCGCGCGGAAGCCCGCGAGCTGGTACATGGAGGTGGCGAAGGTGCAGCACACCGAGCCGATCACGAAGACGCCGATGGCGATGAGGTAGCAGGGTTTTCGGCCGTAGATGTCGGCGAGCTTGCCGTAGAGCGGCGTGCTGATGGTGGCGGTGATCAGGTAGGCCGTGGTGGCCCAGGCCTGTTTGTCGAAGCCGTGCAGGCTGTTGGCGATGCGGACGATCGCCACGCTGACGATGTTCTGGTCCAGTGCCGCCAGGAACACGCCCAGCAGCAGGCCCGACAGGATGGTCATGATCTGCCGGTGGGACAGGGTGGTGTCGCCGGTTCTCTCGGCCGGGGCGGGGGCGGGCGCGACCCGAATCGGCGCTGCCACCGTCGTCTGGGTAGAGCTGTTTGGCATGTTTGGGGCCCTTGTCGGATTCGACTGTCCGTACGTGCGGTGCTACTCGAAAAGACCTCGCCATGAAGCAATTCGGGCAGCTTACTCCCGCGGATCGGGCCCCGGACACAAGGGGTGGTTACGCCTCCGTTTGCGCGTAGAGCGGAATGCCGGTGTGGAAGAAGCGAATGAGCCGCCCGATGCGCACACAGTGGTCGGCCGCGCGTTCGAAGTGGTGTGCCAGCAGCGCGATGTCGATGGCCATGGCCGAGCCGTGCGCCCAGCCGTCGGCGGCGGCCAGCTCCACCAGGTGGGCGCGCAGCCGGTCGACGGTCTCGTCGCGCGGGATCAGCACGCGATCGCGCGGCGGGTTCTGCGCCGCAATGACTCTCACCGCGGTACCGATGAGAAGGGTGACGGCGCCCGACATTTCCGCCACCGAATCGAGGACCACCGCGGGGGCGACCGGATCGGGGTAGCGGCGGACCACCACGTCGGCGACGCGGCTGAGCGCGCGGCTGACGGCCAGCAGGTCGTCGGCGATCTGCATGGCGGTCACCACATGCCGCAGGTCGCGGGCGACAGGCGCCTCCAGGGCGAGCAGGATGACCGACCGGTCCTCGCATTTGGCGTGCTCGATCTCCACCTGCTCCTCGAGCGCGAACACCTCGTACGCGGCGGTGAGGTCGCTGCCGGTGAGGGCGGCCGTGGCTCGTTCGGAAGCCTCCTGCGTCAGTCTCGCCATCTGCGCGAGCTCATCGGTCAGCGCCATCAGTTCGCTGGAGAATTTCGTGCGCACTCGCATATCTTGGCCGCCAACCCGCATACCTGCACACTATCGCGGCAAAACCCTTCTCCACGAATGACTCTCGGTTTATTTTGCTTACTAAAAACAGACCGACCGGAACTGTCCATTTCCACCGAACCGGTGCGTCGCGGCCGGAAAACGCGGCCCGTGACCGACACTGGGGCCGTGGCCGCCGACAACCCTGCCGCCGGACCGAACACCGAGGCGACAGGCGACTCCAGCAGCAGTGACGCCGACGCGCGGGCGTCCATGCCCGCCTGGCTGCCGCGCGCCATGGTGCTCGCCCTGGCCCTGCTCGGACTGTTCGAACTCGCCAATTGGGCCGCGCATCAGCTCATCGGCATCGCCATCATGATGACCGTGGCGTTCTTCGTCTCGCTCGCCATGGAACCGGCGGTGGACGCGCTGGCCGCGCGCGGCGTCAATCGCGGGGTGGCGACGGGTGCGGTGTTCGTCATCGTGTTCGCCTGCACCGCGGGCTTCGTCGCGACACTGGGCGTGCTGCTGGTGGAGACGGTCGCCGACGTGGTCAGCGAATTGCCGCGGCTCATCGACGAACTCGTGAGCTGGGTCAACAGCACCTTCCATCAGAAGTTGACCCTCGATCAGCTGCGCGACCGGCTGTTCAAGGACTCCGACGTCATCAGCTCCTACGCGGCGCGGGCGGCCGACAATGTGTGGGGCCTGTCGAGCACCGTGCTGGGCGGGATCGCCAAGTTCGTCACCATCGCGCTGTTCAGCGTCTACATGACCGCGGACGGGCCGAAACTGCGGCGGGCGCTGTGCTCGCTGCTGCCGCCCGCGAAACAGGATGCGGTACTGCACGCCTGGGATCTGGCGATCGACAAGACCGGCGGCTACCTGTACTCGCGGGCGCTGCTGGCGGTCATCTCCGCGATCGCGCACTGGCTTTTCCTGGCGCTGCTGGGCCTGCCGAACGCGCTGGCGCTGGGGGTGTGGTTCGGGGTGGTGGCCTCGTTCGTGCCGACCATCGGCACCTATGTCGCGGGCGTGCTGCCGGTGCTGGTGGCGTTGACGGCCCGGCCGCTGGACGCCGTGTGGATCGTGATCTTCGTGGTGGTCTACCAGTGGGTTCAGGACTATGTGCTGCAGCCGCGCATCACCGCGAAAACCGTCGATGTGAACCCGGCGGTGGCGCTGCTGGCGGTGATCATGGGCGGGGCGCTGCTGGGTGCGGTGGGGGCGCTGCTGGCGATTCCCGCCACCGCCACGCTGCAAACGTTCCTCGGGGAGTACGTGCCCCGCTATCAGGTGCGTGAGGATCCGCGGATCGAGCGGCGAGACCGCAAGCGGCGCAAGCGAAAACGGGGTTAGACCGGAGCCGGCTCCTTGGCCTCGGCCTTGGCGCGAGCGGTGCCGATGATCGAGCCGACGATCACCAGCGGGAAGCCGATCGCCATGCCCGCGGTCAGCGGTTCGTCCAGCAGCGAGACGCCGATCAGCAGGGCGACCGCGGGATTGATGTAGGTGATGACGGTGGCGCGCGAGGGTCCGACCTCGCCGATGAGGGCGAAGAAGACCACGAACGCCAGCGCGGTGCAGACCAGGCCGAGTCCGATCACCGACCAGGTCGGGGCGGCGGAGAAGTGAGAAGGCATGCGCCACACCGCGAACGGCAGATAGAGCGCGGCGGCGAAGATCAGCGAGCCGGTGACCACGCCGATCGGGGGCAGGTCGGTCAGCTTGCGCACCACGATGATCGGGCCCAGGGCGTAGCCGATCACGCTGACGCCGATGGCCGCCATCGCGCCGAGATTCGAGACGTCGACATCCAGACCGACCAGCGCCGCGACGCCCGCGAAACCGATCACCAGGCCGAGGATGCGCCGCATGTCCAAGCCCTCGTGGCCCATGCGGGTGGTGATGACGATGGCGATCAACGGCACCGCCGCGATCAGCAACCCGACCGTGGAACTGGTGAGCTTGGTTTCGGCGTGACCGATGAGCAGCCACGGGCCGGTGATCTCCGCCAGCGTGTAGACCAGCAGCCAGCGCCACTGCCGCAGGGCGGGGGCCAGCACCTTCAGATACAGCGCGACCGGCAGCAGCACCAGCGCGCCGAGAAAGGTGCGGCCGAAAGCCACGAACACCGGATCGAATTCGCGCACCGCGACCCGGATCATGGCGTACGGCACACCCCAGATCACACCCATACCCAGGAACAACAGCCAGCCGCGTTTGCTCACAACCCCGATCCTTCCCATCCACCCGGAGCGTATGCCACGCCGCCGACACGCTGATTCGGTCGTCCAAACGTCGTCGGTGTCCGAACTATTTCTGTGATGAAGGTGATCGGTTCTGCACTGCGTGGATGGCGGGTACGGACGAGCGTGGCGGTGATGGCGGCGGCGCTCGCGGTGGGAATGGGGCAGGCGGTGGGGGTGGGGCAGGCGGGGGCGATGCCCGTGCATCCGCCGGGAACGCAGCCGGTCTCGGGCACGCTCGAACCCGCCCTGGACTGCGTGCCCGCGCCGGAGCAGCCGAATCCGGTGGTGATTCTCGGGGGTTTCGGTGCGGTCGGCGACATTCGCGCCACCCTCGACAAGCAGATGGCGGGGATCACCGGCGGCATCCGCGATATCGGCGGCTGTCCCCTCATCTTCGGCTACGGCATCATCGGCCCCATGCAAGCGGCCGCACCGGTATCCGAATCCGCCGGGCAACTGCGGGATTTCGTCACCAAGGTGCTCGCCGCCACCGGAGCCCCGAAGGTCGACATCGTCGCCCACTCCTCCGGCGCGCTGATCGCCAACTACTACCTGAAATTCCTGCACGGCGGCCCCTCCGTCGACCGCGCCGTCTACCTCGCCCCGGTGACCGCCGGCACCAACGCGGCCACCCTCATCGGCGGCCGCGACCTCCCCGGCTCCCCCGACGGCCTCGCCGGCATCCTCACCGACGCCACGAATCCCCTGCGCGACACCGTCTTTCGCGGCGTCCAGGGCGCCCTCGACTGCCTCGCCGGCTCCCAGGTCACCACCGCCCTGCTCGCCGGTGGCCTCACCGTCCCCGGCGTGCACTACTCGGTCCTCGCCACCCGAGGCGACCAGGTCCTCACCCCACCCGGCACCGCCTCCTTCATCGACGACCCCACCGTCGAAAACGACTTCTTCGAAGACCTCTACCCCGACGCCGGCCTCTCCACCCACGCCACCCTCCCCATGCACCCCGACGCCGCCGGCTGGGTCATCGAACGCCTACTCACCGAATAACACCGGGCCCACCCCGGCCGTCCAGAGGCGGTATCGTCCCCTTCCGTGAAGGACGGGGGGATCGGCTACAAGCCGGATGCGAATGACCCTGAGCGAGTGTTCATGGACAGTGGCCTGCCGGAGGGGATCTCGCAGGCTGAGATCACTTTTCGGGTGCGCGGAGGGCTGCGCGGGAGTCGAGTGGTTCGGCGTTCGGCGGCGGAGTTCGCGCATTTGCGGACCGTCGAGCAGCGAGTGAGTTGGTGGGGTCCGGCGGCTCGGGTGACCTTGACCGAGGCCGAACGCTATATCGATCAGGTCAGAACCACACTGGGTGCTCGTGCGGAGGAGATCCGTCGGCGTCGCGAGGGTGTCGATTTACGCTGCACATGGTGCGAGCGAGAGCGCACCTACATCGGGGCGCTCGGCTTCCAAACCGGTGAGCCGGGCTGGCTTTCCGGCGAACCCCGCAAACTCGGTCAGCACATCGTGCACCAGCACACCTACCGCTGCGACACCTGCGGATCATTGGCCTTCTTCGCCGATGGCTACCTCGAACATCCTCTGCCGGGCCGTTCTTCACCGCCTGCGAAGTGACGTCGCGTCGCTGACTGATCGTTGCCCGAACCAACCCGTGGAGCTGGGAATTCGTGGGGGTGGGAATTAGGGTTCTTTCATGTCGACTGTGGAGTTGGGGGCGGCGGAGGTTGGGCGGGCGGCGCGGAAGCGGGTGGCGCGGTCGGCGTTGGGGGAATGGCGGGCGGGGGTGGGGCGGGCGGATCCGGTGAGTGTGCTGGAACGGCAGGCGGAGACTCGGGTGGCCGAGTTGGTGAAGATTCGGTATGCGCGGATGGCGGCGGGGCTGTTTCCGTTCTATCGGGGCGGGCCCGCGATCATGGCGGGGGATCTCGCGGTCGGGGAGCACACGGGGCTGGTGGTGCAGTTGTGCGGGGACGCGCATCTGTCGAACTTCGGGTTGTTCGCGTCGCCGGAGCGGTCGCTGGTGTTCGATGTCAACGATTTCGACGAGACATTGCCGGGACCGTTCGAATGGGATGTAAAGCGGCTGGTCGCCAGTGTGGCGGTGGCGGCGCGGGCCAATGGGTGCGAGGACACCGAGGCGGGCGCGGCGGCGGTGGCGGCGGCGCAGGCCTATCGCGAAACCATGGCGCGGCTGGCCACCCTCGGCGAGACCGAGGTCTGGTATCAGATGGTCGACGCCGAACAGGTCCAGGAACTGTTGAAACCCAAGGACCGCAAGCAGTCCGAGAAGGTGATCAGCAAGGCGCGCACCCGGACCAGCCTGCAGGCCCTGGGCAAGCTCACCGAGCCCGGGCCCGATGGCCTGCCGTGCATCAAGGCGGATCCGCCGCTGGTCATGCCGATACCGAAAGAGCTGCACACCGAACTGAATTCGGTGCTCACCGACTACCGTGCCACGCTGCCGGAGGAGCGCCGGGTCCTGCTGGATCGGTACGAATTGCGTGATATCGCAATGAAAGTCGTGGGCGTGGGCAGCGTGGGAACCCGATGCTTCATCGCGCTGCTGACCGGACGCAACACCGGCGATCCCCTGTTCCTCCAGGTCAAGCAGGCCGAGAATTCCGTGCTGGCACCCTATTCGGGCCCGAGTCAGTTCCTGCACCAGGGGCATCGCGTGGTGCACGGGCAGCGGCTCACCCAGTCGGCGGGTGACATCTTCCTGGGCTGGGCCACCGGGCCGGACGGACTGCACTACTACTGGCGGCAGTTGCGAGATATGAAGGGCTCCATGGTCATCGACGAGATGTCGGCGGCGCAGCTGAAGCAGTACGCCACCTTGTGCGGCCATACTCTGGCGCGCGGGCACGCGCGCTCGGGCGACCGAGTCGCGATCGCCGCCTACCTGGGCAGCGGCGATGTCTTCGACAAGGCCATGGGGGAATTCGCGCTCGCCTACGCCGACCAGACGGCGGCCGATTACGAATCCCTGCTGGCGGCCATCGAATCCGGCCGGATCGTCGCGGAGGGCGGCGCGGGCGATACGAGCGAGTAAAGGGTCAAACGTCCCAATCCGGACGTGATTAGAGCGGTATAGCTATTTCTCAGCGGCCTCTTAAAATCGGTTATCAGCTTCCCTTACACAGAAACGTTCCAGCGGTCAGGAGCGTTCGTGCGTCACCGGTTGAAAGAGGCCACTGTGAGCTCGCTGATGGACAGCAAACCCGGAGAGACTTTCCGGATCGGACGCCTTCGACTCCTGGGCCGACAGCGACGACGCCTGCTCGAGCTGGGTCTGATTCCCGGCGCGCCGGTGAGTGTCTCCGCGATCGGCGTCTGCGGCGGCCGCATCTTGCGCGTCGGTGAGGCGCGGATCGCGGTGGACCGCGCCACCGCCCGCGCGATCGAGGTGGCGCGCGACCGCGCCCAGCACACTCCGGTCACCGGCGCATGAGCGAATCCTGCTGCGGCCCTGCGCCTTCCACCGGCAGCACGACCGTGACCGCAGCCGCCACCGTGGCGCTGGTCGGCAATCCGAATGTCGGCAAGTCGACCCTGTTCAATGCCGCCACCGGCGCGCGCCAGTGGGTCGGCAACTGGCCGGGCACCACGGTCGAGGTGAGCGAGGGCCCGTGGAAACTGGCCGCCGGCCGCACGATTCGCCTGCTCGACCTGCCCGGTACCCACAGCCTGCTGCCCGCCGCCCCCGACGAGGCGGTCACCCGCGACGCCCTGCTCGCCGCCGGACCGGATCGCCCGGATCTCGTGGTCGCCGTGGTCGATGCCGCGAACCTGACACGCAGCCTGTATCTGCTGTCGCAGATCCTGGAGACGGGCCTGCCCACCGTGGTCGCCATGACCATGACCGATGTGGCCGCCGGCCGCGGCACACCCGTGGCCGCCGACCGGCTGGCCAAGGCGCTCGGCGTGCCGGTGGTGTCGCTGGTGGCGCGCGGCGGCACGGGGGTACCGGCCCTCGCGGCCGCCGTCGACGCGACGCTGACCGAGGCCCGCGTCCCCATCGCGCCACACCTCGGCGACGATGTGGAGTCCGCCATCACGACGCTGAAACCACAACTGCCGGAACACTATCCGGCGCGCTGGCTGGCGCTGGCCCTGCTCGCCGGCGACACCCCGCCGGAGGTGCCGGCCGATCTGGCCGCGACGGCCCGCACGATCCTGACCGAGGCCACCGACGAGCCGCCGGCTTGCGACGACGACGGCGAGATCCTCATCGCCGAACGCCGGTACGGCTGGGCGCACGATGTGCGCGCCGCCGTGGTCGCCCCCGTCGCGGCCCGCGTCACCCGCAGTGATCGCGTGGACCGGATCGTCACCCACCGCTGGCTCGGCGTCCCCCTGTTCCTGGCCGTCATGTGGCTGGTGTTCGAACTCACCACCACGGTCGCCAAGCCGCTGCAGGATGCGTTCGGCGGCTTGATCACCGGCCCCGTCGCCGACGCGGCGTCCGATCTCCTGACCGCTCTGCACGCGCCGCGCCCCCTGATCGGCCTGGTGCGCGACGGTTTCATCAATGGCGTGGGCCAGGTGCTGAGCTTCGTGCCGCTCATGCTGATCATGTTCGTTCTGCTTGCGCTGCTGGAGGATTCGGGTTACATGGCCCGCGCGGCCTTCGTCGCCGACCGGCTCATGCGCACCATCGGCCTGCCCGGGCGCGCCGTGCTGCCGCTGATCGTCGGGTTCGGCTGCAATGTGCCCGCCATCGCCGGCACCCGGGTGCTGGCCAACCCCCGCCACCGCCTGCTGACCGCCCTGCTCATCCCGTTCACCAGCTGCAATGCCCGGCTGGTGGTGTACGTGCTGCTGGCCGGCGTCTTCTTCGGCAGCCAGGCGGGGACGGTGGTGTTCGCCATGTACCTCGTCTCCATTCTGCTGGTGGTCGGCATCGGATACCTGTTGCGCAACATCATGTTCCGCGATATGGCCGATGAACCGCTGGTCCTGGACCTGCCGCCCTACCGCCGCCCCAGCCTGCGGGTGCTGGGCACGCACACCTGGCAGAAGATGCGAGGCTTCCTGACCACCGCCAGCGGCATCATCGTCGCCACCGTCACCGGCGTATGGCTGCTGGCGTCGATTCCGGTGGGCGGCGGCACGTTCGGCGAGGTGCCGGCCGAGCACAGCGCGCTGGGTGCGGTGTCGTCGGCGGTGTCGCCCGCTTTCGCGCCGGCCGGTTTCGATGACTGGCATGCCGGGGCCGCGCTCGTGAGCGGCTTCGTGGCGAAAGAGGCCGTGGTGGCGACGATCTCGCAGTCCTACAGCCTGGACGATCCGGGTCACGGCCCCGCCGACGCCCCGCTGTCGGACTCCCTGCGCGAGACGTTCCGGCAGTCCTCCAGCGGGCACACCACACCCGCGGTGCTGGCGTTCATGATGTTCCTGCTCGCCTACACCCCGTGCATGACCACGCTCGCGGTGCTGCGCAATACGATCGGCATGCGCATGACGCTGTTGAGCGTGGCGATGCAGCTGTCGGTCGCCTGGCTGCTGGCGGTGGCGGTCTTCCAGCTCGGCCGGGTTTTCTGGTGACCAGCCCGCTGCGCCGCGTCCTGGCCGAAATCACCTCGTCCCGTGGGGAATTCAACCTCGACCAGGTAGCGCGCACGGTCGGTGTCTCCGCCGACGAAGCGCGCGCCATGGTCGACTATTGGACCCGCAAGAAACGGCTGTCGGTGGAACGAATCGGATCCGGTTGCCCCAGCACCGGGTGTGGCGGCTGCACCGCCTCCGGCTGCCCCACCGGCGAGAGCGGCCCGGTACTCCTGGCGATAACGCCTCGGCCGCAGCGGGATTGATGTCCCGTCACCCGCGTACCGGATTTCAGGTGGGCCGGTGGGCGTTGCGGGCGGTACCGCGGTGCGCGATGACGGTGGTGGGGTCTTCCGGCCACGCGTGCTTGGGGTAGCGGCCGCGCAGGTCGGCGCGGACCTGGGGCCAGCCGGTGCGCCAGAAGGAGGGCAGGTCGGCGGTGACGGCGATCGGGCGCTGGGCGGGTGAGAGCAGGTGCAGCAGGATCGGGACGCGGCCGCCGGCCAGCCGGGGCGGATCGGTCCAGCCGAAGATCTCCTGGACCTTGACCGCCAGTACGGGTGGGTCGGCGGAGTAGTCGAGGCGGATGCGGCTGCCGGACGGCACTTCCAGGCGTTCGGGGGCGAGCTCGTCCAGGCGGGCGGCCTCGGGCCAGGGCAGCAGGCGGCGCAGGGCGTTCCCAGCGTCGATCCGCTCGAGGTCGGTGCGGCGGCACGCGGCGGAAAGTTCTGGACCGAGCCAGGTTTCGGCAGTGGCCAGCAGGGTCTCGTCGTCCATGGCCTGCCACGGCGCGCCGACGGCGCGATGCAGGAAATCCAAGCGGCGGCGCAGATCTCGGGCCTCGTCGGTCCAGCGCAGCAGCTCCAAGCCCTGCGCGGCGAGACCGCGTAACAGCGCCGCCGAGATCAGCGTCGGGTCCGGGTCGCGCAGTGGCCGCTCCGACAGCACGATCGCGCCGAGTCGTTCCACGCGCCGGGCCACGAGATCGCCGTCACGCCAGTCGACTTCGTCCACCGACTCGAGCAGATTGGCCGCCGCCGTCCGCGCGAGCTGCTCATCGGCCTTGGCGGCCAATCGGATTCGCCCCTCCGACTGCCCTGGATCGCGGCCCGCCACCGCCACCGCCAGCCATTCGGCATCCGCGAGACCGCTGCCCGGCGGCAATGTCACCGCCGTACCACCCGCCATCAGGTAACTCGACGACCCCGCCGCTCGACGCCGCGCCACCCGTTCCGGGTAGGCCAGCGCCGCGATCAACGCCGGATCGTCACCTCCTGCAGATCGACTCCCCTGTCCGGCAGCAGGATTCGGTGTGGCCGGCGTGGCGAGGCGTCGAGCCTCCCGCTCCCACCGTGCGGGGCGCTGGGCGCGCAGCGTGCGCAGCGCGGCCACGAGATCGATGCCGGGGACGAGGGTGTCGTCGTCGAGAAGGGCGACCACCTCCGCGGCCGCCCGCGGCCCGACCTCCTGCGCGCCGTCGAGCAGGGCGCGGGCCAGCCGCGGGTGCAGGCCGACCGCCGCCATCCGCCGGCCTCGCTCCGTCACCACGCCATGGTCGTCCACGGCCGACAATGCGCGCAGCACCGCGCGTCCCGCGGCCAGACCGCCCGCGGGCGGCGGATCCCACCACGCCAGGCCCTGACCGTCGACGGTGCCCCAGCACGCCAATTCCAGTGCGAGCCGGGTCAAGTCGGCGGTGCGGATCTCCGGTTCCGGGTAGGCGGGGAGGGTGGCGTGTTCGTATTCGGGCCAGCAGCGCCAGGCGCGACCGGGCCCCTCGCGGCCCGCACGACCCGCGCGCTGTTCGACGACCGCGGCCGAAACCCGCACGGTCGCAAGGCCGGACAGCCCGCGCCGATGGTCGATGCGCGGCACCCGCGCCAGACCCGAGTCCACCACCGCCCGCACGCCCGGCACGGTCAGACTGGATTCGGCGACCGCGGTGGACAGCACCACGCGCCGGCGCGGCCCGGGCCGCAGCGCGGTGTCCTGTGCGGCCGCGGCCAACCGGCCGTGCAACGGCATCACATCGACATCGCGCAGATCCGAGAGCAATTCGGCGGTGCGGCGGATCTCCCCTGCCCCGGGCAGGAACACCAGGACGTCTCCGGCATTGTCCGCCAACGCTATTCGCGTCGCCCGCGCCACCTGCTGCTCGATGCGCTCGCGAGCCAGCGGCGGCACATACTCGAATTCCACCGGATAGGCCCGCCCCTGCACCCGCAGCACCGGCGCGGCCACCTCTCCCCCGCCCAGCAGTACCGAAAGTCGCTCCGCCGCAACGGTTGCCGAGGTGGCCAGCACACGCAGATCGGGCCGCAATCCCGCGCGGGCATCGAGCAGCAGCGCCAGCAGCAGATCCGCGTCGAGATGCCGCTCATGACACTCGTCGAGCACCACGACATCGACCCCGCTCAGCTCCGGATCGCTCTGCAGCCGTCGCACCAGCAGACCGGAGGTCACCACCTCGATCCGCGTCCCGGCCCCCACTTTGCGGTCCCCGCGCACCGAATACCCCACGGTCGCACCCACCCGCTCCCCCAGCAACGCCGCCATCCGCGCGGCGGCGGCCCGAGCGGCCAGCCGCCGAGGCTCGGCGATCACCACCCGTCCCGGGCTCGCGGCGCCCAGCGCCAGCGGCACCAACGTCGTCTTCCCGGTGCCCGGCGGCGCCACCAGGACGGCGGTCCCATGCGCGGCAAGCGTCCCCACGATCTCGTCGAGGGCCGCGCGAACAGGCAGGTCGGGAAGTTCCGGCAGCTTCATATCCGCCCCAGTCTGCCGCCCACCCCACACCACGGCCAAGCTGACCACCACTCGATCCACCGCGGCGAAACAATCCGGCCGTTTTCCCCTAAAGCCCCCGAATCACGCCGCCCGAGCCCCCTAACGCCGTCCCCGGAACCGCAACCGATTGCGGTCCAGTCGATTTCATTCGTCACAGGGGCTTGCGCCGAGACGGGGGTATGTCCGTATCATCGTCCGCGGGCAACCTGTTCACTCCCCCCAGAACAGCGTTGACCCGAATCAGTGGCCTCGAGCCACTTCGATGACGACGTCGCCGGGCCAACTCCCCCCTTCGCCCGGCGACGTTGCTCGTTTTGTGCCGCCGCCCCGAAGCACGCGGCGGACGGCACCCACGGGCCTTACGCCGATCCATCCCCTCCACAGTCCAGATCGGTTCATGGCTCATGATGCCGTCCGCCGATCCGAGACTATGCCAGCCGATGTCCACTCGCAAACAAAATCGGTAGAGAACGAACGACCTATTGTTCCAAGTCATGGCCACCTTCGAGTAAAATCGGTTTACATGCAACCCGAGTACGCCACGTTTCTCGCGGCCTGTGTGCGGGAGCGGCGGCGCGAACTCAACTACAGCCTCGACGACGTGATCGCCGCGGGCGGGCCGACCAGGCGCACCCTGGTCCGGGTGGAGGCCGCGACGCTGGGTCCCGCCCCGAAGCCGGTCACCTTCCGCCGGCTCGACACCGCCCTGTGCTGGCAGAACGGCAGTGCGGCCCGGGCCTATTGGACCGGGGACAAGCCGCATCCCGAGGCCCTCGGGCGCACGCTCGACGCGGGCACCGCCGTGGTCGAGGTGCCCGCCGCGCTGGCGCTGGGCCTGTTCGAGGCCCAGGTCCAGTTGAACCTGGCCGCACGCGATCCCCTCGATCCGCGACAACTCGAGGCGGCCGTCGCCGGGATCAATCTCGAATGCGGTCGGCTGATCGGGCTGTATCTCACCGATCTGCTGGAGCGAAATCGCGACGGGGACTGGTCGATTCCGCCGCTGCTCGATCGCGCCTTCGCCGGACTGCTGGACGGTCCGGTCTCGCCCGAGGACCCCGACTACGAGGACAAACTCTATCGCCGCTGGCTGATCGGCCGCACCAGCGAGATACCGGACGAACTGGCGGGTAGATTCGGGGCCAGGCTTCGGCAGGCACGGAAGAACGCAGGAGTAGGCCCGCAATGAATCTCGTCGCGCATCGAGTCGACCGTTTGTGCAGGTTACTCGGAGCCCGCGACGACCATCCGGACCACAATGCCAACCATCAAAACACGGAGCTGGCCCGCCAGACGACCGCCCTCCTCGGCCGCCCGGTCACCCCGGCCGAGATCGCCGAGGCCCGCGCCGAAACCGGCAATCCGTCACCGGACATCCTGCGTGCCATAGCGATACAGTTCGAGGTCGACCCGCTGTACCTGCTGGACCCGGACACCGAACAGATGCGCACCCTCGATCACAAGCTCGCGATTCTCGACACCGCCCGCACGCTCGGCATCAAGCTGGGCGCGGTGCATTTTCGCGGCGGCGAGTTCTCCGTCGACGCACTGGAATTGCTGATCACCACGGTGCGGCAGGCCAAGTCCGGACAGGACGCCGTCCGTGAGCGGTGAGGACAGGCTCGAATCGCTGATCGCGAACCTGGTGATCCCGGAACCCTGGGACCTGCGGCGATTCGTCGACACCCTCGCCGAGCAACGCGGCAAACCCATTGCGCTGGTGGGCCGTTCCGGGCTCAGGGCGGCCGGTTTCCCGTGCGGGCTGCTCGCCGAGACCGAGGAGTTGACGCTGATCGTCTACGAGGAGCGGTCCTCGCGCTACATGGTCGAGCACACGGTGCTGCACGAGATCGGCCATCTGCTGCTCGATCACGAGGGCGAGCGCATTCACGCCGCGCTCGGCGACTACCTCGGCGGCCTGGTCGGCCCGGCGGCGCTGACCCGCCTGGAGACCGCGCTGGCCCGCGGGGTGTTCGGCACCGCCAAGGAGCTCGAGGCAGAGGCGTTCGCCAATCTGATCATGCCGGCCATGCGGCGGCGGCCGTTCGCGCCGCTGCGCAATGTCTTCGTGCGCGGGTGAGCGGTGTCGTACCCGCCGCTCCCCCCGTACTCCTCGCTGCCGGAGACCGCGGCCTGGCCGCTGTGGACGTGCACGGCGCTGGTGACCCTGCTCCGAATCGTCTGGTGCCGTGACTCTTTCGGCAGCCGGCACGTCAACAACGCGTTGATCGGTTCGACGCTGGCCTGGCTGCTGATGATCGCCACCGCGCAGAACCACATTCAGCGATGGGAGCCGGGGCTGACGGCGGCCCGGCAGTATCAGCTGGCCAATGCCCTGATGATCCTGGTGACCGCCGAGGCGTATCTGGTGGTTTCGCATGCGCAGCAACGGAAGACGCCACGGCTGCCGGTGGTGTACACCGCCGCCGCGCTGATGGGACTGGGATATCTGTTGCTGGGCAGTCCGATCGCGGCGCGGGGCGGGCTGGTGTTGCAGTACCCGGGCTGGCAATCGGCACCGATGACGCTGCTGTTCGTCATCTTTCCGTACGCGTGCGCGGTGCTGATCGTGTCGGCGTCACTACAGGATCTGCGGGGCCGGCCGCCGTGGAGCGCACGCGTGTTCTCGCTGCTGTTCCTGGTGATCTTCACCGGCCTGCTGTGCAGTCTGACCTTCGGGCTCACCACCTCGCTGGTGCTGGCGACCGGGCATGTCGACGCGTTCACCGAGTACGCGGCGCAGACCGACCGGATGGCCTTCGTGGTTGACAGCATCGGCTTCACCCCGCTGGCCGCGATCCCCTTGGCGCTGCGGCTGATCGACGCCCTGCGCGGTGATCCGGCCGCGCGGGCGGTCGCGACCCTCGCGCCCCTGTGGTCGGATCTGACCCGGGCGTGCCCCGAGGTGGTGCAGCCGCGCCCGGCCGGAGCCGATCCCACGTATCTGCTGCATCGCTCGGTCATCGAGATCAATGACGCGATTCTCGGTCTGGCCCCGTATGTCCCCGCGGAAAGACGCACGACGGCAGGCGATTTCGCCGCTGTCGCGCGGGCGTTGACGGCGGCGTGCGCGGTGCGGTCGGCGGGTGGTGCGGCGGATCCGGCCGCGCCCGCCCTCGGATTGCCGGGCGGCGCGGATTTGCAGTCGGAAGCCCGTATTCTGTCCGCGCTGTCGAAGGAGTGGTCGAAATGTCAGCCGTACCCCATCCGCCCTGGCGCGTTCCGCTCGTAGGCGACGCGTTGTCGCTGTCGGCCCGGACACCGGCGCAGAGCATCACCGGCCACGCCGAGCGACTCGGGGACGTCTACGAGGTGCGGGTGCTGCGGTATCCGCGCATGCTCGTGGTGAATTCGGCCGCGCTGGCCGAACCGATTCTCGACGACCGCGGCTGGACCAAGGTCAACGGTCCCGCCTTCCGGCGGCTCGCGCCCATGGCGCCGACCGGTCTGCTGTTCACCGACACCGAGGACGCGGTCTGGCGGCTGGCCCACGACCGGCTGCAACCCGCGTTCAGCCGGGCCGCGATGCGCCGCTACCACGCGGCCATGAACCCGGTCATCGCCGCGCACCTGCGGCGCTGGAGCGCATCTGCGCAGCCGATCGATGTCGGCGAACGCACCCAGGATCTCGCGTACGACCTCATCACCCGGGCCGGATTCGGGACCCGGTTGACCTCCACGCAGCGGCGCGAATTCGTCGACACCATGTTCGTGCTGATTCGAACCACCAACCGGGGCAAGGTGATTCCGTTCCTCGATGCCGTTCTGGGCGTGAACCCGGTGCCGCCGCATGCGCAGGCGCTACGGCGGCACGTCGAGATGGTCGTCGACTCGGGCAGTAGTGAAGCGCCGTTGACGGCGGCGCTGAGCGATACCGATCCGGAGCGGGGTGCGCCGTTGACCCGGCAGCAGATCATCGACCAGGCGGTCGTCATGCTGATTGCCGGTCACGAAACCACGGCGGGGACAGTCGCTTTCGCGCTGTACGAGTTGTCGAGGCATCCCGAGGTCGCCGATCGGGCCCGCGCCGAACTCGCCGGAACGGGCAAGGCCCCGGCGGAATTGGTCTACGAGGACATCGCGGGGTTGCGATATCTGCGTGCGGTCGTCGACGAGACGCTGCGGCTGCATCCGGTGGCCCCGGCGTTCCTGCGCGCCGCTCGCACCCCGGCCACCATCGCGGGCCACCGGGTCACTCCCGACGACTGGATCTACCTGAATCTGCTTGCCATTCACCGGGACCCGGCCGTCTGGATCGATCCGGACAGTTTCTCCCCCGACCGTTTTCTGACCGGACCGGCTCCGCTCACCTACAAGCCGTTCGGGACCGGGGCGCGCGCCTGCATCGGCCGTGCCCTCGCCCTGCACGAGACGGTCCTCACCCTGGCTCATCTGGTGCACGACCACGAGTTGTGGAGCACCGGATATCGCCTCGACATCGAGGAGTTCCCGACCTTGAAACCGCGCAACTTCACGCTGCGGGTCACCGCCCGCGCCGCGGTGGGCTGACGATCAGAGCAGTACGACCGGCTCGTCCGCACCGATCCGGGCGATCAGGGCCGGCCGATTCCCCGCGCGCACAGCGAAATCGACGCCGAGCGCTCGCAGCTGCGCCGTGACGGGCTCGGGATGCGGGTGCACGATCTCGAGTTCGCGGAGCGGCACCTCCGGCAGCTCGTTCGCCGGATGGTCGGTGTCGCCCCAGTCGATGAGCGCCGGCACCACCTGCGTTCCGGTGCTGGGCGCGGGAAAGGTCAAGCGCCACCGGAGGATTCGCCCGTCGGGTGTCGTTCGCGACAGATCCGACGCGTCCCCCGGGTCGTAACCGGCCGATCGCGCCCGGGCCACGGCCGCGTCGATGTTCTCGACCCGGACCAGCCATCCCGCCAGCCGGGCCTCGCTCAGCTCGTCGATGCCGAACGGCCGCGGCAGTTCCGGTTCCGGTTGCTCGGGGTCCGGTCCGATGATCTCCAAGTAGGCGCCGTTGCCCAAGCCCAGCAGATAGTTGCGGGTTCCGCGGCCGGTGTGTGCGCCACCCGCAACGGGTTTCACGCCCAGCAGCCGGCCCACCGTCTCCACCGTGCCCGCCAGATCCGGCGTCGCCAGCACCACATGATCGAGTTCGCTCACGCCGTCCGACGCTAGGGCCACGGATCATCCGCCGACACCATTGCGCTCGAGCTGACTGCGAACCCGGCGGAAACGCCCGGCCCGACCTCCCGAGCTAACAGCTACATCACGTAACAGATATCATCGCGGCGTGGCCAAGCTCAAGGTATCCGTAGACGTCCCCATCCCGCCCGATCAGGCCTGGGCGCACGCCTCCGACCTGCCCGAACTCGACAAGTGGCTGACCCTGCACGAAGGCTGGCGCGGACCGGTGCCCGAGGGCCTCACCCCCGGCACCCGGCTCGTCGGCGTCGCCACCGTGAAGGGCTTCCGCAACCGGGTCACCTGGACGGTGAAGACCGCCGAACCACCGAATCGACTGGTGCTCAACGGCTCCGGCATCGGCGGCACCAAATTCGGCATCGAGTTGCGGGTGGCCCCCACCGCGACCGGCTCGAAGGTCACCGCCGACTTCGATCTCGGCGGAGCGCCGCTGTTCGGACCCATCGGATCGGTGGTCGCCCGCGCGCTGCGCGGCGATGTCGAACGTTCCCTCGACCGCTTCGTCCAGCTCTACGGCTGACTCAGGGTTTGCGGCCGACCCCGCACCAGCAGGACACCTTGGCGTCGAAAGCCTCGGTGAATTCGGAGGTTTCGCCCAGCCGCCAGCGATGCGGGGGAACCACGCCGGGGTCGATCAGGTCGAGACCGGCGAACCAGCCGACCATCTCGTCGTAATGGCGAACCTGCGCGGGCAGCCTGCGCACCCGGTAGACCTCCTGGGCCGGCAGCACCTGCTCGGGCGCGAAATCCGGTGTGATAGCGCAGATCACGAGATACGAACCCGGAGCCAGGGCATCGAGGAAGCCGGACAGAATGGCGGGGATATCGGCCTCGACGAAATGCAGCAGCGCGATCATGCTCAGCCCGACCGGCTGCGACAGATCCAGGGCCTCGAGCAATTCCGCCGAGCGCAGAATGGCGGCCGGATCGCGGACATCGCCCTGGATATAGGTGGTCGAGCCCGCCGCGGTGCCCGTCATCAGCGCGCGGGCGTAGGCCAGCACCACCGGATCGTTGTCGACATACACCACCCGCGCCTCCGGCGTCACCGCCTGCGCGACCTGATGCAGGTTGGGTTCGGTGGGAATGCCGGTGCCGATATCGAGAAACTGCCGGACCCCGGACTCGGCCAGAAACCGCGTACTGCGATGCATGAACTGACGATTCACCCGCGCGGCGGTGCGAATGTTCGGCCACACCTTCAGGATTTCCTCCGCGGCCTTCCGATCGACCTCGTAGTTGTCCTTGCCGTCGAGAAAATAGTCGTAGACGCGGGAGGTATGCGGCTGGTCCAGTGGGATTTCTCCGTCCATGCGAGCACCACAATCGCCTGATCGATCGCAAACCTACTCGCACAGGCTAAACCGACCGACCGGCGGCCCGAGACGTTTCGTGCAACCTCCCGTCACACGCTGGTGCGCTGGTCACCGGTCAGCAGTTGGCCGACTTCCACTGCGACAACTTGCCCAGCAGCACGCCGGCGGCTTCCGCGTTGATCTGATCTTCGCCCCGCTTCTCCAGATGCCCGACGATGATCGCGTCGAGCTGAGCGAACGGGGTGATAACCGCGGCCGGGGCGGTCGGACGGAACGAACTCAACCGCGATTCCGCGGCTTTCGGGTCCGCCGGCTGCTGCCCCTGCTGCAACTGATGTGCCAGATCGATCTCGTACTGCACCTCGGTGCACGCATCGCCGGTCCCCGTGGGTTTCGCGGCCGGCGACGGCGAGCCCGCGCCCGCCGTCGTGCTGGCCTGCGCCGGGGTGGTGGCCTTGACCTCGGCCGACTTGGACCCCTCGCTACAGGCCGTCACCGTGAGCGTGGCGAGAAGGAGAGCGGTGGCGGCGAATCCGTTGCGGAACAAGATGACTCCTGGCTGGTCGATGCACGCCGGACCGTCCGGCCCCGGCGCGCGCCAGTCTGCTGGCCGCCACTAATCACCGACTAACCAACGACTAGTCGGCACCGGTCCGTACACGCCGAGGCAGGTAGATCAGTTATACCCGGCAGGGGTATATAGTCGGCCACGGGCACGGTCATCCGACAGGGACGAGACGAGGCGACAATGAACGCGATCGGACATGCGCTATCGCTGGCGGGATCGATGACCTGGGAGATTCTCTGGGCGCTGATCCTCGGCTTCGCGCTGTCTGCGACCGTTCAAGCGGTGGTGCGCAAGTCGACGATCGTGCGCCTGATGGGCGACGACCGCCCGCGCACCCTCGCGGTGGCGGCCGGGTTGGGCGCGGCCTCCTCCTCGTGCTCGTATGCCGCTGTGGCGCTGGCGCGTTCACTGTTCCGCAAGGGCGCGAACTTCACCGCCGCCATGGCCTTCGAGATCGGCTCGACCAATCTGGTCGTCGAACTCGGCATCATTCTCGCGTTGCTGATGGGCTGGCAGTTCACCGCGGCCGAATTCGTCGGCGGGCCGATCATGATCGTGCTGCTGGCGGTGCTGTTCCGGCTGTTCGTGCGGTCACGCCTGGTCGACGCGGCCCGCGCACAAGCCGAGCAGGGCCTGGCCGGATCGATGGAAGGCCATGCCGCCATGGACATGTCGGTAGGGACCGAAGGACCGTTCCTGCGACGACTCCTCTCCCCGCAGGGCGTCACCGCCGTCTCGCACGTCTTCGTCATGGAGTGGGCCGCCATTCTGCGCGATCTGGTCATCGGGCTGCTCATCGCGGGCGCGATCGGCGCCTGGGTGCCGGATACGTTCTGGCAGCACTTCTTCCTGACCGACCACCCACTGCTCTCGGCCATCTGGAGCCCGATCGTCGGACCACTGGTGGCGATCCTGTCGTTCGTCTGCTCGATCGGCAACGTGCCCCTGGCCGCGGTGCTGTGGAACGGCGGCATCAGCTTCGGCGGCGTCATCGCCTTCATCTTCGCCGACCTGCTGATCCTGCCGATCCTCAACATCTACCGCAAGTACTACGGCACCCGCATGATGCTGACCCTGCTGGCAACCTTCTACGCCGCCATGGTCGGCGCCGGCTACCTCGTCGAAATCATCTTCGGCACAGCAGGTCTCGTCCCTGGTGACCGCAACGCCACGGTAATGACCGCAGGCATTTACTGGAACTACACCACCTGGCTCAACATAGCCTTCCTCCTCCTGGCCACCCTGCTCGTCATCCGCTTCACCCGCACCGGCGGCCTCCCCATGCTCCGCATGATGGGCGGCAACCCCATGTCTACGATGGGATGAGTTTCGATGGAAGGACACTGGGGAAGGGCGCGATGACCGGACATGTCGACAGGCGGTCGGCGGCGCTTCCCGCGGTGACGAAAGCTGATGTGCGTGAGGCGGCATTGACGCTGTTCGCCGAACGTGGCTATCACGGGACGTCGCTTCGAGACGTCGCGAACGCGCTCGGGCTGCGGACTCCGAGCCTGTATGCGCATATCGACTCCAAGCAGTCGCTGCTGGCCGAGATTGTCGCCGAAACTCTCGACCAGGTGGTCTCGGAGTTCGACGAGGTGCTGGCGCGGACCTCCGATCCGGTGGAGCAGGTGTGGGAGGCGACGCGGGTCTACGCGCTGCATCATGCGACGCACCGTCGTGAGGCGCTGGTGGTGAATCAAGACACCGTGCACCTGGACGAGCCGACTCTCACTGCGGCGCAACAGTTGCGCCGCAGACATGAGCATTCGTTCCGGCAGTTGATCATCGACGGGACGGGCCTCGGAGTGTTCACTGTCGCCGCACCCAAACTCGCCTCGTTCGCGATCATGGAGATGTGCGTCTCCATCGCTCGCTGGTTTCGCGAGGACGGCGATATCGGGGCGGACGAAGTCGCTCGGCAATATGCCGGGTACGCACTCGACATCGCTGGTGCGAGCCGCGAATCCAGGCCCGCCGCAGCCGTTCCCGCGTTGGGCGCGCCTGCCCGCACCCACGACTAACGGGGGCGTACCGCGAGGGTTTGCTGGGCGTGCCCGACCGGACCGTCGATATCGTGCAGGACGGTGCTGGTCAGGCCCTGGCCACAACGGCCGAACGTGACGCTGGCGTCCAAACCGACCCACCGTCCGCGCGGTTGGCGGTAGAGGTGGATGGTCAGATCCAGATTCGGGAACAGCCAGCGATCGGGCTGCTCGCGCACGGCGATGCCATTGGCGGTGTCGACCAACGCGACGAACGATGCGAGTTCCGACACCGGTTCGCCGACAAGGAGAACGGTGCCGGTCGAGATCCAAGCGGCAGTTCTCCCGAGCCGCGGGGCGCCGATCGGCCGGGCGTCGAGAGAGGCGATGTAACCGCCGGGCCAGACCGCGGTCAGCGGCCACGGCACCACAGCATCCGGAGCCGGTAGCGCGGGCGGCTGCCCGCCGGCGACGCTCTCGGTGTCAGCGATCGTGCTGTACCAGGCGCGTGCGACGACGGCCGGCCGATCGGCGACGACAGCGACGGCCTCGACCAGTTCGACCGTGCGCCCGGCGCGGAGGGTCTCGACGTGAATATCGAACTCCGCCAATGCGATCGGCCCGAGAATGTCGAAGGTGACCCGACTCAGCAGGCGGCCGGAACCGCCGTTTCGGCACCACCGGTCGAGTTCGTGCACCAACAAGCCCGCCAGCGGACCGACGTGCTGTTCGCCGGCATCCCACGCACCTCCGACGTGAAGCGTGGGCGCGAATCGTTGCGGCGCGACTCGACGAAAATAGTGCGGCTGCTCGGTCACCGGTCGACTCGGATCACCAGCGCACCGGGCGCGGTCGGCGACGGGTACAGCAGGGTCGGACCGGCCGGAATCTCGATTCACAATTAGAGGCTAACTAACGAGCGTTAGTTAGTGCTAGCCTCAACTTGCTGAACGGTTGACAAGTTTTTGGAGGTTTCGATGAGAGTCGCCGTCCACCCTCGGCTCTACGATCCATCGTTCGACGATCCGCTCCTCGCGGGAACCGAATGCCGCGAGTGCGGCCGTGTCTACTTTCCGCCGATGGGACTCGGATGCGAGAACTGCGGCGCCGCAGCGGACAAACTCACCGAAACCCGTTTTACCGCAACGGGAGTGGTGTTCGCGGTCGCCGACGTAGCGGTGCCGGCACAAGGTGGCCCGTTCACGATCGCGGAGATCGTCCTCGATGCCGGGCCGTTGATCCGCATATCCGTACATCCGGACTCGGCCACGGTGCGGATCGGGGATCGGGTCACGGGGCACTGGCACCGCAGTCGACGTCAGGAAGCCGGTGCGGACCTGGTCGAGCCGATGGCGGTGCTCGTGAGCGGTGAGACCGCGTGAGCGCCGCGGCGCCGCTCCGCACGGCGTGGGTCGTGGGTGTGGGCCTGCATCCCTACCGCAAGGTCAGCCGAACCCCCTACACCGAACTGGGTGTCACCGCGATCCGCGCGGCACTCGCCGACGCGGGCATGTCCTGGGATCAGGTGCAGACGGCATACACCGGCACCGCGACGACCTCGATGGCGTTGTCGCGGTTGATGTATCGGCATCTGGGCGCGACCGGGATACCGATGATGCAGATCGAGAACGCCTCCGCGTCCGGGTCCAGCGCGTTCCGCCAGGCCTACCTCGACGTGGCGGCGGGCGTGCACGAGGTGGCCGTCGCGGTCGGGGTGGACAAGCCGCTGTCGTTTTCGGCCCCCGCCCGCGCGGCGGGTGTGGAGGATCTGGTGTCGAGCCGGATCCTGCCGGTGACTCATTTCGCCCTGCTGGCATCGCGGTACCTGTACGAGTCGGGTGCGACGGCCGAGCAGATCGCACAGGTCGCGGTCAAGAACAGCCGGCACGCGGCGCTGAACCCGAATGCGCAGCGTCCCAAGGCCCGCACGCTGGCGGAGGTCCTGGAACCCCCGCACCTCAGCGGGATCTTCACCCGGCTGCAGTGCTGTCCCGTCGGCGAAGGCGCGGCCGCGGCTCTGATCGTCTCCGATCGGGCCATCGACGAGCTGGGGTTGAACCGTGACCGGGCAGTGCGCATCCGGTCCTCGGCGCTGCGGTCGGAAACCTGTTACGGCACAGCGAACTTCGACGCCGCGCTGACCGGTGAAACCACGGCCGAGGCCTTGGCCGCCGCGGGGATCACAGCGGCGGATCTAGATCTCGTCGAACTGCACGACGCCTTCACCGTCGAGGAACCGGTGTATCTGGAGGCGATGGGATTGAGCGGTCCCGGCCACGCCGCGGCGGCGCTGTCGGCAGGGGAATTCGACATCGGTGGCCGAGTCGCGGTCAACACCTCGGGCGGATTGCTGTCCATGGGCCACCCTATCGGTCCGACCGGCATCGGCCAGATCGCCGAGCTGACCACGCAACTCCGCGGCGAGGCCGGTGCCCGTCAGCACGCTGACGCACGCTTCGGCCTGGCTCACATGGTGGGCCTGGGAGCCGTGTGCGCCGTGCACATCCTGGCCCGCGACTGACCAAGTCGCGCCACGAATTCCGACCCTCGAAGGGACAATGATGACCCACCCCGACCACGGCTCCCCGGAGTACTGGGCCCTCCACAGACCCGACCATCCGGCGGTGATCAGCAACGGCACCGTGCTGACCTACCGCCGCTGGAACGATGCCGCCGACCGCGTCGCCGAAGGTCTGGCTCGCCATGGCCTGGCGGCCGACGACCGCCTCGGCATGCGCTTCCGGCTCGCGCCCGAATGGTTCATCCTGCAGCGCGCGCTGCAGAAACTCGGTGTGGCTCAGGTGGCGGTGAACTGGCGGCTCACCCCCGCCGAGGTCGGCCACATCCTGCGCGACAGCGGCGCGAAAGGCCTCGCGTGCAACGACTCCGACATCAGCGGCTGGGCGGGCATGGAGCCCGGCGTGCTGATCACCGTCGGACAGTCCGCCGACGCGGCGGGCATCCGGTTGGAGGGCCTCCTCGAAACGGCCGATGCCCCAGCGCGTTTCGGTGCGGCACGGCCATCACTGGTGCTGTACACGGCCGGGACCACCGGTAAGCCACGGGGCGTGCCGCCGGTCGATCCCGCCGAAGTCGCCGATCCGGCGCGACTGCTGCGCTACGACTTGTCCTCGATCGAGCAGATCGTGCTCGGCGCGGCCCCGGTGGCCCAGTCGCTCAAGCAATGGGTCGTCGAACGCTTCGGCGAGGACGTGCTCTGGGAGTCCTACGGAGCCAGCGAACCGGGCATGATCAGTTTCACCCCACCCGAGTTCCAGCTGAGCAAACCCGGCACCAGCGGCCGGCCCTACGACGGGGTCGAGATCGCCATCGTCGACGAAGACTGGAATCGGTTGCCCGCCGGTCAGATCGGGGAGATCGCGGTCAGCACACCCATCGTGCTGCGCAACTATCTCGGCGGGCCGCCGCTGGGCCGCGACGTGATCAAGGACGGCTTCTACCGCACCGGCGACGTCGGTTATCTCGACAGCGACGGGTTCGTATTCCTCACCGACCGGATCAAGGACATGATCGTGGCCGGCGGGGTCAACATCTACCCGGCCGAGATCGAGAACGTCGAGGACCTGCCACGCAATCCAGTCGGCAAGGTCCAAAAGAACATTCTGCGCCAACCTTTCTGGCAAGGGCGCCACCGCAACGTATGACCGAGCACCAGGAGATCCCATGCCATCGCATGACCGAACAACAAGCACCACAACCGAACTCGGCGACGGGTCCGCCGATCTCATCGTCACCGAGGTGGTCGACGCCCGGACCCTGGTCATGAGAATCAATCGGCCCGAACGCCGCAACGCTTTCGATGCCGCCACCGCTCGCGCGCTCGAAGCCGTGATCGACGACTTCGACGCCGACGACAGCCTGCGCTGCGCGGTTCTCACCGGCTCCGACATCGTCTTCTCCGCGGGGCAGGACCTGATCGCCGCCGCAACAGGCGATATGGGCGTCACCGAGCGCCGTGGCGCGTTCGGCATGATGGGCCGGCCTCCGGAGAAACCCATCATCGCCGCCGTCGAGGGACACGCCCTGGGCGGCGGCCTGGAACTGTGCCTGGCCTGCGATCTCATCGTGGCCTCGCGCACCGCGATCATGGGACTGCCCGAGGTCGCCCGCTCACTGGTCGCCCTCGGCGGCGGCGCCTTCCGCCTGCCCAAGCGCATCCCCTACCACCTCACCATGGAACTGATCCTCAACGGAAAGGCGTGGCCCGCGACCCGATTCGCCGAGATCGGGTTGGTCAACCAGCTCACCGAACCGGGCGCCGCCCTCGCCGCCGCGCTCGAGCTGGCCAGGCAGGTCAGCGCGGCCGGACCGCTGGCGGTTCGGGCCGGCAAGCAGATCGCGACCCGCGCCCACGATTGGACCGACGCCGAAGGCTGGAAACACCAAATGCAATACGTTGCCGCGCTTCATGATTCCGAGGATCTACGCGAAGGTCTCGCAGCCTTCGCGCAGAAGCGGCCCCCGATCTGGACAGGACGCTGATATGCCCCTCGAACCCACCCTCACCAGCACCCTGCTCGCCGGACAGGTCGCGATAGTCACCGGCGGCACCCGCGGAATCGGCGGCGCGACCGCCGTGCAACTGGCCGCCAACGGCGCGCGGGTCGTCATCGCCGAGGTCGACAAGGACAAGGCCGAGCAGGCCGTCGCCGACCTGAACGACAGGTTCGGCACCGGCACCGCGACCGCCTTCATCACCGATCTGGTGCGCCCCGGCGCCTGCGACGACCTCGTCGAGCACGCTCTCGCCGAGCACGGCGGGCTCGACATCGTGGTCAACAATGCCGGATACGCCTGGGACAGCCGGGTACACGCCATGACCGACGAACAGTTCCAGGCCATGCTCGACATCCACCTGGTGGTTCCTTTCCGGCTGGCGCGCGCCTGCGCTCCCGTCTTCCGAGCCGCCGCGAAATCCGATGCCGCCGAAGGCCTTCGCCGACACCGCAAGACGGTGATGGTGTCCTCCATGGCCGGGCTCCTCGGCCTGGACGGGGCCGCCAACTACGCCTCGGCCAAGGCCGGGGTGCTCGGACTGGTCCGCACCCTGGCCCAGGAATGGGGCGCGATGCACGTCAATGTCAACGCCGTGGCGTTCGGCGTCATTCAAACCCGTTTCGGCCTACCGCAATCCGACCGCGAGGTCATCCATACCGGCGGCCGCACCATCCAGGTCGGCATGCCCGCCAAACAGGCCCAACGGATGGGGATCGCCGTGGACCCGGACACCCCACCCACCGAGGCCGAGATCTACGCGTCCAAACCGATGCCGTTCGTCTCGCTGGGCCGCACCGGCACCATCACCGAGGCGGCCGACGCCATCTTCTGGCTGTGCTCGCCGCTGTCGAACTATGTGACCGGCCAGGTGATCCCGGTAAACGGCGGCGCCCGCCTGGGCTGACCTGTCGTGCCTGCCGGTCCACGCGGAACGGCAGGCCCATTATTCTTGTCGAGCATTCAGCAAGTGACAGTGAGGTGGATTCCGTGACCAGTCATTCCGAATCGCCCGTTGCGCCAGCAGATCCCGGTCATCGCGCCTCCGTGCCTACCCGCCGCACCCAGCGCGAGCGCACCGCTCAGGCCGAGCAGGCCCTGCTCGACGCGGCCGAAACACTGTTCGCCGAGCGCGGTATCGACCAGACTTCCCTGGCCGATGTCGGGCAGCTCGCCGGCTACAGCCGCGGCCTGGTCAGCCATCACTTCGGTAGCCGGGCCGCGCTGGTCGAGCGCTTGGCCGAGCGGATCCAGAACCGCTTCGTCACCGAACTGGCCGATGCCGATCTCATCGATACCGACATGGACGCGGTGGAGGTCCTGGCCCAATTCGTCGAGGACTACCTGACCGCGATGGTCGGCCACGCGCAGACCGGTCGTGCGTTCTTGGTGATGTGGGGTGCCGCCATCCCCGCCGACGCGGCCTTGCGCCCGGTCTTCGCCATCGACGACGCCCGGTTCCGCCTCGGCACGCAAACCCTGCTGCGCGCAGGACAAGCCAACGGCACCGTCGCGGACTCGGTCGACCAGGAAGCCACCGCCGCCGTGGTCGTCGGGATGGTGCGCGGCATCGCCGCCCAATATCTGATCGCCCCGAAGGCTTTCGATCTCCCCACCGCGGCCAGGACCTGCCGCCAATTCCTCCGCAACAGCCTGTCTCCGCAGCGCGACGATAGACCTACGTAATGCTCGAATGGCTGCACGGAGGTCTGCGTGCACCCTGAACAACGGCCCGATGGGTTGGTGTGTCTGCCCCGCGCGTAGGGCCAGAAGTGCGCTGCCGATTCAGGACTGAGCCACCTTCCGCTCTCGTGCCCGGCGCTTCAGCGAATAGCGTTGCAGCAGTACGCTTCCAGCTGCGGTCATGGGAGTGACGGCGATCATGACAGTCAGCGCGTGCGCGAATCCGGGGACGCCGTGAAATCCGGCCAGCAGCCCTTCGCGCTCGTATGTCATTCCGGCGAGTGGGTGCAACCATCGTAAGGGGGCGGGCAGCGTCTGAATCATGTACGCGCCACCGAAAGTGAATAGTTCCAGCATGACGATCGTCGTTCGGCTGGATCCCAAAGGACCCACATGTACAACGCGCAGTACACCAGCGGGACCAGCACAGCGATGACGAATAGCGTTTTGCCCCAGCGTGATCGCCGCCATCGCGCACGGGCGAGCCGAGGCCGGAACCCGGGCAGGTCCAGGCGGGCATCGCGCTCGGCGGATACCGGCGGGCTGGAGTCGTCGGATCGAGGGGTAGGTCGCTTCACTGAGAATCGGCTCCAGGGTCGGGAGCATTGACCTGGTTGTAGAAATCGAGAAGTACCGCGATACCCACCGGGACACCGAGCAGGACGACGCCGGCGGCCGTGCCCAAGGCGACGCCGGTCGCCGCTCCGGCCAGACACCCGCCGAGTGCGCCCGCGAAGAAAACGGGGAAGGTGATGGTTCCCACCGTCAGCGCACCCGCGACGCACCCGAGCGGTGCGCCGATGAGCGTTCCGATGAGTGTTCCAACACTGATCGCCAGCCCGAACTCGGTTGCCGCCGTTGCCATGGCGTTGGCCCACTGTTCCTGAGAGGCAACGGGTTTCGGTTGACCGACAGGCGTGGCGGGCCGTGCCGACCCAGGGTCAGTACTCGGTGTGAGAACCGCGGTGTTGCCGTCGAGGCGCGCGGCGATCGGCCAATCTTCGGCGTCCCTGCGATAGGTGAGCGGAAGTCCGGCGACGAGGTTTCCTCGGTCGTCGAGTAGCTGGAATTGGTTGCCGCTCAGCGTGAGCGAGCCCCCGTCGGTTTTCAGTACGACCGATCCGTCCACGATGCTCGCGGTGTAGTGGATGCCCGGAAGGATGTCGGTCTGGATGCTCGCACTCGGCGAGGAAGGCACTACCGGCGCAGGGTCGGCGCATGCCACACCCGTGGCAAGGCTGACGGTCACTGCGAAACTGGACGCGGTGGCGAGGCTCTTGATCTTCATTTTTCAGCGTTTCTGTTGTGCGGATTTTTCTTTCGAAGCCGGGTATGTCAACACCGACGACGGATACCTTGCAGGGCGAGCGCGGCGAGAAACGCCGCGAGTCCGCCGAATGCAAAGAGGGCTCGATAATTGTCGGGACCGCCGATGCTCAGCAGCAGCGGGGCGATCAGGGGCACGATCAGCAAGGCAGCCGATTGGGTCAATACGATGAGCCCGAAATCACGTGCCGCATTCTCCATGGACGTCATGGTCTGCGTCGCCAATGCCAGCGTCTGGCCGAGTAGCAAACCATAGCCGACACCGAGAGGATCACGCATCCGGATAGGAACCCCGAACTATTGACAATGGCGTCCATAACGGCATATCCGGCGCTGGCCAGGAGAGCTCCCGCCGCGACGATCGGTTTGCGCCGACCGAGGCGATCCGCGAGCGTTCCGCCCAGGGGGCTCACGACCGAGGCGGTGCCGTTGATGATCAAAGTAGCCTTGAAGACCATCGACACCAGAGAATTCTCGTCCAGCTTCAACTCGAACTGAAGAAAGTACACCAGGAATGTGATGACAACGCCGATGCCTACGCTCGCCCAGAATATGGATATCAGGTACCACGCGAAATCGGGCGCCTTCTTGGGGTTGAAGTAGAGATTTCTCGCGAAATAGCCGTAATCGAACTTGACGCGAACCTGTCCCGCGAAATCCGGTTCACGCAGTATCGCCACGAAGATCAATCCCAGACCCGCGCCGAGAATTGCCGGTATGAACAAGCGCGGTCATGTCGGACGTGAGGCGAACGATCAACGCACCTGCCATCAATCCCACACCCTGGGCCGCGCCGGCAAGCCCTGCCACGAAGCCCGCCCGGTGTAGCGGAATGGAATCGGCGATCATCGACGACAGTACGGTGAGCGCAATCGTGCCGGTGACCGAGGTGATGATCCATCCGATGAGCAAACCGGGAATCGAATTGCTGGCGGCCATGACCCCTGTTCCCACCAGCACGCCGACCGCACTGGCCACCAGCCAAGGCCGCCGGCGCCCGAACCGCGACCTGGTGATGTCGGCCAGCCGGCCGAAAAAAGGTTGCGCGGGCAGGGAGATCAGCGCACCGACCGCGGCGACGATGGAGTAGGTCACCGACGCATCGGACGAGGTGAGTTGCGAGACGCGTAGAGCGAGAGTGATGGTCGTCGGCGTGAGCGCGGCGGTCCACATTCCGAAGATCGCCAGCACGTAGATCGCGACGAATGCGGGTCCGACACGGTTCAAGGTTGTGCTAGGCGCGGCGGCGCTCGCGAACGGTTCGGTGAACGATTCCGGGATGCATGACGAATGCGGCGAATCTGGAGCAGACATGATATGGAATTTCCTACTCGCACAGCTCTGATCGGCTCGGCAACGGCCGTAGCCCGATCACTCGGCGCGAACCGAAGACAATGTGACCTGGGTCGCAATTCTGGTCATCTGCACGGGCAAATACTTGTGCCTGCGCGCACAGTCACATGGTCGAATGCGTACTTGAGGGGGACGTGGCGGTGCGCGCCATCAGGTTTCGGTACTCCCGGGGCGGAACTCCGTACTCTTCTTTGAAGATCTTGGAGAAATGCGAGGGGTCGGCCAGTCCGTAGCGGGAACAGATGGCGCCGATGCTCAGGTGTACGAGCCGCTGATCGGCGAGATCGTTACGGCACTTCTCCAACCGTCGATGACGAATCCAGCCCGCAACTGTCTGTCCCTGCTCCTCGAACAGCCGTTGCAGGTAGCGCGGCGAAATATGGTGCCTGTCGGCGATCATTCTCGTAGTCAGGTCGATATTGCTCAGCTGCGCTTCGATGAACGCTCGCACGCTGGAAAGCAGTACCGCGCCCGAATGCCGCCGCGTGCCAAGGTATTCCCCTTCGACAACGGCCGAAACGAGGTCGAATACCGCGCTTTCCAGCCTCGCGGAGTCCCGGAGCTCATTGTCGGCGAGCCCGCGCCGCAGCCCGTACAGGAATGGTGAAACCACTCCCCCGATTCCCTGGTCGAACCGGATGGTGCGCGCGAGCCCGGCCGCGATTTCGTGATCGCCGACGCGGAGCTCCGCGCGCGGGAACCTCACCACGAACGTGGTGAATGCCTCCGGAAATTCCAGCTGGTATGGCAGTCGGGTGTCGTAGAGCGCGAAGTCTCCAGGCCGCAAGGCAGCCTCCCGTCCGGCTTGACGGACGATGCCGAGACCGAGGATCTGCATACCGATTTCGAGCATTCCCGGATCGGGCCGCCGGACCGTCGCCGGGGTGCGGTCGACAACGACCCGCCTGCCGCTGACCTCGCTGAGTTCGATGTGTCCGATGGTCCGCGCGTGGTTGCGGCCGCAGCTGGTCTGGGACATGTGCACGCCTTCGGCGGGGTCGATTGCCGGACGCTTGCCGTGCCCGGTCTCGCTATCTGGGGGTGAGCTGGTATCGCTGTGCCAGAGCGTCGAGAACCTCGTGCGCTGCCCGGCCGCCGGATTCGATGGCACCGTCGAGGTAGCCAGGGTGGTCGGCCGCGGTTTCGGTACCGGCCCAATGGATGTCGCCGACCGGTGTGAAAGGCATCGGCATATCCGAGCCGCTGGTGCCCGGTTCGGGCAGCGCGGTGTAGCCGCCGCCGACGTTGTCGTCGAGATGCCAGGCTTTCTCGTGCCAGCTCACCGGTTCGAGGATCTCGGTGCCCAGCCAGGAGACCAGGGGACCGAGGACGGTTTCGCGCCGGGAGGCGGTGTCGAGATGGTCGAGCGTGCGGGCGTGCGGGCCGCCGACGAGCATGCACAGGTGGCCGGGACCGTCGGGCGGACTGGTGTCGAACATCGCGATCCCGGGTGCGTCCAGGACCATGAATTCCGTGTCCTTGCTGCGGTTTCGCCAGAAGGGGGTCGGGAACACGGCAATCGCTTTGTAGACCGATCCCATGTAGCTGCGGGCGACGACGGCACTCCGCTCGGGCGGCAGGGGCTGCTGGAAGTCGATGCGATTCAGCAATGGCGGTGGCACCGTCACAACGACTTTGGCGGCGTCGATCGCACCGGAGGTCGTGGTGAGGCTCAGACCGTCGGCGCCCTCGACGATCGAGGTGACCCGGTGCCCGAGACGGACACGATCACCGAGTTCGTCGGCGAGACCGTCGACGAGGGTGCCGATGCCTTCGACCAGCAGGCTCTCCTGCGCACCGCCCGTGGTCGAGAGCATGTTCCGAAGTCCACCCTGTAGGCGGATCAAGGTCAGCATCGCAGGCACCGAGAGCCGGTCGAGGTCGGCGCACCACGACGTCGTGGCGGCCAGTTCCAGCAGTCGCCGAGGCGTGCGCCCGGGCACCTTGGCCAACCAGTCCGCGACGGTCGTGGTGCCCCACCGCTGCGGCGGATGGATGTGGGACAACGCTTCCAGGCCGAGCAGAAAAGTCGCGGCCGCCAGTATCGACGGCGCGCCCAACGACACCCGGCGGGCGCCATCGAGGATGGTCGGCCGCTGCGTGGTGTGCATACGGTATTGGGTGGCACCCAGTTCCGCGGCCAAGGCGGCGATGCGGTGATGATCGTGGCCGATCCACTGCCCGCCCAGATCCACGCGTGATCCCAGCGTAGTGGTTTCGCTCATCGCGCGCCCGCCCACGCGGTCGGCGGCCTCGAGCACGATCACATCGACACCCGCCCGGTGCAACGCGCGGGCCGCTGTCAGTCCCGCCAACCCGGCCCCGATCACCGCCACGGTCGGGGTGGCCTGGGTCCGCATGGAGTCTTCGCCGCTCATGTCTGCCTTTCCGGGCGGGAACCGCCCTGCCTATCTGCTGTTGACGGCCGTCGTTCGGTCGCTGTTGATCTCCTCGGCGACGCGGTGGCCGGACTCGACGGCGCCGTCGATGTAGCCGGGCCAGGCCGTGGCGGTTTCGGTGCCCGCCCAATGCAGCGGGCCGATTGGGCAGCGCAGCGCGGGCCCGAACCGAGTCAGAGTGCCGGGGGTGGTGAACGCGCCGTAACAGCCGCGGCTGTATTCCTCTTCGGCCCAATCCTTTTCGACGTAAGCGATGGGCTTGCGGGCGCGCGGGCCGAAGTATCCGGCCAAATCCTCGAGCACCAGCGCGCGGCGCTCCGGCGGACTCAGTCGGGCGCTGGTATCGGCGTGACGGCCTTCGAGAAATCCGACCAGCACGCCGGGGTCGCCACCGAAGGGGGTGTTGTCGAAGACGGTGCCCAGCGCTCGCCGGTCGCTGTTGGCCTGTCCGGACCAGCCTTCGGCCCGCCAGAACGGTTCGTCGTAGGCGACATTCACCTTGATCACCCGGCCCATCGGCATCCGCTGCACGAGTTGGTCGCGATCGCCGGGCAGGCCCGGGCCGAACCGGATCCGGGCGGCCAGCGGTGGCGGCACCGCGATCACCGCGCGGCGCGCACGCACTGTCAGGCCGGCGGCGCGGACTCGCACTCCGCTGTCGTCCCAATCGATTTCGGTGGCCGGGCTGTCGAGGACGATCCGATCCCCGAGTTCGCGAGCCATGGCCAGTGCGATGGTCTGGGTGCCGCCCACGACCCGGTCCTGCTGGGCGCCGTCGACGACGTTGATCAGCGCGTCCAGACCGCCGGCCGCCCCGATGTAGAAGTTCGCCCACAGCGCCGACATGTCCTCCGGTCCGGTGGAGAACACGGCTTCGGTGATCAATCGGAAGAAGGCCCGCCCGTCGGTGGTGTGGGCGTGGTCGCGTAGCCAGGTGTCGAAGGTCTGCGCGTCCAAGGACTCCGCCAGCTCGTACTCCCACGGCTCGGACCGGGCGACCTTGCGCGCCAACCGATCCAGGCGAAACTGCGTCTGGGCGATATCGAGCAACGTCAGTGGATTCACCCGCGGAATGCGGCCGGTGTATTCCGAGCGAGATCTGCCCAACTCGGCGATGTGACGCCCGGCGGTGTGTGTGGGATAGGTCCGCAGACCCAGCTCACCGATCAGCGCCATCACCTCGTGCTGGGTCGGCCCGACCCACTGGCCGCCGACCTCGATCGGTGAGCCGCCGGGCAGTTCGGCGTTGAGCACCCGGCCGCCCACCCGATCGCGCGCCTCGAGCACCATCACTTCGAGTCCAGCGCGCATCAGGTCCCGAGCAGCGACCAGGCCCGCGATACCGGCGCCGACGACCGCCACATCCACCGATTTGTCCATTCACACAGCTCCGCTCAATGCACCGTGCATCTGACATACACGTTGTATGTGCTAAACATAGCGTATGGAGTCTTTGCGTGACAAGCACGTCGAGAACACCCGGCGGACCCTGCTCGAGACCGGGGCTCGCCTGTTCGCCGAGCGGGAGTACGCCGATCTGTCGGCCGAGGAACTGGTGCGCGCCGCCGGCCTGACCCGCGGCGCGCTCTACCATCACTTCGACGGCAAGAAGGGACTGTTCGAGGCCGTTCTCGACGACTTGGAACAGCAAGCGGCACAACGCATCCGAGTCGCGATCGACTCCTCGGCCGATCCCGTGGAACGCGTCGAGCGCGCGATGGAGACCTTTCTCGACATCTGCACCGAACCCGCGTATCGCCACATCGTGCTGCTGCAGGGCCCCATCGCGCTGGGCTGGCAACGCTGGCGTGAAGTCGACCAGCGCCACCTCAGCGGACTCGTCGCGGAAGGCGCACAACGCCTCCTGGATGCCGGCGACATCCAGCCCCACCCGCCCGAACTTCTCGCCGGTGCCTTCTACGGCGCCCTCACCGAAATGTCGCTCATCATCGCCGAATCCGACGATCTCGCCCTCAGCCGCGCACGTGCAGCGAAGCTGGCTCGCGCCATGCTCGGCGGCCTGATCACCGGCACCACACGTCACTGAAAGCCATCGCAACCGGGCCGGGCTATCTCCAGGACCGAAAGGTCCTGGACCTCAACGGAACCCATCCGCGCAACCGGCTGGAAGAATTGCGGGCGGTCCTGAACCTACTGGTCAGGACCGCCCTCGTTGGCAGCGGCTCTTGACACCCGCTGCGGCCAGGGACCGTCGTGGCACCGGATACCACGAAAATCGTTGTGGCTGTTGCACTCGGCGATCACCAGGGCCGTCACGCCCAGCGATTGACGATAATGATCGCTTATCGCTTCATTTCAGGGATGGCTCTCGATCACGGCCGCGATTCACGGTGGACTGGTCTCGGTGAACAATCCGGGCCACTACGGCTCCCGACCAGGAGGCACGCCATGACCCGCAACGCCGAGCAGACCGTCCGCGAGTACTTCCACGCCCTGGCCACCGGCGGCGACATCGCCGCGTACTACGCTGAGGACGCGACGTTCTGGTATCCCGGCGACCTACCGATGTCCGGCACCTGGCGCGGCCGCGAGGCCATCGTCGACGGCTTCCTCGGCGTCGCCTTCGGCCTGCTGGATCCGGACAAGCAGACCACGATCGAGGTCACCAACCTCATCGCCGCCGAGCCCTACGTCACGGTGGAGTGGGATTCGATGGCCACGGTCCGCAGCGGAAACGCTTACCACAATCAGAACATCGCGATCTTCCATGTGCAGGACGGCCTGATTGTCAGCGCTCGCGAATACGCCAACACCCAGCACTGGGAGCACGTGCTCCGCGACCGGCAAGCGGCGTGAACCTCATCTAGCGTAGACATACCGGACGGTTGTCGATCCGTTTCCAATGGGCGGCCGATTCCTGGGCGTGCCTATCAATCCGAACTGCCCGGCGGCTGCCGTACGCTCCGCGCGAATGAGGCGACGTCGTCGGCGAACCGGGCTCTCCCGATCACTCCCATACGGCTTGCACCGGCGTAGATGGCCAACCGCGCGTCGGGGATGCCCGCGGCGGTTCTGCGGAAGGTTTCGACGGGGTAGCCCGCGTCGCGGTCTCCCCCGATTACCATTGTCGGCGCGGTGATTTCGCTGAGCCGAGCACCCATGTCGAATTCGTCTTCCGCACGCAGGAAGGCCATGGTGTCCGCCGGGCAGGCGGGCCGGAGCAGGGGGTCGGCGAGCCACATCACGATACGCGCGAGTCCCGCTATAGCGTGGGAGCCCGACAGGGCCGGAGCAAGATGATGCAAACCGCGACGGCCCGTCATGAGTGCTCTCGCGTAGTTGCTCTGGGCTGTCCGAACATCCTCGGGCAGCGTGTAACCCGAGGATACGATGATCAGTGTCCGCACGATATCCGGATGATCGGCGGCAAGCTGCAAAGCGATCGAGCCACCCGAGGAGACTCCGAGAACGTCTACGGCCGTGACGAACTCGGCTCTGATGGCGGCGGCATGGTCGGCCGCCACCTCCGCCATCGTTGTGCCCGCCGACATGCCCGGGGTCGGCGAGACCGCGTACACCCGGAAATAGCGGGCCAGCGGCGCCAGTTTGTCGATCTCCGAGATACGCAGCAACCCTGTGGGATTGGCGTGGTCCGGGGTGAACCATCGCAGAAACAGCAGCGGCCCGATCCGAGTGCGCGATAGGGCAGCCCGTTCGGGAGCACCCCCTCGGCGATATCAAGTCTGCCACGCTTGATCATTCACGCTCCCCGGCCGGCATAAGGGGCTCGGCACCCAGGTGCGCGCGCTCGCGCCAGGCCCTTTCCCATTGCCGCGTCAGCGCGGGGTAGATCAGCAGATAACGGAAGGGCGCGATGCCGGCCATGTAGAGCCGCCCGAACAAGCCGTTCGGCTTGACCAGGGCCGCCATTCGCAGCTCATAGTCGCCGGAGTCGCCTCGAACCCAGCCCAGGTGCAGCACGGTGTGCATGGTGTTGTTCGCCAGTTCGTCGGCGGATTCGTCGGGTAGCTCGTACACGGTGGAGAAGGGCGTGTCACCGGCCGGTTGCCCGGCTCCTGCCTGCCGCAGGTCGTCGGACAGGCGTTCGCGCACCGACGCCACGCGCCCGGCCAATCCCGTCTCGGCACGGTCCCAGCCGAACAATGCCCCGAGTTTCCAGCGCACGGCGAAAATCATCGAGGCCAGCGCGGAATTCCGCGAGAGTCCGCCGTGTACGCGTAGCGCCTCGCGCATGACGGGGAAGTCATCGGGTCCGGCCCCCGGCGTATGGAACGCCCACACGTCCTCGACTCGGAAGTCGGAAGTGAACTCGTGAATGCGCCACGGTCGGCCGGTGTGCTCGAGTTTGGGGAGTTTCCTGGACATCGAGGCCCTCCTGACATGTTATACGGTTGCGTATAACATGGAGGTTAGGCTTGTTATACGGGTGCGTACAACCGGTTCTGTCGGTGAGGTGAGGCACATCGATCACGCGACCGGAGGTGATCTCACCCCGCCTTGGTGGCCCATAGGACGACGTTCGTCCCGCAGAACCTCCTGCGCCATCCGATATCACGAAACCCATGCGTCCCAACAGATCAGCGATCTGACGCGGCGATTCGAAAGCACGCGTGCTGGATTCGAGGTAGGCATAGGACGAGCAGTCGCCGGACACCATCTGGCCCAGCAGCGGGACAATGATGCGCATCGCCCACTCCACGACCGGCCTCACCGGACCGCTGGGCGGGCAGGTCTCGAGAATGACGAGGCGACCCCCAGGCCGGAGCACCCGACGTTGTTCGCGCAGCACCCCCGCGAGGTCGTCGACATTGCGCAGCAGGTATCCCTCGGTGATCGCATCGAAGGATTCGTCGCCGAACGGCAGGTCGGCGGCGTCGGCGTGTCGCCACTGGATGGCGCCTGCTCCCGGTTTCGCCTTCGCGTGCGCCAGCATTCGCTCGGAGAAGTCGGCACCGACGACGGTGGCCGCGGGATACCTGCGGGCCACCTCGAGCGCGATCACACCCGTGCCGGTGGCGAGGTCGAGCACCCGCCCGTTCTCGGGCGGGGCCGCGCGCTCGGCGACTTCACGACACCACCGGCGATGGCGGCCGAGTGTCATGAGTCGGTTCATCAGGTCGTAGTAGCCCGCGATCTTCTGGAAGATCCCGTGCACCTCAACGCTTTTGCCGGATGTCATGCCCTCTCACGCCCCCGCCGGTCGGTTCAGGATCAGGTCGCCTGCTCGTGCGATGACCTCTTCGCGGGTACGGCCGGGGTGATCAGCGGCCAGGAAGTGGCTGCCGATGGCCGCGCAGAAGGCGAGCAGGCTGCGGGCCTCGACCTCGTCGGGGTCCGAGCAGATGGTGCCGATCGCGTCGCGCAGCAGGTCCATGCGCCGGTTGTCCACTCGGCGTAGGCGTTCGGCGACGGCGGCGTCACGGCGCGCCCAGTCGCGGATGGCCAGGTCGATGGGTAGCAGCCGGTCACCGGAGAAGGTGAGGTGGCCGGCCAGTCGGGCCTTGTCGAGGACGCTGCCGTCGGATCTGGCGACCTCGTCGAGCACATTGTCGACGGCCTCGCGCTCCCAGGTGTCGAGCATCGCCGTCAGCAGCGCGTCGCGATCGGCGAAGTAGCCGTAGAACCCGCCCTTGGTGACACCGAGGGCCTTGGCGAGTGTTTCGACACGCACGGCGTCGACGCCTCCGGAGGCCAACGCCGAAAGCCCTGCGTCGATCCATGTTTCGCGTGGCGTGCGCAGTGCGCCCATCCCGTGATCCACCTCACTCCAGAGTTGTACGGAACCGTATAACAGATCTAATCTTCGATTATACGTAACCGTATAACTAACCGAAGGACCGCGTCATGCCGAATCGACTCCCCCGCACGGCATATTCCGAAATGCCTTGGTGGATCCATCAAATCGCGGCCGACCTCCGCCTGCAGGATGTCTCGGCCTCTCGCGCCACCGATACCCGACCGGATAATTTCTCACTCGCTCTGTACACCATCGGTGGTGTCCGATGATCGCGTGGGCGGGCCGGTTGATCGTCCTCTTCGGCGCCGCGCACACGATTCTGGCCCTGACCCTGATGCGGGCCGCGCGCTACGCCGGGGACTGGTTCACCGGCGCACTGTGGCACGACGACCTGGCCGCCATGAGCCCCGCCAACAGCGCACTGTGGCTCTCGCTGGACAGCTTCGGCGTCCCGCTCATTCTGGTCGGAATGACCGTGCTGTGGTTTGACCGTCACGGCATCACCCCTCCTCCGTTCATCGCATGGGCGCTCGGATTGTGGACCGTCTTCGGCGCGGTGGTCCTGCTACTCACACCGTGGCCGATCATGGCGGTCGCAACCGGCTTGCTGATCGCAGGCAGCCGACGACCCGCTCGCATTCCTGACGCCGTCGAAGCCGTGTAATCGCTGTGACGGGAGGGTTCGACGGCCCATCGTCGGACCCCCTCGTAACGGATCAGCGCTCGCGTACTCGTTCGCAACGGCCATCGACACATTCACGGCGGAGGCGACCGACCGGGAGCGTCGCCTCCGAACCGGCCACCCAGGTAGGGGAGCATGCCGGACAAGGCGGCGCGACAACAAGGCGCTCGCGAGGCCTCGATCAAGCGTCATCGCCGTCGTCACCCGTCGATCAAGACGAGCGCAGGTGATCGCACACCGCCACACCGGCCAAGGCCGCGATGGCCGCCGCCACTCGTTCAGCCTCCAGCCGCACCACCACATCGTCTTAGGCCGACGGCATCGACGTGATCGCAGTCCATTCGACATCGACGTCGCGTGATCATCGTCGCCGTTGCATCAGCCCGCGAAACCTGGTCGCCCATGGCATGTTTCCGCAGGTAGACGTCCTAATCGGGTCACAATGCGCTAGCCAACTACTGGGCCAGTGCTTGGCCGCCGCGGATGCCCTCGACGATCGCGTCGGCGTGTATCTGGCCCGATTCGACGAGCATGCCCGCGACCGCGCCGCCCGCGTCGACGCCAAACTCGCAGCCGGGCAGCCGCTGGCGCCGTTGGACGGAATCCCCTTGGGAATCAAGGATATTCTCGCCAGTGCGCACGGACCGACCACCGCCCAGAGCTTGGTGCTCGATCCCGCCTGGGGTGCGGCCGCAGGCGACGCCGAGGTGGTGCGACGTCTCGAGCGGGCCGGCGCGATCGTCACCTGCAAGATCACGACCATGGAATTCGCAGTGGGCCTACCGGATCCGGACAAGCCCTTCCCGATCCCGCGCAGCGCCTGGGACACCCGACGCTGGGCGGGCGGGTCGAGTTCCGGTTCCGTCAGCGGCGTCTCCGGATCGACGGTCTCCGCCTCAGATTACCTACAGGCACAACGTGTTCGGCGCGTCGCGGCGGCGCGAACGAGCGAACTGCTCGCCGACGTGGATCTCGTCGTCACTGCGACCGGACGTCTCGGCGCACCGCGACTCGACGCCGGGTGGACGAGGCCCGATACCTGGACCCCGCAGGGGGTTTCGACAACCTCCGCTGACGGGACCGCCCGAGCGCGCTCAAACTACAGACCGCGCGAGCGCGCCGTACCGGCGTCGCGCGTAGGCGACGGTGATCACGATGACCAGCGGTCCCCAGGCCAACAGCGGTGCGTAACACAGACGCAGGACAACACCCGGCGCGCCGTGGGGAAAGTCGGGATGTGTCAGCGGGCTGTGGGACGACACGGCGACGGTCGTACAAATTGCCGTCACGGCCAGTCCACCGAGCGTCGCGGGGACGATGGCGACAAGCGGATGGATTCGGCGCCCGCCCAGCAGCGGGATCCAGGCCGGCGTCCGCTCGCCCCAAGGGCGAACCAGGCCGAGGGTGAGCAGCGCCGCCCCCCTGTGAAACCAAGGTCAAGATCCACACATAGGTCACGAACACCGGTCCGTGGTAGAGCCGTCCCAGCTCGCCGGTGAATCCGACATCGACCCCGAATCCGGCCGCGACCGCCACACGCACGAGGGAATCGTGCATCCGACTGTCACCCATGCGGCGAGCTCGGCCCAGCGTGGGACTTCCCATTCCTCGTCGGGCATGGCGATTGCACTCCTGTCTACGAAATACGAAGGGGCGGAGGATTTTCAGAGGTTATACGCGTTCGTATAACCTCTGCGTTGACTGTATACCGGCCCGTCCAGGAAGAGAGGGGTCAGCCATCGCATTCACGGTGGCGATGGACACATACGGCTACCACCGGATGTTCGCCGACCTCGTCAGCTCTCGCGTATGGATCCCGCAGGGACGGAAGTGATCTCGTCGCCGGCGAGCGCGTCGCGCACGATCCGGTCGACCGCCGCCGCGGCGGCACGCGGGTCGGCGTCGGACTTGCGGGCGCACCTCCGTACGGCGGCATAAGGCAACTCGATGATCAACAGCGCCAACCGTTCCCGGTCGGCGCGGCTACGGTAACCCAGCCGATCACCGAGTTCCCTTACCGCGTCATCTATTCGAGCCTGCTGCGCCGCGGCCACCTCGCGCGATTCGGCGCTCCACTGCGCGAACCCGAATGCCTCCGAGCCCGCGAGCAAGACCGCGACCTCGGTCGGATTCCTTCGCGACCAGTCGATCACGTGATGTGCGGCCGCGATCGCGGCCTGCTGTGGTGGATCGATTCGCAGGGCCTCGAGAAATCCGCTTTGAAAGCGCTCCACCGTGCGCAGCCACAGACCTGCCAGCAGCGCCGCCCGGTCGGGAAAGCGGTAGTAGACCGAGCCGCTGGGCGCGCCCACCGCGGCCGCGACCGCGCTCATGGTGACTGCCGCGGCACCGTGGGACGCGGCCAAGTCGGCGGCGGCGTCCAGCAGCGAGTCCAGGGTGTGCGTGGGTTTCCTCGACACCTATTGGAGACTACCCTCTAATAGAAATTAGAGAGCAGTCGCTAAATGAAAGGTCCTGATGATGGTGCGCAATATCCACAGCCGAGTGATCGCAGCCGATGCCGAGGCGGTGGGCCGACTGCTCGACACACTGTCGAGCGACGACGACCGGCTGTGGCCGATCCAGCAATGGCCCGCAATGCGATTCGATCGTCCGCTGGGAGTCGGTGCGGTCGGTGGGCACGGGCCCATCCGCTACACCTGCGTCACCTACGTGCCCGGCCGCGAGGTGAGGTTCCGGTTCCACCGCCCAGCCGGTTTCGACGGGACGCACGGATTCATCGTGGAAGAGCTGGACTCCGGACACACCCGCCTGACCCACGAGCTGATCATGCGAACCCACGGCAAGGACCGGTTCACCTGGGCCCTCGGCTGGCGCTGGCTACACGACGCCGCACTGGAAGACTCGCTCGACCTCGCCGAGACCGCACTGGTTCCAGGAACGACGCCGAGAAGCCGCCACAGCCGCTATGTCCGCTTCCTACGCGGGCGGATCCACAGCGATCAGGTCCGCAAAAGCCTGGTTCACCAGTAATCACGCCAGAAGGATCGACATGAAGACTCGGCTGGGCAGCATGCTGACGCTGCTCGCGGTGGCGGCCGCCATCCTGCTCCTGCGCGGCATTCGCGGCGCAGCGCAGGAAAATCGTTCCCCGCTTGAAGTCCCGGCCGGATAGTCCCCCGGTTCCGGTTCGCTAGGCCGGCACCCCAGCGAGCGCAGCGTCCCACCGCGTCCCGCTCGATCCGCCGAGAATCGCCAGGTATCAGAGTATCTCGCAGTTCTCACGCACTGATTGAGCGCAGACGTATCGGCTAGTTGCCAAATTCGTTGCCAGAAACCTCGATAAAAGTTGAGGGCGGCCCTGAAACCTACTGGTCAGGACCGCCCTCGTTTGTAGCGGGGACAGGATTTGAACCTGCGACCTCTGGGTTATGAGCCAACAAGGACCTGCCCCGCACGGTCCCGCCGTGTTCGGCGGAATCCGTTCCGTGCTGGTCAACGGGGTTTCGATCGTCCGTGCTATCCGTGTCGTTCCACCCGGCACACTGGATTTCGCCGGGTCCGGTTGCCAAATCCGTTGCCAATTCCGGCCGATCGGCATGGGTGCTGGTCGGTCGCCGGGCCAGTTGTTCGCGGTCCAGGAGGCAAGGTTCAGGCGGCATCGGCACGACCACGGCAAAGATCGCGATCCCAGCGCGCCCAATGGCTGGGCGGGCCAGGGAGCCTTGTCGCTCCCGGTAAGGCGAACAGTGCCAGGGCGCCTGGACCGATGACCTCGAAGGCCAGGCCGAGGCAGACCACGTTCTCAGAGGTACACGAGCTCGCCGACGAGTTCTTCCGCCGGCTCGGCGAGCAGGTCGCCGCCGTCCTGCCCGGCATTCCCCGAGCAGCTCCGGCAGTTCGAGAACTTCCTGACCGAGCTGACGAGTGCGATGAACAATCGTCTCGCCCGGCCGATTCCGCCCTCATTGTTACGAGATGCTCTGGGCAGCAGACGATTATGGACTCGGCACACGGGTAATCCAAGCAATCAGGTCGGCTTCCACCTCGTCGCGGTTGATCTCGTTGAGGATCTCGTGCCGCGCCCCCGGATACACGCGGTAGGTGATGTCGGTCAACCCGGCCTCGCGATATCGGTCGATCAGCAGATCACTCAACCGCAGATTGTCGTTGAGCGGATCCCGATCACCCACCATCACGTAGACAGGTAGATCGGTGGGAACGGTTGTCGGCTTCGAAAGCCGCTCGGCGGCAACCGTTGCCAATTGCGTCATGTTGGCCGGGTCGAGATCGAACCCGCACCACGGATGTGCCACATACGCGTCGACCTGCGCCTCGTCACGACTGAGCCAGTCCGCGGTCGTGCGTGTGGGCTGGAATCGGGCATTGAACAGCCCCAGCAGATCTCCATCTGCCTCGGCGATCATGGCGAACAGCTGGTCGACCGCTGTGGTGCCGCACAGCACGACATCGTCGACGAGGCCTGAGTGTTCGAGAATGTACTGCTGAACCGCGAAGGATCCGAGGCTGTGTCCGAACAGGACGACGGGAATCCCGGTGTGCTTGACGCGCAGCAGCCTGGTGAGTGTCACAAGGTCCTCGACCAGTAAGTTCCACCCGTTCTCGCCGAGGTCGCCGGGCGTGCCCGTGATGCTGTGGCCGTGCCCGCGATGGTCCGGGGCATAGACAGCGTATCCGGCGTCGGCGAGTCGTTCGGCGAGATGACTGTAGCGGGCGGCGTATTCGCCCATCCCGTGCGCGATTTGCACGATCCCGACCGGTTCCTGGTCGACCGGCAGCCATTCCCGGACGTGGATGACGGTGCCATCGCTGCTGGTGAAGGTGGACATGGGATGCTCCTGCGGCTTCGAGGGATGAAATATGGAGGGTGGCGGCGTGTTTCACGGCTGAGTGATGGCGCGTTTGAGGATCTTGCCGCTGGGGCCGGTGGGCAGCTCGTCGAGCAGCCAAACATGGCGGGGGTATTTGTAGGCAGCGATGCGTTCGCGCACGAAGCTCTGCAGTTCCTCCGCGGTGGTGTTCGCTTCCGCGCTCAGAACGATGGCGGCGACGATCTCCTCCCCCAAGTGATCGTCGGCGATGCCGAAGACGGCGGCCTGCACGACATCGGGGTGTTCGTAGAGCAGCTCCTCGATTTCGCGGGGGTAGATGTTGTACCCGCCGCGAATGATCATGTCCTTCTTGCGGTCGACGATGTAGTAGTAGCCGTCGTCGTCGCGCCGGGCGAGGTCGCCGGTGCGGAACCAGCCGTCGGGAATCGCGGCCTCGGTCGCCTCGGGCCGATTCCAGTAGCCGGACATGACATTCGGGCCGCGGACCGCGATCTCGCCGATCCCGTCGATCACATCGACCAACTCGACCTCGACGTCACGGATCGGCACACCGATCGAGCCGGGTTTGCGCGGCCGCCCGGCGTGGTTGAACGTGACTACGGGGCTGGTCTCCGACAGACCGTAGCCCTCCAGGATTTCGCAGCCGAAGGTCTTCTCGAAGGCGGTGAGCAGTTCCACCGGCAGCGACGCACCGCCGGATACACAGCGCCGCAACGACGTGACGTCCGCTGTCGTCGCGACCGCGTCGTGCAGCAGCGTGGAGTACATGGTCGGCACACCAGCGAAGACAGTGACCCGGTCGCGGGCGATCGCCTCGAATACCGTGGCCGGCTCGAAGCGCGGAACCAATGTCAGCGCGGCTCCGCAATAGATCGCGGCATTGAGTGCGCAGGTCTGCCCGAAGGTGTGGAACAGCGGCAGGCAGCCCAGGATCACATCATCGTGGTGGAGCTCCTGCACGGTCGAGGCGTACACCTCGGCGTTGTGCGCGAGCCCGGCGAGCGTCAGCGCCGCTCCCTTGGGTTGGCCGGTGGTCCCCGAGGTGTAGAGGATCACCGCCACCTGATCCAGCTCCACCTCTGGGCTCTCATGGCGTGGCGCGTGCCTCCCCAGCAGGGCGGCAAACGACGTCGGATCGATCGTCCGGACAATGGTCCCGCTCGCCGCCGCCCCTTGCGGCCCCTCCCCTGGACCGCCCCTCCAATCGAACAGCACTCGTGCACCGCAATCGGACAGGTAGTAGGCGACCTCACGGGCCTTCAGCAACGGATTCATCGGCACCACAACGCATCCCGCGCGCAGGATCCCGTAGTAGAGAACCACGAACTCCGGCACGTTGGGCATCATCAGAGCCACCCGAGACCCTGGAGTCACACCCTCGGCACGCAGCATCGAGGCGACCCGCGCGGTCCGCTCCTCGAGCTGCGCATAGGTCAGGACCGTATCGTCCGATCGCACCGCGACCCGGTCCGGGACACGCAGGGCCGACTGCAGCAGATTCACGGTCAAGGAGCGCATCGTCAACTTTCCGGTAGTGCCGAAAACATCGCCGAAATCGTCGCATCGATGTGATCGCGCTCCCATGGACGCAGGGACAACATCACCGGTCCGCCAACTGTTCGCCGCAACAACCACGAACCGGTAACCTGCGGAAATGCCCCGCACCACGCCGCCGGAAGCAATCGTCGAAGTAGCCGCGCTCCTACTCGAGACCATCGACGACCTCGGACTGCGGTTGGCCCGGCGCTTCCTCGCCGAACTCGACACCTACCGCAACGAGGCGCAGGTGCCCTTCGACACCATTCGCACCTCCTGCACGCGCAATCTCACTCTGATGCTGCGACACTTCACCACCACCGCACCGGTGGACCCGGAACCGCCCAAGGAGACCGGGCGACTACGTGCACAGCAGGGTGTGCCCCTGGCCGAAACCTTGCACGCCTTCCGCATCGGATTCGAATTCCTGTGGTCCGAACTGGTTTCCGCCTCACGACGCCACCCCGAGGTCACCGACGCAATGCTCGTCGCCCTCGCTGCAGAGGTCTGGGCACTATCGGGTGAATACGCTGTCGCAGTAGCGGCCGCCTACCGAGAAACCACCACCGAACTGGTACTGCAACGCGAACACGAACGCTCCGTACTGGTCGAGGCCCTGTTCACCGGCATGATCGCCGACCCGACCACCCTCGGCGAAGCAACCCGAATCCTCGGCCTGCCCCCGACCGGCCGCTACGTCGTCGTCGCCGCCGAAGCACCTGCCACCGGCCGTGAGGCCCTACCCGGCATCGAAATAGCCTTACGCGCAGCACAAATCACCTCCGCCTGGCGATTGCTGCCCGACCAGCAGATCGGCGTACTCGCCCTGCCCGAACCCCGAGAACCATCAGCACTGAAGGCACTACGCGCCCATCACACCCGCGTGGGCATCAGCCCGCCCTACGACGCCCTGCCCGAAACACCGCAGGCACTACACTTCGCCCGACTCGCCCTCACCGGTCTACGCGACCGCCCCCGCGGCGTCGCCCGCTTCGACGACGACCCCCTCGCCATGCTGATCGCGGCAGCACCGATCGAAGCCGAACGGATGACCCGAGTTTCGCTCGGCCCCCTTCTGGCCCTGCCCTATGAAGAACGCGAACGGCTACTACTGACCCTCCGCACCTGGTACGCCGAAAACGGCTCCGCCGCCGACACCGGCCGCGAACTCTTCCTGCACCCCAACTCCGTCCGCTACCGCCTGCGCCGCATCGAGGAAGTCACCGGCCGTTCCCTCACCGACCCCCGAGCGGTCCTCGAGCTCGGGGTCGCCTTGCGTGCATTGCACCGCCCGAATCGCAGCCTGTGACAGGTCCATCCACCCAGATCGACTGCCCCTCGATCCCCCGAGGTCCGGAATCCCGCCTGCGATCACTGGGCTGGCACCCCAGCGATCGCACCGTCCCACCGCGTCCCGCTTGGTTCACCGAGAACCGCCTGGTAGCAAAGCATTTCACAGTCTCGACGCACCGATCAGGCGCAGGCATCCCGGGAAGTTGCCAAATCCGTTGCCAGGAACCTCGACAAAAGTCGACGGCGGTCCTGAAACCTATCGGTCAGGACCGCCCTCGTTGGTAGCGGGGACAGGATTTGAACCTGCGACCTCTGGGTTATGAGCCAACAGGAAACAATTCCGAACGTGCCGCCGCATACCGCTACATCCTGGCTGCGCAGGTCAGGGAAATATCACTCGTCCGCGACATCCGTCTGATCCCACACCGTCCGCAGGGTCCCGCCCTGTCGTGATGCCAATTTTGATGCCAAATCCCTGCCATAACCAGTGATCCAGGCGGCACCTGCATGCGACGGCCATCCACCGTAAACGACGGGGGACACGTACTCTTACACGGCGGTTGGCCAGGGCAACGTTGGATGACTCATTCCCCATCGGCGGCCATTACTGGGTAGGCACCTCCCGCCCTGGAGGAAAAGACCATTGAGGATCGCCGACTGTACCGAAGGCTCCCGTTTCCTCCACCGCGACCGCGGTCAGTTTGCCGTCCGAGGTAACAAGCCACGCGAGCACTTCCTCAACCGGAGCAGCATCTTGCCCCCATGGCTCCCCGCGGACACGCCACCCAGCACCTGGTAGAGCGGCAATTACTCGGCTGGCCCGCTCAAGGTGAGAGAAGTCTGGGTAGTCCGTAACGGGACGTCGGGCTCCTTGTTCAGGGTCAACGATGAGAGCAGTCCCTGTCACTGTATCCCAGCCATCCACATCTCGTTGGCGGCCCATGAGCGTCTCAGTTCCATTGAAGATTGCTATCCAGCCGGTGGTATTGAAGTTTCGGATACTAGACATACGGAACATCATCTCCTGACGTTGGGGGTAACTGCTGACAGCCTCCCCATGTTCCAAGACTGGACTAGGTGCCGTCACCTGGTTCGGCGTGGCCGAATCCAACCTCCCGAGCACCGGATTCTCAGCCAGGCCCGGGACCTCTTCGATTAGCTTCGCGCGAACCTTTTGAATGAAGTCCGCGAATGCGGACTTCAACTCATCAGCTTGTATCGATGTCCGAATTGGACGCTCCGAGCTTTCGATCAGAACTGATCCATTTCGCAAATGGAAGGTAATGACCTCTGCCCTCTCCGTAAACCCAATCGAAGCATTCTTGCCACACGATATCCGCTCGATAACCCACTGGAAAGAAAGCGCCAAGTCAACCAGTGAGCCTTTCCGGGTAGCGGCTGGGCGTGCTGGGTGACCGGTGGACTCGCTGAAAGTGGTTGCTGGGCAATGTAAGAGCGCAGAGTCCTGGTAAAAGGATGTTCGACCAAGAACACATCTTCATAAGACTGCGACGCACCAGCGGCGATGTGCGCTGCCCACCACGTCGTCGATTGGGCCAAAGGCGGGCCCACCGACCTCGACAACCTGGCATTGGTGTGCGATCACCACCACGCGATGGTCAACGACAGCGAATACGGGTGGACCACGGTGATGATGGGTAAGGATTCCCCGCATCGCGGGCGGGTCGGCTGGATCGCGCCAGCAGCGGTCGACCCGTCGCGTACGCCTCGGGTGAACGAGAAACATCACGCCGGGCAGCGGGTCGCCACTAGCATCGCCGCACGCTGCCACCAGTGGGGTCCACAGGCCGCATGAACCCCGGGGCCGCTGTTCCACCCCGGGCGTACGCAAAGCAAACAGAACAGTGTGGGCGCGTCGCCTGCCCTGCCGGACCGGGGCTGACGCCCAGTCGAGAGCCGCAGCCAGCCGATTCCGGCCCACGGACTGCACGCATCACCTACTCGAGACAACCCCACCAACTGCGTCCCGCGAAGCCCCTCACACCCGAGGACTTCCCCCAAAGCGCAAGCGCTGCAGGTTCTTTGACAATTCCACAGAGACAGATTCACGGCCGGTGGGCGAGTGTGCTGGTAGGTGAGTGAGGTTGGTGGGTGAGTGTGCTGGGAGGGGCGAGCTGTTCCCGGTGGCGGCTGGTGGGTGAGGGGGCCTCGCAAGCTCGGCCACCCTCTCTCCCTCCTCCAGGCCGTCTTTTATCTTTTCTTCTTTTGTCTTTTGTGTCTGAGGGTTTTGTCTTTATCTTTTGTCTTGTGGCAGACCCGACTCTCACCCCGGACCGCTGGCGCACCTACCTTCTCTGGTGGCGTTTTTGGGGTGTCATCGGGTTCTGCCTGACAGGCTTCCTGTCTTTCCTGATCATCAGCGATATGGAGGGGGTGCCGGCCTTCTGTAGCTGGCACCACCCTTGCTCTCCGGTGATCCTGATGCTCTTCGGGCCGCTGCCGCTCTACACGTGGTTCCTTTCGGGAACCGCGTCCTGGGCGACAGCGCGAGCGGCCCTCCACCAGCGTCGATCTCCCATGTGGGGGATGTTCGTCGGGGCGGTGCTCTTCATTCCCGGGGTAATCCTGAGCCTCTACCTGGTGGCCAACTATTGGTGGCCCTGAGGGGCGGAACGTCAGGGCGCGACCGAACCCCAGTCGGCGAACCCGGTTGGATCGTGTCGCCCCATGCTTCCGTGCTCGAACAGCCCCCAGCCCTCGGCGTCTCCGCACCGCGCCCTGCCGACGTGGTCGATGACGCCGAATGGGATACGGCCGGCGATGCCCGGGTCGGTGAGGTCGTAGAGCTTGCTCTCCACCCATTCCCGGCCCTTCCACTGGCCGTGCTGCCAGTCCGGGTCGCCGCCGTAACCGCAGCCGACGTTGAGCGCCATGAAGGTGCCCGCCTCGACCTCGAGTTCGAGCGGTTTGCCTTCGCCGGTGGTCAGGTCCAGCCGGACCTTGGTGGGGATGCGGGTGCCGGATTTGTAGGTCAAATGCACACGCGGCCAACCGAGTTGCTCGATCCGGCCGTCTTTCCAGATGCGGGTGGCGTCGTTGAGGGTGCGGAAGCCGTTGGGCTCCTCCTGCACGATGACGATGATCGAGAACTCGTCGAAGAGCAGCGGCACGTACAGCCACCAGAAGCCTTCGGACGGTTCGGAGGCCAGCCGCCCGGGATGATCGGATTCGCCGACCGGTCGGATGCCCCACGACCGGTCCCGGGTGCCGCACCACGCGGACGGCTCGACCGCGATATCGCTGCCGTCGGCATGCAGTGTGCCCGACCAGGTTCCGACCTGCGCGAAACGCTGCGCGTCGATGATGGGCCGCTGCACCCCGGTGAGAATGGTGTGCGGCTGCTCGGCCACCGCAGGGAAGGCGCCCTCCCAGGTGAGGTCGAAGGACAGGTCGTCGTGCTCGCACAGCACGCGGATCTTCTGCAGCGGCTCCACCACCTCGATGCGGTAGCCGCCGACCCGGGCTTCCAGCCCCCGCTCCACCAGCGCGTCGGAGAAGCGCACCGCCCGCTGGGTGTCACCCCGGCGCACGGTGGCGAAGGCGTCGGTGACCCCCAGATTCGGGTACACGCCGAAACCGGTCACCAGAAAGGTGTCGCTGCCCCTGTCGAGGGCGTTGAAGTAGTTGCGGTCGTAGAAGTTTCGATCGCTGGTCCCGACCCGCGACATCGACAGCGGCGTCTGGTGGATCGGGTATTCGTCGAGTGCGTTGATCTTGTTCTGCGTCATTCTCAATCCCACGAGTAGGTGCCGTCGAGCATGGCTTCCAGTACCGGCCGGTGCATCACGTAGTCGTCGCGGTCATCGGTGTCGGTCGCCTCACCGAAGTGGATCATTCGCCGCCGGACGCGGGCCATCACGATCCCGTGCCGCAACGCGGCGTACATGAGGTACCAGTCCATATCGCGCGGCGCGTGCCCGCTGGCATCCTGGTACAGCTTCTCCACATCGGCGCGGCGCATGTAATCGGCCAGGCCCGGCTGATCGAAGCGGGTGGCGATGTCCTGGAAGAACCGGTGGATGAAGATGGTCCAGGCGATATCGAGCTCACGCGGTCCGAGCGCGGCCATCTCCCAGTCCAGCACCGCGACCGGATCGAACCCGTCGAACATGACATTGCCGGGCCGGGCGTCACCCCAGCTGAGCACATCGGGTCCGGTGTCGGTGGGGAAGTTCTGTTCCAGCCACTCGAAGGCGCGCTCCAGCAACGGAATCCGGTAGCCGTCATTCGCCAGCGCCCAGTCGTACCAATCCTGCTGCGCCTGGAAATGCCGGCGCAGCGCCGAACCCTCGCCCGCGAACATCGGAAACCGCACCTGCGGATCCGGAATGGAATGCACCTTGGCGATGATGTCGACGGTATGCCGGGTGACCCGGTAGCGGTCCTCCGCGCTCGCATCGTGCAGCCAGCCGACGAACACGTACGGCGGATTGTCCTCGGGCACACGGCCATCGACGCGTCGCATCACGAAGAACGGTGCGCCCAGCACATTGTCGGAGCCGTTCTCGAGCCAGCACAGCGGCGGCACCGGCAGATCGGTGGCCTCGGCGACACCCGCCATCACCGCGTATTGCGTTGCCAGATCGTACTTCTCGAACACCGGGAAGGAGTCGCGGTCCGGCGCCAGCCGAGCCACGAAGGACCCGCCGGCCGCCTGCCCGTGCTCGGTCCACTCGGCATCGAACAGCAGCGTGGTGCTCGACATGCCGCCCGCCTGCGGCCGGGTGATCGAGGTGACCCGCGGCGGCTCCTCGGCTTCGACCTTGGTGCCGAGCCACTGCGCGAGTTCGTCCGCGAGTTCGTCGAGGTTCTGGTCGGAGACGGTGAGTTCCATCCGCTGGTTGGGATCGGCATTGGCCGAAGTCATGAGGTCCTCCCTGCACGGGTATCGCGGGGCATGTGGTAAGCCCGGCGCGCTGGGTGAAATGTAACGCGTTCCAAATCCCGCCGTAAGGGGATCGGGGAGACCTGTTTCGCCAGTACCGGTCACCGGGATGCGGGTTGGTCGCTCAGGGTCGTTCGTGCTGACACGTACGCCTCCAGAAGTAGTTCCTATCAGGCATATTCCGGGTCGGCTCAGGGTCTTACCGGAAGCATGCCGAGGCCCCCGATGCCTACCGTCGAAACGTGCTGACAATCGATACGACCCTCGATCGGGAGGCCGGTGACACCGCATCCCGACCGGCCTGGAGTCCCTTCGGTCGACTCGCCTTCCGCTTCGGATTCCTGTACTTCGGGCTGTTCTGCGTCTTCTATCCGCAGCCGCTGTTCGCGTTCCTCGGCCCGGCGGCCCGCTGGCTGCCCGAGGATTGGTTCCGCTACTGGCTCGACCTGTCGACGCCGCTGGTGAAATGGGTGGGCCACACCGTTTTCGGGACCGATCTCGTCCTGCACGACTCGGGCAGCGGCGATCAGGCCATCCTGTGGGCGCTGGTGTTCTGCATCCTGGTGATCGCGGTGCTCGGCACCCTGGTGTGGACGGCGCTCGACCGCGCCCGCACCGACTATCGCCGCCTGGCCGCGTGGTTCCTGCTGTTCATCCGGCTGTGCCTGGCCGGGCAGATGCTGGGTTACGGCTTCGCCAAGGCGATTCCGACGCAGATGCCCGATCCCGCGCTCACCACCCTGCTGACGCCGTTCGGTGATTTCGCGCCGATGGGAGTGCTGTGGACCCAGGTCGGCGTCTCGCCGGTCTACCAGAGCCTGCTCGGCACCGCCGAAGTGCTGGGCGGTCTGCTGTTGCTGCTGCCGCGCGCCCAGCTGGCGGGTGTCCTGCTGAGCCTGGTGAGCATGACGCAGGTCTGGGTCCTGAACATGACCTTCGACGTGCCGGTGAAACTGCTGTCGTTCCACCTCATGCTGCTGTCCCTGGTGCTGCTGATCCCCGAGCTACCGCGCCTGACCGCACTGCTCACCGGGCGCGCCGCCGGCCCCGCCGCCACCCCGCAACCCTTCCGTAGCCGCCGCGCCGCCCGCATCGCCGCGGCCGCGCAGGTGCTGCTGGCACTGTGGATCTCGACGGGCGACGTCTGGCAGCAATGGGACGGCTGGCACCAATACGGCCGCGGCGCCGCCAAATCCGAGCTGTACGGCATCTGGCAGGTCACCGAGTTCACCCGCGACGGCCAGCCCGTGCCACCGCTGCTGACCGATGAGAGCCGCTGGCGGCGACTGGTTTTCGATCAGCCGCAGATGGCGGTCGTCCAGCACATGGACGACGAGCTGCAGCAGGTAGGCGCCCAAATCGACACCGGCACACATCGAATGGTGTTGCGCGCGATGGCCTCCGACACGGATCTGGCCGATTTCACCTACGACCGCCCCGCTCCCCACCGCCTGATCCTCGACGGCCATCTCGACGGCCACGCCGTCACCATCGCCCTCGATCAACTCGACCTCGGCCAACTCCCGCTGCGCGCCGGCCGGGGCATGCATCTGATCCAGGAGGACGCGAACTTCGGCAAGGTCATGGGGGAGTGATGTCACCCAGCTCGTCGGCACGCCGTAGGCTCAATCCTTGTGCAGAACGCCTCAGCCACCCCCGATGACCAGCCGGTTCCGGATTCGCAAGCCCCGTCCGGTGACCCGAACTACCTGGTCGGCCTCGATCTGAACGGCCGTCGCGTGGTCGTGGTCGGCGGCGGCACGGTGGCGCAGCGGCGGCTCGGGCTGCTCATCGCCTCCGGCGCGGACGTGCACGTGATCAGCCGCGAGGTGACCCCCGCGGTCGAGGGGATGGCGACCTCCGGGCAGCTCACCGTCGAACTGCGCGCCTACGCCGACGGCGATCTCGAGGGCGCCTGGTATGTCATGGCCTGCACCGACGAACCGGAGACCAACGCGGCCGTGGTCGCCGAGGCCACCCGCCGCCGGGTGTTCTGCGTGCGCGCCGACACCGCGCGCCTCGGCACCGCCGTCACCCCCGCGACCGCCCGCTACGACGGCATGACCCTCGGCGTCCTCGCCGGCGGCGTGCATCGCCGCTCCGCCGCGGTGCGCAACGCGCTGCTGGAAGCGCTGCAATCCGGTGTGGTGACCGATGATTCGGCTCCCGTGGTGCCCGGGGTGGCACTGGTCGGCGGCGGCCCCGGCGACCCGGATCTCATCACCGTGCGCGGTCGTCGCCTGCTGGCCCGCGCGAATCTCGTTGTCGCCGATCGCCTCGCGCCGCCGGAACTGCTGGCTGAACTGGGCCCGGACGTCGAAGTCGTGGACGCGGCCAAGATCCCCTACGGCCGGGCCATGGCGCAGGAGCACATCAACGCCACTCTCATCGAGGGCGCGAAAGCCGGCAAGTTCGTGGTCCGGCTCAAGGGTGGCGACAATTACGTTTTCGGCCGCGGCTACGAGGAACTCGAGGCGTGCGTGGACGCTGGGATCCCGGTGACGGTGGTTCCCGGTGTCACCAGCGCCATCTCGGTGCCGGCGCTGGCCGGGATCCCGGTCACGCATCGGGGTGTGACGCACGAGTTCGTGGTGGTCAGCGGCCATGTGGCCCCGGATCATCCGGATTCGCTGGTCGATTGGCCCGCCCTCGCTCAGCTGCGCGGCACCATCGTGCTGCTGATGGCCGTCGAACGCATCGAGAAGTTCGCCGACGCACTGCTGGCCGGCGGCCGCGCCGCCGACACCCCCGCCACCGTGATCCAGGAGGGCAGCCTGCGCACCCAGCGCGTCCTGCGCGCGGATCTGGCCACCATCGCCGAACGCGTGCGCGCCGAGAACATCCGCCCGCCCGCGATCGTCGTGATCGGCCCGACGGCGGGGTTCACGGCGGGCGCACCCGATCACCTCATCCACTAGAGTGGCCGGGTGCTCGATAATCCCGCTGCGACGATGCAGTATCCGGTGACCAAGCGGGCGTTCGGGCTCGCCATTCTCGTCCTCAGCGGGCTGCAGCTGATGGTCGTACTCGACGGCACCGTCATGATTCTGGCGCTACCGCGACTACAAGAGCAGCTCGGACTCTCGAGCGCGGGCAGCGCCTGGACGGTGACCGCCTACGGTCTCCCGTTCGCGGGCCTGATGCTGCTGGGCGGGCGCCTGGGCGACTCGTTCGGCCGCAAGCGAATGCTGATCCTCGGTGTCGCGCTGTTCACCATCGCCTCGGCATTCTGCGGCACCGCGCAGAACGAGGCGTGGCTGATCGCGGCCCGCGCCCTGCAGGGCACCGGTGCGGCCATTGCCGCGCCGACCGCGTTCGCGCTGGTGGCTTCCACCTACGCGCCCGGCCCGGCCCGCAACCAGGCGGTCGCCATCTTCGGATCCATGGTCGGCGTCGGCTCGGTCGGCGGTCTGGTCATCGGCGGCGCGCTGACCCAGGTGGATTGGCGCTGGATCTTCTGGATCAATGTGCCGATCGGCCTGCTCATCGTGTGGGGCGCGGTCTACCAGTTGCGCGACACCGCTCACCACCGCATGTCGATGGATGTGCGCGGCGCGATCCTGGGCACCCTGGCCTGCGTGTCGATCGTGTTCGGCGCCACCGAGGGCCCCGAAATGGGTTGGGGCTCACCGGTCATCCTCGGCACCCTGATCGGCGGGTTCGTGCTGCTGATCGTGTTCGTGCTGGCCGAACGCAATGTCGACAATCCGCTGCTGCCGTGGTCGCTGTTCGACAGCCGCGATCGCGTGATGACCTTCGCCGCCATCTTCCTGGCCTCCGGCGTGCTCGGCGCGACCACCTTCTTCGTCGCCCAGTTCCTGCAGAACGTGCTGCGCTACAGCCCCTTGCAGGCTGGTCTGGCCAGCATCCCGTTCACCCTGGGCGCGGGTGTCGGTACCGCGGTGGCGTCCAAGGCGTGCATGTACGTGAAGGCGCGCTGGCTGTTGCTGGCGGCCGCGGCGGTGCTGTCGGGTGCGCTGTATTTCGGTTCCACGCTGGACAGTTCGGCCGACTACTTCCCGACGCTGCTGGTCATGATGTCGATCGTCGGCTTCTGCATCGGCACCGCCATCGTGATCCTGCCGCTGTGCGTGCTGGTCGGCGTCGACATGGCCCATATCGGCCCGCTGTCGGCGGTCGGGCAGATGTTCATGAACATGGGCACGCCGTTCGCGGTCGGCGTGCTGAGCCCGGTCGCGTTGTCGCGCACGCTGTCGCTGGACAAGAGCGCGACCGGCAAGGTGAGCGAGATGGCGCAGCACCAGATCGACGCGCTGGGCCACGGCTACACCTTCGTCCTGCTGGTGTGCGCGCTGGGCACGGCGGTCATGGGGCTGCTGGCGTTGACGTTGCGGTACACCCCACAGCAGCTGGCCCAGGCGCAGCACGCGCAGGACGAAGCGCAGAAGAGCTAGGGCACGCGGGTGACGCCGATCGCCGATTCGCTGAGGCTGCCCAGGTAGATCACCCCGTCCTGTTCGGCGACGCCGGTCACCATGGCGTAATCGCTGCCCTCGCGCTGCAGGTCGTGCACCAGCCGCCCGTCGAAGTCGAACGCCTGCACCCACACCGTGCGCGCCGGCTTCGGTTGCAGCCGTTCGGGAATCGCCCATACCAGCCGCCGCAGTACGCCGGGCAGCGGAAGCAGCGTGTCCAGCAACGGATTTCGCAACGACACCAGCGCCACCCAGATCAGCCCGTCGCTGCCGAGCCCCATATTGTCGGGAAAAGCGGGCAGGTTCTCGACGAAGCGATCATGGGTGCCCGCCCGAGGGCCGCTGAGCCAGTAGCGGGTGATGCGGTAGCCGCCGGTCTCGGCGACCAGCACACAGGAGCGATCGGGCGCCAGCACGATGCCGTTGGCGAATTTCAGCCCGTCGACCAGGGTTTCGACGCTGCCGTCCGGATTGCGGCGCAGCAGTCGCCCGGTTTCGGAGTGTTCGAGCATGTCGCCCATGTACTCGTGGAGTTTCCAGCGCCGGGTCGATTCGGAGAAGTAGACGGTGTCCCCGTCGGCGACCACATTGCTGGTGAAGTTCAACGGCTGCCCGTCGACCTCGGACACCAGGACCTCGAGCTGCCCGCCCGGCTTGTCCAGGCGCAGCAGCCCGCGGTCGGCATCGCAGATCAGCAGGGCGCCATCGGATTCCGCGTGCAGCCCGAGCGGGCGGCCGCCGGTGTGCCCGATGGTCTCGACCGTGCCGGTGCCGGGATCGACGGCCACCAGCGACCCGTCGGCGAGGCCCGCGACGACCCGCCCGTCGGCCGCGACCACGACGTCCTCCGGTCCCGCGCCGGGCACTTCGAGCCGGGTCAGCGGCGGCATCGGCGGTTGGCTCTGGGATTGGCGGGCGCGCGGGGTCGCGGTGGGAGGCGTCCAGCGGTGGGGCTGCATCGACATGCGTCCATTCAACCCGTCCGCCGATCCGCTTGGGCCGTCAACAACTGTTGGCCTACACTCGTGGGCATGAATGTGGAGACGACTCCCCGGCGCTCGGACGCCACCCGCGCCGCCATTCTCGCGGCCGCCCGCCGCCGCTTCGCCCAGGACGGCTACCGCAAGGCGACCATCCGCGCCATCGCCGCCGACGCGGACATCGACCCGTCCATGGTGATGCGCTACTACGGCAACAAGGACGGATTGTTCGACGCCGCACTGGATGTCGATCTGGAACTGCCGGATCTGGCTGCCGCGGCGCCGGATTCGCTGGGCGCGCTGATCGCGCGCCGCTTCCTCGAGCTGTGGGAGCAGCAGCCGACCAGCGACATCCTGCTCACCCTCATCCGGTCGTCGCTGACCGACGAGATGGTGGTCGAACGCACACAGCGCATCTTCGCCCAGCAGCTCATGCCCGCGGTGCTGCGTTTCGGTGATCCGTCGGACGCCCCGCACCGCGCCGGGTTGATCGCCGCGCAGATTCTCGGACTCGCCCTGTGCCGCTACGTGTTGCGGCTGCCGCCGGTGGTGGCGCTCACTCACGAGCAGATCGTCGCCGACGTCGGTCCCACGATTCAGCGATATCTCACACTCGGTACGGCGTGAAAAGGGTTTTCTCCGCGCCGAAGTTCGGTCAGACTGCCCCGATGGGGAACAGCCTGCACGCGGATCTGCTCGAGCGCTGGACGGCCTTGGCCGGGCCGGCGGCGCGTTCGGTGGGGGAGGATCTGGTGCGCCGCTACAGCGAACCGCATCGCCGCTATCACACCGTCGAGCATCTGGCGGCCATGCTGGCGGTGATCGACGATCTGGCCGCCGACGCCGAGGATCTGGACGCGGTTCGCTACGCCGCCTTCTTCCACGATGCCGTCTACGACGTGGACGGCGTGGACAACGAGGAGGCCAGCGCCCGCCTGGCCGAAACCACCTTGCCCGCACTGGGAGTCGAGGCCGCGACGGTCGCCGAGACGGCGCGGCTGGTGCGCCTGACCGGCGGCCATCACCCGGAGCCGGACGATCGCAATGGCGCGGTGCTCTGCGATGCCGATCTGGCGATCCTCGCCGCCGATGAATCCGCCTACTTCGCCTACGCCGCGGCCGTGCGCGCCGAATACGCGCAGGTTCCCGACGAATTGTTCCGCAAGGGCCGGGCCGCGGTGCTCAGCGCGCTGGCCGAGCAGCCCGAGCTGTTCCGCACGCCGACGGCCCGGGCGCGCTACGAGGCCGCCGCGCGCGCCAATCTGGCGGCCGAGATCGCTGCCCTCACCGGCGATCACTCGATCGTTTCGGAGGATGATCTCTCGTGAAGTACGTTCCGCGCGCGGTCATGTTGCTCGCGATCCCCGCGCTCCTGTTCGCCCTGCCGTGGTGGCTGCTGGTCTACACCGCACTGTCGGGCCCCTGGTTCTGGTGCGGCACAGCCGTATTCGTGCTCGGCTACCTCACCTTGCCGGCGAGCATGTTGCTCGGGCACGGCCCGCGGCAGTCGGATGCGGCGTCGCTGGTGGGCGACACGCTGCTGGGCGTGATGTGGGTGCTGTTCACCTGGTCGGCGATCGGCGCGGTGCTGCGGGGCGTGCTCGCGGTGGCGGGCGTGGACGATCCGGCGCGCTCGCGCGGTGTGGCGCTCGGGGTGCTGGCGGTGTCGGCGGCGTTGACCGCGTGGGCGATCTACGAGGCGCGGCGGCTGCCGCGGGTGCGCACGGTCGAGGTGGAGATCCCCGGGCTCGGAGCCGGTGTGGACGGACTGCGCCTGGTGGTGGTCACCGACACCCATTTCGCCGCGACCGATCGGCTGCGCTGGTCGGAGCGGGTGGTCGAGACGGTCAATGCCCAGCGTCCCGATATCGCCTGTCACGCGGGCGATCTCGCGGACGGCTCGGTGGCCAAGCGGAAGGCGCAGGTCGATCCGCTGGGCAAGGTGGAGGCCGAGTACGGCCGCTACTACATCACGGGCAATCACGAGTACTTCGGTGACGCGCCGGGCTGGATCGATCACATGGCCGGGCTGGGCTGGCGGCCGATGCGCAACGAACACCAGGTCATCACCCGCGACGGCGACAGCCTGGTGCTCGCCGGCATCGACGATCCCACCGGCGCCGCGCTGCCCGGGCACGGCCCCGATATCCGCACCGCGCTGGCCGGGGCGGACCCGGCGCTGCCGGTGGTGCTGCTAGCGCATCAGCCCAAGCAGGTCACCGATGCGGTGGCCGCCGGTGTGGCGCTGCAGATTTCGGGGCATACGCACGGCGGTCAGATCTGGCCGTTCCGCTATCTGGTCCGCCTGGATCAGCCGGTGGTCGCCGGACTGTCGCGGCACGGTGCGCGGACTCAGCTGTACACCAGTCGCGGCACCGGTTTCTGGGGGCCGCAGCTGCGACTGTTCGCCCCCAGCGAGATCACCGTGCTGATCCTGCGCGCGCCCCGCTGATTCAGCTGTCGAAGCCCAAACCGGTGTAGTCCAGGGTTTTCAGCCACAGGTTGCGCCGGCCCTGCCGGGCGTCGGCGCGGGCCAGCGACCAGCGGGTGAGGTGAATTCCCGCGGACCGCAACGGTTCCGGCGGCAGCGGCAGCGGCCGCGAACGCACCATGCGCAGGCGGGTTCGTTCGGTGTCGAGGCCCCACAGCCGGTCCAGCATGACCTCCGCGCCGAAGCGGGTCGCGCCGACACCGAGCCCGGTGTACCCGGCGGCGTAGACGAGTTTGCCCTTGTAGGCCGAGCCGAAGAAGGCGCAGAACCGCCCGCAGGTGTCGATGACCCCGCCCCAGCGGTGGGTGAAGCGCAGCCCGTCGAGTTGCGGGAAGGTCTGGAAGAAGTGCCGGGCCAGGGTTTCGAAGGTGGCCTCGTTGGATTCCAGGGTGGGCGCGATGCGGTTGCCGAAGTGGTAGATGGCGTCGTAGCCGCCGAACAGGATTCGGTTGTCGCTGGTCAGCCGGTAGTAGTGGAAGCGGTAGGAGGCGTCCCCGAGTCCCATGCGGGTGTGCCAGCCGATGCTGTCGAGCTGTCGCGCGGTGAGCGGTTCGGTCATCAGCGCGTAGTCGTAGACCGGCACCACATGCCGGGAGACTTTAGGCACCGGTCCGGCGAAAGCGCTGGTGCACAACGCGACTCGCGGCGCGCGCACCTCACCGTGCGGGGTGTGCAGCGTCAGCGTGCCGCAGGATTTCGAAATGCGTTGCACGGGAGTGCCTTCGTAGATCCGCACCCCCGATTCCACACAGGCGCGCCGCAATCCCCACGCCAGCCGCGCCGGATCGAGCATGGCGACGCCGTCGCGATCCCACCAGCCGCCCAGATAGGTGGGCGAATGCACCAGGTTCCGCACCTGGGCGGCGTTCAGCAATTCGGTGCGGTAGCCGAGGGATTCGGCCGCATCGTGGCTTTCGCGCAGCCAGTCCACCTCGTGGGGTGCGGTGGCGACCTCCATCTCGCCGGTGCGCGCGAAATCGCAGTCGATGCCGTAGCGCAGGATGGCCTTCTCGATATCGTCGAGGTTGCCGCGGCCGAGGCGTTCGAGCTCGGCGATCTCGTCCGGAAAGCGTTCCATCCCGTTGGCCAGGCCGTGGGTGAGGCTGGCGGAACAGAATCCGCCATTGCGTCCCGAGGCGGCGTGTCCGCACAGGCCGGATTCCAGCAGCACCACGTCGGTGCCGGGGTCGCGTTCCTTGGCCAGCAGCGCCGTCCACAGTCCGCTGTAGCCGCCGCCGATGACGGCCAGATCCGCGGTGGTGGCGGTGGTGAGCGGGTCGGTGGGGGCCGGGCGTTCGGGCCGGTCCGTCCAGTAAGGCGTCGGCGCCGCATCCGCGAGAGCCGACGCCCACAGTTTGCTTCCTTTGGCCGACATGGCCGATCAACTCCTTCGCTCTGGCCGCGCGTTCGGGCCGCGCGGCTGGATGAATGACCCCGTCTCGGGACAAGCCAAAAAACCGCCGGTCGATCCGCGTGAACGGATGACCGGCGGTGAGGGGTGGGGTCAGCTGGTGGCGGCGCGATCGTCGCAGCGGCGGCGCATGCGCAGCTGCCCGGCGATATTCATGGCCGCGTGCTGCGGCCTCGGGTCCAACCCGGCGGTGCGGGTTTCCACGGTAACCACCTCGGAACGTGACGTGTGCCGTGAGGATAACCCAAACCCGGATCGAATGCCGGAATCGCGGGAATTCCGTGTCGCCGCCGTTACTCGGCGCGGAAGACCACCTCGTGCCAAAGTTTGCGGGCGGCCCCGGTGATATCCGACATGACGTGCTTGATATTCGTGTACTCCTCGAATGCGTAGGCCGACATGTCCTTTCCGAAACCGGAGGACTTGTACCCGCCGTGCGGCATTTCGCTGACAATCGGAATGTGGTCGTTGATCCAGACGCATCCGGCGCGAATCTCGCGGCTCGCGCGCTGGGTGCGGAACACATCCCGTGACCACGCGGAGGCGGCCAGGCCATAGGGGGTGTCGTTGGCCAGCGCGAGGGCCTCGTCGTCGGTGTCGAAGGGCAGGACCACCAGCACCGGGCCGAATATCTCCTGCTGCACGATCTCCGAGTCCTGCGCCGCACCGGTGATCAGGGTGGGCTCGTAAAAGGCGCCGGATTCGGGGACGTGTTCCGGAATTCGGCCGCCGCGTACGATTTTCGCTCCGGATTCGCGGGCACGTTCCACCATGGCCGCGACTTTGTCCCGGTGGGATCGCGAAATCAGTGATCCCATATCGGTTTCCGGGTCGTCGACGGGACCCAGCCGGACTCGGTCCATCAGCGCGGCGACCCGGCCGACGAATTCCTCGAACAGCGGGCGCTGCACATAGGCGCGGGTGGCGGCGGTGCAATCCTGGCCGGCGTTGATCAGGGCGCCCGCGACCGCGCCGCGGGCGGCGGCCTCGAGATCGGCGTCGTCGAACACCACGAACGGCGCCTTGCCGCCGAGTTCGAGGTGCACGCGTTTGACCGCGCCGGCGGCGGTCGCGGCCACCTGCCGGCCGACGGCGGTGGAGCCGGTGAACGAAACCATCGCCACCGCAGGGTGTTCCACCAGATGCTGTCCGGCGTCCGCGCCGGTGCCGGTGAGGACATTGACGACGCCCGGTGGTAGCCCGGCCGCGTCGGCGGTCTCCGCGAACAGCAGCGAGGTCAGCGGGGTCAGCTCGGATGGCTTGAGCACCACCGTGTTTCCGGCCGCGACAGCGGGCAGGATCTTCCACGCCGCCATCTGCAGCGGATAGTTCCACGGCGCGATGGACCCGATCACACCCAGCGGCTCGCGGCGGATCGAGGAGGTGTGGTCGCCGGAGTACTCGGCCGACGCTTTGCCTTCCAGATGCCGTGCGGCACCGGCGAAGAAGGCGGTGTTGTCGATGGTGCCGGGCACATCGAATTCGGTCGTGAGCCGAATCGGCTTGCCCGCGTTGCGGCTTTCGAGCGCGGCGAACTCGGCGGCGCGCGAGCGCAGCACCCGTGCCCACTCGTGCATGAGGTCCGAGCGGGCGCCGGGGGTGTGCGCGGCCCAGCCGGGAAAGGCGTCCTGGGCCGCGGCAACCGCGGTCTCGACATCGGCGGCGTTCGCACCCGCACCGGTCGCGATCTCGGCGCCGGTGGCCGGGGCCAGGATCGTCAGCGGCGCACCGGAGCCGGAACGCCGTGCGCCGCCGATGTATTGCAGAGGCTCGGTCACCGTCACACCGTATGCCCGTCGGCGACGGTCAGCGCGTGATCGAGGATGGCGAGCCCCTCCTTGGCCTCCGCCTCGGAGATGGTGCAGGGCGGAACCACGTGCAGGCGATTGAAATTCACGAACAGCAGCAGTCCGGCGGCCTTGGCGGCGGCGACCGCCTCGGTCATGGCGGGGCTGCTGCCGCCATAGGGGGCCAACGGTTCTCGGGTGGCGCGATCGCGGACCAGTTCCAGCGCCCAGAACACCCCGACGCCGCGCACCTCGCCGACACACGGGTGCCGATCGGCCAATTCCCGCAGACCCGGGCCGAGGACGCCTTCGCCCATCTCGGCGGCGTTCTCGACGATGCCCTCCTCGGCCATCGCGGTGATGGTGGCGACGGCGGCCGCGGTGGCCAGCGGATGCCCGGAGTAGGTGAGCCCACCCGGATACGGCCGATCGTCGAAGGTGGCGGCGATGTGCGGGGCGATGGCGACCCCGCCCAGCGGCACGTATCCGGAGTTCACGCCCTTGGCGAAGGTGATCAGATCCGGCACCACGTCGCCGCCGTGCTCGATGGCGAACCATTTGCCGGTGCGGCCGAATCCGGCCATCACCTCGTCGGCGATGAACACGATGCCGTAGCGGTCGCACAGTTCCCGCACCCCGGCCAGATAACCGGGCGGCGGCACCATGATTCCGGCCGTGCCCGGCACCGACTCCAGGATGATGGCCGCGATCGTGCTGGGCCCCTCGAACACGATGGTCTGCTCGAGATGCTGCAGCGCCCGCTCGGACTCCTCGGCCTCGGTGGTGGCGTGAAATTGCGAGCGGTACAGGAACGGCCCGAAGAAGTGCACGACTCCGGCGGTGCCATGGTCGTTGGGCCAGCGGCGCGGGTCGCCGGTCAGGTTGACCGCGGTGTCGGTGCCGCCGTGATAGGACCGGTAGCGCGCCAGCACTTTCGAGCGCCCGGTGTGCAGTCGCGCCATGCGTACCGCGTGCTCGACGGCGTCCGCGCCGCCATTGGTGAAGAAGACGCGATCCAGCGCGCCGGGGGTGCGTTCGGCGATCAGCCGGGCGGCCTCGGAGCGGGCGTCGTTGACGAAGGCCGGGCCGATGGTGCACAGCGTGGCCGCCTGCCGCTGGATGGCGGCCACCACCTTCGGATGCTGGTGTCCGATATTGGTGTTCACCATCTGCGAGGAGAAGTCCAGCAGCCGGTTGCCGTCGCCGTCCCACACGTAGCTGCCCTGGGCGGCGGTGATCACCATGGGGTTCAGCGACTTCTGGGCCGACCAGGAGTGGAAGATGTGCTTGCGGTCCAATTCATAGGCGCGAGCGGCCTTTTCGCGTGCCGCCTCCGGGGTCCAACCATTGGGCAGGGTCATGGTGTGTCCTAGGTCAGTGGTTCTGGGGGAAACCGAGGTTCAGGCCACCGTGGCTGGGGTCCAGCCAGCGGGTGGTGACGGCCTTGGTGCGGGTGAAGAAGTGCACGCCGTCGGTGCCGTGCGCGTGGGAGTCGCCGAACAGGGAGTTCTTCCAGCCCCCGAAACTGTAGTAGGCCATGGGCACCGGGATCGGGACGTTGATGCCGACCATGCCGACCTCCACCTCGTTGTGGAAGCGCCGCGCCGCGCCGCCGTCGTTGGTGAACAGGGCGGTGCCGTTGCCGTAGGGGTTGGCGTTGATCAGCGCCATCGCCTCGTCGTAGCTGTCCACCCGCACCACCGACAGGACCGGGCCGAAGATCTCGTCGGTGTAGACGGTCATGTCGGGGGTGACGTGGTCGAGAACGGTCGGACCGAGCCAGAATCCGTCCGCCGCGCCGTCGGCGTCGATCGCGCGGCCGTCGAGAACGACTGTCGCACCGGCGGATTCGCCCGCCTGAATGTAGTCCGCCACCTTGTCGCGATGCGCCCGGGTGACCAGCGGGCCCATATCGGCGCCGCGGGTGCCGTCGCCGGTGCGAATCGTCTTGGCGCGCTGCGTGATCCGAGACACCAGATCGTCGGCGATGTCACCCACCGCCACCAGTGCGCTGATGGCCATGCAGCGTTCGCCCGCCGAGCCGAAGCCCGCGTTGACGGCGGCGTCGGCGGCCAGGTCCAGGTCCGCGTCGGGCAGCACCACCATGTGATTCTTCGCGCCGCCGAGCGCCTGCACCCGCTTGCCGGCCGCGGTGGCGTGCTCGTAGACGTACTTGGCGATGGGGGTCGAGCCGACGAACGACACCGCCTTGATCGCCGGATTGGTCAGCAGTTCGTCCACCGCGGTCTTGTCGCCCTGCACCACGTTGAACACCCCGTCGGGCAGTCCGGCCTCCTGCCACAGTTCGGCCAGCCACAGCGACGGCGAGGGATCCTTCTCGCTCGGCTTGAGCACGACCGTATTGCCGGCGGCGAGGGCGACGGGGAAGAACCACATGGGCACCATGGCCGGGAAATTGAACGGCGAGATGATCGCCACCGGGCCCAGCGCCTGGCGGACCGAGAAGATGTCGACCTTGGTGGAGGCGTTCTCGGTGTAGCCGCCCTTGAGCAGATGCGGTATGCCGCAAGCGAATTCCACCACCTCCAGGCCGCGGGTCACCTCGCCGATCGCGTCGGCGATCACCTTGCCGTGCTCGGCGGTGATGAGCGCGGCCAGCTCCTCCTTGCGTTCGTTGAGCAGCTCGCGGAACCGGAACAGCACCTGGGTGCGCCGCGCCAGGGAGGCGTCGCGCCACGCCGGGAAGGCGGCGACGGCGGCGTCGATGACCGTGCGCACGTCTTCGGCGGAGGCGAGGGCGACCTGTCCGGTCACCACGCCGGTGGCGGGATTGGTGACGGGCGCGGTGGCGGCGCTGGAACCGGTGAAGGGTTTCCCGTCGAGCCAGTGTCCGATGGTCTGCATGTCTCCTCGATTCCCTCGCTGAACGTCCGTCCCTACTGTGCGCCCTTACCCGCCGGTCGACGCCCGACATTCTGTGCGCGTTTCTCGTCTTCGTTTTACGATTCGTCGGTGCACCTGACCGTTGCCGACGTCGTAGCCATGCCGGTGGTGCGGGCCGGGGAACCGGAGATCGCCGGCGGCGGCTCGCTGGATCGGCCGGTGCGCTGGGTGCACGTGAGCGAACTGCCGGAGGTCGCCGAACTGCTGGTGGGGCGGGAGTTGATCCTGACCACCGGGCAGGCGCTGGCGGCCGGGGACGCGGCGACGGTCGCGTATCTGGAATCCCTGGCCGCGGCCGGGGTGTCGGGGCTGGTCGTCGAATTGGGCACGTACGTGCGGGAATTGCCGCCGGTGGTGGTGGCGACGGCGGATCGGCTGGGGCTGCCGCTGGTGGCTTTGCACCGGGTGGTGCGGTTCGTGGAGATCACCGAGGCGGTGCACCGGGTGATCGTGGCCGACCAGTACGCCGAACTCGAATTCGCGCGCACCGTCCACGAGACCTTCACCGCGCTGAGCGTGCGCCGGGCCGCGCTGGCCGACATCGTGAAGACCGCTGCCGGGATGCTGGACACCTCCGTCGTCCTCGAGGACCTCACCCACCGCGTGCTGGCCCTGACCGCCCGCCACGTCGGGACGCCCGCGTTGCTCGAGCAGTGGGAGCACGTCTCGCGCCTGCTGCCCGACACCGACCCGCATGTCGTTCCGGTGGGCCCGCACACCCAGCCCTGGGGCCGGCTCATCCTCCGGCCGGCGCCCGCGACCGGCGGCGTCGCCGAGGCTCCGAATGCCCGCGCCCGCATGGTGCTCGAGCGGGCCGCGCAGACCTTGACGCTGCATCGCATGATCGAGCGCGACCGCTTCGGACTGCACCGGCAGGCGCAGACGGGTCTCATCGACGATATGGTCACCGGCCGCCTCGGCGACGAGCGCGACGCCGTCGCCCTGGCCGCGGCCCTGGGCCTGGCCCGCCGCGCCCGATATGTGCCGCTGGCGGTGGATGTCGCGTCCACCGCCGAATTCGAGGAGGCCTGCGCGTCGGATCCGGTTGCGCAGCAACGCCGTACGGCCGCCGTGCTGGACGCGGCCTCGCACGGCATCGCCCTGGCGAAGGCGACCGCCCTCGCCGCGCCCGAGCACGGCAATCGAATCATCCTGCTGCTGGCCGTTTCTCGCGGCGGCGACCTCGACACGGCCCTCACCGCGGTCTGCACCGCCATGCTGGCCGAACTGCGCCGGGTGCCGGGCGTGACCCGGGTGGTCGTCGGTGCGGGCGCGGCCTCCGAATCGCTGCTGGACACCGCCCGCGAACTCGCCCACGCCGCGCACGTCGCCGAAGTGGCGCTGGCCCTGCCCTCCACCCGTCCCCGCCCCTTCTATCGCAGCGGCGACATCCGCCTGCGCGGGCTGCTCGCCCTCATCCGCGACGAACCCGGCGTGCAGCGCTTCGCCGAAACCGAACTCGGTGCCCTGCTCCGCCACGACATTCGCAACGCCACCGACCTCGCCGCCACCCTCCGCCTCTTCCTGGACCTGGCGGGCAACAAGACCGAACTCGCCAAACGTCTCAGCATCAGCCGCCCCACCCTCTACGACCGGCTGGCCCGCATCGAACGTATCCTCGCCGTCGATCTCGACGACGGCGAGACCCGCACCTCGCTGCACACCGCCCTGCTCATCCGAGACCTGCGCACCACCGGCCAGGCCCGCTGACCGCTGGCGGCCAATGGAATTCGACTCCAGGACTACCGCGGCACCCCGAGCCTGGTCCCCGGGTACCACGCGGGGTGGACGGTGGTCGTTCTCCGGGTGGATCCCGGATGCGCGCGCATGCCGTTGGATGGGAATCTCGACCTACTCGGGCACGACGTGTGAAAGGACGGGCGGACGTGACCATCGCCGTGTACACCACCTGGGCGTGGGTGGCCTTGGAAATCGCCCTGCGGATCCGAGATCGCCTGCGCGGCACCGGATCCACGGCGGGCGACGGCGGCACCCGGCTCGCCATCATGCTGCTGGTCGCTGCCGCCATGACGGCCGCCAGCTTCACCGGCATCTTCCTGCCCGCCGACAGCCCCCTGCGCTTCCCGGGTCCGGTGGTGCCCTGGCAGATCGCCGGCATCGCCCTCATGTGGCTCGGCCTGGCGCTGCGCATCTGGGCGATCACCGTGCTGGGCCGCCATTTCCGCACCACCGTCGAGGTGGACGCCGACCAGCCGGTCATCAGCAACGGTCCCTACCACTGGGTCCGCCACCCCTCCTACTCCGGCGTCCTGCTGGTCACCCTCGGCTTCGGCATCGCCTCCGCCAACTACCTTTCCCTCCTGCTCACCACGATCGTCCCCACCTACGCCTTCCTGCGCCGCATCGCCCTCGAGGAACGCACCCTCCTCGAAACCCTCGGCGCCCCCTACGACTCCTACCGTCGCACCACCAAACGCCTTGTCCCCGGGCTCTATTGAGCTCAGGCCGGGTCGGCCCCCATCGGGTTGTGATAGGGGACCTCGCCGCTGCGAACGACCGCGCGCGTGGCGGGAGTGAGCAGGGCGAGGGTCTCGACCACGGCGGGGACGTCACGGTAGGCGGTCATGGCCAGCGCGTCGGTGTAGCCACTGAGTTGACCGAACCGAAGTCAGCGCCGGGTGTTCTTGGTATCTGCTGGTAACCCTATTTCATGTCCAGGCAACATTCCGGACCGCACAATTCCTCCCATGACCGAGATCCAGACCAGGTCGGCCTACGGCGATCGCGTGATCGCCGTCGAGCCCGGCGGCGATGAAAGCATTCCCGAGGACGCTCGCCACGGCACGCCGCGAAAACTGTTCTGGACGTGGATGTCTCCGAACATGGAGTTCGCCACCGTCTTCGTGGGTGTATTGGCCGTGACCGCCTACGGCATGAACTTCTGGCAGGCGAGCCTGGGCCTGGCCGTCGGGGCGGGGCTCGGCGCGGCCGCGCACTACCTGCTCTCGGCGCGCGGACCCCTGCACGGCGTCCCGCAGATGGTGCTGGGCCGCTTGGCTTTCGGCTATCGCGGCAATGCGCTGCCCGCGGCGTTCATGTCGGTGATGTGCGGGGTCGGCTGGTTCGCCACCAACTCCGTCAGCGGCGCGTTCGCGCTGAACTCCCTGACCGGCATGCCGAAGGTGACCGCGCTGCTGGTGATCGTGGTGGCGCAGACCGCGTTCGCGTTCTTCGGCCACAACCTGGTGCAGGCGGTGGAGCGCATCGCGTTCCCGCTGCTGGCGATCGTGTTCGCCATCGTCACCGTGGTGATCTTCAGCAAGGCCCAGCTCGGCGCGCCCGCGCCCGCCGGGGGAGTGGGCGGCATGGGTGGATTCCTGCTCACCGTGGGCACCGCCTTCGGGTACGCCGCGGGCTGGAATCCCTACGCCGCGGACTATTCTCGCTACCTGCCCGTCTCGGCGTCGCGCGCGGCGACCGGCGGGTACGCCTCGGCCGGACTGTTCCTGTCCTGCTGCTGGCTGACCATCGTGGGCGCGGCCTCGGCGACGGTGACCACCACCGCGCAGGGCAGCCCCACCGACGTGTTCACCGCGAACCTGGCCACGCCGCTGAAGGATCTGACCCTGCTGGCCATCGCCGTCGGCGCGGTCGCCGCCAACGCGCTCAACGTGTATTCGGGGGCCATGGCCTTCGTGACCATGGGTTTCCGATTCTCGGTGCGCACCCAGCGGGCGGCGGTGTCGGCGGCCTTCGGGGTGATCGGCTTCCTGGTCGCCTGGTGGGCGCTGCCCGACGCGGCGGCCAGCTACGAGGGTTTCCTGCTGGTCGTCGCCTACTGGATCGGCCCGTGGCTGGGCGTGGTGTTCGCCGACGAGTATCTGCGGCGCGGACAGCGCGTCGATCATCTGCTCTACGATCGCGCCTACGCCAATTGGGGTGGGGTGGCGGCGTTTTCGCTCGGCCTGGTGGTGTCGGTGCTGCTGTTCTCCAATCAGGAGAAGTTCGTCGGCGCCATCGCCAAGTCCGTGCCGCAACTGGGCGACATCACCTTCTTCGCCGGATTCCTGCTCTCCGGCGCGGTCTACTTCCTGGTCAACCGTTCCCGGATTTCCGGCGCGGCGGTGGCAGCATGATCGGCATGATCAACGCACAGGATCTGCTGGTCACCGCCTACGAGGAGGCGCAACTCGGGTTGCGGGAGGGCGGCATCCCGATCGGGGCGGCGCTGTTCGACAGCGACGGAAACCTGCTGGGCCGCGGCCACAATCGCCGCGTGCAGCAGGACGATCCCAGCGTGCACGCCGAAACCGACGCCTTCCGCAACGCCGGTCGCCGCCGCGACTACCGCGACACCATCATGGTGACCACGCTGTCGCCGTGCTGGTATTGCAGCGGGCTGGTACGCCAGTTCGGGATCGGCGCGGTCGTCGTCGGCGAATCCCGCACCTTCACCGGCGGCCACGAGTGGCTGGCCGCGCACGGCGTCGCGGTCACCGTGCTCGACGATCCCGCCTGCGTCGACATGATGACCCGTTTCATCGCCGAGCGCCCCGACCTCTGGAACGAGGACATCGGGGTGGCGGAATGATCACGCGCCGGATGCGGGAACAGCGCTGACGGACGCGGGGAACATCGGCGACCGGCGCGGTGTTGCCAGCGGTCATGACGACGCTTGGATTGATCGGGAGTGGCCATATCGGCGGGACCCTGGCGCGGCTGGCGGTGGCGGCGGGGATCGATGTGGTGGTGAGCAACTCACGCGGGCCGGAGACCTTGGCGGAGTTGGTGTCCGAACTCGGTGAGCGGGCCCGCGCCGCCACCGCGGACGAGGCGGCCGCCGCCGGGGACATCGTGGTGGTGACCGTGCCGCTGAAGGCGTATCAGCAGGTGCCGGTGGAGCCGCTGGCCGGCAAGGTGGTCATCGACACCAACAACTACTACCCCGGCCGCGACGGAGAGTTCCCCGATCTGGCGGCGGGCGTGGCCACCAGTTCCGAACTGCTGCAACGACATCTGCCGCGCTCGCGAGTGGTGAAGGCGTTCAACAATATTCTGTTCCGGCATCTGGCCGTGCTGGCCCGCCCCGAGGGGGCTGCCGACCGTACCGCCCTGCCCATCGCCGGGGACGACGCGGAGGCGAAAAAGGCCGCGGCGGAACTGATCAGCGCGCTCGGCTACGACACCGTCGACATCGGCACCCTCGCCGACAGCTGGCGCACCCAGCCCGACACCCCCGTCTACGGCACCCCGTACGCGGTGGCGGAACCGTTCTTCGAACACGACGCGTCCCCGGCCTCGGCCGAGGTGGTGCGCAAGGCGGTCGAAGCCGCCCAGCGCTGAGCGTCGATCGGTGCGGAGGGCCGGATCCGCTGGGGCGCGGTGGTTTCCGGCCTGCTAATGGTGTGAGGGGTCCGGCGCCCAGCGGTTGGCCAGCAGCTGGTAGCCGGGCAGATCGCCGGTGGACTGGCTGGATTCGTAGATGCGCTCGTAGCCGGTGCTGGCGATGCGCCACACGCCGTCCTCGCGGCGGTAGGTGTCCTGATAGTAGGCGGCGCCGCGAATCAGGATCCCGTAGTCGGCGGCGATGACGGTGTCCTCCATGCACCAGCTGCCCGTGGCGGTGTCGCCGTCGACGGTGATCTCCGGATGGTTGGCCACGTGCACGGTGATGATGTTGGCGCTCAGCGCGTTGCGCATGAATTCCACGATCTCGTCGCGGCCGTGGAACTGCGCGGGCAGCCCGCCGGACGGCGACCCGTAGGAGCCGACGATGTCGGCGCAGAGGGTGTCGGCGAACTCGTCCCAGCGTTTGAGGTCGAGGCTGCGCAGGTAGCGGTACTTGAGTGTGCGAATCGCTTCGAGTGCTTCGAGATCCATCACCGCAATGTAACCGAATCGGACACCTCCCTACCAAGCATTTGCTACGTTCCGTGCATGGGCGCGGCCGAATCGATCTCCACCCTGGTCTGGGGCACGGGCAATGTCGGCCGGGCCGCCATCCGGGCCGTCGCGGCGCATCCCGGGCTGGAGCTGACCGGCGTCCTGGTGCACAACCCGGCCAAGGTCGGGCGGGACGCCGGCGAATTGGCCGGACTGGACACCGCGGTGGGCGTCGCGGCCACCGCCGACATCGACGCCGCCCTGGCCGCCGGACCCCGGGCCGTGGTCTACGCCGCCTCCGGCGACATCCGTCCCGACGCCGCCCTCGCCGATATCGAACGCGCCCTGCGCGCCGGGGCCGTCGTCGTCACCCCCGCGCTGTACGCCCTCTACGACCACCGCAGCGCCCCCGTCGAATTGAGCGATCGCGTCGCCGCGGCGGCCAAGGACGGCGGCGGCGCGCTGTTCGTCTCCGGCATCGATCCCGGCTGGGGCAACGACATCCTGCCACTGCTGATGAGCGGTCTCGGCAGCAGCGTCGAGGTGCTGCGCTGCCAGGAGATCTTCGACTACACCACCTACGATCAGCCCGACTCCGTGCGCTACCTGGTCGGCATGGGCCAGCCCATGGACTATCAACCGCCCATGCTCGCACCCACCGTGCCGACCATGGTGTGGGGCGGGCAGATTCGGCTCATCGCGCGCGGATTGGGCGTGGCGCTCACCGACATTCGCGAAGTGGTGGAGCGAAAAGCCCTGGACCACACCGTCGACACCGAACGCATGGGCACGTTCGAGGCGGGCACCCAGGGTGCGGTGCGCTTCGAGGTGCAGGGCATCGTCGACGGCAGTCCGCGCATCGTCATCGAACACGTCACCCGTATTCACGCGAGCTGCGCGCCGGACTGGCCGCAGCCGCCCAGCGGTGCGGGCGCGCACCGCGTCCTGATCGAGGGCCGCCCGCGCATCGAGGTCACCGTGCAGGCCACCGACGAGGGCGGCAATCACTCCGCGGGCGGCAACGCCACGGCCGTGGGCAGATTGGTGAACGCCATCCCCTGGCTGGCCGCCGCCGAGCCGGGCCTCTACGACGCCCTCGACGTCCCGCTGCCCTTCGGCACTCTCGGAAGGAACCCGGCCCCATGATCATCGACATTCCCGCCGGCAAGGACCCCATCGGCTACGTGTGGGGCGAGATGGTGCCCGGCATCGGCGTGGCCGCCTCCAACTTCTCGCTGGCCGTGTACTCGCATTCGACGTTGGGGCTGCGGGAGTTCGAGGCCGCGCGGCTGCGCATCGCCCAGATCAACGGGTGCCTGTTCTGCCTGGACTGGCGCACGGATCGCCAGGGCGAGAAGGTCGAGGAGTCCTTCGCCGACGCGGTGACCCAGTGGCGCACCAGCGCGGCCCTCGACGAGCGTGCCCGCATGGCCGCGGAGTACGCCGAGGTGTACGCGCTGGATCACCACGCGCTCGACGAGGAGTTCTTCGCGCGCATGAAACGGCTCTACACGGATGCGGAGATCGTGGAGCTGTCGATGTGCCTGGGCTCGTGGCTGGCCTTCGGCCGGCTCAATCATGTGCTCGGCCTCGACGCCGTGTGCGTGCTGCCGGGGCACACCGCGCAGTAGATCCGCGGCGGGATCGGCTTTTTCGACCCCGGGACCGGAGTATTTCCGGTCCCGGGGTCGAGCCTTGTCCGGGGGTCCGGGGCAGGTCTACTCTGGCCAGAGTAGCTGAATACTCTAGTCAGAGTAGTCGGAGGTGATCGTGGTCGCGCAGCGCGCGTTCCGGCGGGTGAATCCGCTGGCCCTGGCGGTGCTGGTACAGCTCTGGGAGCGGCCCATGCACCCGTATCAGATCTCGCAGACGCTCAAGCAGCGCGGCAAGGACAGCAGCGTGCGCATCAACTACGGCGCGTTGTATCCGGTGGTGGAATCGCTGCAGAAGCACGGTTTCATCGAGGTCGTCGGCGCGGAGCAGGACGGCGGGCGGCCCGCGCGCACGGTGTATCGCATCACCGATGCCGGGGTCGCCGAGATGCGAGAGTGGTTGCGCGCCTGGATCTCCGAGCCGGAGAAGGAGTATCCGCGGTTCATGGCGGCGCTGTCGTTTCTGCCCGCCCTCGGGCCGGACGAGGCGGTCGCCGTGCTGCGTCGCCGAATCGCGGTGCTGGACAAGCGGATCGGCGAGATGCGGGAAGCCACCGAGGCGGTCGTCTCGTGGCTGCCGGAGGTCCTGCTCATCGAGGGCGACTACGAGATGCGCATGCTCGGGGCCGACCGCGATTTCACCGCCGAACTCGCCGATCGCATCGAGGCCGGCCGGCTCGGCGGCATCGAAGGCTGGCGAGCCATGACCGACCTGCTGGCGCGGTACCCCGACGGCGCGGTGCCGCCGGCGGTCGGGGACGGATTTCTTCGAGAATGGGGGTTGCCGACACCACCTGAGGGCTGACACAACGACGGCCCGGGTGCGCCAACACCCGAGCCGCCGCCGAATCCGAACGACCGACGGCGAACCGCCGGACTGCTCGAACCGCACACCCAGCCTATCGCTTGGGCTCTGGCAGTCGTGGCGCCGTGGTCGTTGCACACTCCGATCCGAGGAGACGACCAACCATGTCCATCACACCCATGCCCTCGGCCGCGGTCGAGGTCCACGACCTGGTCAAGACCTATCCCGGCGGCCGCCGCAAACCCCCCGTGCGGGCGCTGGACGGCCTGAGCTTCAGCATTGCCGCGGGCACCGTCTACGGCATGCTCGGCCCCAATGGGGCGGGCAAATCCACCACCACCAAGATCTGCACCACGCTCTCGCGCGCCGACTCCGGCATCGCGCGGGTGGCCGGCTTCGATGTCGCCACCGATGCGGCCGCGCTGCGGCATCGGATCGGCTATGTCTCGCAGGCTTCGGGTGCGGACCCGCGGCAGACGCCGTTCGAGAACCTGGTCATGGCGGCGCGTCTCCACGGCCTGTCCCGCCACGACGCGGTCGAGCGCGCCGACGGGCTGCTCGATCAATTCCAGCTCACCGATGCGCGAAACCGCAAGGTGGCCAAGCTGTCCGGCGGAATGCGGCGCAAGCTGGATGTCGCGGTCGGGCTGGTGCACACGCCGTCGGTGCTGTTTCTGGACGAGCCGACCACCGGCCTGGATCCGCAGGCCCGCGCCGAGATGTGGTCGGAGATCCGGCGATTGGCCACCGAGGCGGCGCTCACCGTCGTGCTCACCACCCATTATCTGGAGGAGGCCGACGAGCTGGCCGACCGGCTGGTCATCATCGATCGCGGACGCGCGGTCATCGAAGGCACACCGGCACAGCTGAAATCGACCCTCGCCGGTGACACGCTGACCGTCGAACTGATCGATCCGGATGTGGCCGCGGTGCGCGCGGTCGGCGAATCCATTCCGGCGTTGCGTGACATCGTCGTCGAACAGGACGGGCCGACCGGCAGACTCATCGCCCGTACCGACGATCCGTCGGGTGTGGTCGGCCGGGTCATCTCCGAATTCGACGCCGCCGCCATCGGTTTCGGCGCGGTCTCGATCTCGCGGCCCTCCCTCGACGATGTGTATCTGCATTACGCGGGCCGCTCCTACCGCGCCGACGACCGGGCGGAGGTGGCGGCATGACCACGCTCGCCCACGCGCCGCGGCGCGAAACACCCACGGCCGGTTGGCTGGTGGCCGCCGGGCAGATCTTCCGCCGCTGGATGGTCAATACACTGCGCGAATCCTGGGGCGTGTTCGCGGCCCTGCTACAGCCGATCGTCTGGATCCTGTTGTTCGGACAGGTCTTCGAGTCCGTCGGCGACATTCCGGGTTTCGGCGCGGCCAACTACATCACCTTCCTCGCGCCCGGCGTGCTGATGATGACCGTGCTCTACTCCGGGGTCTGGGCGGGCACCGGCTATATCGAGGACATCGACAACGGCGTCATGAATCAGCTGCTGACCGCGCCGATTTCGCGCAGCGCGGTGGTGGCGGGACAGTTGGCGGTGCAGCTCACCGTCGGTCTCGTCCAATCCGCGCTGGTGCTGGTCATCGGGTTCGCCGGTGGCGCACGCTATCCCGGTGGCGTGGCCGGCATCGTGCTGGCGTTGGCGGCGGCGACGCTGCTGGCCGCCGTCTTCTGCGCGGGCTCGGTGGCATTGGCGCTCGTCACGCGGAGTCAGATCGCGCTGATCGGCATGTCCCAGTTGATCATTCTGCCGTTGACCTTCCTGTCCTCGGGCATGATGGCGCCGGCGTTGATGCCCGGCTGGGTGCGCTCCCTCTCGCGATTCAACCCGGTCACGTGGGCGGTCGACATCGGCCGCACCGGGCTGGCGGGCACCGCCGACGCCGCCACCGTGGCCGCCCACCTCGGCTATCTCACGGCCTTGGCCGCGCTCGCCTTCGGCTGGGCGGTCTCCGCGTTCCGCACCTACCAGCGCACTCAGTAACGGGTCGAGCGGCAGGTGTGATTGCTTGGAAAAGGGGAACCAACATCGAAGTACCGGATCTCGAAGGGAATTCATATGCGCCCAGCTCATGCCCTGACCGTCCTGCTCTGTACTGCCGCCGCCGCGGCGTCCCCCGCGATCGCCTCGGCGGCGCCCGCCGCGACCCCGGCGGCCACGGGCAGCTTCGCCACCGTCTACAGCCTCACCAACGGCCCCTGCGTGGCGATCGTGAACACCAGCGTCTACGGGGACGCCTATCCCGGCCAGGCCGCCTTCACCGTCGATGCCCAGCTGCCGGGCGTCGGCACCTGCGATCTGCCCATCACCCTCACCTACCGCAATGTCGACACCGGCGACACCGGCAGCATCGTCGCCGACGCCCAGGGCCCCGGATACTGGTCCCGCTACGGCTATTCCGCCATCTTCCCCCTCGACCCGGGCACCTACACCGCCCAAATCACCATCGGCGCAGCCCATTTCCCGGAGCCCGGCACCGTGCAGTTCACGCAGAACGGCTATCACGGCGGCTGACCCCGGTAGCCGAGAGCTGACCAGACGGGCCGTCAGCCCAGCACGAAAGGCAAGCGCGAGGCGAGGTCCCCGAGTTCGGCGGCTTCCGCCTCGCTAGGAGCGCGACGTCCGGTACCGACGAGCAAGGCGTCGGTATCGGACATCGTTGCCGGAAAAGCGGTTCCGGCGATCTGCTCCAGCATCTCGCGGGCCCGAGCCAGGGATGCGGCGGGCGGGGGAGCGGCCTGCGGCAGGTGCGCGATCAGATCCAGATGATGCAGCGTCCATTCCATGACGTACGCGCCCAGATAGTCGGCGGCGGTCAGGATCTGGTCGCGGGTGCTGACGCACATGCCCGGGTCGCAGAGGGTCGCGGCGCGACCCGCTGCCGCGCCGACATCGTCGAAATGCAGTTGCAGCAGCCCCGGCTGCTCGTAGGCGGCGGCCAGCCGCACGATCAGCGCGTCGAGCGGATCGTCGCCGGTCGGCGGGGTGCGCGTCACCTGCCAGTAGCTGACCGCGTCCCGCGTCGGCGCCAGGTCGACCGGCGTCACCAGCGTGATCAGCACATCCTGCGCGTCGATGATCAGGTGGCACACCAGATCTCGCACCAGCCACCCCGCGCATCCCGACGGCCGCGCGAAATCCGCATCGGCCAGCTCGTCCACTGCCGTACGCAAAGCGGCCCAAGACTGGGCGAAGAGATCCACCCGATCAACCTAGCAGCGCCCCGCCGAGGGCGACGTGCGCTGTCCCGCAGGGGATCTCGCTATGCCGGCACGAGGCGTCGCACCCGAGCCGCCCCTCTCGCCGCACCGGTCGGCGAGATCTGCGAATAATATTGTTCGTAACAATCCGGCCACGGCGCCCGATCTTGTCCGCGGGGGTCACCTTCACAACCGAAACCACAACAGGAAGACCAGGTTCCATGATCCGAGTCACCCGCCACCTCGCCGCCGCCACCCTCGCCTCCGGCGCCTTGCTCCTCGCCGCCGCCCCCGCCCACGCCCAGCCGGCCGATCCCCAGCAGGTGAGCACCACCGAAATCTCCACCGGCTCAGCCGACCTCAGCCACTGGTTCTGCGGCACCATCTGGCGCCCCGTCTGCTTCTAATTCGCAAACAAGATCAGGGAGCTCTCAGCGCGGAATTCTGTCCGGATTCCCGCACTGAGAGCTCCCTGATCTTGATGCCCTCACTGGGTGAAGAGTTGCAGGTATTTGGTTTGGCCGAACATTTCGGCGGCGTCTCGGGCGGAGGGGGTGCCGGCGTTGGGGTCGGCGCCTGCGGATAGGAGGGCTTGGACGATTTCGTCGGAGCCTTTGAATACCGCGCCGGAGAGGGGGGTTTGGCCCTTGTCGTTGCCGAAGTTGGGGTCGGCCTTGCGTTCGAGCAGGACGGTCACGGCTTCGGGGTGGGAGTAGTAGGCGGCGAGCATGAGCAAGGTGTCGCCGTTGTCGTTGGTGAGGTTCACCGGGACGCCGGCGTCGAGGTAGGCGGCGAGGGTGGCGGCGTCGCCGGTGCGGGCGAGGTCGAAGATCTTGCTCGCCAGTTCGAGGACTTCCGGGTCGAGATCGTTGGGTTCCACCAAGCCACTCTATCGAGGTGGGGCGGGCTGAACGGTCACGGTTCGCATATATGAAAGGGGGCTCAGGAGGTGATGATCAGCAGTTCGGTGGGGGAGGCGATCTCGGTGCGCAGGCCGGACTTCTCGGCGATGCGGGCCAGGCCGTCGATATCGGCGGGTTCGGCGCGTGAGAGGACCAGTGCCCGCGCCAGCAGGCCCTTGTGGTGTTTGTTGAAGTGGCTCACCACGGTTCGTTTGCCGTCGGGGCGTTCGGTGAGCACGGTCGCGGTCACCGCGCCGGGTACCCGGCCGAGGTTCATGTAGGTCCCGGAGCGCAGGTCCACCACCAGCTGTCCGGCGGCCTCCGCGCGCAAGGCCGCGGGCAGCACGGGCTTCCACAGCGCCTGCAAGGTCGGCAGGCCGGGCAGTTTGGATCCGCCCGAGAGCCGGTAGGCGGGAATCGGATCGCCCGCGCGCACCACCCCGAACAGCGCCGAACCGATTCCCAGCCGCGCCTCGGCCTTGGCGCGCTGCGCCTTGGTGAAGCCGGCGGCGTCGAGCGCGTCGTACAGCACGCCCGTATACCGGTCCAGCGCCGGACGTGTCGCGGAGGTGCGCAGGGCGGCATTGCGCGCGATCTCCGCGTCAGCCCCCTTGCCCAACCCGAGCGCGGCCCGCGCGGCGTCGCCGTCGGCGGCCAGCTCGATGACCTCGGTGACGAGTTTGTCCCGCACCGCGCTGAGCTGCGGCATCGCGAGGCGATCCAGGTCCAGGGGACCGCCCGACCCGCCGTCGGACTTGGTTTCTGAGGGAGGCAGCAGCACCAGCACGAGCCAACACGGTAATGCCTTCGCGGCATCGGATGAGCAGCGGCTACTGTGTTGAGCCGTGATCACCCGCCTCTCCCACCTGTTCCTGCGAACCCTGCGCGACGATCCTGCCGACGCCGAGGTGCCCAGCCACAAGCTGCTGGTGCGTGCCGGCTACGTGCGTCGCATCGCGCCCGGCGTCTACTCGTGGCTGCCGCTCGGCCTGCGCACGCTGCGCAAGGTCGAGGACGTGGTCCGCGCGGAGATGAACGCCATCGGCGCGCAGGAGATCTCGCTGCCGGCGCTGCTGCCGCGCGAACCGTACGAGGCCACCAACCGCTGGACCGAATACGGTGACGCGCTGTTCCGCCTCAAGGACCGCAAGGGGCAGGACTATCTGCTCGGCCCGACCCACGAGGAGCTGTTCGCGCTCACCGTGAAGGGTGAGTACAACTCGTACAAGGACCTGCCGGTCACGCTGTACCAGATTCAGACCAAGTACCGCGACGAAGGCCGTCCTCGCGCGGGCATCCTGCGCGGGCGCGAGTTCGTGATGAAGGATTCGTACTCCTTCGACCTCGACGAGGACGGGCTGAAGAAGAGCTACAACGCGCACCGCGAGGCGTATCAGAAGATCTTCGACCGGCTCGGCGTGAAGTACGTGATCGTCGCCGCCACCTCCGGCGCGATGGGCGGGTCCGCGTCCGAGGAGTTCCTGGCCGACAGTCCCGTCGGCGAGGACACCTACGTCATCTGCCGCGAATCCGGTTACGCCGCCAATGTGGAGGCCGTGGTCACCGCCGCGCCGCCGGAGATCGCCATCGAGGGTCAGGCCGACGCGGTCGTGCACGACACCCCCGACACCCCGACCATCGCGACCCTGGTGGATTGGGCCAATACCGCCAACGTGCTGGGCCGCGAGGCGACCGCCGCCGACACCCTGAAGAACATTCTGGTCAAGCTGGTCTACCCGGACGGCAAGACCGAGCTGCTCGGCATCGGCATCCCCGGCGACCGTGAGGTCGACGAGAAGCGCCTCGAGGCGTCCGTCGAGCCCGCCGAGGTGGCGTTGCTCGACGAAACCGATTTCAAGGCCAACCCGTTCCTGGTGAAGGGGTACATCGGCCCGAAGGCGCTGCAGGCCAACGGGGTTCGCTACCTGGTCGATCCGCGCGTGGTGTCCGGCACCAGCTGGATCACCGGTGCGGACGAGCCCGGCAAGCACTATGTCGGCCTGGTCGCCGGCCGTGACTTCACCCCCGACGGCACCATCGAGGCCGCCGAGGTCCGCGACGGCGATCCCTCGCCCGACGGCCGCGGCGTCCTGGAAGCCGCGCGTGGCATCGAGATCGGCCACATTTTCCAGCTCGGCCAGAAGTACACCGACGCTTTCGAGGTCGACGTGCTGGGCGAGAACGGCAAGCCGGTGCGGCTCACCATGGGCTCCTACGGTGTCGGCGTCTCCCGCATGGTGGCGGTGCTGGCCGAGCAGATGCACGACGAGAAGGGCCTGCGCTGGCCCCGCGAAGTCGCGCCCTTCGACGTGCACGTCGTCATCGCCAACAAGGACGAGGGCGCGCGCGCCGGCGCCGAACAGGTTGCCGCCGAACTGGATTCCCACGGCTTCGAGGTCCTGCTCGACGACCGCACCGCCTCGCCCGGCGTGAAGTTCAAGGACGCCGAACTGCTCGGCATGCCCTACATCGTGGTCGTCGGCCGCGGCTGGGCCGAAGGCAAGATCGAACTCCGCGACCGCTTCGTAGGCACCGCCGAGGAACTCCCCGCCGACACCGCCGTCACCACCGTGGCGGCCAGAATCCGCGGCTGATTTCCCGAAACCGCCAGTGGCGCATCACCTCCCGGTGATGCGCCACTCTCGTTTTCACCCCGGATTCCGGCTCTCCGGAAACGGAATAACCTTCGCCGACAACATCTTGTCCCCCTCGATCCGAATGATCTGCCCCGCCGCCATCTTCCGCTCACACAGCGCGGTGACACAATCATGATGCAGAACAAGTGATTCCATGGCCTCGCTGGTAGTCATGCCCTCTTCCCCCTCTCCCACATCACAACTCTCCAGCCGCTCATACATATCCACGACTCATTCACCGCCGATGCCTGCCAGTTCGTTTCGAATACCGACCGGAATTTCTCATATCCTCGACCAGACAAGCGGTGCACACCGTCGCGCTGGCCACGCTCATCAGCGCCAAAGCCCAAGCATCCCAAGCCATTACGACTCCTCCGTTGGATAAGTTCCGCTGCGTGACCTCTAGTCTTACGCATCTGGAAACGGCACAATAGGCATGCGCTGAATCTCGTCGGAAGCCCAGTTTGAGCAGGCCCAAAAAGTGCCAACCCGAATAGCGAGGCTAACGAAATGAACGGAGCCACGGTCTCCCGCAGGGCACTTGGAAGATTCCTTCGTCAAATTCGTGAGGAGGCCGGAAAGACCGCGCTAGCGGCAGGTTTGGAAATCGAGGTGTCCCGTCAGACCCTACTGCGAATGGAAGACGGTCTGGCGACCAAGATCGCCACATCGCAGTTGCGGGACCTACTGGAGTACTACGGGGCATCGGAGGAAATCCGAGCCCAGGCGCTTTCGCTGTGGGACGAGGTGCGCGAGCAAGCGAAATCAGCGCAGCAGCAAGGCAAGGCGAAGGGGTTCTGGCGACCGTACGCCGACCAGTACGAGGCCCACTTCCCGCACTATCTGCGGCTCGAGACCACCGCACACCGGATCACCGTGCATCAGACGATGTTGGTGCCGGGACTGTTGCAAACCTCCGACTACCGGAGGGGAGTGATCCGGATCGACGGACCGGACCTGTCGGCCGTCGACCTGGAACGCCGCATCGAACTCACCACTCGGCGACAGGCCAGGCTCGAGGAGCAGGGGTTCCAGCTCGATTGCCTACTGTCCGAGGCGGTTCTACGTCATCGCCCGGCCAGCGCGCCGGCGATGGCGGCCCAACTGAGCTGGCTGGCGGAGGTCGGGCACCGCCCGAACATCCGCATCCGGGTCGTCCCCTTCGACGCGGGAGCGCATCGAGGACTGACCGCGCAATCGTTCACGATGCTCGAATTCCCTAAGCTGCAAAACGGTTTCGTCGATCCTCCGGTCGTCTACGTCGAAGGAGCGCATGGCGTGGGCGGCGTCTATCACGAGCGCGATGACGTGGTTCGCCTCTACGGCAGGACCATTCTGGCCCTCACGGAGGTAGCGTTGACAGAGCAGGAGACCAGAGACCTGGTGACGCAGTACGCGAAGGAGTATGCGGCGTGAGGGAACCGGTAATCGGCACGTGGTACAAATCCAGCAAGTCAGAACACGGCTCCGCGTGCGTCGAGATCCGCCACGACCCAGCCGTCACCCTCGTCCGCGACACAAAAGACCACGGGCGAGGCCCAACCCTCACCTTCCCCGCCGAGATGTGGTCCGCCTTCCTCACCAGCGGCATCTGGCACCCCTAACCCACCCCGCGAAGCGGTGAGAATGCGCTGATGCAGGCGAACTGCGAGAAGGCCCCTGCGTCAGTGCATTTTCGGTGGAAGGTGACCGGTTCGGGCTAGGTGAAGTGGGTGGCGAGGCGGGTGCAGAGGGATTCCAGGGCTGGCTGGGTGATGCGGGGGGCTTGGGGCCAGGTGTCGCCGTTGAACCAGTGGATGGAGTCGGGGGTGTTCGGGGGGCGGGTGAAGAGGTGTTGGTGGAAGTGGGGGACGGTGCGGCCGGTGATGGCGGAGAAGATGTGCGCGGGGGAGAGTTCGGTGCGGAGGGCTTGGGCGGCTCGGCGGAGCGCCCAGCCGACGGCGGCGGCCTCGGAGTCGGTGAGGTCGGCCAAAGTGGGGGCGTGGCGGAGGGTTTCGACGAAGAGGTAGCCGGGGCGGGGGACGCCCTCGGTCAGGGGGCGGTGGGTGACGACGACCAAATCGTCGATGTAGATCACCGGGCCTACCAGACGGCCTGCGCCTCGGTGCTTTTCGCAGATCAGGCATTCGCTCCCCATACTGACGACAGTAAGTGCCGCGCGGCTGGCGGTCGCGTCGCATGGCTGTTCCGCCTGGTCGCGTCGCTCGATCCGGATTCGTGGGTGAGGCCGGGCGGCGGCCGTGGCGAAAAAGCCGCTCGTGGTGGGTGGTCGGGTTCAGTGGTGGGTTCGGTGGTGGGCACTGATGTGGTGGGGTTTGTTCGGGGTGATGCTGTGAGTAAGCCTGGCTGATCCGTGGAATCGGGGCCGGGGTGGCTCAACTTATTCGGGAGTGGTTATGGCGGGCAGGATCGCGGTTATTGGGGCTGGGAAGGTGGGGCGGGCTGTGGGCTCGGCGCTTCGAGAGGGTGGGTATCGCGTTGTTTACGGGTCTCGGCGGGTGGGGGAGGGGCGGCTGGCGGTGGGGGAGGCGGTGGGGGTGGGGGATGTTGTGGTGGTGGCTACCCCGCCGCAGGTGGCGAGGGAGCTTGCTCGGGAACATGGGGAGGCTTTTGCGGGGAAGCTAGTGCTCGACGCCACCAATGATGTGCTGGGGACGCCGGCCAATGCGTCTGCGGCCTTCGCCGAGTTCGCGCCGGGGACTCGGTATGCCCGTGTTTTCAACACGGTTGGGACGGAAGTACTCGTTGACCCGATCTTCGACGGTGAGGCCGCCGACATGTTCTACTCCTGCGCGGAGGGGGATCGGCGCGAGGTCGAGGACATCGTCAATGCGGTCGGCTTGCGGCCGGTGTATGTGGGTGAGCAGGCCTACGACATCGTCGATGGGGTGATGCGCCTGTGGCTGACGCTGGCCATGCGGCAAGGGCATGGGCGGAATATGGCCTTCCGCATGGTGACTCGCTGACCTCCCGGCGGAAATCGGGGCAGTGCCGCGGGTTCTGGCCGATCTAATCTGGCAGGGCGCGGCGGGCGCCCGCACTTCCGGGCGCGAGCGCCGCCGCCCCGCCCACCGACACCCCCGCCGATCCCGCGGAAGCCAACTTCGTCTTCGGCCTGGAGGTGTTGATCCGCGGCATCGAGGGCCTGTTCCGCCGCGCGTAGAAAGCCCGCCGCGCCAACGGATCTCACCGCGTCTACAATCCCGCCGTGACGCTCACCCCCGCCGATGTGGCCGGCTACACCGACCGCGATCTCGACGCCGACCTCGCCCGCTGGTTCGCCGACGCCGAACTCGTCGACATCCCCGCCGAAACCCGCCCGGTAGCACCGTTTCTCGAACGCCTCGCCCCCGCCGACGCCGCCGCCCTGGCCGCCCTCGACGCCCGCGTCCGCTCGGGCCGCCTACCGCAGTTCCTCGACATCTACGACTGGAGCTACGGCTTCGACTTCGCCGAAAACGACTGCACCATCCTCGATTCCGACTACGAAACCGAACTCACCGACGACGACATCTACCCCATCGGCGCCGACGGCGGCGGCAACCTCTGCGTCGTCCTCACCAACGGCCAAGTCGCCGTCTGGTTCCACGAAGAAGAAGTGATCGAAGCCGACACCCGCTTCGACAACCTCGACACCTTCCTCTGGTCCTACGTCCGCTACCGCGCCGTCCGCACCCGCAAACTCCCCCTCGAAGCCGTAGAAAACGACTTCCTCACCTTGGCCCAGCCCGGCGCCCTCGAACCCACCCTCGGCCTCCTCCGCTACATGAAGTAGCGAACTCCTTTTCCGGCCGGGCCGCGTGAGTATCGCTCGGCCCGTTCAGAATTCGAGCTCGTTCCACGGGATGTGGATGGGAAAGGGATGCGCGAAGTCGATGCCGTCGTGGACGTCGCCCAGCCATTCGCCCGCAAGAAGGTAGTTGGCGGGGCGGAGGGGCGCTACGCCGTCTGGAAGCGGGCCGTGCTCGGTTTCTAGGGCGAAGGCGCGGACGCGGGCAATACGGCGGGGGTTGCGGCCCAGGGTGACCTCCCAGTACCAGGGAATCCCGCCGCTGGCGTATTTGGCCTTCTTGGCTTCGATGTCCTGCTCGGAGTTCGAGGGCGACAGTACTTCGCCCGCGATCAGGACATCCGATGCGCGAACGTTCTGGTACTCCCGCTCGAGACAGCGATAGACGAGAAAGTCCGGTGTCACGAAGTCCGATTTACCGGTGCTGCCGAAGAAGATGTTCGTTTCGATCGAAACCCGCCAGCAATGGTCGGGCGCAGCCGACATGCCTTCGCGGGCACAGCGGCGCAGTGCGCTCCACAGTGTGGCCGAATAGTCCTGATGCTCGGGTGGTCCCTTGCGCACCCAGACGACCCGTCCGTCCCACAGCTCGATCTCCCCGGCGATCTCGTCGGGCAATTGCTCGAGCTCCTCCCATGTCATGAATTCGGGAAGGTCGGGTCGCTCGACGGGCGGGGTCGGCATATCGGTCATGTTACCGGGCTTCTTCCCGGATTCGGCCCATTGCTCACAGCTCATCGGTGCTCCGCCCGTCGAGTTCGTTCGACTCGCCTCCGAGAGAGTTCGGACCTGACAACCCGCTCGGATCGAAGCGGACCGTGTCGGCTGTTCTGACCGCGCCGGGTGTTCGCGGTTGTGCGGTGGGATCAGTTGTAGGAGTTGGCGACTGCGGTGAGGAGGTGTTCGAGGGTGTCGTAGTCGGGTGGGGGGACCTGGTTGAGGAGGGTGGCGTCGATGGGGAGGTGGGCGGCGGTGGTGAGGGTGGTGAATTGGGTGAGGTCGGTGGGGCGGAAGCCGTGGGTGGCGGCTAGGTGTTGGAGGGTGGGGTCGGTGGTGAGGAGTTTGCCGAGGGTGTCGCCCTTGGCGTCGAGGGGGACGACGGTGTGCTGGGACATGATGGTGGGCTGGGGGTACAGGAGGGTCATGTCGGGTTTGAGTTGGTCGTGGATCGCGGCGTCGACGTATTGGGCCTCGTAGATCCAGGCCAGGGGGACGGTGCCCATGCCGTTGGCGAGGTAGTCTTTGAAGGGGCCGTCGCTGCTGGACTCGGTGTAGCCCTGGCGGGTGAACAGGCGCGAAACACGGGACACCGCATGGTCTTCGGCCCTGGCGCCGCGCACGACGGTGTTGTCGTTGGCGACGTAGGCGGTCACCGCCAGGTACATGGCCGCGGAGTTGGAGGTGCGCGGGTCGGTGGTGGAGACCAGGACGTTCTTGGGCACCGAATAGGTCGAGTTACCCTCCAGCTGATTCCACTGGACGCCCGTGTCGGCGAGCGCGAGATATTTCTCGATGTCGAAAGTCGTTGTAGGACCGGGTGTTACGATCCCGGCCCGGGTCAAAAGGTCGGCGATCGGGGCGAAGGTGGCGATCGCCATGGGGGAGGAGAACGGTACGTACTTGCCGGTCACCCCGGCCTTGCGCTGCACCAGCTCCGCCGCCGCCGAACTCGACGGGAAGGCGAAATCGTATTTGCCCAGATCCACCGTGGCGGCGATCTGCCGCGACCCGGCGGGCTCGACCTCCACTTTCAGCCCGTGCCCGGCCAGCGCCTCCGCCACCTTCGGATCGTCGAAGAACGCCGACTTCTCCGACCCGACCACACCGTGCACCACGGTCAACGCCGGCGCGGCCGTACCGGGCGCACTCGAATTCGGTTGCCGCACGGTCATCACCACCGCGAACGCCAGCACCACCACAACACCCGCCGCGATCACCCCCAGCGCTCGCTTGTTCTCCACCAGCCGAGCCGGCACGAAACGCCCTGCCACCGCGGCGAATACGCTGGTGGTCTCGGCCGCCGACCCCGGCGCCGCCTCGGCCGCCTCGACCAGATCCGCCTCGGTGGCAGCGTTCATCGACCGTTTCGGATCCAGCTCCCGCCGCGCAAGCCGCTCGACGAGAATCGGTACGAACTCCCGCACCGAATGCCCCTCGAACCGCTTGCGCACCGCCCCGACCACGGCCTCCACCCGCTCCGCCGGATATGCGTCGCCGTAGTCGTCGACCAGGCGAGTCGTCACCTCCCGCAGCGCCTTCTCCTCCCGCGCGACCTTGTCCTCCCGCGCGGTCTTTTCCTCCCCGGGTGCGTTCACCGCCACAACTTCTCCCTCGACCGGACACCGAATATGGTTGCGCGGCAGAAAAATACGACAGCCGCGCCGCCCGGACCCTAGCCACTCAGGGTGCCCGGGCATGGTCGAGTACGGAAACGCTACATACGCCTGGGCGAATTTCCGGTGACCAAAGACCGGAAAGTCGGTTCGGCCCAGGAGACGGTGGCCGGGAATGGATGGCCGAAGGCGATGCCCGCGGCACGCGTCGGCGTCCACTCGCCGGCCACAATGTAATTGGCCGCATGCAAGGGCGCCGCACCGCCCGGTAAAAGCCCGCCGACCGCCAGCGCCCACGCGCGGACGCACGAGATCTGCAAGGCGTTCCGCCCGAGGTGAACCTCCCAGTACCAAGGGATTCCGAGATCCGCGTAGCGAGTTCGCCGCAGCTGCGGATCCTGTTGCTCGGCATGCGAAAGCACGTCACCGGCGAGCGCGGTATCCGCCGCGCCGACACGGTCGGCATGCGGGTCCGCGCAATGGCAGATCAAGAAATCCGGCAGGAGAAATTCAGACCGGTCGGTAGATTCAACCGATACCCGCATCCGTTTTCGAACCTGCCACCCGGAATCGGCCCCGACCACGAATCCCTCACACACACTGTGCCGCAATGCCGACGACACCAGATTCGTGAAGTTCTGATGCAGCAGATCCCCGCCGTCCATCGAATCCCCCTCGGATCGATCGTATCTCTCGGAGAGGATTCGATGTCGGCGGCGCGGCGGATGGTTCCGGTCGGTCAGGGCTTGCCGGGAAAGGCGGTCGTCACCGGATTCGTCCCCAGGATCGACTGCCAAGTGGCAAGGCGCACAGCGGTTTCCGTGAGCGCTTCGAGCGCGGTGCGGCGCAGGTCCGCGCTGTCGGCCCGATCCACCACCGAGTACCAGGCCGCGGCGGTGTCGGACTCGACGGTCACCGCCAGCTTGGCCGCCGGAATCGGATCGTTCACCGGAATCGGCGAGGTGTAGGCGGCGGCAGGCTCGGGCACCTGGGCGCCGGTCGCCGCCAGCGCGTCGATGGTGGCATCGCGGCGCGCCCGATGCGCCGCGGTGTACTCGGCGACGAGCTTGTCGCGATCGTGATTGGCGTAGGCGGCGATCACGCCGTAGGCGTAGACAGCGGCGTATTCGGCGCTCAACGCATCGATGAGTGCCTGCTGGTCGGTCGTGGTCATGCCAGGAGAACCCCCGCGTGCGTGGCGCAGGACGCGCTGATGGAAGAGAGCAGTGCCGCCCGGTAACCGGACAGCTGCACGGCCAGATCCGCCGCCGCGCGTTGCGACTGCTGCAACTGGGTGCGCAGGGTCGCCACCGCCGGCGGCGGCACCGGCGCGGTCGGGGTGACGGGCGGAATCCGGCGGCTGGGTGTGGTGCCGTCCCCGTAAACGCCGATGGCACGGTCGATTTCGGTGCGCAGCGCATCCGCGTGCGCGGTGCGCTGGGTGGCGATGGTCTGCAGCGCGCCCGCCTTGTCGGGCGAGGTCGCTATCGCGGCGGTGGCGGCGGCCGCGTCCGTGCGGGCCCCCGTCTCCTGCGCGATCAGCGGATCCGCGGCCGCGGGCTTGTCGTCGTCACCGCAGGCGGCCAGCGCCCCCACGGCCGCCACCGCCAACACGCCACCGCCGGCCACCCGCAGCGCGGAACGGCGATTCACGACAGGGGACAACGGCGGGAGACGGTCCGGCGGAACCGTGAGACCGACGACATCGGCCGCGAGGCCGCTCTGACTGCTGGGCACGGCATACATGGTGCCAGCCGACGCCGACCGCTTGCTGCACGAGGCCGTTCGGATAACCTGTGATCTGGAACGACGGGCACCCGTCATGGGCGCGTCGCGGCTGACACGCCGTTCGCAGCGCAGTGCCGACCATGCCGAACTCGAGCGGGTCGGCTGGTCCTTTACACTCTTTCCGCGCGTTACGCTAGACCTTCGGCGCGGCATTTCGCCGAAACCGACAACTCAACCCGTGACAACTGAACCAGGAGCCGCCCCACATGCCGATGCCGACCGAGGAAAGGGTGAGCCAGCTAGTTGCTGAGCTCGTCGAACGCCGAGGACTCGACCTCGAAGGCGTCGTGATCGCGGCCGCCGGTTCCGGCCAGGCCAAGCTCACCGTCGTCGTCGACAGCGACGGCTCCCCGGACCTCGACGCCGTCGCGGAACTGAGCTCGGAGATCTCGCAGACCCTCGACGACGCCGGCGACTTCGGCGAGACCGCGTACCTGCTCGAGATCACCACTCCCGGCATCGACCGCCCCCTCACCGCCCTGCGCCACTGGCAGCGCGCCCAGGGCCGCAAGGTGAAGATCGTCCTCGCCCCCGGCGCCGAATCACCGGAGGGCAAAACCACGTTCGAGGCCCGGGTCGGCGTCGCCACCGACAGCGAAGTCGCCCTGGTCCTCGGCGGCAAGCGGAAGCCACACCGGGTGACGGTGCCGCTGGCCGATATCCAATCCGCCGTCGTGCAGGTGGAGTTCAATCCACCCGGCGCGGCCGAACTGGAACTCGCAGGGGGAGTAGCGCCGGGTCGTCCCCAGCCCGGTGCGCAGGAGGAAACCGAAACCGATACACCAGCAGCAGCGTCCGATTCACTGACCGAAGGGATCGTGGAATGAACATCGAAATCGAAGCCCTGCGCGCGATTGTCGCCGACAAGGGGATCTCGATGGAGACGGTGATCTCCGCGATCGAGTCCGCTCTCCTCACCGCCTACCGGCACACCGACGGCCATCAGCCCAACGCCCGCATCGACATCAACCAGAAGACCGGTGTGGTGCGTGTGATGGCGCGCGAACTCGACGCCGACGGCAATGTCATCTCCGAATGGGACGACACCCCTGAGGGTTTCGGCCGCATCGCCGCCACCACCGCCCGCCAGGTCGTGCTGCAGCGGCTGCGCGACGCCGAGAACGAGAAGTCCTTCGGCGAATTCTCCACCCACGAGGGCGATATCGTCGGCGGCGTCGTGCAGCGCGACGCCCGCATGAACGCCCGCGGCACCATCGTGGTCCGCATCGGCTCGGAAGCCAATGGCGCCGAAGGCGTCATCCCGCCCGCCGAGCAGGTGCCGGGCGAGACCTACGAGCACGGCGACCGCATCAAGTGCTACGTGGTCGGCGTCTCCCGCGGCCCGCGCGGCCCGCAGATCACCCTCTCGCGCACCCACCCCAACCTGGTGCGCCGGCTGTTCGCGCTGGAGGTCCCCGAGATCGCCGACGGCTCGGTCGAGATCGTGGCCGTGGCGCGCGAGGCCGGGCACCGCTCCAAGATCGCGGTGCGCTCCACCGTGCCCGGCGTCAACGCCAAGGGCGCGTGCATCGGCCCGATGGGCCAGCGCGTGCGCAACGTGATGAGCGAACTGGCCGGCGAGAAGATCGACATCATCGACTACGCCGAGGATCCGGCCGCCTTCGTCGGGAATGCGCTGTCGCCCTCGAAGGTTGTCTCCGTCACGATCGTCGACCCCGAGGCGCGTGCCGCGCGGGTCGTGGTCCCGGACTTCCAGCTCTCCCTCGCCATCGGCAAGGAGGGCCAGAATGCCCGCCTGGCGGCCCGGCTCACCGGCTGGCGGATCGACATCCGCTCCGACGCGGCCCCCGATACCCAGGGTGGCGTGCGTCCGGCGGCGGCCGCGGGCGGATCCGATGCGCATCGGAACTGACGCCGCGGCCCGGCGGGGTTGATCTTGCCGGATCCCTCCGGCCCGGTCGGTCCCGAGATTTGTGAAACAGACCCTCGGGATGACAGGTTGGTAACTTCCAAGGGGTACGGATGCGGAGATCGGGACGTGACAGCGGTAGAGTGGACGCAGGCTCAGCGCGAGTCTTCGGCTCCTCCGCGTGCCGAACGGGTCTCAGCAAGATCAGAACCCGTCCGGACCTGCATCGGATGTCGCAGACGCGAGCTGGCTGCCGATCTGATGCGGGTCGTGGCGCAACGTTCTGTTGACAGTGAACAGACGGTTGTGGTCGTTCCGGATCCGCGGCGCAGACTTCCCGGGAGGGGTGCGTGGATGCACCCCTCGTCGGCTTGTCTGAGCCAAGCAGTTCGGCGCCGAGCGATCGGCGGAGCACTACGAGTGTCCGGACATCTGGATATCTCAGCCCTGGAGCATTACGTAGAGAACAGGCACGAGCACTCATGAGCACACCGTGAAGTCCCAGAAATGATCGGCCTTCGAAATTAGTCGAGGTCGTGCGCGCGTCCCGTCGTGAAACGGGCTGCCGCGCTCGACCTCTGAGTGAGGAGAGCAGTGGCAGGCAAGGCCCGCGTGCACGAGTTGGCTAAAGAACTCGGTGTCACGAGCAAAGAACTACTCGCGCGGCTCAAGGAGCAGGGCGAGTTCGTGAAGTCGGCGAGCTCGACGGTGGAAGCACCCGTCGCGCGTCGCCTGCGGGAGTCGCTCGCACCCAAGAGCGCCCCGTCCGGGGGCGCCAAGCCGGCGACCCCCAAGTCCAACGGTGAGGGCGCTCCGCGTCCCGCCGCCAAGCCGGCCACCCCCGGTGCCGGCCCCCGTCCGGGACCGCGTCCCGCCGCCCCGGCGGCGCAGACCCCGGCTCCCGCGGCCCAGGCCCCGGCTCAGCAGGCTCCGGCCGCTCGCGCCGAGTCCCCGGCGGCCCGCCCGGCGCCGGGTAAGCCCGAGTCGGCCGCCAAGCCCGCCGCACGCGAAAACGCTGCTCCCGCAGCCGCTTCCGCGTCGGCTGCCCCCGCTGCCCCGGCCCCGCAGGCCCCGCGTTCGGATGCTCCGCGTCCGGGCGCCCCGGCCCCGCGTCCGGCGCAGCAGTCCAGTGCTCCGGCCGCGCCGGGCACCCCGCGTCCGGCCGGACCGAAGCCCGGTCCGAAGGCGCCGCGGGTCGGCAACAACCCCTTCTCCTCGGCTCCCGAGCGTCCCGCGCCGCGGCCGGCTCCCCGTCCGGGTGGCCAGCAGCAGGGCGGCCCGCGTCCGGGTCCGGCCCAGGGTGGTCCGCGTCCGGGTCCGCAGGGTGGTCCGCGTCCGGGTCAGGATCGGCAGGGCGCGCGCCCGGGCGGTCCCGGCCAGGGTGGCCCGCGTCCGGGTCCCGGTCAGGGCGGTCCCCGTCCGGGTCCGGGTCAGGGTGGTCCGCGTCCGGCCGCTGCCGGTCAGGGCGGTCCCCGTCCCGGCGGCCCGCGTCCGAGCCCCGGCTCGATGCCTCCCCGTCCCAACCCGGGTGCCATGCCGGCGCGCGCTCAGCGTCCGGCCGGTGGACCCGGCGGCGCCGGTCGTCCGGCCCGCCCGGGTGGTCCGGGTGCGGGTGGCGGTCGTCCCGGTGGCGGTGGCGGCGGTTACCGCGGTGGCGGCGCTCCCGGCGCCGGCGCCGGTGCGGGCGCCGGTGGTAACACCGGTGCGCCCGGTGGTTTCCGCGGTCGTCCCGGCGGCGGTGGCGGCGGTGGCCGTCCCGGTTCCGGTGGTGGTCGCGGCGGCGCCGCGGGTGCCTTCGGTCGTCCCGGCGGCGCGCCTCGCAAGGGCCGTAAGTCGAAGCGGGCGAAGCGCGCCGAGTACGAGAACCAGCAGGCTCCGATCGCCGGTGGCATCCGGCTGCCCCGCGGCAACGGCGAGATCGTTCGCCTCGCCCGCGGCGCCTCGCTGTCCGATTTCGCCGAGAAGATCGGCGCCAACCCGGCCTCGCTGGTCCAGGCGCTGTTCAACCTCGGTGAGATGGTCACCGCGACCCAGTCGGTGAACGAGGAGACCCTCGAGCTGCTGGGTTCGGAGATGAACTACGTCGTGCACGTGGTCTCCCCGGAGGACGAGGACCGCGAGCTGCTGGCCAACTTCGACCTCACCTACGGCGAGGACGACGGCGACGAGGACGACCTGCAGGTCCGTCCGCCGGTCGTGACCGTCATGGGTCACGTCGACCACGGTAAGACCCGACTGCTGGACACCATCCGTAAGGCCAACGTCCGTGAGGGCGAGGCCGGCGGCATCACCCAGCACATCGGCGCTTACCAGGTGCTGGCCGAGGTCAACGACGAAGACCGCCTCATCACCTTCATCGACACCCCCGGTCACGAGGCGTTCACCGCCATGCGTGCCCGTGGTGCGAAGGCCACCGATATCGCGATCCTCGTGGTCGCGGCCGACGACGGCGTCATGCCGCAGACGGTGGAGGCCATCAACCACGCGCAGGCCGCGGACGTGCCGATCGTGGTGGCGGTCAACAAGATCGACAAGGAAGGCGCGAATCCGCAGAAGATTCGCCAGCAGCTGACCGAATACGGTCTGGTGGCCGAGGAATACGGTGGCGACACCATGTTCGTCGACATCTCCGCCAAGCAGGGCACCAATATCGAGCAGCTGCTCGAGGCGGTCGTGCTGACCGCGGACGCCTCGCTGGATCTGCGGGCGAACCCGAACATGGACGCGCAGGGTGTGGCCATCGAAGCGCACCTCGACCGCGGCCGTGGCCCGGTGGCGACCGTGCTCATCCAGCGCGGCACGTTGCGGGTCGGCGACTCGATCGTGGCGGGCGACGCCTACGGTCGCGTGCGCCGCATGGTCGACGAGCACGGCGACGACGTCGAGGCGGCCCTGCCGTCGCGGCCCGTCCAGGTCATCGGCTTCACCTCGGTGCCGGGCGCGGGTGACAACCTGCTCGTGGTCGAGGAAGACCGCATCGCGCGTCAGATCGCCGATCGCCGCAACGCTCGCAAGCGCAACGCCCTGGCCGCGCGCAGCCGCAAGCGGATCTCCCTGGAAGATCTGGATGCCGCTCTGAAGGAGACCTCGGAGCTGAACCTGATCCTCAAGGGCGACAACTCCGGTACCGTCGAGGCCCTCGAAGAGGCGCTGCTCGGTATCGATGTCGGCGACGAGGTGCGCCTGCGCGTCATCGACCGCGGTGTCGGTGGCGTCACCGAGACCAACGTCAACCTGGCGTCGGCCTCCAACGCGATCATCATCGGCTTCAACGTCCGTGCCGAGGGCAAGGCGACCGAGCTGGCGAACCGCGAAGGCGTGGACATCCGCTACTACTCGGTCATCTACCAGGCGATCGACGAGATCGAGAAGGCCCTCAAGGGTCTGCTCAAGCCGATCTACGAGGAGCACGAGCTGGGCCGGGCGGAGATCCGCCAGATCTTCCGGTCCTCCAAGTTCGGCAATATCGCGGGTTGCTGGGTGCTCTCGGGCTCGGTCAAGCGCAACGCCAAGGCGCGCCTGATCCGCGACAACGTGGTGATCACCGAGACCACCATCCAGTCGCTGCGCCGCGAGAAGGACGACGTCACCGAGGTTCGCGAAGGCTACGAGTGCGGTTTGACCGTGGGCTTCAACGACATCAAGGACGGCGACATCATCGAGGCCTACGAGCTGCGGGAAAAGCCGCGCGACTAGGCAGCAGTACACGATCCCGCCGGACCTTCACCGGTCCGGCGGGGTTGTGCCCCTTCACCTTCCGGGTAACTGTGCGCGCATTCCCCGGGGCGCGTTCATATGACTGAAAAGATGTTTTTCGGAGCGCTCGAGTTCGATATCTTGCTCGGTGATGTGCATTCACTGAAGGAGAAGCGCTCTGTCATCCGCCCGATCATCGCGGACCTGAAACGGTTCGACGTGAGTGTGACCGAAGGCGGAGATCATGACCGGTATCGGCGGTCGTTGCTCGGTGTGGCAATGGTCAGCTACGGCATGAACCACCTGACCGAGGTGCTGGACAAGTGTGAACGGCACGTCGCCAACCGTCCGGAGTTAGAGTTGCTGGCAGTACGCCGCCGCATCTTCGGACCCGAAGACTAGCTACGCGCGGAAGAGTTTTACCTCTCCCGCAAGCACCAGCTTGCGGGAGAGGCAGAAAATTCTCCGCCAGGAGAAGTGAGGAGGGCTCGCCATGGCTGACCAGGCCCGAGCACGCCGACTCGCAAAGCGCATCTCCTCGATCGTGGCCACCGCGATCGAATACGAGATCAAGGATCCGCGACTGCGGTTCGTCACCGTCACCGATGCCAAGGTGACCGGTGACCTGCGTGAGGCGACAATTTTCTACACCGTCATGGGCGAGACCATCGACGCCGAGCCCGATTACGCCGAGGCCGCCGCCGGTCTGAAGAAGGCCGCGGGCATTCTGCGTTCGAAGGTGGGCGCGGGCACCGGGGTGAAGTTCACCCCGACGCTGGCGTTCAAGCTCGACACCGTGCCCGAGGCGGCGCGCGAGATGGAGGAGCTGCTGGCCAAGGCGCGCGCCGTCGACGCGCGGGTGGCCCAGGTGTCGGTCGGCGCGTCCTACGCCGGCGAGGCCGACCCCTACAAGTCGGACGAGGACGAAGACGACGAAGCCTGACCTGCCGTGACCCCCGTCGATGTCACCCCCGCCGTCGAGCTCCTGGACCGCGCGAAATCGGTGACGATTCTCTGCCACGTCCAGCCCGACGCCGACACCCTCGGCAGCGGGCTGGCTTTGGCGCAGGTGCTGCGCCGGCGCGGGGTCCCGGTCGTGGTCGCCTTCGCCGAACCGGCCGAGCTGCCGGTCTCCATGCGCTCGCTGCCCGCCACCGACCTGCTGGTGCCGGCCGCGCGGGTGCCGGCCGAGGTGGACGTGCTGGTGTCGGTGGACTGCGGCAGCGCCGGACGGCTCGGTGCGCTGCGCGACCGATTGGCCGGTGCCGCAACCACTCTGGTGATCGATCACCACCGATCCAACACCCGCTTCGGTGACGTCAACGTCATCGACGAGAACGCCGAATCCACCGCGGGCGTCATCGCCCGCGTGCTCGACGCCTGGGGCGAGCCCATCGACCGCGATATCGCGCACTGCCTGTTCGCCGGATTGGTCACCGACACCGGCTCTTTCAAATGGGCCCGCTCCGGCTCCCACACCCTGGCCGAACGCCTGCTGGCCACCGGCATCGACGGCGCCGCCATCACCCGCACCCTCATGGACACCCACCCCTTCGCCTGGCTGCCCATGCTGTCGCGAGTCCTGTCCTCGGCCCAGCTGATCCGCGACGCCGCCAACGGCGCGGGCCTGGTGTACGCGGTAGTCCGCCGCGAGGACACCGAAGCGGTCCGCTCCGAAGAAGTCGAATCCGTCATCGACCTGATCCGCACGACCGCCGAGGCACAGGTCGCGGCGGTCTTCAAGGAATCTCGAGCGGAAAACGGCCACTGGACGGTCTCGTTGCGCTCCCACGCCGCCCCCGACGGCACCCCGGGCGTCGACGTCGCCCGCGTCGCCACCGCGCTCGGCGGCGGCGGCCACCGCTACGCCGCCGGCTACTCCACCATCGGCGACCTCCCCGCCCTGCTCGAGGCCCTACAAGCCCGCTTGAGTGACTGACCCCACCGCGCGACCGATGCGTGAACCGCCACACCGGCGGGCCCGTGTGGGACGGTGACGCCGAGGCGCGGATCTCCTTGCGCCACCGCCTGATTCGCCCTCGAAAATGGCTTGGATCAGCGATTATCGCAATTTGCTATGAAATAGCGAGGTCGGCAGACTCTCGGGGAACAGTCGTCCTTGGGAATCACACAGTCATGATTCGAGCCATACCTTTCGCCCTCGTTTCGGCGATCGCCGGAGGCCATCGCCGCCACCGGGACTCGCGTCGAGCACGCTCGTGACTTCTTCGCGATCGGTGACTCGCTCATCGGGACCACCAATCACATCACCGGGGATTTGGAAGCCGTGTACGGCGCGAAGCTCGCCGGGTTCTTCCATGCGTACTTCGTGGGGCCGGCGCTGGACTCGGTGCTGGGGGAGAACGGGACCAGCTATGTGATGTTTCAGAGCGTGCGCGGTGTCTCGTTCGGGAACGGGCTGGCGCTGGAGTCCCCGGCGTTGCGGCAGGCGACCGCACTGGAAATGCGCGCGATGTACCAGACCGCCGAGACCGTGTTCGACGGCTTCGAGGCCACCGACCTGATCTGAGCGGTCGGTCCGGATCGACTGGGGCCCGCCGGAATAGACACTGTCTACGATTGGGTAGACAGTGTCTGCGCGTACGTGGACGGTGTCTGCGCGACCACCGCTGCGACCGCATCGAAACTGGTCAGGGACGCCGAAAGTCAGTCCGGCAGGCCGAAAATTGTCACGCCTTTCGGGGCCTCGACGCGGTAGCCGAGGGTGATGGTGGTGGCGGCCTGCGGGGCGAGATCCTGCTTCCACGTGAGGATGCCGAGTTCGTCGCGTTCGGCGGGCGGGGGTTTCAGGACCGTCTCCTTGACGGTGACCGCGGTGTCGCGCGCGACCGGCAGGCGATCCAGGACGGTGACCGTGGTGGGGCGCGCGCCGTGGTTGGCGACGGTGATCGTGTACTCCCATTCGGTGCGGTGGGTCGAGCCGAGGGTGGATTTGGAGGCGTTGCGGCGCTGGAGTTCTCGTTCGACGCGGATGCGGTCGTCCACGCCGAGGGCCAGTTCGCGCTCCTCGCCGGGGGCCCAGATGTCGAGGAGGGTGGCGCCGACGTATTCGCTGTGGTTGAACAGGGAGGCGCGGCCGCGGGGCAGGGTGTGCTCGGAGGTGTTGCGGGCGGTGGCGCGCAGGATCGCCTCGGGGGAGCGCAGGGGTGCGGTCACGTGGTCGAGGTCGGCCTCGAGGTCGACGGCGGTGAGGAGGGTGCGATGCTCGGAGCCGTCGGAGGCGATGGCGACCGGGCGGCGCGGGGTGTAGGTCGCGGCGGTGGCGCCGTGTTCGACGGTGCTGACCGCTTCGCGAACCGGAGCCGCCGGCGGCAGCGGCGGCGCGCCCGCGGGGGCCGACGCCGCCACGGCGAAAGGATTCTCGCCGCCGTGGTCCATGGACGCGCGTCTCCGGACAGAGCGTTTCGGCTCGGGCGGGGTGGTGCTCAGATACCAGGGATCGAGTTCCGGCACGTCCAGGGCGACGGCCGGGCGGGCGGTCGACAACTCCAGTCGGCATTCCGGCCAGTCCTCGCCGGTCTGCTGGCTGACCAGCCCGAACCAGCGCAGGTTCAAGCCTTTGTCGTCGATGCGCAGGTCGTAGCTGCTCGACCATTTCGCGCCCGGCACCACGTACGACAGTTCCAGTTCGACGGCCGCCGGTTGCGCGGCGTCGACGGTGATGATCGCGGACCGGATGTCGGGGCGATTCTTGCGGCCCAGATCCGCCAGCCGGCGTTCCAGCGCGTTCTTCTCGCGAATCTTGTCCTGCCGCAGGCGGGCTCGGTCGCGGCGGCCCGCGTGGACGGTGGCGTACTGCGCCTCGAGGCTGTCGCCGAAAGCCTGGACCCGCTCGTCGGACGCCTTGGCCAGGGCACCAGCGGACTTGTGGACCAGGCGTTGCAGGAATTCGACCCGGGCGTCCGCCGCCTTGTCCGCGTCCGCGAGTTCGGCCAGCGCGGTGTCGACTTCGTCGCGGCGTGCGGTGAGTGCGGCGATCTCCTCGTCGCCGGCCTCGGGCTGGCGTTCGGTGACGATATCGACCCCTAGCACGGTCACCTCACCGCGTCCCGCCACGCGGATCGAATCCCGCAGGAGCTCCAGCGGGAGCGGTGACACGCGGAGGTGATGCTCACCCGCCGCGAGTGTCGTTGTGCCGGACCGGGTCACCCGCGCGCGATCCGGATAGACCGTGACCGCCGCAATCGTTGTCTCGAGATCGACCATGCCGCCCAGCCTGCCCGACCGGCCGCCGCGAGTCGACGAGATTGCGCATGCCGGTCGTCAGGAGTCGCACATGTGGCCACTAACATATGTTTGCGTAACTATGTGTCCGGTTCGGGTGAATGGCGAGCGGGTCCGGGACTCACGCGGACACCAAGGCGAACGGACATATATTTGCGTGACGTCTAGCGGCGTGACAGCCTGGCGAGCCGCCCGCTCGGTGCGTGCGAACACGGGAAATCGCCTGGTGGTGCGGCACTTCAGGGCACCGAGGCCAGAGCCGGGGACTGACGCGCGGCCAGGCCGCGGTGTCGGCCCGGTGTGGGATGGTGAGCTGATGAGCAGCACCCAGACCGTCGATGGCGGGAGCGAGGATCCCGGATCTCTCGAGAATTCCCGCCACGCCGCCGAGACGCCTCCGCCCACCGTGTCTCGTGACGCGCTGGCCGCCGCGCGTGGGGCCGAAGCCGCCGCGGCGGGCCCGGCGCGGATTCTGGGAATTGCGGTGCCGACGCTGGGGGTGCTGGTCGCGGAGCCGATATATCTGCTGTTCGACATGGCGGTGGTGGGCCGGCTGGGCGCGCTGGCACTGGCTGGTCTGGCCGTCGGCGGTTTGATTCTGGCGCAGGTCAGTTCGCAGCTGACGTTCTCGAGTTACGGGACGACGGCGCGGGCGTCGCGGCGGCACGGCGCGGGGGACGAGCGCGGCGCGGTCGTCGAGGGTGTCCAGGCCAGCTGGCTCGCGGTCGGGGCGGGGCTGGTGATCGTGCTGGTGGTGCAGCTGCTCGCGGGACCGATCACGCGGGCCATCGCGGGTGGTGACGGTATCGCCTCGGCGGCGGAGTCGTGGGTGCGGATCGCACTGTTCGGGGTGCCGTTGATCCTGTTGTCTATGGCGGGCAACGGATGGATGCGCGGGGTGCAGCAGACCCGCCGGCCATTGCTGTATGTGCTTGCGGGGCTGGTGATCTCGGGCATCCTGTGCCCGGTGCTGGTGCATGGGCTGCTGGGTGCGCCGCGCCTCGAACTGGAAGGGTCGGCGGTCGCGAACCTGGTGGGGCAGGCCGTCTCCGGCGGGTTGTTCGTGAGCGCGCTGCTGCGGGCGAACGTGTCGCTCGCGCCGCATCCGGCGATCATGAAGGCGCAGTTGGTACTCGGCCGCGACCTGATCGTGCGCAGCCTGGCGTTCCAGGCGTCGTTCGTGTCGGCCGCCGCGGTGGCGTCCCGCTTCGGTGCGGCCTCGGTCGCCGCCCACCAGCTGGTGCTGCAGATCTGGAATTTCCTTGCCCTGACCCTGGATTCGCTCGCGATCGCGGCGCAAACCCTGGTGGGCGCGGCCCTCGGCGCGGGAAACGCGCGCGGCGCACAGGGTTTGGCGCGCCGCATCACCGGCTGGTCGACGGTGTTCGCGGTGGCGCTGTCGGCTGTCTTCGCCGCCGGCTATTCGCTGATCCCGCACCTGTTCACCACCGACCCGTCGGTGCTGGACCGCACCCATGTGGTCTGGTGGTTCTTCGTCGCCATGATCCCGGTGGCCGGGGTGGTCTTCGCCCTCGACGGCGTCCTGCTCGGTGCGGGTGACGCCGCCTTCCTGCGCACCGCCACCCTCGGCTCGGCCCTGATCGGCTTCCTGCCCCTGATCTGGCTGTCCCTCGCCTACGACTGGGGCATCGGCGGCATCTGGACCGGCCTGGTCGCTTTCATGCTGTTGCGCTTGCTAGCGGTGTCGTGGCGGGCGCTCTCGGGCCGGTGGGCTCAGGTCGGTGCCGAGGTGCCGCGCGGGGCCGCCTAGACCCCGCGCAGACCCGCGCGATCGATCAGTCGGCGACGCCGTTGCCCTGTGCCGCAGCTTGTTTGGCGAGATTCTCGGCGACCTCGGCTTGCCAGTTCTCGTTGGCGTGGGTGGTGTCGACCTCGTATTCGAAGCGGTCGGTCATTTCCGGTTCGATGTCGGCGACGTCGACGTAGAACTGTTCGTACCAGCGGCGGTGCTGGTAGACGGGGCCGTCTTCCTGGGTGAGGAGCGGGTTGTCGATGCGGGTCTTGTGTTTCCAGATTTCGACGTCCTGGAGGAAGCCGACGCCGAAGCTCTTGCCGAAAGCCTTGGCGAGCCGGTCGGACTTCTCGGGCGGCAGGCCCTTGATGCGCTGCACGCTGACGCCCCATTGCAGCATGAAGGAGTTGTGGGTGACCGGATAGTGGCAGTTGATCAACGCTACTTCCACGGTGTTGTCCCCGAAGTCGTTGTGCAGATAGTTGATCATGTACGAGGGCCCGAAATACGAGGCCTCCGAACGCAGCAGCGACATCTCCTGCGAATAATTGGATTTCGCGTGAATGTCGGGCCGTCCCTTGGAATGCAGATACTGGGTGGCCACATGCCCTTCGAAGACGTTCTTGAAGTACACCGGGTACGCGAAGTGAATGTAGAAGAAGTGCGCCATATCGACGTTGTTGTCGATGATTTCGCGGCAGTGCGCGCCCTCGATGAGCAGGCTGTTCCAGTCCCAGTCGGTCCACTCGTCGGTTTCGATGCCCTCGATGTGCGGAATGGCGACCTCCGGCGGCGGCGGATTGCCCTCCGGATCGTTCCAGACGAAGAATTGGCCGTTCTCCTCGCAGGTGATCCAGGATCGGGTGCGCGCCAAGGGCGGCACGCGGCGGGCGTAGGGGATCGCGGCGCATTTGCCGTCGCCGCGCCAGCGCCAATCGTGGAAGGGGCAGGCGATATTGCCGTCCTTGACGGTGCCGTAGGCGAGGTCGGCGCCCATGTGGCGGCAGTAGCCGTCGAGGGCGTGCAGTGCGCCCGCGTTGTCGGACCAGATCACCAGCTTGGTGCCGAAGGCGTTGACCGAGTGCGGGTTTCCGTCCCGGAAGGTGTCCGCGAGCCCGAGGCAGTGCCAGCCGCGGGCGAATCGCGTCATGGGTTCGCCGACATCGATGCTGCGATAGCTCTGCTTCATGTGCGTCCTCCCGCGACGGAAAAGCCCTGTGCACGAGGTTAAGCACCCATGCTTAATAGAACAAGTGTCAGTTTGGCGCGGTCAGGCCCGGCGGTAGCGCCGCACGACGACCTTCGCCGGTCGGATGGATCGATCGCCCACGGTCAGCCCGGGCTGAATGACCGACTCGACGGTCCGATCGGCGTCCTTGTCGGTGGTGTCGACCAGTTCGGCGGCCTCCATGACCTCCGGATCGAAGGCCGCGCCCCGAAACGGCGTGACCAGTTGGCCGCCGCGTTCGGTCAGCATGCGTTCCACGCGACGGCTGATCGCCTCGAAACCCGGGCGGTCGGCTTCGGAATTGGAGGTGGCGGCGAAGGTCTGCGCCAGCCCGTGCAGTGCGAACAGGTCCCGGATCAACGGTGCGTCCGCCTCGGCGCGCTCGTCGCGAATCTTCACCTTCGCCTCGTCGGCTAGTCGCTCGATGGTGGCGGCCTGGCGCGCGATGACCCGGGCGAGGTCGTCGATGCGTTCGGCGATGCGGTCGAGGCTGGGCGCGGCCGCCGGGGCTGGATCGGTCATGCACGAACGATAAACCCCGCGGTCGGTCCTGACTGCTACGATCGCCGTTGTGGGGGTCTATGGAATCGATCTTGGCACAACGAATTCGGCAATTGCGGCAATCGACGCGGACGGCCGGCCGGAGGTGCTGATCGGGTTGAACGGGGAACCCACGGTGCCCTCGGTGGTGTTGTTCGCCTCGGCCCGCGACCATGTGGTGGGGGAGGGGGCGCGACGGCAGGCCCGCCTGGATCCCGATCACGTGTGCACCCTGGTGAAGCGCCGCATGGGGGACGCGGAGTGGCGGTTCGGGGCGCACGGGCAGCTGTGGTCGGCGCCCGCGGTGTCCTCGCTCATTCTCAAAAGCCTTGCCGCCGATGCCGAATTCGGCGGCGGCGAACCCGTGCGGCGGGTGGTGATCACGGTGCCCGCCTACTTCGGCGACGAGGAGCGGCGCGCCACCATCCAGGCCGGGACCTACGCCGGATTCGAGGTGGCGGGGGTGCTGTCGGAGCCCATCGCCGCCGCGCTGTCCTACGGTTTCGGACGCTTGGACGGCGGTCTCGAGATCGGTCAGGGCCCGGCGCGCGAGACCGTGCTGGTCTACGACCTCGGCGGCGGCACCTTCGACGCGACCGTCATCGAACTGGCCGACCGGCGCATCTCGGTGCTCGCCGTGGAGGGCGACCATCAGCTCGGCGGCGCGGACTGGGACGAGCGGCTGGCGCTGCACCTGTCCCAGCGCTTCTGTGCGGCCAATCCGGATGCCGAAGACCCGCTGGATGATTCGATCGGCTCGCAGCTGCTGGTGCTGGCCGCCGAACAGGCCAAACACGAACTCACCACCGCCGATTCCACCGAGGTGGTGATCGCCCACGACGGCGCGCGGGCGGTGATCCCCCTGACCCGCGACGAGCTCGAGGCGATGACCGCCTCGCTGCTGCGCCGCACCCTCGATCTCACCCGCGCGGTGTTGAACGCGGCCGCGCAGCGCGGGGTGCGGCAGGTGGATCGGCTGCTGCTGGTCGGCGGTTCGTCCCGGATGCCGATGGTGTCGGAGGGACTGCTGAAGGAATTCGGGTTGATCGGGGAGCTGCGCGACCCGGACCTGTCGGTGGCGCGCGGGGCCGCGCTCTACGGGGAGAAGCTGGAGATGGAGCGGCTGGTGGCCGCCGATCTGGTCACCCGCGGCCGATTGCGTGACGGCGCGGAGCTTTTCGAGGCGGACCCGCAGGATCTGGCGGCGGCCGTGGCCCGGGTGGCCGACTCGTTCGGGCAGCCGGTGAGCCTGGTGCGGCGCATGCTCGAGATCCAGGTCGACACCGTGGTGTCGCGCGGGTTCGGGGTGCTGGCGCTGGATCCGTTCGACGGGCTGTCGGCCAGCTGGCTGGTGCACCGCAATCAGACGCTGCCGATCAAGGTGCGCCGCTCCTACGGGACGGTGCGCGCCGATCAGGATCAGATCGAGCTGACCATCGTCGAGCAGCAGGGGCAGGCCGCCTCCACCCGGCCCGAGGATTCGAAGGTGTTGGTGGAGGGGAGGATTCGCGATATTCCCCCCGGCTATCCGGAGGGCAGCGAGGTCCGGGTGACCTTCGAGATGGGCTTCGACGGGGTGCTGCACGTGACCGCCTACCACGTCGACGCCGATCTGCCGCTGACCCTGTCGGTGCAGACCGGGGCGACCCTCTCGCAGGCGGACGTGGAGCGCGAACTCGAGCAGCTGCAGCGCACCCGCCGCCGCAGTTCCTGACCTTCCCGACCGCCCCGCCCGACGAGAGACCATGCACGACTTCGATCCCAACGACTACCGCAAACGGGTCCTCGCCGCCGTCGAACGCCGGGGCGGGCTCGCGGAGTCGGATGCCTTCGAGCTCTACGATATTCCGCTCGCCGAGGCGGCCACGCTGAGCGACGGCGAGGTGGAGGCGCGTATCGCGCAGGTGTGGGCGCTGTGGCAGAAGCTGCGTGACCACCCCAAGTTCCGGGTGCTGGCCGGGCTGCTGGTGGACGCGCATCCGCGGCTGTCGGAACCGTTGCTGCACACCGGGTCCCGGCTGGCCGAGGCCGAGCGGGTGCGGCAGCTGCGCGGGCGGCGCGACGCCGAACGCTACGAGATGCTCGATATCGCCATCGAACGACTGGTGCAGCGGCACGGCGGGATTCCCGCCGCCAAGATCGCGGGCTTGGAGGACATCGGGCGCATGGGCGGGCTGACCGTGCCCGAGATCGCCGCCCACATTCGCCGCCACCGCATCATCGACGAGTCGCCCACGCCCGCACCGGCTCCGGTCGCGGCCGTGCTGAGTGTCGAACGCCGCCGGCAGATTCGCACACTGCTGGCCGAATACGAGCGCCTGCTGCCCGACTATCCCGCCCCGACCCTGCTGGCGCTGCTGCGCCTGGACTTCACCGCCGCGCACCGCACCGCCGAGATCCGTTTGCGTGCCGAGGCTTTGCGCGCGCGCACCCGCGAGCTGCCGCCCGGTCGCGTCCGCGTCGTCCTCGACGAACTGCTCGTCCACATCGCCGATGTCCTCGAACCCGGCGGCGACCAGGTCGACGCCTACCTGCAGGCCGTCGTCGACGCGGTCACCGACCAGCTTCGCCCGCAGGTCCGTGCCGCCGTCCTCGTCGAAGATCTTTTGGTAGCAGCGGATTTCGACTATCTGCTGGGCGAAGCCATCACCGCCGGCCTCGACCGCGCCACCGCCGAACGTGTCCTCACCACCCTCACCGACGAACTCGGCACCGTCATCGAAGGCCGTGAACACCTCGCGGAACCGGAAGGGCGCAGCGGCCGATCCGATAGCGGGACAACGACTTCCGGTCCGCCGGGCGGTCGGCGGGGTGGCGAGCGTGCTAGTGGCGGTGCGCCCGACCCGGCGCACTGGCAGCGAACGCCCTACGGCACCTACACTGGTGATGACCCCGGCACGCGGGACACCACGACCGGGTCTGCCGCCACCGGCACCCGGGCCGGGCGGCCGTGGGAGGCTGCGTTGCGGGCGGCGCGGGGAGCCCTCCGGGCCGGGCGCCCCACCGAGGCGGCGGGATTCGTCGAGGACGCGCGGCGGGGCCTGGGGACCGACGCGGCGGGGGCGACCTCGGTGCGGGCCGTCGCCGAGGAGGTCGAGCGGGTGCTCGGCGAGGCCGCGGTGCATTGGCGCGCGGCCGTGTCCGCCTGTGCGGGAAAACGTTTCGTCGAGGCGCTGAACGAGCACCTGGACTTCCTGGAGCGGCGCGCGGCCGATGTGCCGAATCCGGATGCGCGGGGCGACAGCCGCGCCTCGTTGACGGGGCGGGCGCGGGCGGCGGTCATCGAGGCGGGGCGAATGTTCGAGCGAGCCCCGGCGGCTCCGCCCGACGCGCGGCTGGCGGCGGTGCTGGCGGTGCTGGAGGTGTGCGCCGATCACGCGGAAGCGCTGGCGGCGCTGGCACAGTCGCAGGTGAGCGCGCCCGGCCAGGTGACGGCCAGCCGCAAGGCCGACGGGACCGTGGTGATCAGCTGGGCGGCGTCGCCGACCGGCAATGTCGAGTACCGGGTCACCCGTTTACTGGTCGACGGCTCGTGGCGGGTGGTCGGGCGCACCCGCGGCACCGCCCTCGAGGACGGCGGAGCCGAGGCCGGGCCGGTGCCGGTGTACGGCGTGGTCGCCTCGATCTCCGGGCGGGCCTCGGCCATGATCCGCTCGGACGGTGCGCCGCAGCGGTCGGCCGACGGCGAGCAGGCCGGGCGTGCGGTCGAGGAGCAGCCCAGTGGTATGCCGACCGTGCGCGGCCTGGCCGAACGCGGCGGTCTGCTGGTCTTCGACTGGCCGACCGGTCTGACCGAGGTCATGGTGGTGGCCCGCCCCGACGCACCGCCGATCGACCCGCAGGATCCGGCCGCGCGGCGCTGGAAGATCACCAATATGCGCTACGAACTCGACGGCGGGGTGCGCATCCCGGTCGAGATCCCGCGCCCGTGCCATCTGGCCGTGGCCTCCTGCCGCCGCGAGCCCACCGGAACCCTCACCGTCGCAGCCGGATTCGCCGCGGCTGCGCGCATGCACTGGACGCGCTGAGCGCGATCCGCCCTCCCTGCCCGGCCCGGCGCGCGCACCGCGTGGGAATCTGGAGGCATCCGGCGCTGTTGCGGCAGGGACGGTCATGAGCAGAGAGGCGGAACCGGGTGACTCCGAAGTTGATGGCGGTGAGCGACATCCATGTCGGTCATCAGGGCAACAAGCCGGTGGTCGAGGCGATTCGCGCGGACTCGCCCGAGGACTGGCTGATCCTGGCCGGTGACGTCGGCGAGAAGACCGACGACATCCGCTGGGCGCTCGAGACGCTGCGCGGCCGCTTCGCCAAGGTCATCTGGGTGCCCGGCAATCACGAATTGTGGACCACCGCAAAGGATCCCGTGCAGATGCACGGCGCGGCCCGCTACGACTACCTGGTGTCGCTGTGCCGGGATGTGGACGTGCTCACCCCCGAGGACCCGTTCCCGGTGTGGGAGGGCGCGGGCGCGGAACACTACGGCGGCGCGGTCACCCTCGCACCCCTGTTCCTGCTCTACGACTACTCGTGGCTGCCCGAGGGCGCCAAGACCAAGGCCGAGGGCCTGGCCATCGCCAAGGACCGCAATGTGGTGGCCACCGACGAATTCCTGCTGTCGGCGGAGCCGTACCTGACCCGCGACGCCTGGTGTCACGCCCGCGTCCAGTACAGCCAGCGTCGGCTGGACGCGCTGCCGGCCGAGACCCCGCTGGTGTTGATCAATCACTGGCCGCTGGTGCGGCAGCCGGTCGACATGATGTGGTACCCGGAGTTCGCGCTGTGGTGCGGCACGGATCTCACCTCCGACTGGCACGTCACCTACAACGTGGTGTGCGCGGTCTACGGCCACCTCCACATTCCGCGCACCACCTGGTACGACGGTGTGCGCTTCGAAGAGGTTTCGCTGGGCTACCCGCGCGAGTGGCAGCGCCGCGGCCTGCCCGAGCCGCTGCTGCGGCAGATCCTGCCGGTCCCCGACTACGGCGACAGCCTCAACGAATGGGGCGGCCATTTCAAGATCACCCCCGAAATGCGGGCCGCCGCAGTGAAAATGAAGGAAGCCGTCGAGCGCCGCCGCGGCGTCTGAGCGGTCACCGAAGACAGCATCGGGCCGTCACCTCCGCGAGGTGACGGCCCGATCGCGCGGTCGGCCCGAATTACTCCGGCCGGACCTGCTCGGCCTGCATGCCCTTCTGGCCCTGGGCCGCGACGAACGACACCCGCTGCCCATCCTGCAGGGATTTGAAGCCCTGCGTCTCGATCTGCCGGAAGTGGACGAACAGATCGTCTCCGCCGGCGTCGGGGGCGATGAAGCCGAACCCCTTCTCGTCGTTGAAGAACTTCACGGTCCCGGTCTGCCTGTCGGCCATAGCCATGCTCGTTTCGTATGAGGTGGTCGAGCAGTGATGGTCAGGATGCCCGTCACTGCCCTCGATCATGCCTGGCGCGCCCTCGCGGGGTGGGATTCCGGCCGGAGCGCCTAGTTTTCCGCGGCGGCCCGCAGGTTGGCCAGCCACGCTTCCAGGCCCATGCCGAGGAATTGGGTGGAGGTGGCGACGTCGGCCTCGACTTGGCTGCCCTGCCAGTTCTCCTCGGTGCGCACCAGGGTGCCGCCCGCGACGGGGGTGAAGGTCCAGACGTGGGTGCCGCCTTCGATATTCAGCCCGTCACCCAGTGCGGGACCGGTCCAGCGCAGGCAGGCGTGATCGCCGACCTGCTGGACCGTGGAGGTGATGGTGAGGGTGGTGGCCGGGGTGGTGGCGCTGGCCGGGACCGGGGTGGTCCAGCGGAATGCCGAACCCGGGCGCAGCGGTCCGTCGTCGAGGCGCTGCAGGGTGGCGACCGGCGGCTGCCAGGCGGGCCAGTTCGCGACGTCGGTCTGCAGGTTCCAGACGGTGTCGAGGGGCGCGTCGATGACGGCTTCGGTGCGGTAGTGGATCGGTGCGGTGGTGTCGATGGTCTGGCCCTCGCAGCTCAGGGGCGCGGGGTCGGCGGCGGCGGAAGGGGCTGTGGCGGTGAGGATTCCGGCGGTCGCGGCCAGGCCGAGAAGTGCGGTGCGGGCGGTGCGGTGGGCGCTCATGCGACAACTCCTGTTAGTTCCTATCGTGTTGGTTAGAGGCTATAACTGACCGCGAGTTAGAGTCAATAGGAAAAGTGATAGGGTCTAACCATCGAGTGTGAGGAGTCGTGGATGGCAGCAGCGTCGAGCCCGCGGGAGCGCTACCGCGAGCAGATTCGAGCCGAGATCAAGCAGCGCGCCTGGGGGCAGATCGCCGCGTCGGGGGCCTCGGCCTTGTCGCTCAACGCGATCGCCAAACAGGTCGGCATGAGCGGGCCCGCGCTGTACCGGTACTTCGCCGGCCGCGACGAACTGATCACCGAGCTCATTCGCGACGCCTATCGCAGCCTCGCCGACGCCGTGCGCGCCGCCTTCGAGGCCGGTGCGGGCGTGGCGGAGATCGCGCACGTGATGCGGGAGTGGGCGCTGGCCGATCCGCACCGCTACTTCCTGATCTACGGCACGCCCGTGCCCGGCTATCACGCGCCCGCCGACACCACGGCGATCTCGAACGAGATCATGACGGTGCTGCTGGCCGCCTACGACCGCCTACCCGCCAGGGCCGCAACCGCTTTCGACGCGCACCTGGCCGCCCACTCGCCCGCGCCCGCGACCCTGCGCCGGGCACTGTCGTTCTGGACCCGCGTGCACGGGGTGCTGTCGCTGGAGCTGGCCGGGCATTTCACCGGGATGGGATTCGATCCGGCGCTGCTGTTCGCCGACGAGGTCGAGCAGCTGCTGAGCTGACCGTCGCGCCCGGTAGGCTCGAATTCGGCAGTGCAGGAACGAGCAGGAGGCGGTCATCGAGGAGCGGGCGGTCGCGGCGACGGAGTCGGCGCGCATACTCGGCAGGATTCTGCCCAACGGGGTGGCCGCGGCCGAACTGACGGCATACCCGGAGGACCTGAAACCGCATCCCGGCGAAGAGCATCTGATCGCGCGCGCGGTCGAGAAGCGGCGACGCGATTTCATCGGGGCGCGCTATTGCGCGCGGCAGGCGCTGGCCCAGCTGGGTGAGCCCGCGGTCGCGATCGGCAAGGGCGGCACGGGGGAGCCGGTGTTTCCGCGCGGCATCGTCGGCAGCCTCACCCACTGCGACGGCTACCGGGCCGCGGCGCTCGGCCACAAACTGCGGTTCCGTTCCATCGGCATCGATGCCGAACCGCACGCCGAACTGCCCGAGGGCGTGCTGGATTCGGTGAGCCTGGCCCCCGAGCGCGACTGGCTGTCGGCGGTGTCGCCGGGCACCGGGCTGCATCTGGACCGGCTGCTGTTCTGCGCCAAGGAGGCCACCTACAAGGCGTGGTTCCCGCTCACCGGCCGCTGGCTCGGATTCGAGGACGCGCACATCACCTTCACCGTGGACGAGGAGTCGCCCGCGGGCGGGTCGGGCGCCTTCCACAGCGATCTGCTGATCCCCGGCCAGGTCACCGACGGCGGCGCTGCGCTGACCTCGTTCGACGGCCGCTGGCTGATCAGCGACAACCTCATCCTCACCGCGATCGTGACCGCGTGATGGCGACCCGGGCGCCCCGGCGCGAGAAGCTGCCGCCCCTGGTGGACGGTTTCGGCGGACTGCTGATCGTCGACAAGGACGGCGGCTGGACCAGCCATGACGTGGTGGCCAAATGCCGGGGCATCCTGCGCACCAAGAAGGTCGGGCACGCCGGCACCCTGGATCCCATGGCCACCGGCGTGCTGGTGCTCGGCGTGGAACGGGCGACCAAACTGCTGGGCCAACTGATCCTGACCACCAAGGCCTACACCGCCACCATCCGGCTGGGTCAATCCACCATGACCGACGATGCCGAGGGCGAGGTGACCGCGACCACCGCGGCCGGGCATCTCACCGATGCCGAGATCGCCTCGCGCATCGCCGAATTGACCGGCGACATCATGCAGGTGCCCGCCACCGTCAGCGCCATCAAGATCAATGGTGAGCGTGCCTACGCCCGCGCCCGCGCCGGCGAGGAGGTGGAGCTGGCCGCCCGGCCGGTCACGGTGAGCCGCTTCGAGGTGCTGGCCCGCCGCGACATCGACACCGGCACAACCTCGTTCGTGGATCTGGATGTCGAGGTGGAGTGCTCCTCGGGGACCTACATTCGCGCCCTCGCCCGTGATCTCGGTGAAAAGCTCGGCGTCGGAGGGCATCTCACCGCCTTGCGCCGCACCCGGGTCGGGCCGTTCACCCTCGAACACGCGCGCACCCTCGAGCAGGTGAACGCCGCCGCCGCGGCGGGTGAGCCGCCGCTGAGCCTGGATATCGACACCGCGGTGCGCACCGCCTTCCCGGTGCGCGAGATCACCGACGCCCAGGCCGGGGATCTGCGCAACGGCCGCTGGCTGGAACCGATCGGCCGGCAAGGCGTGTACGCGGCCATCGATCCGGCGGGACGGGCCATCGCACTTCTCGAGGAGTCCGGCAAGCGGGCGGCGTCGATCATGGTGGTGCGGCCCGCCAACCTCTGACGCGGCGAAACTTCGCGGCGGGCGGGCGGTCTGGGCCGGAGGGTGTGTGCCGGCGCGGCACTGCCCAACCGCCGACCCGCTGCTGCCAAACCGGCCCGGGGTCCGCGTGCGGGGCGCACCATGGAAAGGTCGCTCGGCCGCAGAGGAGGCGATCGTGCCCACCGACCTCTCCCTCGAATCCATGAAGCTGTTCGTCGCCGACCATTTCGAGCAGTTCGTGAATCGGCGCAATGCCGCTGTCATCCACCGCAATATGACTCCGGACTTCCTCGACCACGACGGTCCCGGCGGGCAGCCCACCGACTTGCTCGGCGACGAGAAGATGATGCTGGGCATGTACGAGGCCATGCCCGACCTGCACGTCACCGTCCTCGACATGCTCGCCGAGGGCGACAAGGTCATGTGCCGCAATATCTGGCGCTGGACCGACCGGGCCACCGGGCAGCCGATGACCTTTCAAGGGTTCGTGCTGTGGCGTTTTCAAGGCCGGCGCATCGCCGAACGGTGGGCCACCGTCACCCAGCCCTCCCCGCACCCGGGCTGGGCCTAGGCCGCCTGGCCCTCGAATCATCCTGCGACCGAGCAGATCTCGTCCGCTGCCGCCATCGCGGCGGGGGAGTGGCTGACCATGAGGGTGGTGCGGGCGCGGGTGAGGTCGAGCAGATCGGCCAGCAGGTCGGCGGCAGTATCGGGGTCCAGGCCCTCGGTGGGCTCGTCCAGCAGCAACACCGGCGGGTCCGCGAGCAAGGCCCGGGCGAGCAGCAGACGCTGCCGCTGTCCGCCCGACATGCCGGTCCCGCCCGCGCCGACGAGGGTGTCCCAGCCCTGCGGCAGGGATTCGATCCAGTCCAGCAGCCGGGCCCGGCGCGCGGCGGCGCGCAGCTCCTCGAGGGTGGCGTCGGGGCGGGCGAAGCGCAGGTTCTCGCGCAGGGTGGCGTGAAAGACGTGGGCGTCCTGCGTCATTCCGGTGACGAGGCGGCGGACGTCGTCGCCGGGCAGGGTGCTGAGTTCGCGGCCGTCGACGCGGACGCTGCCCTCGTAGGCGACGAAACGCAGCAGCACGGCCAGGACCGTCGATTTCCCGGCGCCGCTCGGCCCCGTCAAAGCGATGCGGCGGCCCGGTTCCAGCCGCAGATCGAGGGGTTCGTCCAGGCGGCCGGGGACGCGCAGGCCGCGGATCTCGATCAGGGGCCGGCGGGAGGTGAGGGGTGGCGCGTCCCGGGTGGGTTCGCGCACCGGCGGCGCGGCGGTGAGGATCGTCGAGAGGCGACGGGCCGAGGCGCGCACCTCGACCAGTCTGCGCGCCGAATCGGGCAGCGGCGCAAACGATTCGAAGACGGCCAGCGCGAGCACCACCAGCAGTGTGGTGGTCACGGTGGTGAGCGGGGTGCGCAGCCCGATCGCGGTGATGCCGAGGGCGGTCGCACCCTGGGCGGCGAGCACCGCGGCGGTCGCCAGCGCGGAGGTTCGGGCGGTGCGGCGCTGGCGCCGGGCCAGTTCGCGTTCGAGCGCGCGGGCCGCGGAAACCGCGGTGCCGGTCGCGTTGTAGGCGGCCAGGTCGGCCGCGCCCTCGATCAAATCGACTGTGCGGGCGGCCAGTTCACCGCGGCCATCCGGTGCGGTGGAGGTGCGGGCGGTCGCGGCAGCGACCGCGCACGGCACCAGCACTCCGGCGATCACCAGTCCGGCGGACAGCACGGCCGCCGCCGGGAGCGACAGCGTGGCGGTGAAACCCACCGCGGCGACGGCGATTCCGGCCGCCACGGTCGCGGGCAGCAGGCAGCGCAGAAACAGATCCTGCACCGCGTCGACATCCTCCACCAGCCGGGTGAGCAGGTCGCCACCGCGGAAACCGGCCACCCCCTCCGGGGCGAGCGGTTCCAGTCCGCGATAGACGGCGGTGCGCAGATCCGTCACCACCGCCAGCGCGCTGTCGTGGCCGAGCAGCCGTTCGGCATAACGGAATACGCCCCGGCCGAGCGCCAGCGCGCGCACCGCCACCAGCGCGACGGCCACGGCGGCCAGCGGCGGATGGTCACCGGCGCGCGCGATCAACCACCCGGCCGTGGCGAGCAGCGCCAGGGCCGCCGCTTCCGCGGCCAGCGCCGCCAGCGTGGCGAGTACTACCCGGCCGCGGTGCGGGGCGAACATTCGCAGCAATCGCGGCAGCGACAGAGTCACGCGATCCTCCTGTTGGGTTCGGAGTGGCGGCCCAGGGTGATCACGCGGTCGACGTGCTCGAGCAGTGCCGGGCGGTGGGCCACGATCAGGGTGGTGCGGCCCGCCATCAAGCGGGCCGACGCAGCGGTGACGGCGGCCTCGCCGGCCAGGTCGAGGTGGGCGGTGGGCTCGTCGAGCAACAGCAGCGGGGCGTCCCGGAGAAAGGCCCGCGCCAAGGCGATTCGCTGACGTTGACCGGCGGACAGGCCCGCGCCGCGCTCGCCGAGGACGGTGTCGTAGCCGTCCGGCAGGGCCTGGATGAACTCGTCGGACGAGGCGGCGCGGGCGGCCTCGCGCACCTCGGACAGGGCAGCGCCGGGGCGGCCGAGGCGGATGTTGTCGGCGATGGAGGTCGCGAACAGGTGCGGACGCTGGGGAACCCAGGCGATCGATCGCCGCCAGGCGTCCCAGCCGGATTCGGCGAGCGGGCGGCGGTCGGCCAGGATGCGGCCCGAGGTGGGCGCGGTGAAACCGAGCAGCAGCGCCAGCAGGGTGGATTTGCCCGCGCCGCTCGGACCGACCAGGCCGATACGTTCACCGGCGCTGAGCCGCAGGGAGAATCGGTCCAGGGCCGGGGTGGCGCGGCCGGGATAGTGCACGCTCACGCGATCGAACACCAGCTCGCGGGGTGACGAAAAGTTTTTCAATCCAGTCGAATTCGTCTTGACCGGAGCGGTGGTGACCTCGTCGAGCACCGCGAAGACCTCGGTGGCCACGGTGACACCCTCGGCGCTGTCGTGGAAGGCGGCGCCGGCGGCTCGCAGCGGCAGGTACGCCTCCGGGGCCAGCAACAGCACCAGCAGGGCGGTGGCGAGCTCGGCGCGGCCGTCGAGCAGGCGCAACCCGACCGGGACCGCGACCACCGCAATCGACAGGGCGGCAACCCATTCCAGGACCAGCGCGGACAGGAACGCCACCCGCAGGGTGCGCAGCGTCGCTCGCCGATGGGTGTCGGACAGGCGGGCGACGACATCGACCTGATGCCGGGCCCGGCCGAAGGCGCGCAGAGTGGGCAGGCCCGTGACCACATCCAGGAAGTGGCCGCTCAGCCGGGACAGGGCCGACCATTGCTGCTCGGTGCGCCGGCGGGTGTGCAAGCCGACCAGCGCGCCGAAGAGCGGGATGAGCGGCAGGGTCACCGCGATGGTCAGCGCCGCGAGCCAATCGGCGGCGGCGAGACGGACCAACACCAGCGGTGGAATCACGACGGCGGCAACGAGTTTCGGAAGATAGCCGGTGAAGTAGGGGTCCAGGGCCGCCACGCCACGCGTCACCAGCGTGGTCAGCTCGCCGTGGCGATCCCGGTTCAAACGAGCCACCGGCATCGACCCGATGGCTCGCAGGAGCCGTTCCCGCAGCGCGGATTTCACGGTGGCGGCGGCGCGATCGGCCAGGATCGTGCGACCGTGGGCGAGCGCGGCACGCACCACGATCACACCGGCCAGCGCGGGCAGTGCCCACGTCGCACCGGTGAGCGCGCGGGCCAGCAGGTCGGCCTGCGCGATGATGGCCATCGCCGTCACGACGGTCAGGACCACCGACACCAGCAGATGGGCACGGGCACACGGGTTTTCGCGGATCAACCGCCGTTCGATGGGTTTCATGGTCGGACCGCCTAGAAGTAGCCGGGAGCGTCCGCCGTGATGCGGCCGCGGAACAATCGCCAGCTCCACAGCTGATAGGCCAGGATGGTCGGAACGATCAGGATCGCCACGGGCAGCAGGGCGGTCAGCGTCACCGAATCGGCGGCGGCCTCGGTGACCGTCACGCCCTGGCCGGGAGCCGAAACCAGCAGGTACGGGTGCAAAGCCACGCCGACCAGCGGGACCGGCACGGCGACCGAGACGATGGTGGCCGCGAACGCCGCCGTGAACCGGCCACGCATGCTCGCGATCACCGCGATAACCAGCGCCACGACCAGGACACCCGCACAGCACCGGGCCCGGCCGGGCTCCGTGATCGAAACATCCTGGGAGAGAGCGGTACTCGCGATGACCGCCGCCGCTGCCATTGCCGACAGGACCGGTGTCAGCCGCCGGACCCGCTGCGCCACCGGCCCTTCCGTGCGCACCGACAGAAACGCCGCGCCGTGCGCCGCGAACAGCAGCACTCCGCCCAGACCGGTCGCCAGCACGAACGGCTCCAGCACGGTCGACCACCGCAGCGCATACGCGCCGCCGGGTGTCCGCGGAACGCCGCGCAGCAGCACGCCGATCACCATCCCCCAGCCGGCGGCCGGCACGACACCGCCGAGCACGATCAACGCATCCCACAGCCGCCGCCCGGCCGCACTCGACATGCGGCCGCGCAGCTGGATCGCGGCCTTGCCCACAACCAAGCCGAGCAGCACGACCACCACCAGCGGGTACAGACCCGAGAGCAGTTCCCCTTCGACGAAAGGGAACCCGCCGAACAACACTCCGACGACGGCCACCAGCCAGACCTCGTTGCCGAAGAAGAACGGGCCCAGCGCGGCCCGCACCGTGCGGCGTTCGCGCTCGCCGCGCGCCACGAACGGATACAGCACCTGGGTGCCGTAGTCGTAACCGGCCAGGACGAAATAGCCGCTGAGCAGCAAGCCCAACAGGGCCAGCCAGACGATGTGCACGGGAATTCCTTCCAAAACCTAGAGCACGCGGGCGAATTCGCCCGCATCGGTGATCGGGTCGACGGGCTCGGGCGCACCGAGCTGGGTGCCGGCCGGACCCCGGGCGGCGAAGCGCGCGATCAACGCCCAATCGGTGAGCGCGAGGGCGGCGAAGACGGTCAGGAACGCGATACAGGAGGCCCACATAGTGGCGACGCTCACGTGCGAGACGGCCTCGTCCACGGTGAGCTGGCCGTAGACCAGCCAGGGCTGGCGGCCCACCTCACGAAACACCCAGCCGCCGACGGAAGCGAGGAACGGCAAGGGGATCGCCGCGACCAGCAGCCAAGCCGTCGCCGGCCGGCGCGCGACACGACCGCCGAGCACCAGCAGCAACACCACCAGGGCCAGGGCGATGCCGTAGCGGCCCCGCTCACTCACCCCGGGCAGCAGGCCGCCCGCGGTCCGCACCAGCGTCATGGGATAGCCGAGCGCGAACAGCACCGCGATCACCGGAAAACGGGTGAGCGCCGAATGGAACACCACGACGACGGCGAGCAGCACGATCGCCATGGTGAGCATGCCGGTGCGCAGCATCACCTCTTCGGCATGGGCGATCCAGGCGGGCGGCACGTAATCGCCAGGCCCGTGCTGGGCCGCCATCGCATCCTGCAACTTCGCGACCCGCGGCCCGCCCTTGCCGGCCGCCAGCTTCATCGGCTGCGTGCGGCCCAGCAGCGGATACTGTTTCACGCCGAGCCGATACACCGGGTAACTGGCCAGCGCGGCCAGCACCAGCCCCACCCGCAGTGACGGCAGGAAGAACCGCCGATCGGCGCTGCGGCGCGCGACATGGTAGGCGCTGACACCGGCCAGAAACACCCCGCCGCACAACACCGCCGCCGCGCTCACGTGCGCGAAGGCATACAGCGCACTGGGATTGGTGAGCACCGCCCGCAGATCGGTGAGATGCGCGGTGCCCTCGCGCGTCTCGAACCCGACCGGATGCTGCATGAACCCGTTGGACACCAGAATGAAATAGGCCGACGCGTACGCGGTCAGCGTCACCACCCACAGCAGCCCGGCATGCAGCCACGGCCGCAACCGCCCCCACCCGAAGATCCACATCCCCAGAAAAGTCGACTCGGCGAAAAACGCGACCAGTGTTTCCAAGGCGATCGGCGCCCCGATCACATTGCCGAACACCTTGCTCAACCCGCTCCAGGCCAACCCGAACTGGAACTCCATCACCAGCCCGGTGACGATGCCCACCGCGTAGTTGATGACATACAGCTGCCCCCAGAACCGCGTGGCCCGCTCCCGAGCGGCCCGCCGCACCGGATCCCGGGTGAACGCGGCGCAGGTGTGAAACGCGGCGACCACCGGCACCACGCCGAGCGTGAGAAGGACGAAAAGCCAATGGATGGCCGTCGTTCCAGCGAATTGCAGTCGGGCGAGGTCCACGACCCCGAGATGCGGCACGAGCATCCCCCGAGTCTTCAGCGCCGCGCCTGCCCGAAACGCCTCCCTGCGGCCGCAGTTCACCGCCGAGAAAGCGCCCCCAAGACCCTTGTGAAGCGTCCGCCGGTGTGGTAGCTCGCGGCGGGGTTCGGCTTCGATTCGGCCGGGGCGGCCGCGGTTTCGGCGGGGCCGCCTACCCTTCTAAGGGTGGAGTTGCGGCAGTTGCGGTATTTCGTCGCGGTGGCGGAGGAGCTGCATTTTCGGCGGGCGGCGGAGCGGTTGTTCATTTCCACTCCGACGCTGAGCCAGCAGGTGCGGGCCATCGAGCGGGAAGTCGGTGGGCCGCTGCTGATTCGGGGAAACCACGGGGTCGAGCTGACGGCGGCGGGGGAGGTGCTGCTGACCTCGGCGCGCACCGTGCTGGAGGCGGCCGACGTCGCCTTGCGAGAGACGCGGGCGGTGGCGCGGCCGGGGCAGGCGGTGTTCCGGCTGGGGGTGGTCAACGGTGCGCCGCAATGGCTGCCGGGCCGCATCGAGGCGTTGCTCAAGGCGCGGCAGCCGGGGGTGCGGGTGGCGTTGACCACCGGGACCAGCGGCGATCAGGCGCGGCTGCTGGATCGGGACGAGGTGGATCTGGCGGTGCTGCGGCTGCCGGTGCGGCTGGCCGAGCATCTCACCCACACGCCCATCGCCGACGAGGAACTCGGCATCGTCATGTCGCGCGAGAACCCGCTCGCCGCAGCCGGTTCGGTGGAGCCCGCCCGCCTCGGCGACCACGAGCTGATCATGTTCGCCCGCGACGCCGCCCCCGAGGTCCACGATTCGGTGCTCGCGCAGCTGCGCGAACGCGGCGCCGCGGTGGTGCTCAGCGACAGCGCCATGAGCCACGCCCAAATGCTGCAACTGCTGCCGCTGCGTCCGGACTCCATCGGCGTCGGCTCGGCCCGCACCGCCGCGATGCCCGGCCTGGTCTGGCGGCCCCTGCACCCGCGCCCGCTGCTCATCACCTACGCCGCCGCCTGGCGCGCCACCACCCGAAACCCGCTGCTGCACACCATGGCCGACGCGCTGTCGGGCGGTCTGCGACTGTCCTCGGACTGACGCCGGGCCCGCCACCGGCGGCGTTAGCCCCCGCCTCAGGCGTGTTCGACCGTGCGTCGTGGACGGTGGCGTGTGCCGGGGGTTGGCTGAAAGGCATGACAGACAAGGGATTTACGCAACACTCCGGACGCGCCGTGGTCGTGGGCGGCGGCTCCGGCATGGGCCAGGCGACCGCCGACGCGCTGCTGCGCGCGGGCTACGAGGTGATCATCGTCGGCCGCTCCGAACAACGGCTCGCCGACGCCGTGCGCGAACTCGGCGACGGCAAACTCACCGCCCTCGCCGCCGACATCACCGACGAACAGCAGGTGTCGCGGGTGTTCGAGACGGTCGGCGTCGTCGATCACGTCATCACCACCGCGGCCGACATTCGCGGCTCCTACGGCCCGCTCGCCGACTTCGATTTCGCCCGCGGCCGCGGCATGATCGAAACCAAGCTGATCGGTTCGATGCTGCTGGCCAAACACGCCCGCCTGCCCGAAACCGGTTCGCTCACTTTCGTTTCCGGTATCGCCGCCTACCGACCCGCCCCCGGCGGAGCCATGGTCGCCGCCGTGAACGCGGCCCTCGAGGGCCTGGCCCGCGCCCTCGCGGTGGAACTGAGCCCCCGCCGCGTCAACGCGGTCTCACCCGGCTGGGTGCTCACCGACATCTGGGACGCCATGCCCTGGGACGACAAGGACGAACGCCTGCGCGCCATGGCCGAGAAACTCCCCGCCCAGCGCCTGGGCCGCCCCGACGACATCGCCGCCGCCGTCCTGTCGCTGATCCACAACCCCTTCATCACCGGCACCGTCCTGCATGTCGACGGCGGCCACCGCCTGGTCTGAGGGCTAGTGGGCCTCGCTCAACCAGATGGCCTCGGCGGCAATGCTGCCGAGGTCGATGGTGCGCTCCTCGACCAGCACGGCGATGGTGCCCGCGAAATCGCGGCGTTCCACCACCGCGATCGGGGTGTCCAAGGCGATGCCCAGGGAATCGAAGTAGCGCAGCATGGCCGGGTCGGAGTCGGAAATGCGTGCCACGCGGCCGGATTCGCCCGCGCCGAAATCACTGAGCTGGCGGGCCGGGGGAGTCGGCACCGCGCCGTCGACCGAGGGGATGGGGTCGCCGTGCGGATCCCGGTCGGGGTGGCCGAGTTTGGCGTCGATGCGCTCCATCAGGGTTTCCGAGACCGCGTGCTCGAGCACCTCGGCCTCGTCGTGCACCTCGTCCCAGCCGTAGCCGAGCTCGTTGACCAGGAACGTCTCGATGAGCCGGTGCCGGCGCACCATGGCGACCGCGGCCCGGCTGCCCTCCTCGGTGAGCGTGATGGACCCGTAGCGCGCGTGCTCGACCAGGCCCTGATCGGCCAGCTTGCGCACCGCCTCAGACACCGTCGAGGCCGACACCCCGATCTTCTCGGCGAGCAGCTTGGTGGTCACCTTGTCCTGCGACCACTCTCGGGCGGTCCAGATCACTTTCAAATAGTCCTGGGCCACCGACGACAGCACCGGCGCGACGCTGGCGCCCTGGGTCACGGTGGTCGCGTGGGTTTCGGAAGGTGCGGACGGATCGGCCAGCTCGCGGCGCGTGGCGATGTCTCGTTTTCCGGGCACGTACCCGAGCTTAGGCACACCTCGCGCGGTTTCACACATCGGCTCGCGCGGTGCTACCGACCATGCGAGCCAGTATGAACAGGGGGTGACGGGCATGCTTCCACCCGGGCATATCCGCCCCGCCGAATATTGCCGGTGACGCGCTTTGCGTAGGCTTCCTCTGTGCAGAGATGGCGAAGCCTCGACGAGATGCCCGCGGACTGGGGACGATGCGTCCTCACCATCGGGGTGTTCGACGGCGTGCACCGCGGTCACGCCCAGCTCATCAGCCGCGCGGTGAAATCCGCTGCGGTGCGCGGGGTTCCATCGGTGCTGATGACCTTCGACCCGCACCCGCTGGACGTGGTGCGCCCCGGCTCGCATCCCGCGCAGCTGTCCACCCTGGACCGGCGCGCGCAACTGGTCGAGGAACTCGGCATCGACGTGTTCGTGGTGATGCCGTTCACCCGCGACTTCATGAAGCTGACCCCGCGCGAATACGTCGAGGAACTGCTCGTCGACCGGCTGCACGTGGCCGAGGTCGTGGTGGGCGACAACTTCACCTTCGGCAAGCAAGCCGCCGGCACCCTCGACACCATGCGTGAACTGGGCGCCGAATACGGCTTCGACGTCGACGGCGTGCAGCTGCTCGGCGAACACGCGGTCACCTTCTCCTCCACCTACATTCGCGGCACGCTCTCGGACGGCAATGTGGGCGCGGCCGCCGAGGCGCTGGGCCGCCCGCACCGCGTCGAGGGCGTGGTCGTGCACGGCGACGGCCGCGGCAAGGGGCTGGGCTTCCCGACCGCCAACGTGGCCCCGACCATGCACGCCGCGATCCCCGCCGACGGGGTGTACGCGGGCTGGTTCACCGTGCTGGAACCCGGCGACCCGCTGGCCGGTCAGCGGCTCATGGCCGCCATCTCGATCGGCACCAACCCGACCTTCGACGGCCGCAATCGCACCGTCGAACCGCACATCCTCGATTTCGACGCCGACCTCTACGGCAAGCACGTGGCCGTGGACTTCGTCGAACAGCTGCGCGGCATGCGGAAATTCGAGTCCATCGACGATCTGGTCGCGGCCATCGGCAAGGACGTCGAGCAGGCCCGCAAGGTGCTCGACGACGAGACCCGCGAATAGACCGCCCGGGGGCCGATTTCCGCGAGGCAACCGCCTCCGGTAGGCTGGCTCGTCGGGTTTGCTGCGGTTCGCGGCGGCACCCGAGGGAGACCTTCCGAGGTTCCCTGTCGAGCGCGGACTGAAACACCAGGAGATATCTGTGGCTCTGACCACCGAGCAGAAGCAGGCCATTCTGGCCGAGTACCGGGTGCACCCGACCGACACCGGTTCCCCGGAGGCGCAGATCGCGCTGCTGTCCAAGCGGATCGCCGATCTGACCGAGCACCTCAAGGTGCACAAGCACGACCACCACACCCGCCACGGTCTGCTGGCGCTGATCGGTCGTCGTCGCCGCCTGTCGAAGTACCTGCAGGCCAAGGACATCGAGCGTTACCGCTCGCTGATCGAGCGTCTGGGCCTGCGTCGCTGATTTCAGCGGTGGCCACCGTGTCGTCCGAGGTGACACACCTGGACGGCAGAGGTAGTTGACGAACCGGCCGACGGGGAGGCATAGAATCTCCTCGTTGGCCTTTCGTATATGTGCCCGATGTCCTCACGAGGGGGAGGTCGAGGCAGGTATACGCCAACAGAAGCCGTATGCACCCGCCCGCGTGGCGTCGGTCTTCGGTAGTGGCTTTTCGGGGCGTAGCAAGACGAGGAATCCTGCGCGCCCGGAGGGCTTCGATCGATGATCGCCTCCGCGTCGCCTCTCTTGGAGAAACTCCAGTCGAGGGGGTTGGCCGGGTGTGCGTGCCGCTGACCAGGAGGGTTGGCGCACGCCCATGCCGGGTACGGCCGACGAGCCGGAACGCACGAGAGGATGTGCGCACAGCCGGCGAAGACGAGAGGTTGAGATAACACACATGTCTGACACCCAGACCAGTTCCGCCGCCGAGGTCGAGCCCGGCGTTTTCGAGTCCGTCGCCCTGATCGACAACGGCAGCTACGGCACTCGCACCATCCGTTTCGAGACCGGCCGCCTGGCCAAGCAGGCCGCGGGTTCCGTGGTCGCCTACCTCGACGACGAGACCATGCTGCTGTCGGCGACCACCGCCTCCAAGCAGCCCAAGGATCAGTTCGACTTCTTCCCGCTGACGGTCGACGTCGAAGAGCGCATGTACGCCGCGGGCCGCATCCCCGGCTCGTTCTTCCGTCGTGAGGGCCGCCCCTCCACCGACGCGATCCTGACCTGCCGCCTGATCGACCGGCCGCTGCGCCCGTCGTTCGTCGACGGCCTGCGCAACGAGATCCAGGTCGTGGTGACCGTCATGTCGCTGGATCCCAAGGATCTCTACGACGTGGTCGCCATCAACGCCGCCTCGGCGTCCACCCAGATCGCGGGCCTGCCGTTCTCCGGTCCGGTCGGCGGCGTGCGCGTCGCGCTGATCGAGGGCCAGTGGGTGGCGTTCCCGACCGTCGAGCAGCTCGAGGGCGCCGTGTTCGACATGGTCGTCGCGGGCCGCGTGGTCGACGGTGACGTCGCCATCATGATGGTCGAGGCCGAGGCCCCGTCCCACGTGCTGTCGCTGATCGCCGACGGCGCCACCGCGCCGACGGAAACCGTTGTGGCCGAGGGCCTCGAGGCCGCCAAGCCGTTCATCGCGCGGCTGTGCAAGGCGCAGGCCGACCTGGCTGCCCTGGCCGCCAAGCCGACCGAAGAGTTCCCGATCTTCCTGCCGTACCAGTCCGATGTGTACGAGGCCGTCGAGGGCACCGCCAAGCGCGAGCTCAACGAGGCGTTGTCCATCGCGGGCAAGCAGGAGCGCGACGAGAAGACCGACGAGATCAAGCTCGCGGTGCTCTCCGAGCTGGCCGAGACCTTCCCGGGTCGCGAGAAGGAGATCGGCGCGGCCTTCCGCTCGGTCACCAAGAAGCTGGTGCGCCAGCGCATCCTGACCGACAGCTTCCGCATCGACGGCCGTGGCCTGGCCGACATCCGCGCCCTGTCCGCCGAGGTCGCGGTCGTGCCGCGCGCTCACGGTTCGGCGCTGTTCGAGCGTGGCGAGACCCAGATCCTGGGCGTCACCACCCTCGACATGGTGAAGATGGCGCAGCAGGTCGACTCGCTCGGCCCGGAGACCTCCAAGCGCTACATGCACCACTACAACTTCCCGCCGTTCTCCACCGGTGAGACCGGCCGCGTGGGTTCGCCCAAGCGCCGCGAGATCGGCCACGGCGCGCTCGCCGAGCGGGCGCTGATGCCGGTGCTGCCCTCGCAGGAGGAGTTCCCCTACGCCATCCGTCAGGTCTCGGAGGCGTTGAGCTCCAACGGTTCCACCTCGATGGGCTCGGTCTGCGCCTCGACCCTGTCGCTGCTGAACGCCGGTGTGCCGCTCAAGGCCCCCGTCGCCGGTATCGCCATGGGCCTGGTGTCGGACACCGTGAAGAACGACAAGGGTGAGGACGAGGTCCGCTACGTGGCCCTCACCGACATCCTGGGCGCCGAGGATGCCTTCGGCGACATGGACTTCAAGGTCGCCGGCACCCGCGAGTTCGTGACCGCGCTGCAGCTGGACACCAAGCTCGACGGCATCCCGTCGCAGGTGCTGGCCGGTGCGCTGAACCAGGCCAAGGACGCGCGCTACACCATCCTGGATGTCATGGCCGAGGCCATCAACACCCCGGACGAGATGAGCCCCTACGCTCCGCGCGTCACCGCCATCAAGATCCCGGTCGACAAGATCGGCGAGGTGATCGGGCCCAAGGGCAAGGTCATCAACCAGATCACCGAGGACACCGGCGCCAACATCTCCATCGAGGATGACGGCACCGTGTTCGTCGGCGCGACCGACGGCCCGTCGGCGCAGGCCGCGATCGACGCGATCAACGCCATCGCCAACCCGCAGCTGCCGAAGGTCGGCGAGCGCTTCCTGGGCACGGTCGTCAAGACCACCGCCTTCGGCGCGTTCGTCTCGCTGCTGCCGGGCCGCGACGGTCTGGTGCACATCTCGAAGCTGGGCAACGGCAAGCGCGTCGCCAAGGTCGAGGACGTGGTCAACGTCGGCGACAAGCTGCGCGTCGAGATCGCCGACATCGACAACCGCGGCAAGATCTCGCTGGTGCCGGTCGACGAGGATTCGGACAACTCCGAAGCCTCGGCTGCGGTCGACGCGATCGCAGAGTAATTATTTCTCTGTGACGAAGAAGCAGTCCGCGGTGCGCGCGGGGTCCGCGCGCACCGCGACAGACTCCGCGCTGGGCGCGAAGGACATGGCCCCTCTGCTCCGGAATCTGGAGCAGGGGGGTTCTTCACTCGTGATCTCCCAGAAAGAGGCCGCCGCCACGGATATCGGCGTGCGCCGCACCGTGCTGCCGGGCGGTCTACGAGTGGTCACCGAACACGTGCCCGGGGTGCGGTCGGCCTCGATCGGCGTGTGGGTGGGGGTCGGTTCGCGCGACGAAGGCCCGACCGTCGCCGGCGCCGCGCACTTCCTCGAGCATCTGCTGTTCAAGGCCACGCCGACGCGTTCGGCGCTGGATATCGCGCAGGCCATGGACGCGGTCGGCGGTGAGCTCAACGCGTTCACCGCCAAGGAGCAGACCTGCTACTACGCGCACGTCATCGACGAGGATCTGCCGCTGGCGGTGGATCTGGTCACCGATGTCGTGCTCAACGGCCTGTGCCGGGCCGACGACGTGGCGGTGGAACGGCAAGTGGTGCTGGAGGAGATCTCCATGCGCGACGACGATCCCGAGGACATGGTCGGCGACGCCTTCCTCACCGCGCTGTTCGGCGATCATCCGATCGGGCGGCCGGTGATCGGCAGCGTCGAGACCATCGAAGACATGCGGACCCATCAGCTGCGCTCGTTCCATCTGCGCCGCTACCGGCCCGACCGGATGGTGGTCGCGGTCGCCGGCAATATCGAACACGATCACGTGGTCGAGCTGGTGCACCGGGCGTTCGCGCATCGGCTGGAGCCGGGCCTGGCGCCCGCGCCCCGGCGCGAGGGCAAGTTCCGGCCGCGCGGCAATCCGGAACTGCTGCGCATCCAGCGCGACAGCGAGCAGGCGCACCTGGTGTTCGGCACCCGCGCCTTCGGCCGGCACGAGGGCGAGAAGCGCTGGCCGCTGTCGGTGCTCAACACCGTGCTCGGCGGCGGGCTGAGTTCGCGGCTGTTCCAGCGCATTCGGGAGGAGCGCGGGCTGGCGTACTCGGTGTACTCCAGCGTCGACACCTTCGCCGACACCGGCGCGTTCTCGGTGTACATCGGCTGCCAGCCCGAAAACCTCGGCCACGTCGCCACTTTGGCGCGCGGGGTGCTCGAGGAGGTGGCGGCCAATGGCATCACCGACGCCGAATGCGCGCGGGCCAAGGGGTCGCTGCGCGGCGGGCTGGTGCTGGGGCTGGAGGATTCCGGCTCGCGGATGAACCGGATCGGGCGCTCGGAGCTGTCCTACGGCAATCACCGCAGCGTGTCCGAAACCCTCGCTCGCATAGACGAAGTCACCACCGACGAGGTGTCGCGGATCGCGGTGACGCTGCTCGCGCGGCCCTTCGGCGTCGCGGTCGCGGGCCCGTACCGCCGCACCCGGGATCTGCCGGCCGCGGTGCGCCGCCTGGTTCCTTAGCCGAGAGTAGCCGTCTCGCCTTCTGAGACGGCTACTCGACGGTAGTCCCGGACACCGTGTGAGACACCACCTTTTGTGGCTATGATCTCCTCGCTGGATGGGAGGGGCTTGTGCTCAGACCAGGTGAGATCTTCGCCGGGTATGTGATTCAACGGGAACTGGGACGCGGCGGGATGGGCGCCGTCTACCTGGCCCGTCACCCGCGCCTGCCGCGCTGGATCGCGTTGAAGCTGCTCAACGCGGAATTCCACGGCGACACCGAGACTCACGCCCGCTTCGAACGCGAAGCGGATCTGGCGGCGCGGCTGAATCATCCCAGCATCGTCACCGTCTACGACCGCGGCGTCGAGGACGGGCGACTGTGGATCGCCATGCAGTACATCGACGGCGTCGAAGCCGAGGCCATGACCGACCTGACGCCCGAACAGGCCGTCGAGATCGTCACCGCCACCGCCGACGCCCTCGACTACGCGCACCGCGTTGGTGTCCTGCACCGAGATGTCAAGCCCGCCAACATCCTGCTGGCCCGCGAGACCCGCGAACAACAGGCGGGCGTGCTGCTCACCGACTTCGGCATCGCGCGGCTGCAAGAGGACACCGGCCGCCTCACCGGCTCCGGCTCGGTCATGGCCACCCTCGCCTACGCCTCCCCCGAACAACTCCAGAACCTCCCCGTCGGCCCCCGCTCCGACCAATACTCGTTGGCCTGCACCCTGTTTCGCCTCCTGACCGGCATCCCCCTGTTCCCCGCCGCCGACCTGGGCGCCATCGTCAAGGCTCACCTCTACGACACCCCGCCCTCGATAGCCGGCCGCCGCCCCGGCCTCCCCGCCGCCCTGGACCCGGTACTCGCCCGAGCCCTGGCCAAGAACCCGGACGACCGCTACCCCTCCTGCTCGGAGTTCGCGGCCGCGGCCCGCCGAGCACTGGCGGTGGGGGATCCGGTCGGGTCGGCCACCATTTCGATTCGGGACAAGTCTCCGGAAGTGCCTGCGCGCCGGGCGAAGTCGGCCGCGCCGGGCAGACGCGGGGGAGCGAAGGCGCGGGCCGGCCAGTCGGAAGCACGGGCGGCGCAATCGGATACCCGGCAACCCGACGCGCGGGCGACGCAGTCCGGGGCGTGGCCCGTGCAAGCGGGACCGGGGCGGGCCCCGTCGCGGTCCGCGCAGCCGGTGCCGCGTCCGGCCCAGCCGGCGGCACGTTCGGCTCAGCCGGTGCCACGGTCGTCTCCGCCGACGTCGCGCGCCGCACAGCCGGGAGCACCCGCCGCGCGTCGGCCTGCGTCGTCCTCGGTGGCGCTGCGCTCCGGGCGGTTGACCGATATCCCGGGCTTGTTCGGCCCCCCGAGCGACCGGCACCCGCTGCCCAACGAGGAATCGAAATCCCCACGCGCGGGCCGCAAATGGCTGCTGGTCTTGCGGACCCTGGTACTGCTGGGCGTCTGCCTGGCGGCCGCACTCGGGCTCGCGGTATTCCTGGTGTCCCCGTCCGGAAACTCCGAGAAACCCAAGGCCCCGCCCGCCGACATCGCCGATATCAGCGCCGCCTTCCCCGGATTGGTCCCGCGCACACCGGAATTGGGTTCGGGCTTCACCGGCGCCAGCTGCCGGGTGGCCGACCACGACACCAAGGACTTCCTGCCCCCGTGGGCCTTCGACGGCTGGAACGCGGCCTGGGACTGCCAATACTCCACCGACCACGAGGTCCGCGAATACGTGCTGTTCGCCTACGCGTCCGGCGCGGTCGCCCGATCCGCCGCCACCCGCATCCACCCCGTGGGCAGCACCCTCGAAGACCTCACCTTCAAAGAGTTCTGCGGCAAGAAGGAATACACCAACCACCGCTTCGACTCGAACGCCGACGTCCCCTCCACCGCCTTCGCCACCACCTTCTTCGACGACCCCGCCCGCGAAAAATTCATCCTCTACACCCGAGGCACCCCCAACACCCCCACCGGCATCGTCGACTGGTGGAAATCCCTCCCCCTCACTTGAGACCGACAGCAGGTGTTGTACATCTGTTAAACTGGCCCTGTGACGATCGGATTCAGAGCCACGGAGCACGACACCGCCCTCATAGAACAACTGCGCCACGACGGCGAGACCAACTCCGATGTCTTGCGCCGTGCCCTCGAAGCGCTGCGCCGCCGGGAAGTCGCGCGCCAGATCCAATTCGAATCCGATGCCATCGTCGCCAGCGGTGAGAACCTCGCCGATGAACCCGATGCCTGGAGCGATGAGTACGACATCGCCAAGGCTCGAGAACAGTTCGCCAACCGCCAGAGGCGCGGTGGCGTCGTGTCCATGGCGGACCCCGAGTGATCCGGGGCAGCATTTTCCCTATCGACCTGGGCAAGCCTCGGGGTCACGAACAGGGCGGCAGACGCTTCGGTGTGATCATGTCCCAAGCGAATTCGAGCACCGTCGTCGTGGTACCCACGTCAACTTCAGCGCAGCCTTCGCGCTTTCGCCCGGTGATCGACCTCGGCGACGGCCGCGAGACTCGGCTACTGGCCGACCAGATCCGCGCCATCGATGTGGCGTACCTGACGTCCGACATGCTCGGCTACCTCGATCGCGACGAAATGGACGCCCTCGAGACCGCCGTACGCGATTACCTGGACCTGTAGGCCACACGCAACAGCGGGCGGGCAGTTATCGCGATTTTGGGGCGCAGTTCGAGCAGGGACGGGATGAGCCGCAGCCGTTAAAACCCCGGGAGATGGGTTCCGTGTGCGGCGGATTTGTTCTTTCTGGGCACTGTCACGCCGAGGGGTGGCCGTATATCCAACATCGTGGCGGGCTGGCGCGGCCGCGTACACCGGCGCGGTCCAGAAGATCGCCGAGCGCGCCATTGTGATCACGGTGGAAGCCCACAACTGGAACTGTGTGAAGTTCATTCGCCCGCGCTTCACCAAACAGCGGCTCGACGAGGCCATCGCCCTCGAACGCCGTGACGCCGCCGCCGAACACCAGCGGCTGCGGGCGGAGGTCGAGCGACTGCGAAGCGAGAACGAGGCATTGCGCGCGCGAGTGGGAGACGCGGCCGACGCGCGCTGAGAACTACTGCGCTGGGAGCTATTCCGGTGCGGGGGGTTGGGCGGGGGTTTCGGTGGCGTGGGCTTGGTTGGCGGCGGCGAGGATTGAGGGGAGGAGGCCGGGGAGGGCGGCGTTCAGTTCGTCGGCGCGGAGGCGGAGGTGGGTGTTGCCGTCGATGATCACTTTTTCGGTGACGCCGGCTTCGCGGAGGATTTTGAAGTGGTGGGCGGCGGTGGATTTGCTGATGTTGTCGTAGGTGAGGCCGCAGCGCATGGGTTGGCCCGCATTGGCGAGGCGCCGGATCACTTCCAGGCGGACGGGGTCCTGGAGTGCGCCGAGTACCGCGGGCAGCGGGGCCACCACGGGCTTCGCGTCGGCGTCGGACATGACTTACCTCACTCGAATAACTAGTTCGACAGTTCTCGAACCTGGGGTATGGTCGGTTCGATACAGATCAAACCTACCTGATGGAGTGTCCGATGGCATCGGCAACAGCAGTTGCGACTCGGGTCGAACAGGGCAGTCAAACCTGGGCGTACGCGCTCGTGCTCGCCGCCAGCGGGGTGGCGCTGGGGGTGTCGGGGGTTCCGGCGCCCCTGTACGGGATCTATCAGCAGAGCTGGCATTTCTCGCCGCTCACCACGACGTTCGTCTTCGCCGCCTACGCGGTCGCGGCCCTCGGCGCGGTGCTGGTCTCCGGCCGCATCTCGGATGTGGTGGGCCGGAAACCGGTGCTGCTGGGCGCCTTCGCGACCATGATCGTGGGCCTGGTGGTGTTCCTGCTCGCCGACAATGTGGCCATGCTGCTGCTGGCGCGGGCCCTGCACGGCGCGGCGGTCGGCGCGACCGTGGTGGCCGGCGCCGCGGCCCTGCTGGATCTGCGGCCCAAGGACGGCGCGCGCTCCGGCCAGCTGTCCGGCGTGGCCTTCAATGTCGGTATGGCCGTGGCGATTCTGGGCTCGGCGCTGCTGGCCCAGTACGCCCCGCACCCGCTGCGCACCCCCTACGTGGTGATCACCGTGGTGTGCGCCCTGATCGCCGCCGGCGTGCTGGCCCTGCGCGAACCGCACGGGGCGCGCAAGAAGCAGCGCATCACCATTGCCAAACCGGCTGTCCCGCAGGAGATTCGCGGCGACTTCTGGTTCTCCGCGCTGGGCGTGATGGCGGCCTGGTCGGTGCTGGGCGTACTGCTGTCGCTGTACCCGTCGCTGGCCTCGGCCAAGACCGGGATCCATAATCTGGTGTTCGGCGGCGCGGTGGTGGCCTCCACCGCCACGGCGGGTGCGCTGGCGCAGGCCGTCGCGGGCGGGATTCCGGCGCGCCGCGCGGCCATCGCCGGCGATATCGGCATGGCGCTCGCGCTGCTGCTCACCATTCCGGCGTTGAACACCCACAACTGGGTGCTGGTGCTGCTGTCGGGCATCGCGCTCGGCGGCACTTTCGGGCTCGGGTTCGGCGGGTCGCTGCGCCACCTGTCCAACGTGGTGCCGCAACACAAGCGCGGTGAGACCATGTCCGCGTACTACCTGCTGGCCTACTCGGCCATGGCGATCCCGACCGTGATCGCGGGCTGGGCGGCCACCACGTGGGGGCTGAGCACGGTGTTCCCGTGGTTCGTGGTCGTGGTGGCACTGGCCTGCCTGGGAGCGGCGGGAATCGGGCTGCGCCGCAATGCCGAAGCGGCCGCGGCCGCCGGACGGGCGGACACCGCCACCGAGTCCGCCCTGGTGCTCGAGGAGGCCGCTCACCTGCCCGGCCCGGGTGCGGGAGTCGCCGCCGAAACGGTGTGAGCCGCCGCGCTGTCTCCCCGCCCGATTTCTCCGCAATAGCCGGATTCGCGTCCGCCCGATGGTCACGGCCACCGGGCGGACGCGGCATTTCCGGCGAAACGGATTGGTGGGACATTGTTTTCGGGGGTGCGAAGTCGCGAACGAATCCTCGCAAGCCATGCGTGACCGGGCGGGGATCGCTATCCTTCGGCTATGTCGCGGTGGAGGTTCGGTGGGGTGGTGAGCCGGACGTTTCATCGGTCGGGTCAGACGTTTTCGGCGCTGGTCGCGGTGGTGTGCGGGCTGGTCGCCGGCGGGCTCGTGTGGTGGTGGACGGGCAGGTCGGTGGCGGCGGTGGCGGCGGGCGTGGCGGCGGCGTTGGTGGCGCTGGTGGCCCACCGGTGGCGGCGCGATGCCGAACGCGCCCGCTTCGCCGAGTTGTTCACCGCCGCCGCCCGGCAACTGGGCGACACCGATGTGGCGGTGCGCATCGCGGGCGTCTACGCGCTGGCCGGGGTGGCCGACGAGTTCCCGGCGCGCTGGCGCCGGCAGCAGTGCGTGGACGTGCTGTGCGGTTATCTGCGGCTGCCCTATCAACCAGAGGAGGGCGCCAGCCACCTGGTCTCCAAATCGCAGCGCATCGAGGACAACGGCACCGCCGTGGAGCGGGTGTTCACCTTCCGCCAGAACGACCGCCAGGTCCGCGACACCATCGTGCGGGTGATCGCCCAGCACCTGCGTCCCTCGGCCGAAAGCCGATGGTCGGCCTGTGATTTCGACTTCTCCGACGCGGTGTTCGAGGACGCCGACTTCCGGGGCGCGGTCTTCGCGGGCCGCGACACCCGCTTCACCAACGCCATGTTCCTCAGCGGCCGCACCGTCAGCTTCGAGCAGGCGCGTTTCCTGGGCACGCGGGTCACCTTCCGCGGGGCCATCTTCCGCAGCGTCGCGGTCTTCGATCGGGCGGTGTTCGCGCACAGCGCGGTGGCCCGCGGCGAACGCGACAGCGCCGCAACGGCATTCACCGACGCCACCTTCGGCGGCGGCGTCAGCTTCGAGGGCGCCCGATTCCACGGCGCGCGCACCGCGTTCGAGCGCGCCACCTTCGCGGGCGAGCGCGCCAGTTTCGCCAATGCCGTGTTCGCCGCCGCGGAGACCTCCTTCGAGCGCGCGATCTTCGACGGCGAACGGGTCACCTTCACCGGCGCCGAATTCCTCGGGGCCCGAGCCAGTTTCGCCGATTCGCGCTTCTACACCGACTCCAGCTCCTTCGACTGCGCGCAGCTGGGCGCGCAGGTGCGCTGGCGCACCGGCCGCACCCAGGAGATCACCTTCACCCGCACCGAGTTCCACGGCCGGGTCTCCTTCGCCGACGCCGTGTTCTCCGGCCGGCTGGTCAATTTCGCCGCGGGCGACTTCTTCGGCGACATCTCCTTCCGGCGCGCGAGTTTCGACGCCCGCGCCATCACCTTCGAGGGCCCGCGCGCCTGGGTCGGCGTCCATTTCGACTGGGACGCCAGCCCCAACACCAAACCGGCCAACATCACCCCGACCCTCTGGCCGCCCGCCCTGGCCGAATCCGCCAGGGAACCCGCCGCCTGAGCATTCACCCCGCGCTCCCGCCCCCCTGCCCGGATTGCCCGGTTGTTGTTCCTTGCGATAGCTTGCAAGTCGATCGAGGTCGGGGTTTGTGGAGGGGACGCGGGTCGTGTGGGTCGTGATCGGGATGGCGGTCGTGGTGTTGTCCGCGGCGGCCGCGCTCGGGTCGCGCGCCGTCACGCGGCAGCGGCGGGCGCGCCACGATCCCGCGGTACCCCGGGTCGGCAACCGGTCGCGGGCGTTGATCGCCGGGCTGGCGGTGAGCGGCTGGGTGCTGGTCTACGCGGCGGCCGCCTCGAATCTGCCGTTCCTGCACCATGACACGATCGCGGGCGCCGCGATCGCCGCGCCGCCCGCCCTGGTCAAGGCCGGGCAGCCCACCGCCACCAAACCCCCGGCCCCGGACCCGATGGCCGCCCTGAAGGCCGGCGACTGCGTCGAGGTGCCGATCCAGCAGGCCCACGACGCCTCCGGCGCGCCCACCTGGAAGGCGGGCACTCCCGAACCGTCGGACTGCAATACGGTCGACGCCAACTACCGGGTCCTGCAAATGGGACCGGACCCGTGCGGCGGCCCGCTCTACACCCTCGAGTCCGCGCCCAAGGACAAGACCGGCAAGGCGCGCTATCACCTGTGCCTGACCTTCGACTGGCGCGCGGGCGTCTGCTACGACACCACCAATATGGATGTGCCGCAGAAGGTCGACTGCGGCACGCCCGGCGAACACGTCGTCCAGGCGACCGCGGTCTTCGAGAACTCCACCTCCGGCGCGGGCTGTCCCCGCGACGGCCGCGGCGCGGTGTGGGTGGTGTGGAGCAAACTTCAGCTCACGGTGTGTTTCCGCGGCGGCGACAATCCCGGCAAATAACTGACAACCCCGGCAAATACGCGAGGACCCCCAGCGGGTGAGCGACTACCCCGTCCATTGAGCGACGACCCCGGCCCGTGAGCTAGCGGCGGCGGCCGACGGTGATGACGTCGGGGATCAGCCACGACGGCAGCGGCCGGGTGACCTTGCGCTGGTCGACGACCTCGAAACCGGCGTCCTCCATCAGCTTTCGGGTCTCGCGGGGCGAGGGCGCATGCGCCGGGAACAGCGGGCTGCGGGTCAGCCGCTGAATCGGCCGCGAGGTGCGGCCCTCGGGATGCATGGTCGCCACCGCCACCAGGCCGCCGGGCGCCAGCACCCGATGGAATTCGCGCAGCGCGACCGGATGGTCGAAGAAGTGGAAGGCGCTGGTGGACACCACCGCATCCAGGTCGCCGGGTGCGAAGGGCAGGTGTTCGGCGGCGGCCTGCCGCCACTGCACCTGGCTGGAACGGGCACGCGCCTGCGCCAGCATGCCGGGGGAGGCGTCCACCCCGTAGACGGCGTCCGGACGCAGTTCGCGCTGGATGCGGGTGGTGAGAATGCCGGTGCCGCAACCGATGTCGGCGATCCGGCGCGATCCGGCCCGGCGCAGCTCGGAGACGACCTGATCCTGGGGCGGGCGGTAGACGATGTGCTGGAGGGCGGCGGTGTCGTAGGCGCGGGCCACGGTGCCGAAGAATTGCGTCACCACATGGTTGAAGGCGCGGTTGCCGGTCGTCAGCGAAGTGCTCATAGATGCTCCTGTCCGTAACCCATCGAACCAGATACCGAGCTGTCTGGGAAGGTTCGATCGGGTACCGTCGGGCGCATGAGGATTTGTGGTGCCGTGCTGGAGACCATCGGGGCGCAGACCCCCTTCGCCGACTCGAAACCGATCACCGTCTCCGAGCTGGAGCTGGGTGAACCCGGACCCGGTGAGCTGCGGGTCCGCATCGAGGCCGCGGGGCTGTGCCATTCGGATCTGTCGGTGGTCGACGGCAATCGGGTGCGGCCGGTGCCCATGCTGCTCGGGCACGAGGCGGCCGGCCGGGTCGAGGCGATCGGACCGGGCGACAGCGACCTCCAGATCGGCCAGCGCGTCGTGATGACTTTCCTGCCGCGCTGCGGCCGATGCGCGGGCTGCGCCACCGACGGCCGCACCCCGTGCGAGTCCGGCAGCCTCGCCAACAACACCGGCGAATTGCTCAACGGCGGTAGGCGATTGCTGCGTGACGGCGCGGAAGTCAATCACCACCTGGGTGTTTCGGCCTTCGCCACGCACGCCGTGGTGGACCGCCACTCGGTGGTCCCCGTCGACGACGACGTCCCGCCGGAGGTGGCCGCCGTCCTGGGCTGCGCCGTGCTGACCGGCGGTGGGGCACTGCTGAATTCGGCCAAACCCGGCCCGTCCGATCGCATCATGGTGGTGGGTCTGGGCGGTGTCGGCATGGCCGCGGTGCTGGTGGCCGCCGCCCTGCGCACCGACACCGGCGGCGAGGTGATCGCCGTCGACACCGTGCCCGAAAAGCTGAAGACCGCCGTGGAATTGGGCGCGACCGCCGCCTACACCCCCCAGCAGATCGCGGACGAGAACATCCAGGCCGAGGCCGTCATCGAGGCCGCCGGCAATATCCGCGCCTTCGAAACCGCCGTGGCCGCCACCGCTCCCGGCGGCGTGACCGTCACCGTCGGCCTCCCCGCCCCCGACGCCCGCGCCAGCGTCTCCCCGCTGGCCCTGGTCGCCCAGGGCCGCAGCATCATCGGCAGCTACCTCGGCTCCGCCGTCCCCTCCCGCGACATCCCCGTCTTCGTCCGCATGTGGCGCGAAGGCAAACTCCCCGTGGAGCGCCTGGTCTCCTCCCACATCCGCCTCGAAGACATCAACCAGGCCATGGACGCCCTGGCCTCCGGCCACGCCCTCCGCCAAATCATCACCTTCGACTGACAACACCGCACAAGATCAAGGAGCTGTCAGCGAGGCGAATCGGACAATTTTCCACGCTGGGAGCTCCCTGATCTTGATGCACCGGTCGGGACGACGGGCTGCGGGTCGGTGACCCGGGCTGGGCCTCGGTCCCGGCGTTTCGCTCACCCATTAGGCTGGACCCATTCCAGAGTGGGTGTGAGTGAAGGAGACCAGGTGACCAGGAACCGGATCCGGGTGGGTGTGCTCGGGGCGCGCGGCAAGGTCGGGCAGGCGATCTGCGCGGGCGTCGAGGCGGCCGCCGATCTGGAGCTGGTGGCGCAGGTCGACAAGGACGACGCGCTGGACGCCTTCACCGCCGCCGGCGCCGAGGTCGTGGTCGACTTCACGCACCCCGACGTGGTGATGCCGAATCTGAAGTGGCTGGTGGAGAACGGGTTTCACGCCGTCGTCGGCACCACCGGGTTCGATGCCGAGCGCCTCGAACAGGTCAAGGGCTGGCTCGCGGCCAAGCCCGAGGTGGGCGTGCTGATCGCCCCCAACTTCGCCATCGGCGCGGTGCTGTCCATGCGCTTCGCCGAACAGGCCGCGCGGTTCTTCGACTCCGTCGAGGTCATCGAACTGCACCACCCCAACAAGGCCGACGCCCCGTCGGGCACCGCCTTCCGCACCGCCGGCCTCATCGCCGCGGCCCGGGAGAAGGCGGGGGTGGGGCGCAGCCCCGACGCCACCAGCCAGGAATTGGAGGGCGCGCGCGGCGCGGACGTGGACGGTGTGCGCGTGCACTCGGTGCGCCTGGCCGGTCTGGTCGCGCATCAGGAGGTGCTGTTCGGCACCCAGGGCGAGACCCTCACCATCCGCCACGACTCCCTCGACCGCACCTCCTTCGTGCCGGGTGTGCTGCTGGGCGTGCGCAAGACCCCGCTGCGGCCCGGCCTGACCGTGGGCATCGACCCGCTGCTCGACCTGTGAGCACGACCGAGCCGGGAGACAATCGCCGCCAGATCACCAAGCTCGTCGGCTTCATCGCCGTGCTCGCGCTGGTGCTGGTCTTCTACTTCCTGAGCCTGGGCTCGCGCGCGATCTTCCTGCTCACCACCGACGATCCCGGCTACGACAAGCCGCTGTTCAAGGCGCTGGCGGTGGGCCTGCTGATCCTGCCGCTGCTGGGCGTCTGGATGCTGGTCACCTCGCTGCGCGCCGCGCGCGACCATCAGCGGCTGGCCCGGCGCATGCACGAGGAGGGCGGTGAGCTGGATGTCTCGCGGCTGCCGCGCCGCGCCTCCGGCCGCATCGAGAAGGACGCCGCGGACACGCTTTTCGAACAGGTCAAACAGGAATTCGAGGCCGACCCGGAGAACTGGCGCACCAACTATCGCGCCGCCCGCGCCTACGATTACGCCGGTGATCGCACCCGGGCGCGCGAAATGATGAAGCGCGCAGTCGAATTGGAGCGCGGGGAGCGCACCGGCAAGCGGTAGCCGCGATTTCGCGGGTAACCTGCCGGTAGGTCGCGGCGGGCGTATTGTTCGCCGAGTGAAGTACATGGTGGGTTATGCGCTGGCGATGGTCTGCGCGACGATGGGGTCGCCTGCGGCGGGATCGGCGGTGGCGCGTGCGGACGCCGGACCGTCGTGCGTGGAGTACGACAACGAGTACAAGCTGGAATGGCAGGCCAGCTGGGCGATCTACGAGGCCGAGCAGCAGAATCCGGCCGACGGCCGTGCGGTGAGCTACGCGGAGCTGCCGGTCACCATCGCCGCGCCGCTGGACAAGGTGTGGTCGGTGTACACCGACGTGCGCAACGGCATCGGGCGGCACTCGTTCCTCAAAGACGTGATCGTGCACCGCGTATGCGACGCCGACGGCGATCGGGTCACGAATTTCACGGCGCTGGAAGACATTCCGATGGGGCCGGTGACCTTCCCCGGCCATACGCAGGCCGAGCAAAGGCTGCACCCGGACGAGCACTACTACACCGCCGACAGCTGGGACGTCCCGAACGTCACCACGCATCAGCTGATCACCTTCACCGACAACGGCGACGGCACCACCACGGTCGACGAGCAATTGACCTTCGTCGCCGACCAGGCGCTCATCGACTTCACCGCGACGAATGGCGTTGCCGCGCACTGGGCTTCGCAGCAGGCGGTCAAGGAGGATATCGAAAACGGCACGCTCTGAGCCGAAGCGGCGGCGCACACACCAAATGCGGCCCGGAACCGTTGGTTCCGGGCCGCATTCGTGGTTGGCCGGGGCAGTCGCGGACTCGAACGCCAGGAGGGTAATCCCGGACGCCTGTGACGGCGGGGCGTCCGGTCGAGAGGCGGCATACGAGTCGTTGCGGCCATCCGACGTCCCATGACCGGGGTGATCGCGCAATCACCCCGGGCTCAGGGATTTTCGGGATGTCGAGACGGCAGTCCCCGGCGGGCTCAGGGCGCGGGATGCACGCTGCGCCAGTGCTCGGCGATGTCGATGCGCCGCGCCAGCCACACCTTGTCGTGCGACTGTACGTAATCCACGAACCGTTCCAGCGACTTCGCCCGCGCCGGCTTGCCGACGATGCGGCAGTGCAGACCAACCGACAGCATCTTCGGCGCACCCGCGGCGCCCTCGGCGTAGAGCACGTCGAAGGCGTCCTTGAGGTAGGAGAAGAACTCGTCGCCGTTGGCGAACCCGGCGGGCGAGGCGAACCGCATGTCGTTGGTCTCGAGCGTGTACGGCAGCACCAGCTGATCGTGCTCGCCGACCTTCACCCAGTAGGGCAGATCGTCGGCGTAGGAATCGGAGTCGTAGACGAACCCGCCGTGCTCCACCACCAGATCGCGAGTGTTGGGCGAATCGCGGCCGGTGTACCAGCCCTTGGGCGCCTCACCGAAGAGCTTGGTGATGATGCGCACCGCCTCTTCCATGTGCGCGCGCTCGGTCTCCTTGTCGACCAGCTGATAGGTGAACCAGCGCAGGCCGTGCGAGCAGATGTCGTAGCCGTTGCGTTTGAACGCCTCCACGGCCTCCGGGTTGCGTTCCAGTGCCCGCGCCACCCCGAAGATGGTCAGCGGGATGTCGCGCTGCTCGAACAGCCGCAGGATGCGCCAGAGTCCGGCCCGGGAGCCGTACTCGTACATGGTCTCGACGCTCTGATGCCGGTTCGGGAACGCCGCGCCCGGCACGATGTCCGGGGTGAGGAACGCTTCCGAGCCCTCGTCACCGTCGAGGGGGCTGTTCTCGCCGCCCTCCTCGTAGTTGAGCACGAAGTTGACGGCGATGTTCGCATCGCCGGGCCACTGGGGATGCGGTGGGTTGGGTCCGTAACCCACCATGTCCCGCGGGTAGTTCAGGTCGAAATCGCTCACTAGGGCACCATCCTTTCTGCAGCCCAACGAGTTAGGGTTGTGACCTCTCGGTCCCGGCGGGTGCATGGCCCGGTTCGCGAGCCACTCGATGGCCACGATGAGTACTGCCAGCCCCGCCGGGGCTCGGAAATTAAGCTGACATAATTGTCCAACCACCCTCACGGGGGTGAGAATGATTGGAACCAAATAAAATATTTGGCACTGACATTCATCGACACACTATTGAGTTCTCAAAGAACACACGCACACACCAACGCCCGGGCTCTAGTCCCGCTTGTCGGTGAGGCTGCTTGTTTCTTGCTGGTGAAGCTTAGCTCAGTCCTCGCAGCAGATCCAAATCCGCTGGTCGGTGGAACCAATCTTGATCATCAGGCGCTCCTCGTCCAACCTCGTTTCCCAGGCCCTTGGGGCTCCGGGTCGGTGTCCGTGTCGCTCTGACCTGGAATAAGTTACGTGTTGCTACGAACAGAGTCAAATCGGCTGGTCAGAGGCCTAAATTGGGTGCCGTGTACGTGTGCGACTGGTCGATAACGAGCGCCCTCGTCGACGAGTTCGCCGAACGACTCCCCGACCGCGAAGAAACCGACTGGCGGGTTAGTTGGCTGCCGGGGCGATTGGTCACTCGCGCCCAGGCGATCGCGGCCATGGAATTGGTCGAGATGCTTTACGACCGGAGCGTCACCGATACCGACACCGTGCAGGCGACCATCGCCGCGACCGCCGCGCAGCTCGGCATCCGGCCCATCGATGTGGCCGTCGCGCTGTCCAGTCGCCATCCCAACCCCTGACGCGCCCAACCCCTGATCGCGGTATCCGCCTCTCGGCTGCGCCGGCGCTGGGTCCACCCTGCGGCGGGCCGTCCTACGCCGTGCGGCCGATTTTCCGCCGGAGCCCTCCGTCCACGGGTGGAATTGCTTTGACAGGCCTCGGGAGCGGGCCGAGATTGATTGTGTGACAGGGGCACTCGCACTACCCGCAAGGTCCGAAACAGACTGGTCGCGACGGCTCGGGAGGTCGGCGCGGCTGCTACTGGGTCCGGAGGACCAGCCACGCTGGGCGCGGCCCACACTGCTCGCCATCGCGGCGGTGGCCGCCGTGCTCTATGCCTGGGGTATCGGTGCGCAGACGCCGCACCTCTACTACTCGGCCGCCGCGCGGTCGATGAGCATGAGCTGGCACAACTTCTTCTACGCGGCCTTCGATCCGGACGCGACCATCAGCATCGACAAGCTGCCCGGCGCGATCTGGATCCAGGCGTTGTCGGTGCGGATCTTCGGACCGCACCTGTGGGCGTATCTGTTGCCGCAGATCGTCGAGGGCGTCCTGACCGTGCTGGTGTTGTATCGAGCGGTGCGCCGGCTGTCGGGACCGTATGCGGCGATCGTCGCGGCGGCCGTCGCAGCGGTGGCGCCGGCGGCGGTGGCATTGAATCGCGGCAATATCTCCGACACTCTGCTCATCCTGCTGCTGGTGCTGGCGGCGGATCAGGCGGCGGCCGCGATCGTGTCGGGGCGGGTGCGGCCGCTGCTGTACTGCGGGCTGTGCGTCGGGCTCGGTTTTCAGGCCAAGATGGTGCAGGCGTGGCTGATCGTCCCGGCCCTCGCGGCCGCGGTGCTGATCGCCGCGCCGAAAAGCGGACTGCGGCAAAGGATCAAAGGGCTCGCCGGGTTCGGAGTCCTGGCGGTGGTCGTATCGCTGAGCTGGATGACCGTGGTCAGCCTGCTGCCCGCGGCGCATCGGCCCTATGTGGACGGCAGTCACGACAATTCGCTGTTCGACCAGGTCTTCGTCTACAACGGGGCCAGCCGCACCAATGACGGATTCGGGATCGGGGCCGCCAACTTCGTGACCGGCGGGGACGGTGGCGGCTATCGGGCGGCCCTGGTGCTCGGGCCGGACAATCGCTTCGACCACGTCTTCGGCGGCGGTGGCGGTCGCGAGGCCGGATGGCTCGTACCGCTCGCGCTGATCTGCCTGCTGGCGCTGGCGTGGGCGGCGCGACGGCGGCCGCGCACCGACCACGAGACCGCGGGACTGACCCTGTGGGGCGGCTGGTTGGTCATCCACGTCGCGGTGTTCCTGTTCATCGGCACGGTCAATCCCTACTACCTGGCCGTGCTCATCCCGTCGGTCGCGGCCTTGATCGGCATGGGGGCCAACGCTTTCCGGCAGTCGAACGGCAGGAGCGTGCGTGTGGGCGGCCTGCTCGCCGTTGCCGCGACCGCCGCCTACGGCTGGTGGCTGTCCGGCAGTGCGCCCGGGTGGGTGCGCCTCGCCTTGATCGTCGTCGCGGCGGTCTGCGTCGTGGCCGCGATTCGGGTGCACGACACACTCGCGACGGTTCTGCTGCTGGTGGCGGCGCTGGCCGCGCCTACCGCCGCAGCGGTGTCGGTGGTCGTCGACGGGTACGGCCCGCTCGACACCCCTTACGAATCCGCGCGGGCCAGGCAGATCACCCAGGGATTCATGGCCGCCTCGATCGACGAGGCCCGGAAACTGAACGCCGACTTGGCGAAATCACCAGGTCGGCCGCCCTATCCACTAGTCACCTACACGACCGCGTTGGCCTCGCCGTTCGTTCTGGTGAGCGGCAGACAGGTTCCGAGCATCGGCGGATTCACCGGCGCCGCGCCCGTCCCCACCACCGCCGAGGTGGCTCGCATGATCGACTCCGGCGCCGTCGGCATCGTCCTCCTCACCGTCGCCAACGACGAACGCCTCACCTGGGTCCGGCAGCACTGCCGCGAGCTCCCCGGCCAGGGCGACGGCTCGGCCGTCCTGGCCTACAACTGCGCGCGCCATTGATCGCCACCCCATTCCGAAGCGGTCCCGGATTCCGCTGCGGCACTTAGCATCACTGAGCATGCAAGACATCAGCGGGCTGCTTCACAAGATCAGGCACGGGCTCGACACGCAGGTCAGCGTCGCGCGGTTGCGGCGACAGCGGACTCTCGCGGACGCCGTCGGCGGGCGTGTCGTCCTGCTCACGGGGGCGTCGTCCGGGATCGGCCGGGCGGCCGCGGTTCAGCTCGGCGCGGCCGGGGCCACGGTGCTGCTGGTCGCCCGCCGCGCGGACGAACTCGAACGGGTCGTGACCGAGATCGAGGCCGCGGGCGGACGGGCCGCCGCCTACCCTTGCGACCTCAATGATTTCGACGCCCTCGATGCCATGACCGCGAAGGTGCTCGCCGACTACGGGCGCGTGGACATTCTGGTCAACAACGCTGGTCGGTCTATCCGCCGGCGTCTCGACGAGTCCTATGACCGCTTCCATGATTACGAGCGCACCATGCGCCTCAACTACTTCGCGGCGGTGCGGCTCATTCTGGCTTTCGCGCCCGGTATGCGGGCTAACGGCGACGGTCAGATCGTCAATATTTTGTCGCTGGCCAACCTTTACGGCGGTCCCGGTTACGCCGCCTACGTCGCCTCCAAGGCCGCCCTCGACTCCCTCTCCACGAATCTGCAGGCCGAAACCCACACGGAGAACCTGCGATTCACGTCGATCTACCTGCCCCTGGTCCGCACCGACATGATCACCGCCAACCCCGTCTACCAGCAGGCCACCGCCAACGCCCTCACCCCGGCCGAAGGCGGACAGATCATCTGCGACGCCATCATCGACCGCCCCCGCCGCCTGGCCCCGCTCATGGGCCGAGTCGCCGCCCTCGTCGACACCGTCCTCCCCGAACGCGCCGACGCCATCCGCAACGCCCGCTTCACCAGCGGAATGTGAACCACCGCAACGAAAAAGGGGCCCGGCCACCGCAATGGTGACCGAGCCCCTCCGCAAGGCACCGGGCCTGGTCATCGTTGCTTCCCCTCCCATAAGCCGAGTGCCCGGCCACCGCAAGGTGGCCGGGCACTCGTTTATTGCTTTGTACTGCCGGAGGCAGGACTCAGAAGTCCATGCCGCCCATGCCGCCGGTCGGGTCGCCCGCGGGGGCGGCCTTCTCCGGCTTGTCGGCGACGACGGCCTCGGTGGTCAGGAACAGGGCCGCGATGGAGGCCGCGTTCTGCAGGGCCGAGCGGGTGACCTTGACCGGGTCGGCAACGCCGGCGGCCAGCAGGTCGACGTACTCGCCGGACTCGGCGTTCAGGCCGTGGCCCGCCGGGAGGTTCGAGACCTTCTCGGCGACGACGCCGGGCTCCAGGCCCGCGTTGAAGGCGATCTGCTTCAGCGGCGCGGACAGCGCGACGCGAACGATGTTCGCGCCGGTGGCCTCGTCACCGGTCAGGGACAGGGCGTCCAGCGCGGGGGCGGCCTGCAGCAGGGCCACGCCACCACCGGCGACGATGCCCTCCTCGACGGCGGCCTTGGCGTTGCGGACGGCGTCCTCGATACGGTGCTTGCGCTCCTTGAGCTCGACCTCGGTCGCGGCGCCGGCCTTGATCACCGCAACACCGCCGGCCAGCTTGGCCAGGCGCTCCTGCAGCTTCTCGCGGTCGTAGTCCGAGTCCGAGTTCTCGATCTCGGTGCGGATCTGCGCGACACGGCCCTTGATGGCCTCCGGGTCGCCGGCGCCCTCGACGATGGTGGTCTCGTCCTTGGTGATGACGACCTTGCGGGCGGTGCCCAGCAGCTCCAGACCGGCGGTCTCCAGGGAGAGGCCGACCTCTTCGCTGATGACCTCGCCACCGGTCAGGATGGCGATGTCGGCCAGCATGGCCTTGCGGCGGTCGCCGAAGCCCGGGGCCTTGACGGCGATGGACTTGAAGGTGCCGCGGATCTTGTTCACGACCAGGGTCGAAAGCGCTTCGCCCTCAACGTCTTCGGCGATGATCAGCAGCGGCTTGCCGGCCTGGATGACCTTCTCCAGCAGCGGCAGCAGGTCCTTGACGGTCGAGATCTTCGAGCCGACCAGCAGGATGTACGGATCCTCGAGGACCGCTTCCTGACGCTCCGGGTCGGTCACGAAGTAACCGGAGATGTAGCCCTTGTCGAAGCGCATGCCCTCGGTGAGCTCCAGCTGGAGACCGAAGGTGTTGCTCTCCTCGACGGTGATGACGCCTTCCTTGCCGACCTTGTCCATGGCCTCGGCGATGAGCTCACCGATGGACGAGTCGCCCGCCGAGATACCGGCGGTGGCGGCGATCTGCTCCTTGGTCTCGACCTCCTTGGCGGTGTCGAGCAGCGAGGAGGTCACGGCCTCCACGGCCTTCTCGATGCCGCGCTTCAGGCCGAGCGGGTTGGCGCCGGCGGCCACGTTGCGCAGGCCCTCACGGACCAGCGCCTGGGCCAGCACGGTGGCGGTGGTGGTGCCGTCACCCGCGACGTCGTCGGTCTTCTTCGCAACTTCCTTGACGAGCTCCGCGCCGATCTTCTCGTACGGGTCCTCGAGCTCGATTTCCTTGGCGATGGAGACACCATCGTTGGTGATGGTGGGGGCGCCCCACTTCTTCTCCAGCACCACGTTGCGGCCCTTGGGGCCCAGGGTCACCTTGACAGCGTCGGCGAGGCTGTTCAGGCCACGCTCGAGTCCGCGGCGAGCCTCTTCGTCGTACGCAATTGTCTTGGCCATTGCGTTGAGATCCTCCAGATCAGGGATGGGCATGATCTGGTCAGGTTCGGTGCCCGCGACGGACGACCGGAGGTACCGGCCTCACCGTTCCGACCTAGCACTCACCGGTACGGAGTGCCAAAACCCTTTCTAGCACTCACCCCGGGCGAGTGCAAGGCTGTGGGGGCGCTGCCCCCACACCCCCGAAGGGGGTAGACGGGGGCTCCGCCCCCGAACCCCCGGCCTGCGGCGCGCCCGAAACTCCACGTCGCGGGCGTTCCGCGACCAACACCACCTCGCACCCCGCGACCAACCCACCTCGCACCCCGCGACCAACGCCGACTCCCATGCCCCGCGACCAACGCCGACTCCCATGCCCGCGGCCAACACCGACTTCCAGGCCGCGGGATTACCACCTTGATTCCAGGCCGCCGGACCGACACCCGCTTCCCGGCTGCAGGACCGACACCTGCTTCCAGGTCGCGGGACCAACACCTGCTGCCAGGCCGGGGGACGGATGCATGGCCGCGCGAGATTCTCTCGGCGGCTGATGTCTCCGAGGGACTACGAGAAGTGGCTGCGGTCGTCTACGCGGAGTAGGAGGGCTATCAGGGCGTCGGTGCGGCGCTCTTCCGGGGTGCGGGGTTCGCCGTGCTCGACGGTGACGAGTTCGGCGTCCTGCAGGAGGAGTTCGGCTTCGATGCGCATGATGGCCCGGATGAACGGTGGGGCGACCTCGGGTGGGAGGTCTCCGTTCACGATGTAACCGCCGTCCGGCGTGTCCTCGGTGGAGACATAACTGAGTGCGCGCAGCAGATCGGCGCGCCTTTCCCCCGCAACTAGGTCGGAACCCTCGTCGCCCGCCATTCCACAATCGTATCTGGCGCATCACGCACACCAGGGGACGCGGTGGCGCGGGAGCGGCCGCGAGCCCTACATCACCAGGTCGATGGCATGGCGGAGCGACACGCGGACTACTGCGTGTCCGCGGCGGGCGCCGTCAGCCCGGGCACCGGCAGGGCCGCCAGCAACTCCGTGATGTCGGCGGAGACCGACTCCTTGTCGAGGCCGAGCCCGGTCAGGATGCCCGAGCCGTCCTCGAGATCCAGCAGCGCGAGCAGCAGGTGCTCGGTGCCGATGTAGTTGTGGCCCAGCCGCAACGCTTCGCGGAAGGTCAGCTCGAGCGCCTTGCGGGCCTGGGCGTCGAAGGGGATGAGGGCCGGTACCGGCTCGCCGGTGGCGGCCGGCAGCGCGGCGGTCGCGACCCGGCGGACCGCGTCGGCCGAGACGCCCTTGGCCTCGATCACCTTGACCGCCAAGGATTCCGGCTCGGACAGCAGGCCGAGGACCAGATGCTCCGGACGGGTCTCGAGGCCGCCGACGGCGCGGGCTTCCTCCTGGGCGGCCATCACGACGTGGCGGGCGCGCGAGGTGAAGCGGGCGAAGCCGGCGTTGGGGTCGAGGCCGGCGGCCTGGCCCGGGTCGGCGGGCGCCTTGGGCACGAAGCGCTTCTGCGCGGCCTGCTTGGTGACGCCCATGCTCTGGCCGATATCGGTCCAGGAGGCGCCGGAGCGGCGGGCCTGGTCGACGAAGTGGCCGATCAGATGGTCGGCCACCTCGCCGATGTGATTGCCTAGGACGACCGCGTCGGAGAGCTGTTCGAGCACGTCGTCGGGGCGGGCCTTCTTGATGCCGTCGATCAGGTCGTCGAGGCGGATCGAGTTCGTCATGCGTCAACTTTAGGTTGACCGAGTCGCATCGGTCAACCATTGGTTGACGATCTTCCGTTCAGGGCTTTACTGCCCGGGCGACCCCGCTCACGATCTGCTCCTTGATCCACGCCGCCGGGCGGCCCGTCAGCGCCACGCTGCCGTTCGAATCATCGGCCTTCATGAACTGCACCAGACCGTCACGGCGGCCCAGGCTCATGCAGGTCAGCAGGAAACGCGGCCGGAACGCCCCGGGCTGCTTGCCGCGCACCCGATCCGCGACGGCCGTGCCCAGGTACTTGCCCGCCGGCAGCGCCGCCTGGCAGGACATGCGCGCCTCGCGGCCGTTGAACCCGACCATCACCGCCGCGTCCCCGACGGCGTACACGTCCGCGAGACCGCGCACCTGCAATCGCTCGTCGACGAGCACCCGACCGCGCCCGTCCACCGGCAGACCCGAACGGGCCGCCACCTCGGGCACGGTGAAACCCGTTGTCCAGAGCACGATGTCGGCGTCGAGGTGATCGCCGTCCACCAGCTCCAGGCCGGTGGCGGTCACCGCCGCCACCTTGGCGACCCGCACCGCGACGCCGAGCCGATCGAGCACCTTGCGAATGTGCGCGACCGCCTTGGGGATCAGCCAGCCGCCCGGTTCGTCCGAACTGACCAGGACGACTTCGAGGTCGGGGTGGCTCTCGGCCAGTTCGGTGACGGTCTCGAGTCCGGTCGCGCCGCCGCCGACCACGGCGACCCGCCCGGTGAGCGCGGGAATGCGGCGGACATCCTCGGAAGTGGCGACGGTGTGGGCGAATTCGGCCGCGCCGGGCACCATGGACAGATCGGCGCGGCTGCCGAGGGCGTAGATCAGCGAGTCGTAGGCGACCGTTTCGCCGGTGGCCAGTTCGACCCGCCGCGTCTCGGTGTCGATGCGCTCGGCGCGGCCGTTGACGAATTCGATTCCCTTGGCCGCCAAGGTCTTCCGCAGCTCCCAGCGCCGCACGTGCTGTCCGGCGGCGACCTGGTGCAGGCGGACGCGGTCGACGAACTCGGTGTGCGGGTCGATCACGGTGACGTGCGCCCCGTCGGCTTTGCGCGCCTCCTGGGCGGCGGCCAGTCCCGCGTAGCCCGCGCCGAGGATGACGATTCGATGCTCGCTCATGAGAGTGCTCCTTCTCCGGCCTCCGTGGCCGACACCCTCTAGACCGGACAGCCCCGCGATCCCTGACAGTTCCGCGCTGTGTCCTGTGTCACCGGCGACTTCAGCAGGCCGTTTCGCCCGCGAAAGCCCGTTCCACCCGCGCGAAATAGGCGAGCTTGTCGGGATTGAGCACCATGCGCAGGGCCGCGATCCGGTCGTCCTCGACCTCGATCGTGCCGATCATGAAGACGGTGCCGGCCGTGCGGAACACCAGAGCCGGCTCCCCATTGACCTCTTCGAAGGCGAACGAGGCCGCCGGGAATTCCGGCAGCAGCCGGGTGACCAGCCCGTTCAGGTACTGGGCGACGCGAGCCGGGCCCACCACCGGACGCCGCGCGGCATGGATCTTGCCGCCGCCGTCTGCCGTGGAGACGACATCGGCGGTGAACATGGCCTCGAGTCCGGCCACGTCCCCGGAATGCGCTGCGGCCAGGAACTTCTCGAACAGCACCCGCACCTGATCGGGGGTGGTTTCGAAGCGACGGCGGTCGGCGCGCACGTGCTGGACGGCGCGGCGATACAGCTGCTGGGAGTTCGATTCGGAGAGCGCGAGCATGTCGGCGATCTCGCGGTGCGCGTAGCCGAACGCCTCCCGCAGCACGAAAACCGAACGCTCGGTGGGCGTGAGACGTTCGAGCATGGTCAGCATGGCCATCGAGACCAGCTCGCGCTGTTCGGCCGATTCCAGCGGCCCGAGTTCACCGTGCCCGGTCGGCACCGGCTCCGGCAGCCACGACCCGACATAGGTTTCGCGGCGGGCACGCGCCGAATCCAGCCAGGTACGGCATAAATTCACCAATACCGTGGTCAACCATGCTTCGGCGGAACCGATTTCGGCCCGTCGGGTCGTCTCCCAGCGCAGGTAGGTCTCCTGTACCGCGTCCTCGGCCTCGGTCGCAGACCCGAGCATCCGGTACGCGAGCGCGAACAGCCGCGGCCGATGTCGCTCGAACTCGACCAGACCACCCGCCACAATCCCGCCTCCCCGGATATTCAGCGGCTGACCGAGTGCCGTTGGAGTTGAGCACCCGTGCCGCCGGTTGGGAGCCGACCAATTCTGGACGTCCCCCGGGAGTTACCCCGAAGGTCGCCAAATCAGCTATTACGTCGCGAGTTTACTTAGGGGCCACGCGGATCGCGACGGCGACCGGGGTGTTGGCGTAGGCGGTGGCCAGGCAGGCCAGTTTGGCGGTGCCCAGCGCCACGTTCGGGCTGCCGTCCAGGAAGGAGCCCGGGTTGGCGGCGAGTACCTGGTCGATGACCTGCCGCTCGGCGTCGTCGGTGAGGTCGCGGAAGTCGCCGCAGGTGGTCGCCGCCCCGGCGGGCGCGGCGGTCTTCTTGGCGGCGGTGGCGCTGGTGGGCGCGTTCGCGGGCGGCTGGATCGGGGCCGCGGCGGGGGCGGAGGAAGCGACGGGACTGAGGGTTCTGGCGGTCGTGGTGGTCCCGGCCTGTTTCAGGCTGTTCGATTCACCGGATTTGTCCGAACCACAACCGGCGAGACTCAACGCCATCGCACCTGCCGCGAGGGCGACGATCGAAAGACGCTTCATACCCTGCTTTCCGAACTTTCCCGAGTGTGCCCGGCACCGGGACCGGCCCGGCGCTCGCAGCAGCGTACCCGGCCCCGGCGAGGACCGGTAGGGAAAGTTCGGACCCGCCTCCGGCTCAGTGCAGGTGCGACTGCCAGTCCGCGGGCACCCGGCCGCGCGGGCCCGGCACCGGCTGATCCAGCGGATGCGCGTGCGGCGGCGCGAGTTCCGGGCCGCCCTCGTACATCTCCTTGTTCTCGAAGTTGTAGAACCACTCCTCACCCGGCTCGAAGCTCTGGATGAAGGGATGCCCGGTGCTCTCGAAATGCTTGGTGCCGTGCTGGTTCGGCGACATATCGCAACAGCCGATATGCCCGCACTGCGCGCACCGGCGCAGGTGCACCCACCAGCCGCCGCCGGCATCGCATTCCACGCAGCCCGCGCCGCTGGGCGGCACGGCGGTGTCGATGCCTTCGATCTGCTCGGTCATCAGTTGCCTTCCGTAGTGGCGAGTACCGCTTCTGCCTGTGCCGCACCGGTTTCCGGGGCATTGACGGCTTCCAGTGGCAGCCGGACGATGAAACGCGTGTTCCCGGGCTCGGTTTCGACCCGGATGTCGCCGTGATGCTTGTTCACCACGATCCGGAACGAGATGTCCAGCCCCAGTCCGGTGCCCTCGCCGACCGGTTTGGTGGTGAAGAACGGCTCGAAGATGCGAGTCCGGATCTCCTCCGGAATACCGGGGCCGGTGTCACCGATTTCGATTGCCGCGCACTCGTTTTCCCGATAGGTGCGCACCGTGAGCGTGCCGCGTCCGGCCATGGCGGCGACCGCGTTGTCGATCAGGTTGGTCCACACCTGATTCATCTCGGCGGCATAGCAGGGCACCGGCGGCAGCGTCGGATCGTATTCCTTGACCACCGTGATGTCGTCGCCGATCTTGCGGGCCAGCATGACCAGCGTGGAGTCCAGCAGTTCGTGGATGTCCACCACCTGGAACGGCGCACGATCCATCTGCGAGTACTGCTTGGCCGCGTTCACCAGCGAGGAGATGCGGGTGGTCGAGTCGGTGATCTCGTTCATCAGCAGCTCGGTCTCGACCGTGTAGTTGAGCCAGCGGATCGCGCCCTCGAAAACCTCGGGGCCGCAACCGGACAGCGTGCCCTGCACCTTCTCCAGCCAGTCGGTGTCGAAACCGGCCTGCACGAAATTGGGCGCGAGATCCCAGCCGTTGCCGATGCCGTGTTCCTCGAGCCAGTCGCCGAGCTCGTCCTCGCGGTCGGCGGCCTCCATGGAGGTGAGCTTGGGGGCCTTGGCGACCTGCGCGGCCGCCTCCTCCTGCAGCTGCACCAGCGACTCGAGGGTCTGGGAGTCGAACTTGCCGTGCGCCATCATCTTCAGCTTGTGCCGCATGCCGGCCACCCGCTCCCGCAGCGAGGAGGTGGCGCGCACGGCGGCCGCGGCCGGATTGTTCAACTCGTGAGTCAGGCCCGCCGACAGCGAGCCCAGCGCCAGCAGCCGTTCCCGCTGGCCGATGCGCTCGTTGGCATTGCGGTTACCGAAGAACACGCCCTCGAGCAGATGCAGGGCCATGGGGAACCATTCCTGCATCATCTTCGCGAAGGTGCCCGCGTCCAGGACGAAGAACTTCGACGGCCGCGTCACATGGAACGAGGCGGTGTAGGTCTGCTCGACCTTGTCACCCATGTAGGCGGTCCACGCGCCCGAGTAGGAGCCGACGTGCTCGGTGCGGACGAGTTCGATCTCCTCGCCGCCGGACATCTTGGTCAGCACCACCTCGCCGTCCATCAGGACGTAGAAGCAGGTGGCCGGGTCGCCCTCGCGGAAGACCAGGCCGGGCTCGAACATCTCGACCCGGCCGTCCTTGCACAGCCAGGCGAGCTGCTCGTCGTTCAGCTTCTCGAACAGGAACAGCCGGCGCAGTTCGTTCGGGTCGCAGATCAATCGGGTGTTGCCCATATGCCCTACTCCTACTGTTTCGCGAGCCAGCGGTGCACCAGCATGACGGCCATCGCGCCCTCGCCGACCGCCGAGGCGACCCGCTTGGCGGATTCCGAACGCACGTCACCGGCCACGAACACGCCGGGCACGCTGGTCTCGAGATGCTGTGGCGGACGCGGCAGCTCCCAGCCCGCGGGCTTTTCGCCGTCCACCATCAGGTCCGGTCCGGCCAGCACATAGCCCGCCTCGTCACGTTTGACCATGCCGTCGAGCCAGTCGGTTTCCGGGGCCGCTCCGATGAACAGGAACAACCGTTCGGCGTCCACCTTTTCTTCCGCGCCGGTCTCGTTGTTGCGGAGCACGATCCGCTCCAGGTGGTCGTCGCCGTCGGCGGCGGTCACCTCGGTGCGGGTGTGGACCTTGATGTTGGGGATCTGCTCGATCTGCTGAATCAGATAGTGCGACATGGACGATTCCAGCGATTCGCCGCGCACCAGGATGTGCACGGTGGCGGCGCGCCGGGACAGGAACACCGCTGCCTGGCCCGCCGAATTCGCGCCGCCCACGATGTAGACGTCCTTCTCCGCGCAGTCGCTGGCCTCGGTCATGGCCGAGCCGTAGTAGACGCCGCGCCCGGTGTACTCGTCGACGCCGGGGGCGGGGTGGTGGCGGTAGTTGACGCCGGTGGCGATGAGCACCGAATGCGCCGCGACGCTGCCGCCGTCGGCGAATTTGACCACCCGCGCCGCACCGCACGCCTCGAGCGCCACCACCTCGCGCGCGGTGATGAGCTCGGCCCCGAACTTCACGGCCTGCCGCCGTGCCCGGTCGGCGAGCTGCGCGCCCGAGACCCCGTCCGGGAAGCCCAGGTAGTTCTCGATGCGGGAGCTCTGCCCGGCCTGCCCGCCGGTGGCGGTGCGTTCCACCAGTACGGTGCGCAAACCCTCCGACGCGCCGTAAACCGCCGCGCCGAGACCGGCCGGGCCGCCGCCGACCACGATCAGGTCGTAGAAGTCGCTGGAGGCATCGGTATTGAGGCCGACGCCCTCGGCCAGCTGCGCGTCGGTCGGCATGATCAGCACGTCGCCGGTGGAGTTGATGATCACCGGGCACTGGTCCTCGGTGGCGTTCGCGGCGGTCAGCAGGCGCGCGCCCTCGGGCTCGTCGACCTGATACCAGCGATACGGCAACTGGTTGCGCGCCAGGAACTCTCGCACCTCCGAACAGCGCGCCGACCAGCGGTGGCCCACCACCTTGGTCTCGGTCACCGGCTTGTGCTCGTCACCGCGCCACGCCTCCAGCAGGGCGTCGATGACCGGATAGAGCTTCTCCTCCGGCGGATCCCACGGCTTGAGCAGGTAATGGTCGAGATCGACCACATTGATGGCCTCGATGGCCGCATTGGTGTCGGCGTAGGCGGTCAGCAGCACGCGCCGCGCCCACGGGTGCAGGTCCATGGCCTGCTCGAGGAATTCGACGCCGTTCATCCCGGGCATCCGGTAATCGGCGATCAGCACCGCGACCGGCTGGCCGCGCAATTTCATCTCCCGGAGCGCTTCGAGCGCATCCGCACCGGACTCCGCACGCAGAATCCGGTAGTCCGCCCCGTACCGGCGGCGCAAGTCCCGCACGACCGCGCGCGAGACGCCAGGGTCGTCGTCGACGCTGAGAATGGCCGGCTTCGCGGCTGCTGGTGAAGTCACCTATCGAGTATGAAACCCGGAGTCAAATCCGATGATGCTGAACCAGATCCAGCTCCGTCGGCGTGAGCAAGCGTTCCCATCGTTCCTCGAGTGCGCCGTTGGCCCGCTTGCGTCGGTATTGCTTCGGCGTCGCGGCGGACTCCGCATCGATCCCGGAACCCTCGGCAGGAAGGAGCGGGACCATCTTGGTCTTGCGATGCAGGAGCGAGCGCAGGTTCACGGCCGATCACCTCACGTTTCCCAATCGGAAGCTGGTGGCAGTGTCTGTTGCTTCGTCTATCCCACATTGTGCGCCGCGCATTACATTTCGGACATCAGCACCGCCGTAATGTGATCTAGTTGATTTTCAGGACGGGAATGAACCCGGGTCACGAGCTATACGTGCAGGTAGGGTGGGGTGATCCACACCACGGGAGCCGGGTGACCCAGGCCACCCCGATTTAGGATGCCCGGAACCGACCGTTACGTCCCCGGAGGCAATGTTGCCGAACAATCTCGAAGCCAGCATCGATATCTCGGCAGCGCCGGAACGGGTCTGGAGTGTCGTTTCCGATCTCAAGCGCATCCGCGAATTCAGCCCGCAGACGCTGCGCATGCAACCGCTCGGGCGCGGCGTGCACACCGGAACCTGGACGGTGAACCTCAACAAGGCCAAGGGGTACGTCTACCCGACCACCTCGCGGATCGTGCGGTTCGAACCGAACCGCGCGCTCGCCTTCCGCATGAACGAGAACGGCACCGTCTGGAGCTACACGCTCGAGCCCACCGCCGACGGCACCCGCCTCGTCCAGCGGCGCGACGTCCCGAAGGGCAAGCTGCCCGGCTGGCTGCAGAAGACGATCGACACCGTTTTCGGCGGTGAGCAGTCCTTCGAGGGCGCGCTCGTGGACGGCATGCACGAAACCCTCGGCAAGATCAAGCAATCCGTGGAGCGCTGAGCGTAGGTTCGGCCTATGCGACGACTCACTGCGCTCTGCGCCGCGACCGCCGGTGTCGCGCTGCTGCTGACCGGCTGCGGCAGTTCGAACTCCGGCGATCGCACGGTCACCGTCACCGGAACCGGGAAGGTGCAGGGCACCCCGGACGTGCTCAATGCCGATCTCGGCACCGAGGTGAGCGCGGCCGATGTGTCCGCGGCCGTCGATCAGGCCAACAGCCAGGCCAAGGCGATCACCGACGCCATGGTCACCGCGGGCGCCAAGCGCGAGGACGTCAAGACCAGTGATCTGTCCGTGCAGCCGACCTACGGGCCGGATGGGCACAGCATCACCGGGTATCGCGCCACCAATTCGATGCACGTGGCCGTGCGGGAGCTGCCGAAGGCGTCGGCGATTCTCGCGGCCGCGGTACAGGCCGGCGGCAACGACACCCGCATCAGCTCGGTGGCGTTCGGGTTGGAGGACAACACCAAGTTGCTCTCGGATGCCCGTGCCCGCGCCTTCGACGACGCCAAGTCCCGCGCCCAGCAGTACGCGGACCTGTCGGGGCTGAAGTTGAAGACGGTCAAGACCATCAGCGAGAACGGCAGCGGGACGACCCCCACCCCGACACCGATGTACCGCGATGCCGTGCCCGGCGCCGCCCCCAACATCAACCTCGAACCCGGCCAGCAGACGGTCACTTTCGAGGTGACCGTCGCCTGGGACATGGGGTAGGCCGCTACTTCCAGTTCGGGAGCTGGACCACCTGGGCCGCGTAGGACAGGCCGGCGCCGAAGGCGATGAGCAGGGCGGTGCCGCCGGGTTTGGCGTCGCCCTTGCGCATCATGGCCTCCATGGCCAGCGGCACCGAGGCGGCGGAGGTATTGCCGGTCTCCTCGATGTCGTTGGCCAGCGCGCAGCTCTCGGGGAGTTTCAGCACCCGGGCCATGATCTCGATGATGCGGCCGTTGGCCTGGTGCGGGACCATGGCGTCGAGGTCGTCGGGGGTGAGGCCGGCGCGTTCGATGGCGTCGAGGCAGACCTGTTCCAAAGAGTGTGCGGCCCAGCGGAATACGGCCGTGCCCTCCATGGCGAGATACGGGCGGACGGCGTCGAGGCCGTGTTCGTCGATCTCCCGGAAGAACTCCATCCAGTCCTTGTCCTGGCGGATGGCGTGGTGCTGGGTGCCGTCCGAACCCCAGACGGTGGGGCCGATGCCGGGTTCGTCGGACGGGCCGATGACCACCGCGCCCGCGCCGTCGGCGAACAGGAAGGCGGTGCCGCGATCCTTGGGGTTGATGGTGTCGGTCAGCCGTTCCACGCCGATGACCAGCGCATTGCGCGCGGTGCCGCCCTTGACCAGATCCGAGGCCAGCGCCACGGCGTGGCAGAAGCCCGCGCAGCCGGCCGAAACATCGAAGGCGGCAACGTTTTTCAGGCCGAGTTCGGTGGCGATCTGCGGGGCCGCGGCGGGCGTGAGCAGCAGCCAGGTGGAGGTGGCGACGATGACGCAGTCGATGGTGCCGGGATCGATCTCCGCGGCGTCGATGGCGTCGCGGGCGGCCGCGGCGCTCATGCTGATGATCGTCTCCGCGGGGGAGGCGAAGCGGCGGGTGCGGATGCCGGAGCGGGTCCGGATCCATTCGTCGCTGGAATCGATGGGTCCGGCGACCTCTTCGTTGGTGACGATGCGCTCCGGCCGGTACACGCCGAGCCCGAGCATTGCCGTGTGCTCTGCCCCGCTGATCGAGGCAATTCGAGCAGCCATTGGTTCTCTCCTATGTACTGCGCGTCGAACGTGACCTTCATCGGGTTCCCCACCCCCCGGCGGACCTGCTGGTCGTCGCAGACATGAGGCACCCTCATCTTAAGCGCCCCAGCCTGCCAGATGAGTGCTTATGCTCACAATCGGGGTGCACTTGCAGGTAGGTCACCAAAGGTTCGCGGCCCGTCTCGTTCTGGACTGAGCGGAGCGGGGGAGCGAAGCGGAGGAGCGGAGGGAGGGAAGCGGAGGAGCGGAGGGAGGGAAGAACGAGACCTCCAGGGCCGCGAACGCGCCCGGAGCGAAGCGGAGGGCAATTGGGCACAGTAGGCTGTGACCGCGGTCCCGTACCGCACCTACCCGCGCATGAAAGAGGAGCTTGTGGCCCGCCGACCCACCCCGCCCGGCACTCCCGAACAGACCGGCCTCGCCCACGTCGCCGACCTGGTTCGCAAAGCGGTTCCACCCCTGCACCCGGCGGGTCTGCCGTTCGTGGCCGCGCCGCTGGCGGTGGCGACCCTGGGCTACCGGCGGAAGTGGTTGCGCCGCACGGGTTTGCTGGCGGCCGCGGCCACCGCGACCTTCTTCCGGCATCCGCACCGGGTGCCGCCGAACCGTCCGGGCGTGGTCGTGGCCGCCGCCGACGGTGAGGTCGCGCTCGTCGACACCGCGGTGCCGCCCGCCGAACTCGGGCTGGGCGATGCGCCGCTGCCGCGGGTGAGCATCTTCCTGTCGGTGCTGGACGTGCACGTGCAGCGGGTGCCGGTGGCCGGGCTGGTGGAGCAGGTCGCCTATCTGAAGGGCCAGTTCCTCTCGGCCGATCTGCCCGAGGCCAGCGAGCGCAACGAGCGCAACAGCATGGTCATCGAGACCGCCTCCGGACAGCGCGTGATCGTGGTGCAGATCGCCGGGCTGCTGGCGCGCCGCATCGTGTGCGACGCCAAGGCCGGCGACAAACTGAACATCGGCGACACCTACGGGCTGATCCGCTTCGGTTCGCGCGTGGACACCTACTTCCCGGCCGGCACCACCCTGCTGGTGACGCCGGGTCAGCGGACCATCGGCGCGGAAACGGTACTGGCCGAACTGGATTCATGATGGAGCAACTCGCGCCCGCGCCGCTGCAGCGCCGCCGCAATCGCACCATCCGGCTGCTGCCCAGCATGGTGACCATTCTCGGGCTGTGCTCGGGGCTGTCGGCGGTGAAGTTCGCCATGGAGGGCACGCTGGGCATCGCGCTGGCGCTGGTCGGCGCGGCCGCGGTCTTCGACATGCTGGACGGTCGCATCGCTCGCATGCTGGACGCCACCACCAAGATGGGCGCGGAACTGGATTCGCTCTCCGACGCCATCGCCTTCGGTGTCGCGCCCGCGCTGGTGCTCTACGTGACCTTCCTGCACGCCGACAGCATCGGCTGGATCATCGCGCTGATGTTCGCGGTCTGCATGGTGTTGCGGCTGGCCCGCTTCAACACCCTGATGGACGACGACAGCCGGCCGGATTGGCAGCGCGAGTATTTCACCGGCGTGCCCGCCCCCGCGGGCGCGCTCATCGTGCTGCTGCCCATCGCGCTGTCCGAGCAGTTCCACGACGGCTGGTGGGTCAGCTTCCCGATGGTCGCGGTCTGGACCGTGCTGACCGGTCTGCTGTGCGTGAGCACCTTGCCGACGCTGGCCATCAAGTCGGTGTCGGTGGCTCCGCGCACCGCGCCGATCCTGCTGGTGCTGGTCGGCCTGGCCGCCGCGCTGCTGGTCACCTATCCGCTGATCCTGATGATGGCGCTGGTCGCGCTGTACCTGTCCCACATCCCCTTCGCCGTGCACTCGGCTCGCTGGGTGGCCGCGCGTCCGGAGACCTGGCATCACAAGCCGGCCGAGCGTCGCGCCCAGCGCCGGGCGCAGCGACGCCAGCGCCCGCTGGCCGGGCGGGTGCCGCGGGTGTCGGTGTCGACGGCTCGGCTGCGCCTGCGCCGCCCCGGCCAGCGCGACCGGCTGCCCGACCGTGCCGGGCGGCGCTGACGCCCGACGCGGACGCCAACGGCTGGGCCGCAATTCATCGGCGTCGGCGTCGGCGCCCGGTCCGCCAGGCAGAATTGACGGGTGCCGGAAATCAAGCTGACCGCTCGCCGGAATACCTCGGGCGGGGACGCCCGCTGGGGATTGGTGCGCCTGCATCCGGAAGTCCTGATGGCGCTGGGTCTGCGCCCGGGTGACGGGGTCACGCTGACCGGCGGCCGCCGCACCACCGCCGTGGTCGGGCAGTTCAAACCGACCCAGGGCCACGGCAGCGGCGTCGCCCTGCTGGACGAGGTGACGCTGGCCAACGCGAAGGTGCGCGACGGCGGCGATGTCACCGTCGCACCCGCGACCGTCTCCGATGCCCGCATGGTCGCGGTGACCGGTTCGGACCTCGCGATGAGCTACATCTCCGAGTCGACCATCCGGCAGGCCCTGCTCGGCAAGATCGTGACCGTCGGCGACAGCGTGACCCTGCTGCCCCGTGATCTGCTGCCCGGCGACAATCCGGCCGCCGCGCGACTCGCCTTGAAGGGCATCGGAATCGCGTGGACCTCCGAGGTCTTGAAGGTGACCGTCACCGATCCGCGTTCCGGCCCGGTGACGATCCGCCCGAGCACCGCGGTGGTGCTGGGCACGGCCACCGACGCCACCGACACCCCGATGGATCTGCTCGACGACGCGACCCGGCCCAATCCGGTGGTGACTCCGGCGCCGTCGGTGCACGCCGCGCCCCTCCGGTCCGCGGTGGCGGTCGCGGATCTGGCCGGGGTGCAGTCCCAGGCGGCCAAGCTGACCGAGTGGCTGCAACTCTCGCTCGACGAGCCGAAACTGCTGAAAGCCCTTGGTGCGTCACCACATCTGGGTGCGCTGATCACCGGCCCGGCCGGCGTCGGCAAGGCGACGCTGGCGCGCGCGGTGGCCGGTCAGCGGCGGCTGGTGGTGCTCGACGGGCCCGCGATCGGTTCGCTGGAGAGCGGCAGCCGGCTGCTGGAGGTCTCCAATCGGGTGACCGAGATCTGTTCCGGCGCGGGCGGCATCCTGCTGATCACCGATATCGACGCGCTGCTGCCCGATACCCCGGAACCGGTGGCCACACTGATCCTGGATCAATTGCGTTGTGCGGTGGCGCGTCCCGCCGTCGCGGTGCTGGCGACCACCTCGAACGCGGTGGGCATCGACCGCCGGCTGCGATCGCCGGAGCTGTTCGACCGGGAGGTGTCGCTGCCGCTGCCGACCGCCGCGGTGCGCACCGCGCTACTGGAGCGGCTGCTGCGCGACATCCCGGCCGACGGGCTGAAACTCGACGAGATCGCGGCGCGCACACCGGGATTCGTGGTGTCGGATCTGGCGGCGCTGCTGCGTGAGGCGGCATTGCGGGCCGCGGGCCGCGCCAGCCGGGAGGAGTCGGATCCGCTGCTGCGGCAGGAAGATCTGATCGGCGCGCTGGACGTGATCCGGCCGCTGTCGCGGTCGGGTTCCGAGGAACTGGCCATCGGCCACTCCAGTCTCGACGATGTCGGCGGCATGGACGAGACCAAACAGGCCCTGACCGAGGCGGTGCTGTGGCCGCTGCAGCATCCGGATTCGTTCGCGCGGCTGGGCATCGAGCCGCCGCGCGGGGTGCTGCTGTACGGGCCGCCGGGCTGCGGCAAGACCTTTCTGGTGCGGGCGCTGGCCGGTTCGGGACAGCTGAGCGTGCACTCGGTGAAGGGTGCGGAGCTGCTGGACAAATGGGTCGGCTCGTCCGAGCGGGCGGTTCGCGAATTGTTCCAGCGGGCACGGGATTCCGCGCCCTCGCTGATCTTCCTGGACGAGATCGACGCGCTCGCACCGCGACGCGGGCAGGCCAATGACGCCGGGGTGACCGATCGGGTGGTCGCCGCGCTGCTGACCGAACTCGACGGTGCGGAGCCGCTGCGCGATGTGGTGGTGATCGGCGCGACCAACCGGCCGGAGTTGATCGATCCCGCGGTCCTGCGGCCCGGGCGGCTGGAAAAGCTGGTCTTCGTGCCGCCGCCGGACGCCGCGGCGCGCGCGGACATCTTGCGCACCCTGGTGCGCAAGACCCGCGCCACTGTCCCGGCCCTGACCCCGGATGCCAAGCTGCGCAAGGTGGCCAAGGAGTTGGAGGGCTACTCGGCGGCCGACTGCACGGCGCTGCTGCGCGAGGCGGCGCTGGCGGCCATGCGCCGCGATATCGATGCCGGGGAGATCACTTCGGCGGATCTGACGGCCGCGCGGGCGGCGGTCCGGCCCTCGCTGGATCCGATTCAGGTGGAGTCGCTGCGCCGCTACGCCGAGCAGCGGGCGGCGTCGGGTCCGGCGGGGGACTCGCCGGGGTATGTCTGACTCCCCCTCGAAACAGACCGATTGGTCCTATTTTTGCGTCATCGGGAAGTTAGCTGAATCTGCGCAAAGTAGGCGAGTCGAACCAACCGGTCCGGCCTTCGCCGGTAGCTTTGCGCAGGTGAGGTCGTATCAGGTCGCCGTCGAGACATTCACGGCGCTCGTCACCGCAACGGTTGCCGGCCTGGCGCTGGCCCTGCCCATCGACTTCGGCTGGACCTCACAGACTTCCGCGCTGCAACTGGATCTGCTGGCCTACAGCCTCCCGCGCGCCATCGCCGCGGGCGTACTGGTCGCCATGATCGTCGCGGTGCTGCTCACCACCCTCGGTAGCCCCCGGGCCGCCTGGATCACGACGGCGGGCGGCCTGGTGGCGCTGCTGGCCAACCACTCCCTCGGGCACGCCAGCGACCCGCATTCCTCGCTGTCCACCATGAACTTCATCGATTCCCTGGCGGGCGGGCTGGTGCTGGGCGCGCTGGGCGCGGCGGTGCTGCATCATCGGCTGCCCGCCTTCGGCTGGACGCTGGGCATCCTGATCAGCCTGCTGCTGGGTTCGGTGAATCCGGTGCCGCGGGTGGGCGGCACCATCGACCAGACCGTCGGCGAGCACTGGCAGGCCACGGATATGCCGCCGGTCTGGATGATCGTGCTGGCCCTGATCCTGGCGGTGCTGGGCGTGCTGGCCAATCGGAAACAGCCGGTCACGCAACGCGTGTCGATCGAATTGCCGCTGACCCCGATCCTGGCGGGCGTCTTGCTCGTCCTGATCACGCTGGCCAGCGCCGAGTGGCTGTCGCGGCACGGCGGCAGCCTGGCGGGCGTCTTCCTGGCGGCGGCGACGGCGGTGGGGACGGCCATGATCGCGGCCATGCTGCTGCCGGGCCGCGACGGCGAGATCGTGCTGCTGGCGGTCGGGCTCAGCGCGGTGGGCAGCGCGACCATCGCGGCGGAGCTGCCCGCGTGGTCGGTGCCGCTGCTGGTGGCGGTGTCCGCGCTGGGCATGTGGACGGGCAGCCGGCATCCCGCCACGTACGCGTGCCTGGGCGCGGCGATCCTGGCCGGGCTGCTGACGGCACTGGACCCCGACACCGAGCTGGCGGTGGTGATCGTCGGCGAGGCGGCAATCGTGTCCTGGCTCTTCGGTTTCGCCCTCGTCTCGGTGCGGCCGCGCTACGTTCCCAGCCGGGTGCTGGGCACCATGGTGATCTTCGTGCCGTCCGCGGTGCTGGGCATGCGCGACTACGCCGCCCGCGGCGACTACGCGCTGCAATCGACGGGTCACGCCCCGCTGTGCACGGTCGACTCCGGCAATACCGCATTGCCCGCGTGGACGTCGATGCTGGTGGCCGCGGGCTGCGCGGCGGGCGTGCTGGCCTTGCGCCGCAGCCGCCCACAGGTCGCCGAGCCGAACGGCGACCTGGCCGACGCGACCGCGACCGACTGACCGGCGAGCCCGAACGTTCAGGCGCGAGCGGCGGTTTCGAGTGCGGGCGCCTGGATCGGCAACTGCGCGAACCAGGTCCGATAGAACGCGGTCACATAGGCGGCGAGCAGCCCGAGCACGATCATCCCGGCCGGCATCGGGTGTTCGGCGAACCAGACCGACAGGTACCGGTAGGACAGCAGCAGCCCGGCGAACAGCGCCGCGCCCGCGCCGACGAGCCGCAGCCGGGTGCGGTCCCAGCCGCGTTCCGGTGCGCGCAGGGCGGATTCGACGGTCAGGCACAGCACCGCGCCCGCGACCAGGTCCGCGCCGTAGTGGTAACCGAAGCCGAGGGTGGCCGCGAGGGTGGCGACGAGCCAGAAGGCGCCGCCCCAGCGCAGCCACACCGGTGCGGGCGCGCCGGTGAACGGGTCGCGGCGGGAGTGGATGAAGATCGACAGCGCCCACGCGGTGTGCAGCGACGGCATGCAGTTGCGCGGCGTGTAGTGGTCGAAGGCGATGCTGCCGGGCGAGAGATCCACCGGCGGTACGACATTGGGCCAGTACGCGCCGAGGGAGAAGGCGTGCCCGTCCGCGCCGAAGGCGAACATCGGCCCGACGACGGGGAACACGATGTAGAAGATCGGCCCGATCAACCCGAGCACCAGGAAGGTGCGCACCAGATAGTGCCGCGGCCACGCCCCGGTCCGCACCACATCGCGCAACTGCCAGACGGTCACGATCATCGCGCCGAGCGGCAGTTCGATGTAGACCCAGTGCAGCACCGCCGAGGCGACGGGGCCCAGCCACGCCAGCAGCTGGCCCAGCATCCAGGACGGATCGCCGAGCGCGTGATCGACGAGCACGATGTGCTCGTCGAGAACCCGGGGTCCGGCCAGCACGGTGATGCCGAGCCAGACGTCGGCGACCTTGCTGGAGAGCACCAGCAGCATGCCGAGCGCGCCGGCGTGCAGCGCGTTGCCGCGTTCCGCGCCTTGCCATCGGAACCAGGCCAGGCCCAGGATGGCGAGCAGCACCAGAACCGGCCCGTTGCCCATGGCCAGCGGACCACCGCTGAGCGTCCGGATCCCTTGGTAGACAAGGTCGATGCCGAAGGCCGCGGCGACCGCGAGGCCGCGCCGCCGCCAGGACAGGCCGATGAGCGCGAGCCCCAGGCCCGCCCAGGGCACGGTGAAGGATTTGGCGTTGCCGGTGAAGTCGTCCCAGATGCTTTCGAGCGGCCCGGTGAAATGGTGCCGGGCAGCGACGAATTGGAGGGCGAGCAGGGCGGCCGCCCCGACGGCCAGGACGGCGATCAGGCGGGCGCGCGGCGACGGGGTCCACGTTCCCGGGCGGCGTTCGGCACCGCCGTATCGGGAGCGCGGGTCGTCGAGCAGCATCCAGCCATAGTAAACGCCACGTGAACGCCACCCTCGTGCTCAGTTGAACACGAGCACTCGGATCGAATGAACAGCCCCCGGTCGGTGCGTTATCGCCGCTGGCCACGCGGACGTCGGCCGCCGGTCGGCGTAACCGAAATCACAGCGTTGTGACACCGTATTCACCGCTGGATCACAGACTTCAGTGCCGGCGGCCCGTCACTGTTCGAGTTCACGCACCAGCGAGTCGACGACTGCCACCATATCGCCCTGGGCGGCCGCGGCCACCCGGCGCTGCCGCTGATACGACGCGCCCTTCTTCGGAATGTCGGCGACCAGCGCCAGTTCGTTCTCGCAGCCGAGGCTCTTGGCGGTCGGTTCGAGCCGGTTGAGCAGATCCATCAGGTCGTCGGTGACGAGGCGCTCGTTGCTGTCGGCGTCGGTGATGATGATGGCGTCCAGCCCGTAACGCGCTGCGCGCCACTTGTTTTCCTGCACATGCCAGGGTGGCAGGATGGCGGGCAGCTCCTCCCCCGATTCCACCCGGCGATCGAGATCGACGACGAGGCAGTGGATGAGGGCGACGAGGGCGGCCAGTTCGGCCCGGGAGGGAGTGCCGTCGCAGATGCGGACCTCGATGGTGCCCCATTTGGGTGCGGGCCGGATGTCCCAGTGCATGCCGCCGAGCTGTTCGAACACACCGGTTTTCATCTGATCGTGCGCGAATCGCTCGAACTGGCCCCAGTTTTCGAACTGGAAGGGCAGTCCGGCGGTGGGCAGCTGCTGGAACATCAGCGCCCGGTTGCTGGCGTAGCCGGTGTCCACGCCCGCCCACATGGGCGAGGAGGCCGACAGCGCCAGCAGGTGCGGATACGACGGCAGCATCGCGTTGAGGATCGGGAAGACCTTGTCCGGGTGCGAGATTCCGACGTGCACGTGCACGCCCCAGATCAGCATCTGGCGGCCCCACCACTGGGTGCGCTCGATGAGTTCGTCGTAATGCGCACTGCGCGTGAGCTGTTGGGTGGACCACTGGGCGAACGGGTGGGTGCCCGCGCAGAACAGATCGACGCCCATGCGGTCGGCCTCCCGGCGCACGACGTCCTGGGTGGCGTGCAGTTCGTCGACCACCTCGCTCACCGAGTCGTGCTTGCCGGACACCAGCTCGACGGTGTTCTTCAGCAGCTCCTTGGTGATCTGCGGGGTGCCGTCCCACGCCCGCAGGTCACCGCACGCCTCGAAAACGGCTGCGGCCGTGTTGGACAGGTCCCGCGTGCGCTTGTCGACGAGCGCGATCTCCCATTCCACGCCGAGCGTGGGCCGGGGCGATGAGTTGAAGGGGACCTTCTTGATGCCTGCCCCGGCCATGGCTCACCTCAATGGGTTTCAGGACACGACGCCGCAGGCGACCCGCGCGCCAGCGTCACCGGTCGAGAGGGTTTCCTGATCCGGCGCGGGTGCGTACCGGGTGGGGATGTTGCCGAAGTTGTCGGCGCCGGCGTGGATGATCAGGGCCTTGCCCTTGATCTCGTCCAGGGTGACCGCGTCGGTGGTGGTGGTCAGGGTGGCGGTGCCGTCCTTGAGCACCTCGAGCGAGGTCAGATCGCCGCTGGCCGGATGCGTATTGGCATCGCCGACCTGCAGATGGCCACCGGCGGAGAGGAAGTCGCCGGGCGCGCCACCGGCGGGCGCGACCGAGTTGGGCTCGCACTTGCCGACGGAGTGCAGGTGCAGGCCGTGGAATCCGGGCTTGAGGCCGTGTGCCTCGACGACGACCTGGAGGTGTCCGCCCGTGCTGGAGAAGGTGGCGGTGCCGACCGACTGACCGCTGGAGTCCTTGAGGGTGGCCGAGACCGAATCATGCGGCTCGGCGGCATTGCCGAGGCCGCTGGAGGTGCCCGCGGGGGCGGGCGAGCTGGTGAACACCGGCGGGGTCGTCCCCTTGACGTCGCTCGACTCCTGGCTGTTGGAGCACGCGGTGAGGCCGAGAGCGGCGACCGCGAGCACCGGAGCAACAGTCCACCAAGACGGGCGACGAGTAGAGGACGAGGCCATCGGGGAACTCCTTTACGAGTCCGAGTTTATCGGAAAGCAGGGTGGACATAGTTCGTACCGGACAAGATGATGCCAGAGCCGCGCGCCCAACCCGTGGAGGGGCCATCGTGGTGTTCTAGTTGTCCGTGACGATGACGATGACACCGGACGGGGAGTCGGCGATTCCGGGGAATCGGGGTACGGCCGCGCAGCCCAGTTCGGCGGCGATGGCCTGGGCCAATGCCTGCTCCTTGGGCGAACTGCCGTAGTACACAGTCGTTTTCTGAATGACACCGTTCGGGTAGTTGCCCACCTCGGTGACGTTGAAACCGTCGGCGGAGAGCTGATCGCCGGTCTTCTTGGCCAGTCCGGCGATGGTGCCGTTGTTGAGCACCCGCACCGGCACCGTCTTGTCGATGCCCGCCGGGGCCGCGGTCGTGGTCGGCGCGGGCGGGACGGTGGTGGTGATCGGCGCGGTGGTGGTGGGCGGCGCGGCCGCGGTGGTGGTCGGCGCGAGCGGCGCCGTGGTGCTGGGCTTGGCCGAATTCTGCTGTGCCGCAGGGGTGGTGGACGGGGCGGCGCTCGCGGAGGAGGAGGTGGCGCTCGCGTCGGAGGAGTCCGAACTCGACAGCGACATCGCGCCGATCCCCGCGAACACGATGGCCAGCGCGATCAGGACCATCGCCAGGGCGCGCAGCGGCGGACCGCCGGACGGCGAATTCGGGTTGCTCACGCGTCGAAGCCTACTGGCTAGACCTGGAAACCGAGACGACGTGCGGCCCTGGTCTTCTGACGGCTGGCGCGCAGCCGACGCAGGCGCTTGACCAGCATGGGGTCGGCGGCCAGGGCTTCGGGCTTGTCGACCACGGTATTGAGCACCTGGTAGTAGCGGGTGGGCGAGAGGTCGAACAGCTCGCGAATGGCTTCCTCTTTGGCGCCGGCGTACTTCCACCATTTGCGCTCGAAGTCGAGAATGTCGAGTTCGCGGCGGGAAAGCCCGTGCGCGCCAGCCTCGTCGGCCACGCGCTCCGAATGATCGGAGGAGACCGCGGGGACACCGTCCTCGCTTGCGGGGATGTCTCGTGCCGCTGCGCTGTCCATAGTGCTCCCTCGCCGAGTGGTCACCAGACGAATATGGTGCTTGTGCGTCGCCGATCATTCAACCACGCGGCCCGACCTTCCCGACGCGTACCGCTCGGCGTGTTTCTGAGGAGCAGTCGGCGTGTCGAGCTAGATCACAGCCGCTGAACCTTCGCCCACCAGTTCGCGGCCCGCCTCGGTCTGGACTGACGGAGCGGGGGAGCGAAGCGGAGGGGCGGAGGAGGGAAGAACGAGGTAGCAGGGCCGCGAACCGCCGGAGCGAAGCGGAGGCAAATAGACACAGTAGGCTGCCTAACCATGGCTATTCTCCCGATTCGCATTGTCGGCGACCCGGTTCTGCACCGCGCGACCACTCCGGTCACGCAGTCACCGGAGGAGCTGGCGGGGCTGATCGCGGATATGTTCGAGACCATGGACGCCGCCAACGGGGTGGGGCTGGCCGGCAATCAGGTGATCATCGAGTCCGAGGACGAGCTCGCGCCGCGGCTGTTCGTCTACGACTGCCCGGACGAGGTGGCCGGCGGGAAGATGGTGCGCCGCCGCGGCTGTGTGGTCAATCCGGTGCTGGAGACCTCCGAGATCCCCGAGGGCATGCCGGATCCCGAGGACGACGAGGAGGGCTGCCTGTCGGTGCCGGGTGAGCAGTTCCCCACCGGCCGCGCCGACTGGGCGAAGGTCACCGGCACCGACGAGAAGGGCGAGCCGGTCGAGATCGAGGGCCGCGGCTTCTTCGCCCGGATGCTGCAGCACGAGACCGGCCACCTCGACGGCTACCTGTACGTGGACGTGCTGGTGGGCCGCAATGCGCGCGCCGCCAAGAAGGCCATCAAGCGAAACGGCTGGGGCAAGCCGGGTTCGAGCTGGGTGCCCGGCACCGTGCCGGACCCGTTCGGGCACGACGACGACGATCTCGACGACTGACACCCCCGATGACCGCTTCCGAACTCCCGCCGATCGGCAAGCGGGTGGTGGTTCGCTACCGCCTGCCCGCGGGCTACCCGCAGCCCTTGACGGATGTGATCGGTGAACTCGTGGCGACCGACCCGCTGACCGTGCGCACCGCCGACGGGCAGGTGGTGTCGATCGCCTGGGATCGGGTGGTGGCGTGGAAACCGGTGGGTCCCCGGCCCATTCGCACCAGCGAGATCCGCTCCCTGGAGGCGGCCGCGGCCGACGGCTGGCCGGGGCTGATGCGCTCGTGGATCGACGGCTGGCTGCTGCGCGCCGGGGAGGGCTACACCAATCGCGCGAATTCCGCGGTGCCGCTGGGCGGTACGGACGGTCCCGCGCTGATGGACGCCGCCACCCTGGAGCGGATCGGCGAATGGTATGCCGCGCACGGCCTGCCGCTGGTGCTGCAGCTACCGGATCGGCTGGCCGCCGCGCCCGCGGCGTGGCGATCCTGGAACGAAACCCAGGTGCTGGCGGTCGATATCGAGAACGTGATGCTGCCGCAGGGCCCGCCGATGGTGCGGTTCACCGCCGAACCGGACGGCGCGTGGCTGTCGATGCACCGGCATCGCGGCGGCGACACCGATGTGGGCTCCACCCCGTCGGTGGAGGTGCTGACCGCGGTCCGCGACGGCGAGGTCGCCTTCGCCGCACTGGGTTTGCCCGCACCGCTGGCCATCGGCCGGGCCGCGCTCACCACCGCGCCGGACGGCCGCCGCTGGGTGGGCCTGACGTGTGTGGCGGTGGCGGCCGGGCATCGCCGTCACGGGCTGGGTTCGCTGGTGTGCGCGGAGATGATCCGCTGGGGGCGGACGCGCGGGGCCACGCACGCCTATGTGCAGGTGTCGGATGACAACGACGCGGCGCTGGCGTTGTATCAGGAGATGGGTTTCGTCGAGCATCACCGCTACCGGTACGCCGCGCCCTGACCTCGCCCCGCCCTTCGAAGACCCTATTGCTGAAAGGTTCACCGCACCGTGCGCATCGCCACCTGGAACGTGAATTCGATTCGCACCCGGCAGGATCGGGTGCTGGCCTGGCTGGACCGCGCCGATATCGACGTGCTGGCCATGCAGGAAACCAAGTGCAAGGACGAGCAGTTCCCGTTCGAGGCGTTCGAGGCGGCGGGCTACGAGGCCGCGCACGTGGGCATCAATCAGTGGAACGGCGTCGCCATCGCCTCCCGGGTGGGCCTGGATCAGGTCGAGATCGGCTTTCCGGGGCAGCCGGGGTTCGACAAGGACGCGGGGGAATCGTTGCTGAGCACGCCGGTGGTGGAGTCCCGGGCGATCGGCGCGACCTGCGGCGGGGTGCGGGTGTGGAGCCTGTACGTGCCCAACGGCCGCGCCCTGGCCGATCCGCACTACGCCTACAAGCTGGAATGGCTTGCCGCGCTGCGGGATGCGGGCGCGAAATGGCTGTCGGAGGATCCGGACGCGCAGATCGCGCTGGTCGGCGACTGGAATATCGCGCCGACCGATCTGGATGTCTGGTCGCCGGAGTTCTTCCGCGGCAGGACGCATGTGTCCGAACCGGAGCGGGATGCCTTCGAGGCCTTCGGCGAGACGGGCTTCACCGATGTGATGCGGCCGTTCCATCCGGGCCCGGGCGTCTACACCTACTGGGATTACACGCAGTTGCGCTTCCCTCGCCGGGAGGGCATGCGCATCGATTTCATTCTCGGCTCGCCCGCCCTCTCGGCCCGGGTCACCGACGCGAACGTGGACCGCGAGGAGCGAAAGGGCAAGGGCGCCAGCGATCATGCCCCGGTCGTGGCCGAGCTGGCGGACTGAGCGCTAGGCGGGCCGGGTCTTGATGGCGTCGCGGGATATGAAGACGTCGTAGGTGCCCGGTGTGGCGATGACGGCATTGCCGTACGCCGAGCGCACGAAAGGCTTTGTGTACCAGGACTGGTCCTTCATGTCCTGGAAGAAGTCCTTGTCGCTGCCGTTGAGGAAGATCTGGTTCTGTTTGGTGGCGACGCCGTCCAGGCGCTGCCCGTAGAGCCGGGTCACCTTGTAGCCGGAGTGGAAGCCGAGCGCGTTCACCCACGGTTCCAGCTCCACGATATTGGCCTGCAGCACCCACATGTCGCCTTCGACCTGATAGGTGGCGTGCGTGTCGGCGTGGTCCTTGTCGCCGTAGAGGGTCAGGTCCACGCTCATCAGGTGTTCCTGGCCGGCAACGGATTTGGCCTCGATGTGGGCGGCCTTCACCTCGCCGGTGAGCCCGAGGAAGGTTTGCAGCAGCGTGGTGATCCAGAGGATCACCACCGCGACCAGCACCAGCCCGACCGCGCTCATGCCGCGCCCGACCAGCACCCGCCAGCCGACCCGCCGCGCCTTGAACACGGCCGTGATCAGCAGCGCGAGCGCGCCGACGACGAGCACCAGCAGCAGGATCTGTATCCAGCCGAAGGAAACCGGGAAGACCATGGGCTAGTTGTACCCGCTGGGCACGACAGTTCACCGCGGGTCTCACAACGAAGTGTGCGTGTCACCCCGGCGAGCCGTGACTCGCCGAATGCGACACGCAGCCACCCGTTTCGGAGAGACTAGAAAGCGGCCTCGTCCAGCTTCATGATGTCGTTGTCGAGGGTCTCGAGGACCGCGCGCACACCGCTCAGCAGCGGCAGCTTGTTCTTCGCGAACCAGGAGGCGACACCGACCTTGCCGGTGTAGAAGTTCTGATCCTTGTCCGCCGCACCGGCGTCCAGCGCGGCCTGCGCGATGGCGGCCTGCTCCAGCAGTCGCCACGCGATGACGAGATCGCCCACGGCGTACAGGAATCGGACCGAGCCCAGGCCGACCTTGTAGACCTCGTCGACCTGCTGCTGCGCGGCCATCAGGTAGCTGGTCAGCGTGGCCGCCATGGCCTGCACGTCGGCCAGGGCCGCGCCGAGCAGTTCGCGCTCGACCTTGAACCGGTCGGGGCCGCCGTCGACGAACTTCTGGATCAGGCCCGAGACGTGACCGAGCGCCACGCCCTTGTCGCGAATGATCTTGCGGAAGAAGAAGTCCTGCGCCTGGATGGCAGTGGTGCCCTCGTACAGCGAATCGATCTTGCAGTCGCGGATGTACTGCTCGATCGGGTAGTCCTGCAGGTAGCCCGAACCGCCCAGGGTCTGCAGCGATTCGGTGAGGCTCTCGTAGGCGCGGTCGGAGCCGCAGCCCTTGACGATGGGCAGCAGCAGATCGTTGACCCGCTCGGCCAGTTCGGCGTCGACGCCGTAATTCGCCTGTGCCACATCGGCGTTCTGGTAGGAGGCGCAGTACATGTACAGCGCGCGCAGGCCCTCGGCGTACGCCTTCTGGGTGGCCAGCGAGCGGCGCACGTCCGGGTGGTGGGTGATGGTGACGCGCGGCGCGGCCTTGTCGGCCATCTGGGTCAGATCGGCGCCCTGCACGCGCTGCTTGGCGTACTCGAGCGCGTTCAGGTAGCCGGTCGACAGCGCGCCGGTGGCCTTGGTGCCCACCATCATTCGCGCGTTCTCGATGACCTTGAACATCTGCGCGATGCCGTTGTGCACGCCGCCCACCAGGTAGCCGACGGCCGGCTTGGCGCCACCGAAGGTGATCTCACAGGTGGGCGAGGACTTGATGCCCATCTTGTGCTCGACGCCGGTGACCAGCGCACCGTTCTTCTCACCCAGCGCCATGGTCTCGGTGTCGAACAGGAAGCGCGGCACCACGAACAGCGACAGGCCCTTGGTGCCGGGGCCGGCGCCCTCGGGGCGGGCCAGCACCAGGTGGAAGATGTTCTCGGCGGTGTCGCCCACGTCGCCGCCGGAGATGAAGCGCTTGACGCCCTCGATGTGCCAGGTGCCGTCGGCCTGCTCGACGGCCTTGGTGCGGCCCATGCCGACATCGGAGCCCGCGTCGGGCTCGGTCAGCACCATCGTTCCGCCCCAACGGTTTTCCCACGCGTGGGTGGCCCACTTGCGCTGCTGCTCGGTGCCCTCGTCGAAGAGCACCTTGTGCATGAGCGGGCCCATGTTGAAGAAGGAGGCCGAGTTGTTGGCGGCCACGATCATCTCCTGGATGCCCCAGATGAGAGCGTTGGGCGCGGGTACCCCGCCCATGTCCTCGGACATGCCCAGCCCCGAGTAGCCCGCCTCGTTGACCGCGGCCACGGTCTTCTTCAGCGATTCCGGCACGGTGATGGTGTGCTGGTCGGGGAGGAACTCGACCGGATTGCGGTCGGCATCGACGAAGGAGTCCGCGATCGGCCCCTCCGCCAGGCGCTTCGCCTCGGCGAGCATCTCCCGCGCGGTGTCGGCGTCCAGGTCGCCGTAGGCGCCCTGGTCCAGCAGTTCCCCGATGCCCAGTACCTCGAACAAGTTGAACTCGATGTCTCGTAGGTTCGCCTTGTAATGGGACACGGAAGGGCCTCCTCGGCTGAGTCTCGAAGATCAAGAGATGTGGAACGATCCGAAAGAGCGTCGCGACGCTCGTGCGAAGGTTGCCGTACGCCTGTCCCGTTACGCAAGCGTAGGGAAGCCGCTCGCGCCGAGAAGCCCATCACAATGGGCGGAAACCCCGAAAAGTTAACCGTGCCGTTATGCGCTCGACCGCGTCGAACGCCCGTACAGTTCCTTGGCCTGCGCCGGAGTGACCGTGACGGGATTCACCGGAACCCCGGCTCGCATGTGCTCCGAGAGCAGCCGGGCGGTCGTCTTGCCGATGCCGTGGCGGGCCACCCGCAGTTTCAGGTTGTCGTTCTTCAGCACGGCCATGGCCGCGCGCACGGCCGGCGGATAGGCCGCGTCGAGCACCCCGGGCTGATCGAAACCGCCGGTGACGCGCATCCATTCGGGCAGCGTGGCAATGGCCGCCGGGGCCACCAGCCGGCTGCCCGCCCACAGCTTGATGCCCTTCTCGCTGGGCGTGAACAGCAGGTAGTGCATGCCGCGGCGGGCGCGCTCGGAACTGCACAGCCGCGCCCGGACCTGCGCGAAGTATTCGCGCACCTCGGCGCGCGAGGTCGGGACGTTCTCGGGTTTGCAGGTCTGCAGTTCCGCCGCGATGACGCATTCCCGCCAGTACTGCTGCTCTTCCTCGGGTGTCAGCGGGCCGGGCCCGTACATCTCGTAGCACTTGAGCACCGAATGCCAGCCGGTGACGTGAATCCACAGCTGCGAGTCGGGATTGTTTGCGCTGTAACGCTTTCCGCTGATCGGCTCGATGCCGGTGGCCTTGGCGTGCACCTGCATGAGGTGCTCGGACGCCTCGACGGCCATGCGGCTGTCGGCCACGGCGGCGATGAGGAAGTAGGCGAAGGTGTGATCGAGCCGCCCGCGCGGATCGCTGTAGATGCCACCGACATCCGCGACGGCGGCGGTCAGATCCGGGTCGAAGTGCTCGAGGGTGACCGCCCGCTGGAAACCGATCAGCGCGGTCGGCGCGGTCCACACCTTCCAGGTCGGCGAACCGGGTCCGAAGAAGCCGTAATCGACCTCGCGGATGGTGCGCGCGGGCGCGTCGAACTGGGGACGTGACGTCACATCAGTCATCGTCTCTGCTCCTTTGCAGTCGATGGCCAGGCCATTCATTCACGAATGTAGCATTCGCTCAGGGGTTCATCTCGTACTGGCCCGCCAGGGCCGTGACCTGCTCCAACACCCGTGCGAAGCGGGTATCCGAGGGGATCGGGCGGCGGACCAGGTCCAGGGCGCGGGTCTGCTGCGCCCTGGTGGCGGCGGGCTTGGTATGCAGGGTCAGGGCGTGGCGGGAGAACTCGCGCACGAACAGGTCGAACAGCTGGTCCAGCACGGCCTCGTCGGCGCCCGCGATCTCGGCCTGTTCCAGGATGAGCTGGGCGTACGGGAGGGTGGTGAACAGCTCGCCGAGGGCGAAGAGGAAATCGACGTCCTGCTGCTGGGCGGCGGTCGGGGTGGCGGCGGCCAGCAGGGCCTGGAAGGCGAGGGCCTGTTCCAGGAAGACCGCGACATTCGGGATGTGCGCGAACTTCTCGAACACCGCACGCCAATCTGTGAACCGAATCTTGCCCAGGCCACTGCTCGGGCCCTGCCGGAACAGGAACTCGTCGTCGGCGCTGTCGCGTCGGGTCGGCACGGGAGCGTGTGCGGCACGGGCGAATTCGACCTTCAGCGCAGGCACGGCCTTGACGGCCGGAGCAGCATGCCGGCTGGTCCAGCTCAGCGCACCCGACACCGCGCGCACCGCGCCCTTGGGGGCGACGCCCGCGCCGGGCAGGTAGCGCAGCGCCGCGAGCGCGGCATCGGCGGGATGGAACATGAAGTTGGGCATGAACTTCAGCGACAGCGCCATGTTCACGTGCACCGTGCCCTCCAGGCGCGGCAGCCCGAACATGCCGGTCATGGCCATCGGGAAGTACATGTCGTTCTCGAAGCCGCGCGCGGCGATGACATCGGCGAGATCCTCGTACAGCTGCTGCCCATGCCGGGTGACCGACATCTTCTCGATGGCGTTGAACAGCAGATACCGCCGGTCGTCGGCATTGGCGCTGCGCATGTAGTCGATGGCGCGCTCGCTGTAGAGCTTCATGCCGATCAGCCGCGCGAAGCTGTCCGCGAGCAGCGATTTCACCTGCGGGAACTCGGTCACGCGGTGCCCGAACAGGATTCGGCCGTGCGCGTGGGTGACGGCCTCGAACATGGCGTGCTCACACGCGCCGACCGCCCCGAAGCCGAGGTTGAACTTGCCGACGTTGACAGTGTTCATGGCGGCGTCGAAGGCCGCCCGTCCGGTGTGCAGGATGTCGGCTTCGGCGACCGGATAGTCGTCGAGATCGAAAGCGGCGACGTACATCTGGGAGTCGACGACGTTCTTGCGCAGCTTGTAGTTCTTGTGCCGGGAGTCGGCGGCGAAGAACAGGTAGCCGGAGTACTCCTCGTCGGTCATCGTCCGCAGGAAGTCCGAGGAGTCGATGATCGGCTTGTCGGCGCGGCGGCCGAACACCGACACCATGCCCGCCAGATTGCCGTTGCCGATGTAGTACTTGCCGCCGGTGGCCGAGTAGCCGCCGCCCGGCGTGGGCGACAGCACCATATCCGTGGAGTAGATGTCCGCGCCGTGCTCCTGTTCGGAGAGCCCGAACGCGAAGATCTCGCCGGACTCCAGCAGGGCGGCGGCCCGGGCCTTCGCTTCGGCATTGGCGCTCTGCCAGATCGGGCCGAGGCCCAGGATCGTCACCTGCCAGACGTACCAGTACTGCATGCCGTAGAAGCCGAGGATCTTGCTCATCATGGCGATGCGCGCGGTGTCCCAGCGCTTGTTCGGATCGCCGCCGGCCTGCGCGGCCGGGGTCAGGAAGGTCGCGAAGACGCGTTCGCGCTTGACGAAGTCCAGGAAATCGGCGTACCAGACCCGGTCCCGGCTCTCGGCCAGCAGCCGGACCTTGCCGAAGGCTTCGAAATAGTCGACGGTGGCGCGCAGCAGCCGCCGGGTCTCCGCGTCGAACTCGGTGAATTCGCAGGTCTTCGGGTTGAACAGGGTCTGGGTCATCGGGCTTCGTCTCCTCCGGCCGGGGAGCGTCGGCGTCTCCCCCGGATACTTTCCTTCGTGAATGTAGCATTTTTGTTCGCAGCCGTAGGAAACGATCTTGTTACCCGTTCGGACCTGCCGTTCCACCGACCGCGGGCACTGCTATCGTCGGTGCGCATGGGTACCGATTCGGCGATACGACCACGCCAGCGCGCGCGGCATCTGGGTCCCGAACGCCGGCGCCCGCAGGTCCTCGACACCGCGTTGGAGATCGCCGTCGCCGACGGCATCGCCGCGGTCACCATCGCCGCCGTGGCCGACCGCATGAAGGTGACGCGGCCCGTGGTCTACGCCTGCTTCACCGATCGGGTCGAACTGCTGCAGGCGCTGATCCAGCGCGAGGAGGAGTACCTGGTGGCGGGCATCCTGGATGTGCTGCCGCGCCGCCGGGTCGAGGCCGACGAGGCGGTGTTCGTCGAGGGCTTCCGGGCGCTCCTGCACACCGTGTCCCAACGGCCCGACAGCTGGCGGCTGCTGTACGGCAATCCCGATCCGGCCGTGGCGGATTCGTTCGGCAAGGGCCGGCTGCTCGCGGTGCAGCGCTGCGCCCGGCGGCTGCGACCGACCTTGAAGGCGTGGGGCACCGCCGACGCGGAGCGCAAGCTTTCAGCGCTGGTCGAGCTGTGGGTCTCCGCCGGGGAGGGCGCGGTCCGCACCCTGCTCACCGACCCGGGCGAATGGACGCCGGACACCCTGGGCGAGTTCGTCGGCGCGGCCGTCTACCGCGCCCTGCGGCACGCCTGAGCCACGCGCCAGCACACCTGCCCGAACCCGGCCGCACCCGCAATCCGATGGCTACGATGGGAAACGGACCATCGGTCAATGCGGGAGACGGCAATGACGTTCTATCGGCAGGTCGGTTCGGTGCCACCCAAGCGGCACACCCAGCATCGGGACGCGCAGGGGCGGCTCTATTACGAAGAGCTGATGGGAGAAGAGGGCTTCTCCGGCGATTCCTCGCTGCTCTATCACCGGGGATTGCCTCCGGCCATTGTGGATTCGTCGGTGTGGGTACTGCCCGAGCAGCGCCTCTACCCGAACCATCCACTGCGGCATCGGCATCTGAAACTGCACGAGCTGTTCCTCGGCGACAAAGCGGGCGACAGCGATGTGGTCACCGGGCGGCGGCTGCTGCTCGGCAATGCCGACGTCCGCATCTCGTATGTGGCGGCGCTGCGCGAGTCGGCGCTGTATCGCAATGCCGTCGGCGACGAGCTGGCCTATATCGAATCCGGTTCGGGCCGGGTGGAAACCGTGTTCGGGACGCTGCCGGTGCGCCAGGGCCATCAGGTGCTGCTGCCGCGCGCCACCACGCATCGCTGGATTCCGGACGGCCCGGAACCGTTGCGCGCCTACATCATCGAGGGCACCGGGCACATCACGCCGCCGCAGCGGTATCTGTCGAAGTACGGTCAGCTGCTCGAGCACGCGCCCTACTGCGAGCGGGATCTGCACGGGCCGACCGAACTCGCCCAGGCCGAGGGCGAGAATGTCGAGGTGCTGGTCAAGCACCGGCCCGCCGGTGAGATCGTGGGCACCAGCCTGGTCTACGCGACCCATCCCTTCGACGTGGTGGGCTGGGACGGCTGCCTGTACCCGTTCACCTTCGACATCGCCGATTTCGAACCCATCACCGGGCGCGTGCATCAGCCGCCGCCGGCGCATCAGGCGTTCGCCGGGCAGAACTTCGTGATCTGCAATTTCGTGCCGCGCAAGGTGGACTACCATCCGCTGTCGATACCGGTGCCCTACTACCACTCCAATGTGGACTCCGACGAGATCATGTTCTATTGCGGCGGAAACTACGAGGCGCGCAAGGGATCCGGGATCGGGCAGGGTTCGGTGTCGGTGCATCCGGGCGGGTACGCGCACGGACCGCAGCCGGGGGCCTACGAACGCAGTATCGGGTTGGAGTTCTTCGACGAGCTGGCCGTCATGGTGGACACCTTCCACCCGTTGCGGCTGGGTGAGGGCGCGCTGGCCTGTGAGGATCCCGGCTACGCGTGGACGTGGTCGGGTCGCGGGCCGAGTCAGTGGATTTGAGCGGGGACAAGGTGATGGGGAAGGTGACCGGGGATATGAGTAGTCGCGTGCGCATCGACGTGCCCGAGGGTTCCGGGTTCGGTCCGACGCACCTGCCGTACTGCGTGTTCCGGCCGCTGGGCGAGGAGCCCAGGGTGGGTGCGCGATTGGGCGATTCGATCATCGATCTGGCGGTGGCGCTGGACGATCCGATGTTCCATCAGCCCAGCCTGAACGCCTTCATGACGCAGGGCCCGGAGTGCTGGCGCGAGGTGCGCGAGCGGGTGACGGCCGCCGCGGAATCCGAACTGCCCGCGGCGGCCGTGCACGCGGTGCGCTCGGTGCGGCTGGATCTGCCGGTGGAGATCGGCGACTACGTCGATTTCTACGCCAGCCTCGATCACGCCACCGCCATGGGCCGCATGCTGCGGCCCACCGGCGAACCGCTGCTGCCGAATTGGCGGCATCTGCCGGTGGGATATCACGGGCGCGCGGGCACCGTGGTGGTGTCCGGCACCGAGGTGGTGCGACCGCACGGGCAACGCAAGACCGATTCGGGCACACCGGATTTCGGGCCGAGTCGCCGCCTGGACATCGAGGCCGAGCTGGGTTTCCTGGTGGGTTCGGGATCGGAACTCGGAAAGCCTATCGCCGCAGGGGATTTCGCCGAGCACGTGTTCGGCGTGGCGCTGGTGAACGACTGGTCGGCGCGCGACATCCAGGCGTGGGAGGGGCAGCCGCTGGGTCCGTTCCTGGGCAAGTCCTTCGCGACCTCGCTGTCGGCATGGGTGACGCCGCTCGACGCCTTGACCGAGGCGCGGATTCCGCTGCCCGCGCAGGAGCCCGAACCGCTGCCGTATCTGCGCGACAGCGCGGCCTGGGGATTGGATATCGAACTGCGCGTGGAGTGGAACGATCAGTTGGTCTCCACGCCTCCGTTCCGGCGCATGTACTGGTCGCCCGCGCAGATGCTGGCGCACATGACGGTGAACGGGGCGTCGACGCGCACCGGCGATCTCTTCGCATCGGGCACCATTTCCGGGGCCGAGCGCGGCGAGCGCGGATCGCTGATGGAATTGACCTGGGGCGGTACCGAACCCGTGGAGTTGAACGGCGTGGGCCGGACCTTCCTCGAGGACGGCGACGAGGTGGTCATCACCGCCACCGCCCCGGCGATCGGCGGCGGCCGCCTGCGACTCGGCGAGGTGCGCGGCCGCATCGCGAAAGCTGTCTAGCCGCCCACCATTAACCATTCAATAGCCATGGGCTATGCCCATGAGCATGGTCACTTAACCTGCCGAGCGGTAGACCAGGAGCGTTACCGTTCCGACGTCTGATGACTGTCGGAGGGTTGCGTCAATGTTGACCAGTTCTGCCCGGTTCGCCATGGCACGCCCCCGCGCGGTCCTGGTCGCCGCGCTGTTGCTGATGCTGGTGTGCGGCGGCTTCGGGGCCACCGTGAAATCCCACATGGTCGGCGGCGGCTATCTGACCGACTCGCTGGAGTCGGTGCGCGCCAACGATTTCATCACCGAGAACTTCCCCGGCGGCAATCCGAACCTCATCGTCATGGTGAGCGGTGACGGCGGCGTCAACAGCCCCGAGGTGCGCGCCGAGGCGCAACGCGTCACCGGCGAACTCGGCGGCGACCCGAATGTGACCGGCGTGCAGTCCTATTGGACCAACCTCGCCACCCGCTCCGATCTGGCCACCGCGCTGAAGAGCAAGGACGGCAAGCGCGGGCTGATCCTGGCCACCGTCACCGGCACCGATACCGAGGTGCAGAACCGGGCCGCCGACATCTCGGCGCGGCTCGACGGCGACCACGACGGCGTCGAAGTGCGCGTCGGCGGCATGGCCGGCACCTTCGCCGACATCAACCATCAGGTGGAAAAGGATCTGGTGCTGGCCGAGGCCATCGCGGTGCCGGTGTCGGCGCTGCTGCTGGTGCTGGTGTTCGGCAGCGTGATCGCGGCGCTGCTGCCGGTGGGCGTGGGCCTGTTCGCGATCGCCGCGACCATGGGCATTCTGCGCGGGCTCACCACGGTCATGGACGTGTCGATCTTCGCGCTCAATATGACCAGTGCGCTGGGGTTGGCCCTGGCCATCGACTACAGCCTGTTCCTCGTCAGCCGCTACCGCGAGGAGCTGGCCAATGGCCTGGATACCCGCGCGGCGATTCTGCGGTCGGTGCAGACCGCGGGCCGCACGGTCGTGTTCTCCGGGTTGACCGTCGCGCTGGCGCTGGCCGCGCTGGCGGTGTTCCCGCAGCCGTTCTTCAAGTCCTTCGCGTACGCCGGGGTGGCGGTGGTGGCCGCGGCCGTGGGCGCGTCGGTGCTGCTGCTGCCCGCCGCGCTGGTCCTGCTCGGCGATCGGGTGAATGCCTGGGATCTGCGGAAACCGGTGCGCCGCTGGCTCGGTCGCGGCGAGCCCGCACCGCGACCGATCGAGGCGACCTTCTGGTATCGCCTGGTCACCGGTGTGATGAAGCGGGCGCTGCCGGTGGCGGTGGTCGCGGCGGCGGTGCTGCTGGCGCTCGGATCCCCGTTCCTGCGAGCGCATTTCGGCACGCCCGACGATCGGGTGATCGGCACCTTCGCCTCCAGCCGTCAGGTCGGTGACGCGCTGCGGCAGGATTTCAACGCCGATATGGCGGCCAGTGCCGTGGCGGTGCTGCCCGGCTTCCACGGCGACGCCAAGGCGATCGGCGCGTACGCCGAAAAGCTGTCCGAGGTACCGGGTGTCGCGGCGGTGCTGTCGGGCGACGGCGTGTACGCGACCGGCACCAAGATGGCGGCCGGCGTCCCGCAGATGATCGGTCCGAACGGCACGTATCTCTCGGTCGGCACCAGGATCGCGCCCTACTCCCCCGAGGGCAAACAGCAACTCGCGGCCCTGCGCGCGGTGCCCGCACCCGGCCCCGTGCTCTTCGGCGGCGCGGCGGCCCTGAACGAGGACACCATGGATTCGGTCATCAGCCGAATCCCGTTGGCGGCCGGTCTGATCGCGATCATCACGCTGATCCTGCTGTTCCTGTTCACCGGTAGCGTGGTGCTCCCGGTGAAGGCGCTGCTGCTGAACATGCTCTCGCTGACCGCCACCTTCGGCGCGATGATCTGGATCTTCGAACAGGGCCACCTGTCGAGCCTGCTCGGCTTCACCTCGACCGGCAGCCTCGACCTGTTCATGCCGATCCTCATGTTCTGCCTGGCCTTCGGCATGTCCATGGACTACGAGGTCTTCCTGCTGTCGCGTATTCGCGAGGAGTGGCTCACCTCCGACCGCGGCCCCGCGGCCAACACCCGCTCGGTCGCCCTCGGCGTAGCCCGCACCGGCCGAATCTTCACCGCCGCCGCGGGCCTGATGGCGGTCGTGCTCCTGGCCGTAGCCACCTCCGAAGTCGCCCCCATGAAACTCTTCGGCATCGGCCTGGCCCTAGCGGTGGTCTCCGACGCCACCGTCATCCGCGGCCTACTGGCCCCGGCCCTCATGCGCCTGATGTCCACCGGCAACTGGTGGTCCCCGAAACCACTTGCGGCCCTGCACAAGCGGATCGGATTGGAGGAGTCAGCGCCGGTAACCGAGGGCGACCGCACCGGCGCAGACCACCACCACGACGCCCATGACGCCGAGGCCGACGCCCATGCTGCCGGCGAAGGCGGCCGTATGGTGAGCACCCTCCCCCACGTCTGACGCCATCCATACTCACCGATCAGGAGTGAATCAGCGGCTTGTTCGCGCTTGCTTCCAGATCTGCAGCAGGCAACCGGATTTCGCGGTGTGGAAGCGGAGACGATATGGGTGGCTCCGGCATGGCCACCAGGGTTTCGGCGGATTCCGCGCCCGGCGGGATCGGCAGAATATTCGCCAGCTGCCGGCCACCGTAGTCGAGCAGATGGAACTGAGAGCCCTTGATCCGCAGCGTCGTTTCGATCCGCTGCACCACCGCGGTGGTGCGCAGGTCCGGCGCGACGAACTTCGGAAGTTCGGTAAACCCGTGCGCCGCCGCGTATTCCGCGTATTCCGCGTCGGTGACCCGCCGTACCCGCTCCGCGATTCCCGGAATGTCTCCCGGTTCGGGCTCCTCGTAGTGCACCGACGACAGGATCGCGCGCGGTCTCCCACTTCGATTCGAGATCGCGCAGCCACCCCAGGTTGGAGGTGTCGCGCATCCGTCTCACGGAATATCCGGCATTCCGCCACCCATTCGTGGTCAGCAGGGACTCGCGATACGACGGCGGCAGCGTCCGCCCGATTCGCGCCTCGGCGGCGGCGAGGTCGGACTCGCTCGCGGGCGCGAAACCGAGCCACCGGCCCCGCACCACCTCCGGTTCCACCGTCCCCGGCTCCGAGCCGCGGATCCACTCCTCGCTCCACCGGGACAACCACGGTTTCCACTCCACGTCGACAGGCCCTTTCCGCCGGGTACCGGATCGACGGTAATCAGGGGCACCGACAGCGGGGTATCGGAAATGTGTCCTAATCCGGTGTTCGGGGGGCGGTGGCGGCGCGGCCTGCGTCGACGATGGCAACGAAGTGGTTGAGGTCGGTGATCAGGGTTTCGACGGAATCCGGTGCGCCGCCGTCGTCGTGGTGGTGGAGCCAGTCGGCGATGAGTTCGAACATGCCGCCTATGGTGGCGAGGGCTAGGGGCAGGAGGGACGGGGCGTCGGTCGTGTTCGCTTGGAGCCATTGGTGTTTCATGAACTCGGCGGCCCAGCGGCGGTTGCGGCGGCGCTGGGCTTCCACGGCCGGGGAGATGCCGCCCGCCTCGCCGAAGGTGACCTTGGCCAGGCGGGGGTCGTCGGCGATGGCGTGGACGAAGGCCGCGATGATGGCGGCGCGCTGGGTGGGCCAGTCGCGGCCGGCGACCTCGGCGGCCGCCTCGGCGACGCGTTGCTGGATGCCCGTGGTGATCTGTTCGAGCAGGGCGGTGTAGCAGGCCTCCTTGCTGTCGAAGTGATCGTAGAAGCCCTTGGTGCCCACGTAGGCGTGCTGGCAGATCTGCTCGATCGAGGTCAGCGAATAGCTTTGGCGGGCAAACAGTTCGGTGGCGGCGGCGAGCAGTTGGCGGCGGCGCTGGGCGCTGCGCTCGTCGGCGTCGAGGCCGCGGATGCGACGCCGCACGGGTGTCCGGTCGGTCGGCGCGGCAGATTTGCTGCGGGACATGCCTAGACGATAGCCAACAGTATTTCAGAAAGACATCTTGTTGGTAACTGGAGTCCGTGTTGTAATCGCTGTCACGTCGATGAGAAGGGAACAGAGACGTGGCAATCAATGGGGATCGCCGAGCGCGGGGCAGGCGGCTGCTCGCGGCCGCCCTCGCGACGGCACTGACCGCCGCCTCGGCCGTGCTGCTCGGGGCCGCCGGTGCGGGAACGGCTGCGGCACAACCACAACCGGTGAATGTGGATCCGTTCTATCAGGCGCCCGACGGGTTCGAGTCCACCGCGCCCGGTACCGTGCTGCGCACCCGCGAGGTGCAGCTGGCGGTGCTCACCGTCCTGCCGGTGCACGTGCGGTCCTGGCAGCTGCTCTACCGCACCACCGACCTGTTCGGGCAGCCGACGGTCGCGGCCACCACGGTGGCGATTCCGGAGGGGGCCAACACTTCTCACGGCCGGCCACTGGTCTCTCATCAGTTCTTCTACGACAGCACCTCACCGGCGTGCGCGCCGTCGTACGTGCTGCAGCAGGGCGGCGGGCTGCCCGCGTTGGAGGGCATCCACTCGACGGTCGAATACCTGGAGCTGGCCGCCTCGATCAGCCAGGGTTACGCCATCAACGTGCCCGACTACGAGGGTCTGAACGGGCACCTCGCCGTCGCCAAGGAACCCGGCTACATGATTCTCGACAGCGTGCGCGCCGCCGAGAGCTTCCAGCCGCTGGGCCTGGACGGCGCGAATACGCCTGTCGCCCTGTGGGGTTACTCCGGCGGCGGCATGGGCAGCGGCTGGGCGGCGGAGATGCAGCCGAGCTACGCGCCGGAGCTGAACGTCAAGGCCATCGCCATGGGCGCGCCCGTCTCGGATGTCGAATCCCTGTTGCACGTCAACGGTTCCATGTTCGCCAGCCTGATCGGCGTCGGCATCGCGTCGCTGCGCAACGCGTACCCGAAGTTCGCCGAGACCACCGACAAGTATCTGACGCCGGAGGGCCGGGCCATCATGGACCGCACCGCCGGCCAGTGTTTGGTGCGCAATGTGCTGAACCTGATGTTCACCGACTACCAGCGCATGCTGACCATCCCGATCGCGGATTTCCTGGCGCTGCCGGAGATCAAGGAGGTCTTCGATTCCACCGTGCTGGGCAGCAATCCGCCGACCGCGCCGACCATGGTCTACCAGGGCGTCTACGACGAGGCGGTGCCGTGGTACACCAACGACCGCCTGGTCCAGCAGTGGTGTGACGGTGGAACTTCCGTGTACTACAAGCGCGATCACCTCAGCGAGCATCTGACGCTGACCACGCTCGGCATGGCCGACGCCTTCAACTGGATCAAGTCGCGGCTGGCGCCCGGCGCGGCCGATCCGGTGGGTTGCCGGACCGACAATGTGATCAGCATGGACGCGCTGACGACGCAGACCGAGATCGCGTTGAACGCCGCTTTCGGCGCCCTCGGCTGGCCGATCGGACCGCAAGAGCGCTGATCGGACCGGATCGTATATTCCACGGTCCCGGGGCGTTCGCGTCCCGGGACCGGGTATGGTCGGCTGGAAAGTACGTATTGCCAACGGGGGCTCGCACCAGCGGGCTGAGAGGACGGCTAGGGCCGTCGACCGTATGAACCTGACCGGGTAATGCCGGCGTAGGGAGGATTCGAATGTCATCCAGCCGTGTCTCCAGCAGCCCTGTGTCCACTGGCAAGAGCGGGCCCGTCGACACCGTGACAACCGGCCCCATCGAGGGCAGTGTCAAGCACTACGAACAGGTCGAGGCCGACGGCACGATCCTGAACGTCCCGGTGCGGCGCATCAACCTCACCAATGGCGAGCATTTCGACGTGTACGACACCTCCGGCCCGTACACCGACGCCACCGCCACCATCGACCTCGAGGCCGGGCTGCCCAAGCTGCGCGACGCCTGGGACAAGCCGCAGGTCGACGGCCCGCCGACCCAGCTGAACTGGGCGCGCCAGGGCATCGTCACCAAGGAGATGGCGTATATCGCCGCGCGCGAAGGCGTTTCGCCCGAACTGGTGCGTGACGAGGTGGCCGCCGGTCGCGCCGTCATTCCCGCCAACCACCGCCATCCCGAGTCCGAGCCGATGATCATCGGCAAGAAGTTCGCGGTGAAGATCAATGCGAACATCGGCAACTCGGCCGTGAGCTCCTCCATCGCCGAGGAGGTGGAGAAGATGGTGTGGGCCACCCGCTGGGGCGCCGACACCATCATGGATCTGTCCACCGGCAAGAACATTCACGAGACCCGCGAGTGGATCCTGCGCAACTCCCCCGTCCCGGTCGGCACCGTGCCGATCTACCAGGCGCTGGAGAAGGTCAACGGCGATCCCACCAAGCTGACCTGGGAGATCTACCGCGACACCGTGATCGAGCAGGCCGAGCAGGGCGTCGACTACATGACGGTGCACGCGGGCGTGCTGCTGCGCTACGTGCCGCTGGCCGCCAAGCGCGTCACCGGCATCGTCTCGCGCGGCGGGTCGATCATGGCCGCGTGGTGTCTGGCGCATCATCAGGAATCGTTCCTGTACACCAACTTCGCCGAGCTGTGCGAGATCCTCGCGAAGTACGACATCACCTTCTCCCTCGGTGACGGCCTGCGCCCCGGCTCCATCGCGGACGCCAACGACGAGGCCCAGTTCGCCGAGCTGCGCACCCTGGGCGAGCTCACCAAGATCGCGAAATCCTATGGCGTGCAGGTGATGATCGAGGGCCCCGGCCACGTGCCCATGCACAAGATCGTGGAGAACGTGCGGCTGGAGGAGGAGCTCTGTGAGGAGGCTCCGTTCTACACCCTCGGCCCGCTGGCCACCGATATCGCGCCCGCCTACGACCACATCACCTCGGCCATCGGCGCGGCCATCATCGCCCAGGCCGGCACCGCCATGCTCTGCTACGTGACGCCCAAGGAACACCTGGGCCTGCCCAACCGTGACGACGTGAAGGTCGGCGTGATCACCTACAAGATCGCCGCCCACTCCGCCGACCTGGCCAAGCAGCACCCGCGCGCCCAGGACCGCGACAACGCGCTGTCCAAGGCCCGCTTCGAGTTCCGCTGGACCGACCAGTTCAACCTCTCGCTGGATCCCGACACCGCGCGGGAGTACCACGACGAGACGCTGCCGGCCGAGCCCGCCAAAACCGCGCACTTCTGCTCCATGTGCGGCCCGAAGTTCTGCTCCATGCGCATCTCGCAGGACGTCCGCGACTACGCCGAGAAGCACGGCCTCACCGACGTGAACGCCATCGAGGCGGGCATGGCGGAGAAGTCCGCGGAATTCGCCGACGCGGGCAACAAGGTCTACCTGCCCGTCGTCTGACGACACCGAATCCGATTCGGGGCGGGCGGCTTTCGAGCCGCCCGCCCCGAACTCGTTTCAGGCGCGGCTGGAAATCTGCTGCACCGACCAGCTGTTGCCGTCCGGATCGTCGAAGAAGATGAACCCGCTGTTGTCCAGCGGGTCGGCATCGGGGTTGGTGGGTCCGGGCAGCACCTGGATGTCCGTGACGTCGACCCCGCGCGCGACCAGCTCGGCGTGCGCCCGTCGCAGATCCGGGACGACCAGTTGCAAGCCCTCGAGGTAGCCGGGCTCCATCTTCGGAACCGCGCCCTCCCCGATGACAATGGAGCAGCCCGACCCGGGCGGCGTCAGCTGGCAGATGCGCATGCCCTCGCTGGGCCGCACGTCGTGGTCGACATGGAAGCCGAGCTTGTTGGAGTAGAAATCCTTGGCGCGGTCGACGTCGGAGACCGGGACGATGACCACTTCGAGAGTCCAGTTCATGACAGATCCTTCCGATCAGGGGCGTTCACCGGGAAGTCGGAGCCGAGTCACGGAAATCATCATGGTTCAGCGAGGCTGCCATCGATGGGCGAATTCGCCCGGAGTGGGCGGCGGGCCGGGGAGGCCGGTGGTGGCGGCGAGGCCGTCGATCAGCAGGGTGAGCACGCGGAGGCGGAGTTGGCGGGTGCGGTCGGCATCGGGAACTGTGATGGCGGCGCAGGATTCGAGGATGAGGCCGAAGTCCGCGACATCGATCTCCGGTCGCAGTCGCCCGGATTCCCGTGCCCGGCGCAGGATCTCGGCATTGAGTTCGGCCGAGCGCCGCACTTCGGGGAGAATCGACTCGTCCGGGGTGAAGGTGCCGGCCAGATGCACGACCAGCGAGTGCACGTCGGCTTCGACCACGCGGTGCAGGAAGTCGACCAGCACGGCCCAGCCGTCGGAGTTCTCCAGTGCCGCTTCGGCTTCGGTGTTGTAGCGCCGCAGCCCGTCGTAGCAGAGGGTGCGCAGTAGCTGTTCCTTGCTCGGGTAGCGGCGGTACAGGGCGCTGATACCGACCCCGGCGCGTTCCGCGACCGCCGAGATCGGGGCCTTGGGTTCGGCGAGGAAGACGTCGCGGGCCGCGGCCAGGATGAGTTCGTCATTGCGGGCGGCCTGCGCCTTGCGGCCGGGCAGGGCGCGCTGAGCTGCGGGTTCGGCTGTCTTCGGCATGAATCCGAGAATACCACTTGAACGGAATGATCCGTTCCGCTATCTTTAAAACAGAACGAAACATTCCGTTCCAATAAGGAGAGCATCATGACCGCCATCCGCCCCTTCCGCATCGACGTCCCCCAGGCCCGGCTCGACGATCTGGACGCGCGGCTGCGCAAGGCGCTGTGGCCGAACGAGCTGCCGGGCGTGGGCGACTCCTACGGCGTCACCGTCGACCGGGTGCGCGGGCTCGCGCAGTACTGGCTGGAAGAATTCGATTGGCGGGCACTGGAATCCGAGCTCAACGCCTACCCGCAGTTCACCACCGAGATCGACGGCGAGGACATCCACTTCCTGCATGTCCGCTCACCCCGGGCCGACGCCGTCCCGGCCGTGCTCATCCACGGCTGGCCCGGGTCGATCCTCGAGTACCTGGACGTCATCGAGCCGCTGACCAACCCCGAAGACGCGGCGGCCCCGGCCTTTCACCTGGTCATCCCGTCGCTGCCGGGCTTCGGCTTCTCCGGGCCGACCCGCAGCGCCGGTTGGGGCACCCGCCGCACCGCCCGCGCCTTCGTCGACCTCATGGTCCGGCTCGGCTACCAGCGCTTCGCCGCGATCGGCAATGACGCGGGCTCGATGGTCGCACCGGAGATGGCCCGCATCGCCCCCGAGCACCTGATGGGAATCCATGTGACACAGCTGTTCTCGTTCCCCTCCGGCGATCCGGCGGAGATGGCGGAGCTGTCGGAGGAGGACATGGCGGCGCTGGGGCATCTGCAGTGGTTCATGGACAACAAGTTCACTTTCAACACCCTGCACAGCCAGCAGCCGCAGACCCTGGCCTTCGCCACCTCGGATTCACCCATCGGCCTGCTGGGCTGGAATTCCCAGCTCATGGGCGAGAGCCTGGACGCGCGGTTCGTCATCGGCAATGTGGCGATCTACTGGCTGACCGGCACCGCCGCCTCCTCGATCCGCTTCTACTGGGAGGACGCCCACGACACCGAGCGCACGCCGGGCCCGACCACCGTGCCGACCGGTCTGGCCATGTTCAAGGGCGACTTCCAGTCCATCCGCCGCTTCGCCGACCGCGACCACAAGAACATCGCCAGCTGGCATGCCTACGACGCGAATTCGTCCCGCTCCACCAGCCCCAACGACGCGGCCGGGCACTACGCCGCACACGAGGCGACCGACATCCTGGTCGCCGACATTCGAGAGTTCTTCGCTCGCCTGAGCTGATCTCGCATGTTCGCGAGACGCGCGGCGATGTTCCCGGCCGGCTGCCGTTGGTGTACTGGATTCACCTTCCCGACAACGAATTTCACGAGGTGAGAGCCATGAAGGTAGCCATTTTCGGAGCCACCGGGACCGTCGGTCGCCACGTCGTCGCCCGCGCGCTGGCGGCCGGACATCAGGTCACCATCCTGACCCGCGACGCCGCCCATGTCGCCGCACCCCACGAGCGGCTGCGGGTCGAGGTCGGCGACGTCCTCGACCCGGCCGCCGTGGAGCGCACGGTCATCGGCCAGGACGCGGTGATCGTCACCCTGGGCGCGGGCCGCAAGGGCGTGGTCCGCGCCGAGGGCACCCGCACCATCATCGAGGCCATGGACCGCACCGGCGTCAAACGCCTGATCTGCCAGTCCTCCCTGGGTGTCGGCGACAGCCGCGGCAACCTGAACTTCGTCTGGAAATACCTCATGTTCGGCATGCTGCTGCGCCAGGCGTACGCCGACCACGAGGCGCAGGAGCGCTACGTCCGGTCCAGCGATCTCGACTGGACCATCGTGCGCCCCAGCGCCTTCACCGACGGCCCCGCTACCGGCGGCTACCGGCGCGGCTTCCCCGCCACCGAAACCGGTCTCGCCCTGAAGATCTCGCGTGCGGACATCGCGGATTTCCTCGTCGAGCAGCTCACCGACGACACGTATGTCCGTCGCACACCGGGCATTTCGAATTGAGGCCCGAGCGGGTTCAGGCGCGATCGAACCAGCTGACCTGTGCGCCGGTGTCGAACTGCCGGCGCTCGGTGACGGTGAAGCGGGTCGGCTGGAAGTTGCCGGCGAAGGCCGGCACGCCGCCGCCCGCGATCACCGGGTAGCTCTTGACGATCAGTCGATCGATCTCGCCGAGCAGACTGCCGGCCAGTTTGCCACCGCCGCAGAGCCAGATGTCCATGCCCTCTTGCCTTTTCAGCTCCCTGACCAGCGCCACCGGATCGCTGTTCACCACCTCGACCCGCGGATGGTCCGCGGGGGCGAGGGTGGTAGAGAAGACGTACTGCTTCAAATGCGGATAGGGGTCGACGCCCTGGGCGAGGGCGGGCTCGTAGGTGCCGCGACCCATGAGAACGGTGTCCCACTGCTTGTTCGGAGTGTCCAGCGGCAGACCCAGCGGCTCGCGAACGTGGGCGGGCACAGACTCGGGGTAGTGCTCGCCGATCCAGGCCATCATGTCCGCGCACATCGGAAAGAAATCGAATTCGCCCTGCGGGCCCGCGATGTAGCCGTCGAGGGAGACCGCCACGTAGTAGACAAGCTTTCGCATTCAGACCACCTCAGTTGTAGTACTCTGATCGAACCGGTTGAAAGTTAGTACTACAGATGGAGTGGTGTCAAGTGGTTCGGACCAATCCGGAACGGCGCAATGCCCTGCTGGACGCATCGATCGAGGTCCTGGCGCGGGAAGGGGCGCGCGGCCTCACCTTCCGTGCGGTCGATCAGGAGGCGGGCGTCCCCGCCGGCACCGCCTCCAACTACTTCCCCAACCGCGACGCCCTGCTCGTCCAGACCGGCAACCGCTACTACGAGCGCCTGCTCCCCAGCGACGAGGCCCTCGCGAAATCACGCGGCCCGCAGACCCGCGAGACCATGACCGCCCTCATGACCGAGGTGGTCGACCGCGTGTCCCACTTCCGCGCCGGCTACCTCGCCAGCCTCGAGCTGCGCCTGGAAGCCACCCGCCGCCCCGAACTCCAAGCGCTGCTCACCGAACGCGTCCGCGCCGACCTCGACTTCAATATCGCCAACTACCGTGAATCCGGCCTCCCCGGCGACGAAAACGCCGTCATCACCCTCTATCTCGCCCTCAATTGGCTCATTCTCGACCGCCTCACCCTCCCAGGCATTTTCGACGAGCACCAAGCCGCCGATCTGGTTCGCACCCTGGTCGACCGCGCCCTACCTCAGCAGTAGCGCGGATGGCGACAGGATGATTCAGAAGCCGAAGATCTCTGCGAGGGTGATGGATTCGTCGTCCCAGCGGAGTTCCAGGGTGCGGCGCTCGGAGTCGGGGAGGGCGGGGTGCCAGCCAGATCTGCGCCAGAAGGCTTCGCGGTGGTCATCGCTGAGGGGGTGTGGGGTGTCCATGGAGGGATCCCTGGATCGTGGTGGGCGTCACAGGGATTTTATCGAGTGGGGGAGATCGATTGGGGTGTACAGGGATACGGGTTGGGCATAAGGCTGAGCGCCCGGGCCCCAAGGCACGAGCGCTCAGCGGTGGCGGTGGCAAGCCCGCCGGTTATGAGGTTGTGGGTGAGGTCAGGTCGTAGAGGGTGATGCCGTCCACTTCCTGGGAGTTGAAGTGGTCCTTCACCCAGGCGGTGATCTGCGCGCTCTGGCTCTTGGTGTTTCCATTGCCGCGCTCACCGCCCATCTGGTTGCCGGCGATGAAGTAGTGGATGCGGCCGACCTGCACGTACTCCTGGAACTGGGCCAACGTCGGGGACGGGTCACTGCCGTTGAAGCCACCCACCGGCATGACCGGCAACTGGGTTGCCAGCTGGAAACCGGCCGCCGAGTTGGAGGAGACGGTTGCCGCCACCCAGGTGTAGTCCGAGCCGTCGGCCTCCAGCAGCGCGGTGACGCGGTCGCTGGGCTTGCTGGCCATCATCATGTTGCCGGCCGCGCCGCCGAATCCGCCGGGGCCGCTGTCGTTTCCGGCGGTGCTCGAGGCGTCACCGTGGGGCGTGCCGTGCTGTCCGCCCGCCTGCTGGCCGCCGGGCGCGCCCGGGAAGCCACCGGGCATGCCGTGGTCGCCGCCGCGGCCGGGGCCCCAGCCGCCGCGGGTCATCGGGCCGGCCGAGGGCATCGGCCCCTGATGACCGGTGGCGATGCCGTCGATGGCGTAGGCCGTGGGAGCGGCCAGCCCGACCAGCACCGCGGCCGCCGCGACGGCCAGACTTGCCCTGCGCGGCAGGCGAACCAGCATCAGCACGGTGGCGAGAACGCCGCCGGCCAGCACCACCCAGCGCAGCCACGGCACGAAGGATGTGCTGCGGGACAGGACGATCCACGCCGTCGCGGTGGTCGCACCCAGCGCGAACGCGATCGCGAGCCGCACCCACACCCGATCGCGATGCTGCCAGGCGAGCACGGAGCCCGCTCCGACCAGCGCCGCCACCCCGGGCGCCAGCGCCACCGTGTAGTACGGGTGGAAGATGCCCTTCATGAAGCTGAACACCAGCCCGGTGCCCAGCAGCCAGCCGCCGAACAGGATCAGCGTCGCGCGCCGCGGATCGGTGCGGGACACCTTGCCGCGCAACACGAGTCCCACGACCAGCAGCACCAGCGCGGCCGGAATCAGCCAGGCGATCTGACCGGCCTGCGCCGGTTCGAACAGCCGCCCGATGCCGGGCGTGCCCCACATGCCGCCCCCGCCGGTCGGCATCTCACCGCCGCCGAAGCCGCCGACACTGCCGGTCTCGTCGCCGTTGAGACGACCCAGCCCGTTGTAACCCAGCGTCAGTTCGATGATCGAATTGTGCTGCGAGCCACCGAAGTACGGCCGATCCGAGGACGGCCACAGCTCGGCCAGCAGCACCCACCAGCCCGCGCCCGCCACCATGGCGACGGCCGCGCCGAACAACTGGGCGATGCGCTTGCCCAGCTTCGGCGGGCCCGCGATCAGGTAGGTCAGCGCCAGCGCGGGCACCACCAGCAGCACCTGCAACTGCTTGGCCAGGAAGCCCAGTCCGATGAAGGCGCCGGTCAGCAGCAGCCACCGCCAGCGCCCGTCGGCGACCGCCCGGGTCATGGCCCAGGCGGCGGCGAGCATGAGGAACACCAGCATGGCGTCGGGGTTGTTGAACCGGAACATCACGGCCGCAATGGGAGTCAGCGCCAGCACCAGTCCGGCCAGCAGCCCGGCGTGCGCGCCGAAGCCGCGGCGCACGATCGCCCACAGCAGCGCCACCGACGCGACGCCCAGCAGCGCCTGCGGCAACAGCATGCTCCAGCTGTGCAGGCCGAAGACGCGGACGGAGATCTCCATGGGCCACAACGACAGTGGCGTCTTGTCCACGGTGATGGAGTTGCCGGCGTCGGAGGAGCCGAAGAAGAACGCCTTCCACGACACCGAACCGGCCTGCACCGCCGCGGCGTAGAACGAGTTGGCCCAGCCGTTGATCGACAGATTCCACAGATAGGCGATGCCGGTGCCGACGAGCAGGGCCGCCAGCAGCGCGTATTCACGCACTCCGGTGCGTGCCGCGGGCGGTTCGGCCGGGGGTGGGGCGATCGGCCGTTCGGTCAGTGTCGCGGTCATCGGTCGCCTCCTCGGTCGTCGCGGTCGGGGTGTTCGTCGGTCGGTGTGAGCCAGCAGGGCAGGTCGCCGTGTTCGCGGCGTCCGGGGAAATCGACGTGCAGCAGCCGGAATCCGTCGTCGGCGCGCGCGGGATGCAGGGTGGTCACCGGACCGCCTCGGGCACCGGATGCTTGCCGGCATTGCGGAACACCCAGCGCAGGCCCACGAATCGCAGCAGGGTGGCGACCAGGTTGGCGATCACCAGCACCGCCAGTTCCAGATGGACGGCCGCGTTGGGCGCCCAATGATGCAGCGTGTACAGCGAGCCGCTGGTCAGCGCGAGACCCACGGCGAAGATGATCAGGCCCTGGAAGTGATGGGACACCGCCTGATTGGAACCGCGCACCCCGAAGGTGAAGGCGCGGTTGGCGGCGGTATTGGCGATCGCGGTGATCAGCAGCGCCAGGAAGTTCGCCGCCTGCGCGCCGGTGATGCCCTGCAGCAGCACGTACAGCAGCAGGTAGGCCAGCGTCGAGGTGACGCCCACGATGCCGAAGCGCACCAGCTGCCCGACCATGCCCAGCGGCACGCCCTCCACCAGCGGTTCGCGGCCGATCGCGGCCCGCAGTTCGTTGATGGGCAGTCGCCCGGAGGTCAGGGCGCGGCCGACCCGCCAGACGCCGAGCAGATCCTTGCGCGCGGTGTCGATGATGTCGACGCGCGAGTCCGGATCGTCGATCCAGTCCACCGGCACCTCATGGATGCGCAGTCCGATGCGTTCGGCCAGCACCAGCAGTTCGGTGTCGAAGAACCATTCGCCGTCCTCGACCAGCGGCAGCACCAGCTTGGCGACGTCACCGCGCATGGCCTTGAAGCCGCACTGCGCGTCGGAGAACTTGGCCTGCAGCGAGGCCCGCAGGATGAGGTTGTAGCAGCGGGAGATGATCTCGCGCTTGGGTCCGCGCACCACCCGCGACGAGGAGGCGAGCCGGGTCCCGATGGCGACGTCGGAGTGCCCGGACACCAGCGGCGCCACCAGCGGCAGCAGCGCGTTGAGGTCGGTGGACAGATCCACGTCCATGTAGGCGACGATCTGCGCGTCGGAGGACTGCCAGACTTCGCGCAGCGCGCGGCCGCGGCCCTTGCGATCCAGATGCACCACGCGCACGCCGTCCAGCTGAGCGGCCAGTTGCTCGGCGACGGTGAGGGTGCTGTCGGTGGACGCGTTGTCGGCGATGGTGATTCGCGCCGTGAACGGGAAGTTGAGGGTGAGGAACGCGTGCAGTCTGCGCACGCAGGGCCCGAGATCGACCTCTTCGTTGTAGACCGGAACGACCACATCCACGACGGGCGCGGTCACTGCTGCTGCGGGTTCCGCCGCCCGAACGGCGGTCTGCGTGTCGCTCATGGTGACCAATCTCGATCACCGAACTCACATCAGTCTGCGGCCTGCCTGGGAGCTTGCTGGGAGCCTGTGATATGGCCTACTTCCGATCGAGATGCAGCCGCCACAACGGGGAGACCGGTCCGTGTCCCGCGCCCAGGTCGTAGGACGCTTCGAGGCAGTGGAAGGTCCACTCCTTGGCGAAGGCCACCGCATCCGGGACCGAATAGCCGTGCGCCAGCGCGCAACAGATGGCCGCGGCCAGGGTGTCGCCGCCGCCGTGATCGTTGCCGGTGGACAGCCGGCGGGCCGGGAGCTCGTGGAAGACCTCGCCGTCGAAGAGCAGATCGGTGGACTGCTCGGAGGTGCGCAGGTGACCGCCCTTGACGATGGCCCACCGCGGCCCGAGCGCGATGAGCGCCTCGGCGGCCTTGCGAGCCGACGCGTCGTCGACCACGTCGATGCCGGTGATGAGCCGGACCTCGTCCAGGTTGGGGGTGACCACGGTGGCCAGCGGAATCAGGGTGTGGCGCACCGCGTCCAGGGCCTCGGCGTGCAGGAGGGCGTCGCCGTGCATGGACGCCGCGACCGGGTCCACGACCAAGGGGATATCGCCGTCGCGGCCGATGCCGACCTCGCGGCACACGCCGGCGACCGCCTCGATGATGGCGGTGGAGGCGAGCATGCCGGTCTTGGCCGCGCCGATTCCGATGTCGCCCACCACGGTTCGCACCTGGTCGGCCACGATCTGCGGCGGAATCTCGTGGAACCCGCTGACGCCGAGGGTGTTCTGCACGGTCACCGCGGCCACGGCCACGCAGGCGTGCACGCCGCACAGGGCCATGGTGCGGGAGTCGGCCTGGATGCCCGCGCCGCCGCCGGAGTCGGTGCCCGCGATGGTGAGCGCGCGAACCGGAGTGACGCCATCAGGGGCGAGGGGTAAGAGCTGCACGTCACAAACCCTAGTGGGCCGCGACCGTGCCCGAACGCGCGCCCTAAATGAAAACCGTTATCATTAGCGCCATGACTTCGGAACATCATGCCCCGCTGCCCGTCACCGTGCTGTCCGGTTTTCTCGGCGCGGGTAAGACGACCCTGCTCAACCACATCCTGGCCAACCGGGAGGGCCGCCGGGTGGCGGTCATCGTCAATGACATGAGCGAGGTGAACATCGATGCCGCGTTGGTCGCGGGGCAGGGGCACCTCGACCGGACCGAGGAGAAGCTGGTCGAGCTCACCAACGGCTGCATCTGCTGCACACTGCGCGAGGACCTCATCGACTCGGTCGCGAAGCTGGCGCGGGAGGGGCGATTCGATCAACTGGTCATCGAATCGACCGGGATCTCCGAGCCCATGCCGGTGGCCGCCACCTTCGAGTGGGAGTTCGAGGACGGTTTCCGGCTCGGCGAGCTGGCACGGCTGGACACCATGGTCACGGTCGTGGACTGCTCCACCTTCCTCTCGGAAGTGGTGAAGGGACAGGCGCTGGCCGAACGGAATCTGCAAGCGGGCGACGGTGACGCGCGCACGATCGCCGACCTGCTCATCGATCAGGTGGAATTCGCGAATGTGCTGGTGCTCAACAAAACCGATCTGGTGAGCGCCAACGCCCTGGGAACAGTGGAAGCGACGATTCGCCGATTGAATCCCGCGGCGCGCGTCGTGCACGCCGCGCACGGTGTCGTCGATCTGGCCGAGGTACTCGGCACCGGCCGCTACAACCCCGATCTGGCGGCGCAATTCGACGGCTGGGACGAGGAATTGGCGGGCGGCCACACACCCGAGACCGAGGAATACGGCATCAGCAGTCTCACTTTCACCGCCGACCGCCCCTTCCACCCCGAACGCTTGGACGCCGCCTTGCTGCAGTTACACCGCCTACTGCGCAGCAAGGGATTCTTCTGGCTGGCCTCCCGCCCCGATCTCGCCGCCATCTGGTCGCAGGCCGGCCCCAACCTCACCTTCGAGGCGGGCGCGTACTGGGAGGCCCTCGATATGCGACCGAGCCAGGAAATCGTGTTCATCGGCGTGAAACTGGATCGCCCCCACGTCCGCGATCTACTCGAATCAGCCTTGCTCACCGACGCCGAACTGGCTGCGGGCCAACAGGAATGGCGAACCTACCGCGACCCCTTCCCCTCCTGGGCCCCGGCACACGATCACGCGTGAGAACCCCCGGCATACTCGGCCCCGATCCGGGGCCGATGCACAACCCACCCCTAGTGCTTGGAATTCGCGTACGCCGACCCCAAACTCGCGATGTTCATAGCCTGGCCGAACAGAGTAGCCAGCACCCCGATGATCTCCATATGACCTGTTTCCCTCACTGCCAATACCGGCGGACCCATTCCGCCACCCCACCGATACCACAGCACTACACCCCACCGCGGACCGTGACCGATCCGGTGACCTATTACGACCCACCAAGATCAGGGAGCCCTGACGGAGGAATTTCGCCCGTTTCTCCTCCCTCACGACTCCCTGATCTTGTCAGGCATCGGGGGGTTCGGGCGTGGAGGCGTTTGTCTATGGCTAGGAGGCGGACGCCTTGGAAGGGTTCGGGGCCGAGGTTTCGGAGGAGGAAGGCGGATGCTCGGAGGGCGGGGGGTTGGGACCAGATCATGGGTGGGGAGAGTCTGTCGTAGCGCATTCGGCGGTCGAGGATGGCGCGGGCGCTGGGGCCGTGTCCGAGGTCGACGGCGATGCGGTCGGCGTTGAGTTGGTTGCGGCGGCGTATGCCGTTGATGCCGATGCCCTGGACGAGCGCGCCCACCGCGAATCCGATCGTCGCTAGCGGGCCGAACCAGTGGTTCAGCAGTGCGCCGAAGGCGGCGTAGAGGCCGAGCCACAGGAGCGTCGTCACGATGTGGCCGATCCATTCGGGCCATCCGATGCGGAACACGGCCCGCTGGACGATTGTGAACGGTTGCCGCGCCAAATCCGTGAGTTCCCAAGACAATCCGAAGACGATTGTGCCGCCGTCGCCGATGAGGTGCCCGATCTCGTGACTCATCAATGCGCGCAACTCGGCGGGTGAGAACTCGTGCACAGCGGCGGCGGAGATCATGACGAAGCCGCCGCCCCGGTGGTCGGCCACCCCGTCCGATCCTTGTTTGTCCCGCACCGCCAGGTGATAGACGGATTCGTCGATACCCAGCGTCTCGACCACGTCGCTCCACGCCGGGGCCAGGACGGCGGCCTCCTCGGGGGTCGGCGTTCGGGGCATCCGCGGATCACCCGTTCCGAGAATCGGTTTGGCAAGCTGAATCAGCAGTCCGAACGACAGCCACACGCCGACCAGGCCGAACCCCACCCAGCGGTCGAGCAGCGCGCCGACGCGAAACAGCAACAGTCCGACCATGAGCGGGATCGGCCAGGCGACGAGCAGCATCATCAGGGCCCATGGCCGACTGCGCCACCGCGTCCGCGTGCGATAGGCCGCCCGGCCGTCCGAATCCGCGAATTCCAGTCTCGGAGCATTCATGTGGCCCCCGCCCGATTCCCCGCCACTGCTTGAACTCCAGGATAGGCAAGGGAACCGGCGGCGGGTCGCCCCCGATTTCAGGGGCCGGGAAGGTCAGTGGGGGGTGGTGAGGGCGGTGTGGAGGGTGGCTGCCCATTGTTGGACGATTTCCTTGCGGCGCAGGGAGTCGTCGGTGAGGACGTCGGCCAGGCCCAGGCCGCGGGCTAGGTCGAGGGTGGCTTGGACTAGGTGGTGGGCGACGGGGTCGGCGTCGTCGACGCCTAGTGCTTCGACGGCCATGTGGTGGGAGATGCGGCCGAAGCGGGCTTCCATGGGGACGATGCGTTCGCGCAGGACCGGGTCGGCGGCGGCGTGGGTCCAGACTTGAAGGGCCGCTTTGAACAGGGGGCTGGTGTAGGACTCGACCAGGCCCGACACCACCGCCTCGGTGCGCGAGACGCCCTCGGCGACGTCGGCGACGGCGAGCGCGTCGGCCTTGGCCTGATCCATCCGGGTCTCGAACATGTACTCCAGGGCGGCGGTGATCAGGTCCTCGCGCGTGGGGAAATGATGCTGGGCGGCGCCCCGCGACACCCCGGCCCGTTCGGCCACCACCGCGACCGTGGCCGCCGCCCAGCCGGTTTCGGCCAGGCAGTCGATGGTGGCCTCCAGCAGCCGCTGCCGGGTGGCCCGGCTGCGGTCCTGCTTGGGTTCGTGGGGTGTCGCCATGGGGGTCAATTCTGCCTATCGGTCATTCGGCCCAGCTGGCCGGGCGGCGCTGGAGGAATGCCGTCATGCCCTCGATCACCTCGGGGGTGCCGAAGAAGCTCGCGGAGCGTTTGGCGAGTTCTTCGGCCGAGCGGTCGAAGGCGGTCAGCAGGTCGGCGTTGACCAGTCGTTTGGCCTCGGCCAGGCCCTGCGGGGAGCCCTTGCGGAGTTCGCCGCGCAGCCGCAGCACCTCGGCGGCCGGATCGTCGGCGGCCACGGTGATCAGGCCGACCCGCTCGGCCTCGGCCGCGTCGAAGGTCTCGCCGGTCGAGAAGTAGCGCGCCGCCGCGCGCGGGGCCATGCGCGGCAGCAGGGTCAGCGAGATCATGAACGGGGCCAGCCCGATGCGGACCTCGGTGAGCCCGAAGCTGCTGTCACGCCCGGCGACCACCACGTCACAGGCGGCGATGATCCCCATGCCGCCCGCGCGGACATTGCCGTTCACCTGCGCCACAACGGGTTTCGGCATGGCGAGGATGTCGCGCAGTACCGAGATCATCCACCGGGTGCGCAGATCGGCGGCGGCCGCAGGGTCGGCGTCCACCGCCTCCTTGAGGTCCGCGCCCGCGCAGAAGGTGTTGCCGGTGTGGGTGAGGATGACGCCGCGCACGGCGTCGTCGGCGCTCGCCTTGCCCAGCCCCTCGAGCAGTTCGGTCACCAGCCGCGCGGACAAGGCGTTGCGGTTGTGCGGGGAATCCAGTGTGAGCGTGGCGAATCCGTCCGCCACCTGGTAGCGGACGAACGGCCCGTCGTGCGCGTCGGCCATCAGTAGGACCTCGGCAGACCCAGCGAATGCTGCGACACGAAGTTGAGGACCATTTCGCGCGAGACCGGGGCCACGCGCCCGATGCGCGCGGCTCCCAGCATGCCCGCGAGACCCACGTCGGAGGTGAGACCGGAGCCGCCGTGCGTCTGGATGGCCTGATCGAGCGCCTTGATACTGGCCTCCGCCGCAGCGTATTTCGCCATGTTCGCGGCCTCGGCGGCCCCGAAGTCGTCGCCGGAGTCGTAGAGGAACGCGGCCTTCTGCATCATCAGCTTGGCCAGCTCCAGTTCGATCTTCACCTGGGCCAGCGGATGCGAAATGCCTTGGTGCGAACCGATCGGCGCGCCCTTCCACACCGCGCGCTCCTTGGCGTACTTCACCGCCGCGTCGATGGCGTAGCGGCCCATGCCGACCGCCATGGCCGCGCCCATGATGCGTTCCGGGTTCAGGCCCGCGAACAGCTGCGCGATGGCCGCGTCCTCCTGGCCGACCAGCGCGGAGGACGGCAGCCGCACGTCGTCGAGGAACAGCGTGAACTGGTTGTCCGGTTCGATGATGTCCATCTCCTGCTTCGTCTTCACGAAGCCGGGCGCGTCGGTGGGCACGATGAACAGCGCGGGCTGCAGATTGCCGGTCTTGGCGTTCTCGCTGCGCGCCACGATGAGCACGGCCTCGGCCTGGTCCACGCCGGAGATGTAGATCTTGCGGCCGTTGAGGATCCAGTCGTCGCCGTCGCGCCGCGCGGTGGTGGTGATCTTGTGCGAGTTGGAGCCGGCATCCGGCTCGGTGATGCCGAAGACCATCTTCGACGACCCGTCGGCCAGCTTGGTCAGCCAGTGCTGCTTCTGCGCGTCGGTGCCGTACTTGGTGATGATGGTGCCGCAGATGGCCGGCGACACCACCATGAGCAGCAGCCCGCAACCCTGCGCCGCCAATTCCTCCTGGACCAGGGCGAGTTCGTAGATACCCGCGCCACCGCCGCCGTACTCCTCGGGCAGGTTCACACCCAGGAAGCCGAGCTTGCCCGCCTCGTCCCACAGTTCGTCGAAGGGCTCGTTGCGGCGCGCCTTGGGACCGGCGTAGTCGCGGAAGTTGTATTTGGCGGCCAGTTTGGCCACCGCGGCGCGCAGTTGCTTCTGCTCGTCGGTCTCGATGAAACTCATGGACTACTCCTGCTCTTCGCTGTGCACGACGGCGAGTACCGCGCCGACTTCGACCTGCTGGCCGGCGGAAACGTTCAATTCGGTGAGGACGCCCGCGGCCGGGGCGGCAATGGTGTGCTCCATCTTCATCGCCTCCAGCCACAGGATCGGCTGGCCCTTCTCGAGCCGGTCGCCGACCGCCGCGCCCACGCGGATGACCGCGCCCGGCATCGGGGCCAGCAACGAGCCCTCCGCGACCTGATCGGCCGGATCCTCGAAGCGCGGCAGGCGGCGCACCGCCACCGGGCCCAGCGGGGAGTCCACCGCGACCAGATCGCCGTAGCGGGCGATCTCGAAGCGCCGGCGCACCGGGCCGCGCTCGCCGGCGACCTGGAGAATCACCAGTTCCGGTGTGGCTTCGAGCAATTCGAGACCTTCGAAGCCTTCGACCTCGAGGCCCGCGCGGGTGATGCGGTAGCGCACCTCGTGCTTGCCGGTCAGACGGGACTCGTAGGACTTGGACTGCGCCTGCGACGGCAGATTGCGCCAGCCGCTGGGCAGGCCGCGACCCACCCGGGCCGCTTGACGGTTGGCGGCGGCGTCCGCGAGCGCGGCGGCCACGATGGACAGCTTTTCGTCCGCCTCGGAAACCAGTGGGGCCGAAAGCTTCTCGAGGTCGTGGGTGGCGAAGAAGGCGGTATCGGTGTCACCCGCGAGGAACGCCGGATGCCGCAGCACGCGAACCAGCAGGTCGCGATTGGTGACCAGGCCGTGAATCTTGGCCCGCTGCAACGCGCTCGCGAGCAGATGCGCGGCCTCGTCACGGGTCTCGGCGAAGGAGATGACCTTGGAGAGCATGGGGTCGTAGTGCACGCCCACCACCGAGCCGTCCACCACACCGGTGTCCAGGCGCACACCCGGCTCGGTCAGCACGGTGAATTCGCCTCGGGTGCCGGGGATGTCGAGCTTGTGCACCGGGCCGGACTGCGGCTGCCAGTCATGAGCCGGGTCCTCGGCGTAGAGGCGCACCTCGATGGAGTGTCCACGCATCTCGGGCTGCCGTGCGGGCAGCGGGCGACCGGTCGCCACCTGGAGTTGCAACCGCACCAGATCCAGGCCGGTGACCTGCTCGGTGACCGGATGTTCCACCTGCAGACGGGTATTCATCTCCAGGAAGAAGAAATCGCCCTTCTCGTCGGCGAGGAATTCGACGGTGCCGGCGCCCTCGTAGCCGATGGCTTCCGATGCCAGGCGCGCCGCCTCGAACAGCCGCGCCCGCATCCCGTCGATCTTCTCGACCAGCGGCGACGGCGCTTCTTCGACGACCTTCTGGTGGCGGCGCTGGATCGAGCATTCCCGCTCGCCGACCGCCCACACCGTGCCGTGCGTGTCGGCCATGACCTGGACTTCGATGTGGCGACCGGTCTCGAGGTAGCGCTCACAGAACACAGTTGGGTCGCCGAAGGCGGAGGCGGCCTCGCGCTGCGCCGCCTCGATTTGCGGTGTCAGCTCGGACAATTCGCGCACGACACGCATGCCGCGGCCACCGCCGCCGGCGGACGCCTTGATCAGCACCGGCAGCATGTCGGCGGTGACCTCGGCCGGGTCCAGCTGCTTGAGGACGGGGACACCGGCGGCGTCCATCATCTTCTTGGACTCGACCTTGGAGCCCATCTGCTCGATGGCGGCGACCGGCGGGCCGATCCAGGTCAGGCCCGCGGCGAGCACGGCCTTCGCGAATTCGGCGTTCTCGGAGAGGAATCCGTAGCCGGGGTGGATGGCGTCGGCGCCGGCGGCCAGCGCGGCCTCGATGATCAGTTCCGAGCGCAAGTAGGTTTCGCCGGGGGTGTTGCCCGGCAGGCGAATCGCGGCGTCGGCCTCGGCCACATGCGGCGCGTTGGCATCCGCATCCGAATAGACGGCGGTGGTCGCGATGCCCATGCGACGGCACGTCGCGAAAACCCGCCGCGCGATCTCACCGCGATTGGCGACCAGAACGTTCGTGAGCCCGCCCGTCGCCCCGCCACCACCCCTGTGGGAATCGCTTCGCGATACTGTCATGTCTGGCCTCACATCCGGAAGACGCCGAAGCCCTCGGCGCCCTTGATCGGGGAATTGTGGATGGCGGACAACGCCATTCCCAAGACCGTGCGGGTGTCACGCGGGTCGATCACGCCGTCGTCGTAGAGTCGCCCCGACATGAACATGGGCAGCGATTCGGCCTCGATCTGCGCCTCGATCATGGCGCGCAGCCCGGCGTCCTGCTCCTCGTTGAACGGGATGCCGCGCGCCTCGTTGGCGGCCCGGCCGACGATCGAGATGACGCCCGCCAGCTGCGCCCCGCCCATGACGGCGGATTTCGCACTGGGCCAGGCGAATACGAAGCGCGGATCGTAGGCCCGCCCGCACATGCCGTAATGACCCGCGCCGTAGGACGCGCCCATGAGCAGCGAGATGTGCGGCACCTTCGAATTCGATACCGCGTTGATCATCATCGCGCCGTGCTTGATGATGCCCTTCTGCTCGTACTCCTTGCCGACCATGTAGCCGGTCGTGTTGTGCAGGAACAGCAATGGCGTGTTCGACTGGTTGGCCAGCTGGATGAACTGCGCCGCCTTCTGCGCCTCCTCGGAGAACAGCACGCCGCGCGCATTGGCCAGAATCCCGACCGGGTAGCCGTGCAGTTCGGCCCAGCCGGTGACCAGGCTGGAACCGTAGAGCGGTTTGAACTCGTCGAAATCGGAGCCGTCCACCACGCGGGCGATGACCTCGCGCGGGTCGAACGGGATCTTGAGGTCACCCGGCACGATGCCGAGCAGCTCCTCCTGGTCGTAGAGCGGTTCGATGATCTGATCGATCGGCCGCGCCGCCGGGCCCTGCTTGCGCCAGTTCAGCCGCTTGACGATGGACCGGCCCAGCCGGATCGCGTCCTGTTCGTCCACGGCCAGATAATCGGCCAGACCCGAGGTGCGGGCGTGCATTTCCGCACCGCCCAGCGATTCGTCGTCGGACTCCTCACCGGTGGCCATCTTCACCAGCGGCGGACCGCCCAGGAACACCTTGGAGCGCTCCTTGATCATGACCGTGTAATCGGACATGCCCGGGATGTAGGCGCCGCCGGCTGTGGAGTTGCCGAAAACCAGTGCGATGGTGGGGATTCCGGCGGCGGACAGGCGCGTGAGGTCCCGGAACATGCGCCCGCCGGGGACGAAGACCTCTTTCTGCGTGGGCAGATCCGCGCCGCCGGACTCGACCAGGCCGATCACCGGCAGCCGGTTCTCGAGTGCGATGTCGTTCATGCGCAGGTTCTTGCGCAGCGTCCACGGGTTCGAGGTGCCGCCGCGCACGGTCGGATCGGGCGCGACGATCATGCATTCGACGCCCTCGACAATGCCGATGCCCGCGATCACGCTGGCGCCCACGTGGAAGTCGCTGCCCCAGGCGGCCAGCGGGGCCAGCTCCAGGAACGGCGAATCCTCGTCGATGAGCAGTTCGATGCGCTCGCGCGCGGTCAGCTTGCCGCGCTTGCGATGCCGCGCCATCTTGTCCGGGCCGCCGCCCGCGATGTTCTTGGCGTATTCGGCCTCCACCTCGGCCAGCTTGGTGGTCATGGCCTCGGCGGCGGCCTGATAGTCCGCCGATTTCGGGTCTAGGGACGTGCGCAGGATGGTCAAGACTGGAACCCCAATCGCTTGGCCGCGAGGCTGGTCAGGATTTCGTTGGTGCCGCCGCCGATGCCCAGAATGCGGACATCCCGGTAGTGGCGTTCGACTTCGGACTCACGCATGTAGCCGAGGCCGCCGAAGAGCTGGACCGCCTGGTGCGCAACCCATTCCGCGGTCTCCACGGCGGTGTTCTTGGCGAAGCACACCTCGGCGATCAGGTCGGTCTCGCCGCGGGCGGCGCGCTCGGCCAGATGATGGGTGTACACCCGCGCGACGTCGATGCGGCGCGCCATCTCCGACAGCGTGTTCTGCACGGCCTGGCGGCTGATCAGCGGGCGGCCGAAGGTCTCGCGATCGCGCGTCCACTGCAGGGTCAGGTCCAGGCAGCGCTGCGCGTGCCCGTACGCCTGCACGGCCAGACCCACCCGCTCACTCACGAAAGCCTGTGCGATCTGGGCGAATCCGCTGTTCTCCGCGCCCACCAGGTTCGAGACCGGCACCCGCACATCGACATACGACAGTTCGGCGGTGTCGGAGCACAGCCAGCCCATCTTCTCCAGCTTGCGGCTGACCGTGAATCCGGGCGCGCCCTTCTCGACCACGAGCAGCGACACACCGGCCGCGCCGGGGCCGCCCGTGCGCACCGCCGTCACCACGAAGTCCGCCCGCACCCCGGAGGTGATGAAGGTCTTCGACCCGTTCACGATGAACTCGTCACCGTCGCGCACCGCGGTGGTCCGCAGATGCCCGACATCCGACCCGCCGCCCGGCTCGGTAATGGCCAGCGACCCGATCTTCTCCCCCGCCAGCGTCGGCTTCACCCAGCGCTCGATGTGCTCGGCGTTCCCGGAGGCAATGAGGTGCGGCACCGCGATACCGCAGGTGAACAGGGAGGCGAACAGGCCGCCCGAGCAGCCCGCGTAATGCATCTCCTCGGCCACGATGGCCGCGTCGATACCGTCCCCGCCGGCACCGCCCGCGGCTTCCGGGAACTGAATACCCAGCAGCCCGAGCGCACCCGCCTTCTTGTGCAGCTCGCGCGGGAGCAGGCCCTCCCGCTCCCACTCGTCCAGGTACGGCAGCACCTCGCGTTCGGCGAATCCGCGCACGGTGGCGCGCAATTCGCGCCGCTCGGGCGTCTGCCAGGGGTCCACGTACTCGGCGCTCATACCGCCTCGTTCCCTTCCGCGAGGCCGAACCCTCGCCGGTCACCACTTCGCACCCCAGGTCCGCACGGTCGCGCCTGGGAGGTATGTCCGTCGCGCCGCGGGCCGCTCACGGCAGCAGCTCCACGGGAATGTCCAGATACCGGGCCCGCAGCCACTCGCCCAGGCCCTTGGCCTGCGGGTCGAAACGGGCCTGATAGGCCACGCCCTGTCCCAGCAGACCTTCGACGATGAAGTTGAGCGCCCGCAGGTTCGGCAGCACGTGCCGGGTCACCGGCAACGCGGCGGTCTCGGGCAGCAGGCGGCGCAGTTCCTCGACGGTGAGGGTGTGCACCAGCCAGCGCCACTGATCCTCGGTGCGGACCCAGACGCCGATATTCGCGTTGCCACCCTTGTCGCCGCTGCGGGCCAGGACGATCCTGCCCAGCGGGGCGCGGGTGGTCTCGCCGGCGGGAAGCGGCTGCGGCAGTTCGGGTTCGGCGACCTCGTCCAGCTCCAGGGTCTCCCCCGCCGGGGCGATGGCGATCTGCGAGCCGTCGGGCAGGACCGCGGTGTGCGGAATCTCCTTGGAGTCCACGTAACCCGGGGTGAAGACGCCGTAGGGGCCGCCATTGCCGGGTGGGGCCGTCAGCGAGAAGCCGGGGAAGCTCGCGAGCGCCAATTCGACTGCGACGCTGGAGAAGTTGCGGCCCACCTTGTTCGGGTCCGGGTCGCGCACCACGCAGCGCAGCAGGGCGCTGGCCTGTTCCTCGGTCTCGGCGTCCGGGCGGTCCAGGCGGGCCAGGGTCCAGTCCAGCTCGGCGGGCCGCACGGTCAGCCAGGATTCCAGCTGCCGTTGCGCCAGTGCGGCTTTCGCCTCGATGTCGAGGCCGGTGAGGATGAACGCCATCTCGTTGCGGAAGCCGCCGATGGTGTTGGTGGAGACCTTCGTCTGCGGCGGCGGGGCCTCGCCGGTGACACCGCTGATCAGCACACGATCCGGGCCGTCCGGGCTGACCTGGATGCTGTCGAGACGGGTGGTGACATCCGGCCCGGCGTAGCGGGCGCTCTGGATCTCGTACATGAGCTGGGCTTTCACCGTGTCCACGGTGACCGCGCCGCCGGTGCCCTCGTGCTTGGTGATCACACTGCTGCCGTCCCGGCGCACCTCGGCGATCGGGAAGCCGGGCCGCCCCAGATCGGCGATCTCGGTGAAAAAGGCGAAATTCCCGCCGGTGGCCTGGGTGCTGCACTCGATGACGTGTCCCGCGACCACCGCGCCCGCGAGCGCGTCGTAATCGGTTCGGCTCCAACCGAAGTGCGCGGCGGCGGGGCCGACCACCACCGAGGCGTCGGTGACCCGGCCGGTCACCACGATGTCCGCGCCGGCGGTCAAGCATTCGGCGATTCCCCACGCGCCCAGATAGGCATTGGCGGTCAACGGTGTTCCGAGGCCCAGTTCGGCGGCCCGCGCCAGCAGATCGTCACCGGTCACATACGCGACCTTCGGTGCGAGACCGAGCTTTTCGGCCACCTCCCGCACGCGCTGCGCCAGTCCGGCCGGGTTCAGGCCGCCCGCATTGGTGACGATCTTCACGCCCCGGTCCAAGGCCAGCCCGAGGCTGTCCTCCAGTTGCCGCACAAAGGTTTTGGCGTATCCGAGGTTCGCGTCCTTCATGCGGTCGCGGCCCAGGATGAGCATGGTGAGCTCGGCCAGATAGTCGCCGGTGAGCACATCGAGATCACCGCCCTCGAGCATCTCCCGCATGGCACTCGCCCGATCGCCGTAGAAACCGGAACAGTTGCCGATCCGGATCAGGTCCGGAGTGTCGGCGAGCTGACTCATGAAGGGCCTCCCTGTGCACCGCTGCAGTCGTGTACAGGGTCACATCGAGGCTCGAAAAAAGCAAGCCCGCGTGCTTGTTATTTATCTGAAGCCCAGCTCAGGACCGGTGCGCGGCGTGGCGGCGAGCGTCGGGCAGACTGATCGGGTGTCCATAGACGTCACCGCCATCGTCCTGCTCGCCCTCGCCGGATTCCTGCTCGGCGGGGCGTACTCACTGTTCAAGAACTCGCGCCCGGTGGCCATCGCGCTCGGCGTGTGCGGGGTGCTGGCGGCCGTGGGCGCGGTCCTCTATATGACCAAGTAGCTCCATGACCGAGTAGATACTCGGCCCGAATATCTACTCCGCTTCGAGGCGGAAGATGCGGAGGTCGTCGGGGACGCCGCTGAGGGGGGCCGCGAAAAAGCTGCGGCGATAGGGCTTTACGCCCAGGCCGAGTTCCTCGAGGGTTTCCGGTTTCAGGGCGTCCAGGGTCGCGCCGGAGAGCATGGTGTTGCCATTGCCGCCTGCCTCCATGACCCGCGCCGCGATATTGACGTCGATGCCGAGCCAGTCGCCGCCGATCTCGCGCGGGCTGCCGGTGTGCAGACCCAGGCGCATCTGCGGGCGGTAGCCGTCCACGGAGACGGCCGCGAGGTTCTCCTTGGCCGCCACCGCCGCGCGCACGGCCCGGTCGGCGGAGGGGAACACGGCCATCACGCCGTCGCCCATGCGCTTGACCACCTGGCCGCCGCGATCGTTGATGGGCGGCTCGATGGCCTTGGCGACCCGGCGCAACAGGTCCAGGGTCACCTCGTCGCCGGCCGACAGCGACCAGCTGGAGAAGGCCACCAGGTCGGTGAACATGATGGTGACCTCCTGGGTGCCGCGCCCGCGCCCGACCCGCTCGAGCATGGCCTGCCAGACCTGTAGCGCGCCCAGTCCCAATTCCTTTGCCGCGCTGGGCGAATCCCCGACCAGCTTGTCGGCGGCCCGCGCCACCGCGCGGGCGCCGCCCGGCCCGCTGACCGACAGTGGGTCGCCGAAGGCGGGATCGCCCGGCAGGTTCTCGCGGGCCTTGCGAATGGCGCCGATGATGTCACCGCGCTGGTTGGCGGCGTTCATGATGGCCGACAGTTGCCCGGGGAAGCGGCGGCGCGGCTGCTCCTCCGCGGTCTCGTCGACGTCCGCGGAGAGCTCGGCGGGAATCAAGGGAATGACCACGTCCGGGTCGATACGGGGTTCGCGCGCACGGCTGTCGTTCCCCTCACCGGACCCGCCGGCCGCGTTGCGCGATTTGCCGCTGAACTTGCCGTTGGCGCCGCGCGACCGGTTGCGATCGGTTCCCAGTCCGTCCGTACGGTTCGCGTCTGGGGCGCGTTCACCGCCGTCGGAGGGTCGTTCGCTCACGCCCAGAGCGTATCCCAGGGTTCCGCCATGGGATGGATCGATGATTGCCACCTGACACCTCCCGATCGGTGCTAGCGGCCGCGTCGTTGGGCCCGCCGATGTTTGAGTGTTTTGGTTGCTGAGGAGATGCTATCGACCGTCCAGTTCCATGGCCAGGCTTTTCCGGCCGGAAGCGAAAGTCTTTACACACTGTTACCCCCGCACCAACGACATCGGCCCGATACGGAATTCCGTATCGGGCCGATGTGCGCCACGGGCCGGGCAGTGGCCCGCGGCTCCCCGGGCAGGGTCTGTGTCTCCCGCTAGGCGTCGCGCTTGTTCACCACGAACAGCGCCACGCCGAACACGATCAGGGAGAAGATGGCGAAGTAGACGAAGCCGCCCCACGGCCCCCAGTGCCAGTACGAGGACTTCTCGTCCACGGTGCCCAGGAACAGGCCCGCGTTCTGGAACGGCAGCAGCACCTGGATCTCGCGGCCGATCTTGCCGAACGCGCCGACCATGGGCTCGAGAATCACCGGCCACACGATGAGCAGCGACAACGCGCCCGCCGACTGCCGGATCAGCGCGCCGACGCCGACCGCCAGGAACACCACCAGCAGGATGAACAGCGGCACCGCGTAGAAGACCCGCAGATCACCGGAGCTCAGGCTGAGATGGCTGCCGGCGTCGTGGGTGACGATGGCCTTGAAGATGAAGAATCCGACGAACGTCAACACCGCGCTCAGCAACGCCATAGCAACCCCGATAACACCGGCCTTGGTGAGCAGCACACCGGTCCGGTTGGGGATGGCGAGGAAGGTGGTCTTGATCGTGCCGAAGCGGTATTCGCTGGTGACGGCCAGGGCCGCCAGGATCATGACCATCAGGTACCCGAAGCCCGGAACCCCTTGCGCCAGACCGGTGATGCCCAGACCCGCCACCGAATTCTCCGCGTAGGGGGCGTCGGCCGGGGTCATCTTCCCCTGCGCGAGCTGATCCTGGTAGGCGTTCCAGGACGCGTTCAGCGCCAGGCTGAACAGGGCCGCGATACCCACCGCGAACACCACCAGCAGCGCCGTGCACCAGATCGGGGACCTGGTCGAGGTGAGCTTGATTCTTTCCGCCGCGAGCACTCCCATCAGAGCGCACCTCCCATAACCTGATCGAAGCCTTCGCCGTGGTACTGCACCGCGCCACCGGTCATGCGCATGAACGCCTCCTCCAGCGAGGCCCGCTGCGGCGACAGCTCGTAGAGCGTGATGTCGTTGGCGCCGGCCAGTTTTCCGACCGCGTCACTGGTGACGCCCGCGACCACCAGGGCCGGGCTCTCGGACCCGGCATCCTTGCCGGCGGACGCGGCGCCCTCCTCGCGGACCGTCATGCCGTTGGAGGTGAGCAGGCTGCGCAGCTGATCCAGCTGCGGACTGCGCACGCGCACCGACTGTTCCGACGCCTTCTCGATGAAATCCTTGGTGGTGGTGTCGGCGATGAGGCGACCCCGGCCGATCACGATGAGATGTTCGGCGGTCTGGGCCATTTCGCTGAGCAGGTGGCTCGACACCAGCACGGTGCGGCCCTCGCCCGCCAGCCGCTGCATGAAGCGGCGGATCCACAGGATGCCCTCCGGATCCAGGCCGTTGACCGGCTCGTCGAACAGCAGCACCTGCGGATCGCCGAGCAGCGCGCCCGCCAGGCCCAGCCGCTGCGACATGCCGAGGGAGAAACCGCCCGCGTTCTTGTTGGCCACCTCCGAGAGGCCGACCAGGCGCAGCACCTCCTCCACCCGCGACTGCGGAATATCGTTCGAGGCGGCCATCCAGCGCAGATGCGAGCGCGCGGAACGGTTGGGGTGCACCCACTTCGCGTCCAGCAGGGCGCCGACGGCCTCCAGCGGACGCTTCAGCTCGTGATACGGCTTGCCGTTGACCAGCGCGGACCCGGACGTCGGCTGATCCAGGCCGAGGATCATGCGCATGGTGGTCGATTTACCCGCGCCGTTCGGGCCGAGGAAGCCGGTCACCTGGCCCGGCGGGACCGTGAACGACAGGTCCGACACCGCGACGGTCTGCCCGTAGTGTTTGGTCAGGCCTCTCAGTTCGATCATGACGCCCAGTCTTCCCCAAATCCGGAGCGCGCACTATCGCTAAATGGTCGCGCGTCGCTCATCCCTGAGGATGAGTACGGTGCTCAATTGCCCTCCGCTTCGCTCCGGGCGGGTTCGCGGCGCTGGATGTCTCGTTCTTCCCTCCCTCCGCTCCCCCGCTTCGCTCCTCCGCTCCGCTCAGTCCAGAACGAGACGCGCCGCGAACCTTTGGGGGTTTGCTCAGAAGCCGGGTGAGGACGCCTGGGCCCAGAAGCGTTTGGGGATGCGGCCGGCCTCGCGCGCCAGCCGGCCGGCCTCGACGGCGTGCGCCATGGCCGCGGCCATCACGGCGGGCTTGCGGGCGCGGGTGACGGCGGTGGCCAAAAGGACTGCCGAGCAGCCCAATTCCATGGCCAGGGCGGCGTCGCTGGCGGTGCCGATGCCCGCGTCGAGGATGACGGGGACGCCCGCGGCCTCCACGATCATCTCGATATTGTGCGGATTGCCGATGCCCAGGCCGGTGCCGATGGGTGAGCCCAGCGGCATGACCGCGGCGCAGCCGACGTCCTCGAGGCGTTTGGCCAGCACCGGATCGTCGGTGGTGTAGGGCAGCACGGTGAAGCCGTCGTCCACCAATTGCTCGGCGGCGGCGACCAATTCGATGGCGTCGGGCAGCAGGGTGCGCTCGTCGGCGATGACTTCCAGCTTCACCCAATCGGTTTCGAGGGCCTCGCGGGCCAGCCGCGCGGTCAGCACCGCTTCGGCCGCGCCGCGGCAGCCCGCCGTATTGGGCAGCGGGGCGATCTCGAGGCGCTCGAGCAGATCCAGCACGCCGGTGCCGCCGGCCGCGTCCACCCGGCGCATGGCGACCGTGGTCAGCTCGGTGCCGGAGGCGACCAGGGCCTCCTCGAGCACGGCCAGATTGTCCGCGCCGCCGGTGCCCATGATGAGCCGCGACTCGAACTCCCGGCCCGCGATGACGAGTGGATCGACCGCGCTAGCCACCCTGCACCGCCGTCAGCACCTCGATCTCCCAGCCGCGGCCGACCGGCTCGTCCCAGCGGGACTTGGGGAACACCGCGCCGTCGATGGCGAGCGCGACACCCTGGCACGGCAGGTTCAGCCGTTCCAGCAGCTCGCGCACGGACAGCGGGTCGGGGAACACGTGGTCCTCACCGTTGACGGTGACGCCGACCGGGATTGCGGTCATCGAACTCCTCCTGGGTAAAGCGATGCGGCAGCGGATGTTTGGGCGGCGACCGACGGGAAGCGGCGCGGGTCGGCCGCGTGCGCCGCGGGCAGCTCGGCGCCGGCGAGCAGCGCGAGCACGGCGTCGGCGGTCACCGGGGTGTCGAGGATGCCGTTGCGACCGTGGCCCGCGGCCACGAGCACCCGGTCGTCGAGGTGGCCGATCAGGGGCAGATTGTCCGGGGAGCCCGGACGGAAACCCGCTATGGCTTCGGCGAACTCGTACTCCCCGAGGCCCGGCAGTACGGATTCGGCGTCGGTGAGCAGGTCGCGGACGCTCGCGGCGGTCACGGCGGTGTCGAAACCGACCTCGTATTGCGTTGCGCCCAGCACGATTCCATCGTGACGCGGGACGAGATAGATGGGGCGGCCGTGCACGCGGGCGCGGATCACGCGGCGCGGTGGAGGCGGCGCGCTGGGGCGGCGGCGCAAGCGCAGGATCTCACCCTTGACCGGGCGCACCGGCAGGCCGGGCCACAGCTGCGCGCTCGCGGCGCCCGCGGCCAGCAGGATGCGGTTGTGGGCGAGGTCGGACAGGCGCTCGACACGTTCGGCGCGAAACTCCACCCCGACCGCGACACAGGCCGTGCGCAGGGCGGTCACCAGGGCGCGGTTGTCGACCGCCGGCTCATCGACGGCCAGCAGCCCGGCGCGGACGCCGCGCCCGAGACCGGGCTCGACCGCGCGCACCCCGGCGCGGTCCAGCAGTCGCAGCCGACCGGACACATCGCCCGCGGCAGTGGGAATTTGGGCGGTCGCGCCGGGCTGATTCGTCGTAGCCGCGCCCGGCGGAGTCGTCGCAGCCGCGCCGGTGGACGTGGGGTCGACCATACTGGCCAGAGCCTTCTCGGCCGCGCCGGTGCGAAGCGAATCGCCTTCGGCAGATATATCTTTCGGGTCGAAGGCGGGCAGGTCGTGGGTGTTCACGAAATCGGCGATGGTGCGCAGGTCGGCGGCGTCGGCCGCGTCGAGGGCGACGGTGAGGGTCTGGGCGGCGACGAAGACGTCGGTGCCGGTGACTTCCCGCAGCTCAGCGGCGAATCCGGGCCAGCGGGCCAGGGAGGCCGCGCCGAATGCCAGGGCCGCTTCCTCACCGGGCCAGCCCTCCGAGAGGGGTGCGAGCATGCCGCCCGCCACCCAGGAGGAACCGGAGCCCACGGCCGGGTCGTAGAGGGTGACGGTCCAGCCCGCTCCGGCGGCCCGCCAGGCCGCCGACAGTCCGATCACACCGCCGCCGACGACGGCCAGAGTCCGCATGTGAATCCACCTAACCCGTCCCGGAACGTCCGGGACCTGCATATATACCCTTCGAAACAGGAAATTCACCGGGGCGCGGCGCGCGGCGTCATACAGCTGGAGAACTGCGGCAGGGCCCGAGTGCGCTCCCACGGGTCGTTTCGACTCAACCACCGTAGCGCGACTACCGTCGAGGTCGTGCAACCCTCCCACCCGAACCGACCGGTATCCCCTCGGGAGCGTCTCGCGACCGCACGGCTGTATCTGTGCACCGACGCGCGCCGCGACACCGGCGACCTGGCGCAGTTCGCCGAGGCCGCGCTGGCCGGGGGCGTCGACATCATTCAGCTGCGCGACAAGGGCTCGCGCGGGGAGCAGCAGTTCGGCCCGCTCGAGGCCAAGGCGGAACTCGGCGCGCTGGCCGAGCTGCGGGCCGCCGCCCGCCGCCACGGCGCCCTGGTGGCCTGCAACGATCGCGCCGATATCGCGCTCGCCGCGGGCGTGGACGTGCTGCATCTCGGCCAGGGCGATCTGCCGCCCTGGTACGCCCGCCAGATCCTGGGACCGGACGTGGTGCTGGGCCGTTCCACCAACAACCGCGCCCAAGCCGGGCTGGCCGCGATCGACGAACACATCGACTACTTCTGCACCGGACCCGTCTACGCCACCCCCACCAAGCCGGGCCGCACCCCCGCCGGCCTGGAACTGGTCCGCTCCACCGCGGATTCACACACCCAGCGCCCCTGGTTCGCCATCGGCGGCATCGACGAGCACCGCCTCCCGGAGGTCCTTGCCGCCGGCGCCACCCGAATCGTCGTGGTACGCGCCATCACCGAGGCCAAGGACCCCACCGCCGCGGCGCGGGCGATCAAAGAACGAATCCTGGAGAACACCGCCGGCTGACCGGGTGGATTCCGGCCACAAGCACGCCGGAATGACGAGAGTGGTTGCCCGGCGACAGGGGTGGTCGTCAGGGGAGGGGGTCCAGGCGGATGGGGATGCCGTTGAGGTTGGACATGCCGGCTAGGGGTTCGATGTCGGCGATGTCGGTGGACATGAGGTCGTTGACGTTGGCGCCGCCGGCGGCGTTGGCGAGTTGCCAGCCGCCGTGGTGGCCCCAGCCGTGGGGGATGGCGACCGCACCCGAGACCATGTCCTCGGTGAGGCGGGCGGTCACCTCGATCGAGCCGTGCGGGGAGGTGACGCGGCAGCGCTCGCCGTCGGAAATGCCCGCTACCGCAGCGTCTTTGGGGTTGATGCGGGCCGCGTGCTCGCGGTCGCCGCGCATCAGCTGTTCGACATTGTGCATCCACGAGTTGTGGGATTTCAGCTCGCGCAGGCCGATGACGCGCAGCGGGTAGGCGGGATCGGCCGGGCGCGCGGCCAGCACCGACAGCTCGAGCACGATCTCGTCCGGATCCAGGCGGACCCGGCCGCCCTTGTGCTGCACCACATCCCGCAGCACGCCGGTCTCGATCCGGTCGGCCAGCACCACGCCGTGCGGATGCCGGCGCAGCATGCGCAGGCTGATGCCCTTGCGACGCAAGCCGAAAAGGTCGCCGTACGGTCCGGTGCGCAGCGCCAGATCCACCAGCAGCGACGGGGTCGGGCGCGCCGAGCCCAGACCGGGTACGCGCCGCCGCAGGGCACCGAGCAGCCGGCCCGCCGGACGGGTGGGCCCGAACGCGAAGGGCTGCACCCCGATTCGGGTCGCGAGGGCGTCGATGATCCACCATTCCTCGCGCGCCTCCCCGTACGGCGCCAGCACCGGTTCGGTGTACTGCGTGTACGGGGTCGGGGAGAGGGCGGCGAACGGGAGCGGAATGTCGTCGCGTTCGAGGAAGGTGGTGGCGGGCAGCACGTAATCGGCGCCGCGGTTGGTGTCGTTGACATACAGGTCGATGGACACGAACAGATCGAGTTGTCCCAGCGCGGAAGCCAATTCGCGGCCGTTGGGCACCGAGGACACCGGATTGCCCGCCGAGGTGAACAGCGCCCGCAGCCGCCCCGGCCCCGGCGTGGTGATCTCCTTGGCCATGACGGCTGCCGGGAAGGTGCCCAGCACGTCCGGGAATCCGCCGATGCGGGAGCGGTTCTTGCCGTAGCCGACCAGCCCCAGCCGCGCGTTCAGCTTGGAGACCGCGACCAGTTCCTTGCCGAAGACGCACCCGCCCGGCCGATCGAGATTGCCGGTGACCAGGGCGAGGGCGTCGATGAGGAAGGCCACCAGCGTCGCGTGCCGGCCGAGGCAGGTCCCGGTGCGGCCGTACACCGCGGCCGACTCGGCGCGCGCCAGATCACGGGCGAGCGCGCGCACCCGATCGGGTTCGAGACCGGTCACGGCGGCCGTCGCCTCGGGCGTGAATCGTGCGACGGCACGGCGCAATTCGTGCCCACCCGTGGCCTGCCGGCGCACGGCCTCGGCATCCTCGAGCCCCTCCTCGAAGATGACCTGCAGCAGCGCCGCCAGCAGCCAGGCGTCCCCGTCCGGCTGCACCCCGACATGCTCGAACAGCTTGGCGGTCTCGGTGTTTCGCGGATCGACCACCACCACGCGACCGCCGCGCCCGGTGATGGCGGTCAGCTTCTCGCGCACCCGCGGCACGCTCATCACACTGCCGTGCGACACCACGGGATTCGCGCCCAGCATGAGCAGGAAGTCGGTGCGGTCCAGATCGGGGACCGGTACCGAGGTGAGCGACCCGTAGAGCAGCTCGCTGGCCACGAAGCGGTTGTTCACGTCCTGCGAGCCGGCCGAGTACACGTGCTTCAGCCCGGCGGCCATCTGGAAGCCGACCATCCACAGCGTGTGGGAGTAGGAGAACGACGACGGATTGCCGAAATACCAGCCGAGGCTTTCGATTCCGTGCTCGTCGATCAGCGCGCGCAGCCGGGCCCCGATCTCGTCGAGCGCGGTGTCCCAGGAGACCCGCTCGAACTCCCCGGACGCCGTGCGCCGCAGCGGATACAGCACCCGCTCCGGATCGTTCTGGATGTCGGTGAACGCGATGCCCTTCGGGCAGGCATTGCCGCGCGAGAGCGGATGCTCCTTGTCCGCACGCAGCCGCACCAGCCGCCCGTCCTCGACGGTGGCGATCAGCCCGCACAGCGGTTCGCAGATCCGGCAGTAGGTGGGAACCTCGCGCGTACTCACGCCCTCAAGACAACACCTGCTCCAGCGTGAGGAACAACACATTTCCGGCCAATTCGGTCTGTTCCGCACCGGATTCGAGCGCCCCGACGCGAGCGGTGCGGCCCGCGCCGATGCGGGCGGTGCGCTCCGCGCCGTCGCCATTGGCGTGCAGCCAGACGAAACCGTGCTCGGCCAGATCCAGGGTGCGCGGCAACGCGGCCGCCACCGTGCCGGAATCGGCCACCCCGTCCAGCGCGACCCGGGTCGGGGTGGCGCGCAGGATCGGCCAGGCGGCGGCGAAACCCGGATGCAGCGGCCGATCCTCGACCTCGTCCTCGGGCACCCAGACCAGATCCTGGCTCTCGGTATTGCCGCGGGTCTCGAGCCGGTCGGCGGCATCGGCCACGACCGTGGTGTAGGTCCAGCCGCTGGGCGCCGTCGCGGTCACCCGGGAGCCGCGCACCCGGATCGAACCGGGCGCGATGCCCGCCTCCTCCTCGGCTTCGCGGACCGCGGCGTGCACGGTGGTCTCGTGCGAGTCGCGGGCGCCGCCGGGCAGCGCCCAGGTGCCGCCCTGATGGGTCCAGGCGGCGCGATGATGCAGCAGGACCGCGGCGCCGCCGCCGATCAGGGGCGCCCGCAGCAACAGTCCAGCAGCGCCGAAGCGACCCCACTGCCGGGTGCCGTCGGCACTCTCCGCCCAACCGTCGCCGTCACCGCGCATCGTCGTCATCCCATCGTCCACCCGCACCTCCGTGCGCGTTTCCCGCGAGCGCGGGCACACCGCGGGGATTCCCGCGTCACGGCGGCGGTACGTCCACAATAAGCTCATCCAGAAGCAACAAGTCGGTCGTTCGATTTCGATCAGTGGGAGGTGAGGATGACGCGCACCGAGGAGTCGACGGTGAGCGAACCGTCCTCACCCGCCGCCGCGGCGGTCTGGCGGGAGCGACTGGCGACGACGGAACTGCGGTCCTTCGCCCGCTCCTCCCCCGCCAAACTGATCGCCGTCGGGCTGATCCTGTTGGCGCTGTGCCTGACCGCGGGCCTCGTGACCGCCGCCGCGGTGACCACCCGGCAACACGCCCTCGACGATCTGCTCGGTGAATCCGAGCCCGACGCCTACTCCGCGCAGCGGCTCTACACCTCGCTGTCGGTGGCCGACGCCTCGGCGGGCACCGCCTTCATTTCCGGTGGGCTCGAACCGAAAACGGTGCGCGACCGCTACAACCAGGCCGTCGGCGAGGCCGCCGCCGAACTGGTCACCCAGTCCAATCGCAGTGACGGGGACGCGGATACGCAACTGCGCAGCGGCATCGCCACCGGACTGCCGGTCTACACCGGCATCATCGAGACCGCGCGGGCCAACAATCGCGGCGGGCAACCGGTCGGGGCGGCGTATCTGAGCGAGGCGTCCAACCTCATGCAGGGGACGCTGCTGCCCAAGGCGCAGGAACTGCAGGAGCATCGGTCGGCCGCGATCGCCGCCACCCAGCGCAATCATGTGCGCCCGCCGTGGGCGGCGATCCTGTTGCCGCTGCTGGCCGTGGCGGCTCTGGCCGGGGCGCAGCTGTACCTGTTCCGGCGCTGGCATCGGGTGCTCAATCTCGGGCTGCTGCTGGCGACCGCCACCATGGTGGTGCTGCTGGGCTGGACGGTGGTGGCGGGCTTCATCTCCGCGGTGGACACCACCCATGCCCGCGATGCGGGCAGCGTGCCGACCGCCGCGCTGACCCAGAGCCGCATTCTGGCCCAGCAGGCCCGCACCGCCGAAACCCTCAAACTGGTGCGCCGCGACACCAGCGCCGACTACGACCGCACCTATGACCAGGCCATCGAGAAACTGCGGAACATCCTGTCCGGCTACGGTTCTCAACAGCCCGGCGCGAGTGAGGTGAAGACCGCGGCGGCCGCGCTGGATCGCTGGCGGGCCGCCCACCAGCGGATGAACGACGCGCTCACCAAGGGCGATTTCCTCGGCGCGGCCGCCGTCGCCACCGGGCCCGGCGCGAACGAGGCCACCGCCCAGACCGACGCGCTCGACCGCGCACTCGGCGACGGCATCGCGGAAACCCGGAACACCTTGCGGGCCAGCACTTCCCACGCGTCGCGCGCCCTCGATCTGCTCGGTCCGGGCGCACTGGTGCTGAGCACCGCCGCCGCCGTGCTCATCGCGGCGGGGCTGTGGCCGCGACTGCGGGAGTACCGATGACCACACGACGATCCCTCACCCTCGCCGCCCTGGCCGCGAGTCTGCTGCTGACCGCGGCCTGCGGCGACGACAGCCCGCCGCCGCCCGCGCCCTCCACCCGGGTGCCGAGCTATATCGAGCCGCCGCTGCCGTCGGGAGCCGTAGTGGCGCAGACCAATACCGCGCCGCCGCCCGCCCCGCCGAACTGCGGGGACCCGACCGCCAGCCTGCGGCCGGGCGGCATTCGCAGCGGACCCGATATCGATGCCATCCGGGCGCGCGGGCGGCTGCTGGTCGGATTGGATCCGGGCAGCAATCTGTTCAGCTTCCGGGACCCGACCACCGGCACCCTGGCGGGCTTCGACGTGGAGATCGCCAAGGAGCTGGCGCGGGATCTGCTGGGCGATCCGGGCGCGGTGGAGTTCCGCATCCTCAGCTCCGCCGATCGGGAGAAGGCGCTGGTGGAGCGGACCGTCGACGTGGTGGTCAAGACCATGACCATCAATTGCGCACGGCGGCAGACGGTCACGTTCTCGACCTCGTATCTGCAGGCGCATCAGCGGGTGCTGACGGTGCGCAACTCCGGGATCGAGGGGCTCACCGATCTGGCGGGCCGGCGGGTGTGCGTGGCCAGCGGCACCACCTCCCTGGATCTGATTCGCGCCCAGCAGCCTGCCGCGTCCATCATGACCGTGCCCAGCTGGGCCGACTGCCTGGTGGTGTTGCAGCAGCGGCAGGTGGACGCGGTCAGCACCGACGACACCGTGCTGGCCGGGCTGGCCGAACAGGATCCGGCCACCGAGGTGGTGGGCCCGGATCTGAGCACCGAGCAGTACGGGATCGGCATCTCCAAGGGCTCCGACGATCTGGTCCGCTTCGTCAACGGCACCCTGGAACGCATTCGCGCCGACGGCACCTGGAATCGGCTCTACCGGCGCTGGCTGGTGGCCGAACTGGGCGACGCGGCCATTCCGCCGCCGCCGAGGTATCAGGACTGACGATGACCACACCGTCCGATCCGACACCCGCGGCGACCGATCCGGAAGGCACGCGGGCCCTCACCCGCCCCGAGCCGGCGGGACCGCACTGGCCCGCCCGCACCGAGATCACCGCGCGGCCCGAACCCCCGCGTGCGGACGCCGAATTCGAGGGCACCCAGGCTGTCGCCGCCACCGCTCGGACCGTCGCCGACCCGAACACCGATCCGGGCGACGCCGATCTCAGCAGCGCCGGGGCCGAACCGCGGACGCCGACCCGGCCGTCACAGCGCACGGCGCGGATGACGCGGCCGCGGACGAACGTGCGACGGCTGGGCGCCGGACTGGTGCCGATCCCCGCCGTCGAGCCGGTCGATCCGGAGGCGGCGGTCCTCGACGATCCGGTGGTCGCCGAGGGGCGGCGATTCTGCTGGCGCTGCGGCAAACCGGTGGGGCGAGCCACGCCGACCCGGCCGTCGACCACGGCCGGCACCTGCGAGACCTGCGGTGCGCCTTACGATTTCCGGCCGTCGCTGTATCCGGGCGACCGGGTGGCCGGACAGTACGAGATCCAGGGCTGTATCGCGCACGGCGGGCTGGGCTGGATCTATCTGGCCATCGACCGCAACGTGAGCGATCGGTGGGTGGTGCTCAAGGGTCTGTTGCACGCCGGTGACGCCGAGGCGCAGGCGGTCGCGGTGGCCGAGCGGCAGTTCCTGGCCGAGGTCGCGCATCCGAGCATCGTGAAGATCCACAATTTCGTGGAACACGCGGGCCCGGACGGGGATCCGATCGGGTACATCGTGATGGAGTACGTGGGCGGGCATTCGCTGCGCGATCTGCTCGACCAGCACGCCCCCGAGCGCATGCCGGTCACCGAGGCCATCGCGTATCTGCTGGAAATCCTTCCGGCACTGGACTATCTGCATTCGGTGGGGCTGGCCTACAACGATCTCAAGCCCGACAACATCATGATCACCACCGATCGGGTGGAGCTCATCGATCTGGGCGCGGTCAGCCAGTTCGAGGCGTACGGAAACCTGTACGGCACCAGGGGATATCAGGCTCCGGAGATCGCGCAGACCGGTCCGACGGTGGCCTCCGACATCTACACCGCCGGCCGCACGCTGGCGGTGCTCACCCTGCACATGCCGATGGAGCGCGGCGCCTACACCGACGGCCTGCCCGACCCGGCCGACGAACCGGTGCTGGCCCGCCACCAGTTCCTGTACCGGCTGCTGCTGCGCGCCACCGATCGGGATCCGGAGCGCCGCTTCGCCTCCGCGCGGCTGCTGGCCACCCAGCTCACCGGGGTGCTGCGCGAGATCCTGGCCGTGGAGACCGGCACCGAGCATCCGCAGCTGTCGACGCTGTTCAGCCCGCCGCGCACCAGTTTCGGCACGGTCGAGCTGATCGCGCAGACCGACGGCATCATCGACGGCATCGCCCGCGACACCCTGCTGCGGCCCAACGAGGTGGTGGCGGCGCTGCCGGTGCCGATCATCGATCCCGGCGACCCGTCGGCTCCGCTGCTGGCGGGTGCGGCGCATCCGGAACCCCGGCACGCCCTCGACGAGCTGCGGCACGCCCGCCAGCGCGCCGCGGCCGAACCGGGCGGTGCGCCAGAGACTTTCGAGCAGGAGGTGACGCTGGCCGAGGCCCGCGCGCACCTGGATCTCGAGGAACCGGCCGCCGCCCGCCTGCTGCTGACGCGGCTCGCCGACGAACCGTGCGCGGGCCCCCCGGATTGGCGCATCGACTGGTATCTGGGGCTGACGGAGCTGCTGGAGCTGGAGTACGAGCGCGCCTTCGCCCGCTTCGACGCCGTGCTGGAGGCGCTGCCCGGGGAGATCGCGCCCAAGCTGGCGCTGGCCGCGACCGCGGAACTGGTGCTGCAGCACTGGGATTCGCCGGATCCGGAGCAGTGGCGGGTCTACGCCGAGAACTATTACGCCACCGTGTGGCGCACCGACCGCGGGGTGGTGAGCGCGGCGTTCGGGCTGGCCCGCCAGCTGGCGGCGGCCGGGAACATCACCGCGGCCGTGCACGCGCTCGATCAGGTGCCGCCCGCCTCCCGGCATTACGCCGAGGCGCGGATGACGGCCATCCTCATGCTGCTGACCTGCGCTCCCGCAGCGGATTTGGACGAGGCGACGCTACAGGTGGCGGCGGCGCGAGTGCAGGGGCTGCCGCCCGGGGAGGGCCGCGCGGCCCAGCTGCGGATCCTCACCCTGGGCATCGCACTGGGGTGGGTGCAGGCCGGGAAACGGCCGAAGTCGCCGCGCGCCACGCTGTTCGGATCGCCGTTCACCGAACGGGACCTGCGGCGCGGCATCGAAACCGGGCTCCGCGCCCTGGCGCGCTCCGCGCCCGCCCGCACCCACCGCTACGCCCTGGTGGATCTGGCCAACGCCGTTCGCGCGAAATCCTGGTTCTGACCACGCGAGAGCCGGAGGAGCCCCGTGTCGCCCGCGGTGGTCTCGGGGGGCAGCCCGAGACCGCGGGACCGGCGAGGGAAGGCGGTCCCTACCGCGGTGTGCATGGTGCAACACGGGTTCCGGTTGGACCGGGGGGAAGTTCTTGGTCCGGTTCTCACGATGCCAAGAACATCGTGATGTTTTCGTGAAGCTCGCACTCAGAGCCTATTGGGGTTTCAGGGGAAGCCCGGCCGCGGGGAGGCGGAGGCCCGAGTCCGAGAGTTGCTCTATCCGACGAGGTCCGCGGAGGCGCGGGCGATGGCGAGCTCCTCGTTGGTGGGCACGACCAGGACCGCGATATCGGAGTCGTCGGTGGAGATGCGCCGCGCCACCCGGGACCGTTCGGTATTGCGCGCGTCGTCGATCCGGATGCCGTAGCGCTCGAGACCCGCCAGCGCCTCGGCGCGGACGTGGGCGTCGTTCTCGCCGACCCCGGCGGTGAAGGTGATGGCGTCCACCCGGCCCAGTTCGATCAGGTACGCGCCGATATAGCGGCGCAGCCGGTGAATGTAGACGTCGAACGCCAATTTCGCGGTGGGATGGCCGGTTTCGATGAGCTGACCCAGTTCGCGAAAGTCGTTGACCCCGGAGATGCCCTTGATCCCGGAGCGCCGGTTGAGCAGGTTGTCGACGTCGTCCACGCCCATACCGGCGGTGCGGATGAGATGGAAGATGATGCCCGGGTCCAGGTCCCCGGAGCGGGTGCCCATGACCAGCCCCTCCAGCGGGGTCAGGCCCATGGTGGTGTCCACGGCCTGCCCGGCGCGAATGGCCGACGCGGACGCGCCGTTGCCCAGGTGCAGCACGATCTGGTTCAGGTCGGCGCGGTCCTTGCCCAGGAACTCCGCGACCTGTCCGGACACGTAATCGTGCGAGGTGCCGTGGAAGCCGTACTTGCGAATCCCGTGCGCGGCAGCGGTATCCGCGTCGATGGCATACGTCTTGGCGGCGGCGGGCAGATTGTGGAAGAAGGCGGTGTCGAACACCGCGACCTGCGGCACCTCCGGCAGCAGCGCGCGCGCCGACTCGATGCCGATCACGTTGGGCGGATTGTGCAGCGGGGCAAGCGAAGCCAGGTCGGTGATGGCCTTGACCACGTCGTCGTCGATCAGCGTGGGCTGATAGAACACCTCGCCGCCGTGCACCACGCGATGCCCGACCGCGCCCAGATCGGCGTGCGCCAGATCCTGGCCGGAGGCGGCGAACAGGTCGAACACCACGTGCAGCCCGGCCGCGTGATCGGCCAGCGGACCCCGATGCTCGAAAGTCTGTCCGCCACACGAATGTTCGACGGTCACGGCATCGCTCTCGACGTCCTCGCCGATGCGCTGCACCACCCCGGACGCCGCCACCTCGGCCGACTGCGGATCCAGCAGCTGGTATTTGATGGACGAGGAACCGGAGTTGATCACCAGTACCTTCATTGCGCCTCCTGTTGGGCTTGAATGGCGGTGATGGCAACGGTGTTCACGATGTCGGCGACGAGCGCGCCGCGGGAGAGGTCGTTGACCGGCTTGCGCAGGCCCTGCAGCACCGGCCCGATGGCCACCGCTCCGGCGCTGCGCTGCACCGCTTTGTAGGTGTTGTTCCCCGTATTGAGGTCCGGGAAAATGAAGACCGTCGCCTGCCCCGCGACCGCGGAGTTGGGCAGTTTGGTCTTGGCCACCGCGGGTTCGATCGCGGCGTCGTACTGAATCGGGCCTTCCACCAGCAGTTCCGGGGACCGGTCGTGTACCAGCTTGGTGGCGGTGCGGACCTTGTCCACATCCGCGCCGGAACCGGATTCACCGGTGGAGTACGAGAGCATGGCCACGCGCGGGTCGATGCCGAACTGGGCGGCGGTGCGCGCGGAGGACACGGCGATATCGGCCAGCTGATCCGAGGTCGGATCCGGCACCACGGCGCAATCGCCGTAGACGAGCACACGATCGGCCAGGCACATGAGGAACACCGACGACACCGTGGACACGCCCGGCGTGGTCTTGATGATCTCGAACGACGGCCGGATGGTGTGCGCGGTGGTGTGCGCCGCGCCCGACACCATGCCGTCGGCGACCCCCATGTGCACCATCATGGTGCCGAAATACGAGATGTCGCTCATGAATTCGCGGGCACGGTCCACCGTCATGCCCTTGTGGGCGCGCAGGCGGGCGTACTCCTCGGCGAACTCGTCGCGCAGCGGGCAGGTCTTGGGGTCGAGCACCTCGGCGGCGTCGATGTCCACGCCCAGTTCGGCGGCGCGGCCGCGCACGGCCGCCTCGTCGCCGAGAATGGTGAGATCGGCGATCTTGCGCTGCAGCACGCGGCCGGCGGCGCGCAGAATGCGGTCGTCGTCGCCCTCGGGCAGCACGATCCGCTTGCGGTCGCCGCGGGCGCGCTCGATGAGCTGGTACTCGAACATCTGCGGGGTGACGATGTTCGGGATGGGAACCTCGATCTGCCGCAACAGTTCTCGCGGATCGACCCGCTCCTCCATGACGGCCAGTGCGGTATCCACCTTGCGGATGCTCGACAGCGAGACCCGGCCGCGGGTCAGGGCGGTGGCCTTGGCGGTCTCGAAGGTGCCCAGGTCGGTCGACAGGATCGGCAGCTTGGGTTTGAGGCCCGCCATCAGCCGGGCGATGGAGGGCTCGGGCAGCATGCCGCCGTTCATGATGATGCCCGCCAGCGACGGAAAGCCCTCCGCCTCATGGGCGTTCACCAGCGCCAGCAGCACGTCGGAGCGGTCGCCGGGGGTGATGACGGCGACGCCGTCGGTGAGGCGTTCCAGAATATGCTCGGCGGTCATGCCGCCGACGATGACGTCGAGGGCCTCGCGCTGCATGAGTTCCGAATCGCCGCTGTAGAGTTCGCCGCCGATCGCGTCGCGCAGCTCCTCCATGGTCGGGGCCTGCAGCAGCGGCACCTCCGGCAGCGCCCAGGACGGCACGGCCGCAACCTTTTTCAGCACCTCGGCGTCGGCCTCGATCTGCTCGGGCGTGCAGCGGTTGGCGATGACGGCGACCAGTTTGGCGTGCTCGGCCACCAGTTCGCCGCGGCACAGCTCGACCAGCTGGCCCAATTCGGCGGAGCTGCGGCCGATTCCGCGCACCACCAGCAGCACGGGCGCGCCGAGGTTGACGGCGATGCGGGCGTTGTAGCGCAGTTCGCTGGGGCTGGCGACATCGGTGTAGTCGGAGCCGACGATGAGCACGGCGTCGCACTGCTTGGCGACGGCGTGATAGCGCATGACGATCTCGCTGATCGCGGCGTCGGGGTCCTCGTGCACCTGCTCGTAGGTGACGCCGACCGCCTGGTCGTAGTCCACATCGGAGGTGGAGTGCTCGAGCAGCAGTTCGAGGATGTAGTCGCGCCCGTTCGCGGACCGGGTGATAGGTCGGAACACGCCGACGCGCGGGGTCGTCGCGGCCAGTGCCTGGAGGACACCGAGTGCCACCGTCGATTTGCCGGTGTCGCCCTCGGGGGACGCGATATAGACGCTGGAAACCGGTGTGGCAGCCATGAGCAGAAGACTACCGACCGTTATGGCCGGAATTCGGCGTCCGCTTGGCAACACGACTTGCCCGCAGACTTATGCATAATCGCTATGGCTTCGTCAACCCGCGTTCGAGCGGCGGATTTTCCGGCGAGCCAGCTCCGCGGCGACGGCCGCGAGACTGCAATCACATGACATATGTCCCGGTCCGGGGCCGGTTTTCCGCCGACGGGCGGCATACCGGCACCGGACTCCGAAGGGTTGTCCGGCCCCGAATGCCGCCCGTTCGACTGTGATGTGCGCCCTGCCGACGACGGTCAGAGGGCGCGCAGGCGCGGGGCCAGATCGCGCTGGAACAGATCCAGGAAGCGGCGCTGGTCGTGGCCGGGCGCGTGGAAGACCAGGTGGTTGAGGCCCGCGTCCAAGTAGGGCTTGATCAGCTCGACGGCCTGGTCCGGGTCGCTGGCCACGATCCAGCGCTTGGCGATCTGCTCGATCGGCAGCGCGTCGGCGGCGGCCTCCATCTCGATCGGATCGGTGATGGAGTGCTTCTGCTCGGGGGTGAGCGAGAGCGGGGCCCAGAAGCGGGTGTTCTCCAGTGCCAGAGCGGGATCGGTGTCGTAGGAGATCTTGATCTCGATCATCCGGTCGATGTCCTCGACGGTGCGGCCGACCTTCGCCGCGCCCTCGGCGACGGCGGGCATCAGCTTCTCGGTGTAGAGGTCCATGCCCTTGCCCGAGGTGCAGATGAAGCCGTCGCCCGCGCGCCCGGCGTAGCGGGCCACCAGCGGACCGCCCGCGGCGACGTAGATGGGGATGCCGCCCTTGGGCACGTCGTAGATCGACGCGCCGACGGTCTTGTAGTACTCGCCGTCGAAGTCGACACGATCACCGGTCCACAGCGCACGCATGAGATCCACGGATTCCCGCAGCCGCGCGAAACGCTCCTTGAATTCCGGCCATTCGCCGGTGTAGCCGGTGGCGATCTCGTTGAGCGCCTCACCCGTGCCGACGCCCAGCATGATGCGCTCCGGGTAGAGGCAGCCCATGGTGGCGAAGGCCTGCGCGATGACCGCCGGGTTGTAGCGGAAGGTCGGGGTCAGCACCGAGGTGCCGAGCTGAATGCGCTTGGTGCGCTCGCCCACCGCGGCCATCCAGGCCAGCGAGAACGGGGCGTGGCCGCCATTGTGCCGCCAGGGCTGGAAATGGTCGGAGACGGTGGCGGAATCGAGGCCGTGCGCCTCCACCTCCACCGCCAGCTCCACCAGTTCGCGCGGGCCGAACTGTTCCGCGGACGCCTTGTAACCGAGCTTGAGGTCTTTCACCTGGGCACTCCTGTCGCCTTGCTGCGCTTGGGTTGTGCGGGCCAACCTCCCGCCGGCCGCCCGCGACGCCGGACATCGCAAACGGACTCACCTCGCACCCTAGGTCCCCAGGCGGGAGGCGGTGCGGCAGGGGTCACACCCACGTGCTCGAACCCCGCGTGCGAAGCGGGTATTCCGTGGACCGGACCGGTCGGGTGGTCAGTTAGAGCATGAATATATGAGCGTTCGGTGCCGGGATAGCGGAGAATGTGCGCGTGACCAACTCGAGCGCAGAACCGATCCTTTCTTATTTGACCGACATGGACGGCGTCCTGGTGCACGAGAACCACCTGGTGCCCGGGGCCGACCAGTTCCTCGCCGAATTGCGGGACAACGACATTCCGTTCCTGGTGTTGACCAACAACTCCATCTATACCGCGCGCGATCTGCAGGCCCGGCTCAAGCACACCGGGCTCGAGATTCCGGTCGACTCGATCTGGACCTCCGCGCTGGCGACCGCGACCTTCCTCAACGAACAGCGGCCGGGCGGCACCGCGTACGTGGTCGGCGAATCCGGCCTCACCACCGCGCTGCACGAAATCGGTTACATCCTCACCGATTCCGATCCCGACTACGTCGTGCTCGGCGAAACCCGCACCTACTCCTTCGAAGCCATCACCACCGCCATTCGGCTGGTCGCGGCGGGCGCGCGGTTCATCGCCACCAATCCGGACGCCACCGGGCCGTCGCGCGAGGGCATCCTGCCGGCCACCGGGTCGGTCGCGGCGCTCATCACGCAGGCCACCGGCAAGAAGCCCTACTACGTGGGCAAGCCCAACCCGTTGATGATGCGCTCGGCGCTGCGCCGCATCGGCGCGCATTCGCAGTCGACGGTCATGATCGGCGACCGCATGGACACCGACGTCATCGCCGGTCTGGAGGCGGGTATGCGGACCATTCTGGTCACCACGGGCATCTCCACCCCGGCGCTGGTCGAGCAGTTCCCGTACCGGCCGACCAGCATCCTGCCGTCGGTCGCCGCGCTGGTCGGCAAGACCAAGGACCCGTTCGCGCCCTAGCCGTCCGCGTCACTCGGCAGCCCTCCGCGTCACTCGGCGTCGAAAACGTCCAGGGCCGCGGACAATTCGGTCAGGGCATCGACGATCCGGGTGAATCGTTCGACGCCGAGTTCCGCGGTGAGTCGCGCGGCCATCCGCTTGTGCTGCGGGTTGATGCGGCGCACCGCCTCGAACCCCGCCTCGGTGATGGCGACCAGCTTGGCGCGCCGATGCGCCGGGTTGGGGCGGTATTCGGCCAGGCCCTTGTCCACCAGCAGATCCGCGATGCGCTGCACGCTCTGGCGGGTGATGCCCATCTCGCGGGCGATACCGGCCACCGGCAGCGGCCCGGGCTGCACCGCGCCGAGCACCTGCCACCAGGCGGCGGTGATGCCGGCCGGTTTGGCCAATTCCTCGGCGATGGTGAGGAATTGGCCGTTCAGCTTGAACGACGTGATGGCCGCCGTGCTGAACAGTTCCTGCTCGGAGCGGGTCATCGCGCCGCCGCCGCGCGCTGCTGTTCGTACTGGGCCAGCGTGTAGAAGCCCGCGCCGTCGTTGTCGCCGTAGAGCTGGTACCAGGCCGCCAGCACGTGCGGCTCGTAGAGGCCCAGGCGTTCGAAGACCGCGCGGGCGAAATCCGCGGGGCGCGTGCCGGTCGCGGTGATGAGATCGCCGTCGGTGACGGCGGTTTCGGTCTTGTCGTAGTGATCCAGGCCCGAATATCCGCTCATGGACAGATAACCCGGGTCGTTGCTGGTGTGCCGGCGATCGTCGAGCAGTCCGGCGCGGGCCAGCCCGAAGGTGGCGCCGCAGATCGCGGCGACGGGCACCCCGGCGGCGAGGAATTCGCCCGCCTTCTCCTCGAAGTCCGCGAGTTCGCCTGCCTCCCAGGTGGATCCGCCCGGCAGGAGCAGCATGGCGCTGTCGGCCGGCCGCAGCTCCGCCAGCGTCAGGTCGGGCAGCAGCCGCATTCCACCCATGGAGGTGATCGGATCGGCGGTGCGGCCGACCGTTTTGACCTGCCAGGTTCCCGGCTCGCGCTGCCACAGTTCGCGATTGATGTGCGCGGTCGCGTGCCCGACCTCCCAGTCGGAGAAGGTGTCGAACACGGCCATGTGGACTGTTTTCAGCATGACAGTATGCTGTCATATTTGACAGCATACTGTCAATGGGGGTGCTACCGGCGGGTGAGAGCCGCCGCCCGGATCAATCCCGGGAGTGATGGCCCCGAACCGCTCGGCGGCGATGAACTGTCGACATGACTTCAGAGACTCACCGTCTCCCCCGTACCCGGCGGCTTCGAGTGACCGCCGGCATCGTCGGCGCGGCAGTGCTGCTGGGGACCTCGATCCTCACGGCGGGGTGCGAGAGCGCGCCCCACCCGGCGGCGGACGGCGACCGCGGCCGGCTCGTCACCGCCGAGCACCTGCGCGCCTACAGCCGCGACGAGGTGTCGGCCCTGCTGCAATCCAACGAATTCGACAGCGGCACCGCGCGATTCGGCGTCGACACCTACCGGCTGACCTACGACACGATCGGCGCCGACGGCCGCGCGACGACGGCGAGCGGACTGCTCGCGCTCCCCCTCGACGACCACACCGACCTGACCGATCTGACCACCGTGGCCTTCGAGCACGGCACCCAGCCCACCAAGGCCGCCGCGCCCTCGGTGGCCGGGGACGGGGGTGACGTGGCCGCCACCCTCACCTACGCGTCCGCCGGATTCGCCGGTGTCGCACCGGATTACCTGGGCTTGGGCCTGGGACCGGGTCCGCACCCGTACCTGGACATCCCGTCGGAGACCACCGCGTCGCTGGATATGTTGCGCGCGGCCCGCGCCCACGTCCAGACGCTCGGCCGGCGACTGCGCGGTGAGGTCGACATCGTCGGATTCTCCCAGGGCGGACCGGCCGCCCTGGGCCTGGTCCGGGCGCTGCAGGCCAACGCGGACAAGGACTTTCACCCGAACGCGGTCGCCTCGATCGCAGGACCCCTCGCCATTCGGGCCGCCGAACTGCCCGCGCTCTTCGACGGCACCCTGGACCCGGGCGAGGGCTCCTTCTACACCTCGTACCTGCTGGTGTCCTGGAACCGCCTGCACGGGCTGTATCGCGCGCCGAGTGAGGTGTTCCAGGCGCCCTACGACACGACGCTCGAGCAGCTCTTCGACGGTACGCATCCGTTCGAGGACATCGTCAAGGGCCTGGCCCCGGATATCGAGCACCTGCTGACCCCGCACGGCCTCGACCTACTGCGCAACCCGACCGGTCCTTTCGCCGACGCTCTCGCCGTCGCGGACAGCACCTGCTCGGACTGGACACCGCATCTGCCGGTGCGCCTCTACACCGGCAGCGCCGACCGGGACGTCGCCCCCGCCAACAGCGCCGCCTGCCTGACCGCGCTGCGCGGGCACGGCGTCGACGCCCAGCTCACAGATGTCGGCCCGGTCGATCACAGCGGTTCCGGGAAACGCGGGACCGCACAGGCCGTGCGCTGGTTCCTCGAAGCCGGCACGCGCAACTGACGCGGCTCAGCTCAGCGCGTGGTCCAGATCGCCGAGCAGGTCCTCGACATCCTCGAGACCGATGGAGATCCGCACGACGCCGTCCGTAATGCCCACGGCCGCACGGCCTTCCGGCCCCATCGCCCGGTGGGTGGTGGTGGCCGGATGGGTGATCAGGGTCTTGGCGTCACCGAGATTGTTGGAGATGTCGATGATGCGCAGCCGGTTGAGCACCTCGAAAGCGCGCTTCTTGGCCTCGTTCTCGGCGGCCTTCAACTCGAAGGTGATGACCGTGCCGCCGCCCGACATCTGACGCTTGGCCAGCTCGTACTGCGGATGCGAGGACAGGAACGGGTATTTCACCCACGCCACCGCCGGATGCGACTCCAGGAACTGGGCGATCTTCAGCGCGGAGTCGACCGACTGCCGCAGCCGCAGCGGCATCGTCTCCAGACCCTTGAGCAGGGTCCAGGCGTTGAAGGGGCTCAGCGCCGGGCCGGTGTGGCGCATGAGGTTCTTCACCGGGCCGTCGATGTAGTCCTTCGGACCCAGGATCGCGCCGCCGAGCACGCGGCCCTGGCCGTCGATGTGCTTGGTGCCCGAGTAGACGGTGACGTCCGCGCCCAGATCGAAGCCGCGCTGCAGCAGCGGGGTGGCGAAGACGTTGTCCAGCACCACCTTCGCGCCCGCCGCGTGCGCCAGCTCGGAGACCGCGCGCACATCGGTGAGGGCCTGCATCGGGTTGGACGGGGTCTCGAAGAAGACCGCCTGGGTCGGCGTCGACAGCGCCCGCTCCCACTGGTCGAGGTCCTCGCCGTCGACGAACACGGTCTCCACGCCCCAACGCGGCAGGATCTCGTTGGCCACCACGAAGCAGGAGCCGAACAGACTGCGCGCCGCGACCAGCCGGTCACCCGCGCCCAGCAGCGCGCCCAGCGCGGTGAACACCGCGGACATGCCCGACGCCGTGGCGAAACACGCTTCCGCGCCGTCGATCAGGCGCAGCCGCTCCTCGAACATGGCGACCGTCGGGTTGCCGTAGCGGGAGTAGACGAAATGCTCGATATCGCCGGTGAAGGACGCCTCGGCGGCCTCGGCGCTCTCGTAGACGAAACCGGAATTGAGGAACAGCGCCTCGGAGGTCTCGTCGAAGCCGGAACGCCGGGTGCCGCCGCGCACGGCCTGGGTGGCCGGGCCGACGCCCTCGGGCAGCGGCCTGTCGAAGGAACCGCCAGTGATCATGACTGCCTCCACGGAAGTCCGTCGGCGCGCCATCCGGTGCTGCCGCGATGGCCTTGGCCGTCCAGCGCACCCTCGAAACCGTCGACCACGTTGAAGGACGGGGCGATGCCGGCGGTGGTGGCCGCGGTGGCCGCGCCGATGGAGCGCTGGCCCGAACGGCAGATGAACAGGACCGGCGCGTCCGAATCCTGCGGGCGGGCGGCCAGGGCCTGCTTCAACTGATCGAGGAAGCGCGCGTTCGGCGTGCCGGTGGCGTCCACCCATTCGATCAGCGCGGTCGGCCGGCCGATGCCGTTGGTGTCGGGCACCCCGACGAAACGCCATTCGGCTTCGGTGCGGACATCCACCAGCACCGCATCCGGATTGTCGCGCAACAACTCCCACGCCTGCTTCGGCGTGATGTCACCCGCGTAGCTCACCTGTACCTCCTGTGAATCCGCACTTGCCGCACCGCTGTTCGATGCGAGGCCAGGTCGTCACCCGGAGCACCCCACCGCGGAGGAGGGTTGCCGACCAGCCAGCCGGGGCTTGGCGCTGGTACTCATGACCTGGCATGAGAGTGCCGAAAAAACCGCCGCCCTGTCAAACCTCACTACGGATCTGCCCACAAGGTTCGCGGCGCGTCTCGATTCTGGACTGACCGGAGCGGGGGAGCGAAGCGGAGGAGCGGAGGGAGGGAAGAATCGAGACCTCCAGCGCCGCGAACCCGCCCGGAGCGAAGCGGAGGGCAAATTAGGCATTGCAGACCAGCCAGCGGGAATTCTCCTTGGTGAAGTGCCAGGTCGAGGTGGATTGCGTGCCGCCGGCGCTGACGGTGACCTGGGCGGTGGCCTTGTCACCGTCGATCTTGGGCTCGGTGAGGCGGTCGAAGGAGATGGGCCCGCCCGCGTCGGCGGCGATCTTCAGGGGCGAGTTGTTGTCGTCGAATCCCTTGCAGGCGTAGGACAGATCGTCCTTGCCGGTGTCGCTGCGGGCCTTGATGAAGTTGCCCGCGGGCGCCGAGAGCAGATCTTTATCTGTGACATTCTTCTCAACCGGCGAGATCAGCGTGGCGATCACGATGCCCAGCACCACCAGGGCGATGACACCCGCCGCCACCAGGAACGGCCACATGCTCCGGGCCTCGTTCTGCTCGATCCGGACCGAGGGCTCCTCGACTGTCTCCTCCGCGTCGCTCATGGATAGATCATGCCTGGGTGCGCGCGAGGGGTCCCGAATGCCACCGATAGAATCGGAACAATTTCCGCCCCAGTCGCGGGAATAGCAGGACCACGCAGCAACGCTGCAGCATCGGGGCCAATGGCGGCATCCGAAGCCAGGCGTCAACTTAGCCTAAGCTAAGAACGACGGCTAAGTTTTGACGACACGTTAGTTTCGACCCAAAGGGTGCGCGGAAGAATGACCGAACAGAGTGCAGCGACCCGCCCGCTACGCATTGCGATCGTGGGCGCAGGACCGGCCGGTATTTACGCCGCCGACGCCTTGATGAAGTCCGATGCCCCCACCGGTTTCGACGGGGTGAGCATCGACCTCTACGAGCGTATGCCCGCGCCGTTCGGCCTGATCCGCTACGGCGTCGCCCCGGATCACCCGCGCATCAAGGGCATCATCACCGCCCTGCACAAGGTCCTGGACAAGGATCAGGTGCGGCTGCTGGGCAATATCGACTACGGCGCTTATGAAGATGTGTTCTTGGTCGAACATCCTTTTACCAGGACTCTGCGCTCTTACATTGCCCAGCAACCACTTTCAGCGAGTCCACCGGTCACCCAGCACGCCCAGCCGCTACCCGGAAAGGCTCATTGAGCCCCAGGGTTCCCCGGAAACACCATTGCGCCCAGGGTTCCCCTAAACCCATTGGGCCGCCGAGGGGGCGCCTCCGCGGTTCCCCTTGGAACCTGAATGGGCCCAGAGGTTCTCCCTCAACTTGATTGGGCCCGGGGTTCTCCGAAAACCTATCCAGGCTTGGGGTTTTGAGCCATTTTCGGCGGTTTACAGGGTGCGGCGGCCGGAGAGGGCTCGGCCCAATGTCAATTCGTCGGCGAATTCCAGGTCGCCGCCCATGGGCAAGCCGGAGGCCAGGCGGGTGACGCTGAGGCCGGGGAAGTCTCGGAGCATGCGGACGAGGTAGGTGGCGGTGGCCTCGCCTTCGGTATTCGGGTCGGTGGCGATGATGACCTCGGTGACGTCGACGCCGTCGTCCTGATTTCCGATGCGGGTGAGCAATTCCCGAATGCGGAGTTGGTCGGGGCCGATGCCCGAAAGCGGGTCGAGCGCGCCGCCGAGTACGTGATAGCGGCCGCGGAATTCGCGGGTGCGCTCGATGGCCTGCACGTCCTTGGGCTCCTCGACCACGCAGATCATGGTGCGGTCGCGGCGCGGGTCGGCGCAGATGCGGCAGAGTTCGCCGTCGGAGACGGTGCCGCAGACGGCGCAGAACCGCACGCCGTCGCGCACCTTCTGCAGCGCCGCCTGGAGGCGGTCGATCTCCGGCGGCTCCACCGAGAGCAGGTGAAACGCGATGCGCTGTGCGCTCTTCGGACCGACGCCGGGCAGTTTGCCCAGCTCGTCGATGAGATCCTGAACCGGACCCTCGTACACCTGCGCCGTCCTCCGCTCAGAATCCGGGCAGCGCGCCGCCGCCGAGACCGCCCGCCAGCGGCCCCAGCCGCTCGGCGGCCAGCTGCTGCGCGGACTCCATGGCGCTGTTGAGCGCGCCGATGATCAGGTCCTGCAGGGTTTCGACATCCTCCGGATCGACCACCTTCGGGTCGATGGTCAGGGCGACCACCTCACCGGTCGCCTTGATCTTGGCGCGCACCAGGCCGCCGCCCGCCTCGCCCTCCACTTCGGATTCCGCGATTTCCTGCTGCGCGGCCATGACGGCCTGCTGCATCTGCTGGGCCTGGGCCATCAACTGCTGGATGTCGAATCCTTCACCGGGCTGCACGGCGCGTCCTTCCTGGGGGATGGTGATCGCACCCCAGCCTAGTCGCCGCCCGGCGCCCGGCTTCTTGACTCTCCCCTCGCTGGAGGGTGTTCGCTTAGGGCATGACGGCAACGGTTCCGATCGGCGAGTTCTCCCGGCTCACCTACCTGACCATCAAGACGCTGCGCTACTACCACGAGATCGAGCTGCTGGAGCCGGTGTCGATCGACCCGGGTTCGGGCTACCGGTTCTACTCGACCGCACAGGTGGATCAGGCGCATCTGATCAAACGGCTGCGCGAGCTCAACATGCCGCTGCCGGAGATCAAGGCCGTCATGGCGGCACCGGATCAGGCGGCGCGCGACGCGGCCATCCGGGCGCACCTCGAGCGCATGGAGGCCGAGCTGGTCCGCACCCGGGACGTGGTGGCCTCGCTGAAATCGCTGCTGCTGCCGTCGGCGCGGATCAGTGTCGAATACCGTTCCGTCGCAAGCCATCCGGCCGTGGCGATGCGCAAGGTGGTGGCGCGCGAGGACTGCGGCGAGTGGTGCGAGTACAGCTTCGGATCGCTGTACGAGCGTCTGGCCGCCGTCGATCTCGCGCCCGCCGGACCGGGTGGGGCCACCTACGCGCCGAGTTTCTTCGAGGAGGACAGGGGCGAAGTCGTCACCTTCGTCCCGATCGAGGCCCGGCATCGCGACCGCTTCGACGCCGCGAGCGTGCTCGATTTGCCCGCGCGCCGTTTCGCCATCGCCGTGCACGCCGGCCCGTTCACCGATTTCGACCGCACCTATGGCGCCCTGGGCAGCCATGTGGCCGAACACGATTCGGCGCTGACCGAACCCATTCGCGAGAACTACCTGGTCGGGCCCGGCGACGCCGATCCGACCGACTACCGCACCGAAGTCTGCTGGCCGATCGGCCGGCTCTGAAAAGGAGAGCACCCATGGCACTGTCCCTCGGCAATATCACCATCGACTGCCACGACGCCGCCGCCCTGGCGGGTTTCTACGCGCAGCTGTTCGAGCGCCCCGTCGATCCGGGCGCCAACGAGCACTTCGCGACCATCGACAATGACGCCGCCACACCGACATTCATGTTCATCGCGGTGCCCGACAAGAATCCGGGTAAGAACGTCATCCACCTGGATCTGCACTCACCCGATCAGCAGACGGAGATCCAGAAGGCGGTCGCGCTCGGGGCCAAGCACCTCGCCGACTATGACGAGTACGGCGTCAAGTGGGCGACGCTGTCCGACCCCGAAGGCAACCTCTTCGACATCGCCCAGGATTAGGCGAGTTCCTTCTTCAGGTTCTCGAGCACCTCGGCCTGGATCTTCTTCAGGCCGAGCGGCGCGAAGATGCCCTCGAAGATGCCGCCGATGCCGCCCGCGCCCTTCCAGGTGGTGCGCACGGTGACCAGCGAGCCGGAGCCCGACGGGGTGACGGTCCAGGCGGTGACCATGGAGGAGTTCGAATCCCGTTCGGTCACCATGGAATCGGAGACCGAGACGGCGGCGCGCACATTGCGCTGCCGCTTCTCGGTGGCCTGCAGCGTCCATTCCGCGACCGTGCCCGCGCCCTGCCCGCCCTCGACCACCTTGTAGTCGCGATAGTGCGGGGAGAGGATCTTCGGCCGGACTGTCTCGTAGTCGGCGATCGCGTCGAGGGTGCGCTTCGGATCCGCCGCGACGACGATCGAACTGGAGGCGCTGACCTGTCCCACCATGTGCTCCTTACTGATTCCGGGCTGACCGGCACTTCTGCCCTGTTACCGCTCGGTCATGCTACGCCGCCCCGGGGTCCGCGGGTTCGCTGCGCGGGGTGGGGCGGGCCACTTATTCTGGGTGGCACTACTGCGCGGGAGGACGCGGTGATGCTGCGCTTCGTGAATTGGCTTCGGCTCAATATCGATGGGGTCGTGACGCTGCTCATCGCGGCCACGGTCATCCTGCTGGAGGTCCTGGACAAGACCAACGCGGGCTCGAATCTGGTCAGCGGCGCCATCCTGCTGGTGTTGAGCCTGCTGGCGGTGACGATTCTGCGGGACCGCAATCGCATCGCCCGGCTGGTCCAGGAATCGGCGGCGGTGCGGATGCTGTACGGGGCCGAGATCGATCAGGCGCACGCCCGCGCGCGCCGCACCACCGATCGCTGGATCCACCGGGGCGGCACCGGCACCTTCCTGCGGGTGACCACGCTGCCGTACTTCCTCGAGCGCGCCCGCGCGGAACACCAACTGCTGACCGTGCAGGTGGAAATCCTGGATCCGGGCAACGAGCAGCTGTGTCAGGCCGAAGCGCTGTACCGCAATTCGCTGCAGCCGCGCGGTGACGCGAACGGGCGGCCCTGGACCGCCGACCGGATCCGCAAGCAGTCGTACGCGACGGTGCTGGCGTGCGCCTGGTACCGGCAGCAGTCGGAATTCCTCACCGTCGACCTGGCGCTGTCGTCGGCGCTGACCACCTACCGCTGGGACATGTCCGACGATGTCGTGATCATGAACCAGCGCGGCGCCAACACCCCCGCGCTGCTGTTCGAGCACGGCAAGACCCAATACTCCGATCTGGCACGGGAACTGGCGGTGAGCTTCAAACAGGGCCGACCGATCGCGCTGGGCCGCGACACCGAGCTGCGCCCGCCGAGCGAGCCGACCATCGTGCAGACCCGCCGCGTTCTCGATCAGGTGGGATTGCCGCTGCCCAGCGTGTACACCGACGACGACGTGGTCGAGATCGTGGAATACGCGCTGCGGCCGGTGAATACGTTCTAGCCGGTGATCAACAGACCCGCCGTGGCGGCGAGGGTCGCGGCGACGCCGAGCACCAGGCCGGTCAGCACGAACTTGCGCATGGGCACCCGCACCTCGTGGCTGCGGCAGAACTCCAGGCACAGCAGGGTGGCCAGGGACGCCCACGGGGTCACCACCGGGCCCACGTTGGTGCCGATCAGCAAGGCCAGCAGCTGATTTCGCTCGCCGTGGGCGATGACGACCTCGCCGGCGGTGTAGGCGGGCAGATTGTTGACGACGTTCGACAGCGCCGCGCCCGCGCCCGCCGCCCGGAAGATCCCCGGGCCGCTGGTGTCGTCGCCGATCAGATGGTCCATGAGCGTCGAGAGGCCGTGCGCCGACAAGGTGGGCACCACCAGGAACAGGCCCGACACGAAAACCAAGAGCTGCCAGGGGAAAAGCGACCATCGCAACGCGGATCGATCACAGATCGCGAAGACCGCCACCACGAGGACCGCGGCCACGGCGGCCGCGATACCGATATTGTCGCCCACGAGCGGAATGGCGAGCACGAACAGCACGCACGCGCCCCCGGACGCGTACAGCAGCACCCGCTCCCGCGCATCGGCCGGGCGAATCGGCTCCGGCACGACATAGCGGTCGGTCCCCCGCTCGCCCCGCCGCCAATACCACCACCACAGCCACACCATGGTCACCGCGATCGAAAGCGCCTGCGGCAGCCACATTCTGGCCGCGAACCCGGTGGCGTCCAGCGCCACCCGGTCGGCCGCCAGCAGATTGGTCAGATTCGACACCGGCAACAGCAGGCTCGCGGTGTTCGCCAGCCACAACGTCGTCATGGCCAGCGGCAACGGCGGAATCCGCGCGGGCACCGCCAGGGCGAGCATCACCGGGGTCAGCAGCACCGCGGTGGTGTCGAGATTGAGCACGGTCGTGGTGATCGACGCGAAAAGCACGCACAGCAGAAACAATCCCGCGTAGTTCCCGCCGGCGATGATCGCCAGCCGATGCGCGATCACATCGAACACCTTGGCCCGCCGCGCCAAATTCGCCAGCACGATCACACTGCCCAGGAACAACAGCAGCGGCGCGATCCGCCGCATGTTCGCCTCGGCATCGGCCCTGGGCAGCAGACCCGTTGCCACACAGAGCAACCCGGCGACCAGCAACCCGAGGCGCACCGTGTCCAGCACGCCGAGTCGCCGCCGGGCCGATCGTGCCCGCGGCGGCGAATCGGGCTCCTGCTGGGCTTCGGGCATTGGAAAATGATCGCAGAGGTGCGATCGGGCGCGGGATACTGGTGGGGTGACGCTGTGGGGTGGGCAGTCTCGAACGATCTTCGCCAGCTATTCACCGGCCGATGAACGCTGGGCCGTGTGGCTGGCGTGGCAATTCGAGCGGGCCGAAGCCCGCTATCGAACCGTGGTGGCCGCATGGGATTTCGACCCCGCCTCGAATTACGGCGAATTCGTGCGGCGCGGGGTACGCGAATCCGATCTCGTCGTGGCGGTGGTGACGCAGAACTATGTGTCGTCGCGGCACGCCAATCGGGAATGGCAGGCGGCGCTCGAGGTGGATCCGGGCAAGTTGCTGGCGGTCCGGGTGGGCGACTGCGCGATGGATTGGCTGCCGTCGGGCGTCGGGTTCCTGGATCTGCGCGGCGTCGAGGACGCGGGGCAGGTGCGGCGGCTGGTGCTCGACCAGGTGGAGCGCATGCTGTCGCAGCGGTGGACACCGCGCCGGCCGTCGAGTGCGGGATCGGAGGACATCTGATCGGCGGCAACGGATTCCGACGCGGCGCGACGGCCCCTGTCGGCGCCGGAATTCCCGGGCGGAACGGCGGCGCGGCGTTCGCACCCGGGACTGTCGATCCTGCACGTGTCGGGTCCGCGGTTCGGGCGCGCGATAGCGAGCGGGGAGGTGCCGGCCGATCCCGAAGGGCTGCAATCCCATCTCTACGGCGCGGTCACCGATCTGGTGGATCAGCAGGCCCCGCCGCCGGATCTCATCGTGGTCAGCGGTGATCTGACCGAATCCGCGCATCCCACCGAATTCCGCAAGGCCGTCACGTTTCTCGGCGGCCTGCGCGTGCTGCTCAAGCTGGAACCGCACCGGGTGGTCGTGGTGCCGGGCAGTCACGACATCTCGAAGCTGGCCTGCGACGCCTACTTTCGCGAATGCGCGGCCTACGACCGGATTCCCGTGCCGCCGTACTACGCGAAGCTCAAGCTGTTCGAGCAGATGTTCCGCACCGTGTATCGTGGCCTCGATCATCTGGTCTTCGACGTCGGCCAGCCCTGGACCCTGTTCGAGATCCCCGAATTACGCCTGGCCGTCGCGGGTTTGAACTCCACGATGGCCGCCACCCACGAACCCGAGCACGATTTCGGCGCGGTCGGCGCCAAGCAGAAGGACTGGTTCGCCGCGCAATTGCGCGCCTACGAAGCGCAGGGCTGGTTCCGGCTGGGCGTGATCGCGCACGATCCCGCCCCGAGCCCCAATACCGCCCGGTACGACCCGAGCATCCTGCGCGACGCCGCGGACACCTTCCGGCGACTGGGCCCGCGGCTGCACCTGCTGCTGCGCGGTCCCAGCCGGGCGGGCGGCTCGGTCGCCCATCGCGGCGGCACCCTGCCGGTCCTGTCCGCCCCGGCCCCCGGCCAGGCCGAACTGCTCCACATCACCGCCGACGGCCTGACCCGCTACCGGCTCGACGACTCCGAACCGCCCACCCCGCGCGCCCTGGAGTGGACCGGTTACGTTGCCGCGGTGACGGGTCCGGCGCCCCGCTCGGAGCTGACCGCCGCGACCCCGCCGCCCGCCCGCGAGCCACGCCCCTCCGACACCGTCCGCCCGCACGAACTGCTGCTCGAACAGGTCACCGAGGTCTGCAAGGTGCGCTACCCGGACGCCCGCATCCGCCGCACCGCCTCCGACCCGCCCTACCTGCTGGTCACCGTCAACTCGGATCCGGTGATCGAGCAGCTCATCATCGGCGCGCACGTCGGCGAGGTGACCGTACAGGTCCTCGACGAATTCCTGGGCCCGCAGCCGAAACCCGGCTCGCAACTGGTCTATCTGGGTCCCGACCCGCACGGCGAGCTCCGCGAACGCGCCGCCGCCGAAGGCGTGCGCGTCCGCAGCCTCGCCGACTTCCAGGGCCTCGCCGATCTGGACGGGTACCGGCGGAAGCAGGTGGCCCGGCTGCGCGAGGACCCGATTTATCCGGCGGAACTGTATGTGCCGCAGCGCTTCCGGATGCTGGCTCCGCAGGGCCGCGAGGTACAGAACGACCTGGTCGCCGAGTTGCTGCGCCTGGTCACCGCCGACGAGGGCCGATTCGTGCTGCTGCTGGGCGATTTCGGGCTCGGCAAGACCTTCGCGCTGCGCGAGCTGACCCGCCGCCTCACCGAATCCGGCGGAGACCTGATTCCCATCCTCATCGAGCTCCGCAATCTGGACCGCGCCGGTTCCCTCGACACCCTGCTGGCCGCGCACCTGGCCGGCAACGGCGAATCCCGCATCGATCTGCGCGCCCTGCGCTACATGCTCGCCCAGGGCCGGGTGGTGCTGCTGTTCGACGGTTTCGACGAACAGCTGACCCGCCTCAACTACGACAGCGCCGCCGAGCACATGGCCACCCTGCTGCAGGCGGCGGCAGGCCGGGCCAAGGTGGTGGTCGCGGGCCGCACCCAGCATTTCAAGTCCTACGACCAGGTCGCGGCCGCCCTGAACGCCCAGGACGAGCCGCGTCCGGACCGCTACATCCTCGGCGTCGAGAACTTCACCCACGAGCAGGTGCACGCCTTCCTGGTGAAGCGCTACGGCACGGCGGGTCCCTCGGCGGACATCCGCATGGGGCTGCTGCGCGGCATCCCGGATCTGCTCGAGCTGGCCCGTAATCCGCGCATGCTCAGCTTCATCGCCGATCTCGACGAGCAGCGCCTGCGCACCGCCGCGGGGGCGCAGCAGATCATCGGTCCGACGAAGCTGTATCGCGAGATCCTCACGGCCTGGCTGAATTTCGAGATCGAGCGGTCCCCGGAACGCGCCAGCTCGCAGCCCGCGCTGCGGCTGGACGAATTATGGCTGGCCGTCACATGTTTCGCGCTGCGGGTGTGGGAGACCGGCCGGCCCTACCTGACCTTGACCGAAATGACCGAGGTCGCGCACGACGCCGTCGAGCGAATCGACGCAAGTCGGCTCAATGTCGCCCAGTTCGTGCACACCCTCGGCTCCCGCAGCCTCATCGTGCGCGGCGAGGACAACCAGTTCGGTTTCATTCACTCCTCGGTGCGGGACTGGCTGGTCGCCGACCATGTCGCACGGCAGTTCGCCGACGGCGATACCGCACCCGCGCCGCTGCGGCAGGCCCAGCTCGAACCGCTGGCCGTCGAATTCCTCTGCGATCTGGCGCATGCCGAGTTGCTGCGCGCGTGGGTCGCGCGCATCCAGGCCGAGCCCGGCGAGCACGAGATCACCCGCACCAATGCCGCCCGGATCGCCGCCCGGCTGCGCATCTGCGGGGACAGCGATCTGCGCGGGCTGGACCTCTCGCACGAGGACCTGTCGTTCCGCAACCTGCAGCGACTCGATTTCACCGGCGCGAACCTGTCGGGCGCCCGGCTCTCCGGCGCGGTGCTGGACAACGCGGTGCTGCGCGAGGTGAAACTGGTGGGGGCGCAACTGGATCAGGCGTCGCTGGCCGGCGCCGATCTGCGCGGGGCGGACCTCACCGAGGCGCAGTTGATCAGCGCCAACCTGCAACACGCCGACCTGCGCGAGGCCCGGCTGCACCGGGCGCGACTGGATCAGGCGTCGCTGGTGCGCGCCAATCTGGGTCGCGCCGATCTGACCGGGGCCCGGCTGGCGCGCACCGACCTCACCGGCGCCCGGGCGGAAGGCAGCCGCTGGATCCGCGCGGCCCTGCTGGATGTGGTGGGCACACCGATCGGTACCGCGCTGGCCGGGGCCGGCCGGGTGCCGGGCACCCCGCCGCGCACCGAATTCGCCCCGAACGCCATCGGGGTCAAGCACGGCGTCGACGCGCAGACCGGACGGCTGCCGCGGCTGCTGGCGTTCAGCCCCGACGGCGGCACGGTCGCGATCGGCTGCGATTCGGGCAGCGTGGTGATCTACGGCGCGGACACCGGGCGCACCCTGCGCACCCTGCATGGACATCGCGACCGCACCTTCGCCGTCGCCTACACCGAGCAGGTGCTGGTCACCGGATCCGCCGACGGGACGGTCCGCATCTGGGACGCGGCCACCGGCGCGGTGCGAAAGATCCTGTCCGGCCTCGCACTTTGGCCGTGGCCGCTCGAAACCGACACCGCCGGAACGCTGCTGGCCACCGGCGACGCGAACGGCACCGTGCGGCTGTGGCAGCTGCCGGACGGCGAACCGCTGCACGAGTTCCCGGCGGCCGGCGGTGTGCCACAGCGGGTTTACGGTATCGCCGTGCACAGCGACCGGGTGGCGGCCGGGTACGACGACGGCACCGTGCGCGTCTGGCGGCGGGCCACCGGCGCCGAGATCGGCGGCTTCCAGGGCGCGCACGGCCCGGTGCGCCGCCTCTGCTGGGATCCGGACGGCACGCTGCTGGCCGTCACCGGCGCGGACGGCGCACTGGGCCTGTGGCATTCGGTCGACGGGACGCTGGTGCACGAGCTGCGCGGGCATCGGGACTTCGTGTACGCCGTGGCCTTCCATCCCGTCGAACCGATCATCGCCGGCGGTGACACACAGGGCGGAATTCACCTGTGGGACACCGGAACCGGGGCGCGTCTGCAGCACCGGACCGAACACGGTTCGGCGCGCATCCACTGGCTCGGCTTCGACGCCTCCGGCGATATGCTCGCCACCGGCGACACCGCGGGCGCGGTGCACGTGCGCGACGGCCGCACCGGCGCGTCCCTGCATCGGCTGACCGGGCACACCGGGTCCATCTGGCCCTTCGCGTTCCGTCCCGACGGCAGTCAGCTCGCCGTCGCCGACGACCAATTCGCGCTGCGCGTCTGGGATCCCGCGACCGGCGCGAACCTGCACACCCTCACCGGGCACGGCCGCCATGTGCGGGCGGTCTCCTTCAACGCCGACGGCAGCCTGTTGGCCGCCTGCGGCAACGACGGCAGCGTGCGGCTGTGGGATGCCGCGACCGGGCGGCTGGCCCAGCGGCTGCACGGCAGCGCCGATGGGCTGATCACGCTGGAGGCGGGTGTCTTCAGCCCGCTCGACCCGGATCAGCTGGTGACCGTCGGCAATGCCGGGCGGCTGCGGGTGTTCGATATCGAGGCGGGCGCGGCCGAGCGCGACATCACCGTCGACTCGGCCCCGGTGTGGGCCGTCGCCTACGACCCGTCCGCGCGCTTCATCGCCACCGCCAACGACGACGACACCGTCACCCTGTGGACCCGCGAGACCGGCGGCGAGCACGTGGTCTGCTGCGAACATCGCGGCCGGGTGCGCTCGATCGCCTTCGACGCCGCGGGCGCGCTCATGGCCACCGGCTGCGACGACGGGCAGGTGCGGGTGTGGGAGGTGGAGTCGGGCCGGCTGCGCACCACGCTGCTGGACCCGGAACTGCGGCCCGACGCGAGCGGCCACCGCGTGTACGGGGTGGTCTTCCACGGGGATCGGCTGGCCGGCATCTCCTGGGACGGCACCGTGCGGATCTGGAACTCGGCGGGCGGCCCGCCGCTGCACCGGCTGGACCTGCATCGCGGGCGGCTGTGGTGTCTGGCGGTGGACCCGGTCTCCGGCACGCTGGCGACGGCCGGTGACGATCTGGGGGTCAACCTGTGGGACATCGCCACCGGCGCGCACCTGCACACGCTGCACGGGCATCGAAACCGGGTGCGCTCGTTGGCCTTCGACCCGTCGGGCCGGCTGCTGGCCAGCGGCGGCAACGACGGCTCGATCATGCTGTGGTCGCTGCCGGAGCCGGGTGCGGGGGCGCCAGCACCGGCGCCCGAGCTGCGCGCCACCCTGCTCGGCCTGCCCGAGGGCTGGGTGGCGTTCACACCGGACGGGCGGTACAAGACCGAGGGGCTGACGGGCGGCCAGTTCTGGCACGTGATCGGCATGTGCCGCTTCGAGCCGGGCGAGCTGGACCCGTATCTGGAGGCGATCCGTCAGGTCGAACTCGACGAGCCGCTCTGATTTCCGCCAGTCACAGCGCAATCGAAACGCCGCAATCTAATTGTTAGCTGAAGTAAGAATCATCACCGTGATACGGGGAATAGACTCTCCAAGGGCAGGTCGAACCTGCCGACACGTATGCGAACTGTGCGTGAAAAACCGCCCCGCCGGTACTCCCCTGCTGGCCGTACCGGTCGGTGCACGCTAGGTTTCCGAAGGTGGCAGTGAGTCTGTTGGGGAAGGCCGGCCGCGCACCGGCCGCACAGGAATCGGGTTTCACCGCGCATCGGGCCGGGGTCGATCGACTGCTGGCCTCGTACCGCGCCATCCCTCCGGATGCGAACGTGCGGCTGGCCAAGAAGACGTCCAACCTGTTCCGGGCTCGGGCGCGCAGTAACGCGCCCGGACTCGACGTATCGGGATTGACGCAGGTCATCGCGGTGGACCCGGAGGCGCGCACCGCCGATGTGGCGGGCATGACGACCTACGAGGACCTGGTCGCCACCACCCTGCGCTACGGCTTGGCCCCGCTGGTGGTGCCGCAGCTCAAGACCATCACCCTCGGCGGCGCGGTCACCGGGCTGGGCATCGAGTCCACCTCCTTCCGCAACGGCCTGCCGCACGAATCGGTGCTGGAGATCGACGTGCTCACCGGCGCCGGCGAGATCGTCACCGCGACCCGCGACGGCGCGCACGCCGATCTGTTCCGCGGCTTCCCCAATTCGTACGGCACACTGGGGTATTCGACGCGGCTGAAGATCGAGCTGGAAAAGGTTCAGCCCTATGTGGCGTTGCGGCACCTGAGGTTTCACGATCTGCGGCAACTGGAAGCCGCCATGGTCGCGATCATCGCCGAACGCTCCTGGGACGGCGAACCGGTCGACTACCTCGACGGCGTGGTGTTCACCGCCGACGAGAGCTACCTGGTGCTGGGCCGCCAGACCGACGAGCCGGGCCCGGTCAGCGACTACACGGGCATGGACATCTTCTACCGGTCCATTCAGCACGACGCGAAGCAGCCCAAACGGGATCGGCTCACCATTCACGATTACCTGTGGCGCTGGGACACCGACTGGTTCTGGTGCTCACGGGCTTTCGGCGCACAGCACCCGACCATCCGGCGGTTCTGGCCCAAGCAGTACCGGCGCTCCAGCTTCTACTGGAAGCTGATCGCGCTGGATCACAAGTACGCGATCGGCGACAAGATCGAAGCGCGGCACGGGAATCCGCCGCGCGAGCGGGTGGTGCAGGACATCGAGGTGCCCATCGAGCGCACCGCGGACTTCGTGGAGTGGTTCCTGCGCGAGATCCCGATCGAGCCGATCTGGCTGTGCCCCTTGCGGTTGCGCGATGCCGAGGGCGAGCGCCCCTGGCCGCTGTATCCGCTCGAGCCCGGCCGCACGTACGTCAATGTCGGCTTCTGGTCGGCGGTGCCGACCACGCCCGGACAGCAGGAGGGCGCGGCCAATCGCGCCATCGAGCACAAGGTGTCCGAACTGGACGGTCATAAATCCCTGTATTCGGACTCCTATTACGACCAGGATGAGTTCGCCGCGCTCTACTACGGCGACGGCGCCTACTCGTCCCTCAAGAAGCGCTACGACCCGGATTCTCGTCTACTGGATCTGTATTCGAAGGCGGTGCAACGCAAATGACCACGTTCAAGGACCGTTCCGACGTGTTCGCCGAGCTCGGAACGAAACTCACGATCGCGGAGATCTTCGAGACCCTGCTCGACGGACCGGTGCCGATTCGCCTGACCTGCTACGACGGCAGCAGCGCCGGGCCCGAGGACTCCGAATTCGGCCTCGAGATCAAGACCCCGCGCGGCGTCAACTACATCGCCACCGCGCCCGGCGATCTGGGCCTGGCCCGCGCCTACGTCGCCGGTGACCTGGAAGCCCACGGCGTGCATCCCGGCGACCCGTACGAGCTGCTGAAGGCCATGGGCGGCTTGAAGTTCCGTCGCCCCACCGCCCTGCAGCTGGTGGTCATCGCCCGCTCGCTGGGCTGGGAGCTGCTCAAGCCGATCGCTCCGCCGCCGCAGGAGACGCTGCCGCGCTGGCGGCGCATCGCGCTGGAGGGGTTGCGGCACAGCAAGACTCGTGACGCCGAGGCCATTCACCACCACTACGACGTCTCCAACACGTTCTACGAGTACGTGCTGGGCCCGTCGATGACCTACACCTGCGCCGCCTACGAGGATCCCGCGTGGACCCTGGAACAGGCGCAGGAGAACAAGTATCGCCTCGTCTTCGACAAGCTGAACCTGAAGCCGGGCGACCGGCTGCTCGACATCGGCTGCGGCTGGGGCGGGATGGTGCGCTACGCCGCCAAGCGCGGGGTCAAGGTCATCGGCGCCACGCTGTCGGCCGAGCAGGCCGAGTGGGCGCAGGCCAAGATCGCCGAGGAGGGGTTGACCGACCTCGCCGAGGTGCGCCACTCCGACTACCGCGACGTGCGCGAGGGCGAGTTCGACGCGGTGTCCTCCATCGGGCTCACCGAGCACATCGGCGTGCACAACTACCCCGCCTACTTCGAGTTCATCAAGTCGAAGCTCGAGGTCGGCGGTCTGTTCCTCAACCACTGCATCACCCGGCCGGACAACACCCGCGTCACCAAGGCGGGCGATTTCATCGACCGCTACGTCTTCCCCGACGGCGAACTGGCGGGCTCGGGCCGCATCATCACCGAGATCCAGAACATGGGTCTCGAGGTGCTGCACGAGGAGAACCTGCGCGCGCACTACGCGCTCACGCTGGCCGAATGGTGCGACAACCTGGTGAAGAACTGGGACGACGCGGTCGCCGAGGTCGGCGAGGGCACCGCCAAGGTGTGGGGGCTGTACATGGCGGGCTGTCAGCTCGGCTTCGAGCGGAATGTGGTGCAGCTGCACCAGGTTCTGGGCGTCAAGCTCGGCGACGACCAGGCGTGGACGGTGCCGCTGCGCCCCTGGTGGAAAGCCTGAGAGCTCGTAAAACACAGCGGGCGTGCGGCTTTGCCGCACGCCCGCTGTCGTTCTAGGACGAGATTCCGGCCACCGGGATACCCAGCCGCGCCGTCATCCACGGGAACGACGAGGTGAACGCCGCCGCCGCGAACTGCCAGGTGTGCCCGCCCTCGGTGGTGTGCACCGTGCAGTCGACGTTCACCTGCCGCCCCTGGGCGCACAGCTCCTCGGCCGCGCCGACCTCGCCGGTGTCGAAGACGCCGTCCTGGCCGCCCATGCCGATCTTGCTCTCGTCGACCTGCCGCTGCTGCATGCGAGCCCGCATTGCCGGGTCGTTGGCCATCCGGCGTTGCGCGGCGGGCGGGGTCAGATCGTCGAACAGGCCGACGGTGTCGGCGTAGGGGCCGTGCTTGCGCATGACGGTGACGGGATCGAAGGCGGCCCAGGCTTGTTCGTCGCCGCCGAAGAGCCGCTTGACGGTCTGTTCCTTGGTGCCGGCGGCCGGGCCGAGATCGCCCGCGATGTCCACGAACGTGCCGAACTTCTCCGGGTGCATGACGGTCAGATCGACCGCGCAGGTGCCGCCCATGGACCACCCGACGATGCCCCACTTCGCCGGGTCGGCGGATGCGCCGAAGGTGGACTCCACGTAGTCCGGCACATCGTTGGTGAGGTGATCGGCGGCGTCACCGCGCGGGCCGTTCACGCATTCGGTGTCGTTGTTGAAGCTGCCGCCGGAGTCGACGAACACCAGAATCGGGGTCTGGCCGTTGTTGGATTTCGCGAAATCGTCCACGCTGCCCATGATCTGGCCGCTGTTCACCCAGTCCTGGGGCGTGTTGAACTCGCCGCCGATCATCATGATCACCGGCAGGGCGGGCGGCTTGTCACCCTGGAACCAGGCCGGCGGCAGATAGACGTATTCGGTGCGATGCTTGAAATGGCTGCCCGACTCCGGAATGTCGACCGGCACGATCCGCCCGGTGCCCACATTCGTATCGCGCAGCGACGCCAGCGCGTCCAGATCGGTCTGGTGCGGCAGCGGCTCGGCGGTCAGGGCCGCCCAGGCCGCATTCGCGGTCGGGTAGTAGCCGACCCATTGATTCAGCACCACACCGACATTCAGCAGCGTCACCGGAACGGCCAGAATGGCCGCGACGCGCTGCCACCAGCTGCCGGTGCGGATGCCCACCACCGCGGCGGCCAGGCCCGCGCCCGCCAGCCCGACCGCGGCCCACAGCAGCACCGGCGCGGGATCCGAGGCGAGCCCCTCGTTGTCGGTGTACGACCAGGACGCCCACACCACCGCGCCCGCGAACACCAGGCAGACCGGCACCCACAGCAGCCACCAGCGGCGGGTGAACCGCGCGAACGCCAGCACCAGCAGGAAGACCGCCGCGAAGGTGATCACCTGCGGCAGCCAGCCGTGCAACAGCGAAACCCCGTGGTGGAAGCCCGGATAGCCGGCCTGCGTATGCGCGGGCAGCTGCGGGGCCGGCGGCACCGCGGGCGGGGACTGGAGCAGAGGTGTCACAGGCACGACGGCGATTGTCTCTGGCATTCCTCGAGGAACGCTGTGAATACGCTCCGCGAACTCTGACGAGTCAGATCAGCGAGTCGAGGAATTGCCGGGGCAGTAGCTGACCGTCCGGGCCGCCGGTGTCCAGCGGCATCTCGTGCCGCAGCGTGCGCAGGATATTGGACACTCCCGGTCCCGCGTCCAGCAGCGGTCGCCGCCAGCCCAATTCGGCGCACCGGATCACCACGGGGGTGAGCACGGCGATGGATTCGCCGAGCCAGCCCGACACCGACAGGCATTCCGCCAGCAGCAGCCCCGAGTCGAGCTCGGCGCGCGGGCGGCGCTGCTCCCGGATGCGGGCGTGCAGGGCGCGGGCCCGCTTGACCGCGGTGTCGTCGGTGCCGAGCGGCGCGAGATCGTCGGTGGCGCGATCCTCACCCCGGTAATGGCGGGCCAGCAGCGCGCGAACGGTGGCGAACTCCTCGGCCTCGGCGGCCAGCGCGGCCGCGCCGGTGGCGTGCCGCAGGGAACGGACCATGGGGTCGGTGACCAGTCCCGCGGTCGACGCGTCCGCGGGCAGGCCCAGGCGCAGGCGTTCGGCGCGCACATGCGCGGCCAGCCGGGTCAGCTTGCGTTCGGCGGCGATGCGGGCGCCCTCGTCCAGGCGGGCCGCGGCGGTCTCCAGGTCGCCGCGCACCGCCTTGACCCGGGCGCCGCTGACGAAGATGGTGACCAGGAAATCGACCGGGCCGACCCGGGCGGTGAGCTCGTGGCTCTGGTCCAGCAGCCGTTCGGCGCTGTCGAGATCGCCGCGCCGGTAGGCGACCTCGCCCAGCAGGGCGGCCGCCACCCGCACCGAATTCGAGCGCGAACCCGCCCGGTCCCGCGCGGTCTGCCAGGCCTGCTCGAAGAAACCGGTGGCGGCCTCGATATCGAGCTGCTCGTAGGCGATATCGCCCTGCGCGCACAGCCCGAAAACCTCGCCCAGCGGATCAGCCGACCGCGCGTGATAGGGCGCGGCCCACTTCTGCACCGCCCGCGCGCCCTCGAAGTCGAATTCGCACAGGCGCACATACGAGGCCAGATTCGCGGCCGTCGACACCGTCCACGGCGGCAATTCGTCGGCCAGTTCCAAACTCTCGGCGAGTTTGTCCAGCACCCCGTCGGTGCGGTCGCGGGCCACCTGATCCGCGGCCGCCAGCACCGCGGCCTGACAGCGCTGATGGATCGCCTCCACATCGCCGGGCGAACTGCGCGAGAGCATGTTCGACAACCGGCCCAGCGCGGTGCGGGCCGCACCCGACTGCTGCAGGTTCACATTCGCGCGGGCCAGCGCCATCAACAGCTTCGAGCGCGAAGCCACCTGCTGCACAGGCAGTTTCGACACCGTGCCGAACAGGGTGGCGAGCCGGGAGCTGTCGATCAGGTCCATCCCGCCCTTCTCGACCAGATCCAGCGCGTAGTTCAGCTCGGTCGCCGCCAGCGCGTGATCCACCGACTGCCGGATCAGATTGTGCGCGGCGAACCAGCGAGAAGCCTTGCCGTGCAACTTCTTCAACTGCCCGGGCTGCGCGCGGTCGAGGCGGGCGCGCAGATGCTCGGCCACCATCGGCTGCATGCGATACCAGCTCGGATCGTCGGCGACGCGGTGCAGGAACAGCTCTCGCTGCTCGGCCTGGTCCAGCAGGTCGGCGGCGTCGCGCGCCCCCGTCAGCGCCTCGGCCAGTGAGGCGTTCACGCGCTCGGGAACCGCTACGGCGGTGAGGAATTCGAGCATGCGCGGTTCGAGGGTGTCGAGCACGTTCTCGGCGAGGTATTCGCGGATCGCCTTGTTGTCGCCGGAGAGTCCGGCGATCAGGCGGTCCACGTCGTGGTCGGCGGGCCGCAGCGACAGCCCGACCAGCTGGATCGCGGCGGGCCAGCCGTCGGTGGCGGTGTGGATCTGCTCCACCTGGCGTTCGCTCAACTCCAGACCCATGCGCTCGACCAGCAGCTCGCGGGTCTCGGCCACGGTCAGCCGCAGCTGCTCGCCGCCGATCTCCACCAGTTCGTCGGCGACCTGCAGCCGGCTCAGCGGCAGCCCCGCCCGTTCCCGGCCGGTGATCACGAAACGCAAATGGTGCGAACAATTGTCGAGCAGCGACTCCATCACGCGCTGGGCGCCGGCGTCGCCGATGCGATGCCAGTCGTCCACCACCACGACCACCGGCTGGTCGGAGGCGGCCAGCTCGTCGGCGAGCGCCGACACCGCGTACGGCACCGCCTCGGCGGGCCGCTCCTCGAGCAGCTGTTCGAGACCCGCGCCGATCTCCGGGCGCACCTTGCGGATGGCCGCGATGATGTGGGCCAGCAGCCACACCTCGTTGTCGTCGTCGCGGTCGATGCCGATCCAGGCCACCGCCACCCCGCGGTCGGTGAGCTCGGCCCGCCACTGCGCGGCCAGCGTGCTCTTGCCGAATCCGGCCGGGCCGTGGATCAGCGCCAGCCGGCGACGGCCGCCCGCGCGCAGCGGCTCCAGCAGCCGCGGCCGGGGAATCGGCTCGCGCACCGGGTTCGGCGGGCGGAACTTCGTGGCCGGCGTGGGCGGCAGGGTGTTTCCCGTGGCCGGGAATCGGATGCTGGTGCCGCCGGCGGGCCGCAAGGTCAGCGACGGGCTGCGCGGCGCGGTCACCACGGTCTTGGCGCGACGGTGCGTGAGGGCTTGGGTGGCAGTCGAATCCGATCCCTCGGCGGGCTGCGAGTCGCCGTCGAGCAGGGCCATCTCGTCGGGCACCTGACCGTTGTCGATCTGCGCCGTGCGCAGCAGGTCGCCGAATTCCACCGCGCTGGCGGGGCGATCGTCCGGGTCCGGGGACATGGCCGCCTCGATGGCCGCGGCCACATCCGAGGGGATCTGCAACTCGCGCAGATCCGGCACGGGCTGGCTGGTGATGCGCAGGAATTGCGCGATCACCTTCTCGCCCGCCTGCCGCTCGAAGGCCGCGTGCCCGGTCAGCAGGGCGAAGAGGGTGGAACCCAGACCGTAGACATCCGAGCGCACGGTGGGCTCGTCGCCCTTGAGCACCTCCGGCGCGGTGAACGCGGGCGACCCGGTGATCAGCCTCGTGGACGTGCGGAAACCGCCTGGGATGCGGGCGATTCCGAAATCGGTGAGCTGCGGCTCGCCGTACCGGCTCAACAGCACATTGGCCGGTTTCACATCCCGGTGCAGCACCTGGGCGCGATGCGCGGTCTCGATCGCGCCGGACAGCTTCACGCCCACCCGCAGCGAATCCGACCACGACAGCGGGCCGTTGTCGCGCACCACCTGTTCGAGCGATCCGCGTGTGGCATAGGGCATCACGATGTAGGGCAGCCCACTCGGCGTCACGTCCACCTGGAGGATGTCGACGATGTTGGGGTGTCCCGAGAGCCGCCCCATGGCGTGCTCCTCACGCAGAAACCGCTCCAGCCCGTCATCGTCTATCTCGGTGGACAGCACCTTGACCGCGACCACCCGATCCAGCGCGCGCTGGGTACAGCGATACACCACGCCGAACCCGCCCCGGCCGATCTCCTCGGCCTCGACCAACCCCATGGCCTCCAGCTCGTCGGTGATCGCGATGGGAAGGTATGCCTGCGTGGAGTTTTCAGGAGGGTTCGGCTCACTCCGTGAGCCACCCGGGCGCGCCTGTGGATTCATCCCAACCACCTCGAGCCACCACTGCTCCCCCGCCTCCCCGTACCTCAGCGCACGGCCTTGGAGCCGTCGCCAGTATCGCACGCGCGGCGGAGGTTGAGTGCCAAACCGACTCTGGACGTACCCGACGAGTTACCCACATCGCCGCTAGATCAGTTGTCACGCCGGGCGACGTCCCGTTCATGTTCACTTTATCGCCGAAACCCGGGCCGTGTATTTCACGACCCGGGTCTCGGGATACCACTACCTCAGCGGTTCAACCGCTCTCGGCTTACTTGCGCAGCGAGGCCGGCACCTCGAAGCGGCTGCCGAACTTGGCGGCCAGCTCGTCGGCGCGGGCGACGAAGGCTTCCTGTCCACCCGGGTAGCCCACGATGAACTGGTGGGTGCCACCGGTCCAGGCCGGGAAGCCGATGCCGAAGATCGAGCCGATATTGGCGTCGGCGGTCGAGGTCAGCACGTTCTCGTCGAAGCACTTCTGGGTCTCGATGGCCTCGGCGAACAGCATGCGGTCCTTCAGGTCCTGCAGCGAGACGCCCTCGGGCAGCTCGGTGGAGGTCTTGAAGGTGGAGCGCAGCTCCGACCACAGGCCGGTGGCCTTGCCGTCGACGTAGTCGTAGAAGCCCGCGCCGCCGGCCTTGCCCTTGCGGTCGAACTCGCCCACCATCTTGTCGAGGATCTGCGCGGTCGCGCCGGAGGCGGCGTCGATCTCGCCACCGGCGGCCACGATGGCCTCGGCGGTCTCCTTGTAGATCTTCTGCATGGTGGTGAAGTTCAGCTCGTCCGACAGCTTCAGCGGCGCCGCCGGGTAGCCCGCCTGCAGACCGGCCTGCTCGATGGTCTGCGGGTCGATGCCCTCACCGAGCATCATGATGGCCTCGTTGATGAACTTGCCGATCACGCGCGAGGTGTAGAAGCCGCGCGAGTCGTTCACCACGATCGGGGTCTTGCGGATGGCGAGGGTGTAGTCGTACACCCGGGCCAGCGCCTCGTCGGAGGTCTTCTCGCCCTTGATGATCTCGACCAGCGGCATCTTGTCGACCGGCGAGAAGAAGTGGATGCCGATGAAGTCCTCGGCCCGCTTCACGCCATTGGCCAGCAGGGTGATCGGCAGGGTCGAGGTGTTGGATCCGAGCAGCGCGTCGGCGTCCACGATGTCCTCGATCTCGCCGAAGACCTTGGCCTTGAGCTCCGGGTTCTCGAACACGGCCTCGATGACGAAGTCCACGCCCGCGAAGTCGGCCGCGTCGGCGGTCGGCTTGATGCGGTCGAGCAGGGTCTTGGACTTCTCCTCGGTGGTCTTGCCCCGCGAGAGCGCCTTCTCCTCGAGCTTGACCGAGTAGTCCTTGCCCTTGTTGGCGGCCTCGATGGTGACGTCCTTGAGGACGACGTCGATGCCGGCCTTGGCGGTGACGTACGCGATGCCCGCGCCCATCATGCCCGCGCCGATCACGCCGACCTTCTTGATCTCACGCTTCGGCACATCCTTCGGCCGCGAGCCACCGTTGTTGATGTGCTGCAGGTCGAAGAAGAACGCCTGGATCATGTTCTTGGCGACCGGACCGGTCAGCAGGGACACGAAGTAGCGGGACTCGATGAGCGAGGCGGACTCGAAGTCGACCTGGGCGCCCTCGATGGCCGCGGCCATGATCGCCTTGGGGGCGGGCATGTTCTGGCCCTTGAGCTGCTTGCGCAGGTTGGCCGGGAAGGCCGGCAGGTTCGCGGCCAGGGCCGGGGTGGACGGGGTGCCGCCGGGGATCTTGTAGCCCTTGACATCCCAGGGCTGCACGCCCTTGTCCGGGTTGGCCTTGATCCACGCCTTGGCGGCCGGGACCAGCTCCTCGACCGAGGAGACGACCTCGTTGACCAGGCCGGTGGCCTTGGCCTTGGCCGGGTTGAACTTCTGGCCCTGCAGCAGCACGCCCATCAGACCGTTGGCGATGCCCAGCATGCGGGTGATGCGGGTGACGCCGCCACCGGCCGGCAGCAGGCCGAGGGAGACCTCGGGCAGACCGACCTGCGCGCCCTTGACGTCGGCGATGATGCGGTAGTGGGTGGCCAGGGTGATCTCCAGGCCGCCGCCCAGCGCCGCGCCGTTGATGGCCGAAACGACCGGCTTGCCAAGGGTTTCCAGGCGACGCAGGTCCGCCTTGATGGTGGTCAGCTCTTCCATGATGTCGGCCGCGTTCTCCGGCGTGGTCTTCATCATGTTCTTCAGGTCGCCACCGGCGAAGAAGGTCTTCTTGGCGGAGGTGATGACGACACCGGTGATGTCGTCCTTCTCCGCGACCAGGCGATCGACGGTCGCCTTCATCGAGTCCTTGTAGAGCTGGTTCATGGTGTTGGCGCCCTGGTTCGGGTCGTCCATGGTCAGCACGACGATGCCGTCGGCGTCCTTTTCCCAGCCGATCATGTTCTCGGTCATTGTGTTTCGTATCTCCCTTGAGAAAAGTCGGTGGGCGTCAGACGCGCTCGATGATGGTGGCGACACCCATGCCGCCGCCGATGCACAGGGTGACCAGCGCGTAGCGCGCGTTGCGGCGGTGCAGCTCGTCGACCATGGTGCCGGTGATCATGGCGCCGGTGGCGCCCAGCGGGTGGCCCATGGCGATGGCGCCGCCGTTGACGTTCAGCTTCTCGTCCGGGATCTGCAGGTCCTTCTGGAACTTCAGGACGACGGAGGCGAAGGCCTCGTTGATCTCGAACAGGTCGATGTCGTCGACCGTCAGGCCGGCCTTGGCCAGCGCCTTGTGCGCGGCCGGGGTCGGGCCGGTCAGCATGATGGTGGCGTCGGCGCCGGAGGTGGCGGTCGCCACGACGCGGGCGCGCGGGGTCAGACCCGAAGCGGCGCCGGCCTCCTCGGAGCCGACCAGCACCAGCGCGGCGCCGTCGACGATGCCGGAGGAGTTACCGCCGGTGTGGACGTGGTCGATCTTCTCCACGTAGGTGTAGCGCTGCATGGCCACGGCGTCGAAGCCGCCCATGTCGCCGATGCCGGCGAAGGCGGAGTTCAGCTTGCCCAGGTCGGCGGCGGTGGTGCCGCGACGCATGTGCTCGTCGTTGTCCAGCACGGTCAGGCCGTTGATGTCCTTGACCGGCACGACCGACTTGGCGAAGTAGCCGTTGTCCCAGGCCTTGGCGGCCAGCTCCTGCGAGCGGACGGCGTAGGCGTCCACGTCGTCACGCGAGAAGCCCTCGATGGTGGCGATCAGGTCGGCCGAAATGCCCTGCGGCACAATGTAAGCGTTGTACGAGGTCCACGGGTCCATGAACATGGCGCCGCCGTCGGAGCCCATCGGCACGCGGGACATGGACTCGACGCCACCGGCGAGGACCAGGTCGTCGAAGCCCGAGCGCACCTTCTGGGCGGCCAGGTTGACGGCCTCGAGGCCCGAGGCGCAGAAGCGGTTGATCTGCACGCCGCCGACGGTGTCGGGCAGGTTGGCGGTGAGCACGGTGGTGCGGGCGATGTCCGCGCCCTGATCGCCGACGGGCGAGACGACACCCAGGATGATGTCCGAGATGCGGTCCTCGTCCAGGTTCGGGAACCGGTTCCGCAGCTCCTGGACCAGACCGGTGGTCAGATCGATCGGCTTGACCGAGTGCAGCGACCCTCCGCGGTTCTTGCCGCGCGGGGTGCGGATGGCCTCGTAAATGTAGGCCTCTGTGGTCATATCGGAGTTTTCCTCTCTTGGGTGCGCCGTCACCGCGTTGTGCGGAGCGGCCGCGGGTAACCTCGCCGACCGGCCTCACGACCGACCGCCTGACGCTGTACAAACCACGTCACGAGCAGGTTTGTTGACGCTCCGGTAGGCCCTCACGCCTGGGCATACCTTAGAACCTCGCGAAACCGATACTCACGGCCACCCGATCATAGTACCGAACTATGCGAACTCCGGTTAACTTAATCTGCCCCGCAGGCGAACTGTCAACCCTCGAGCGGTGTGGCCCCCAACTCCTGGCGCAACAGCGCTAGCGCCACCTCATCCGGGTCGCGGCGCTCCTCCGGAGGCACCGGCTTGGCCGACTCCTCCAGCATCTCCCGCTCCTCCTCCGGCGTAGTAGCAGGTGGGACGCCGTCATAACCTACCGACGAGTAGTCCCCTGGCCCCGGATCGTCCGGAAGGTCCGGCCCGTCAGGTAGCGGAATGTCGTCCTCCGGCGGCGCGAAACGGGCCGCGCCACCATCGAACGGATCCTCGCCCGCCGGACCCGGATCCGCGGGCGCGGCAGGCGCCGCAGCCGCCGGGGCCGAGGCGGTGGGACTCCCCCACCCGCTCGTCGCGGGCTCCGCGACCGGCGCCGCCGGGGCCGCCTTGGCCTGACTCGGCCGAGAGAACTTCTGCGCGGCCTTCTTCGGCGCGGCGGGCGCGGGCGCGGCCGCGGGTCCACGACCGGCGGCCGCCTTCGCGCCGCCGCCCGACCCGGCCCCGCCGACTTCCCACTTCACCCCGTGCTCCCGCCCGAGCACGGCCTTCACCGCCGACTGCACCGCTTCCAGATACTGCGGCTGCGACAACCGCTGCGCCAACGGCGCGTGCTGATGCGCGAACACGATCGTCGCCCCCTCGACCCGAGCCACACTGGCCCCGGACAACAGCGCATGCACCGCCGCCCCGAACTCCCGCACCTTGGCCCGAATATCCGCCCACGCCGCCTCGATCTCCACCAGCACCGCATCCCCACCGGCGAACTCGGCCCCGGTCGCCGCGGGCTCGGAGCCCGCAGACGCGGCAGGATCAACGGCCGGAGCTTCGACCGCTGCGGCAGCACCGGGCTGCGGGGCCGCCCCGGCCGCCAAGGGAGCGCCCGGCTCGGCGGCCCGCGGATCCGGCTGTACCGCAGCCGGTTCGGCCGGCGCCGGGCTGGCCTGCGGCGACACCGCGACGGGCGCGGAAGCCGGCCGCGCCTGCTCTTGCGCCTCATCGGCCGCGCCGCCAGTCGGCGACGGCGAGGACTTCGAGGACGCGACACCGCCCGAAAGCTGTTGCGCCACAGCCCGCTCCGCCGGATGCGCGGCGCTGGCCTGCCGCGCCGCGGCCGGGACGGCCGACTCCCGCGATGCTCCGGCCGTATCGGGCGTGGCCGCCGCCGAAACAGGACTCGCCGTGGCCGTGGGCTGATCGGCGCCCGACTCGCCCTGCAGTGCAGGAGATTCCGCGGCGGTAGGGGCCGAGGACTCCACGACGGGCGCGGTGGTCGGCCCGAGCTCCGGCGGCCGCACCGCCGTCGCGGCCGAATTCGGCTGCGCCGCAGCGTCGCTCGCCCCGGCAGCCGTATCCGCCACGGGCAGGCCGGACCCGGCAGGCGTGGAAACCCCTTGCTGCGAGCCTGGGTTCGCGGACTGCGGCACGGACGTCTCGCCTGCAGAATCGTGCGCAGGACCCGTCGCCGCAGCGGGCGTAGGCGCAGCCGCTGCGGTCTGAGCCGCCGTCGCAACCGGTGAAGTCGCGGGGGCCTGAGTCGCCGTGGACGGTGAAGTCGCCGTGGACGGTGAAGTCGTCGACGGAGCTGCCGCCGGCGGCGGCGTCACCGCGGGTGTCAGCTCGGCGGCGGAATTCGCCGGTGCGCCGGTCTTTTCCGCGCGCATCGCCGCCAGCGCGGCGGCACCACGTCGGCCCGGGGGTGCTGCCGCGGCCGCGGAGGCGGCGGGAGTCGCGGGTGCCTGGTGCGCGGCGGGGGCACCCTGCTGCGCGGGCGACTGCGCCTGCTGCGCGGACGGGATTGCGCCGCTTGTGAATCGGCGTTCGAGTTGCTCGAGGCGTTGGAGGGTGGCGGTTTCGGCGTCGGAGGCGGCGGGGAGGAGCATGCGGGCCGCGATGACTTCGAGGAGGAGGCGGGGGTTGGTGGCGCCGCGCATGTCGCCGAGGCCCTCGTGGAGGAGTTCGGCGTGGCGGGCGAGGGTGGCGGGGCCGAGGCGGTCGGCTTGGGCGCGCATGCGGTCGAGGACGTCGCCCGGGCCGGTGACGAGGTTGCGGTCGGTGGCGTCGGGGACGGCGCGCAGGAGGATGAGGTCGCGGAGGCGTTCGAGCAGGTCGGTGGCGAAGCGGCGGGGGTCGTGGCCCGCTTCGACCACGCGGTCGATGGTGCCGAACAGGGCCGCGCCGTCGGCGGTGGCCAGGGCGTCGACGGCGTCGTCGATGAGCGCCACGTCGGTGACGCCGAGCAGGGAGACCGCGCGCGGGTAGGTGACGCCCTCGGGGCCGGCGCCCGCCAGCAGCTGGTCGAGCACGCTGAGGCTGTCGCGCGGGGAGCCGCCGCCGGCGCGAATCACCAAGGGGTACACCGCTTCCTCGACCTGCACGTGCTCTTGCTCGCAGATCTTGCCGAGCAGCCCGCGCATGGTGGCGGGCGGCAGCAGCCGGAAGGGGTAGTGGTGGGTGCGCGAGCGGATGGTGGGCAGCACCTTGTCCGGCTCGGTGGTGGCGAACACGAAGATGAGGTGGGCCGGCGGCTCCTCGACGATCTTGAGCAGCGCGTTGAAGCCCGCGGTGGTGACCATGTGCGCCTCGTCCACGATGAAGACGCGGTACCGGGATTCGGCCGGCGCGTAGAAGGCGCGGTCGCGCAGTTCACGGGTGTCGTCCACACCGCCGTGGCTGGCGGCGTCGAGCTCGATGACGTCGAGATTGCCGGAACCGCCGGGACCCAGCGCCACGCACGACGAGCACACCCCGCACGGTTTCGAGGTCGGTCCCTCGACGCAGTTGAGCGAGCGCGCGAGAATGCGCGCGGACGAGGTCTTGCCACACCCGCGCGGACCCGAGAACAGATACGCATGACTGATCCGCCCGGTGTCGAGCGCGATACTCAGCGGATCGGTGACGTGCTCCTGACCCACCACTTCAGCGAACGTTGCCGGTCGGTACTTCCGGTACAGAGCCACGGGAAGAGGCTACCGGCCGCCACCGACAGTGCTGATTTGCCTCCGCTTCGCTCCGGCGAGGTTCGCGGCCCCGAAAGTCTCGTTCTTCCCTCCCTCCGCTCCTCCGCTTCGCTCCACCGCTCCACTCGGTCCAGAACGAGACGGGCCGCGAACCTGCATGTGACGCATATCACATGCATTCCCGGTGACTGTTCGATACCGACCGGACCGAACGCCGATCCCCGTCGATGCGCGCAGCAAATTCTTAGCGTGTTTTTAGCCCGGATTTGCCGAACCCCGCTCACCTGCTACGTCACCAGATACAGACTTGAGTTCTGTTTCAACTCCACAGAGCGGACATAACGATCCAGTCAACCGATGCGGCAAGATCGCAATCGTTTGGCTACCGTGGACATCGGCAACTTCGGTAGCCAAACCTTCATCAGGTTGGTTGCCCCGGCCGGTCCCTCATCCCGACCGGGGCACAACCAAATCTCCCGGAGGAAATGCCCAAGTGCCGTCTCTCGACGACATCGCCGCAGCCTGGCTCTCCAGCACCGAATTCGCGGGCGACACCGCCGCGGTCGGATTACTCAGCCGGGCCATCAGTCCGCACGATTACGACATCAAGCGCGATTCGCTACCGGTGTCCGCCGCCGCCGATCCGGCCACCGCGGGCGCCATTCTGGAACTGCTGCAGCGCGGCCAGGTGCCGACCATGGCCGCCATCCGCACCCTCATGGTGCAGAACGACATGCGGGCCGAGGCCGAGCGGATCGAGCGGCTGGGCCGCCGGGCGCAGCGCAGCATCGACGACTTCGGGCGCGTGCTGGCCAAACTCACCGACGAGTACTGGGCCGCGCACGGCACCGGCCCGACCCGGCGCGACATTCTGCTCACCGAACCGGTGATCGCTCTGATCCGCGAGCGGGTGGGCGATATCCCCCCGACCGCGATCAAACATCTGTGGCTGATCGAGCGCGCCCAGCGCGCGGGCTGGATCGCCTACGACGCCTCACCCCGATCCCTGTGTGCCGGAAGGCGTTTCCATGCCGCCCGCTACGGCAACCGGGTGTCGCTGCGACCGGTGAACGCCATCGGCACCATGGTCGCCGCCTATCTGCGCGATCAGCTGGCCGAGCACGGCCGCCCGCCGCGCTGGTCGGTGATGGCCTACGAATTGCGTGATGACAAGGGCCGCCGCGTGTTCAACGACACAGCCGACGCCCGCGCCCAGCAGCAGTGGCTGGTGACCGCGGAATGGATGGCGCTCGAGGACGGCAATCCGGTGCCCGGCCCGCGCGGATTGCGCGCGCTGGCCAAGAAGGTCAAGGAACGCCGCAGCTAGCGGTGTTACGGACGGGTTTCCGAACCCGCATATTTGTAACAGCGCCTTAACGTGAGGATTCGGTAACTTCCACGCAACGCGATCCGCGTGGAAGGAGTTACCCGATGCCAACCCATATCGACCCGGCCGCGACGGCCTGGCTGTTGGCGGCCACCGCGCTGGTGCTGCTCATGACGCCGGGCCTGGCGATCTTCTACGGCGGCATGGTGCGCTCGAGCGGTGTGCTCAACATGCTGATGATGAGCTTCATCTCGATTCCGCTGGTGACGGTGGCGTGGCTGCTGTTCGGGTACAGCCTGGCCTTCGGCCACGACGCGGGCGGCGGTCTCATCGGCGATCTCGGGCACGTCGGGTTGGCCGGCATCGATCCGGGCACGCTGCACGTGGTGGACAAGGACACCGCGGTGCCGGAGATCCTGTTCGTCACCTTCCAGCTCACCTTCGCGATCCTGACGGTGGCGCTGATCAGCGGTGCGATCGCCGATCGCGCCAAGTTCTCGGCGTGGATGATCTTCGTGCCGGTGTGGGCGCTGATCGTGTACGCGCCGATCGCGCACTGGGTGTGGACACCGGACGGCTGGCTGGCCAAGCTGGGCGCCCTCGATTACGCGGGCGGCCTGGTGGTCGAGATCGCTTCGGGCGCTTCGGCCTTGGCCATGGCGATCGTGCTGGGCCCGCGCGTCGGCTTCAAGACCGACGCCATGCGCCCGCACAATCTGCCGTTCGTGCTGCTGGGCGCGGGCCTGCTGTGGTTCGGGTGGTTCGGTTTCAACGCGGGTTCGGCCTTGGCCGCCAATGGCACCGCCGCCGCGGTGTTCCTCAATACGCTGGTCGCGGGCTGTCTGGGCATGCTGGGCTGGCTGGTGGTCGAGGTGTGGCGCGACGGCAAGCCGACCACCTTCGGCGCGGCCTCGGGCGCGGTGGCCGGTCTGGTGGCCATCACCCCGTCGTGCGGGTACGTCAGCACGATGGGCGCGGTGATCGTGGGTCTGGTTGCGGGCGTGGTGTGTTCGTTCGCGGTGAGCTGGAAGTTCAAGGGCAACTACGACGATTCGCTCGACGTGGTCGGCGTGCACTTCATGGGCGGCATCGTGGGCACGCTGCTGATCGGCTTCCTCGCCACCCGGGTGATGACCGGTGACGACGGCGGCCGCGGCCTGTTCTACGCCGGCGGGCTCGCCCAGCTGGGCAAGCAGGCGGTGGGCGTGCTGGTGGTGGCGGCCTTCGCCTTCGGCGTGACGTTCCTGCTGGGCAAGGCGCTGGACAAGACCGTCGGATTCCGGGTCACCCGGGAGGACGAGGTCGGCGGCGTCGACTTCGCGCTGCATGCCGAGACCGCGTACGCCGAAGGCGTGCACGGGCATTCGCCGAGCCGCATCGGAAAAACGCAGGGGCACTGAACCGTTCAGTTGACCTTGCTGGCCGGAACGCTGAAGGTGTTGCACTGCATGGCCCGGTCCTTGTCGTAGCCGAGTTCCCACCAGCCGCCCATGTTCTGCGAGGTCCCGTGGTCGCGCATGTCGCCGGGGGCGTCGCCGCGGTGGTAGGCGTCGTTCTTGGCGACGCCGATCTGGGCGCTGGTGAGGGAGCCGCCATTGCTGGAGGACGACAGGTACATGCCGTCGAAGCACTGGGCCTGTAGTTCGGTGCGGCGGGACAGTTCCAGGCCGAGGTCGCTGCGAGCGCCCGCGTCCCGGCGCTGATCGTGCACCTTGCCGAGGATGCCGGCTTGCGCCTGCACGTGGTGGCCGTACTCGTGGGCGAAGACCGAGAGATAAACCACCCAGTTGTTGCCGAACAGATCGGTCTGCAGCTGGCTGATCGGCATATAGATGGTCATATCGGCCGAGCAGTAGAAGGCCGCGAAATTGCTGCTGTTGCCGGTGCACAGCGTGGTGATGCCGGCGGTGTCGGCCGAGACGTTCAGCTTGGGCTGAACGAAGGGCAGATTCATCTTGTCGAACAATGGGTTCCACGCCGATTGCAGACAGTCGGCGGCGGTCTGGAAGAACTTCCTGGCCACCTCGACCTGGGTGCCCCACGGGGTGTAGGCGCATTTCGCGGGCAGCAGCGTGTAGTCGGCGTTGGTGAGCAGCGGATTGTCGGCGGTGGCGTGCACGCCCGCGTTGTCGCCGCCGGAGTCGCCGGCATAGGTGGTCTTGACGTTCGAGCTCGCGCCGATGGTGTGCAGCCCGGTGGTGAGCGCGGTGCGCAGCAGCACGCCGGTCACCAGCAGGATCAGGATGACCAGCAGCGCACCCACCCGGCCGCGACGGCGCGGCGCCGGGCGCGCCACCGGCATCGCACCGGTCGGCGGGGCGGCGACCGGCGGCGGCATGGGGGCGCGATGGCCGGGCCGGGCGTGCCCGTAGGGCGCTTGGGCGTAGCCGGACGGCGGAAAGCCTTGATGCTGTGGATAACCCGGGCGGACGGCCCCGGGCTGCGGATATCCGGATCGCGGCGGCGCGGGCGGCGGTGGATAACCCTGGGGATAACCGGGTTGCTGTGGATAACCCGGTGCCGGCCGCCCGGACGGGGGCGCCGGATTCGGCTGGTTCGGGTAGCGCGGCACGGCCGGGAAGCCCTGCGGTCCACCCGGCGGCGGATTGCCTTGCGGCTGTTGATTTCCGCGGGACGGGACGGGACGCTGGCCCGGGGGTGTCGGTCCGTGATCGGACGGTGGGCGAGTCATCCCCCGCACCCCCTCGTTTCTCAGAGATAACCTGCCGGCTCCAAAGACCTGCGACTTGCCGCTGAGGAAGGATAGCAAGCTGGCTAGAGTGCCACCCATGCAGATTTTTCGGGGGGCCGCCCTCGTCGCGCTGCTGTTCGCGATGGCCGGGGCGGCGGCGCCGACCGCGTCGGCGCAGGCGGACGGTGTGGATATCACCGCGGAGGTGAATCTGGGCGACGATGGTCTGCTGCGGGTCACCGAAACCGTGAAAGTGCCCGACGGCGGCGACTTTCGTCAGGTCGTCCCGCTGCGTGTGCAGGTGGGCACCGGGGTGCAACGCAAGTTCGACGTGACCGAGGTGTCGGCGGACGGGGACGGCGAGGCCAATGTCGCCAACGACGTCTTCACGATTCACGCCCGCCCCGGTTCGGCGACCTTCAAGTACACGGTGCACAACACCGTCAGCGACGCCACGGGCGCGCAGGTGTTCCAGTGGACCGGTGTGCTGAATACCGATGTGGCGTCGATCAATGCGACGGTGTCGAGCCCGAGCTTTCAGATGGGCATCACCAAGTGCACCATCGGCCCGCCCGGAAATCCGCAGGACTGCGCGGATATTCGCGTCGAGCCGGACGGGTTCGCGCACCTGGAGAAGACCGATCTGCACAAGGGCGACATCCTGGATGTGACGTTGCAGCTGCCGCCCAACACGGTCAAGGCCAACGCGGATGTCCGGGACGACAACGCGCCCAACGCGTTCTCGCCGACCGGTCCGGTGTTCGCCGCCTTCGGCGTGCTGCTGGCGGCGCTGGCCGCCGCGGCCGGATATGTGCTGTGGTCGCGGCGGGCCGCCCCGGCGGGCACGGAGGTGCTGGATCCGCTGGTGCGCGAGGGCGATCACGTCGTGTTCACCTCCCCGGACGGCATGCTGCCGAGCACGGCCGGGTTGCTGCTGGACGGGTACGCCGATGCGCCGGACATGGCGTCCACGGTGGTGGATCTGGCCGTCCGCAACTATCTGTGGGTGAGCACCGCGGGCGACTCGGATTGGCGGTTCACCCGGGTGAACGCACCCGACGAGCGGCTGTCACGCTATGAGCGCGCGGTGTACGCGGCGCTGCTGCCGGACGGTACGGACGCGGTGCTGCTGTCGGAGCGGCGCGGCCGGATCGACGTGAAAGCGGTGCGGCGCGCGCTCATCGACGACGCGGTGGCCGCCGGCACGTTCGTCGACCGCACCCGGCGCGGTCTCGAATTCTGGCTCGGCGCGGCCTTGATCGTGCTGGGCGTGGCGGCGACGGTGTGGCTGGCCTTCGGGCCGCAGCGCCACGCCCTGGTGGGGGTGGCCATCGCCCTGGGCGGGGTGGCGACGCTGCTGCTGCCGCGCTATCTGCCGGCCCGCACCACCCTGGGCCGCGAGCTGACCGCTCAGGTGCGGGCCATGCAGCGCGGCCTGGACGCGATTGCGCCGCAACGGATTCCGGCGGCCGATCAGGAACTGGTGTTCTCGCGCGCGCTGCCGTTCCTGGTGGCCGCGCGCAAGGGTGACCAGTGGGTGCGCACCTTCCGGGAGCTGGACCCGACCGCGGACGGCAGTCCCGGCGTGTACTGGTTCGGCGGTTTCGAGGCCGATCGCCGACTGCACGGTTTCGGGGCGCACTTCCCCTACTTCATCACCGCCGTCGAAGGACTGTTCCGCACCTCCGACCAGCGGTGACACCGCCTAGCCGGCGTGCATCGCCAGCGCGCGGCGGGCGTAGGCGCGCACGTCGGCATCGCTGTCGGTGACGGCGGTTTCGAGCGCGTGCCGGGCCGCCTCGGATTCCGGCCAGGTGCTCAGTGTCAGCACCGCGGCCTTGCGGATGTCCGGGTGGATGTCGGTTAGGGCGGCGCTCAGCGGCGCGGCGGCCTCGTCGGGGCCGAGCGCCGCCAGGCCGCGGGCCGCGCCCTCACGGATCTGCCAGGCCGAATCGGACAGTGCGGCACACAAAGTCGCGGCATCGGCGCTGTCGCCGAGTCGGCCCAGCGCGGTGAGTGCCGCCGCGCGGACCAGCGGGTCGCGGTCGCCGGTGAGGGCGCGCAGGGTGTCCGCGCCGCCGAGACCGATCGTCGCGAGCCCGCGGGCGGCGGCAATGCGCACCTCACGATTGTCGTCGTGGGCGGCGGCGGTCAGCGCGCCCCAATCGTCCAGGGAGACAAGGGCATTTACAGCCTGAATGCGCACGCGGTGGTCGGCGTCGACGGCGGCCTTGGCGAACAGTTCGCCACTGCCGGTGCGCAGGGCGCGCAGCAGGTCCACCACGGCGGCTCGCACCACCGGGTCCGGGGAGTCCGCGTGTCCGGCGAGACCCGTTGTAGCGGGCAGGATCTCGGCGAGTTCCCGCAAGCCGTCCACGGCGGCCGCGCGCACCTCCGCGTCCTCGTCGGCCAAGGCCGCGATGAGCGGATCGGCGAACCCGTCGGGTGTGTTCTCCGTCAGGACCGACAGCGCGGTGGCCCGGACCCGCGGATCCGGATCGGCCAGGAAGTCCGCCAATTCGCCGACCCCGGGCGCGTCGAGTCCGAGCAGCACGGCGATGCGCGGCGCGACAAGGTCTTTCGTCACCGTCCCGGAGATCTGGTCCGATCGGACCTGTGCGCCCAGGTTGGGCGGCGTGCCGATGAGGTCGGGCTGCGCCACCGGGATCGCCGTCGTGTCGGCCGAGGGAAGCTCGTCCAGCCCCGGGACGGGGACGAAATACGGCGCCACCGGCCGCTTCAGGAACTCCATCGCACCGTCGGCGCTCTTGCGCAGGTTGAGGTGGTAGCGCCATTCCACGTCGTCGCGTTCGGGTAGGTCGGCGCGCTCGTGGTAGAGCCCCCAGCGGGATTCGGTGCGGGTGAGCGAGGAGCGGGCCGCCATTTCCGCGCAGTCGCGAATGAAGCTCACCTCGGCGCAGCGCATGAGTTCGTGCGGCGTGCGCGCGCCCATGCCGGCCAGATCCTCGAGCATGCGGTCGAAGGTCTCGATGGCCAGCGACAGCTTGGTGGCCGTCTTGGGCGGGGCCACATAGTCGTTGACGAAGCGGCGCAGCTTGTATTCGACCTGCTGTTGCGGCGGCCCGTCCGGGTGGCGCAGCGGACGGTAGATCAGTTCGTGCGCGGCGGCCAGCTGATCCTCGGGCAGTGCGGCGGGCGCGGGCAGCGCGTCCAGGGTGCCGGCGGCGTGCGCGCCGGCCAGGTCGCCGTAGACGAACGCGCCGATCATGTAGTTGTGCGGCACGCAGGCCAGGTCACCGGCGGCGTACAGGCCGGGGACGGTGGTGCGGGCGTGCTCGTCCACCCAGACGCCGGAGGCGGAATGTCCGCTGCACAAACCGATTTCGGAGATGTGCATCTCGATGTCGTGGGTGCGGTAGTCGTGGCCGCGGTTGGCGTGGAAGGTGCCGCGGGTGGGCCGCTCGGTGGTGTGCAGGATGCCCTCGAGCGCGTCGAGGGTCTCCCCGGGCAGGTGCGAGACCTTCAGATAGATGGGGCCGCGCGCGGATTCGATCTCCTGCTTGACCTCGGCCATCATCTGGCCCGACCAGTAGTCGGAGTCCACGAAGCGCTCCCCGAGCGCGTTGACCTGGTAGCCGCCGAACGGGTTGGCGACGTAGGCGCAGGCCGGGCCGTTGTAATCCTTGATGAGCGGGTTGATCTGGAAGCATTCGATGCCCGACAGCTCCGCGCCCGCGTGGTAGGCCATGGCGTAACCGTCGCCCGCGTTGGTGGGGTTCTCGTAGGTGCCGTAGAGGTATCCGGAGGCGGGGAGGCCGAGCCGACCGCAGGGGCCGGTGGCCAGAATGACGGCCTTCGCGCCGACCGCGACGAATTCTCCGGTGCGCGTGTTCAATGCGGCCGCACCCACCGCGCGGCCGTTGTCGGTGAGCACCCGCACCGGCATCAGCCGGTTCTCGATCCGGATGCGCTCGCGCATCGTGCGCTGTCGCAGCACGCGATACAGCGCCTTCTTCACATCCTTGCCCTCCGGCATGGGCAGCACGTACGACCCGGACCGGTGCACGCGCCGCACCGCGTACTCGCCGTAGGCGTCCTTCTCGAACTTCACCCCGTACCGTTCCAGCCGCTGCACCATGGCGAACCCGCGGGTGGCGGTCTGATAGATGGTGCGCTGGTTGACGATTCCGTCGTTGGCGCGGGTGATCTCGGCGACGTAGTCCTCGGGTTCGGCCTTGCCGGGGATGACGGCATTGTTGACGCCGTCCATGCCCATGGCCAGCGCGCCGGAGTGGCGGACGTGGGCCTTCTCCAGCAGCAGCACGTTGGCGCCGGCTTCGGCGGCGGTGAGCGCGGCCATGGTGCCGGCGGTGCCGCCGCCGATGACCAGCACGTCGCAGTCGAGCCGGACGGTGTCGTCGAGATCGGGAATGTTCATCGGTTGATCGCCTCCGTGAGCTCGCCCGAATGATTCAGGGCGGCAATGATTTCGGTGCGCAGCGCGCTGCGGTCGACGCCGGTCTCGCGTGGGCACGGCACCTCTCGCAGGGCGCGCAGCGGCTGCCCGGCGCGGCCCAGCACCGCGATGCGGTCGCCGAGCAGCAGCGCCTCGTCCACATCGTGGGTGACGAAGACGACGGTGGTGGGATGCTCGCGCCAGGTGTCGATGAGCAAGCGCTGCATGGTGGTTCGGGTCTGGGCGTCGAGCGCGCCGAAGGGTTCGTCCATCATGACCGCGCGTGGCGCGCCGGCCAGCCCGCGAGCCAGTTGCACACGCTGGCGCATGCCCCCGGACAGGGACTTGGGCAGGAAGTCGGCGAACCCGGTGAGCCCGATCTCGGCGATCCAGCGCTCGGCCAGTTCGCGGCGTCCCGCGCGGGGTGCGCCGCGCAGTTTCAGCGCCAGTTCGATATTGGCGCGCACCGACTTCCACGGCAGCAGCGCGTTGTCCTGGAAGACGACGGCGCGGTCGCGGTCGGTGCCGGTCACCGGGATCCCGTCGGCCAGTACCCGCCCGGTGTCGGGGCGCAGCAGTCCGGCCAGGGCACGCAGCACGGTGGACTTCCCGCACCCCGACGGGCCGGTCAGGATGAGGATCTCACCGGGCCGGACGGTCAGCGACAGATCGCTGATGACCGGCGCGCCCGTGTACGAGAGGCTGACCCCATCGAGCGTCAGACCGATTCCGGCCGTGGCGGTTTCGTCGATATTGGTAAGGGTCATTTCCCGGCCTCCGCGCCGCGGGGCAGCCAGTGCGTGACGCGCCGCCCGAGGAATTCCACGGCGGCGGACGTGGTGTAGCCCAGCACGCCGATGGTGATGATCCCGACGAACACGCCCGGATAGTCGACGATGGTGTACGCCTGCCAGGTCCGGTAGCCGACACCCAGCCGCCCCGAGATCATCTCGGCCGACACCACGCAGATCCACGCCACCCCGATGCCGGTGGACAACCCGCCGAACACCCCGGGCAGGCTGCCCGGCAAGACGACCCGCCACAGCACGTCGAAACGGGTGCCGCCCTGGGTGCGCACCGATTCCTCCCAGATGGTCGGCAGCGCGCGCACCGCGTGCCGGGTGGCGACCATGACCGGGAAGAAGGCGGCCAGGAAGGTGATGAACACGATCCCGGCCTCGTCGTCGGGGAACAGCAGGATGGCGACCGGCACGATGGCGATGGCCGGAATCGGCCGGGCCAGTTCGGTCAACGGCCCGACGGTGTCGGCGATCCAGCGCGAACGTCCCAGTGCCACACCGGCGATCACGCCGAGCGCGGCCGCGAGCCCGAAGCCGGTGAGGATGCGGATGAGCGACTGGCCCAGGTCCAGGTAGTACGTGTCGGTGCCGAGCTGATGACGGAAGGCCCGCGCGATCTGGGTCACGGTCGGCAGCGTGTCGAACCGCACCCAGAGCCGAATGTGGTCGGCGGTCAAGAACTGCCAGACGCCGACGGCGGCCAGCACCGACAGCAGCCGGACCGCGCGCGAGCGCCACACCATCCGCCCGGCGCGGGACTGGGCCGCGCGCGGCGCCGCGGCGGCGGCCGGCGCCACCGCCTCGAGCGTCACCGCCGGGGCGCTCATACCCGGACCTCGCTGACGGCCTGGTCGTAGGGGACGCTCACGCCGGACGGGTGCTGGGCGAGGTAGCGCTGCGCGGCCGCGGATGTGGTGAAGGGCAGGTAGTTCTCGCCGTCGCGGACCCACAGGGCCTTGTCGGCGAACCAGCGGGTGCCGAGTTCGGCGTCCGGAACGTAGGCGGCGCGCACCGTCTTGCCCTGTGCCCGAGCCTGTTTCACCGCGCGCAGCAGGGCGGTGGGATCGGCCACCGACTGGGTGGTGTCCTGGCCGGCGAGCCACAGCTCACCGCCGGTGCCCGGCAGCGGGTTGGCACTGTTGGCCAGTTCGGCGTCGTAGTTCAGGCCCCGCTCCTGATAGACCTGCTTCAAGGCGGCCGGGTCCACGAACTTGTCGATATCGAAGTCGGCGAAATCGCCGATCGACTTCAGGTACGGCACATCGCCTTTGAACGCCGAGACCAGCGACGGCTTCAGCGTGGTGTCGAAGGAGGTTCCGCCCGGCCCGTTGTAGAGGTACACGACCTCCGGGGCCAGCCCGGAGTTGTCGGCGACGGCCTGCGCCGCCGCCAGGGGGTGCTGGTGGATGAAGTCGGTGGCGTCCAGCTGGGCCTGCAGGAACGCATCGAGCACCTCCGGATGCTGCTTGGCGTAGTCGCGGCGGGCGACCACGCCGTGGAAGGTGGGGACGTTCAGTTCCGCGCCGTCGTAGAGCAGCTTGGCCTTGTTCTGGAAGACCAGCAGGCCGGGCCAGGCCACGAACTGCGACAGCGCCGCCACCTGACCGGATTCCAGTGCGGAGGAACCGATCTGGGGCTGCTGGTTGAGCACCTCGACCCCCGACTTGGGGTCGATGCCCGCCCGGGTCAGCGCCTGCACGAGCGTGCCGTGTCCGGCCGAGCCGACGCTGGCCGAGATCTTCTGCCCCGCGAGGTCTTTGATCGATTGCGCCGGGGAGTCGGGTGCGACGACAACCATATTGAGCGCGCCCTTGGGGTTGTAGCCGGTGATGGAGACCAGTTCGGTCTGCGACCGCTCGTTGGCCTGCGTGCGTGAGCCGTTGATGAGCAGCGGATAGTCGCCCATCGAGCCGATGTCGATCTTCTCCGCCACCATCTGCGCGGTGATGGGCGCACCGGTGTCGTAGTCCTGCCATTCGACCTGATACTTGTGGCCGTTGTTCAGGTTGTTCAGCCGCTGTTCGAGAAACCCTTTGGCCTTCAACAGGGTTCCGGCGGTGACGGTATTGATGGTCTTGGACTGGTAGCCGATGACGACCTTGACGGTGTCACCGCCGGCGGTGCTCTCGAGCGAGCAACCGGACGCGGTCAGGGCCAGTCCGGCGGCGACGGCCGCGGTGACCAGCCGGGCGGCGGGACCCAGGCGGGCGGGGTGGAGCTTCATGATTGTCCTCAGCGCAGCAGGTAGGGCATGTTGACGGTGACCGCGCCGGTGGGACAGCGCGCGGCGCACGGGCCGCAGTACCAGCACTCGTCGACGTGCATGTACGCCTTGCCGTTGTCCGGATTGATCGCCAGCGAATCCAGCGGGCAGATCTCCACGCACAGCGTGCAGCCCTGGATGCAGAGCGATTCGTCGATGGTCACGGGCACGTCCGCCCGCTGATTGACCAGGGCCATCAGGTCAGCCTCCAATCGGTGCCCGCATCCGGGCCCTCGGCGCGTTCCGGCGGCCGAATCAGGCTGCCGCGCATGGTGATCCGGTCGCCGCGCATCCGGATGTATTCCAGGTCGACCGGGCGGCCGTCCTCGAGTCGGGTGAGCCGTTCGAGCAGCAGCAGCGCGCCGCCCTCGGGCATCTGCAGGGTCATGGCGGAGTGGGCGTCGGCGGTGATGGCCTCCAGCGCGAGGTCCGCTGACCCCAGCGGACCGCCGCTGATCTGCTCGATGAGCGCGAAGACGTCGTTGGATTCGAGGTCGCGGGTGATCACCTCGTCGCCGATGTCGGGGACCAGATAGGTGAGGTCCAGGCTCAGCGGCAGATCGCCCAGATAGCGCAGGCGCTCGACATAGACGGCCTGCTCGCCGGGTTCCAGGCACAGTCGGCGGGCGACCGCGGGCGGCGGCAGCACCCGCCGGGCGGCGCGCACCTCGTTGCGCACCTCGCCGTGGCCGCGCAGCGTCTCCTTCAATCCCAGCAGCGCGTCGAGGCCGTGATCGTATTTGCGCTGCGCGACATGGGTGCCGATCTTCGGGGCGCGCTCGATCAGCCCTTCGTCCTTCAACAGGGCGAGCGCGTCGCGCACGGTATTGCGCGAGACCGCGAACTCGGCCGCCAATTCCTGTTCGGACGGCAGCGCCCGCTCGAAGGCGTTCGCGTGGATCTGCTGACGCAGCACATCCGCCACCTGGCGGGCGCGATCGGCCCGGCGGACGGGGGCGCGCAGCGGTACCGGTTCCGGCGACACCTGGACTCCTTTCCACGCCGTTGACCTGCGGTTTCAGAACTGTAGCGGCGGAACGCGACCGGACCTGACCGCTCACCGGCCCACCCCGCGCCCGGTGCGGTTCTACGCCGCCGGGCCATGCGCACGGCCTGGTGAAACAGTGGGGATCGCGGGTATTACGCCACCTGGGCCGCGAAGGCCGGGCTTGGAATCACGATGAGCGGAATGCGTGCGCCGCGCGCGTTCCGAAGCGTGCCCGCCGGCCGGGGATCTCGAGATGTGGGAGCGCAACGTGGCGTGCGCCACTCCGTTCCCGGTTCCGGCAGCACGGCCGCCGTGGCGCGAAATATCAACCGACGCAAAAGATCCGGCCGGTTCGCGGGTTGTTCGGAGGGTTTCGGGTGGGATCGCGAAACTGGCCCGGGGTTGCCTGGACCGGTCCGCGCGACTTCCATTCGGTGTGAGCGCAATGATAATTTGATCCCATGTCTGCCACTCGCCCTCTCACCGCGCCGCGGGTCACGTACGTGACCGTCGCGCTGGGCGTGCGGCTGCCGCGGCAACGGGAACTGTGTTGTCCCTGCCGTCGCGCAGCCGAGTTCTGACCCCTGATTCGCTTTCGAATCCGGGCTCCTCGCTGCACAGCTTCCTCATGTAGGCATGTCCCCCTGACGACAGGCGGGACCGCGGCAAGGATTCCGAACAGTGTCGAGCCCTATTCTCGAACGTCCCCTTTCAGCTACCTCCACCGCCACCGCGCGGCTGGCCCCGGCCCGTCCCGCGGTGCCGCCGGAGCTGCGCATCACCGACAACCCGGCGGCCGCCGTGCTGCGCGCCGCCACCCGCGGCCCGATCTTCCGCGATGTCGCCGCCCAGTCCACGGGTTTGAGCATCGCCACCGTGAATCGCCAAGTGTCCGCGCTGCTTTCGGCCGGGCTGCTGCGCGAGCGCGCCGATCTCACCGCGTCCGGCGCGGTGGGCCGCCCGCGCGTCCCGTTCGAGGTCGACACCGACTCGTACGTGACGCTGGGTGTGCACATCGGCTTCACCGTCACCCGCATCGTGGCCGCGGACCTGTCCGGCCGCATCCTCGGCGGACTCGAGATCGCCACGCCCCAAACGACTCAGGACGCGGCGCTGACCATAGTGGCCCGCAGCGCCAAGGCGTTCCTGGACCGGCTGCCGCGCCGCAAGCCGCTGTGGACCGGGGTGGCACTGGCCGGACGCGTGGATCCGGCCGCGGGCGTGGTGGATCATCCGCGCCTGGGCTGGCAGGCCGCGCCGGTGGCGGCGGTGTTCAGCAGCGTGCTGGATCTGCCGGTCTCGGTGTCGGCGCACGTGGAGGCGATGGCCGCCGCGGAACTGCTGCTGGCGCCGCGCGAGCCGGGCGAGGAGACCCGGCCGGGCAGCAGCCTGCTGGTGTATGCCCGCGAAACCGCCGGTGTCGCAGTCACTTTGCACGATCGGGTGCACACCCCCGCCAATGGTCCCGGCTCCATCGCGCACCTGCCGACCGGCTCGGATGTGGATTGCACCTGCGGCCGGCGCGGCTGCTTGGAGGCCACCATCGGTGAGCGCGCGCTGCTCGAGCGCGCGGTGCGCAAGGGCGTGCTGCCCAAGCCGGAGGCCCCGCGCCGCCCGGCCATCACCGACCTGTACCGGGCCGCCGACACCGGTAATGCCGCCGCCCGCGAGCTGCTCATCGAGCGGGCCGAAATCCTCGGCCGCACCGCGGCGCTGGTGCGCGACATGTTCAATCCGGATCGCGTGGTGCTGGGCGGGCAGGCGTTCACCGGCTGGCGGCCGGGCATGGAACGGGTGGCCAAGGCGTTCGCGGAGTCGAGCGCGCTGCCCGCGGCCGATCTGCGCATCAGCCGTTTCGGCGGCCGGGTGCAGGAATTCGCGGCGGCGGTGACCTCGGTGAGCGTGTTCTACGCCGATCCGCTGTCGGCCATGCGCCGGGCCACGCGCACGGCGCGCTAGTCCGCACGACCGCGAAATCCCCGCCGGGCCTTGCCCGGCGGGGATTTCGTCGCGATGAGGTTGGGGGGTCGAGCCGGACGGTCCACGGTCCGGCTCGACCCCGGTCCCGCACCCGCGCGAGGCCCTGCGCACGGTGCGGGGTGCCGCCGCCCGCCCCCGGAGTCCCCTTCCAGGTCGGGCGGCGGGGTCTCAGGCGGCGCGCACCTGCGGGGTCAGGCCCCACTCGCGCGCCAGCAGCCGGTGCGAGCGCACCCGGTCCGCATGATCGAAAGTCACGCTGGTGACCACGATTTCGTCCGCGCCGGTAAGCTTGCGCAGCGCCTCCAGGCGGCCCGCGACGGTGGCCGGGGAGCCGACGAACTGGGTGGTGATCCGGTCGTCGACCAGTCGGCGCTGCTGATCCGGCAGCGGCGGCGCGGTCTCCGGGTCCAGGTATTCGGCCGCCCCGGCCCCACTGCGAATGCTGTAGACCCAGTGACCGTAGGTGGAGGCCAGCCGCTGGGCGGTGGCATCGTCCTCGGCCACCACCACGTCGGCGGACACCACCAGATACGGGCGCGGGAAGCGCGCGGACGGACGGAAGCCGTTGCGATACGCCTCCACCGTTTCCACGATGGTGCCCGGCGAGACGTGGTAGTTGGCCGCGAACGGCAGCCCCAATCGTCCTGCCAGCTGCGCGCTTTCGCCGCCGCTGCTGCCGAACAGCCACGGCTGGATGTCGGCGCCCTCGCCCGGAATCGCGTGCAGATCCACGCCGTCGGGGGTGACGTAGGTGCCGTCCAGCAGCGCGAGGATGTCCTCGATCTGGTCGGTGTAGGGCAGCGGCTGCGCGCCCGGCAGGTGCAGCGCGCCCAAACCCGCACGGACCCTGGAGAAGTCGAGCAGCTGGCCGGGGAAGAACGGCGGCGGGATGACCACGCCGTCCCGTACCTCGGTGGGCCGGCCCGGGGCAGGCACCGGCGGCACGCCCGCCGACCGCAGCTGGTCGCCGCGATGCCCGGAACGCCCCAAACCCAGGTCCAATCGACCCGGGTAGAGGGCGTCGATGGTGCCGAACGCCTCCACCACCGAGATCGAGGTGTGGTGTCCGAGCTGCACCGCCGCCGACCCGACGCGAATGGATTCGGTGGCGGCGGCGATCAATCCGATGAGCGTCGCGGGCGCGGCGCTGGCCACCTTCACGAAATGGTGTTCGGCGACCCAGAACCGGTGGTAGCCGAGGCTTTCCGCGTGCCGGGCCAGATCGATGCTGTTGCGGATGGCCTGCTGCGGAGTGGATCCGGCGCTGATCGGCGCCAGATCCAGCACGGACAATGGGATGGTCATGCGGCGTGCTCCTTCCGCGGATCCTGTTCGCCCGCTTCGACGGCCAGCGGCAGCCGGTTCTCGGCCGGGGCGACCGGGCAGGTGGCGTAGTCGGTGAAGGCGCAGGGCAGGTTGACGGCGCGATTGAAGTCGAGAACCACGGCGCCGTCGGCAGCGGGGCGGGTCAGATCCAGTCGCCGCGCGCCCCCGTAGGTGGTGACGCCGCTGGTGGCGTCGGTGAACAGGATGTGCAGGCCCAGGGTCTGGTTGCCGAAGACGACGAGCTGGCGTGTTTCGCCGTCCAGATCGAAAGTGACGGTGCCGGTGGCGGTGTGGTGGTGCTCGAGGCCCTCGACCACCGCGCCGGTGGTGACGACGCGGGCCACCTCGAACGGCTCGAAACGACCCGTGACCACCCACGCCGGGTCGGGCCGGTAGACCGGGATCGCGGTGAACTCGGCCAGGGTCGGGGATTCCGGATCGTGCACGCGCAGCGCGAACTGGCCGGTGCGGCGAATCACCTCGATGACGCGGGAGCCGAGATGAACCTCCAGGCCCGGCGCGCCCTCCCCCGGGGTGAGGACGGCTGTCTCGGCGAGCGGCTCACCATTCAGCGTGAGCTGCCCGGATTCCTCGGATTCGACTGTCACATAGACGTTCTCGGCATCCGCGTGCCAGCGGCCGGGCAGCCCGTCGATGGTCTCGGCGCGGTCGCCGAGCCAGTGCAGCCCGGTCAGGCTCAGCCAGCCCAGGGGTTGGCGGGCCCAGGCGGCGCGCTCGGCGCGGAAGGTTTCCCACTGCTGGTCGAATTCGGTGGCGGTGGCGGTCATGAGGCGCGGACTCCTTCGGTGCCGTGGCGGGATTGGCCGGTGCTGTCGTTGGCGGGACTGCTGTCGTGGGGATGACGCAGGCCCAGGTGGTGACGCAGGGTCGGGCCGGTGTAGGCGGTGCGGAAACTACCCAGGGACTGCAGTTCCGGCACGACCTTGTCGACGAATTCGTCGAGTCCGGTCGGGGTGAGATACGGGACCAGCACGAAACCGTCGGCGGCATCGGACTGGACATAGCGGTCGATTTCCACGGCCACCTCGCGCGGCGTGCCCACGAACTGCTGGCGGGCGGTGGTGGCGATGATGAGTTCGCGAATCGACAGGTGCTCGGCGGCGGCCTTGGCCCGCCACGCGTCGGCGATGGCACGGGGATCCTTGGCGTGCCGGACTCGCCCGCGGGTGATGTTCACATCCTCGGCCGGATCGATGTCGGGCAGCGGTCCGTCCGGGTCGTAGGCGGAAAGGTCACGGCCCCAGACCTGTTCGAGGAAGGCGATGGCCGTCTGCGGCGTCACCTGCTGCCGGCGGATGTGGTGGGCGCGCTCGTGCGCCTCGGCGGTGGTGTCGCCGAGCACGAATCCGGCGGCGGGCAGGATCTTCAGGTCGTCGCGGTCGCGGCCGTACCTGGCGAGCCGGTCCTTGACGTCCCGGTAGAAGCGCTGGCCGTCGGCGAGTTCCCCGTGCGCGCTGAAGATGACATCGGCCTTGGCGGCGGCGAATTCGCGGCCCTCGTCGGAATCCCCGGCCTGGATCTGCACCGGATAGCCCTGCGGACCGCGCGGCAGCACGAACGGTCCGTCGATCTCGAACTGCTCGCTGGAGAAATGGACCGGCGTTACCGGCCGCGCGAAAACCCCGCGCTCCCGGTCGATCACGAGCGTGTCGGCCGGCCAGTTGTCCCACAGCGCGCGGGTGGCGTCCACCACCTCGTGGGCGCGGGTGTAGCGCTTGGCGTGGTCCAGATAGCCGCCGCGGCGGAAGTTCTCGCCGGTGAACGCGTCCGAGGAGGTGACCGCGTTCCAGGCCGCGCGACCGCCCGAGAGGTGGTCCAGCGACGCGAATTGCCTTGCCAGTTCGAAGGGTTCGTTGAATGTCGTGTTGATGGTGCCCGCCAGCCCGAGATGCGTGGTGACGGCGACCAGGGCGTTGAGCACGGTGAAGGTGTCCGGGCGGCCGACCACGTCCAGATCGTGGATGCGGTCGCGGTGTTCACGCAGGCGCAGGCCCTCGGCCAGGAAGAAGAAGTCGAACAGGCCGCGTTCGGCGGTGCGCGCCAGATGCACGAAGGAGTCGAAGTCGATCTGGCTGCCCGAGGCTGGATCGGTCCACACCGTGTGGTGGTTGACGCCCGGGAAGTGGGCGGCGAGGTGAATCTGCTTGCGTGGCCGCTGTTCCGGCATGGCGTCCTCCTCAGGCTCGGGCGTAGCGGTTGGCCGGGCGCGGCAAGCCCAGGCGCTCGCGCAGGGTGGGTGCGAGGGCGGGCAGGTGGCGCAGGGCGGCGGGCAGGGCCAGCGGACGCAGCACCACACCGTCTGCGGCGCACTCGTTCTCGACCTCTCGCAGAATGTCGCGCAGTTCCGCGGGCGTGCCGATGTGGAAGACGGTCGCCGGGGCCGGGGTGGCGAGCCAGTCCTCCAGTTGGGCGACCTCGGCGGCGGCCGCGTCCACGGTGGCGGCCAGGTGAATGTCGATGTCCAGCAACACGCGCACGCGGTTCGGGTCGCGTCCCGCGGCGGCGAGGGCGGCGCGCAGCTCGCTGCGGGTGGCCGCCGCCTTCGCGAGATCCGGTGCGGCGATGCGGATCAGATCGGCGCGGTGCACGGCCAGCCGGACGCTGTGCGGATCGGCGGCCCGCACCGCGATCGGCGGCTGCCCCTGCGGCGGGCGCGGGGTGATGGACGGGCCCTTCACCGAGAAGTGCGCACCGGTGAAGTCGATGTAGTGCAGCTTGTCCCGGTCGATGAACCGGCCGGTCGCCTGGTCGCGGATCTCGGCGTCGTCCTCCCAGCTGTCCCACAGCCGCGTCACCACCTCGACGGCCTCGTCCGCCTCCTGCCAGCGCGAGCGCCCGTCCTGCTCCGGCTTGCGGCCGAACAGCGCGGCCTCGCCCGCCGACACGGTGACCTCCCAACCGGCCCGGCCCTTGGTCGCGAAGTCCAGGCTGGCAATGGCTTTGGAGAGGTGGAAGGGCTCGGTGTGGGTGACCGACGCCTGCGGGATCAGGCCGATGCGACCGGTGACCGCCGCGGCGCGGGCCGCGATGGCGACCGCGTCCAGGCGGCCGATCGCGCCTGCCGTTTGCAAGGTGAACGAGTCCGGCAGGAACGCCAGGTCGATGCCCGCGTCCTCGGCGGCGCGCAGCGCGTCCACCCAGTAGCCGGCGGTGAAGAGGTCCTCGGCGCGGGAGTCAGCGCGCCGCCAGGAGGCGGGATGCGCGCCGGCGCCGGCCAGTTCCAGGCCCAGCAGCAGCGGAGACGTAGGCGGCATCAGGCTGTCCTTTCCAGCGGGACGGGGGTGGCGGTGGCGGCCCGGGGCACGGCCGCGAGCAGCTCGCGGGTGTAGTCGTGCCGCGGATTGTCGAAAAGCTCGCCGGTGTCTGCGGTTTCGACAATCTGCCCGTGGCGCATGACCGCGACCCGGTCCGCCAGGCGACGCACCACCGCCAGATCGTGCGAGATGAACAGGTAGGCCAGGCCCAGTTCGGATTGCAGGCGCTCGAGCAGGTCGAGGATCTGGGCCTGCACCGAGACGTCGAGGGCGGAGACCGGTTCGTCGAGGACGAGCAGGTCCGGGTGCAGCGCCAGGGCGCGGGCGATGGCGACGCGCTGGCGCTGGCCGCCGGAAAGCTCGCTGGGGCGGCGCGCCAGGTACGCGGCCGGCAGCGCCACCTGATCGAGGAGTTCGGCGGCGGTGTCGCGCCGGGTACGACGGTCGCCGATGCCGAACGCCTGCAACGGTTCCGACACGATCCGGCCGATGGTCAACTTGGGATTCAAGGAGACATAGGGGTTCTGGTACACCACCTGAATGCGGCGGCGCAGGGCGCGCAGACCCGATCCGCGCAGCGCGGTGACGTCCTGGCCGTCGAAGGTGACCGTGCCCGCGTCCGCCTGCGCCAGCCGGGCGACGATGCGAGCCGTGGTCGATTTCCCGGAGCCGGATTCACCTACGACAGCGAGGGTTTCGCCCCGGTGGATCTCCAGCGAGACGTCGTCGACGGCGGTCAGGGTGAAATCCCGGGTGATGCGGAAGGATTTACGCAGGCCGGTGGCCGCCAGCAGCGGGGCACTCGGCTCAGCCGGTCGGCGCGGCCTTTCGGCGCCGACGGCTCCCAGACTCGGCGCGGCCGCGATCAACCGCTTCGTGTACTCGTGCTGCGGATCCCTCAGAATCTCTGCCGCCGAACCGATTTCGACGATCTGTCCCTCGCGCATGACCGCGATCCGGTCCGCGCGCTCGGCTGCCACGGCCAGGTCGTGGGTGATCAGCAGGACCGCCGTGCCGGCTTCCCGGGTACGCCGGGCCAGATGATCGAGAATGCGCCGCTGCACGGTGACGTCGAGGGCGCTGGTCGGCTCGTCGGCGATCACCAGTTCCGGCGTGCACGCCAGCGCGATCCCGATCAGCACCCGCTGCCGCTGCCCGCCGGACAGATCCTGCGGATACTGCCGGGCCCGCAACTCCGGCCGATCCAGCCCCGCCTCCTCGAGAATCCGCACCGCCTCCAGCCGCGCGGTGCACCGATCCGCCCGCCCGTGAATCCGCAACACCTCCCCCACCTGCTCGCCGATGCGCAACACCGGATTCAGGGAAGTCCCCGGATCCTGCGGCACCAGGCCGATGTGCGCGCCCCGCAGGCGCCGCAACGTCCGCTCCGGGGCGTGCTCGAGGCGTTCACCGGCGAACGTGATCGAACCGCCGGTGACCCGGCCACCGTGGAGCAGCCCGATCACCGCGTGCGCGAGAGTCGACTTCCCGGAGCCGGATTCGCCCACCAGCGCGACCGTCTCACCCCGGGCCACCTCGAGCGAGGCGCCCCGCACGGCGGCGGTCACCCCGGTGCTGCCCTGGTATTCGACCCGCAATTCCGCGATGCTCAGCAACTGGTCCGTCATCGCGCACCGTCCTTCTGGATGGCGCGTGCGATGCGCTGGGTGGACAGGACCAGGGCCACGATGACAAGCCCCGGCAGCGTGGTCAGCCACCACGCGGTGGCGAGGAAGCCGCGCCCCTCGGAGACCAGCGAACCCCATTCCGGGGTCGGCGGCACCGCGCCGTATCCCAGGAAGCTGAGCGAGGCCACGAACAAGGTCACGATGCCGAAGTCGACGGCCGCCAAGGCGGCTACCGGACCGTAGGCGTTGCGCAGAATGTGGCGGAACAACACGGTGGGCCGGCGGACCCCGAGCGCGTAGGCCGCCTCCACGTACGGGGCGTTGCGCACCCGCAGCACCTCACCGCGCATGACGCGGGCGAACCGTGCGATCAGCGAAACCCCCACGGCGATGGCGACATTGCGGGTGCCGATGCCCAGGATCGTGATGGTGGCCAGTGCCAGCAGCATGTCCGGGATCGACAGCAGGACGTCGATGATTCGCATGATCAGGGTGTCCGCCCGGCCGCCGGCGGCGCCCGCGACCAGGCCGATCAACGTGCCGCCCACCAGACCCAGCAGCACCGCGAACACGGTGGCGCTCAACGACAGCGCCGCCCCGTGCACCACGCGGGTGTAGAGGTCGCGGCCGAGATTGTCGGTGCCGAACCAGTGCTGGACGCTGGGTGCCCGAAGCTTCTGCGCGGGCACCCCGCGCAGTGGATCACCGCTCGCGAACTGCGCCGGCGCGACCGCCCAGGCCAAGACCAGCAGCACGATCGCACCCGCGGGCAGCAGGCCGAGATGCGCACGCACCCCGCTCGCCGCGCGCCGCAACCCGCCCGGGATCGACTCGGCGGCAGGTGGCAGGACCAGTGCTTCAGACATCGCGCTGCTCGTCGTCGGAAATCCAGTAGGCGAAGCCGGGGTCCAGCAGCGGGTGCGTCAGCGTGATGACCCGCAACGTCGAGCGCGGCCCCGAGGGCATGCGCAGCCGGGCGCGGAAGTTGGCGATCACGTGCGCGCGCGAGAGCGGCCGGCGGTTACGCATGGGCGCGTTCCTTTCTCGAATTGGCTTGCACCACACGGGGGTCCAACAGTGGATAGGCGAGATCGACGAGCAGATTGACGACGACGAAGACGAGTGCGGCGAACACGACGATCCCCTGCACCACCGGAATGTCCTCGTGCAGCACCGATTCCTGCGCGAGACGGCCGATGCCGGGCCGGGAGAACACGGTCTCGGTCACCACCACGCCGGCGAGCACCGAACCGGTCCACAGACCCGCGACGGTGAGCGCGGGCGCGGCCGCCGGACGCAGCACATGGCGTAGCTGCACCCACCAGCGCGAGGCGCCCTTGGCGAAAGCCACCTCCACGAACGGTTGCCGCCAGGTCGAGACCAGGCTCGCGTACAGCACCTGGGCCACGACCGCCGCCACCGGAATGGCGACGGTGACCGCGGGCAGCACGGTTCCGGCGAAGCCGGTGCCGCCGAACGCGGGAACCAGCTTCAACCGGAACGAAAACACCTGCAGCAGAATCAATCCCACCCAGAAGCCCGGTAGGGACGCACCGACCGGAGGGATCGCGGTGAGCAGGCCGCGCAGCCAGGGCCGCCGGGTGTAGGCGGCTGCCAACGCCAGGCCCGCACCGGCGATCACGGCGAGCAGCAGTCCGGCGCCCGCCAGCACCAGTGTCGAGGGCAGAGCCTCGCCGAGCGCCGCCGTGACGGTCTGCCCGGAGGAGATCGAACGACCGAGGTCACCGCGCACCGCATGGGTGAGCGCGGCCCAGTACTGCGTCCACAGTGGTTGGTCCAGGCCGTATCTGGCGCGCATCTCGGCGGCCGCCGCGGCGTCCACGGGGGTGCCGGTGGCGGCGTTGGTCGCCATGTCCACCGGGTCGCCCGGCAGCAGGTACAACCCGGCGAACGACAGCGTGAAGGCCGCCCACAGCACGCCCACCGCCTGCAGCACCCGTCCGATCACGTAGCGGCCCATGGGATTACCGCTGCAGCCAGGTGTCGTGGAATTGCAGGCGCGCCGACGCCTCGAACTTCACCCCGGCCACGTTCTTGCCCACGCCGATGGCCTGGGACAGCTCGATGGTCGGGATCCACAGGCCCTGATCGAGAACCGCAGCCTGAGCGTCACCGATGAGCTTGGCGCGGGCGCCCGGGTCGGTGGCCGAAAGCTGCTGGGACAGCAGTCCGTCCAAGGGCTCGGACGGGCCGCGAGCGTTCAGGTTGCGCTGATCCACCGCGAAGGTGGTGCGCAGGATGTCGCCGTCGGCGCGGGTGGAGTTGTAGTAGTCGAAGTCGAAATCCTTGTTGTTCTGGCGCACATTCGATTCCGCGACCGACAGCGGTTCCAGGCGCAGGTCGAAACCGATGGCCTTCAATTGCTGCTGGGTCAGTTCCAGAATGGCCTGGTTGCCGGCGAAGACCGGGGCGAAGATGACGCTCGCGGCCAGGCGCTGGCCGTCCTTGACGCGGATGCCGTCGCCGCCGGGCACCCACCCCGCCTGGTCGAGCAGCTTCTTCGCGGCGTCCGGGTCGTACTTCACCCGCGACGAAAGATCCACGTAGCCGGGAGTTTTCGAGGCCAGCACGCTGGTGGCCACCTTGAACTGGGGCCCGAGCACGGTATCCACCAGTTCCTTGCGGTCGAGGGCGGGTACCAGCGCCGCCCGCACCGCGGGGTCGCGCAGCGGGCCGCGGGTCACGTTCACCTGCAGCCCGAACGGCACACCCGGGTTGGCGGTGAACTGCACCCGGCCGCCGCCGCTCTCGATCTGCGAGACATCCTGCGGCAGCGCGTCACTGATGGCGTCGAGCTGACCGGAGGCCAGCGAGCCGGTGCGGACGCCGGACTCCGGCACCACCGTGAACACGATCTTGTCCAGGTGCGCCTCGCCCTGGGAGGCGAAAACCGCGGAGCCCCAGGAGTATCCGGCCCGTTTGGCCAGCGTCGCCGAGGCGTTCTGCTTCCACTCCGTGTAGGTGAACGGGCCGCTGCCGACATTGCCGCCCAGGCAACGGTCGTCGGCCGATTTGGCGACGGTGGCATCTGACTGGATGCCCAGCTGCGGGGTCGAGGTGGCCTGCAGGAACTGGGCGTTGGGGCCGGAGAACTCCACCCGCACCGTCTGCGGATCCAGCACCGTGCTGCCGGCGTATCCGGCCAGGTAGCTCGCGCCCAGCGGGGCCTTCGCGCCGCCGAGGGCGACGATGGAGTCGAAGTTCTTGCGCACCGAATCCGCGGTCAGCGGGGTGCCGTCGCTGAAGGTGATGCCGGGCTTCAGATGAAAGGTGAACGTCCTGGCGTCCGGGGAGACGGTCCAGGTGTCGGCCAGCCACGGCTTCAACTGCCCGGTCTCGGGGTCCTGATCGACCAGCGAATCCACGATCTGGCGGGTCACGTAGATGGTCTGATTGGTCGCCGACTGCGCCGGATCCGAGCAGGTCGGCGCGAGCGACAGCCCGTAGCGCAGCACGCCGCCCGCCTGCGGCGGACCCGACGGCTCCCCGCTGCCGCCGCCGCTGTCGCCGCCGCCACCGCAGGCGGCGAGGGTGAGGGCGGCGGCGACCGCGCCGGTCAGGGCGACTGCACGTTTCATGCGGGGACTCCGGAGGGGTAGCGATCGGCTCCGAGCGGACGGCTCGGAATGCGTTGACGCAGTTGAGGTGCGACGTCGGATTGGAAGAGTTCGAGGCTGGTTCGATGCTGGGCCTCGGTGCGGCCGTCGGCGTCGGCACTCAGGTGGATCACCTCGTGACCGAACCGCTCGTGGTAGCGGCTCACCTTGTCCAGCACCTGTTCGGGGCTGCCGATCAGCGCCGAGGAGCGGGCGATGAAATCCTCGACGGTCTCGAAGACGATGGGCACGGCGAACTTTCGCGCCACCGCCTGTCGCGCCTCGAAGACCGGCCGGTAGAGCTCGACGGCCTCCTGCGAGGTGCGGGTCACCAGGAAGCCGGCGGTGCCCGCGCCCACCAGCGCCTGCGCCGGATCGTGGCCGTAGGCCGCCCAGCGCTCCCGGTAGTGGTCGATCAGCTCGGCGTACGGCTCGATCGGGTAGGTGACGTTCGCGGAGAACAGCGGATCCCCGTTGCGCGCCGCGTAATCCGCGGATTCCCGGCTGGTGGCGCTGCCGTGCCAGATGCGCAAGCGCGGTTGCAGCGGCCGCGGCAGCGCCTTGGCCTCGGTCAGCGACGGGCGGAACCGGCCCTGCCAGGTGACGCTGTCGCTGTCCCAGAGCTTGCGGAACAGTTCGTAGCCTTCGCGATTGCGGTCCCACTGGTCATCGGTGGTGACGTGGAACAGTTTGGCCTGCGCCGCGCCGTTGCCTTTACCGATGATCAGTTCCAGGCGGCCGTCGGAGAGGTTGTCGAGGGTCGAGTAGTCCTCGAAGGCGCGCACCGGATCCAGCAGGCTCAGCGTGGTCACGCCGGTGAACAACGCCAGCCGGGAGGTGACGGCCGCGAGATGACTGAGCACCACCGGCGGGGCGGCGGAGATGAACGGGTCCTCGTGCCGCTCCCCCACCGCGAAACCGTCGTACCCGAGTTCCTCGGCCAGCCGCGCGGAGTCGACCACCCGGCGCAGCCGCTGCCGGGGCGTCTCGGTCGTGCCGGTGACCGGATCGGGGGTGTGCGTGATCAGCGTCAGCAGCAGGAATTTCATGCCGGGATCGCCTCCGAATCCACGGCCAGCAGCTTCTCGAAGGGATGCACGTAGCCGACCGACTTGACGACGTCGCGGGGCAGCGCGGTGTAGCCCGCCGCCGTGTACAGCGCGACCGCCTCGGGCTGGCGCGGACCGGTGGTCAGGTAGATGCGCGTGTAGCCGCGGCGGGCCGCCTCCGCCTCCAGCTGTTCGAGCACGAACCGGCCCAGGCCCTTGCGGCGATGTGCGCTCGACGTCCAGATCCGTTTGAGCTCGGCGGTATTCGCGTCGAAGCGTTGAAACGCGCCGCCCGCCACCGGTTCTCCGTCCTCCACCACGATCAGCAGGTCGCCGTGCGGCGGCGCGAAGTGACCGGCCGAGTATCCGATCAGATCCGCGTGCACCTCACCGGGGGTGCGGCCGTAGCGGCTGCTGTACTCGATGGCCAGCTCCGCCAGCAGCGGCGCGGCCAGGGGGTCGTGCTGTCCGACGTGGAAGACGCTGCGCGACATGCTCATCCCTTCTTCTTGGGCAGTCCGGGCGGGTTGATCCGCGACTGCTGCACGGCCTCGCCGCCCAGGCCCCAGCGGTCCAGCACCTTGCGATAGCTCCCGTGGTCGATGGCGTACTGGATGGCCGCGCGCACCGCGCCGATCAGCCCGTTGTCCTTGCGGGTCATGGCCGCGATCTCGGCCCGCAGGGCGTCGCCCGCCCCGGACCAGGTGGTCAGCACCTTGGCGCCGGTGGTCGCCGAGTGATACTGCGCCGCCGGGTTGGGGCCGACGAACCCGTCGATGCGGCCGGAGGACAGCGCCAGGTAGTAGTCCGAGGGCTGCTGGTAGTAGGCGAGGTCCAGCTTGGGCAGGCCCTCGGCCACGTTCTGGTCGTTCCAGGCGACCAGCAGCTGTTCCTGATTGGTGCCCGACCCCACGCCGATCTTCATGCCCGCCAGCGATTTCCGATCCTGGTAGGTCCAGGTCGAATCCTTGGGCACCTCGAGGGCGATATTGTCCAGGCGGTAGGTGGCGAAGTCGTACTTCTCCTTGCGCTCCTCGGTGACGGTGGCATTGCTGACGAACAGGTCCGCCTCCCCGGAGTCGATCTTGACGAAGTTCTGCGCCCAGTCGCCGTTGCGCCGCTCCACCTTCAGGCCCAGGATGTCGCCGATCAGCCAGGAGATGTCCACCTCGGAGCCGACGATGGTGCGGTCGTCGGTGGCGTAGAAGCCCAAAGGCGGTGTCGCGCCGATGGTTCCGGTCACCACCAGGGTGCCGCGATCCCGGATCGCCTGGGGAACCTGGGCGGCGATGGAATCCACCTTGTCGACGTGGACGCGCCCGGACTGTTGCGGCGACAGGTCGTAGGACTGGCCGTTCACGCTGCGGGTGTCGGACGTGCCGCCGTCACCGTTGCCGCACGCGCCGGCCAGCAGGCTCAGCAGCGTGACGGCGATCAAGGCGCTGGTCCGTCCGCGACGGCTCGCCAGGGACATGGGCGGATTCCTTACCTAGTGGGTATCACGTCAGAGGACGTGTGCGAGAAAGGCTTTGGTGCGCGGATGCGCCGGATTGTCCAGGACCTGCGCGGGCGGGCCCTGCTCGACGATGCGCCCGGCGTCCATCAGCACCACGGTGTCGGCGACCTCGCGGGCGAAACCGATCTCGTGGGTGACGATCACCAGGGTCGCGCCGCCGGCGGCCAGATCCTCGAGCACGTCCAGCACCTCGCCGACCAGTTCCGGATCCAGCGCCGAGGTGGGTTCGTCGAACAGCACCACCTCCGGCCGCAACGCCAACGCCCGCGCGATCGCGACGCGCTGCTGCTGGCCGCCGGACAGCCGGCGCGGATACTCGTCGGCCTTGTCCGCCAGCCCGACTCGGGCCAGCAGCTCCAGGGCCTCGGCGTTCGCCTGTGCCTTGGGCCGGCGCTGGGCGGCCACCGGCGCGAGCGCCACGTTCTCCCGGACCGTCAGGTGCGGGAACAGATTGAAGTTCTGGAAGACGAACCCGATGCGGCCGCGCTGCCGCAGGATCTCCCGCTCGTGCAGTTCGTAGAGCTTGTCGCCCTTGCGTCGGTAGCCGACCAGTTCGCCGCCCACCCGCACGGTGCCGCCGTCCACCTGCTCGAGGTGGTTGATGGCGCGCAGCAGCGTGGACTTGCCCGAACCCGACGGGCCCAGGATGACGGTGACCTCACCGGGCCGCACCGTCAGGTCGATGCCGGACAGTACCTCCTGGTGGCCGAAAGACTTTCGGATACCGCGCAATTCGATCGCGAACTCGGTCATCGCCGATCCCCGCCCTTCACGGTGCGCACACTCGCCCGGTCGCCGCGGGCGAAGTGCCGCTCGATATAGAACTGGATGATGCTCAGCACCGTGGTGAGCAGGATGTACCAGACCGTCGCCACCATCAGCAGCGGCACCACCCGGCCGTTGCGGCCGTAGATGACCTGCACCTGGTAGAACAGCTCGGCGATGGCCATGGTGGACACGATCGAGGTGCCCTTGAACAGGCTGATCACCTCGTTGGCGGCATTCGGCAGAATCCCGCGCATGGCCTGCGGGGCCACCACGGTGAAGAACTGCCGATGCCACGGCAACCCCAGCGAGCGGGCCGCCTCCCACTGGCCGTGATCCACCGAAATGATCCCGGCCCGAATGATTTCCGCCGAATACGCGGCCTGATGCAAGGCCAGTCCGATGACGGCGGCGGTGAATCCGCTGATCACGCCATTGGTTTGAAAGCGCGCGAATTCCGGTCCGAACGGAATGCCGATCGACAATGTCTTGTACAGGTAGGCGAGGTTGAACCAGAACAGCAACTGCACGATGAGCGGAATGGAGCGGAAGGCCCAGATGTAGGTCCACGAAATCGCCTTCAGCACCGGATTGTTCGACAAGCGCGCGACGGCCAGCCAGATGCCCAGGAAGAAGCCGAGCAAGGTGCCCCAGAAGGTGAGCTCCAAGGTCACCTTCAGCGCCGACAACACCGACTTGGCGGTGAAGTACTGCGCGAAAGTCCCCCAGTCCCAGCCCGCATTGGTGATCAGGCCGTGCGCGAACTGCGCGACCACCACCAGCGCCACCGCCGCCGTGACCCACCGCCACGGGTGCCGGGTCCGGACCACGGGCAGATCGCCGTCCTCGTGTTCGGTCGCCGCCACCGACCGCGCGGATGCCGCCAGGGTGCTCATGAAACCGACGATACGAACCTCGCACGGCCCTGTCGCCGGTCCCGCTCAGGCTGAATTCAATTGGCCGACAGGTGATTTACTCTCGAACGCGCGGAAGGCGCTGCGGTGGAACACGAGCGGCTCGGACTCCGCGGCCACGCTCACCCGGTGCACGCGCAGCAACACCACGGCATGATCGCCGGCGGGCACCTGCTCGTACAGCGAGGTCTCCAGCCAGGCGGTTGCCCCGCCCACGAACGCCGCGTTCCCGTTGCCGCCGTGCAGCTCCACATTCCGGAACCGGTCCCCGCGCCGGGAACTCAAGCCCCGCGCCGCCGGTTCCTGCTCGCTGCTGAGCAGACTCAAACCCAATCGGCTGGCCTGCTCGAGTCGCGGCCACGTCTCCGAGGAGTACTGAATGCAGATCGAGACCAGCGGCGGATCCAGGGACACCGGCACGAAAGTGCTGGCCACCAGACCGTAGGGAGTTCCGCCCAATCGCGCGCACACCGCCACCACACCGCTGGGGAAGTGCGCGAAGGTGCGCCGCAGATCGGCTCCGTCGACGGACGTCAGCACGGCAGCCGCGCCGTGAATCGAGGTCAGCTCGCCCATATCCCCAGTGCAACACCGGGGCCGAAACCTCGACAGGGTTGCACTCACCCCGATCCCAAGCCCGGAGAACAGGAAACCCGCTCGGCCGAGAGGCCGAGCGGGTTGTCCCGATGAGGTGATGCTGAATCGATAGAGCCCCTCGCTCTTCGCAGCCGCGTCGCTTTTTACTTGGGCGCGACGACGTGCGGCTGGTTGATGGTGGTGAAGTACTGGATCGCGGCGGCGATCGCGACCGGCGCGGTCACGAACAGCTGGCCCGCCAGGGTGCCCAGGAAACCGATCGCGGCCATGCCACCGAGGCAGCCCAGAATGGCGGCCGGCACGAACGGACCGAACAGACCCACGATCGCGGCGGCCGCGGCGCCCGCGCCGACGATGCCGCCCAGCACGCAGCCGACGCCCGCGCCGCCGATGCCGCCGACCAGGGTGCCGATGGTCGCGCCCACGGAAATCGTGTCCTTCATGCGGTTCCAGGCCGCCTGCTCACGGTCGTAGTCCGACTTCCAGGGCGCCTGGTCCTCGTACGGCAGGGCGACGTCCTTGGCCAGCGGCGTGTAGGTCGCGTGGTCCATGTCGACCTGCGGGGTCAGCGTCGCGGTGTTGCCGGAGATGTCCGCGGCGATCGGGAAGGTGAAATCATCGACCTTCAGCTGCAGCGGCACACCCGCCACCACGGTGCCGTTGGCGGCCTTGATCTCGAAGTTGCCGTTCTCGACCACCAGCGAACCGGCATCGGTGCGGATGATCGCGTTGGTGTCGGTGGTGGTGGCGGTGTAGTTGATCGGCGCGTTGGCGTCGGTGGCCGGGGCCGCGTTCACGGTGCCCGCGGTGACACCCAGAGCGGCGATCACCAGCGCGGAAGTCGCGGCGAATTTGTTGAGACGCATGTGAATTCGAGATTCTCTCTTCGGATGAGCAGGAGCGCCCCAGGGGGAGACATTGTCAGGTGTGCCCACTGGGACGCTGTGATGAAAACCGGCCCGCACGAACAGTGAGTGGCAGATCGGTTCCGCGTGGATGAACCTTTGCCCATCGGTTGCGGAATCGGCTACTTGGACTGAATGTGCGGCTCGTTGATGGTGGAGAAGTACTGGATCGCGGCGGCGATCGCCACCGGCGCGGTCACCAGCAACTGGCCCGCCAGGGTGCCCAGGAAACCGATCGCGGCCATGCCACCGAGGCAGCCGAGAATGCCCGCGGGAACCAGCGGACCGAACAGACCCACGATCGCGGCCGCGGCAGCGCCCGCGCCGACGATGCCGCCCAGCACGCAGCCGACAGCCGCGCCGCCGATACCGCCGACCAGGGTGCCGATGGTCGCACCCGCGCCGATGGTGTCACGCAGGCGGCCCCACGCGGCCTGCTCACGGTCGTAGTCCGACTTCCAGGGAGCCTGATCCTCGTACGGCAGCGCCACATCCTTGGCCAGCGGCGTGTACTTCGCGTGCTCCACGTCGACCTGCGGGGTCAGGGTCGCGGTGTTGCCGGAGATGTCCGCGGCGACCGGGAAGGTGAAATCGTCCACCTTCAGCTGCAGCGGCACACCCGCCACCACATTGCCGTTGGCGGCCTTGATCTCGAAGTTGCCGTTCTCCACCACCAGCGAACCGGCATCCGTACGGACGATCGCGTTCGTATCGGTGGTGGTGGCGGTGTAGTTGATCGGCGCGTTGGCGTCCGCGGCCGGAGCGGCATAGGTGGTGCCGGCCGTCACACCGGTGGCCGCGATCACCAAAGCCGCGGTCCCGGCGAATTTCCTCATTTGCATTCTGATTACTGCTTCCACTACCGGACTGAACTGTCGGCGGCCAGCATCAATGAGGTGCAGTCGTTTCTGGAGGTTAAAAACCAGCTTGATTCTGTCGGGCGGGGAGAGCCCGGTTACTTCGCCTTGGCGGCGGCCTTGGCCTGTTTCTTGAATTCCCGGACCTGGGTGAGGGATTCGGCGTCGGTGACATCGGCGACCGAACGACGCGACCCGTCCTCACCGTAAGCGCCGGCGGCCTCGCGCCAGCCGGGCGCGGTGAGGCCGCGTTGCTTACCCAAGAGGGCCAGGAAGATTCGCGCCTTTTGATCGCCGAATCCGGGCAGCTTCTTGATGCGTTTCAGCACTTCCTTGCCGTCGGGATCACCGGCTGTCCACAGGTCCGAGGTTTTGCCGTCGTAGTTCTCGAGGATGTAGCGGGCCAGCTCCTGCACCCGCCGGCCCATCGATCGGCCGTAGCGGTGGATGGCCGGAGGCGTCGCGGCCAGCTCCTCGAATTCCTCGGGATCGGCGGCCGCGATCTTTTGGATATCGAAGCCGCCCATTCGGCCGGCGAGTTTCCACGGGCCGCGGAATGCGTGCTCCATCGGAAACTGCTGATCTAGTCGACCAGTCTGATAACCGGGATAGCTGGACGTGTACGGTTTGCCAGCCTGCACGAAACGTACCTGATGAAGCTCTAAGCCCGGAGGTTGCCTCTAATGAACAGCGGCCTACGCGCCCTGGTTGGCGCGCGTGTGTCCGTCGTCCAAGGACCTGAGAAGGTCTCGAACTTCGCACAGCTTGAAACCGGTATGCGATGGGCCGACGCCAACGGCCTCTCGGTCGTAGCGATGTTCCAGGACCTCGACGTCTCGGCAGGCAAGTACACCCCGTTCGAACGCCCAGACCTCGGGAAGTGGCTGACCGAAGAGAAGCTATGGGAATGGGACGTCCTGATCTTCTCGAAGATCGACCGCATGTTTCGGTCGACGCATGACTGCGTCGAGTTCGCGAAGTGGTGCAAAGAGCACCGGAAGATCCTGGTCTTCGCCGATGACAACCTAACGTTGAACTACCGCGACGCTGGCAAGTTGAACTCGCTCGATCAGATGATGACCGAGCTGTTCATCTACATCGGGTCGTTTTTCGCACAGATCGAATTGAACCGGTACCGGTCCCGCGCGGAGGACTTTCACCGGGTATTGCGGACCACCGACCGGTGGGCATCGGGTGTGCCCCCCTTCGGATTTCAGACTGTGGACCATCCCTCGGGGAAGGGAAAGACGCTAGCTCGCGACCCATACGGGTATGAGTGGCTATACAAGATCGCCGAGAAGCTGCTAGCCGGTTGGTCGTGGATCAGGATTGCCGCATGGCTGAATGAGTCGAAGGTTCTTACGAATATGGACCGCGCCATGATCAAGAACGGGAAGGAATCGAAAGAGCGCCCGTGGAATGTGGGCACGGTCAAACTCATCATGACGTCGTGGTCGACCCAGGGTTATAAGACGACGGACAAGGGCAAGAAGCCTCATCTCGACGCGGACGGGAACATGGTCCGGATCGCGGAGCCGACGTTCGATGATGCGACCTGGGAGCAGATCCAGCAGGCGGCGGCGAAGCGCTCGTACAACGGCACTCGGCGGGTGCACTCCGAGAACCCGATGCTCGGGGTTGGGTCGTGTGGGCTGTGTGGGGCGCAGCTGGCTCAGCAGATATCGGCTCGACGGGGCAAGTCCACGATCGGGCTTCCCGATAACCGGTACTACCGGTGTGGGCGTACGCCGTTGAACTGCAACGGGATGAACATCAGCGCCGAAGAGGCGGAACGGACTCTCGAGTCCCAGTTCCTCGCCGAGCACGGCGAGAAGCTCGTTATCGAGAAGGTATTCGTCCCAGGCTCGGACAACTCAAGGGAGCTGGAAGAGGTCACGGGCGCGATAGCGCGGCTTCGCGCCGAGTCCGACGCTGGCTTGATCGAGACCCAAGAGGACCAGGACCACTACATTTCCCGGCTTAAGGGATTGACGGCCCGGAAACGTGAGCTGGAAAAGGACACGGTTCGTCCTTCGAAATGGGAAGAGAAGAAGCTGGACATCACTTACGGCGAGGCGTGGGCTCGCTCGGTTGATCCGATCGAGCATCGAGAGATGCTGCGGAAGTGGGGAGTTCGGTTGATTCTCCAACCGAAAAGCTCCGTACCTCGAGTGATTCTCGAGTTTTCGAAGTAGCTCGAAACGGCTGATACGATCTGTGAGACAACAGAAAAACGCGAACCCCCTTCGGACTGGTACTCCTCCGGGGGCTCGACTACACCAAGTCAAAGGTTGGTGCTCACCGATGCTATCTCGAGTTCGGTCCATCTCCGCTGTCCAGGCTGCCACTGCTGGCACGGTCGCGGTTGGTGGGTTCTCGTTCCTCGTCTCGTATACCGCTCTGTCTGAGCTGGCCGAGTACTACAAGATGCCCGACCCGTGGTCGGCCCCGCTGATCGTTGACGGTCTGGTGATCGTCTCCACGATCGCGGCTACCGCGATGCGGCGTCACAGCTGGTACGCATGGGTTTTGCTGTTCATCGGTGCCATGCTCTCGGTCGCGGGCAACGGGCTTCAGGCGTGGCACACCACGGGCTCGTACATCGCGATCGGAATCGCGGCGGTGCCGCCGCTGGTGCTGCTGGCGGTCACTCACCTGACCATGGTTCTCCGGGACCAGGCCGAGGAATCTCCGGCCGTCGCCGAGGTCCGCGAACTGCCCGCTACCCCTGCGGTTGACCCCTTCTCCGCCGCCCTGGAGCGGCTCGTGAGTGAGGCCCCGGCTGCGGCTTAGCTGCGCCCGGCCGGTACCCCCAGGAACGACGAAACCCCCAAGGCTTCTGCCCTGGGGGTTACCGGTCGTTCGAGTGGGGCCGTGCTGCTAGCTTCGGGTCTGGTCGGACAGCCGACCACTAAACGGATTGCGACCCGTTCGGAGGCCGGGGAACGCACGCCCCGGCCCTTCGGGTCAGAACGTGTCGTTCACGGCCTCGGCCAGTCTGACCGAGTGCCCTTCAGTCACATAGGCGTCGGTGTGCCGTCCGCCCTGGAGGTACGAGTACGCCTCCCGGATGACTCCGGTCCAGGACGCCCAGTTCTTGATGTTCCACCACCGCTGAGCCCTGTTCTGCGATGCCACGTCTATGACGGATCGTGCCCAGACGACAGGGTCTTTCAGAGTCCAGTAGGCGGACAGGTCCGCGATGGTCCGCAGGGCCGAGCCTTCGGGCAACGCGGTGATCGGGTCGCCGACGGCGGCGGCCCACAGCACCGGCATTCCGTCGATGCGTCGTTCTCCGGAGATTCCGTATCCGCCCGGATCGGGTCCTGTGGTGTTCAGCCCGGCGGGCCGTGACGGGTCCGCGATCAGTGCTGCGCCTCGGATATCGAGATGCGGGTACGTGCCGTACCCCCAGTCTCTTGCGATGTCTCCAGCGATACCCGCGCCTTGCGAATACCCGGCGAGGATGACCGGGTTCGGGCTGGCTTCGATGGCGTTGATCAGCGCCACTCGCCCAGCCGCGACGGAGGCGGCGTAGGTGACCTGTTGGCCGTAGTCGGCCGGGTAGGGGATGTGGCGTGCCTGGAATCGGTTTGGGTCCAGGGTGTCAGCGAACGCGTTGGTCACGGGGTGGCCGAGCGGTGCCCATGTGCCGCCCATGATCAGGACATCAATCAAGCTTTCGGTCTTCCAATCACGAAGGGTGCCAGGAGAAGAAAGCCGGTGAGTACACCGGCCGAGAACCAGAACTGAGACGACATCAGAAGCCGCATCCGCTGTCGGAGCTGTACGAACTGGTGTCGCACGAGTAGGACGAACCCGAGTCGTACGGAGCCGAGTAGTCGGTGAAGGTGTACGTCGGGGCGGGCGAGCTGTACCCGGTCGACGTTTCGTAGCGCTTGCGCTTGTCCTTGTCGCGGTTGTTCATTCGTGGTCTCCGTTCTCTGAGCCCGGATAGACGACCCGGGTAATGCCTGCTGCCTGAATCAATTTCGAGCACCCACCGCAGGGGGCGCGGGTGATGTAGAGGGTTGCGTCCACCAGGTCTTCACGGTCTGCGTGGATCAGGGCGTTGCCTTCGGCGTGGATTGCGTGGCACGCGCCCGGACCGGTGTCGTACGAGCTGCCTGGCTCGCATCCGGAGGTCCGGCGCGGACAGGACTCACAGCCGGGGGTTCCGGCGGGGCTGTCGTTGTATCCGGTCGAGCGGATGCGGCGGTCTCTGACGACCACGGCCCCGACCTTCGAGCGTTCGCAGGATGAGCGGATAGAGGCCGTGCGGGCGATCTGCAGGAAGTACTCATCCCAGCTTGGCCGCGTCACGCGGCTGCCTCCTGCGCCGTCTGGAGTTCGATCTCGAGCAGCATGATTCGGTGGATCAGCTCGTCTTTCTCGCGGTCGAGCCGATCGGCCTCGTCGAGCGCTGCGTGGACTTCTTTCGTCAGCTGCGGCAGTGCGCCGTGAATCGCGGTGATGAACTGGGCATCGGTGCCGGAGAAGGCGTTTGCCACGATGTACGACGGTTCGTCGTCGTCGCGGAGTACCTCGATATCGGTGGTGCCGATGGTTTCGCCGATGATCCACAGGCCGGTGCCGGCCTCGGAGGTCTTCGCCCACAGCGAGTACAGGCGGTCGACGAATTCGCGGGTGTCCATTCAGCCTTTCATGTATCCGTGGCCCCAGCTCTCGCCGTAGACCTCTGCGTCGGTGTCGATGTCCACGCCGCCGAGGTCCATCCGCATGTGGCGGGCGATCTCTCGGGCTCCCCATGCGGCGTGCTTGGTTGGGACGGAAGCAATCACTTCGTCGTGAACCGGAAGCCGCAGGTACGGCGTGAATCCGGCTTCGTCCAGAGCGAGCAGCCCGCGGCAAGTCACATCGCGGGAAGTCGACTGGATCATGTAGTTCAGCGCCGAGTAGGCGCGGTCCCGGTCGACGGGGAGGCGTCGGCCAGTGCGGGTGGTGATGTAGCCCTGGTTCCGGGCTACGGTCTGGAGCCGCTTCGAGAGCTTGGCGACTCCGGGGTATGCCTTCTCGAATCCAGCGATGACCCGCTTGGCGGTGGCGACGTCGATATCTGCCTGTAGGGCAAGGGTCTTCGCTCCCCCGCCGTAGACCTGCAAGAAGTTCGCCATTTTGCCGACCTTGCGGCCGACCCCGGCCGCGTTGGCGGTGATCTGGTGAAGGTCGGCGTCCTCGGCGAACGCCTTCCGCATGGTGGCGTCACCGGACAGTGAGGCGAGGACTCGTAGCTCCTGAGCCTTGTAGTCCACGGCGACAATCGAATTGCCGGGCTCGGCGACGAAGCACCGGCGGATGATCCAATCGGAGCTAGGTAGCGTCTGGGCGGGAATGCCGGTGATGGACATCCGCGCTGACACGGGACGACCCCCGGCCGAGGGGCAGCCGGGGGTCGCTTCTGCGGCGGGCTTAGTCGGAGGACATGCCACGTATGCCGGGTGGGCCACCGTGGAAGTTCACCGGGTGTCCGCTGCCTTGCAACGCGGCTCCGGCGATCTCCATCGCTGCGTCGAGCGCCTGCCATCCGTCGATGCCAACCCCCGGCGAGCCCGAGATCGGCTGGTCCTCGATGCCTTCGATTCGCCACGGGCAGAACCAAGTTCGCTCAAGGCTGGGATGCGGGCGAGGCTTACCGACTGCCACGATCACAGGCCCTCCGTGCACCTCCGAGGTCAGTTCACGGGTGGCGACGGGGTCGCCGAACGGTCCGACATCCCGCTTGAAGTCGATCAGGGGCTCTGTCATAACCGCCAGCCTAGAACGTGACGGTGCCGCACGCGGGCGCAAAGTCGACGCCGTCCGGCTTGGGCAGAGTCGAACTGAGGCACGGGTCGTCGGGGTACGAGTTCGGGTTGCGCCTGCATTCGGCGTACCAGTCGTTGACCACCTTGTAGCACCGCTGAAGGTAGGTGCCGTTCCCCGGCCGATCGTTCAGGTAGTAGGCGTTGCAGAGGTTGGTGAGGTACTGCGATCGCGTGTCGCACCATTCATCGTGCGGAGTCGCATGGGCGGCTCCAACACCCAGCGCAACGGCGGTGAACAGGGACAGTGTGAATAGAACAGTGCGAATCATGTTGCGTAACACGTGTTTTCCTTTGAATGCAAAGCCCCCCGGCCAATCGGCGCGGGGGGCGGGTTACTGCGTATCGGAAGGGCTCGCGGTTAGCTCTCTGTGACACCTCCTCTCGGTGTCAGTGATCTCGAGGGGTTCTACGTCGATGACGCAGATCAACCCCGCCTCCTCGAGCTCGAGCAGGTCACGGTGTGCGATCTCGGTCAGGTCGGCCGCCGTGAACGTCTCACCGATCCGGCCGTCCTCGGTCACGGGAGCCCACCCTCCTTCGGGGTACTGAACCCACCCGACAGGCCGCTCCTCGCTGAGAAGGGCAATCGCTTCTTCCACCGCTTCGACGGACATCTCACGGCCTAGCTCGAAGCGCCCGCTCGCGCGTACGTGTTCTCCGGGCTCACGGTGACCACGTCCACGCTCCGCACGAGGTCAGCGGGGACATCTTCGCCGGGGAAGTGCGCCAGGCTGGCCGTGAACACCGCCTCGGCCCCGAGGCGGGTAACCGTGGTCTTCAGCCCCACGAGGGGCCGCTCGTTTCCTCTGCCGTCGACGACCACGATCTTCGCGAGGTCGTATCCCATCCGCTTTGCGACACTGCGGATCTGATCCTCGTCCCATTGCTGCTGTGCGCCGGATACATCGCATCGCAGGTATCCGACTGCGGTCGGTCGGAACTTCATTCCGGCACCCCTTGTCCCTTGGCGGCCCAACCCAATTGGTGAGCACCCGCCGCCGGGGCTTTGCTGAAGCACTGTCGTCCCGGCGGCGGGGTTGATTCCAGCGTTCCGGTTGTCCAAGCCTGCGAACAGCGCAAAACTGTAGGCAAATAAGAGCATCGGACTCATGTGGGGAGAGCCGACGAACGCACAATTCCGGGCATTTCGGCTGGCTAAGGGCTTGTCACAACCCGAGCTGGCCGAACTCGTCTGCGATCACGTCGAACGAGAAACAGGCCACCGACCGGGCACTGACGCCCAGGCAATCAGCCGGATCGAATGCGGCGAGATCGCCTGGCCTCGACGTGCGACACGTCAAGCGCTCGTGGCAGTGTTGGGGAGTGAAACGGAAGCAGCCCTCGGGCTGTACCCGAAACGAACCAAGCTGGACGCGGACAAGGACGAAGCCACGAAGCGCAGACAGTTCCTCGCTGTTGCCGGGCTGGCTGCGCCGTTGCTGGGCAGCCAGAAGCCCGTGCGTGTCGGAGCGATCGACGTCGACCACATGCGCCAGAAGTTCGTCAGGCTGGAAGCGCTGGATAGCGAGTACGGTGGCGGCGACACCTTCCACCTGTACTTCACCGAGTTGGCCCGCACCGAGCAAATCCTCCACACCGCCAATCGAGGGCTCGACGTGTCGAACAAACTCGTCGAACTCGCAGCACAGCAGGCCCAACAGGCAGGCTGGGCGGCCTTTGACGCCGGATTCGAGAAGGTGGCTATCGCGCTGTTCAACTACAGCCGCAGCGCTGCGAAGGAGGCCGGTAGTCGAGAGCTTGAGGCGAACTCGCTGGTCCATATCGCCTATGCGACAGGCCAATCCGACTCGATCGAAGCCGCGGACGCAGCCTGTATCGCGCTGGGCGCTGGCGCGACCGGCAAGGCGGTAGCCATGCTGCAATCGCGCCGGGCGTGGTCGTTCGCGACGGCGGGCCAGTCAGACGCAGCCGCCCGCGCGCTGGATGACGCACGCGCCGCCTTGGACGTCAGCGACGACTCTCCGAGCTGGTGCTCGTGGATGAATCCCGCTGAGCTGGACATCATGGCGGGCCGGGTCTGGTCGGTATTGCACAGGCCCGACCGCGCGATCCCTCCTCTGCAACGCGCTCTCGCCGACTACCCGGACAACTGGGCCAGAGACAAGGCGCTGTACCTCACCTGGCTTGCAGACGCCTACCTCGACGCAGGCGATCACATGAGCGCCGTCACGGCTGCCGAGCAGGCTTTCACGCTGTCAGAATCGGTTTCATCAGTGCGGCCCCTGGCCAGGGTCCGAGCAACTGCCCAAAGGGCCTTAGCGGCAAGCGCAGACGGGGCTGAGGGTCTCGCCCGCCGCGCTGCCGCCGCCCGACCGCCTATTCCGTTGCAGCTGTGAACTTCTCGACCCAGTCCGCGTAGCGGTCGATAGCCCATTCGACCGGGTACGCGACGATCTCAGGACCAGCGGCCCACGGGTGCAGCTCCAGAATCCGGTTCGCGAGCCGATCCCTCACCGCCGCTGAGGTTTTGAGGGTCACCCGCCACTCCTGGCCCTCACCGAGTTCATCGTTGTGCCAGAACACCGACATCGCCGGACCAGTCACCTCCGCGCCAGCGGCGAGACGCTCGGACACCACGGTCCGAGCGATGTGCTGAGCATCCTTCTCGGTCGGCGTCGTTGACGTCACCGACCACACCCGCGCCTCTGTCATGAGAGAGACCCTAAGCTGCAAGCGAGCAACGTTCTGCTCATTCAGGGGGACGGGTTACTTGCCACGCCGACCGAACAACGCCCTGATGATCGCAGCCCGCTTCTCCGGCGGGACGTCCTTGATGGCCGACCTGAAGATCAAGACCGATGCAACGGAAGCGGACACTGCCGGGATTCCGGCGACAAGGGCGGCCGTCACTCGGAGACTCCCACCATCACAGGCACACACGCGACCGCAACGAAGCTCATGCGGAAAGGGTAGGTTGAGGCAGGCAGCACAGACAAAGAGCAAAATAAGGAAAGCTCTTTCCCCATTATGCTGTTTTGCTGTGTTTCAGCAATTCTGTGCCCGGCGCGATGACCTCATCTTATAAGGCATTCACCTGCGGATACGAGCCCGGTAAAGACATGATGACCAGGCAAAATAAGGTTACATATGTAACCCAAATCTTCTCGATCCGACCAGTCGGAATGTGTTGCACCCCATAGCATTCACCTACTTTTGTGGCCAATTTACGCCAAGTCCTACAATGCGTAGGAGGACCGACCGCACTCGCATGGAGGCCGACATACGAAGCTGTATGCGAGGTCCAATGCCGACGGGGCTAAGCGTCTTTCGCCTTCGCAGCCGCCTTCGCCTGCTTCTTGAACGCCCGAACTTCCAAGAGCGATTCAGCATCTACGATATCGGCGGCCGAGCGCCGAGAGTTCTTCTCGGAGTACGCGCCCGCGGCTGCCTCCCAGCCCTTCGGCTGGACGCCGAGCTGCTTTCCGAGCAGCGCCAGCATGATTCGGGCTTTCTGATCCCCGTATCCGGGGAGATCCTTCAACCGCCGGAGGACCTCTTTCCCGTCCGGGCCTCCCTGGGTCCAGATGGCCTCTGTGTCGCCGTTGTAGTGCTCGACTATGTACCGGGCTAGGTCCTGGGTCCTACGCGCCATAGAGCGCCCGTACCGGTGGATTGCGGGCGGCGTCGCAGCGAGTTCTTCGAACTCTTCCGGGTCTGCATCGGCAATCCGGTTGATGTCGAATCCGCCCATTCGATCCGCGATCTTCTTCGGACCCCGGAAGGCATGTTCGAGGGGGAACTGTTGATCCAAAAGCATCCCGACTAGCAGGGCGAATCGGTCCTCCGAGATCAGCTTGTCCGCCTCGGGCTCCTGGGCGATACAAAGTTGACTGGTCACAGATGATCCCTCCGTTGTCAGACTGCTCGGCTAGCAGGGGCCGATTGTCGCACCCTGGGTCTATAGTGAACCGTAATGCCCTGTGACCAGCGGTTATCGGGACAGGATCTGGTTATCAGAGTGCGCGATTAGGCTGATCCAACATCATTCCGACCAACAGGGCGAAATCATCGGTCGAAAGCAGCTCGTCGGCATCGGATTCCTGCGCAATACACAGCGTGCGGCTCACCATGCCTCGATCATCCCATTCTTCGTTCACGGCGGTGACACGGGTCACCTCGAAGCGCGTGAAAGACTAGGCTCGGCCCATGCCCGACACCATGGCTAATTCTTCAGTACGAACCGCGTCGCAACCTGGCGCTGCCTCGCTGGAGCGCGGCGGAAGCGCATCGGATCCGGCCGGATTGCGCCCGGACCGTTTCGACCGCGACGGACAAGACCAGCTCGTCGACGTCCACGATCTACAGGCGGCCCTGCCCGGCATCCGGCGGCTGCGGGCCTGGGCCCACGAGGCACTGGCCACCCGGCCCGGCGAGAGCGCCGTCGACATCGGCTCCGGCACCGGATCGGAGGTGCTGACCTTCGCCGACCGGGTCGGTCCGACCGGCACCGCGCTCGGCGTCGAACCCGATCCGGACCTGCGGCTGGCCGCCGAACGCCGCGCCGCGCAGGCCGGTTCGATCGCCACCTTCGTCAGCGGCGACGCCTACGGTCTGCCCGTCGGGAGCGAGAGCTTCGATGTGGCATTGTGCGAGCGCGTCTTCCAGCACCTCACCGCACCCGCCCGCGCGGCCGGCGAGATCGCGCGGGTGTTGCGACCCGGCGGGCGCGTGGTGGTGATGGACAGCGACTGGGGCACGGCCATCGTGCACCCCGGTGACCGGCACGTGGTGCACGAGGTCATCGAGACCATGATCGCCGGCACCACCAATCCCTTCGCGGGCCGCCGCCTGGCCGGGCAGCTCACCGCGGCGGGACTCGTCGTCGACGACATCGCCTCGCATGCGCTGATCCAGGACGGCGGGGTCGGGGCGGGCGCGCTGGTCGCCCGCGTGGCCGACCGCGCGGTGGCGCGCGGCGCCATCACCCAGCGCCAGCGCGACGAATTGCTGGCGGAGCTGGAGGCCGGGGCGGCCAGCGGTGACATCCACCTGTCGGTGACCATCTTCGCGGTGCTGGCGCACAAGCCGAGCTGAGGACCTCACGCGAAAACGCAAGCGGCGCGCACCCTTTCGGATGCGCGCCGCTGTTCTCGTCGCGGTCGCTACGAATTCGTCAGCTGTGCGACGCCATCAGCTTCTCGGAGGCGGCCAGCAGGACGCAGGTGGCCAGGCCGTCCATCGCCTTCTCCAGTTCCGCCGTGGACGGGAAGCTGGGGGCGATGCGAATGTTCTTGTCCTCCGGCTCTTTTCCGTACGGGAAGGACGCCCCGGCCGGGGTCAGCGCGATGCCGGCGTCCTTGGCCAGCGCCACCACCCGGCTGGCGGTGCCCTCCAGTACATCCAGGCTGATGAAGTAGCCGCCCTTGGGCTCGGTCCAGGACGCCACCTTCGACGCGCCGAGGCGATCCTCCAGAATCCGCAGCACCAGTTTGAATTTGGGCTCGAGGATCTCGCGATGCTTCTGCATGTGCGCCCGCACGCCCGCCGCGTCGCCGAAGAACCGCAGGTGCCGCAGCTGGTTCACCTTGTCCGGGCCGATCGTCTTCTTGCCCAGATGCTTCAGGTACCACTCGATATTGGCGGTGGAGGAGCCGAAGAAGCTCACCCCCGCACCCGCGAAGGTGATCTTGGAGGTGGAGGCCAGCACGAACACCCGGTTCGGATGCCCGGCGGCCGCGGCCATGCCCAGCACGTCCAGCACCGGCTCGGCGGTATCGGTGAGCGGGTGCACCGCGTATGCGTTGTCCCACACGATCCGGAAGTCGGGCGCGGCCGTCGGCATCGAAACCAGTTCGCGCGTCACGGCTTCGGAGAAGGTGATGCCGGTCGGGTTGGAGTAGTTGGGCACCGCCCACAGCCCCTTGACGGCCGGATCGTTCGCCACCAGTTCCGCGATCAGATGCGTGTCCGGGCCGTCGCCCTTCATCGGGATCGGGATCATCTCGAAGCCGAGCGCCTCGGTGATGGCGAAGTGACGGTCGTAACCCGGTACCGGGCACAGGAATTTGAGCACCGGCTCGTCGGCCCAGCGCCGCTGTGAATCCGCGGTGCCGTGCAGCATGGCGAAGACCAGCAGGTCGTTCATGATCTCCAGGCTGGCATTGTTGCCGGCCAGCAGATTCGACACCGGAATGTTCAGCAGCTCACCGAAAATGGCGCGCAGTTCCGGCAAGCCGTGCAGGCCACCGTAGTTGCGGACATCGGTGCCGTTGGCATCGCGGTAGTCGGCGGCGCCCGGCAGCTCCAGCAGTTCCTGCGAGAGGTCCAGCTGCTCGGGCGAGGGCTTACCCCTCGTAATGTCCAGCGTCAGCTTCTCGGTCTTGAGCTTCGCGTAGTTCGCGGTCTGCGTCTCGTGTTCCGTCACGAGTTCCGCATGGCTCATCAAACCGAATTGCGTCTGCCGAGGCATCTGACAGCCTTTCCAAGGGCGTGGGGTGTCATGTCGAGGGTTGCGCGCAGCGCGAGCCCAAGCGCCCACGTTACTAGGCAGCCCCGGGGAATCGGCAGGGATATCGGGGCAGCGGTCCCGAAAAAGAAAGGGGACCCAGCGCACCCGGCAGAGCCCGTTGACCCTTGCTGCCTTCCGGCCCTGGGGGAGTTCACAGGATGCGCGCCGCGCTGGATCCGTCGGCCAGTGTAGCGGCTCACCGCGACTCCCGCCCAACGGGGTCGATACGATGCCTGCGATATGCGGGATGCGCCCCGCTCATTTCCGGAGGGGAAAGAATCAGATGACGAGTTCCGATCCAGGACCGGGCGGGCCGATCGACCCGGCGAAGGCACAGGAGACCGCGCAGTGGTGGGCCACCCCGCCCACCGGAAGCGATCCCGGCCAGCCGGTTCAGAACGCGGACCCGACCATGCTGAACTACGCGGCCGGCGGCATGCCGCCGTACACGCCACCGGCCCAGGCCATCCCGCCCGCGCAGTCCGGGGGCGGGTATCCGCAGCAGCCGGTGTCGGGCGGATATCCACAGCCGGTGTCCGGCGGTTACCCGCAACAGCAGGTCTCCGGGGGCTATCAGCAGCCGATGTCCGGCGGTTATCCGCAACAGCCGGTCTCCGGGGGCGGCTACCCGCAGCAGTTCACCCCGCCGCCGGTCGCGCCCGCCTACGGATACACCGCGCCGCCACCGCGTTCCGGCGGCAACAAGACCGGCTGGATCATCGGCGGTGTCATCGGCCTGGTGGTGGTCGTCGGTGCGGTCATCGGCATCGTCGCGCTCTCCTCCGGCGGCAGCGACTCCCCGCTGGGCGGCGACAAGAAGAAGAGCGCCGGCAAATACACCATGGACGGTGTCACCAACGGCTGCAGCGTGATCGACACCTCGGTGCTGAGCAAGTGGGTCGCCACCTCCAAGGGCACCCCCGAGCACTCCGAGACCAAGCCCACCGATTACTCGGGCGGCCGCTTCGAATGCCGCGCCGGCAACGAAGAGGCCAGCAAGACCGACAAGTACTCCACCAACTCCGCCGATCTCACCCTCGACGTGTCCTTCCTCAGCGGTTCGGCCAGCGCCTACAACCGCCCCGACTACGACATGTGGAAGACCTCCGACACCGGCACCACCGGCAGCGGCCGCACCGCCGGCGACGTCACCGGCATCGGCGAGGCCGGCTACTGGTCGTCCAAGGTCGACGATTACACCTACTTCACCACCACCGACTACACCGTCGCGGTCAAGGACGACAACGCCTCCGTCAAGGTGAACATCCGCCTCAGCATGTCCAAAGGCCAAGCCGTCAGCAAGGACGAAGTAGCCCAGGTCTGCAAGGACCAAGCCCAGAAGGCCCTCACCAACCTCAAGCGGAAATAGCCCCCGACCACCCAATTTGCCTCCACCAGGGGTCCACCCGGTATATTGCTCGACGGAGGATTCGCCTAGTGGCCTATGGCGCTCGCCTGGAACGCGGGTTGGGTTAACAGCCCTCAGGGGTTCAAATCCCCTATCCTCCGCGGGTAAAGGCCCCGGCCGGACAACACGTCCGCCGGGGCCTTTCGCATATCTTGGGCCTCCCGGACGTCGTCGAGTGGCGTATCGGCGAGACGGAGGGTGGACGGGCCCCCCTTCGGCCCGTTCACCTGGTGCGCGGCGACGATGGTCGGGGCGCGGTCAACATCAAAACACCGGGTTCGGGGGATCGGCAAGGGGCGCAGGGGGTTTCGGGTGCTCTGTTGGGGAGTAGGCGGAAAAGGGGTGCTACGCATAATGGGTGATCGAGGGTAGGAGAAAGGTTGGGTATGGAGGGCGAGATCGTGATGCCCAGCTTGGGAGCGTTCGCTAGAGAGTTGCGGGATCGGCGGGGGTGGACTCAGCCCAAGGCGGCGGATCGGGCGAAGGTGGGGGTTTCCACGCTGCGCAAGCTCGAGCAGAATTCGGGGGCGGAGTTTCGGGAGGACACGCTCGAGAATCTGGCGAACGTGTTGTGCGCGACGGGGGACGAACGGGCGCACTGGTGGGCGCTCGCGGGGCGGACGGGGCGGGCTTTGCCGGGGAGCGGCCCGGAGGATGTCGCTTTGCTGGTGGCCGCGCTGGATTCGGCGCCGGCGGCGTGGGTGCGGGATTGGCGGGTGCGGATCGCCAATGACGCTCACCGGCGGCTGTTTCCGGGGCTGGCGGATGCGGAATCGTTGCCGCGGTGGATGTTCGGTGACCCGCGCGCGAAACTGGTGCTGCCGGAATGGTGGGACGAGGCGAGGATGCTGGTCGGAATGATGCGGCACCTGGCGGTGAGCGGCCGGGGACACGGGCACACGGTCGATGTGATCCGGGCGATGAGCGACTACCCGGATTTCCGGCGCATCTGGGATACCGGAGTGGTGCACATCGCCCGGCCGGGACGGCTGCGGCGCATCTGGTCGCCGGCCACCGAATCGGAGACGACGCTGCGGGAGGCGTTGTATCCGACGTCGGAATCCGGCGTGATCATCGTCGGGTTCCCGGCCGGGGCAGACGAGGTGCGATCAGGCGGGCAGGCCGTCGAGCCAGTCGCGCAGGATCGGGTCGGTGAGCTCGGGGTGGGTGAAGGTCGGTGAGTGATTGGCGTTGACCGCGTTGATGGTCTCGACCCTCGTCGGGCCGCCGAAGCGCGCCGCCAGCGCCTCCTGGTGATCGCGGTGGTAGACCGGGTCGCCGACGCCGTGCATGACCAGCACCGGCACGGTGATGTCGGCCAGCATGTCGTCGATGCTCTCGCGATTCATCAGCGCCCACCCGGCCTGTTCGAGACGGCGGCGGTCGTCGGCGAGCCAGCGGTCGAGCCAGAAGCGGTGATGCTCGCGGGTGCCGCCGACCATCATCGCGGCGATCGGCTTCGCGATCGCCTCCAGATCGCCGTCGCCGAGAATCCACTGCCCCAGGATGATCCGCTTGTACGCGGCGTACTCGGAGGGATCGTAGGCGTCGGAACGAGAACCGATCGCGGCGAGTCCGCGCACCCGGGACCGCTGCTGCAAGGCCATCCGCATGCCGATCCATCCCCCCTGGAACTGGCCGATGATCGCGAAGCGCTCGATCCCGAGCTGGTCGGCCACCGCGAACGCATCGCGGGCCAGCGTCCAATGATCGAACGGTTCGCCGTCGTCGGTGGTGCCGCCGTGCCCACGGGCATCGACGGAGACCAGCCGGTAGGCCGGCGCCAGTGACTTCTCCTGGGGTTCCCACATCACGGAATCCATGAAGAACCCGTGCAGCATGAGCACCGCGGGCCCGTCGCCGCCGGTATCGCGATAGTGGACCTTCGCTCCGTCGTCGGTGGTCACGAACGGCATGATGTCACTCCCTGGGAATGGTCTTCGGTTGCGCCGGTGGTGATTCCGGCCGCCCGCCCGACCATAACAGGAACACGTTCTAGCGAGGGCGGGCCGAACCCAAGACGTCGATCACCTCGTCCAAGGCCGATCGCAGGGTCGCCGCATAGTCGTCCACGTCCGGGACGACGGCCGGGTCGGCGTGGATCGACACGGTGACCGTGTCGCCGAGTCCGTGGATGCCGTGGGTCAGGTGCATGACCGCGCCGAGGGCCGGGAAGCCCGCCGTGAAACGCACCGCGCCGCCGCCGAACTCGAGATCCGCGGCGCCGCGGTCGACGCTGGAGACGACGGTGTGGCCCGAAACCCGTTCGGGGAGTACATCGATCGGGGCACGAGCCACGTCGTGGCGCAGCAAGGGAGCGGGCACGACGGCGGTCACGGCGTCCTGGGCGCGCTGGAGCGGATGCGCGGCGCGTTCGCGACGAGCGGCCAGGTCGGCGGCGATGCGACCGGCGCGGGCCGCGATCGGCGCGCCCGCGGCCAGCGCCACCGACAAGTCGCGGTAGGCGTTGCGGGCGGGCCCGGGGACGGCCATGGGGACCTGGGCGCGCAATGCGTCCGCCGATTCGCCCTCGGCGCGCAGGCGGCGTTCGAGTGCCAGCGAGACGGCGGTGAGCACCACAACCGTCACCGAATAGCCCGGCGCCCTCAGCCGATTCTTGTCGCACACCAGCATTCGCACGACGTGCGCGACGGGGACCGCGCCACCGCCGTTCAGCACGGTGGGCTCGGCGTCGCGGGCGGGCGGCGGGAGGTGACCGGCGGCCGTGAGCGCGGCCAGCCGGCGTTGGGCGCGGGCGGCACCCACACCGCGAACCACGGTGCATGCCATACCGATTGGGAGCTCGAGTATGGCTCGAATTGCCGCGAGAGCGCCCATCGCGGTATCTCGCCTGGAATGCGGGACGAGATGGCTCACAACCGGCGGCAACGACGAGCGGGACGCCGATGCCGGAAGTTCGCCACCGCCGAACAACTCCCGGGCGAGACGCGCGGCGCGCCGACCGTCGGCCAGCGCGTGGGATAGCTGGAGCACCGCCACGAGCGCGGACTCACCGGTAGCGAATCCCGGGACTTCACCGACATCCCGGAAGACGTGCAGCCGCCACGGGCGCTCGTTCGCCCGCACCCCCGTGCCGAGCAGGTCGCCGACGGCGGCCGTCACGGTCGCCCAGGTCGCGATCTCGAGGTCGTGGGCGACGAACTGGTCATTCGTGAATTCGCAAGGCGCCCAAATCGGATACGCAATGTTTGCAGGAGGGTCCAGCACGCGCACCAGCAAATCCGGAATACCCGCGACCCGGTTCGCCACGTCCGCCCGCAGTCGTTCCGTCGGGCGCCCGGCGTCGGCGAAGCAGTAGAGCAGGAACAGATCGTTGCGGGTGCGCGCGGACAGCCAGTACACGGTGGCGTCCCGGGCGGCCAGGAAATTCACTCGATGACCCTAGCGAAACTCCCTACGACGCGGTCGCCACGGGTGCTACCGTGTGTAGTAGAAGCCTTTTCACTGTCCCTGGGGCGGGGTGACCGCAATGGCAACCACGGCACACAGATCCAAGATCGCCGGTCGACTTGCGACGCAAGCCAATGAGGCGGACGAGCGGTACAAAGGGGCCGCATTCCTGAAAAGATCGATCAACAAGGTCTTTCCGACCCACTGGTCGTTCCTGCTCGGCGAAATAGCGCTGTACAGCTTCATCATCCTCTTGCTGTCCGGCGTCTATTTGACCTTGTATTTCGATCCGTCCATGCAGGACGTGACCTATAACGGCTCGTATCAGCCATTGCGCGGGGTCACCATGTCCCGCGCCTACGAGACCGCGCTCAATATCTCCTTCGACGTACGCGGCGGACTGTTCGTGCGGCAGGTGCACCATTGGGCCGCACTGCTTTTCACCGCGTCCATGATCATTCACATGTGCCGGGTCTTCTTCACCGGCGCCTTCCGCAAACCGCGCGAGGCCAACTGGGTGATCGGCGCGCTGCTGTTCATCATGGCCATGTTCGAGGGCTTCTTCGGCTACTCGCTGCCCGACGACCTGCTCTCGGGCACCGGCCTGCGCGCCGCCTTCGCCGGCATCACCTTGGGCAGCCCGGTCATCGGCACCTGGCTGCACTGGCTCATGTTCGGCGGGGACTTCCCCGGCACCATCATCATTCCGCGCCTCTATATCGCGCACGTGCTGCTGCTGCCCGGAATCATGCTGGCGCTCATCGGAGTTCACATCGCGCTGGTCTGGTATCAGAAGCACACGCAGTATCCGGGGCCGGGACGCTCGGAGAAGAATGTCATCGGCACCCGCATCGTGCCGGTGTTCTCGCTGGACCAGGGCGCGTACTTCGCCTTCACCCTCGGCGCGCTGGCGCTCATGGGCGGGCTGCTGCAGATCAATCCGATCTGGAATCTGGGGCCCTACAACCCGTCTCAGGTCTCCGCCGGCACCCAGCCCGACTTCTACATGATGTGGACCGACGGCTTCCTGCGCCTGTTCCCGGCCTGGGAGCTCTACATCTTCGGCCACACCGTGCCGGGCGCGTTCTCGGTGGCGCTGTTCATGCCGCTGATCTTCGGCCTGCTCATCGGCTACCCGTGGATCGAGAAGCGGCTGACCGGGGATCGGGTGCGGCACAATCTGCTTCAGCGGCCGCGGGATGTGCCGGTCCGCACCGCGATCGGGGCGATGGCGCTGAGCTTCTATCTGATTCTCACGCTGGCCTGCGTCAACGACATCATCGCGTTCAAGTTCAATATCTCGCTCAATGCCACCACCTGGGCCTTCCGCATCGGGCTGCTGACCGTCCCGGCGCTGGCGTACACCATCGCCTACCGGTTGTGCGTGGGTCTGCAGCGGGCCGACCGGTCGGTGCTCGAGCACGGCATCGAGACCGGGGTGATCCGGCGGCTGCCGCACGGCGAGTACATCGAGGTGCATCAGCCGCTGGGCCCGGTCGACGCGCACGGCCATCCGATTCCGCTGGAGTACCAGGGCGCTCGCGTACCGCGGAAGATGAACGAGCTGGGCATCGCCGGCCGGCCGGGCACGGGTGCGTTCTTCTTCGCGGATCCGCCCGCCGAGCGGGAACTCAATGCCGCCAACGACCGCGAAGCCGAGCACACGCAGCTCGCGGTGCTGCGGCGGGCGCAGAACAACAACACCCCCTGACACCACCCGCAAGGTTCGCGGCCCGGCTCGATTCTGGACTGCGCTCCGCCTCCCCGCGCTTGGAGCCGGGGAGCGAAGCGGAGGAGCGGAGGAGCGGAGGAGGGAAGAATCGAGCTTGCAGGGCCGCGAACCCGCCCGTAGCGAAGCGGAGGGCAATTACATAGAGAAGCCCCGAGTCTCCGGGACTCGGGGCTTCTTTTTTGCTCCCGGTGCGATCAGGTTGGGGCTGATCGTCGGCCCGATCAGGTTGGGGCTGACCAGGGTGGCGGTTCGTGGGGCTGCGGTCAGGCCCGCTTGAACTCGCCGTCGGAGACGCCGGCCATGAAGGCGTCCCATTCGCCGGGGGTGAAGGCCAGGATCGGGCCGCCGCCCTGATCCTTGCTGTCGCGAACCGCGACATTGCCGTCGCCGAGGAACGCGACCTCGACGCAGTTGCCGTTGGGGCCACTGTGTTTGCTCTTGCGCCACACGGCGCCGGTGAAATCCACCTTCACGGTACTAGCTCCTTTGCTGCGTTCAGGCATGAGACTTGCTGGCATCGATCTTGGTGACCTCGGGATCCCACGAGATTCACGAATCCCGGGTGCGCCACGGGCCGCACGCAAACGCTCCGTACAACCGATTCTCTGCACTTCGCGATGGGAATGCGCCCCCGATGGCCGTTCCCGCGCTAAACACTAGCAGGGTTCGACATAAGGAGATCGCATTCTTTCGTTTTCAACCAGCAAATTTACGGCAAGGTTAGCCAGCTAATAATTTGCGCTAAATTAGCCGCAATTTGAGGTCTTTCGATTTCAGAAGTCCGAATTCGGGTGGCTGACCATTCGCGCAGCATCTGGCAAACTTTCTGCGGGCCGGGTGCTGCCGCATGGGGAATCATGGAGGACATGCCCGACCAGCCCCAGGAAGACATCGGCCGCGACCGCGACGAGGAGGGCCGTGCCCGGAATGCCCGACCCCGTGACCGTTTTGGGCGACCCCTCCCTCTCGGCAGCACGGGTGTACCTCGCATACCCGACGATCTCGACCTGCCGCCGACCGAGACCCTCGACTACGCCCAACGCCTCATAGACGACGGACTCGCATTCAACGCGCACGAGGTACTCGAGGCCGCATGGAAGAACGGACCGTTCGCGGAAAAGTCGCTGTGGCAGGGCCTTGCGCAGTTCGCCGTTGGACTGACCCACATTCAGCGTGGAAATTCGAAGGGAGCTCGCACTCTGCTGACGCGTGCGGCGCAGCGCCTGACGGCCTACGGACCGGCCCCCTACGACATCGACACCGCCGGCCTGGTGGCCTGCGCCGACGCCCTCCTCACCGCGCTCGACCAGGGAAAACCGCTCTCCGAGAACGACCTTCGACCGCGACTCACTGGTACGCGCTGAGTTCGCAATCCGGCTGCCCGCTCGCATGCGGAGTGCGCCGCCACCAGAATGCGAAGCAGCGACGGAACTGCGAAGTATGCGAACTACCATCGACAGACGTGTCCACCCACCCCGTCCCAGCAACGCCCGCACCCGCCGGTGCGCGATTCGGCCGCTTCGCCCCCAGCCCCTCGGGCGACCTGCATGTGGGCAACCTGCGCACCGGACTGCTGGCCTGGCTGTTCGCCCGCTCGACCGGACGCGGATTCCTCATGCGGGTGGAGGATTTGGACCGGGTGCGGCAGGGCGCGGCCGCGCGGCAGCTCGAGGATCTCGCGGCCATCGGGCTGGACTGGGACCCGCCGGTGGTCCGGCAATCCGAGCGGCTGCCGCTGTACGAGGCCGCCCTCGCACGCCTGACCGCGGCCGGCCTCACCTACGAATGCTTCTGCACGCGAAGGGAAATACAGCAGGCGGTGACCGCGCCGCACGGTCCGCTGGGCGCGTACCCGGGGACCTGCCGGAATCTCACCGAGCGAGAGCGGCGGCAGCGCCGCGACGCGGGCCGGCCCGCCGCCCTGCGATTGCGCGCGGACGTCACCGAATTCACCGTCACCGATCGGCTGCTCGGTGAATATCGGGGCGCGGTGGACGATTTGGTGCTGCGCCGCGGTGACGGCACCCCCGCCTACAACCTCGCCGTCGTCGTCGACGACGCCGATCAAGGCATCGATCAGGTGGTGCGCGGTGACGACCTGCTGCCGTCGACCCCGCGCCAGGCCTATCTGGCGACCCTGCTCGACCTGCCCGTTCCCGAATACGCCCACGTCCCGCTCGTGCTGAACCCGGCCGGGCAGCGCCTGGCCAAACGCGACGGCGCGGTCACCCTGCGTGATCGCGTGGCCCGCGGCGAAACCCCGCGGCAGGTGTTCGAAGCCCTCGCGGCGTCGCTGGGCTACGACGAGGTGAACACGCCGTCGGATCTGCTGGAACGATTCCGGCCGGAAACTCTTCCGCGCGAACCGTGGAGACTCGACCCGAACGGGTTGTTGCAACCCTGTGAGTATCCGTAACGTACGCACTCGACCAGATCGACCAGATCCCGAACGAATTCGACGAGGACGGCGAAACAATGACGAGCGGTGGGTACGACCCCAACCAATATCCGCAGGGCGGCCAGCCGTACGGGCAGCAGCCTTACGGGCAGCAGCCCCAGCAGCCGTACGGGCAGCAGCCCTACGGCCAGTCCGACCCCTACGCCCAGCAGCCGCAGCAGCAGCCCTACGGACAGCAGTCCGATCCGTACGCCCAGCAGCAGCCGCCGCAGTACGGCCAGCAGCCGCCGTCCTACGGTCAGCAGCAGCCCTACGGTCAGCAGCCGTACCAGGCCTACCCGGGCGGCAATCAGCCTTACGGCGCACCGGGTTTCGGTGGCTCGCAGCCGGGTGAGCTGTGGGTCCGCTTCGGCGCCCGCGTCATCGACTACCTGGTCGCCGGTATCCCCACGGGTATCGTCGTCGGGATCCTCGAGGCGGCCATGGGTGGCGGCATCGGCGCGTCCATCCTGGGCTCGATCATCACCGCCGTGGTTATCACCGCCTACTTCGTGCTGCTGGAGACCCAGAACAACGGCCAGACCCTCGGCAAGAAGCTGCTCGGCCTGCGCGTGATCGGCCCCGGCGGCGCGCCCCTCGATGTCGTCACGTCGCTGAAGCGCAACATCTTCGTCGCGGCCGACATCGTGTACTGCCTCGGCAACCTGGTCAGCATCGGTTTGATGATCTGGGCCGCGATCTCCATCGAGCAGGACCCGAACAAGCAGGGCTGGCACGACAAGTTCGCCGGCGGCACCCAGGTGCTCAAGGGCTGACCCCCGCTCACCCACGAGAATGGGGCGCATCCAACCGGATGCGCCCCATTTCTTTTGCCGCACAGCGGCTTTCGTCAGTACGTCGACGAATGCCAGTTTCCGATGCTGACCAGGACGAGCAGTAGCGCGATACCGATGACGGCCCCGATCGCGCCCACCCAGATACCGCCCAGCGCCAGGCCGCGGCCCTGCTGCTGATTGGTCTTGACCTGGTTGAGGCCGACGATGCCCAGCACCAGTCCGACGATCGAGACCACCGGGATGAACAGGCAGAAGAACAGGGACGGCAGGCCGATGATCGAGACCACCAGCGAGGCGATGGCCATCGAATTGGTCTGCTGCGAGGGCTGCGCGTAGCCGTAGGGCTGATAGCCGTAGGGCTGCTGCTGGCCGTACGGCTGCGGCTGGCCATACGCCTGAGGCTGGCCGTAGGCGGGCGGCTGCTGCCCGGCAGCGGGGTATCCGGGACTCGAATTCGCCTGCGGCGGCGGATAAGTCGGATACACCGGCTGCGGTGGCGGAGTCAGCGGCGGATTCTGGTACTGCGGGGCGGAGGTGTAGCCGGCGGGCGGCGGGGTCGCCGGCGGCGGCGGTTGCGACGGCGCCTCGGGCGCCACGCCCTCGCCGCCGTACTGCTTCCACCACTCGTCGGAATCGCCGGGATTCGTCATGGGCTCAGCGTAGGACACCCACCGGTCCGTGCGTATCGCTCCAGGCAGGGATACTTTCCGGGTGAGTGATACGAAAACGGTCGAAGACGGCCGATCTGGACACCCCGCGCCCGAACACGCGAGCTTCGCGGATGCGGCGGGGGGATATTTCACACCGGTGGCGGTGGCTTTCACCGCCGTGTTGTTGATTTCCAATGTGTGCGTCGCCAAGGGCGTGCAGTTCTTCTCCGGGAGCCATGTCTCCTTCGGACCGATCACCGTGCTGCCCCTCACCATGGACGGCGCGTTCTTCCTGTTCCCCCTCGCCTACGTCATCGGCGACATTCTCAGCGAGGTCTACGGCTTCCGGGCCACCCGCCGCATCGTCTACTACGGTTTCGGCGCGCTCCTGCTGATGATCATCTGCTTCCAGATCGTCATCAAGCTGCCCACCGGCGACCTCGACCAGAACGGCTCGGCCTTCGGCGATGTGCTGGGCCATACCCCGCAGCTGGCCTTCGCCGGTATCGCCGGGTACTTCGTGGGTCAGTTCCTGAACTCGATCACCCTGGTGCTGATCAAGGAGAAGACCAAGGAGAAGCACCTGTGGGCGCGGCTGCTCGGTTCGACCGTGGCGGGCGAGGTGGGCGATACCTTCGTGTTCTGCTCGATCGCCGCCACCGCCATCGGCATCCACACCTGGGGTGACTACTTCAATTACACGATCGTGGGCTTCATCTGGAAGACCCTCGTCGAGATGTGCGTGCTGCCGATCAGCTACCGCTGCATCGCTTTTCTGAAGAAGCGGGAACCCTCCTACCGACCGCGTGAGCGCTCCGCCATCTACGAGTAGAGATTTCGGCGCGGTCGTGTCGAATCCTCTTACAGGCCAGGGGCTTTGATGCGGCCGCGCCAGCGGCCCAGGAAATCGGTCTTGTAGTCGTCGAAATAGCCGCCGTCCAGGCTTTCTCGGACGCGATCCACCAGGCGCACCGTGAAACGCTCGTTGTGGATGGTGCACAGGGTCGCGGCGAGAATCTCTTTCGCCTTGAACAGGTGATGGATATAGGCGCGGGTGTAATTCGCGCAGGTGTAGCAGTCGCAGGTCTCGTCGATCGGCGTGAAATCCCGCTTGAACCGCGCCGTATTGATATTGAACCGGCCCTCGTCGGTGTACAGCGCCGCATTGCGCGCCACGCGTGAGGGATTCACGCAGTCGAAGGTGTCCGCGCCGTTCTCCACCGCGGTGAAGATGTCCTCGGGTTCGCTGATGCCGAGCAGATGCCGCGGCTTGCTCTCCGGCAACTCGTCGCAGCACCAGCCGACGATGGTGCCCAGATTGTGCTTCTCCAACGCGCCGCCGATGCCGTAACCGTCGAATCCGGTGCCGGCCGCGCCGCGCAGCTCCTCCAGATCGCGACATGCCTTGCGGCGCAGGTCCTCGTACTGCGCGCCCTGGATCACGCCGAACAGCGCCTGATAGGGGCGATGCGAGCGGGCGGCGGTGAGGCGCTCGTGCTCGTCGAGGCAGCGCTGCGCCCAGCGGCGCGTGCGCTCCAGCGATTCCTCCTGGTAGCCACGGGTGTTCATGAGCGTGGTGAGCTCGTCGAAGGCCATCATGACGTCCGCGCCCAGCTGATGCTGGATGCCCATGGACACCTCCGGCGTGAACCGGTGCTTGGAGCCGTCCAGGTGCGAGCGGAAGGTGACGCCGTCGTCGTCGACGTGGGCCAGGCGCTCCTTGCCCTTGGCGATGACGTCGTCGCTCCGCACGCCGACGGCCTCCATGGCCAGCACCTTCTTGAAACCGACACCCAGCGACATGACCTGGAAGCCGCCGGAATCGGTGAAGGTCGGGCCGTGCCAGTTCATGAACGACGCCACACCCCCGGCCTCGTCCACGATGTCCGGGCCGGGCTGCAGATACAGGTGATAGGCGTTGGCCAGCAGCGCCTGCGATCCGAGTTCCTTCATCGTCTCCGGCAGCACGGCCTTGACCGTGGCCTTGGTACCCACCGGAATGAAGGCGGGCGTGGCGATGTCCCCGTGCGGGGTACTGATCACGCCCGTCCTGCCATGCCGCCCTTCCAGACGGGTACCGACCTTGAACGAGAACTCGGAGGGAGAAGACACAGAGGCATCTTCTCACTTCGTGAAAAGTAGCCTGGCCCGCACCGACTGGTGCGGGCCAGGCCGGGTGGAATGTGGGCTACCCCTTGCCGAGCGCCACGGCGTCCAGCTCGACATCGTCGACGTTGTTGCCTTCGCCGTCGGTGATGGCGGCGGCGAATTGCGCGTTGTAGAGGCGGTAGTAGGCGCCGCGGTCGCGCAGCAGGGAGTCGTGGGTGCCCTGCTCGACGATCTTGCCTTTTTCCATCACGACGATGGTGTCGGCGTCGCGGATCGTCGAAAGGCGGTGTGCGATCACGAAACTCGTGCGGTCCCGGCGCAGCGCCGCCATGGCGTGCTGCACCAGCAGTTCGGTGCGGGTGTCGACCGAGCTGGTCGCCTCGTCCAGGATGAGGATGGACGGCTTGGCCAGGAACGCCCGCGCGATGGTGATGAGCTGCTTCTCACCGGCGCTGACGCCGGAACCCTCCTCGTCGATGACGGTGTCGTAGCCCATCGGCAGCGCGTGCACGAACCGATCCACATACGCCGCGCGAGCGGCCTCGAGAATCTCCTCCTCGGTGGCGTCCGGATTGCCGTAGGCGATGTTTTCCCGAATGGTCCCGCCGAACAGCCAGGTGTCCTGCAACACCATGCCCATCCGCGTCCGCAGGCGGTCGCGGCTGATGCGAGTGATGTCCACGCCGTCGATGGTGATCGCCCCGGAATCCACCTCGTAGAACCGCATGAGCAGATTCACCAGCGTGGTCTTGCCCGCGCCGGTCGGCCCGACAATGGCCACCACGTGCCCGGGTTCGGCCACCAGCGAGAGGTCCTCGATGACCGGGGTCTCCGGCTCGTAGCGGAACGACACGTCCTCGAACGCCACCCGCCCACGATCCACCGGCCGCGTGTCCTCGGAATCCGGATCGGCCGACTGCTCGTCGGCGTCGAGGATCTCGAAGATGCGTTCCGCCGACGCCACCCCCGACTGCAGCAGGTTCATCATGGAACCGATCTGGGTGAGCGGCTGGGTGAAGCCGCGCGAGTACTGGATGAACGCCTGCACCTCACCCAGCGACAGCTGCCCCGACGCTACCCGCAGCCCGCCGACCACGGCGATCAGCACGTAGTTCAGGTTCCCCAGGAACATGATGGCGGGCATGATCAGCCCGGAGATGAACTGCGACTTGAACGACGAGTTGTAGAGCTTGTCGTTGGTCTCGTCGAACCGCTCGCCGACCTCGCGCACACGACCGAAGGCGCTGACCACCTCGTGGCCGGTGAACGCCTCCTCGACCTGCGCGTTGACCTCACCGGTGAACTTCCACTGCGCCACGAAATGCGGCTTGGAGCGCTTGGCGATCTGCGCGGTCACGATGACCGCCAACGGCACGGTCAGCAGCGCGATCAGGGCCAGGATCCAGGAGATCCAGAACATCATGATCAGGATGCCGATCACCGACAGCACGTTGATGATCAGCTGAGACATGGTCTGCTGCAACGTCTGCGCCATATTGTCGACGTCGTTGGTGACGCGGGAGAGCACGTCGCCGCGCGGCATCGAGTCGAAGTAGCGCAGCGGCAGCCGGTGCAGTTTGTCCTCGATCTGCGCGCGCAGCCGCTTCACGGTCCGGTTGATCACGATGATCAGCAGCTGGGCTTCCAGCCAGCCGAACACCGCCGCGCCGATGTAGAGCGCCAGCACCCACGCCAGCACGTGACCGACCGCGGTGAAATCGATGCCCGTGCCGGGAATCACGTTCATGCTCGCGAGCATGTCGGCGAAGGTGGAATTGCCGCCGGCGCGCAGCTTTTCGACCAGATCGGCCTTGGTCTCGCCCGCGGGCAGGCTCTTGCCGACCACACCGTCGAAGATGAGGTTGGTGGCCTTGCCGAGGATCTGCGGGCCCAGGGTGTTGAGCACCACCGAACCGACGGCCAGCGCGAACACCGCGATCAGATAGAACCGGTCCGGCGCGAGCATGCGCAGCAACCGTTTCAGCGACGGGCCGAAGGACTTCGCCTTGGCGTCCGGCGCACCGGGATTCACCGCTCCGGGCCTCATCGCACCTCCTCCGCGCTGAACTGCGACTCCACGATCTCGCGGTATTCCGAACAGTCCCTGAGCAATTCGTCGTGGGTGCCGATTCCAGCCATCGCACCGTCCTCCAGCACCACGATCTGATCGGCGTCGCGGATCGTCGAGATCCGTTGCGCCACAATGATGACCGACGCGTTCGACGTCTCCGGCCTCAGGGCGTCGCGGACGCGCACGTCGGTGGCGACGTCCAGGGCGGAGAAGCAGTCGTCGAACAGGTAGACCCGCGGCTTGCGCACCAGCGCGCGGGCGATGGCCAGACGTTGGCGCTGACCGCCCGACACCGTCGTACCGCCCTGTGCCACCGGGGTTTCCAGGCCCTGCGGCATCTCGCGCACGAAATCCGCGGCCTGCGCGATCTCGAGCGCGTGCCACAGCTCCTCGTCGGTGGCGTCCGGCTTGCCGTAGCGCAGATTGGAGGCGACCGTCCCGGAGAACAGGTACGCCTTCTGCGGCACCAGGCCGATCTCCGAACGCAGCGCCTCCAATTCGAGGTGGCGCACATCGGTGCCGCCCACGTACACCGCGCCGTCGGTGACGTCGATGAGCCGCGGGATCAGGTTGATCAGCGTGGTCTTGCCGGCGCCGGTGGCGCCCACGATGGCCGTGGTGGTGCCGGGCCGGGTCTGGAATCGGATGGCCCGCAGCACCGCCTTCTCCGCGCCCGGGAACTTGAACTCCGCGAACGCCAGCTCGACCGTGCCGGGATCACCTTGGAACGGTTGCGGCGCAACCGGTTCCGCCACCGACGACTCGGTGTCGAGTACCCCGCCGATGCGCTCGGCCGAGACCGCGGCGCGCGGGGCCATCATGGCCAGGAACGAGGCCATCATGACGGCCATCAGGATCTGCATGATGTAGGCGAGCATCGCGGTGAGCGAACCGATCTGCATCTCGCCCTTGTCGATGGAGTGCCCGCCGAACCAGATCACGCCGACCGTGGTGACGTTCGAGATGAGCATGACCATCGGGAACATCAGCGCCATGTACTTGCCGACATACAGCGACTGCGCGGTCAGCTCGGTGTTGGCGACCCCGAAACGCGCCGTCTCCTGCCGTTCCCGCACGAACGCGCGCACCACGCGAATGCCGGTGATCTGTTCGCGCAGTACGCGGTTCACCGCGTCGATGCGTTCCTGCATGCGCCGGAAACCGGGCACCATGCGGCTGATGATGAAGGCCATCGACAACCCCAGCGCGGGCACCGCGATCAAGAGCAGCCACGAGAGCCCGAGGCTCTCGCGCAATGCCATGACGATGCCGCCGACGCACATGATCGGAGCCATCACCAGGATGGTGGCGCTCATCAGCACCAGCAGCTGCACCTGGCCGACATCGTTGGTATTGCGCGTGATGAGCGACGGCGCGCCGAACACGCCGACCTCGCGCGCGGAGAAGGTGCCCACCCGGTGCAGCAGCGCGGCGCGCATATCGCGGCCCGCGCCCATGGCGGCCTGCGCGCCCAGGTACACCGAGATCGCCTGGGCGATGATCTGAATGGCGGTGACCAGCAGCATCCAGCCGCCGGTGGACCAGATGTAGCCGATATCGCCCTTGGTGACGCCGTTGTCGATGATGTCGGCGTTCAACGTGGGCAGATACAGCATGGCGATGACCGAGATCAGCTGGAGCACGACGACCCCGGCCAGTTGTGTCCGATAGGGCCAGAGGAAGGTGCGGAGAAGTCGGATCAACATGATGGTGGCAGGCTACCGCCGAAACCGGGGCGCCGCCGCGACGTTTTTCGGCACTGTCGCACGCCGGCTCCAATCGCCGCCGGTCAGCGCGGATCCTTCGCTGAATCGAGCGTGTTTCAGACGTCGGGCTGGTCCAGATCCCGCCACTCGACGGCATCGCGCCACTCGACCGAGCCTGCGCTCTCCGAGGTCGGCGCGACCGGCTCGTCGACCGGGCGCGGACGCCGGGTCCAGGCATCCGGATCGTGCAGCAGTTCGTCCAGGAACGACGGCAGCAGATCGTGCGAGATATCCGCGATGGTGACCCGCTCCAGCACCGAGCGGATGTTCACCCGCAGCCCGATCCACACGCGCTGCAGCGGTTCGGCCGCGCCCGGATAGCCGACATCCTCCGGTCGCTGCCCGCGCACCGAGGCCAGCGGACCCTCCACGGCGCGAATCACATCGGCGACGCTGATCCGCGCGGCCGGGCGGGCCAGCCGGTAGCCGCCGTCCGGGCCGCGGCGACTGGTCACCAGGCCGCCCTTGCGCAGATCCGCCACCACCGATTCCAGCACCTTGGGCGGAATGTCCTGGGCGGCGACGATGGCGTCGGCCTTCACCGAATCCGGTTGCGCCTTCGCGATTTCCACGAGCGTGCGCACCGCGTAATCGACCTTCGCGGTGATGTGCACGGAGAACTCCTGATCGAGATCGATGGTTGCGGCAAAACCCTAGCGCGCCGGATACAGCACGCCGAGCGCGGCATCGAGCAAGGTTTCCTCGACCTGGGCGGTGTCGGTGCCGGGCACGATCTCCGGGGAGATCATGGCGGTGCTGAGCACCTGCATGGCGGCGGCCGCGCGCAGCAGCGTATCGGCGTCGGCACCGGGTCCGGCCAGCCAGCGGCAGGTGCGGTGATGCAATTCGATGAGGTCGGGGTAGCGGTTGCCCAGGGCATTGACGATGGCGACGGTGTCGCGCATGCACAGCGCGCCCACGTGCCGGTTGGCCAGGGTCGAGCGCAGGCGCTCGCGAATCATCCGGCGGACGTTCTCGGGGGTGTGCTCGAGCTCGTCGAGACCGTCGACCTGAGCGCGGAGCTCGTCGAACATCGGCTCGATGATCGCGATGAGCAGATCGACCTTCGAGGCGTAGTGATAGTAGAGCGAGGCTTTTGTGATTCCCACCGCATCCGCGACCTCGCGCAGACTGCTGTGATCGAAGCCCTTGGTCGAAAAAAGCTGGAGCGCGGCCTCTCTGATCGCATCTTTGGTGCTTCTACCTGCGGCAACTGATCCGGAAACGACTGGGGCGCCCATGCTCTCATCCTCTCACCCCGGCTCGGTGTGCGACGCACGCCACCTAGAGTCGAGGTTGTTCCTCCGCTTATCCGGTCGGTAGTCTACCTACCGCACGGTAGGCAGATTAGTTTTCGTGGAGGCGGGGGGCCGAGGCTCCCGGCGGCAGTGACTGTCTACGCGCTTGCGCACAGCACCCTGTTTCGCCCGTATACCCATTCGCCCAGGAGAACCCCTCGTGTCCGTATACCTCTATCGGTGGGGAAAGTTCGCCTTCCGCCGGAAATGGATAGTCATCACGGCGTGGATCGCCGCGCTGCTCGTCATCGGCGGCACCGGCGCGGCGCTCGCCAAACCGTTCCAAGACTCGTTCTCGATGCCGGGCCTGCCGTCCGAGCGGGCCACCGAGATTCTCGACAAGCACTTCCCCGGCGCGTCCAAGGACTTCGACTCCAACACCGTCAGCGGCACCTACGTGATCGCCGCGCCCGACGGTGAGACGCTGACCGACCCCAAGAACGCGGCGGCGCTGCAAGGCTTCCTCGCGGATCTGGGCAAGCTCGACATCATCGACAAGAACAAGCCGCCGATGGATCCGATCGCGGCCACCAAGCAGATCGGCAAGCCCGCGGGCATCGACTGCCTCGAAGGCAATCGCGCCGATCCGAACTTCGCCGGTGTCTGCGCCAACGCGCCGCTGAACGTCCTGAACAAGACCAACCCGGACTCGGTGGCGATCGTCAAGGCGCTCTACAGCATTCCGAAGTTCTCCGACATCAAGCCGGCCGACCAGGACGCCGCCTACGACGTGGGCAAGAGCGCGCGCGACGCCGGGCTGCAGGTGGAGCTCACCGGCAATATCGAGCAGAAGCAGGCCGCCGGCGGCGCCTCCGAGATGATCGGCGTCGGCGTGGCGCTGGTGGTGATGATCATCGCGTTCGGCGCCATCGTCGCCGCGTTCGTGCCCATCATCACCGCGATCTTCGGTGTCGGCACGGCCATGGCCATCGTCATGTTCGGCACGCACTGGCTGACCGTGCCCGCCTTCACCCCGACGCTGGCGTCGATGATCGGCATCGCGCTGTCCATCGACTACGCCATGTTCATCGTGTCGCGGTACAAACACGAACTGGCCGTGTCGAATTCGCCGGAAGAGGCGGCGGGCACCGCGGTGGGCACCGCCGGTTCCGCGGTCATCTTCGCCGGTCTGACCGTCATCATCGCGCTGGCCGGGCTCAGCTTCGTGGGCGTCAACTTCCTCACCTACATGGGCGTCGGCGGCGCGATCACCGCCACCATGGCGGTACTGGTCGCGGTGACGCTGATGCCGGCGCTGCTCGGCGCGTTCGGCGGCACGCTGTTCAAGCCGAAGCTGCCGCTGGTCGCCCAGCACGATCCCGAGGACGAGCACTCGGTCACCAACGGTATTCGCTTCGCCCGCTTCATCGGCAAGGCTCCGGCGCTGACGCTGGCGGCGGCCGTGGTGCTGCTGGGCCTGCTCGCCGCGCCGGCGGTGAACCTGCAGCTGGGTCTGCCCGGCGGCGATTCCATGCCGAAGGACACCACCCTCTACAAGGCGTACGACCTGCAGACCAAGGGCTTCGGCGAGGGCTCCAACGGCACTCTCATGGTGGCCGTGGATCTTTCGAAGACGCCGGCGGATCAACGCGATCAGGCGCTCGAGGAGTTGCGCGGCAAGCTGAAGAGCTACCCGGGCATGGACTATCTGACCGCTTCGCAGCGCAGTCAGGACGGGGAGGCCGCGCTCTTCACCGGGGTGCCCAAGTCCGGGCCGAACAACAAGGAGACCAAGGACCTCGTCGAGCACGCGCGTAACGCGGAATCGGACTTCAACAGCCGCTACGGCATGGAGTACGGCATCACCGGCACCACCGCCATCTACACCGATGTCTCACAGGCGTTGCTGCACAAGATCATTCCGTACCTGTCCATCGTGGCGGGCGCGGCATTCCTGCTGCTGCTGTTGGTCTTCCGCTCCATCCTGGTGCCGCTGACCGCCGCCCTGGGCTTCCTGCTGTCCATGGCCGCCACCTTCGGCGCGACGGTCCTGCTCTTCCAGGAGGGCACCTTCGGCCTGTTCGACCCGCATCCGCTGGTCAGCTTCCTGCCGATCATGTTGATCGGCTTGGTATTCGGTCTCGCCATGGACTACCAGGTCTTCCTGGTGACCCGCATGCGTGAGGAATACGTGCACGGCAAGTCCGCCAAGGACGCCATGATCAGCGGCTACCACCACGGCGCCCGCGTCGTGACCTCCGCCGCCATCATCATGATCTCGGTGTTCAGCGCCTTCATGCTCGACGACAACGTGGTCGCCAAATCCATGGGCTTCGCCATGGCCGCCGGCGTCTTCTTCGACGCCTTCATCGTCCGCATGATCCTCATCCCGTCCCTCCTCGCCCTCCTGGGCAAATGGGCCTGGTGGATGCCGAAGTGGCTCGACCGCATCCTCCCCGACATCGACGTGGAAGGCTCCAAGCTCACCGCGTTGAAGGAGGCCTCGGCGCCCACCGAGGACAAGCAGCCCATCACGGTCGGCTGATCCGCTCGTAACCCCTCGGCCCCCCACTCGATTTCGGGTGGGGGGCCGAGTGCGTTCGACGGTCACCGTAGGAAGCGATGGCCTCGACCACGTCGACGGCGGGTCCCTTCACATCGATCGAATTCCCATTCGACCGCCGGGCCCGCACCTGCTCGACGGTGGTCACCTCGAAACCGTTGCGCCACTCACCGAGGTTGGAACACCGGTGGCTGCACACCCGGATCGTCGCCGGGCGACGGCACCCTCGAATGATGCGAAAACGCCCAGACAACCGCCACGAGAGCGACGATCCCCACTGCGGCGAGCGCATAGGTCCGCCACCGCGCCGCCCCGTAATCTCCGGCTTCCGCCAGTACCACCAAATCACCACCAGCAGCAGCACAACCATCCCCCACAACACGACGACCGACATCGGCCCCTCCCGGTTGCTCGCGCACAGGCCGAACCTGCGCCACAACCAAGCCTGACCCGCGCGCCTTAACCATCCCTTGCAATCCGAATAAGCCCTCGCTCCGATGCCGAACCGTATGGGGCCGTTGATGTTCGGAGCTACCATCGCGGGATGATCGCTCGCATCTGGCGCGGAGTGGTCCGCGCGACCGACCTGGCCCCCCTACGTCGCCTACATCCAGGACACCGGAATCAAGGAGTACAAGCAGACCCCCGGAAACCAAGGGGCGTGGATGCTGACCCGCGTCGAAGGCGACCGAGCCGATATCATCACCCTGAGCTTCTGGGACTCCTACGCCGCCATCGAAGGCTTCGCGGGCACCGACATCGAGCAGGCCGTCTACTACCCCGAAGACGATGACTACCTCCTCGAACGCCCCACCAAGGTCCTCCACTACGAAATCAAGTGAGCTTCAGTCGGATTGCTGACGAACCTGCCGGACGAATGAAAAAGGCTCCGACCTAAATTCAGGTCGGAGCCTTCGAGCGGTGGCGGAGGATTTGAACTCTCCGTCACCCCACTACCACAACCTGGGCAAATTCACCAAACACCATGCTAGCGCTGGCATCTCATTCACTCGCGTCCACGGCCAAAACTGGCCTTCGCCCGGCATTCTTTGTCAGATTCTTGTCACCAGCCCTGCCGTTTTAGTATCTCGAGCTGCAAGAACCTGCCGAACTCGGGCGGAGCCAAGGGCTGTATCGGCAGCGGCGCACTGACGCGCCGACCTCGTCCGCGCTCTTTTTCGCAGCCGTCCAGCCCCGATTCACTGAGGTGATCTCAGCGACTTTCATTGGTGTCGGCCGTGTTCGAAATGGGTGAGGACGAGTGCGGCTTTGACGATGTCGCCGATTCGTTCGGGGCTGGTGGTGAAGTGGTGCAGGGCGCGCCAGCGTCCGGTGAGCAGGGCGAAACCGCGTTCGGCCAGGCAACGCAGCCCGCGCAGCAGAGCGTTCCGGGTGCGGGTGTCGATATCGAGGTCGCGGCCGTCGCAGGGCTGTCTGACCGGGGTGTGCACCCCGATCCCGGCGCCGTCGTATCCGGCGTCGGCGAGGGTCGGCAGATCCAGATGTGCCGCGGCCCAACATAATGCGCCGAGCACCTGGGTGCGGGCGGCGGTGATGTCGTGGGTCGAGCCGGGTTCGGCGTCGGAGATCCACAGCGGGAATCCGTCGGGCGCGGTGAGTGCTTGCAGGTTGGCTCCGGGGGCGTGGGCCTTGCCCGAATACCAGGCGTCGATCGATTCGCCTTTCACGCTGAGGGTCTGCTCGCCACAGCGGTCGGAGCGAAACAGCTTGCCGTCCAGGTTCAGATGCGTCATTCCCTGCTCGTGCGCGTGGTGCAGGACTTCGTGCAGGTCGGGGGCTTGGGCGGCGAGCACGTCGATCGCCTCGCCGTGATAGCGGTAGGCGGTCGAGCGGCTGATACCGAAACCTGCGCCCAGCACCGCGATGTCCTCGCGTTTACGGAACCAGGCCAGCACGAACATCGCCTGCCGAAACGGTGTCAGCGCCCGGGCACCGCGGCGGGTGCCGCGGGCTCGTCGTTCGGCGGCCAGCAACCGCGAAACATGGCAGACCAGCTCCCGAGACACGTCGAGCATGGCACGATAGGCAATCACGTGGAGTCCTTCAGGCATCGGAATTCTGTGGGAGAAAACCGGTCTACCTGGGACTCCACGCCCATGACCGGGCAAGTCCCGAAACTCCCGAATGCCCGAATCCCTCAAGCACACACCGAAGTTGATGAGATCACCTCACTGAGAGCTGCTCATCGGCCAGGGCGAGAAGATCCGTCTCGGCCTTCTTACGGTTATCGTCTCCGAGCAGGTTGAACTCTGCCGCGTCAGCGAAGCGGCGACTCCGTTGCCGCAGGTAGTGCGACAGCAACAGTGGCACATGGCCGTTCTCGCTGAGCAGGGTTCGCGCCGTGGGGTGCAGGTCGTAGAACCATTGAGGTTCGGCGAAGGGCTTGTGCCAGCGTTCCCGGGTGAGGTTGTTGTCGCTCAGGCACCGCTGACACCGGAATTTGGAGCCGAGGTTATCGATCGGGACGAACGAGACGTGCGTGCAGTGGGCACATCCAAGGACCAGCCCGCGGATGAAGAGCCCGCGGTCGGTCAGGTGATCGACCTTGTCTCGCGTGTCGACGCTGACCTGCTGATCGGATCGTTCGCAGATTCCTTGGAAGGTAAGGAATGTCTCGGTGCGAACCACGCAGCCGTGCTCCTCGGGAAGGCCGGCCCCCTCGGGCTTTTTTGTGCGCTCAGCCACGAACGAGTGCAACCCCGCAGCCAGCGGACCAGAGACCAACTCGGCGAGCTCGGCACGGTTTCCTAGGAGACGGGCCAGTAGTTCTGCGTGCGCGCCGGGAGTGGACAGGCTGGTGGTCATGCCGTGCACCTGTGCCCGTGCTCCGGCCCAATCGAGCAGCGACGGGAAGCGCAGTTTGGGTCTCGCGAGTTGCCACTCGACAGACGCGCCACCGCCAATGAAGTCGAAGCGACGGGATTCGAACGAGATGCCACGACGGCTGGCACGAATGTGGGTTTGGTGCAGTGAGGTGATCTCACCAAGTTTGTTGTGTGCCTGAATGATTCGGGCATTCGTGAGTTTCGGGACTTGCCCGGACACAGGCGTGGAGTCCCAGGTAAACGGTTTCTCACCACAAGAACCTGATACCTGACACCCTCGGCCGCGCCTGGATGCGCATCATCTGGGCCTGCTGGCGCACCAAAATCGCCTACAACCCCACCCGGCACGAGCCCGAAAAACAGCCAATCGCCGCATAGGGGTTGACTCAGGAAACTCATCGGCCCACCGGTTCCCGGATCGGTTCGGCCGCCAGCGTTTCCGCGATGGCCGCGACATGGTCGTGCAGGTAGAAGTGCCCGCCCTCGAACATGGTGACCTGAAGTTCCTGGCTGGTGTGCTGCTGCCAGCCGTAGAGATCGCCCATGGTGACGAACTCGTCGTCCTCGCCGCCGAGGGCGTGCACGGGCGCGTCCAGGACCGCCTCCCTGGGGCAGGTGTAGGCGTCGAAAGCGGCGTAGTCGGCCTTGAGGGCGGGCAACGCCATGCGCATGAGCTCCCGGTTGGCCAGCACATCGGCCCCGGTGCCCTGCAAACCGCCGACGTGATCGAGCAGCTGTTCGTCCTCGGTGGGATGCGGCGGCATGTCCGCGACCCGCCACGGCGCGACCGCACCGGAGACGGCCAGCAGCCGCACCGGAATCCCGGCTTCGGCGGCGAGCCTGGTGAATTCGAACGCCACCACCGAACCCATGCTGTGCCCGAACACGGTGATCGGGGCGCTATTGTTCTGCGGGGAGCGCTCGAATTCGGCGAAGGCGCCCGCGGCGATCTCGGGGACGCTGCGCAGCGCGGTTTCGCGGGCACGGTCCTGGCGGCCCGGGTACTGGAAGATGGCGACGTCGAACCGCTCGGACAGCGCCTTGGAGAACGGGCGGTAGGTGGACGCGCCGCCGCCCGCGTGCGGGCAGATCAGCAGCGTGGGGCTGCCGGGGGTGCGGGGTCGATGGAACTTGCGGATCCATCCGAGGCTGTTGCTCATTGTTCTCGTTCCTGTTCTCTCACTGCCACATCCGGCGCATGACCAGCAGGCCGTGGTCCTCGTCGCCGAGCACCGGGGTGTCGCCGAGCAGGCGGTCGGGGTCGGCGGCGATGGCGCGCAGGGTGTCGTGGAAGGCGGCCTCGACGATCTCGGCCTCGGCGGGGTCGAAGGAGTCCTCGGCGTAGAAGACCACCGCCTGCACGCCGTCGGCGGGCAGCAGCGAGTTGGCCGGGAAGATCATCAGCAGCAGCGCGTTGTCGGTCGCGCCGCCGCCTTCGAAGGTGACCAGTTCCAGGTTCGCCTGCGCCAGCAGGGTTTTCAGCTCGTCGCGGCCGGGCGGGTAGGACTGGAAGACGAACATGGAGTCGAACAGCTTGCGCACCCCGGTGGCACGGATGGCCGAGGTGAGCCGGTACTGGTGGAACTCCATGAGTTCGACTCGGCGGCGCTGCATCTCGGCGAGCAGTTCGCGCCAGCTGGCCGCGTCGCGCAGCCCGACCGCGACCGGGATCGTGTTGGCGAAGCAGCCCACCGCATGATCGACCTCGTCGAGATCGGCGGGGCGGCCCGAGACGACCTCACCGAAAACCGCTGTCTCCGACCCGGTCACGTAGCGCAGCACATTGGCCCAGGCCAGCTGGCAGACCACGCTGAAGGTGGTGCCGAGTTCGGCGGCAAGCGCGGTGAGCCGATCCACCACCTCGGGATCGATGGCGGCGGAGCGGCCGGTGGGCACGCCGCCGCCCTCGGGCGCCCGGTTGGGGGCGACCAGGCAGGGCTGCACGCCGTCGAGATAACCGGACCAGGCGGCCTCGGTGTCGGCCTCGCAGTCCTGGGTGCGGCGTAGGAATTCGGCGAAGGTGCCGGGATCGCCGAGCGGCGCGGCCGTGCCGTCGGACAGGTAGGCGGCGAAGATCTCCTGCGGCAGCAGCTGCCCCGACCAGCCGTCGGTGAGCAGGTGGTGCGAGGTGAGCACCAGCATGTGCACCGCGCCGGGCAGATGCACGACGGTGGCGCGGGTGAGCGGGCCGCGAGCCAGGTCGAACTGTTCGCCCTGATCGACCAGCAGCAGTTCACGCAGGCGCTGATCGGCGTCGGGGCGATCGGCGAAATCGACCTCCCGCACCGCGACCTCGACGTGATCGGCGACGATCGCGTACGGCTGCCCCGCATGCGACACCGAGATCCGGATGCGCAGGTTGGGGTAGCGGTTGACCACCGTGTCCAGGGCGGCGCTCAGCCGCGGCAGCTCCAGCGCGCCGCGCACGGCGATCATGGTCTGCACGTTGTAGAAGTCCTTGCCGCCGGACCCGAGCGCGGTGAAGTACAGCCCGGCCTGCATGGGCGCGAGCGGGTGCACGTCGTCGAACGCGCCGTAGAGGGTCAGCCAGCGGTCCAGGTCCAGCTGTGTGATCTCGCGAGCCAGCACGTCGCTGGGCGTGAGCTGCCGAATCGGATTGTCGCGCACTGTCTTCGCGAAGTCGCGCAGGCTGCCGGCCCACAGGTCGGCGAGTTCGTGCACTTCGGCGTCGGTGAGCACGCCCGCCGGGAAGCGGAAGGAGGCGCGCAGGGTGGCGCTGCCGCCGTCGGTGATGGTCACCGTGTTCACGTCCAGCACCGCGGCCACCGGCATGGCCGGGTCGGCGTGGCCGCCGAGATAACCGAATTCCGGCGCGGCTGACCAGGTTTCGGCCGCCTCGGCGACGTCGAAGCGGCCCATGTAGTTGAAGCTCAACTGCGGCGCGGGACAGTCGGCGAGCGCGGCACGGCCGTCGTCGTTCAGCCAGCGCAGCAGACCCCAGCCGATGCCCGAGTCCGGTACGGCCAGCAGCTGTTCCTTGACCGCCTTGACCGCGTCCACCATATCGGTCTCGCCGCCCCTCACGACGTCGAGCGCGACGGGGTAGGCGCAGGTGAACCAGCCCACGGTGTTCGCGAGATCGGTTCCGACGAACAGGGTTTCGACCCTTCCGTGGCGTTCCATGGTGAGTGAGACGGTGCCGGCGTCGTTGTCGCGCGCGCGCCGGAAGCGGTGCACGGCGACGGCCAGCGCGGCGACCTGGATATCGAGGAAGTCGCAGCCGAACGCCTGTGCGCCGGTGGTCATGAGGAAGCGGGTGTCCTCGGCGTCGAGTTCGGCGGTGACCTCGTGCAGGGTGGCGACGGTGTCCACGGCCGGATCGAAGGCGCGGCTGCCCAGCACGGGGTCCGCGCTCGCGGCGACGGCCTGCCAGCGCGGCAGCTGCGCGACCAGTTCGGCGCGGTGCGCGGCCTGGATCAGGCTGGTGTTCCAGGCTTTCACCGACGTGCCGGTGTCCGCCTCGAGCGTGCCGTCACGCCAGCACTGGCGGAGATCGTCGTGCAGGATGCGCCAGGAGACGCCGTCCACCACCAGGTGGTGCGCCACCAGCAGCAGACGACCGGTCGCGCGGTCGGGGGTGCGCACCCAGACGGCGGCGACCATGCGGCCCGCGGCGGGATCGAGACCGGCGCCGGCGGCGTGCAACTGCTGTTGCAGCAGGTCGGGGGTGACCGCTTCCCACTCCTCGTCGGCGACCACGATCTCGAGCAGTTCCACCGCCGCTCGTGGCTCGCCGACCGCCGGAACGTAGTACGCGGCAGCGTGTTTCGATTCGCCGTCGGCACTGCCGGGCGCGGGATCGCCGTGGGCCGCGAGCTCGAGGCGCGCGCGCAGCAGCGGGTGACGGTCGAGCAGTGCGTCGATCGCGGCGGCCAGCCGTTCGAAGGTAGCGTCCGGCGGGGTGACCATGGCGGTGGCCTGGCTGTATCCGGTGTAGTGGCCGACCTTTTCGACCAGCATGGCCGCGATCGGGTTGAGCGGGATCCAGCCGGTGTCGCCGCAGGCGACGAGCGCGGGCGCGCCGGTGTCGAGGACCGCGGCGGTGGCGGCGGCGATGGCCGCGATGGTGCGGGCCTCGAACAGCGCGCTGGTGGTGATGGTCAGCCCGCGCTTCTTGAGCGCGGAGGCCATGCGGATGGCGGTGATGGAGTCGCCGCCCAGCGCCAGGAAGTCGTCGTCCGCGGCGAGTTCGAGATCCGCGGCCAGGCCGAGCACCTGCCGGGTCACCTCGGCGACCAATCTCTCTGGACCATCCCGCAATTCGCGGCCTCGACCGGTGTTGCCGCCCAGCTCGGGAACGGGCAGAGCGCGGCGATCGAGCTTGCCGTTGGCGGTCAACGGCAGCGCGGCCATGCGCACCAGCGCGGCCGGAATCATGTAGTCCGGCAGCCGGTCGGCCAGGTAGGCGCGAATACGTTCGGCGACAGCGGTCTCGGAGTCGGTGGCGCATACTGTGTTCGGCTCGGCCACGTAGTAGGCGACCAGCACCGCGTCGGTGTCGCGCGGCAAGGCGACGGCGGCGGCCGAGCCGATGCCGGGCATGCGGCGCAGTGTGGTGCCGATCTCGCCGAGTTCGATGCGGTGGCCGCGAATCTTGACCTGATCGTCCACGCGGCCCAGGTATTCCAGGCGGCCACGCGAATTCCAGCGCACGATATCGCCGGTGCGGTACATGCGCGCCCCCGATTCGGGCGCGAAGGGGCAGGCCACGAAGGTGGCGGCGCTCAGGCCGGCGCGGCGGTGGTAGCCCTGGGCCAGCTGCACGCCGCCCAGGTACAGCTCGCCGGTGACGCCGGGCGGCACCTGCCGCAGCTGCTCGTCGAGGACGAATACCGACGAATTCGATTCGGGCACACCGATGAGCGCGGAACGGATCTCGTCGGACCCTTGCGTCCCGGCGAAGTCCTCGTGGGTGAGGTCCATGGCGGCCTCGGTCGGGCCGTACAGGCCCAGCACGGTGCCGCCGAACACCCGGCCGGCCTCCTCGACCAGCGCGGGCGGCACCGATTCGCCGCCCAGATAGACGTAGCGCATGGACCGCAAGCGCGCCGGATCCGGCCCGGCATCCAGGAACGCGCGGGTCACGCTGGGTACCAGCGACAGCTGAGTGACCTGGTGCCGCTCGATGATTCCGGCCAGCGCCTCCACATCGGCCTGCCACCATTCCGGGTGCGGGAGCACGGTGGTCGAGCCGGTGCACAGTGCGTTGACGAGCTCGAACACCGAGACGTCGAAACCGATCGGGGCCTTCTGCAGAATGCGTTCCGCGCCGAAGCCCAGGTAGTCGCGCATCCACTGGACGTGGTTGGCGACAGCACGATGATGGACGACCACGCCCTTGGGGCGGCCGGTGGTGCCGGAGGTGTACAGCAGGTACGCGGCATCCAGGGGGTGGATGGGGCGGCCGAGCTCCCCGGGCCGGACCGGTCTCCGGTCGGCGGCGGTCAGTTCGGCGCGGATCCGATCGGCGGCGAGATCCAGGACGGGGATCGCGAGGTCGGCGGCCAGACGCCGCTCCGGCGAGACCGACGTGATCAGCAGTCGCGGATCGGCGTCGCCGAGCATGTACTCGATCCGGTCGAGCGGGTAGCTCGGATCGACGGGCACGTACACCGCGCCCGTGCGCACGACGGCCGCGAACACGACCGGCAGCCATTCGCTGCGTTCGGCGTATACGCCGACTCGATCACCGTTGCGCACACCGCGTTCCAGCAGCAATCGCGTCAGACCGTTGACGCGGGAATCGAATTCGGCGTAGGTCAGCTCGATGTCCTCGAACACGACGGCCGTGCGCTCCGGGTGGTCGCGCGCGGAACCGCGGATCATGGCGTCCACGGTTTCCGGCATGATGGCGGGGCGGTCGCCGAAGGACCAGTCGTCCAGACGTGCCCGGTCCGCGGCGGACAGCGTCTCGAGCGCGCCCAGGGCCGCACCGGGTGTCGCGGCGGCCAGCACCTGGTCGATGTACTCGTGCAGCCGCTCGATGGTGGCGGCGTCGAAAAGGTCCGTGCGATAGGTGATCTGGACGTCGGTGCGGTCGGCGTGCATGAAGGTCTCGACCACCAGCGGCAGCAGCGCACCGCCGTTGTCGATGAGCTCCCAGCTGGTGGTCGCGCCCGGCAGCCGCGGACCCTCGATCTGCTGGTGTAGGAAAAGCACCATGGTGTCGAACAGCTTCGAGCCGACGTGCCCGGTGGCGCGGTTGGCGGCCCGGACGATCGCCTCCTGCGGGAAATGCTTGTGCCGGAACGCTTCCGTAGTGGTCGCGCGCACCTGAGCGACGAGATCGGCGAAGGTCGCCGCACCCGCGCCGGTGAAGCGCAGCGGAATCATGTTGGACAGGTTGCCGATCAGCAGTTCCTGACCGGATTCCTCGCGGTTGGCGACCGTGGTGCCGACCACGATGTCGCGCTGTCCGGTGGTGGTGCGCAGGGCCAGATAGTAGGCGGCCAGGAACACCTGGAACGGGGTGGCGTGCAGGTCGGCGGACAGGCGGCGCAACCGTGCGTCGGCGGCCGCGCCGAGCAGCCGGTCGAAGCGGTCGCCGCGCTCGCTGACGGTGACCGGGCGGCGGTCGTAGGGCAGCTGGAGTTCGGGAACCTCGCTGTCGAACTGGCTTTCCCAGAAGGCCGCGTCGGCGGTGTGATCGCCGTCGCGGAAGCGGTCCTGCTCCCATTCGGCGAAGTCGGCGACATTGCGGCGCAACGGTTCCACGGTGATCTCGCCGGCGCGGGCCTGCCGGTAGAAGTTCTCCACATCCTTCGACAGCGCCGGCAGCGTCATGCCGTCCCAGGCGATGTGCTGGATGGTCACGACCGCCACCAGGCGCGCGGGGCGGGTGCGGGCGAAGGTGACGCGCAGCGAGGATTCGGCCGAGAGGTCGAAGGTCTCGTGGGCGGCGGCGCGGGCCAGCTCGGCCAGCAGGCGGTCGGTCTCGGCCGGGGCGTGCCCGCTCAGGTCGGTCTCGGTGAACCGGGGTGGCAGCTGGTCGTGTATCAGCTGGTAGGGATCGCCCTGCTCGTCGTTGTGGTAGGTGGTGCGTAGCACCTCGTGGCGGCGCACCAGCGCCAGGAACGCGCGGCGCAGCGCGCCGGCGTCCACGTCACCGTCGAAGGTGAGCGCCAGGCACAGATTGTAGGCGGCGCTGTCGGGCGAAATCTGCTGGTGCGCCCAGACATAGCGCTGTCCGAAGGACAGCGGCGCGCGGGTGGGATCACGGCGCACCGGGACCGCGGGAGCGGCGGCCAGCCCCTCCCGCACGAGCCGGGCGGCCATGGCCGCCTGGAGGTCTTCCAGCGATTTCATATCAGTCGAACCAATCCTGTGTTGTCGAGAATGCCTTGCACCGCAGCGGATTCCGTCTCGTCAGCGGGCGGCGACCGGTTCGGGCAGTGCGACCTCGGCGAGTTCGAGAAGGATCCGGGCCACCTGGTCGAGGCGATCGGGGGTGGGCTCCCCCGCCAGCAGGACCGCGGTGATGCCGCGCACGGTGCGGCCCTCCAGGACCGCGGTGACACCGAAACCGTGCACCGCCAGCAAGCCGCGCAGCTTGGCGGTCAGCGTGGTCGCCAGGATGGAATCACCGCCGGCCGCGAAGAAATCGGTTGTCACACCCAGCTTCTCGATACCCAGCACCTGGGCGGCGATGTACTCGACCGCGGCCTCGAGCGGGGTTTCCGGCGCGGTGTAGGAGTCCTGGGCGGCGTCGTCGCCCGCGGCCACCAGCCGGTGGATGGCGGCGCGGTCGAGTTTGCCGTTGCCGGTCAGCGGGATCGCGGTGGCCAGCTCCAGGATCTCCGGGAGCATGTGCGCGGGCAGCAACTCCCGCACGCCGGCGAGGATCACCTCCGCCGAGGACGCGACGCCGCCGGACTGGCTCGCGTCCTCGACGGCAGCGACCGCCGCCAGGCGACCCGAATCGGTCACCAGGGCAACGGCTTCCCGGATGCCGGGCTGTGCGGCGAGCGCGGATTCCACCTCGCCGAGTTCCACCCGGAAACCGCGGATCTTGACCTGATGGTCGGCGCGGCCCAGGAAATCGAGGGTGCCGTCGGGCAGGTAGCGGGCCAGGTCGCCGGTGCGGTACCAGCGGATGCCGGCGACGGTGACGAAGCGGTCGGCGGTGCGCTCGGCGTCGCCGCGGTAGCCGTCGGCCACGCTGACGCCCCCGATCCACAGCTCGCCCGGCACCCAGTCCGGGCAGTCCTCGCCGCGGGAATTCACCACGCGGCAGCGGACATTCGCCAGCGGGACGCCATAGGGGACGTTCGCCCGGTCGGCCGGGTAGGCGTCGGTGATCTCGCAGATCGTGGAGTGGATGGCCGTCTCGGTGGTGCCGCCCAGGCCCGCGAACCGCACGCCCGGCACCACCTGCCGGAAGCGGTGGCCCTGCGCGGACTTCACCCGGTCGCCGCCGGTGATCACCACGCGCACGGTGCGCAGCTGTTCGGGGGCGGCGGTGTCGAGCAGCATGGTGATCAGACCGGGGGCGCAGTTCACCACGGTCACACCGGTTTCCGCGAGCAGCGCCGACCAGGCCACGGCGTCGCGTTCGATGCCGGCCTCGACCGCCACCACCGCGCCGCCCAGCGACAGCGGCGCGAAGATGTCGAACACCGACAGGTCGAACTCCAGCGCCGACAGCCCGAGGGTGTGATCGTCGGCGTCCAGCTCGAAGTGGGTGATGATGGCGTCGATGGTGTTGGCCGCGGCCCGGTGGCTGACCTCCACGCCCTTGGGCTCACCGGTCGAGCCGGAGGTGAACAGCACATAGGCGATCGAGTCCGCGGGCGCAACGATCGGAGCGTCCAGGCGTGGCCCGGCGACGGCGTCGGCCAGTGCCAGCGCGGTAACCGACGCCGGCAGCTCGACCGGCGCGTCGACCAGGACCACCCGCGCCCCGCCGCGCGCCAGGATGCGGTCGCGGCGCGCCCGCGGCTGCGTGATGCTGATCGGCAGGTAGGTCGCGCCGGCGGCCAGCACGCCGAGCACGGCGGGAATCTGCCTGTGGCCCTTGGGGATCATGACCGCGACGGTGTCACCGGGACGGACCCCGGCCTCGGAGAGGGCGTGGCCGATCGCGAGCGCCTGCGCCGCGAGTTCGCCATAGCCGAGCACGCCGGTAGCCGTGTTCCGCGAGCTCGGAGCCGCGGCGGGATCGAGCCAGCGCAGGGCGGGCCGCTCGGGGTGGAGCTGCGCCAGCGTGAAGAACGCCTCGTGCAGGGTGCGGGGTCCGCCCAGATCCAGACTGGTGGCATTGACCCGGTCGCGCGCGGCCTGTTGCTCAGCGGGCAACGCGATCGCCAGCTCCGCGTTCCAATCCGCGCCCGGCTCGACGAGAGTGTCCAGCAGCCTGCGGAATTCGGTGAACATGGCCTCGGCTACGCCCGCGGGCAACGCGTCGCGGCGGATGTCCCAGTTCACCAGCAGCCCGCCGTTCAGCTCGACGACCTGGGCATCCAGGTCCACCTGCGGGCCCTGGGAGATGATCCAGGCCGGGTCGCCGAAGGTGCGCAGTACGCGCTCGGAGAACAGCTCGCCCAGATCCAGGCCGGAGGTGAACACCACCGACGGGGTGACCGGCGCGCCGCGCAGGCGGCCCAGATCACGCAGCACGTCGAGGCCCTCGTAGACGGAATGCGCGGCGCAGGTGTGCAATTCGCGCTGCAGGCGCTTGGCACGCGCCACCATGGATTCGCGGCGGCCCGCGTCCACGTCCACCAGCACCGAGTTGGTGAAATCACCGACCACGGCGTCGATGTCGGCGTGCAGCGGTTCGCGGTTGAACAGCGGCACGTTCAGCAGGAAGCGCTGCCGCGCCGACCAGCGGGCGATCGCCTCGGAGAAGACCGTGGCCAGCGCCACCGCCGGGGTCACGCCGTGGCCGTGCGCGGCGCGATGCAGGCGGGCCTTGGCGTCGGCGTCGAACCAGTGGTGCAGTCGCACGCTGGCTGCTGGGTCGCGGCGTTCGGCCTCGGGCAGCACCGGCAGCGCCGGAATGTCGGGCAGGACGTTCAGCCGCTCGCCCCACCAGTGCCGATCGGCCGAATTGTCGGGCGCGGTGCGCTCTTTCGCGGCCAGGTACTCGCGGAAGGTGTATGCCGGCGGGGGCAGGGTGTCGGCGTCGGCCTCGTAGAGGGTGGCCAGATCCTCGAGGATGCGCCGGTAGCTCTGCGCGTCGGCGGCCAGCATGTCGACGTCCACATGCAGGCGGTGGCGGCCGCCCGGCAATTCCGACAGCGTGATGTCGATGACCTGCCCCGCGGCCACGTCCATGCGCTGATGGCTCTTGGCCTGGCGGATGCGTTCCAGCTCGGCGGTCTCGGAATCGGCCGTGAGCGTGCGGGATTCGAAGACCGGGCGCTGCGGTTCGGGCAGGGTGCGCTGGGTGCCGTTGTCGGTGAAGCTCGCGCGCAGCTGTTCGTGACGGCGCACCAGGCGCGTCACCGCACGGCGCAGCCGCTCGGAATCCAATCCGCTGCCGTCGAATTCGACGTAGAGGTGGGCCGCGACACCGCCGAGGGCCTGATCCTGGCGGCGCCCCATCCAGTAGGCGTGCTGCATGGTGGCGAGGCCGAATTCGCTCGCCGCGTCCGGCGCGGCGCCCTGCGCGGACTCGGTTCCGGCCGTGGCGTTCTCGGTGGCGCCCGCGGTGAGCAGCGCGGTCCAGGCCGCGAGGGTGGGTTCGAGCGCGAGCGCCGAACTGCGGATCTCGCAGCCGCGCTTGCGCCACTGGGCCGACAGCTGCATGAGCATCATCGAGTGCATGCCGAGGCTCACGAGATCGTCGGTGTCGCCGATCGATTCGGGGGCCACGCCCAGCGCCGCCGCCACCATGTCGCGAACCTCAGCAATGTCGAGCATCGAACTCCCTCATCAGCGAACAGTCAGCCATCGGCCCATTCATAGGCAAGGCTTGCCTAACTTCAAGGAGACTAGCCCATGCGCACCCGCCTAGTACAGCGGTGTGGTTTGGCTAACCTAATCGACCAGTTCAGCGCTCTGACAAGCCAGTACATCGGCGAGCGCGCTCAGCTCGGCCGTCCAGCGTTCGGTGCGGAGGGCTGCGGACGGCTCGTCGAGAACCGCGGCATTCAGATCGAACTGGGCCACCAGGGACGGCCTGCCGTCGCGGGGGACGACCGCGGTGGTGACGTCGACCGTGAAGCGCAGCGGCAGCGACGGGTGGGCGGCCACACCGAACTCGCCGGTGAAATCCGCGAGCGGGGTGGGCGACCAGGGACCGGCACCGAATTGGAGGACGTCGAAGCGGCCCAGGTGGTTGAGGCGGAGCTGGCCGCGCGCGGCGAGGGTGCGGTTCGACAGGTCCGGCCGGGGCGCACCGGGATACCAGGTTTCGGCTCCGGAGCGTGCGATCAGCACCGTCTCCTCGACGGTGAACCAGCCGACTCGGCGGGTGTCGTCGTCGGCGGGTCGGCCGTGGGATTCCCTGGTGATCGCGATCCGGTCGGTCGCGTCGGCGAGTTCGGGGAAGACCCTGGCGCAGGCCAGGATCAGGACGTCCTCGAGTGCCACCCCGGCCTCCGACGCTCGCGACAGCAGGGCCTCGGTGCGCTCCGGCCCGAGTTCGGCGATGCGCTGCATCACGTGCGCGGCCCGATCGGTACGCGGGTCGGTGAACCGTCCGGCCAGCGGCGAGCCGAGGATTTCCGTACCGGAAGTGCCGGCGGCAGGCCCGGATTCCGCGTACGGGGTCTCGTTGAGCGGCGGTGCGTCGTCCTGCGCCAGGTGCCGCAGGTCATCGATCAGGATCAGCCAGGACACCACGTCCACGGCCAGATGGTGGATGGTCAGCAGCAGGCGCGGCTGGGGGCCGGGCAGCAGGGTGGCTGCCACCATACGGCCATTGTCCGGATCCAGGCGGGCGACGGTGGACGCGAGTTCCGCTGTGGCGGAGTCGGTTCCGTCCGAGACGGCCAGCCAGGCGGCCGGGTCGGTGACATCCTCCGCCACCAGCACCGGCACTCCGGCGGAGTCGGTGCTGAGGCGCGAACGCAGGGTGGGGTGCGCGGTGGCGAGCGCGGCCAGCCGCCGGGTCACCTGGTCGGGCGTGACATCGGCGGGCAGCGAGATGACCTGGGATTGCGCCAGATAGCGGTAGTCGCCATTGGCGAGGATCTCGTGGGCCAGCGCGGTGAGCGGCAGCACCGTCCCGGCCGGGGTGACCGGAGCGAGGGCCGCGGGTGATTCGGTGGCGGCTTCGTCCAGGCGGGCGGCCAATTCGCGCAGGTCGCCGGCGGCCAATACGTCCGCGGCCGCGATCCGGAAGCCCGCGCCGCGCAGCCGCGACACCAGGTCGATGACGCCGATGCTGTCGATGCCCAGATCGACCAGACTGTCGGTGAGGCCGGGGCCCTCGCCGGTGCGCAGCGCCGAGATCACCTCGAGCACCGTGCGCTCGGTGGCGGTCGCCGGTTCGGCGCCGGCGGCATCGGCCACGGGGGCGGTGAGCAGGGCGGTGGCGGCGTGCACATCCAATTTGTCGTTGCGGTTCAACGGGATTTCCGCGACCTGAACGATGCGGGTCGGCACCAGGAACCGCGGCAACCGGCGCGCCAGATTCGCCCGCAGGCGCGGAACCGGGACGTCGCCGACAACCAGCGCGCCCAGCCGGGTGCGGCCGTTGTCGGTGTAGGCCAGCACCGCGGCGTGCTCGACGCCCTCGAGTTCGCGCAGCACCACGGCAGCCTCGTCGGGTTCGACGCGATAGCCGTTGATCTTCACCTGGCTGTCGGCGCGGCCCTCGTAGACGAGGGTGCCGTCGGTGGCCCGGCGCACCAGATCGCCGGTGCGGTAACGCCTTCCGGCCGGACCGGCGACGAAGGCGGCGGCCGTGGTGGCCGGGCGGCCCAGATAGCCGTGTGCCAGTTGCGGACCCGACAGGTACAGCTCGCCCTGACCGCCGGGCGGTACCGGCCGCAGCCGGTGGTCGAGGACCTCGGCGGTCATGCCGTCGAAGGTGCGGCCGATGGTGGGCGCGGCATGGTCGTGCACGTCGGCCATGAGCGCCTCGACGGTCGCTTCGGTGGGGCCGTAGAAGTTGATGACACGGGTGTCGGGCAAGGCCCGCAACCGATTCCAGGTATCCGGATCGATGGCCTCGCCGCCGAGGGCTAGCACCGCCAGCGGGCAGTGCTCCACGCCGTCGCGCGCGGCGAACAGCCCGAAGGCGATGAGGCGCGGCAGCATCGACGGCGAGGTGTCGAAGATGTCGATGCCCTGGCCGAGGATCGCGGCCGTGATCTGCTCGGCGTCGGTGCGCGCCTGCTCGCCGAGCATGACCACGGTGTGGCCGCTCAACAGGGCCACGGTCGGCTGCCAGGCGGCGTCGAAACCGGTGGACCAGCCGTGGCCGATACGCAACCGCCGGCCCAGTCGGGCGGCGGTCGGGGCGAAGATGCGGCGCTCGTGATTGGCCCAGTGGTTGAGCAACGCCCGATGCGGCACCACGACACCCTTGGGGCGGCCGGTGGTGCCGGAGGTGAAAATGACGTAGAAAGGCGTCTCGGAGGCAGCCGAATCGAGTTGCGACACCGGGATATCGGGGACTGGTCGCGGCCCGCCAAGAGCACCGGTGAAGCCACCGAGAGCGCCGAGTAGCCGCAGTCCGCCGTCTCCCCCGGTCACACCGTGCACGCAGTCCTGCCCCTGCGCGCGCACCTGAACCAAGACGTCCACCAGCGCCTCGTCCGCGAGAACCAATCGCGCGCCCGAGGTTTCGAGCAGGTATGCCAGCCGATCCGCGGGCGTGCCCGGGTCGACGTGCACCACCAGACCGCCCGCGTGCGCGACGGCGAAGGGCGCGTGCAGCACTCGCCGATCGCGCGGCAGCGCCACCGCCACCGCCTCCCCGGGACGTATTCCGGCCGCCCGAAGGTTCGCCGCCAAACGCTCTACAGCGGAACCGAATTCGGCGAACGTCTGCTCCCCCGCCCCATCCACGACGGCCACCGCTTCGCCCGCACGTGCGGCAGCGGCCAGCAGCACATCCGAGACAAGCCCGGTCGCCATCTCGCCGCCACACGCGGTACCCGCGCCGGGATCCAGTTGCAACACGCCGGGTTGGTCGGTGGCGGCGGTCAGGCCGGCAGGTTCGTCGTCGAGCAGGACGCTGACCTCCGCCGCGTGGGTGGAGTGGGTCAGCCGGCTGACGACGGCGAGCATGCGCCGGGCCAGGCGGTCCGGGTCGAAGCGGGCCACCAGGTCGGGGCGGATTTCCACGCGGGTGATCAGTTCGCCGTGCTCGACGACCGGGACCACCGCGATCGGATAGTGACTCGGAGAGTCGACACGGCGTGGGAGCAGGCGTGCGCCGTGGCCGAGCGGCATATCGGAGGTGACGCCGCCGAGCGGGGTGTTCTCGAAAACCAGCAGGGTGTCGAACAATTGGCTGCCGCCGGTGCGGCGGGTGATCTCGGCGATGCCCAGGTATTCGTGGGAGCGCAGCTGGGCGACCTCGCGTTGCAGGGCCACGCCCAGTTCGGCGGGGGCGCGCTCGTCGAGGCGGACCCGCACCGGGATGGTGGTGACCAGCGCGCCGACCAGCCGATCGGCGTCCGGCAGCGAAGCGTCACGACCGGAGGTGGTTTGACCGAACACCACGTCGTCGCGACCGGTGAGCCCGGAAAGCACACGCGCCCAGGCCATTTGAAGCAGCGTATTGAGGGTCAGGCCGTGGCCGCGCGCCCAGGCGGTCACCCGTTCGGTCTCGGCGCGGTCGAAGCGGGCCTCGCCCAGCACGGGAATGTCGGCGGGCGCGGGCGCCGCGAGCATCGACATCGGCGCCAGACCGTCGAGGGCGGCCTGCCAGGCGCGCGCGGACGCCTCGGTGTCGCGGGCCGCCAGCCAGGCGGCGTGCGCGCGCAGCGGCGGCGCGGGCGGCAGCGCGGCGGCCGGGTTCGTGTGCAGGGCAATGAGATCCGCGAACAACAGCGGGATCGACCAGCCGTCGATGACGATGTGGTGGGCGGTGCACACCAGCTCGTAGGCATCCTCGGCCACGCGGGCCGCGACCACCCGGAACAGGGGTCCCCGATCCAGGTCGATGCGGCGGCGGCCTTCGTCCCAGTACAGCTGGCGAGCGGCGGCGTCCGGGTCGGGGGCGGCCCGAAAATCGATCTCACGCCAGCCGATTCGGACGTCGGACGTGATCACCAGCACCGGGTGCGGCAAACCGTCGGCCAGCACGGAACCGCCCAGATGCGGGTAGCGATCGAGCACCGCATCGAACGCGGCACGCAGCCGAGTCAGGCCCGTCAGACCCTCCACCCGTACCGAGAAGGTCACCAGGTACGGGTCCACCGCACCGGAGGTGAGGCTGACCGAGTACAAGCCGCGCTGCAACGGAGACAGCGCGACCACGTCCAGGATCTCGGCGCTCACCGGGCGGCGAGCTTTCCGGCCAAGGCGCGCAGGGCGTCCGCGTCGAGTCCGGAGGCGGCCAACGGCGCGACCTCGGGGGCCGGGGCGGGCGGGGCGGCGGTGTCGGCGGTGGTCAGGGTGGCGGCCATCTCGCGGACGGTCGGGGATTCGAAGATCTGCTGCACGTCGAGGTGGTGGCCGCGTTCGGCCAGCAGGGTCACGAAGCGGAGGGCGGCTACGCTGTCGCCGCCGAGGGCGAAGAAGTTGTCTTCGCGGCCGATCTCGTCGTCCGCGTCGAGTTCGAGGATCTCGCGCAGCACTTCGGCGACGACTTGCTCGGCTGGGGTCTGCGGTGCGCCGCCGAGGCCGGAGATGGCCAGCGGGTCGAGCGCCAGATCGTCGTCCGGGGTGAACCATTCGCATGGTGACACCGCGCTGGCGTCGGTGGCGGTATCGAGTGCGGCCGTCCAGGATTCAGCGGTCCGCTGGAGGCGGGCGGCGAACTGTCCGGCCGAATAGCGGCGCGACAGGTCCTCGGTCACCTCGACGGTGACGGTCCAGCCGTCGGCTGTGGTGACCGAGTCCACGATCAGGTCCACACCGTGCGGGCGGGCCGCGGCGCTCGCGATCTCGCGGGCGATGCCGCCCGCGACCGCGAATTCGAGCACGCTCGGGCGGACCCGGAGCAGCACCTGGAAGAGGCCGCCCTTGGCGGCGCCGCCCGGACCGCGCAGTTGCTGGGTCAGCCGCTCGATGCGGGTGCCCGCGTGCGCGTGCGCCTCCGCCAGGAGTTTCTCGGCCGCGCCGATCAGCTGGCGCGGTGTCCCGCCACGCGGCGAATCCTCGCGCAGCACCAGGTAATTGGCGAAGTTGCCCAGTATGTCGGCCGACCCGTCGAAGCGGCCGGGGACGCCGACACCGAGCGGTACGTCCGCAGGTGCGCCCAGCCCGCGCAGGGTGTCGGCCACCAGCGCGGCCAGGGTGGCGGTCGCCGCCGACTCGCCCGCGGCGAGCTCGGCGAGCGGTGCGGCCGGGACCCGGACGACGGCGCGGGCGCTGCGCGGGGTGCTCGGTCGCTCCCGCAGTGGCAGCAGCTGTTCGGGCAGCCCTGCCAGCCGCTGCTTCCAGAAGGCCAGCGAAGCGTCCTCGGCGGCCAGTTGTTTCACCTGCCCAGGGGCGAAATCCCGGTACTGCGGGGCATTCTCGCTCTCCTCAGCCGATACCGCCTCGAACACCCGCGCGGCGATCAGGTCGAGGGTGTGGTCGTCGGCGGCGACCGGATGCGCCGCGATCGAGACGACCGCCCGATCCGGCAGGCGGTAGAGGCGGATTCGCAGGGGCGGCTGCGTGGTCAGGTCGAATCGGTGACCGGCATCCGACATGAGCGCACCGGGCAGCGCCGCCGCCGCGAGTTCCACCGTCTCCACCACCGGTGCGGTGTCGAGGACCCGCTGATACGGCACCCGCCGATCGTCGGGGTAGACGGTGCGCAGGATTTCGTGGGCGGCGCACAGTGCTGCGGCGCACTCGGCCACGTCGCGCACAAGTGACGCCGGAAACTCAAGGGCTGCAAAGACATTGGCGGCCGCGACGCCCGCCAGTCGTTCGGGCAGCAGGGCGGCCTGCTGGGCCGGGGACAGCGGGGCGCCGCGGTCGGCGGGCCGCGCGGGGGCGACGGGTACGGCGTGGGTGTCGAGCGTCATGTCGGGAAGTCCTTCCTGGCTACCGGCGACTAGCTGCCGGCGACGTTCGCGAACGTCGGTTCCAGCTTTTCCAGCACGTACGGCACCGACAGCGCCGTGGGCTGATTGATGGCATTGATGGCGACCACGTCGACGAACGCGATCCCGTTGTGGCGCACCGACGGCAGCTCGCCGTAGCCGGGCAGTTCCTTGAACTTGGCTTCCAGGGCGGGCATCGCGCCGCACACCAGCAGGTCGGCGGTGAGGTCGCTCGAGCGCTCCGGCGACAGCGCCAGGCGGCCGCCCGCGGGGGCCTCGGCCACGATCTTGTCCGGCATGGTCAGGCCCAGGCGCTCGAACAGGGCGGCCGAACCGTCTTTGGGATCGGCCAGCACCATGAGCTGCGCGGGCCCGGTGAGCATGCAGGTCAGGAACGTCTTGCCGTGCAGCCCAGGGTGTTTCGCGGCGACGGCGTCGATCTCGCCGTTGACGTCGGCGACGACCTTGGCGGCCTCGTCCTGCTTGTGCAGCACCTTGCCCAGCGTCGTCACCTGGTCCTGCCACGGGTCGATCTGCGCGTTCGACAGCGAATCGATGGTGGGGGCGAGCTTGGAGAACTTCTCGTAGGTGTTCTTGTCGAGCATGAACGACGGGCCCAGGATGAGATCCGGTTCCAGCGCGGCGATCTGCTCGGTGTAGTCGCCGGTCATGGTGAGCTGCTTGGCGGAATCGGGCAGCTTGGGCTCCCACGGCACCGACGATGCGGCCGTCATCCCGGGCACCACGTAGCCGACCGGGGTCACGCCCAGCGCGAGCGCCGCGTCCAGCCACTGCGGGCCCAAGGTCACCACCCGCTTGGGGACGCCGTCGATGCGGGTCTCCCCCATGACGTGGGTGACGGTCGTCGAGCCGGCGCCGGTGTCGTCGTTGCCGGAACCGCACGCGGTGGCCGCGCAGACCAGCCCCGCCGCCAGAGCGGCGAAACCGGCGCGGCGCACGCGTGCTCGTAGTCGGCCTGTTGTCATTCGGTTCGCTCCTCGAATCCGCTCGCCGGGGACGGCGTCCCCGGGACTGCTGTATTCCGTTGCCGCGGCGGCTCGTTCACCGGCACGCGGGCCGCCACCGCCGAGGCCTCGAGCACCGCGGCCAGCCCGCACACCGCGGGGGTGTCGAACACCGCGCGCACGTCCAGCTCGAAACCGAACTCGGCGTGAATGCGCGCCACCAGCTGATTGGCCAGCAGCGAATGGCCGCCGAGTGCGAAGAACGAGTCGTCCGCGCCGACGGCGTCGCGGCCCAGCAGTTGCCCGTAGAGAGCAGCCAGCCGAATCTCGGTGGCGGTGGCCGGTTCCCGGTACGGTCGCGCCGCCAGCCGGATCGGCTCGGGCAGGGCGCGGCGGTCCAGTTTGCCGTGCTCGGTCAGCGGAATCGCCTCGATGACCGCGAACGTGGTGGGCACCATGTACTCCGGCAGGGAGGCGGCCGCGTGCGCGCGCACCGAATCCAGCTCCACGACTTCGGGATCGGCGACCAGATAGGCGGCCAGCACGGGCCCCAGGGCCGCATCGCCGACCAGGGCGACCACGCAGTCGCGCACGTGCGGGTGCGTGGTCAGCGCGGCCTGCACCTCGCCGAGCTCGATGCGGTGACCGCGCACCTTCACCTGATCGTCGGCGCGGCCCACGAACTCCAGCGCACCCGCCGAATCACGCCGCGCCAGATCGCCGGTGCGGTACAGGCGGGCGCCCGGGGTGAACGGATCGGCGACGAAACGCTCGGCCGTCGCCGCGGCACGCCCGGCGTAGCCGCGTGCCAATTGTGGCCCACCCAAATAGATCTCACCGGTCACGCCTGGCGGGACCAGGCGCATGCGGGCGTCGAGCAGATACAGGTCCACATTGCGGTTCGGCCCGCCGATGGGCACGATCCGGCTGCCCTGCGGCCCCCCGACCCGCTGATGGGTGACGCTGACCACGGCCTCGGTCGGGCCGTAGTGATTGCGCAACTCCGCATCCAGCACGCCCGCGAAACGATCGGCGATGTCGCCGGGCAACGGCTCCCCGCCGACGGGCACCAAACGCAGTGTGCGCCAATCTTTTACCTGCGGCAGCGACAGGAAGGTGCGCAGCAGGGAGGGCACCATGTGCAGGACCGTGACGCCGTAGCGGGTGATCAGCTCGGCGATGTAGGCCAGGTCGGAGAATCCGCCCGGTCGCGGAACGATCAGGCGCGCACCGAGAGTCAGGGTGACGAAGACGTCCAGCAGCGAGGCGTCGAAGCTGACCGATGCCGCCTGCAACAGGCGGTCCTCGGCGGTCATGCCCCACTGGGCGGTGAAACCGACCAGATGATCGGCGATCGCGGCATGCGACACCGGAACACCCTTGGGGCGGCCGGTGGAACCGGAGGTGTAGATGACGTAGGCCAGATTGCCGGGGCGCAAGGGGCGCAGGCGATCCGCGTCGTTCGGGTCGTGCGGCGGCAGATCGGCCGCCTGCTCCTCGGCGGCATCCAACTCCACCCGGCCCAGCACCAGGCGGGGCCGGGCGTCGGCGATGAGGAAGTCGATGCGCTCGTCCGGGTAGGACGGATCGATCGGGAGGTAGGCGGCGCCGGATTTGAGCACCGCGAGCACGGCGACCACGAATTCCACCGAATTCGACAGCCGCAGCGCCACCACGTCCTCGGTGCCCACACCCTGGCTGATCAGCCAGTGCGCCAGCCGATTCGCGCGGCGATTCAGGTCGTCGTAAGTCAGTCGCAGGTCGTCCCCGTCGGCGGTGCCGTCACCACCCCTCCGCCCGGTGGCGGCCGGTGTGCGCGTCAAAGTCACCGCCGAAGCGCCCGGTGCGATCAGCGCTGTCGTATCGGCGGACAGGCGGGCGCGTTGTTCGAACAGAGCGACCAGAGTCGTCGGCAGGACCGGGACACGTTCGCCACGGGAGCGAGCCAGCACGTCGGCGCGCTCGGCCGCATCGAGCAGATCGAGCGCGCCCACCGGCCGCTCCGGACGCGCCACACCCTCGCTCAACAGCCGCACGTAGTGCACGAGCAGCGCGTCCATTAACTCCGGGGTGAAGCGCCCGGCCGCGTACTCGGCCTCCAGGTACGCGCCCTCACCGTCGCGGATCACGGTGAGCCGCAAAGGCACCCGCGGCGCGGGGCTCTCCAGCTCGAGGCGGGCGGCGACCACGCCCTCCAGGTCGAGGCCGGCCGGCGCGTGCCGGACGCCGAAGCCCAAGCGGACCAGGTGGGCGAGGCCGTCACGGTCCACGCTGCGGTCGGGATTGATCGCGTGCACCACCCGGTCGATGCCGACCTGCCGGTACTCGTACGCCCTGGTCCACGAATTGTCTACCGCCGCAGCGAAATAGGCGAACGACAGGGCCGCCTCGACAGCCGCGCGCAGCACGACGGTATTGCCGAAGTATCCGATCGGAGCGCCCGGGTCGGCCGGGGCCGAACGCTCGTCACGCGTCGTGACGGGCACCGCCACCAGGAAATCCACGGCGCCGGTGTAGCGGTAGGCCAGCACGTCGAAGGCGGCCAGCAGCACCGAGAACGCGCTGATGCCCCGGGCGTCGGCGAATTCGTCGACCCGCACGGCCAATTCGCGTGGCAGCTCCCGCACCGACCGCCGCGACCGAGCGGCCCCCGCGTCGGCGGAGACGGCGGTACCGGGCAGCTCCAGCGGCTCCGGGATCGGCAACAACTCGCGCCGCCAAAACTCGAGCGCGGCTTCGCTGCTGACTTGCGCGCGGGGCGAGACGGCCGGCGAAGCGACCGATTCGGATCGCCGCTCAGAATTCGCGTCAGCCAGTTCCCCTGCCACGCATGATGTCTCGACCGCCGCCATGTGCTCGGGGGCGCGGACGCAGGTCAGGTAAGGGCGGGCCGGAGCGGCGGGCAGCTTGCCGTTGTACGCGGTAGTGAGGTCGCGGGCGAAGATCTCCCAGGATTCGTCGTCCCAGCACAGAGCGTGGGCGACCACGGCGAAGACGTATTCGTCACCGCCCGTGCGGAACAGGGCGAAGCGGATCGGCGGGCGCGCGGCGGGGTCGAAAGCCTCGGCCGCGACACGGCGGATCAGCACTTCGGCCCGGCGGGCACGCCGCACGGGAGACAGGCTCGACAGATCGTCCTCGTGCCAGTCGGGATCGGCGATCGGCGAAATCACCTGGTAGGGCTCGCCGTCCGCGGCACTGCCATAGGTGGTGCGCAAAATCTCGTGGCGCGCGACGACATCCGCGACCGCGGCGCGCAGCAGGCTCGCGTCCAGGTCACCGGTCAGGCGGTAGGTGATCGCGATGGTCAAGCTGCTGTCGCCGGGAGCGCGCGTCTGCAGGAACCAGGCCCGGCGCTGCCCGGAGGTCAATGCGTACCGCATGTCGGTGTCCGCGTCGTCCGCGACGGTGGACATGCTCGGTCTCATTCCGGCGAATCGGTGAGATAGCCGCCGCGCGCGAAGAATTCGGCGCCATCGTGTTCCACGCCGTCGGCGGTGCGCACCCGGGTGAGGACCAGGCCGTGATTGTGGCCGCGTCGCGGATCCGGCCCGCACACCACCGTGCCGCCGCCCTCCTGCACGATCACCCGGCCGGCGGTGCCGCCGTAGCGCGCCTCGGAAATCCGCGCGCCCAGCACCTCGATCCGCTCACCGCGGTAGTAGGAGAACGCCGCCGGGTACGGCGCGGCGAGCGCCCGCACGAAACGCTCCAGATCGACCGCGTCCCACGACCAATCGATGCGGCTGTCGCGTTCGGAGCGCTTGTGGAAGTAGGTGCGCTCGGCCTTGTTCTGCGGCGTCCATTCGGCGGTGCCGTCGACCAGCGCGCGCAGTGCCTCGTGCACCGCGCCGGGAATCAATTCCATTCCGGCGCGCACCAATTCTGGGCCGGTGGCATCGGCGGGGATGGGCAGGCGGTGCTGGACCAGGATGTCGCCGGTGTCGAGCTGCTCGTCCATGCGGTGCACGGTGAGCCCGAACTCCTCGGCGCCGCTGATCAGCGCCCACAGCACCGGGGAGAAGCCGGTGAACTTGGGCAGCAGCGAATCGTGCAGGTTGAGGGTGCCGTGCGGGGGCAGCTTGTAGAGCTCCGGCGGCATCCACGTGTACCAGCTGTTCACCACGATCACATCGGGTTCCGCGCGTTTGACCAGGTCGATGGTCTCGGCGTCGGCCCGCTCGGTGAGGTGTACCGGAATGCCGTGCGCACGCGCCAGCTCCTCGACGGATTCGTCGAAGATCGCCTTGTAGGACGACTCGCTGGCCGGATGCGTGACCGCGAGCACCACCTCGTGTTCCGAATCGATCAGCGCCTGCAGGGTTTTCCGCCCCCAGGTCTGGAAACCGAACGACACGATACGCATGAACCGAACCTCATCTCCTCGAAGTAAGGCAAGCCTAGCCTACTTTCGAAGCGAGGAAACCCCTACCCCAGCGCCAGACCGAGCGGTCTCGCTCACAGTCGGCGAATTTCCGGCGACCGGCATCGAGGACAGCACTCGATCCGAGAGTTCGCCCAGGCAGCTCAGATTCGGGAAACCCGGACCCTGCGTCAGCGCGGCCAGGTTCGGCAGGAACAGCTTCGACTCCAGGCCGGAGACGGCCAGGTCGTAGCCGATCGTGGCCTCGATGCGGGCCTGGGTCGGCGGACCGCCGACCGCCAGTTCCAGCAGATCCGCGGCATCGGAATCGAACAGCTCGAGAAACCACAGCGGCTGGCCACCCGTCGCGTCCACCACCAGGTCGAAGGCGTGCACCTCGTCCGGTCGCGGCGAATTGCGCAGTGTCAGCGTCACTCCCGGCCCGTCGTCGGCCACCCGCACCACCCGGCCCTGCAGATGGTGCACCCGGTTGTCGCCGAGCAGGCTCTCCTGCACGCGCACCGAGAACACGCCGCGATCGGTGCGGCGGATGACGTCGCGGCGCTGCTCGACGCTCAGGCCCGACCACTTGCCCGGGTCGCTGTAGAGGGAGTTCTCGAAGAAGCTCTCGCCGCGGGTGTAGAGCGTGGCCATCGGCGAGATCACCGACACCGTGAGCATCTCGTGGCGCACCAGCTCGTCCAGCGCCGAACCCGCGGTCTCACCGCCGCCGATCACCGCGACCCGCGAGGACACCGGCAGCTCCCGGCGGCCCGCCAGCTCCCAGAAATCCTGGATGCTCAGTACTTTCGGATGCCGCGCCAGGGCGCGATTGCTGCGGCCGGGGCCGGTGATCATGAGTTCGTCGGCGTCGATGCGGGTCATCGCGCCGGCCGCGCCGGTCACCGACACCTGCCAGCCGGCGGCGGCCGGGGAGATCGAGGTCACCCGGCCCGCCACCGGATCCAGCCCAATGCGATGCCCCACCCACTGCAGGTATTTCGCCCAGACGTGATGCTGCGGGCTGGGCCGGCCGCGGTCGATCCATTCGGCGTAGCCGCCCTGGTCGACCAGGAACGACGTCCAGCTGAAAGCCTGCATGGCCGCGTCGATTTCACGGTTGCGGCCGCGTGCGAAGGTCGAGCGGTAGGGGAAGCCGACGTCTTTCTCCGGGCTGGTCCCCAGCCGGTGGCGGCCGTCGGTCCAGCCGCCGCTGGGCAGCCAATTGCCGCCCACCGCATGTGGTTCGACCACCACGACACGGGGCGCGGGCAGTCCCAGTTCCCGCAGGACGTGCGCTTTCGCGGCCACCGCAAGGGCTTTGGGCCCCGCGCCGACGACCAGAAGTGTTCTCACCGGTTCACACTCACTCTCTCGCAACCGCTCGGCGATCGCGTCACATGCCGCGGGATCGCCTCCCATGTTTGCATAGGCTTACCTTATATTGCATGGTGTTGCCAGAGCGTCGCTCGCCGGCGCACCGCAGAAAACGATGGGATGAACACATGCGCAGCACCACTCGAAACATGCTGGGAGCAGCGGTTATCGCCGCCGCGACCCTGGGCGGATTCCAGGCCGTGATCGTCGCGCCCGCCCAGGCCGCCCCGATCACCGCGCCGGTCCGCACCCAGCAGCCCGGCCTCGGCGATCTGCAGTCCAAGCTGCGGCTGGTCCTCGACACCGGCGCCTCGCGCTCGGCTCGCGCCGCGGAACTCGAGGCGGGCGAGGCCGGACTGCCGCTGATGGACCAGATCGGCAGCGTCATCAACACCGTGCCCAGCCTGCGCTGGGTGCTGGCCGGACCGGTGAACGTCAACGGCGACACCACGACCGCCAACCTGCAGGTCACCGTCGACGGGTACGGCACCTTCCCGAATATCGAACTCACCTGGCGCGAGATCGACGGCAGCTGGAAGCTGACCCGCGACAGCGAGTGCAGCGTCGCTTACTACGCCGGACTCGGCTGCAACCTCTGATCGCGTAAAGCACAGCGGGACAACGGCCCCGGAGCTGCTGCTCCGGGGCCACTGGCGTCTGCGGCTCAGGCGGACGCGGACTCCAGACGCCAGCCCGCGGCGCGGGTGCGCTCGTGCCAGAAGGCGGCGTAGCGACCGTCGAGGGCGAGCAGTTCGTCGTGGGTGCCGCGTTCGGCGATGCGGCCGGACTCCAGGAACAGGATCTGATCGGCGTGGGCGATGGTGGCCAGGCGATGCGCCACCACGATCACCGTGCGATCGCGGGTGAGTTCGTGGATGCCGCGCACCACCACCGCCTCGTTCTGCGGGTCGAGGGCGCTGGTGGCCTCGTCGAGCAGCACCACGGGGGCATCCTTGAGCAGGGCGCGCGCGATCGAGACCCGTTGGCGCTCACCACCGGACAGCGCCGCGCCACCCTCGCCCACGGGAGTGTCCCAGCCTTCCGGGAGCCGCTCGACGATCTCGTCGACGCGGGCCGCGGCGGCGGCGCGGCGCACCTGCTCGTCGGACGCGCCGGGGCGGCCGGCGCGAATGTTCTCCAGCACCGAACGGTTGAACAGGTAGACGTGCTGGAAGACCAGCGACACCTGATCCAGCAGGGTGTGCGACGGCTGGTCGCGAACGTCGTTGCCGCTCACCAGGACCCGGCCGGAGTCGACGTCGTGGAAGCGGGCGGCCAGGCGCAGCACCGTCGACTTGCCGGCGCCGCTGGGGCCGACGATCGCGGTCGTGGTGCCCGCCGGGACCGTGAACGACAGGTCCGACAGCACCTGCTCGCCGGTGCGGTAGCCGAAGCTCACCTGGTCGAAGACCACGGTCGGGGCGCCCGGTGTCACGTCCGAATCCGGCTGCGGCAGTGCGGGTTCCGCGAGCAGCGCCGAAATCCGCTCGGCCGCCGAGGTCGCTATGCGCAGGGCACCGCCCAGGGAGGCGGCCTGCGTCAGCGGCTCGATGAAACGCGCCGACACCGCGATCAGCGCGATGGCCGCGGCCGCCGAGATCGCGCCGCCGGTCACCCGGCCCACCACCAGATAGACCAGCACCAGGAAGATCGCCTGCACGCACAGCGAGAACACGATCAGGCCGGGCACGCTCGCGAACAGCAGGCCCGACACCGCCTTTCGCTGCCGCACCAGCGCCGCGTCCAGGGCCTTGTTGCCCGCGCCCACCGCGCCGAAGGACCGCAGCACCGGCTGCGCCTGCGAGAACTCCAGCACCCGGGCATTGGCCTCGGCCGACGCCTCGTGCATCCGCTCGTCGGCCGCGGCGTAGGAGCGGTTGGCCCACAGGTTCACCAGGTACAGCACCGGCGCGGCCACCAGCATGGCCAGGGAGATCCGCCAGTCCACCACCAGCATGCCGACCGCGACGCCCAGCGGCACGATCACACCGGACAGGAGGGGGCCCAGCAGGTAGGCGATCAGCCGCTGCACCTCGCGCACATCGTCGACGGTCAGGCGGGCCAGCTCCCCGGCATTGCGGGTCTCGAACCAGCCCAGCGGCAGCGCGTTGAGATGATCGCCCAGGCGGGTCTGCAAACCCCGCTGCATGCCGACGCCGATCCGCAGCCCGAAAACTGCCTGCGCGTAGCCGAATCCGATCACCCCGGCCACCGCGACCGCGAGCCCGGCCGCCCACCGCCAGGCGCGGCCGGTATCGCCGTCGAAGAGCGCTTGCAGCACCGGCACCAGCAGCACGTAGGCGGCGGCCTGGCACAGCGCCTGTGCCACGACGGCGATCAACAGGCGCGGGATCAGCGGCGCGAATTCCGTTGGCACCAGCGCGAACACCTTGCGAATCATCGGCTTCCCTCCAGCACCACGTTCAGCGCCTCCTCGTTGAGATCCCACAGCGAGCGATACAGCCCGCCGGCCGCCAGCAGCGATTCGTGATCGCCCTGTTCGGCCAGTACTCCGTTGTCCAGCACCAGAATTCGATCCACGCCGGTGATGGTGTGCAGGCGGTGCGCGATCACCAGCACGGTGCGCCCGGCGACCAGCGCGGCCAGCGCGTCCTGCACCGCGGCCTCCGATTCGGGATCCGCGAAGGCGGTGGCCTCGTCCAGCACCAGGATCGGCGTGTCCGCGAGCAAGGTGCGGGCGATCGAAAGCCGTTGCGCCTCACCACCGGAGAGCGTGGCGTCGACACCGATCTCGGAGTCGTAGCCGCGCGGCAGGGCCAGGATGCGCTCGTGAATCTGCGCGGCACGGGCGGCCGTCTCGAGCGCCGCGTCGTCGGCGTCGGGGCGGCCCAGCAGCAGGTTGTCGCGGATGCTGCCGCGGATCAGGCGAACGTCCTGGAAGACGAAGCCGACGGTCTTGTACAGCTCGTCGGTCGGGAAGTCGCGAATGTCGCGGCCGCCGATGGTGATCCGGCCCGCCGTCACGTCGTAGAAGCGCGGCAGCAGCTTGGCCAGCGTCGACTTGCCCGAACCGCTGGGGCCCACCAGGGCGGTGATGGTGCCGGGCGCGAGTTCCAGATCGACGCCGCGCAGGACGTCGTGATCGGCGCGATATCCGAAGACGACACCGTCGAACCGCACCGCGCCGGGCGCACCCGGCTCCGCTCCGGATTCGGGTGCGCGGGAAGACAATTCGGGCGTCTGCATCAACTCGTGCAACCGCAGCGCCGCGTCCCCGGCGGTGCGCAGCGCCTGCCCGGCGTACCCCAGCCCCATGAGCGAGCTGCCCAGGCCCAGGCCGACCAGCAGGAACGGCAGGACGTCCAGCGGCTCGATCCAGCCCGCGCCGACGCCGGTCAGGCCCGCCAGCACCACCAGCAGCATGACGAACACCGGCGACAGCGCGGCGTCGGAGATCGACTGCACGGTGATGTAGGGCATCTTGAACCGCCGCAGGCTCTCGGTCTGATGCTCGACCGCGTCCTGGAAGTCGCTGTGCGCCTTGCCCGCCCGGCCGAAGGCGCGCACGACCTGGATGCCGTCGACGAATTCGACGGTGGCCTCGCGGGTGCGCTGCTCGGACAGGTTGTAGGCCAGAATGCGTTCGCGCCCGGCCTCGTCCATCATCACGCGCATGCACAGCGCGTAGATCACCAGCGGCACCAGCAGCGCCAGCGCCAGCCGCCAGTCGACGGTGAACAGGTAGATCAGGGTGACCAGCGGAATCGTGACGCCGCCGACGAAATCCAGCCGGGCGTGCGCGACCAGGTAGTGCAGCGCCTCCACATCGTCGTGCAGATACTTCTTCACCTCCGAGGAGGTGCGAATCCCGAACCAGCCCAGCGGAACCCGGGTCAGCTTCGCGGCGAGCAGGCGGCGCAGGGTGAGCTGGTAGCCGGCGTCCACACTGTGGGTCCAGGTGAGCACGGCGGCCTGCAGCAGCGCGCGGGCCACCAGCACCAGCACCGCGATCAGCAGCAGCCGCCACACCCGGTCGGTGTCGACCGGCGTGCCCAGCAGTTCCCGGCACGCGGACACGATCAGCAGGAACGGGACCACCGCGCACACCGAGGCCACCGCGTAGATCAGACCGGCCACCGACAACGTGGTGGCCACCGGCGCCAGGATCTCCTTGCGCGCCTGCCGTTCTCGCTCGCGCCGGGCTTTCGCCTCGACCGTCATCAGTCCGCCTCCCACCGTCGTCGGTCCGGCGCTCCCGCGAGCGCCGCCGAGAAGATAGGTTAGGCTAACTTTCGTTCGGCCACCACACCCGGCCGCTACCGGCTCAGCGCGGCACCTTGGCGGTCAGCTTCTTTCCGCTGGCGTCGTGGACCATGCAGGTGACCCGGCCGTTGAATTTGTTCCACTGCGTCTCGTTGGCCGGGTAGAGGATGAAGGTCTCCAGCTGGTCGTACATCGAGCTGCTCGACAGCGCCTTGTCGATCGCGTCCGTGCAGGCGTCGTTGGCCTTGCCGAAGGAGGCGTCCAGCGAACCCGGCCAGCTGCCGGGCAGATGCACCTGGGTGATGACCTCGGCATCGTGCGGGGAATCGCAGGGCAGGACCGTCACCTTGCGAATGTGGTTGTTCTCCTCCACCGTCTGCAGGCAGTCGCCGGTCTTCACATCGTCGACGGAGATGGAGGTCGGCGAATCCGGCAGCGCGGACGTGCGCGTCACATTGTCCTGCGAGGCCGAGTTGCTCGAGTCGGTCGCCAGCCCGATGGCGAAGAGGAGGACCACGACCAGCGCCCACACACCCGACAGGATCAGACCCGCGATGGCCAGTCCACGACCGCCCTGATTGCGCGTCTTGATCTGGTTCAGCGCGATGAAACCGAACGGGATCGACAACAGGCACACGCCGAAGATGCCCAGGATCAGCGACGCGATGGCGAAACCGTTCGTGCCCTGCGGCGGGCCCGGCACCCCGTATCCCGGCGGATAGGCGGGCGGATACCCCAGCTGACCGGGCTGCGCGTAATAAGGCTGATCTTGCGGGTAGTAACCCTGATTCGGATCCGGCTGACCCGGCTGCGGGTACTGGCCGGGCTGCGGGTACTGGGGATAGCTCGGGTCCGGCTGACCCGCCTGCGGGTAGTACGGCTGGTTCGGGTCCGGCTGGCCCGGCACACCCTGCGGCTGTTGGTCATTCGGATACACGAGACCCCCGATCGTTCATTGGGAACCCGGACATTCCAGGCGTGGGCCAACCGTACCCCCTGGTCGGCGCAAACCCGGGGACTAGGGTTTGGCGAGTGAGACGCCGTCAGCAACCCCCGCTACCCAAGCGGCACGGACTGGATCCGGCCCGGTTGCGACTGCCCGAAACCGGCGACTGGACGACCATTCGCGACCACCTGGTCGAGCGATTGCCGCGGGTTCGCCCCGAACGCATCGACGAACTGCTGCGCGAGGGCGGCATCGTGGACCTGGACGGACCGATCGCCCTCGACACGCCGTACGCGCCCGGCGGTGCGGTGTGGTTTCACCGGGATCTGCCCGAGGAGACCGAGGTCCCGTTCCCGATCGGCATCGTGCACCGCGACGCGGACATCCTGGTCGTGGACAAGCCGCATTTCCTCGCGACCATCCCGCGCGGGCAGCACATCCTGCAGACCGCGCTGGTGAAGCTGCGCCGCGAACTGGATCTGCCCGACCTGGTTCCGGCGCATCGACTCGACCGGGTCACCGCCGGGCTGGTGCTGTTCATCGTGAATCCGGCGCGGCGCGGGGCGTATCAGACCATGTTCCACGAACGCCTCGTCCGCAAGGAGTACGAGGCCATCGCGCGGGTGGATCCGGCGCTGCGGTTGCCGCGCACGATCGTCAGCCGGATCGTCAAGGAGCGACAGGTGTTGCGCGCCTTCGAGACCGAGGGCGAACCCAATGCCGAGACCCTGGTCGAACTGGTCGAGCAACGCGACGGGCTGGGCCGCTACCGGCTCTCGCCGCGCACCGGGCGCACCCATCAGCTGCGACTGCACATGAACAGCCTCGGCATCCCGATCCTGGGCGACGACTTCTATCCCGAGCTCACCGACAAGCCCGTCGACGACTACACGCGGCCGTTGCAGTTGCTGGCGGCGGTGCTGGAATTCACCGATCCGATCACCGGCGCGCCGCGGCGGTTCGAAACCGGGCGCACCCTGCAAGCCTGGGACGATCACGAGGGCTGGACCCACGGGCGCTGACCTGCGCGGGCAGCGGGGTTGACCACATTCGAAGCGCTTTCCAAGGATCCGCTCGTAGACTGGCCGCGATGTCTCGAAACGATAACGGCGCGGTCGCGCCGGTCTCCCCCGGTCACCGACTGCACGCCTACGTGGATGTGGCGGTCGTTGTCGTCGTTCTGATCGGAACGAACCTCATCGCCCACTTCACCAATCGGTGGGCCAGCATCCTGTCGGTGCCGATCGCCGCGGTGATGCTGGTGGCCCTGGTCCGCCGGCGCGGACTCGGCTGGGCGGAACTGGGACTGTCGCCGCGGCAGTGGCGGCGCGGATCACTGTGGGCGCTGGCCGCGGTGGGAGTGGTACTGGCCGCGGTCGCGCTCGGCGCGGCACTGCCGTTCACCCGGCCGTTCTTCCTCAACGACCGCTATGCCGCGATCTCCGGCGCGCTCATCGCGTCCATGATCGTGATCCCGCTGCAGACGGCCATCCCCGAAGAACTCGCCTTCCGCGGCGTGCTGCACGGCACCCTGGATCGGGTGGCCGGGGCGCGCGGCGTATTCGCCGCCGGCTCACTGCTTTTCGGGCTCTGGCACATCGCCTCGTCACTCGGATTGACCAGCGGTAACAAGGGGCTGAGCGGATTCCTGGGCGGCGGACCCGCCGGGCAGATCCTCGGCATCGGGCTGGCGGTGCTGGCGACCGCCGGCGCGGGCGTGGTGTTCACCTGGCTCCGGCGGCGCAGCGGCAGCCTGCTCGCACCCATCGCCTTGCATTGGGCGGTCAATGGCGCGGGCGCGCTGGCCGCGGCGGTGGTCTGGCATGTGACCACCCGCTAGGCAGGGGGGCCGGCTGACCTGGGAACAGAGGATTACGGTCAGCCGGCCCGGGACGGTCCGGGGCGGCGAGGCCACCACCGAACCGAGTTCGGCCGACCGCGGTGGTTCCGCGGTCGGCCGAACTGTATCGGGTGTCCAGTTGTACGCGTGGCACTTTCGGGAAAATAGTGAAACGCGTTTCTGTCACATGCGCTCAGTGGCGCGAGCCGTCACCCACCGCATCGCTGAACTCGTTGTCCCAGTTGACCGATTCCCGCTCGGCGTCGGCGCCGTGACCCGGCCACCAGGCGCGGCGGCCGATGAGGGCCGTCACCGCCGGGGTGAAGAACATGGCCATGACGAACGCGGCGATGGCGATGCCGACCGAGATCGCGAAACCCATCGAACTCAGGACGTTGTTGCCCGCCAACATCATCGAGGCGAAGGTGCCCGCCAGGATGACACCGGCCGCCGCCACCGTCGGACCCGTGTGCCGCAGCGCCAGCGCGGCGGCGCGATGCGGATCGTGACCCTCGCGGGCCTCCTCCCGCAGCCGGGCGACCATGAGGATGTTGTAGTCGGTGCCGAGCGCGACCACGAACAGGTACATGATCAGCGGCAAGGTGAAGATCAGACCCGAATTCCCCTGCGCGTGCTGGAAGACCAGCACCGCCGAGCCCAGTGTCGCGGCGAAGCCGAGGAACACCGAGGCCATCAGGTACCAGGGTGCGACCAGACTGCGCAGCAGCAGCGCGAGCACGATCATGATGAGAATGGCCGCCACCGGGAACACCACCGTGTAGTCACGGTTCATGGCGTGCTGGAAGTCGACGAACACCGAGGTCATGCCGCCGACCACGGCCGAGGTGCCGACCGGGGCCGCCGAATGCGCGGTATCGCGCAGCGGACCCTTCACCGTCGCGAGGGCGGCATCGGATTCGGGCTTGTCGGCCAGCGTCACTTGGTATTCCGCCACCGTGTTGTCCGCGGACAGGGCGGGCTTCGCGCCGACCTCGCCCACACCCTTCACCCCGCGCAGGGCAGTGGCGAAGGTGTTCAACTCGTCCGCGCTCAGCGCGCCGTGCTGGCTCTGCAGGTACACCTGGGAGGGCTGGGTGCTGCCCGCGGGCATGCCCTTGAGCAATTCCTTGCCGTAGACCGTGGATTCGGAGGAATCCGAGGTCGAACCCGACGACAGGTCGAAGGTCGGGTTGAAGCCGAAGGCGAAGACGCCCAAGGCGATCAGCAGCGCGCCCGAGGCCGCCGCGAACACCGCCGGGCGCTTGCCCAGCGCGGTCCCGACCGCCGCGAAACGCGCGCCCTTCGGCTCGTGCTGCCACGCCTTCGACGGCCAGAACACCTTGGTGCCCAACAGGGAAACGATCGCCGGGATCAGGGTGAGCCCGGCCAGCAGGGTCACCGCCACCGCGATCGCCAGCGCCACCCCCATCGAACGGAACATGCCCAGGGTGGACAGCGTCAGCGCGCCGAAGGCGATGATCACCGCCGCGGCCGCCGAGGTGATGGCCTCACCGACGCGGGTGACCGCGTTGACCACGGCCGTCTTGGCGTCGTCACCGGCGCGCAGGCGTTCCCGGAACCGGAACATCAGGAACAGGATGTAGTCGGTGCCGACGCCGAAGAGCACCACCACCAGCAGCGACTCGACCGAACTGTCGATCTTGAGGTTGAAGGCGTCACTCACGATGCCGAGCAGGCCGTTCACCATCGGGGACACCACGAGGAAGATCACCAGGATGGGCAGCAGCGCGATGATCGGACTGCGGAAGATGACCAGCAGCAGCACCAGGATCAGCAGCACCGTGGCGATGCCGATGATGATCAGGCCCTTCTTGCTGGAATCCTGCTGATCGAGGTTCTGGGCCGCGGTGCCGGTCACGCCGGCCTTCAACTCGGTCCCGTTGACCTGCTGCTTCAGCGAATCGCGCAGGGACTTCACCGCATCGGACTGACGATTGTCGCTGGGGCTGGTGACCTTGGTCATCTCCACCGCGACCACTTCCACCGCCCGGTTGCCCGACGGGGGCACCGCCTGAATCCCGGTGACATCCTTGATCTTCTGGTCCGACAGCTTGGCGGCGGCGGACTGCACCGCCGCGGTGTCGGCATCGGTCATCGGTGCGCCGTCGGAGCGTTCGAACACGATGAGCGCGGCCGGGGTGCTGCTGTTCGGAAAGGCCTTCTGCTGCAACTCCATCGCCTGGATGGACTCGTAATGCGAAGGCAGGAAGTCGGATTGGTCGGTGGTCGCGGTGAGCTTCGGCGCGGTCGCGACGACCGCGACGATGGCTATCGCCCAGGCGGCGATCACCAGCCACGGGAATCGGACGACGAAGCGCCCCAATCGAGAGAACATGCGGGAGAAGTCCTTTCCGGGTTCGGCCGCAGCGTGTGTTCAGTTGTCGCTAGATATCCAGGACCTGCGTGGACGGGTTCTCCACCACGTCGGCGACGATGCGATAGACCTTCGCCGGTACCCGATCACGCAACTCCCCCAGCGAGTCCACGATCTCGAGTGTGAAGTCGCCATAGCCATCCTCGTTCAAACCGAGCATCTCGCGCCAGTTCTTAAAGCCCTTGGCCCAGTTCACGATCGGCGAGTAGTCCGAGGAATCGGAGTTGTTCTTGGCCACCAGGAACTCGTCGCGCTTCTCCTGAGCAGCGTGTTTGGTGGCGGTGGCGAAGTCGTTCCAGTCGATGATGTGGCGGTGCACGACCAGCTTGCCCTTGCGGCTCTGGTAGACGTGGATGGTCTCGCTGCCCTCGGCGGTGACGCGGTGCGCCTGCGACAGCTGCCGGCCCACGAAGCGCTGGCTGCGGCCGCCGCCGGGCCCGACGCGCAGGGTGATCTCGGACATGCCCTCGGGGAGGGAGTCTACGACCAGGTCGGTGGTGGGGGCCTCTTTGTCGAATTCGGCCTTGTCGAAGTCCATGGGATGCTCCAAATCATCAGAGGATGCGCATATTGGCATGCGTGTACAACACGGCGGTGCGGGTGCATTTCCGCTGTGCCGCAGTGCTTCTCAGGGTGCGCCGGACCGTGAAATCCGTCTTCACAGACTATAAGTAGACGTATACGTATAGCGCAACCCTGAGCCGACCCTGAACTTTGCCGGAGACTCCCCTGACCTAGCGGCCGCGCCGTTTGCCCGGCTGTTTGCCGCCCTGCCGCGACTTGGCCGCGGCCTTGTTGGCCACGGGCTTCTTGGCCGGCGGCTTCTTCTTCGCGGGCTGGCCCTGCTTGCCCGGCCGGCCCGACGGCGACCGCGAACTGCGCTGCGAACGGCCGCGCACCACCCCGACGAACTCCTCCACCAGTTCGGTGGTCCGGTCCGCGGGCCAGGCCAGCGCGACCTCGGTCTCCGGCACGTCGGTGACCGTGCGATAGACCAGATCCTTGCGATGATGCAGGCGCGCGATGGAATGCGGGACGATCGCCGCACCGCTCACCGCGGCCACCAACTCCATCGTCATGGCGGCCTCGTCCAGATCCGCGGCGTCCTGCATGCGCTCGTCGACGAGATCCTTCGTCGCGACCTGCTCGAACACCGCGATCGGATGATCCTTGGGCACCACGACCACGGGCAGTTCGCGATACAGCGGGATGGCGCTCATCCCGTCCGTGTCGATCGGCAGGCGCACGAAGCACATGTCGACCGCGCCCGTGCGCAGGGCCGTCTCCTGCTCCTTCATCGGAACCGGGATGAGCGCCAAGGCGATATCGGGATAGCGCTCGGCCCAGATTCGCTCCCATTTGGTGACGGTCACGCCGGGCACGAAACCGACCCGCAGCCGCTCGGCCGCGTCCGGGCTCGGGGCCGGCTGCTCGACCACGGTCGCGAGCACGGCCCGCGCCTCGTCCAGCACCGCCTGTCCGTCCGCGCTCAATTGGGTCGGCTGGGCGCCGGGCACGAACAGTTTCGTTCCGAGTTCCTGCTCCAATTCGATGACCGCCGCGCTCAATCGCTGTCGCGCGATGCCGAGGCCGCGGGCCGCCCGGGCGAAATGCAATTCCTCGGCAACCGCGACGAACCAGCGCAGGCGCGTCACGTCGATGGACTCCAACCGGCTCATGCTGCCCAGGTTATTGCACCGGCCAGCGGCTACGTCCCGCGCGCCGGATACCCTTGTCCGGTGAGCCCGGACAAGAACCCCCAGACCATGAAGCCGCTGACCGCGGCCGACAAACTCGGCATCTACCTCCCGGCAACCCCCGAGGAGTTCCGGAACTCACCCGTCACCCGCGCCCAGCTCGAAGAGCTGCGCACCAACCCGCCGGAATGGCTGACCGAACTGCGCAAGAACGGTCCCTTCCCGCGCGACGTGGTGGCCCGCAGGCTCGGCATCTCCAATTCCGGGCTGGCCCGCAACGACATCTCCGACGCCCTCACCGCCGCCGAAATCGACGCCCTGCTCGCCGACCCGCCGGCCTGGCTGGTACGCGAACGCGAGAACCTCCTCGAGGTCCGCAAGGAAGCCGAACGCGTCAAGGAGAAGGAGGCGGCCCGCCGCGCCGCCTCCAACCGTCCGGCCAAGAACCGCTTCGGCGAAGGCAAATAGCTCGCCGCGGCGAATGTCTCAGCCTGCGCAGGTGTCTCAGAGCCTGCGCAGGACTCGATCGACCAGGTCGGGTGCCGCGCCCAGATAATTCTCCGGGCGCAGCAGCTCGACCAGCTCGGGCTTGGACAGGTGCGCGGCGATGTCCGGGGATTCGGCCAGCACCTCGACCAGCGGCCGGGTGGTGGACTGCGCCTCGAACGACGCGGCCTGCAAGGTCTTCTTCGCGATCGGCTTGCCCAGCAGCGGGGCCAGGCGAATGGAGAGCCGCTCGGCGACGATCTGCCCCTCGGTGAGCGAGAGATTCTCGGTCATGCGGTCGGCGTCGGCCATCAGGCCCGCGGCCAGCTCCACCGCCGTGTGCGCGGCGCCGCCGACCAGCAGCAGGCACTCCCGCAGCGGCTGCCATTCGGCGTGCCAGGCCCCGGCCGGACGCTCGTCCTCGGCCAGCAGCGCCCCGAACAGGGTCGACGCCAGCGCCGGGACCTGCAGTGCGGCAGCGCGAATCATGGTGCTCAGCACCGGGTTTCGCTTCTGCGGCATGGCCGAGGACTCGCCCCGGCCGAGCGCGGCCGGTTCCAGCAGTTCGGCGGTCTCGTTGCGGGACTGGGAGATCACGTCGACGGCCAGCTTGCCCAGCGTGCCCGAGGTGAGGGCCAGCGCCGCGGCCAGATCGGCGATCGGGGTGCGCACGGTGTGCCACGGGGTCGCACTGACCGTGAGGTCGAGTTCGGCGGCGAACGCGCGGGTCAGCCGTTCCACGATCTCCCCCGACGAGGCCGCCGCCAGCTCCGAATCCCCGCAGCGGGCGCACTCGATGTAGGACGCGAGCGTGCCCGCGGCGCCGCCCAATTGGACCGGCAGCGCCGCGCGGACCCGGGTCAGCCGCTCGCGGGCGTCCAGCAGCCCCTGCATCCAGATCGCCACCTTGGCGCCGAAGGTGGTGGGCACCGCGTGCATGGCGAGGGTGCGGCCGGCGATCGGGGTGCCACGGTGGCGGCGGGCCAGCGCACCGCCTCGGTGGGGACGCCGAAGACGTAGCGGCGCTGATGGATTCGGCCCAGCGCGTCCACCGGATGATGCGAGCCCGGCGCGATGGCCAGACCGCCGGTGCGGTAGCGGCTGCCGTCCGGGGAGGCGATGACGTGGCCGCGCACCTCGTCGCGGCGCAACAGGTTGCGCAGCAACGGATCCGCGGTGCGATGCAGGTCCGGTGCGGGCATCCAGGCATCGATGAGGGAATGTGCCGTCGTCACCGACTCGCCCACCAGGGGTGAATCCGCCACGAAGCACCCGTGCCTGCTGTCCGCCCGGACCCGCATGCCGGGACCGGCGACCCGCACCACACCCGCGCGAATCAATGCCGCCAGTTCCGAGATCCGGTGCGCGGGTGGGCCGATGGACAGGAAGGCGTTCATCGGCGTGTACCAGCGATCCAGGTCGTCACGGTAGGAGGAGCCCGCGATGCCGCCGTGATCGACGACCAGGCGCACCTCGTTGCGCAGGTCCCGCAGGACGTCCAGGGCCGCCTTGACCGGGCCGTGCACATTGCCCAGGCGGGCCTCGTGCACGTCGGCGTCCAGGTAGGCCAGCAACCAGGCGTGGAAGTCGTCGGGATCGGTGAAGCAGCGGCCGCCGGTCGGATCGCTCAGGGCGTTCCAGTCCCAGCGGTCGCGCGCGGGAATGCCGAAGCGGTTCAACAACTCCTCGGTGTCCGCGGGCGATTGGGCGATCAGGTAGCGGTCGCGGAAGGAGGCCAGGCGGTGCGGGCTGACCCGGTCGGCGATCAGCCGGGTGTAGTAGACCGACTCGACCTCTCGAGCGATGCAGGGCCAGACGTCCCGCCGGAACGACACGTCACCGAATCGCCGGGCCCGCTCCCGCAGGCGGGCGATGCGGTCGGCATTGAGCAGCAGCGGTTCGTAGCGGTCGTCGACGCCCTTCTGATGCTCGCCGCGCGCGTGATGCGGGACGCCGCGCCGGCAGCCGGTGACGATGCGCGGCTCCCGGCCCGACGGAATGTATTCCAGGCCGGTGTCGGATTCCTTGAACCGGCCGCCGCGGCCCGCGGTCAGCAGCGCGAGATAGTCGAAGAAGGTGAGCCCCAGGCCCCGGATGATGACCGGCTCCCGCGCCGGAATGCGATCCACGTCGACGTCGGCGGCATTGCCCGGCGGGAAATAGGTGAGCCCCAGGCGATTCGCCGCCTCGGCGAGAGAACCGGCGGCGGGCGGGGTTTCGGCCAGGTGACCCTGGGTGAGGACCACGGCGTGCAGGCCGCGCAGGCGTTCGCCGGTGCTGAGGTCGACCTCCTGCAATCCGCCCGGACCATCCCGGACATCCAGGGCGGTTGCCACGATTTCGCGCACCCGCACCCAATCCGCGTAGCGGTCGCGCGTGCGCTCGAATGCCCAGCGCAGGTAATGACCGTAATAGGCGCGGGACGGATAGGTTTCGGGGGCGATGCGCTGCGCCTGCTGGAATGCGTCCGAGGGCAATCCCGCGAAATTGCCTATTTTCACCAGGAAGTTGGACCATTCGTAGAGGCTGGGCCCGCGTTCCACCGGGCCCGCCATCTCGACGGTGTCGTCGGTGAATATGGTGACCTGCTCGGCGACGGTGTTCATGAGCAGATGCGCGGATTGCTCGGTCCGCCAGACCGCGCCGGGGCCGACACTGTGCGAGTCGATGACGACCAGCTCGACACCGGCGGAGAAACCTAACTGGCGGGCGTTAGCGCAAACACGTTCGAAAACATTCAGACCCCGAGGTCCCATTCCAATAATGGCGATCCGCAAAACATTGTCGAGCATGCAAACTCACCGATCGCGCTCGATTAACCGCACCCGAATCCGGGCACGTCGCCGACATTAGCGCGGCCCGCTCGAGCGCTCAAGAATGAGCGGTTTGATACGCCTGATTCGCCTGTTTCGACGAAAGATTGTTTGCTGGAACGGGATTCGCAGCAAACCGTTCCGCGCGGGTCGAGCCTGCGGCACGAAAAGCCCCGCCTCCCGGGGCGGGGAAGCGGGCCTTCTGGTCGGGACTGTCGCGGCGGCGAGTCAGCAGTAGTAGCAGACGCCGTTCGCGGGGAGTTCGGTGAAGCAAAAGCTGCACACGGCCTTGCGGGCCTCCGGGTCGGGCTTCGGGGTGGAGACCGGGCCGGCGGCGGTGACGCGGCGGGGGGCGCCGCCGCCCCGCGGGATCAGCGGCGGGATGCCGCCGTCCGAGGGGATCTCCGCGCCGTAGGCGGCGTAGCACTGCCAGCGGGCGTAGGCGGCATGCACCTCGAGGTCGGCGGGGACGGGGAGATGCGCCAATTCCAGGACGTAGCGGTAGCTTTCGCTGACCTTGTGGTTCTGTTTGACGCACAGGGAGGTCAGCGGCGGTTCGCCCGCATTGTGGCAGCGGCGCGCCACCTTGCGCAGGATGGCGTCCATCCAGGTGCGCGTGGGGGCGTCGGTCCGGATGCCGGACATCTCCTGGATCTGCTCGGCGAGATCGTTGACGGTTACGAAATAGCCGTAACCGGAAGCAGTTTCGGCCAGCACCTCATGTGCGGCCAGTGCCCATGCGACAGAGGCGTCGCGGAAGGTCACCGTTTCGTGGTCAGTCGTACGCCAGGCACCCGAAGTTGTTGCAGCATCCCTCATAGCGCAATAAAAGTAGCGCCGAGGAGCGCGACACGCCAATTCCCTTTGGCCATATCGCGTTTCAGTTTGGTCACACTGTGCGAGAGAGAAGTATCGGAACTCTCGAGCTCTCGGGGGCTGCGCCCCCGAACCCCCAAAGCCCTCGGGGCTCCGCCCCCAAACTCCCGCAAAGCTCTCCGGCCTGCGCCCCCAAACTCCCGCAAAGCTCTCCGGGCTGCGCCCCGAACCCCCGTAAAAGACACCGGCCCGCTTCCCTTTTGGGAAACGGGCCGGTGTTCTACGACTTGTTCGAGTCGTGGAGCGGGCTTACTTGGCCTTCTCCAGGACCTCGACCAGACGCCACCGCTTGGTGGCGGACAGCGGACGGGTTTCCATCAGCTGCACGCGGTCGCCGACGCCGGCGATCTCGTTCTCGTCGTGGGCCTTCACCTTCGAGGTGGTGCGGATGATCTTGCCGTAAAGCGGGTGCTTCACGCGATCTTCCAGCTCGACCACGATGGTCTTGTTCATCTTGTCGGAAACGACGTAGCCGATGCGCACCTTGCGCGAGCCACGCTCTTCCTGCTTGGCCGGCGTCTTGGCCGGGCCCTTAACGTCGCTCATGCGGCGTCTCCCTTGCCTTCAGGACCGGAGGCCAGACCGAGCTCGCGCTCACGCATGACCGTGTAGATGCGGGCGATCTCGTGACGGACCACACGCAGGCGACGGTTGTTCTGCAACTGACCGGTCGCCATCTGGAAGCGCAGGTTGAACAGCTCTTCCTTGGATTCGCGCAGCTTCGCGACGAGGGCCTCATTGTCGAGCTCGCGGAGCTCTGCGGCCGGGTTGGCGGTAGCCATCAGAACTGCTCCTCTCGGGTGACGATGCGGCACTTCATCGGGAGCTTGTGCATCGCGCGGCGCAGGGCCTCGCGAGCAGTCTCCTCGTTCGGGTACGAAAGCTCGAACATGACCCGACCGGGCTTCACGTTCGCGATCCACCACTCGGGCGAACCCTTACCGGAACCCATGCGGGTTTCGGCCGGCTTCTTGGTGATCGGACGGTCCGGGTAGATGTTGATCCAGACCTTGCCGCCACGCTTGATGTGGCGGGTCATCGCGATACGAGCGGACTCGATCTGACGGTTGGTCACGTAGGCGGGCTCCAGAGCCTGGATGCCGAACTCGCCGAACGTAACCGCGGTGCCGCCCTTGGCCATACCGGAGCGCTTCGGGTGGTGCTGCTTACGGTGCTTGACCTTGCGGGGCATCAACATAGGTCAGCCCTCCTGGTTCTCTGCCGGAGCCTCCGCGACGGCAGTCGCGGCACGCCCGGCCTCGGTGCTGGTCGCGGTGGTGCCCTGGGCACCGCTGCGACGGGGGCGGCTCGGACGCTCGCGACGCGGGCGGTCGTCACGGTCGCGGCCGGACGGGGCCACCGCGGTGACCTCACGCTTGCCGCCGACGATGTCGCCCTTGTAGATCCAGACCTTCACGCCGATGCGGCCGAAGGTGGTCTTCGCCTCGTACAGGCCGTAATCGATGTCGGCGCGCAGCGTGTGCAGCGGCACCCGACCCTCACGGTAGAACTCCGAGCGCGACATTTCCGCGCCGCCGAGGCGGCCGGAGCACTGCACACGGATGCCCTTGACGTTCGGCGAACGCATGGCCGACTGGATGGCCTTGCGCATCGCGCGACGGAACGCCACACGGTTCGAGAGCTGCTCGGCCACACCCTGAGCAACCAGCTGCGCATCCGACTCGGGGTTCTTGACCTCGAGGATGTTCAGCTGAACCTGCTTCTTGGTGAGCTTCTCCAGCTCGGCGCGGATGCGGTCGGCCTCCGCGCCACGACGGCCGATCACGATGCCCGGACGCGCGGTGTGGATGTCCACACGCACGCGGTCACGCGTGCGCTCGATCTCGACCTTCGAGATACCGGCCCGCTCCATGCCGGTGGCGAGGAGCTTGCGGATCTGGACGTCTTCCTTCACGTATTCCGCGTACTGCTTGTCCGCGTACCAACGCGACTTCCAGTCGGTGGTGATACCGAGGCGGAAGCCATGGGGATTGATCTTCTGTCCCATTTACTTTGCCCCTCCCTTCCGGCGGCTACGAGTGGCAGCGGGGGAGATGCCCGGCACGCTCTCGACCTCGATGGTGATGTGGCTGGTGCGCTTGCGGATCCGGAACGCGCGGCCCTGGGCCCGCGGCTGGAAACGCTTCATGGTCGCGCCCTCGTCGACATACGCCGTCGAGATGACCAGGGTGGCCGGGTTGAGGCCGAGGTTGTTCTCGGCGTTGGCGGCGGCCGAGGCCACCACCTTCGCAACCGGCTCGCTCGCGGCCTGCGGCGCGAACTTCAGGATGTTCAGCGCGTCCTCGACACGGCGGCCACGGACCAGGTCCACGACGCGACGCGCCTTCATCGGCGTCACGCGAACGTGCTTGGCGGTCGCGCGCGCGGTCGGGTTCTGAGTTTCAGTGCTCATCGCCGCTTGCTCTTCCGATCTTCCTTGACGTGGCTCTTGAACGTACGAGTCGGCGCGAATTCACCGAGCTTGTGTCCAACCATGTTCTCGGACACGAACACCGGCACGTGCTTGCGGCCGTCGTGGACCGAGAACGTGTGGCCGATGAAATCCGGGATGATGGTGGAACGACGCGACCAGGTCTTGATGACCTGCTTCGTGCCCTTCTCGTTCTGGACGTCCACCTTCTTGAGGAGGTGTTCGTCGACGAACGGGCCCTTCTTCAGGCTGCGTGGCATGTCTAACCTCCTCCTTAACGCTTCTTGCCGCGGCGGCGGACGATGAGCTTGTCGCTCGGGCGGTTGGGCTTACGGGTCCGGCCCTCGGGCTTGCCCCACGGGGAGACCGGGTGGCGACCACCGGAGGTCTTACCCTCACCACCACCGTGCGGGTGGTCGACCGGGTTCATGACCACACCACGGACGGTCGGGCGAACGCCCTTCCACCGCATACGGCCGGCCTTGCCCCAGTTGATGTTCGACTGCTCGGCGTTGCCGACCTCGCCGATGGTGGCGCGGCAGCGCACATCGACGCGACGGATCTCGCCGGAGGGCATACGCAGGACGGCGTAGGCGCCTTCCTTACCCAGCAGCTGGATGGACATGCCCGCGGCACGAGCCAGCTTGGCGCCGCCGCCCGGACGCAGCTCCACCGCGTGAATGGTGGTACCGGTCGGGATGGAGCGCAGCGGCAGGTTGTTGCCCGGCTTGATGTCCGCGCCCGGGCCCGACTCGATGCGGGTGCCCTGGGTCACGCCCTTCGGCGCGATGATGTAGCGCTTCTCGCCGTCGGCGAAGTGCAGCAGCGCGATGTTGGCGGTGCGGTTGGGGTCGTACTCGATGTGAGCGACCTTGGCCGGCACGCCGTCCTTGTCCAGGCGACGGAAGTCGATCAGACGGTAGGCACGCTTGTGACCGCCACCCTTGTGACGAGTGGTGATGCGACCCTGCGCGTTACGGCCACCGGTCTTGGTGAGCGGACGCAGCAGCGACTTCTCGGGGGTCGAGCGGGTGATCTCGGCGAAATCCGAGACCGAAGCGCCGCGGCGACCCGGGGTTGTCGGCTTGTACTTACGAATTGCCATGAGTTCTTCTGCCTTTCTGAAGTCCCCGCCGCTTACGCGACCGGGCCTCCGAAGATCTCGATGGGCTTGCTGTCGGCCGAGATGGTCACGAGCGCGCGCTTGGTGTCCTTGCGCTTGCCGTAGCCGAAGCGGGTCCGCTTGCGCTTGCCCTGACGGTTGGCGGTGTTGACGCTGGTGACCTTGACACCGAAAACCTTCTCAACGGCAATCTTGATCTGCGTCTTGTTCGAGTCCGGGTGCACCAGGAAGGTGTAGGTGCCGTCTTCGATCAGCCCGTAGGACTTCTCGGAGATCACCGGCGCGAGCAGGATGTCGCGGGGGTCGGCGATGGTGGTCACTTGCTCTCCTCCTGTGCAGCTTCGGCGGGGCCGTGCACGAAGGCGTTGAGCGCCTCGACCGAGAACACGATCTCGTCCGACTTCAGGACGTCGTAGGTGTTCAGCTGATCGGGGGCGATCGGGTGCACGCCCTGCAGGTTCGCCACGCTCTTCCACGCGGTGACATCCTCGCGACCGACGACGACCAGGATGTTCTTCCGGGTCGACAGCTCGGCGAGGAACGACTTGGCGGACTTGGTCGACGGGGTCTGTCCCGCAACCAGTTCCGTGATGACGTGGATGCGCTCGTTGCGAGCCCGGTCCGACAGCGCGCCACGCAGCGCGGCGACCTTCATCTTCTTGGGCAGGCGCTGGGTGTAGTCACGCGGCTGCGGGCCGTGGACGGTGCCACCGCCGGCGAACTGCGGCGCACGGGTCGAACCCTGGCGCGCGCGGCCGGTGCCCTTCTGGCGGTACGGCTTCTTGCCACCGCCGGAGACCATGCCCCGGGTCTTGGTGGCGTGCGTGCCCTGGCGAGCCGCGGCCTGCTGGGCCACGACGACCTGGTGCATCAGCGCGATGTTCGCGGTCACGTCGAAGATCTCCGCGGGGAGCTCGACGGTGCCCTCGGTCTTGCCGCCGGCGGCCTTGACCGTGAGGGTCAGGTTGGTCTTGGTCTCGGTGCTCATGCCCGGGCACCACCCTTCACTGCACTCTTGACGATCACGATGCCGCCGGTGCGGCCCGGGATCGCGCCCTTGATCAGCAGCAGGCCGTTCTCGGCGTCCACCTTGTGGACCGAGAGGTTCTGCGTGGTGACGCGGTCGTTACCCATGCGGCCCGACATGCGCATGCCCTTGAAGACACGGCCCGGGGTGGAGCAACCACCGATGGAGCCGGGGCGGCGGTGCACGGCCTGCGCACCGTGCGAGGCGCCCTGACCACGGAAGCCGTGGCGCTTCATGGTGCCCGCGAAGCCCTTGCCCTTGGAGGTGCCGGTCACGTCGACGTAGGAGCCCTCTTCGAAGGCGTCCGCGTTGATCTCCTGGCCGACCTCGAAGGCGGCGGCGTCGGCGACGCGCAGCTCGGCGATGTGGCGGCGCGGGGTGACACCGGCCTTGGCGAACTGGCCGGAGACCGGCTTGTTCACCTTGCGCGGGTCGATGGCGCCGTAGGCGACCTGGATGGCGGCGTAGCCGTCGCGCTCCTGGGTGCGGATCTGGGTAACGACGTTCGGGCCCGCCTTGACGACGGTCACGGGAACGACGCGGTTCTTTTCGTCGAAGACCTGGGTCATGCCGAGCTTGGTGCCCAGGATGCCCGCGGCCGGACGAGTCTTGTTGTCAGTCATATTCGAAGTCCCCGTCACTGAATGTTGACGTCGACGCTGGCCGGCAGGTCGATGCGCATCAGGGCGTCAACCGTCTTCGGCGTCGGGTCGAGGATGTCGATAAGCCGCTTGTGCGTGCGCATCTCGAAGTGTTCGCGCGAGTCCTTGTACTTGTGCGGCGAACGGATGACGCAGTACACGTTCTTCTCGGTGGGCAACGGCACCGGGCCGACGACGCGGGCACCGGTACGGGTCACCGTCTCGACGATCTTGCGCGCAGACGCGTCGATCGCCTCATGGTCGTAGGCCTTGAGCCTGATGCGGATCTTCTGTCCCGCCACGCTGAGTGTCCTTTTCTCCGCTTACGTTGTGGCCCAGAAGCTTTCGCTTCCGAACCACCCTCATTTGCACAGCCCGAACACACGAAGACGCATCAGCCACCACACGACCGGCCCACCCTCGGGCCCGATCCATCGCCGCTGTTCATCTGTCATGGTTCATCCGGTCCACGCGGTCGGGCGTGTCGCGCCGCCGCTCATTCCTCGGCCCCGGATCAAATCCTTATAGCCTCGGAACAGTGTCCCGGACGCACCCACACCGCAATCAGGCGGGGTGCAAAATTCGGTCTTGCTCACCCAGGACCTGCATCTTTTCCGAAGAACGACGCAACCCTGCCTGGGCAACCCGAACAGTATGCCTCGAGCCCGGGGGGCAGTTCAAATCGCCCCCTCCCCCACCTCGGAGGCGATGGCGCTGGTCACACCCGGCAGGGAGAGATCAGACAACCCGGACACAGACCGGTCCGCGACCAGAGTGCACATGACGATATGGGCGATCCGCCCGACGGATCAAATCCGCGAACTGCGGATCTTTGGTGTCCGACAAGCAGTAGGCTCATGAGTATGGCGAAGATGACTGTCCGACTGCCCGACGACCTAACCGAGGCGATCAAGGTCGAGGCCAACGGCAATGTGTCCGCATGGGTGGCGAAGGTGTGCGAGGAGGCGCTGTTGCGCGCGGCCGTTCGAATGGAATTGGCCGCCGAACGGAAAGCGCCGGGCGCGTTCACTTCCCATGAAGACCGCGAGGCGGAGATGGAGGAGTTCCGATCTTGAGCCATGCTCGCGGCGAGGTGCGCGCCTACCAGGCGATCGGCCGCATTCGAAACGTACTCATAGTCAGCGCCGACCCGGTCAACGCCGAAGGGGCGTGTGTCTGCATCGACGTCACCGACGTGATGCCGATCAGCGAGAACGTCGCCCTGTCCCTGAGCGTCGCCCTCGGAGATGGGCTCTACGCGAAGTGCCTGAACATCTCACGCATCAATCCCGACAATCTGCGCGACCTACTGTTCACTGTCGATGACGACGTACTGGACAGCGTCGATCGCGCCCTGAAGCGGCTACTCGATCTCTCATGAGTGCCACCCATGCCGGTGAACTTACTTCTGAGTAAGATAGCGGCATGGGTAAAGAGACCGCTACGTATCGCGGGTGGAAGAAGCTTCCGGACAATCGGATCGGGCATACGTTGTTCTCGCTCGGGATGGTGGCCCGGGTGCCGTATTTCGGGACGGTGTTGCCGAGCGTGGTGCGGTTGGAGCCGGGGTTGTGCGAGGTGACCGCGCCGAAGTGGTTCGGGATTCACAATCATCTGGGGACGTTCCACGCGATCGCGGCGTGCAATCTGGCCGAAGTGGCGATGGGAATGCTGTCGGAGGCGACGGTGCCGGACACGCATCGGTGGATTCCGAAGGCGATGAACGTGCAGTACCTGGCGAAGGCGAATTCGGGGCTGCGGGCGGTGGCGAAGCTGGCCGAGATGCCGGACTTCGCGAGCATCACCGAGGGGCGGGAAGTGCTGGTGCCGGTGTCGATCTACGACAAGTCGGGGCTCGAGGTCGTGCACGCGGACATCACCACCTGGGTCACACCGAAGTAGAAGTGACTCACCAGCCGACGCGGAGGGACCTCACAGCTACCGCCACGCCGACCAAGTGAGCTGCACGGAACGCCGGATGCGCCCTGGCGTGCGATGAGCCCGGCTGTTTGAATGCGGAGTATGAGTGGCCGGGAGGTCGGCAGGGCGGCCGACGTGTGTGTGGTGGGGCTCGGTCCCACGGGTCGGGCGCTCGCGCATCGCGCGATGGCGGCGGGGATGCGGGTGGTGGCGGTGGATCCGCGGCCGAACCGGCTGTGGGGGCCCACCTACTCGTGTTGGGTGGACGAACTGCCGAAGTGGTTGGGGCACAGTGCGATCGCCAGCCGCATCGAGGCGCCCGCGGTGTGGACGACGCGCGAGCACCGCATTCCCCGCCCCTATTGCGTGCTGTCCAAGCAGGGCCTGTTCGACGCGTTGCCGCTGGACGACGCCACCGTCGTCACCGGTCGCGCGCGCACCGTGGAGGCGCATCGGGTGGAGCTGGCCGACGGCACCGAGTTGCGAGCCGCGACCGTGTTCGACACGCGCGGGCAGGCCGCGCCGGGTGCGCGGCGCACGGCCAGCGCGCACGGCATCTTCGTGGACGAGGACGTCGCGGCCCCCCTGGTGACCGCCGGCGAGGGCCTGCTGCTGGATTGGCGCGACGAGAACGGCGCGGGCTCGGACGAGCCGCCGTCGTTCCTGTATTCGGTGCCGCTGGGCGACGGCACGGTGATCTTCGAGGAGACCAGCCTGGGCCTGCGCGGCGGCATGCCGCAGCACGAGTTGCGGCGGCGCACGCTGAATCGGCTGGCGGCGCACGGGATTCGGCTGCGCGGCGACGAGAGGACCGAGGCGGCGCACTATCCCCTGGACGCCGCGCCGCCGGAAGCCGGTCGCGGACAGGTGATTCCGTTCGGTTCGCGTGGCGGCATGATGCATCCGATCACCGGCTACTGCGTGGCGGATTCGCTGTCGCTGGTGGACACGGCGCTGGCAGCCGTCCAGGCGGGCACCGATCCGATCGAGGCGCTGTGGCCGTGGCAGGCGCGGCTGGTGCACTGGATGCGCATGCGCGGCGTCTATGGTCTGGGCCGCCTGACCACCGCCCAGTCGATGGCCATGTTCGACGCCTTCTTCACCCGCCCGCCCCGCCAGCAGCGCGCCCTGCTGTCCGCGCACGCGGACTACACCGCCCTGGGTTCGGCGCTGTTCATGACCGTCGCCACCACCTGGCCGTTCCACTGGCGCTACGACCTGGTCGGCTGGACCAACCGAAACCGCTGGCTCGGTTGGGATTACGGACTCCCCCGCCTCCCCGAGACTTCAGCGCGCAGCTGAGAGCCGTCGACGGCCGGACACGCGACCGGCGGTTGCGGCGCAACCCGATTCTGGACGTACCCGGCGAGTTACCCCGACCGTCACGAGATCAGTGGCTGCGGTTGGCATACGGCCAAGACCGTCACACCCAGTTCTCGATCCAGTACTTCCAGATGATCGCGGCGTAGGCGGCCAGCGGCGGGACCTTGATGTCGGTGCCGGCCAGGGCCGCCTGGGTGTGGCGGGAGTCGAAGCGGCAGGCGAATTCGCTGTCCTCGATGACGTCGGTGGGGATGCCGATCTGCCGCAGCGCCCAGCCCATGCCGGGCACCCGCAGGGTGACGTCGAGGGTCGGTTTGGGCATGAGCTCGATCAGGTGCGGGGCCCCGGCCTCGTCGGCGAAGAGGTTGAACACCTCCGCGACGCTCTGCTCGCGCGGGTCCACCAGGTGGTAGGTCGAGGGTCCGTCGCCGGGCCGGTGCGCGATGTGGTCCAGCGCCCGCGCCACGAAATCGACCGGCACCATATTGGTTTCGCCGAGTTTGGGCGAGACCACGGGCAGAATGCGCGGCAGCTGGGCGGCCATCCGCAGCAGCCGGAAGAAGTAGTACGGCCCGTCGATGCGGTCGATCTCGCCGGTGCGGGAGTGGCCGATGATCAGCGACGGCCGGTAGATGCGCCACGGCACGCCGGTCTGATCCCGCACGTCCTGTTCGGCGCGCAGCATGGCGCGCTGATACGGCGTGGGCAGCAGCTGCCCGACGTCGGTCATGTCCTCGGTGAACACGCCCGACCGGTTCCCGGCGATGCGCGCGGTCGAAACATGATGCAGCCATCCGGCTTCCAGTCGCGCCGCGATCTCGGCGACCCGGCGGGTGCCGCCGCCCGCGCCGACGCTGTCGAAACCGGCGGCCAGATGGAAGACGTGGTCGATCGAACCGCGCTGGGCGGCAAGCCACTCCGAGTCGATGCCGAGCCCGGGCGCGGCCAGGTCGCCGCGCACCGGGCGCACCCGGTCGCGGGCGTCCCAGTCGCGCAGGCAGCGGTTGAAGCGCAGCACGGAGTCCTCGCCGGGACGCACCAGCACGTGCACGTCCGCACCGCGTTTCAGCAGTTCGGGAACCAGAAATCGACCGATGAACCCGGTTGCCCCGGTAACCAGGTAAGCCATGCGGTCACCTTAACGTGACGCGGACCACACGCTGCGCGGGGCCGTCCCATCCGATCGCGCCGCTACGCTCCGGTCTCCGCGGCGCGCCGATAGCCACGCACCGCCGGGTAGGCGAACACCACGATCATGCCGACGGTCCACGCCACCGTCTTCCACAGCGGCGTCGCGATCGGACCGTCGTAGGACAGTCCGCGCATGGCGTCGATGGCGGTGCTCATCGGCTGATTCTGCACCGTGGCCTGCAGCCAGGTCGGATACGCGTACACCGGCACGAATCCGGAGTTGAAGAACATCAGCAGGGTCTGCACGATGCCGATGATCGACACCAGCATGACGCCCTCGGTGAGCGTGGCCAGCGCGGTCACCATGACCGCGAAACCGACGGCGAACAGGATCGGAATCGCCATCATGGCGACCGCGGCCGGAAAGCCGTACCAGAACCGGAAGCCCAGGCACACCCCGACCGCGAGCACGAACAGCGACGTGATCAGCACCCGCACGGCCTCGGCCAGCAGGCGTCCGGTGAGCCCGGCCGCGCGATGGATCGGCATGGTGTGGAACCGCCCGAGCAGCCCGGTCATCTTCTCGACCTTGAAACCGAGCGCGCTCACGATGGATCCGGACATGGCGGCCACCAGCATCACCATCGGCACGAAGCCGTAGATGGCGGGCCTGCCGGTCGCCAGCTGGATGGAGTCGCCCAGCACGATCCGGAACATGATCAGCGTGGCCGCCGGGAACACCAGGGTCTGGATGGTGGTCGAGGGGTCGCGCATCCAGCCGATGAGCAGTCGCTTGCACTGGATCAGGCTCTGCTGCACCCAGATTCCGAGCGCGCGCTCGGAACGCGGCGCCACCGTCGGCAACGGCTGATGGCCCGCCCACGAATCCGGTTCGGCCGCCGGGACCGTCGTCGTACTCATGACCGCCTCACACTCGCCCAGACCGCGAACGGCGTGAAGACGACCGCCGCGCCGATCAGCCACACCAGTGGCACCCAGAACACCTGCCACGTCACCCCGTGGTCGGCCATGTCGCGCAGTGCGAAGGAGAACTGCGAGATCGGCTGATTGCGTACGAACGGCCGCACCCACGCCGGGAATCCGGACTCCGGCACGAAACCGCACGACAGCATGCCGAAGATGAGGGTCGGCAGCGTCAGTGCCTGGCTCAGGGATTCGGGGCTCTTGGTGAGCGACCCGAGCCCGTCGGCGCCGATGGCGAGCACGGTGCCGACCGCGAGGGAGAACGCGCAGAACAGCACGGCCTGCCCCCAGCCGGCGACGAACCGGAACCCGATCATGTGCCCCCAGGCCAGCGCCGCGATCAGCGACACCACCGATCGCACGAAGCCCGCGGACTGCCGCGACACCAGCGGCACCATGCGGCCGATGGGCATGGTCTGCATGCGGGTGTTGAGTCCGGTCATGGCCTCGAACGCGGCCAGCTGCGCGTTCGACATCATGGTGAACGACATGGTCTGCAGCACGATGATGGGCATCACGAACTGCTCGTAGTGAATGCCCTTGAACTGCATGACGTATTTGAGCGGTAGATAGAACCCGAGGGTGAAGACCAGCGGGACGATGACCGCGACGACGAGTTCGCCCTTGGTGGCCATCACCCACACGATGCGTCCCGTGAGCGCGCGCCACTGCGCGAAGCTGTGGGGCCGGGCCGGGGGGACGCCGGCGAAGAGGTCGGCGGCGCTGCCGTTGTCGACTGCCGTCACGACTGCTCGGCCTCCTTGGTTCCGGAGTGTCCGGTGAGGGTGAGGAACACGTCGTCGAGCGAGGGCCGCCGCAGCCCGATGTCGGCGAGCCGCACCCCGGCGCTGTCGAGCCGGCGCAGCGCCTCCGAGAGCGTGACCGCGCCCTCCGGCGCCGGGATCGAAAGCCGGTCGCCGCCTTGGAGTTCCGCGCGCACCGCCTCGGGCACCAGATCCCCGAGGGCATCGGCGGCGGTGGTGAGCCGCTTGGGATCCAGCGGCACCACCTCGCAGTAGCTGCCGCCGGTCTTCTCCTTGAGGGCGTCGGCGGTGCCCTCGGCGATGACGGTGCCCTTGTCGATGACGATGATGTTGTCGCTGAGCACGTCGGCCTCTTCGAGGTACTGCGTGGTCAGCAGGACGGTGATGCCCTGGGTCTTGAGCGCGGTGACCAGGTCCCAGACGCCTTGGCGCGAGCGCGGATCCAGGCCGGTGGTGGGTTCGTCGAGGAACACCACCTCGGGCCGCACCACCAGTCCGCAGGCGATGTCCACGCGCCGGCGCATGCCGCCGGAGTAGTGGCGCACGGCGCGCCGGCCTGCGCCGGTGAGGTCGAATTCCTCGAGCAGGGTGTCGGCGCGCTGCCGGGCGGCCTTGCGGGGCAGGCCCATGAGGCGGCCGAAGAGTTCGAGGTTCTCGCGGCCGGAGAGGTTCTCGTCGAGGGCCGCGTACTGTCCGGTCATCATGATGGATCGGCGCACGGCGGCGGGGTCTCGGCGCACATCGTGCCCGGCGATGCGGGCGATGCCGGAGTCGGGGCGCAGCAGCGTGGACAGGATCTTGACCGTGGTGGTCTTGCCCGCCCCGTTGGGGCCGAGGATGCCGAGCACCTGGCCGCGCGCCGCGGTGAAGCTGACGCCCCGCAACGCTTGCACCTCGCCGAAGGACTTGCGGACGTCTTCGACATACACGGCCGGATCGTCGGGCGCTACGGGTTCCGGGCTGTCCAAGCTGGGCATCAACTCTCCACTATCGGCTGTTCGGGCAAAACGCTGTCACCCCTGTGGCGGGTCCCCAGATCTGATGATCCCTGCCGCCGGGCGTGATGTTACCGGCGCATCCGAAACGCGGGCGTTCATTAGCCTTGGCAGCGATATTCAAACTGTGCCCTTGGTCACAAACCGACAGGCTCGCGCATAGCCGCTGATCCAGGCGCAGACCGGGCGGTATGCCGCAATTTCGCTACCTTGTCGCATCTGTGACTCGAACCATAGTCTGGCGTGACGGGGAGAGACATTCACAGGCCACGAGAGGTAGACCATGGCCGAGTCGGCGCAGCCGGCAACCGGGCGCGCCAGTGCGGGCCGATCCAAGGTGCTGACATCGTACGACCCGCGTACCGGGGAGGTCGTGGGCGAATACGCCGGCATGGGCGCGGGTGAGGTGACCCGCACCGTCCGCTCGGCGCGCACCGCCGAACAATGGTGGGCCGCACTGGGATTCGATGCCCGCAAACGCTGGCTGCTGGATTGGAAGCGGGCCCTGGCCCGCGGCACCCGCGAGCTGGTGGAGCTGATCTCCAGCGAGACCGGCAAGCCGCGCCTGGACGCCGCCATCGAGGTCACGCTGGCGGTCGAGCAGCTGGATTGGGCTGCGCGCCAGGCGGAACGGACGCTGGGCCGCGGCACCCGGCTGCGCGCCACCCTGCGGCGGGCGTCCACCGGCACCGTCGGTCACCTGCCGCTGGGCGTGGTCGGCGTCCTGGGGCCCTGGCACAATCCCGTTCTCACGCCGATGAATTCGATCGCCGCGGCCATGGCGGCCGGGAACGCGGTGGTGTTCAAGCCCAGCGAACTCACCCCCGGCGTCGGCGCGTGGCTGGCCGACACCTGGAACCATCTGGCCCCGAATCAGCCTGTGCTGCAGGTGGTCACGGGCGACAGCGGCACCGCCGCCGCGCTGTGCAAGGCCGAGGTCGACACCCTGGCCTACACCGGCTCGGGCGGGGCCGCGCGCGAAGTCGCCGCGCTGGCCGCGCAGTCGTCCACTCCCCTGCTGCTGGAACAGAGCGCCCGCGGGGCCATGGTGGTCCAGGTCGACGCCAGACTCGAGGCCGCCGCGGCCGCCGCGGTGTACGGCTCGATGGCCAACTCCGGTCAGCAGCCGGTGGGCGTGCGCACCGTGTACGTGGCCGATTCGGTGTACGAACCGTTCCTGGAACTGGTCGCCGCGCAGGCCCGGCAGCTGCGGCCGGGCGCGGACCGCCGCGCCTCCTACGGCCCGATGATCCTGGAGTCGCAGCTCGACGCGGTGCGCCGCCAGGTGCGCGACGCCCTCACCCGGGGCGCGCGGCCGGTGGTCGGCGGGCTGGAGTCGATCCGCGAGCCCTATATCGAACCGATCGTGCTCACCGAGGTGCCGGAGGCGTGCGGTGTGGTCACCGGCCCTGCGGTCGGCCCGGTGCTGGTGGTGAATCGGGTGGCGGGCATGGACGAGGCGGCCGAGCGGGTGAACGCCGCCGAGAATCCGCGTACCGTCGCGGTTTTCACGCGGGACGTGCGCAGTGTCCCGGAGTTCGCGGCCCGGCTGCGCAGCGAGTTGATCACCGTGAACTCGTCCCCCGTGTACGGGGTGAACGGCCCTGGCCGGATTCGGAATCCGCAGACGCTGCGCGATTTCGCCCGCGCCCAGACGATCAGCGAGAAGCATCCGACCGATCAGATCACCTCGGGCACCTTCGACAAGCATCCCCGCCGGCTGCGGGTGGCGCGCGCCTTATTCCGGCTGCGCCACCGGGTCTGACGGCGCGGGCACGCCCAGCAGCACGGCCCGCATCAACGCGCTGACGCGGGCCAGGTTCTCCGGCCGCCCGTCGAATCGGACGCGGCGGCCGACATCGACGACCTGCGCGATGGCGGCGTGCACCCGGAAGCGCGCCTCGACCTGATCGCCCTCGAGCAGGTTGGCCCATTCCAGGACGTTCTGCCGCTGCACCGATCGGAGCCGATGTTGTTCGGAGGCGGGCAGATTGGAGAATTCCGAGAAGTACACCGGCAGGATCTCGGGCATGGCGAAGGTCATGCGCGCGAAGCGGTCGGCGATGCGCACCGCGGCGTCGGCCCGGCCGGTGGCCTCGGCCAGCGCCTCGCTGTTGGCGATGGCGACGCGTTCGCCGGTGCGGTGGAAGGCGGCGGCCAGCAGGTCGGCCTTGCTGGCGAAGTAGCGGTAGACGCTGGAGGCGTTGATGCCCGCGGCCGCGCCGATCTCCTCGATGCTGGCCTCGTGATACCCCTGCCGGCCGAAGATGCGAATGGCCTCGGTGAGCAGCTGCTCGCGTTTGGAGATGACGGGCAGGCCGCGCAGGATCGGGTCGCCGGTGACGGGCCCGGGCGCGGGCGGCAGCTCGCAGCGCAGGATGTCCCAGCCGATCTCGTCGATCAGATGCAGCAGCCGGGTGGTCGAGAGCGCGGTGCGGTGCGCGGTGATGGATCCGATGGCGCTCAGCAGTGCGGCCGAACGCAATTGGACATCCGCGGCGTCCGCGCCGGGGTAGAGCGCGGCGATGGCCGCGGCGACGGTGTCGTGCAGGTCGGTGTAGATCACCCGGATGCGAGCGCGGTCCTCGCGTTCCAGATAGCGCCGCTCCCACCGATACAGCCCGCCCTCGCGGCGCACGTCGATGGTGTACTCGGCAATGCCGCGGATCAGCGCGGTGAGTCGCGGTTCCGGTTCGAGCGCGGGATTGTCGGCGGCCTTGGCGGCGTCCAGCAATTGCTGCGCACCCATTTCGGCGGCGGCCACCAGCAGCGCGTACTTGTTGCGGAAATGCCGGTACAGGGCGGGGCCGGAGATGCCGACCTCGGCGGCGATCTCGTCCACGCCGACCGGGTGGTAGCCGCGTTCGGCGAAGGCTCGCGCCGCTACCCGCACGATTTGGGCCTTGCGGTTCTTGGGCCGGCGGCGCGGGCCGGACTCGCCGTCGGTGGCCGCGGGGCGGGCGTCGGGTCGCGCGGAAGCGAGGGTGGCCTCGCTGCGATCGGCGACCATACAGTTTCTCCTTCTCGACGGCACCGGCTGTTGACAGTGCCGGACGAACGACCTTAAGTTAACCACAATTCGCAAAGCCGAACACAGTCTGCGGCAATGCCGCCGCATATATATCTGGGAGCGCCCGATGAATGACATCGCGACCACGGCCGGGTACACCGCGATCCAGGACGGGCGGGCATTGCGCATCACGCTCACCAATCCCAAGCGCAAGAACGCGATCGACTACGACACCATGGCGGCCCTGGGCGCCACCGTGCGCGCGGCCTCGGCGGACCCGGCGATCCGGGTCATCGTGGTGACCGGCGAGGGTGGCGACTTCTGCACCGGCGCGGACCTGTCCGCCGCGGACGAGTACACCGCGCGCGGTGTCACCAACGAGATGATCCTGGCCGCCGCCAACGGCATGGTGCAGTCCCTCGTCGAGGCCCCGATCCCGGTGATCGCCCGGGTCAAGGGTTCGGCCGCGGGCATCGGCGTGGCCATCGCGCTGGCCGCCGACCTGACCTATCTGTCCGAGGACGCCTACCTGCTGCTGGCCTTCATCAATATCGGCCTGATGCCCGACGGCGGCGCGGCGGCCCTGGTCGCGGCGGCCGGCGGACGCGCGCTGGCCGCGGAGATGGCATTGCTGGGCCAACGCCTGCCGGCCCGGAAGGCGCTGGAACACCACCTGATCGCGGGCGTCCACCCCGATGCGGAGCTGGACGCCACGGTGGAGGCCGCGGTCGCCAAGCTGGCGCACGGGCCGCGCCGGGCCCTGGAGCTCACCAAGCGCACCCTCGCGGTCGCCGCGCTGGCCTCCTTCGGTGCGGTGCTGGCCGCCGAGCGAGCCGGCCAGTGCGAACTGCTGGATTCGCCCGATTTCGCCGAGGGTGTGGCCGCCATGCTGGGCAAGCGCAAGGCGGTGTTCGCCGAATAGGCCCGCGCCTCAGCCGTTTCCGGTGGCGGTCAGGTAGATCAGCACCACATTGAGCCCGGTGATGATCGCCGCGACCAGCCACGCGAACGCGGTGGTCACGCGATGGTTGACGTCGCCGCCCATGAGCGCGGCGTCACCGGTGAAGCGCACCAGCGGAATCAACGCGAACGGAATGCCGAACGACAGCACGACCTGCGAAATGATCAGGGCGCGAGTCGGATCGATACCGAGCGCGAGCACCACCAGCGCCGGAATCAGCGTGATGACCCGGCGCACCACCAGCGGAATGTGCCGGTGCAGCAGGCCCTGCATGATCATGGCGCCCGCGTAGGCCCCGACCGAGGTGGAGGCGAGCCCGGAGGCGAGCAGGCCGACCGCGAGCAGCAGTCCCGCCAACGGCCCGAGGACCTCCACGACCGCGGCGTGCGCGCCCTCGATGGTGTCCACGCCGTCGCGCCCGCGCAGGGTGCTCGCGGCCATGAGCAGCATGGCCAGGTTCACCGCGCCGGCCAGCAGCATGGCCAGCCCGACGTCGTATCGGGTGATGCGCAGCAGGCGTTTTCGCGCCGGGCCCGCCTCGGGATGACCGTGCCGGTCGCGTGCCATACCGGAGTGCAGGTACACCACGTGCGGCATGACGGTCGCGCCGATCATGGCCGCGGCCAGCAGCACACTGCCGGATCCGTCGAACCTGGGGACCAGCCCGCCCAGGGTGCCCGAGGGTGACGGCGGCGAAATCACCACGGAGGCAAGGAATCCGATGGCGATGACGCCGAGCAGCCCGGTGATGACGCGTTCGAAGGGCTGTTGCCCGCGCCGATTCTGGATCAGCAGCAGACCCAGCGAGACGACGCCCGTGATGACGCCGCCGACCATGAGCGGCAGGTGGAACAGCAGGTTCAGCGCGATCGCGCCGCCGACCACCTCGGCGAGATCGGTGGCGACGGCGACGGTTTCGGCCTGCGCCCAGTAGGCCAGCCGCATCGGCCGGCTCGCCTTGGCCCGCACCACTTCCGGCAGCGAGCTGCCGGTGACCAGTCCTAGTTTCGCGGACAGGAACTGCACCAGCCCGGCCATGACATTGGCCATGACGATGACCCACACCAGCAGGTAGCCGTACTGCGCGCCCGCACTGATATTGGACGCCACATTGCCCGGATCGACATAGGCGATGGCCGCGACGAAGGCGGGACCGAGCAGGACCGCGGCCGACCGCGCTCGCTGGAACGGGCTTTGCTGCTCATCGGCCACGCTGGTACTCACGAGAAGAGTTTACGGGTTCCCGAACTTTTTGTTTAGCCGTTCCTTCGAGCTGTGACCACGGCCATAACGGCACACGGCCCGGCACCTCGCGGTGCCGGGCCGTGTCACGTTGTCCCCCAGGGGCTTTCAGGCTAGATGCCCAGGCCCTGGGCCAGGACCGGCCACGACTTGATGAACTCGTCGTTCCAGTAACCCCACGAGTGGGTGCCGGTCGGCGGGAAGTCGTAGGTGGCCGGGATGCCCAGCGAGTTCAGCTTGTTCGCCAGGTTGTGGCTGCAGAAGTTGGTGCCCGCCTCGATGATGCCGCCGACGACGATCTGGTTGGCCAGACCGTAGCCGCCGGGCAGGGTGTAGGGCCCGTTGAGGGTGTCCCACTGGCCGGGCAGGCCGCTGCCGGAGGAGATGTAGAGGTTCATGCCGCGCAGCTTCTCGGCATTGATGACCGGATCGTGCTCGGCCCATTCCGGCGAATCCGACGGGCCGTACATGTTCTCCAGTTTGCCGCCGCCCCAGGTCTCGACGGTCAGGCGCATGAACTCCTGACCCTGCGGGTCGGCCATCTGCGCGCAGCCGGAGTAGGCGGCGACGGACTTGTACAGATCCGGCTTGGCCTCGGCGAGGGTGAGCACGGTGGTGCCGGAGGTGGAGATGCCGGCGATGGCGTTGACGCCGTTGGTGCCCAGCGCGCCGTCGATCAGCGGGGGCAGTTCCTGGCTGAAGAAGGTGGTCCACTTGTTGCGGCCCAGCACCGGATCGTCGTTGTCCCAGTCCTGGTAGTAGGACCATTTGCCGCCGATCGGCTGGACCACGTTGACGTTCTTGTCGCCGAGGAAGCCGTTGACGATATTGGTCTTCTTGACCCAGGAGGCGTCGTCCTGACCGCCGCCCGCGCCATTGAGCAGGTACAGGGTCGGGCGCGGGACCGAGGCGTCGGCGGGCCGCTGCACATCGACCGGGTAGGTGGCGCCCATGGCCGCGGAGTAGACGTAGAGCCGGATGTTCCGGTCGTCCTTCATCTCGGCCTTGGTGATCTTCGAACCGTCCGCCGAGACCGGATCGGCCAGCAGCTTCTTGCCGTCGATGATCGGGTCCGCGGCGGCGCTACCGCCGCCCACCCCGCTCACGAGACCGGTCAGAACCGCGGTGGCGGCCAGGAAAGCCGCGGCGCGCACTCCGCGCCTGCCGTTCCGGACATTTCGACGAATCAATGTTTCGCACCTTCATCTCGTGTCTGCGTTCCCCGGGGAATATTACGACTTGGTCGCGCGGCGGCCGTCACCGACCGCCGCGCTTGACCGTTCCGTTACCGTCCGTGTTCGGCCAGGCCGCCCAGGGTCTGGACCCAGCCCTCCACCAGCTGCTTGACCTGATCGAGGCCCAGGACCGCGCCGACGAAGTCGAAGCGGGCGATGAGCCCGTCCCGGCTGGTGTCGACGGTGACGTCCAGGTACAGGTCGTCGGCGACCGGTTCCGGGTAGACCCGGGCCGGGCGCAGATCGCGGTAGCGGAAACCGATGCGGCCCACCGGCAGCACGCCGATCTCGGCGACCGTGTCCGGGTTCAGGTGCCGCAGCAGCCCGAAACCGACACCCCGCGTAGGCACTTCGCGCACGCTGTCGCGGATCTGCTCGATGAGCGAGCCGGCGGCCGGGCCGCCGGCGCGCACCTCTCCGGCGTCGACGCCGATGAGCCGCAACGGGAATGGATACGTGGTGCTGAACGCGCCGACCGTGCGGTGCCCGGCCGGATCGCCGGGGACGCGGCCGTCGGCGATCAGGCGCACCACCGAACCCAGTGTGTCGCGCAGGGTTTCGGCGGCCGGATCGAGCAGGGTGACCGCGAGCGCGGCCAGCAGCACGTCGTCGATGCTGGCCCCGTAGCGGCGGGCCACGCCGTCGACGGCCGCCGCGCCCTCACCGGTGATCGAGACCGAGACGCGGCCGCGGCCACCGGCCTCGGCCAGCACCCGCTCCGGGGACACGCCCTCGGTGACATCGGCGAGCGCCTTACGCCACCAGGACAATTCGTCGATGGTGTCGGCGTCCACGGCGCGCTGCGCGAGGGCGCGAGCGATGCCCAGCGGATGCGCGTCCGCGCTGGGCGCGGTGGCGTGACCACCCGACCAGGACGCGGTGAGGTCCTCGATGACGGTGCGCCAGGAGGTGTCGTCCACCACCAGACCATTGGCGACCACCACCAGCACGGCGGCGGGCCGGTCCTCCGGATCGCCGTCGGCGATCACCCCGCCCACGTTCTCCACCAGCACGAAGCGCATGTTGTACCCCTTCTCGGGGTCCAATTCCGCTGCGGCGGCGTGGATCACGGCCTCGATGGGATCGCCGACGGCCTCCACGTTCGGATCGATCTGCCACACCACGGCCGCGCCGCGCGGCTGCTGGGCGGGTATGTCGAGGGCGGCCGCGTCGCCGTCGCGGCGCAGCCGCGCCCACAGGCCCGGGTGCCGGTCGAGCAGGGTGGCCACCGAGCGGCGCACCCGCGTACCGGAAATGCCCGCGGCGATATCGAGGGTGATGGCGCGGACCCAGACGCCGGACGGCTCCACCTCGAGCAGGCTCATGGCGCCGGCGGGCAGCGCCGAGACCTGACCGACGGCGCTGAGCCGGGGACCCATGACGGGCGGCGGCGGCACGGGGGAAACGTCGCGCGGCGCCGGCTCGGGCTCGGCCGGCTCGCCCTGCGCGGGTTCGGGATTCATGGTGAACGCGACATCGGGTTCCGCTTCGACCTCGGTCTCCAGTTCCGATGCGGTCTCCGGTTCGGGTTCGGGTACGGATTCCGCCTCCGGTTCGGGCTTTGCCTCCGGTTCCGGGTCGTGCAGTTTCACCGCCCGCGCCAGATCCTCCGGCTTGATGACCGGCAGCACCTGCGTGGTCGCCCAGTCCACCTCGACCACGGGCTCGGCCAGCAGGTTCCCGGCCGCGATCACCTCGGCCGGCAGCGCCGGACTGTACAGCCCGACCCGGATGTCCGCGGTGATGACCGCGTGGGTTACCCCCTCCTGTGTCATCAGGTCGGCGAGTTCGGGTGTGGTGTACGCCCGGTGCTGGGCCACCACCAGCGTGGCGGCCGTGCCGAGCGGCAGCACCGGCTCCAGCGGCGACAGCCCGGAGTCCGCGGCCGCGAGGTACAGCGCACGGGACTCCCGGCCGATCCCGGAGCGACGCGCCCGTTCGGCCATGGCGTGCACCTCGGCCTGGGTGTAGACCACTTCCCCGTAGCGGTCGGCCGGGTAGTCGACCCAGGCGGCCGCGTCGCCGGTGACCGGCCGGCGCCGGTCGGCGTCGATGACCGGTGCGGCGGAACGGGATTCGACCTGCGCGCCGACCCGGGGATCGTCGAGGACGATCCACTCCTGTCCCCCGGACAGCGGCGGCAGCGCGCCGACGGCGGCGCTCACGCTCAGCCCGAGGGTGGCTCCGCTGTCGCGGACCCGCGCGGCGTGCGCCGGATCCACGGCGACGATGGCGGCGCCGGATTTGGCGGCCGCCCAGACGGCGAGGATGAGCGCGACCGAGCGCGGCAGGGCGATCGCGACCCGCGTCCCGGGTTCCGCGCCCCGCTCGATGAGAAGTCGTGCCAGGCGCGAGGATTCGGCGTCCAGCTGCGCGTAGGTGAACGCGCGGCCGCGGATCACGATCGCCGCGCCGTCCGGATTGGCCGCGACGGCGTCGGCCATGAGCCGGGGCAGGGTGTCGCTCGGTTCGGACAGCGGCACGGGCTCGGGTTCCGGCACGGTCTCGGTTTCCGGCCTGGTGTCGGCTTCCGGTGCGGTGTCGGCCCGTTCGATGAGTTCGGCCAGCACCGGCCCGATCACCGCGAACGATTCCGCCGTGGTCATCATCTGGTGGGTCCCCGGCACCGCGAACTCCTCGATGCCCCCGCTGACGTAGGGCCGCCAGTCAGCCGCCGACTTCGCCTGCGGCACACCGGCACTGCGGAACTCCGCCCGGAACAGTTCGACGCGCCCGTCGAAATGCCGTGGCCGGTACTCGGATTCCATTTCCAGGCTCCGCACCGCGCCGCGATAGATGCGGCGCAGCCGGTCCAGGGTCAGGATGCCCAGATCGGCGGGTACGGCGGCGTGCAGCGCGGCGAGCGCCTCCTCGCTGAGTTCGAGCAGATCCCCGTCCGGGAAGGCGTCGGGGCCGACGCCGATGGTGGCGAACTCGTCGAGGATGGTGGTGCGGAAGTCGGTCGCCGAGCCCGGATAGGAGTCCAGGATGGCGACCAGGTCGACCGGTTCGCCCTGGGCCCGCAGTTCGGCCGCGATGGCCTGGGCCAGATTGCCGCCGAGCGAGTAGCCGAGCAGCCGGTACGGGCCCTCGGGCTGGACGGCCCGCATCTCGGCGGCGTAGCGGCGAGCCACGTCGTCGAGGGTGGCCGGATCCCAATCGGTCTCGGTGAGCGCGGGCGACTGCAGCCCGAGCAGCGGCTGATCCTCGGGCAGGAAGCGCGCCAATCCGGCGTAGCACCAGCTCATACCGGACATGGGCGGGGCGCAGAAGATCGGCGTCCGGGTGCCCGTGCCGCGGATGGGCAGCACGACCTGAAGTCCCGCTTCGGAATTCGAGTCGTAGTCGTGTTCGCCCTCGAGCGCGGACAGGATCCGGGCGCCGAGCCCGGCCACGGTCGGCGCGGTGAAGAACCAGGCCACCCGCACCTCGGCGCCGGTCAGCGCGCGCAGGCGGCTGGAGACCTGGGTGGCCAGCAGCGAGTTGCCGCCGAGGGTGAAGAAGTCGTCGTCCGCGCCGACCCGGTCCAGGCCGAGCACGTCGGCGAACACGCCGGCGACGGTGCGCTCCAGATCCGTTTCGGGAGCACGGAATTCGGCGGCGGTGAACTCGGGATCGGGCAGCGCGGCGCGGTCGAGCTTGCCGTTGGCGTTGAGCGGCAGCGCGTCGAGCACCACGAACGCGGCCGGAACCATGTACGACGGCAGCGCCGCCGACAGCTCCGCCTTGACCCGCGCCACGTCGATGCCGGCGCCCACCAGGTAGGCCACCAGCCGGTCGCCGGTGCGCGCGTCGTGCTTGGCCAGCACCGCGGTCTGCGCGATCTCCGGCAGCGCCAGCAGTGCTGCCTCGATCTCGCCGAGCTCGATGCGGAAGCCGCGGATCTTCACCTGGAAGTCGGTGCGGCCCCGGTACTCCAGCTCGCCGTGCGCGTTCCAGGCCACCAGGTCACCGGTGCGGTACATGCGCTCGCCGGTGCCGAAAGGATCGGCGACGAACCGGTCGGCGGTCAGATCCGGTCGCGCGAAGTAGCCGCGCGCCAACTGCGCACCGGCCAGATACAGCTCACCGGGCACCCCGGCGGGCACCGGGTGCAGGCGCGCGTCGAGCACGTAGACCCGCGAATTCCATTCCGGCGCACCGATCGGCACCGCCACCCGGTCGGCGTCGGTGACCGTGTGCGTGGTGATGGACACCGCCGCCTCGGTCGGCCCGTACAGGTTGAACAGCTCCACCTGCGGCAGCGCGGCGCGGAACCGCTGGGCCAACGCACCCGGCAGTGCCTCACCGATGGCCAGCACGCGCCGCAGCCCGCCCAGCCCGGCGGCCGAATTCGTCTCGGCCAGAAGCGCGTCCAGCATGGACGGCACCGTGTGCAGCGTGGTCACGGACTCACGAGCCATCAGCTCGTTGAGATACACCGGGTCGCGATGGCCCTCGGCGTCGGCGATGACCAGGCGGCCACCGCAGACGGCAGCCGACCAGAACTCCCACACCGACAGGTCGAAGGTGGCCGCGGTCTTGAGCAACACCGCGTCCTCGACACCGAGCCCGAATTCCGCCGTCTTCCACAGCAACTGGTTCACCACCGCACCGTGCGGCAGCGCCACACCCTTCGGGCGACCGGTGGAACCGGACGTGAAGATGACATACGCCGTGTTAGCGGCACTCAGCACCCGCACCCGCTCGGCATCGGTGACCGGCGCGGCCGAATGGCCGGACAGCTCCAGCTCATCGATCCGCAGCACTTCCACCGTCATTCCGGCGTGCTTTTGGCCGGAATCCAACGCCTCGTCGTGTGGATCCCGGCCAAGAAGCGCGCCGGGATGACGGGGGTGAAGCGCGCCGGGATGACGGGGGTGAGGCAGCTCGAAACCGTCACGGGCCGTGGTGAGCACGCACGCCGGGGCCGACGTCTCCAGGATGTAGCCCACCCGCTCGGCGGCCTGGTCGGGGTCGACGGGTACGTAGGCCGCGCCGGCCTGCGTGACCGCGTACATGGCGACGACCAGGTCAGTGGAGCGGCGGATGGCCAGCGCCACGCGGTCTTCGGTTCCGATGCCGCGCGCGATGAGCTCACGCGCCAGCTGGTTCACGCGCGCGCCGAGTTCGGCGTAGGTCAGCGTGCCCGCGTCGTCGGCGACGATCGCGATCCGCGACGCCTGTTCGCCCGCGGTGCGGTCGAGCAGCGAGGCCAGGGTGGCGCTGGTGTCCACCTGGTGCCGGGTGTCGTTCCAGCCCTGGAGGATTCGCGTCCGCTCGTCGGCGGCGAGCAGGTCCACCTCGCCCACCGGGGCGGCGGGTGCGGCGACGACGCTGCCGAGCAGGCGCACGAAGCGTCGCACGAAGCCTTCGACGGTGGCCTTGTCGAACAGGGCCGTGGCGTAGGTGAATCCGCCGACGATGCCCGCGGGCTCGCCGGTCTCGGTGTAGCGATCGGCCGCGATGAGGTGCAGGTCGAACTGCGACAGTTCGGTGTCGATCTCCAGCCCGGCGACCGTCAGATCGGACAGCTCGAGCGCGGACTGGGTGTGGTTCTGGAACGACAGGCCCACCTGGAACAGCGGATGCCGCGCGGTGGAGCGCACCGGGTTGAGCACCTCGACCAGCCGCTCGAACGGCACGTCGGCGTGCGCGTAGGCGGCCAGGTCGGTCTCGCGCTGCCGCGCCAGCAGTTCGGTGAAGCTCGCGCCGGCGTCCACGCGGGTGCGGAACACCAGCGTATTGACGAACATGCCGATGAGGTCGTCGAGCGCCTGCTCGCCACGCCCCGCGATCGGGGTGCCGATGGCGATGTCGTCGGTGCCCGACAGCCGGGCCAGCAGCACCGCGAGCGCGGTGTGCACCACCATGAACAGCGTCGCGCCTTCCCGGCGCGCCAATTCGGCCAGGGCGCGGTGGGTTTCGGCGTCGATGTCCACCTCGACGCGGCCGCCGTGGAAGGACTGCACGGCCGGACGCGGCCGATCCATCGGCAGGTCGAGCTGGTCGGGCAGCCCGGCCAGCGCCTGCTTCCAGTAGCCGATCTGCTTGGCGGCCACCGATTCCGGATCGTTCTCGTCACCGAGCAGCTCCCGCTGCCAGATGGCGTAGTCGGCGTACTGCACCGGCAGCGGCTGCCAGGCGGGCTCGACGCCCATGGACCGGGCGGCGTAGGCCAGCATGAGGTCGCGCGTCAGCGGGGTGACCGAGGAGCCGTCGCCGGAGATGTGGTGGATCACCAGCGCCAGCACGTATTCGGCCGGGGCGTCGCTGATCTCGAACAGCGCGATGCGGATCGGCACCTGGGTGGTGACGTCGAACAGCTGCGACGCCACCGCCAGCACGGCGCCCGCGACCTGATCGGAGGCGACCTGCCGGACCTCGAGTTCGGGCGCGGCGTCGGCCGCCGACAGCACCACCTGCACCGGCCCGCTGTCGGTCTCCGGGTAGACGGTGCGCAGGATCTCGTGCCGCGCGACGACATCCGATACCGCCGCCCGCAGCGCCTCGACGTCCAGCGCGCCCGACAACCGCACGGCGGCCGGAATGTTGTAGGCCGCCGACTCGGTGTCGAACCGGTTGAGGAACCACATGCGCTGCTGTGCCGAGGACAGCGGAATCCGCTCCGGGCGCGGTCCGGCGACCAGCGCCCGCCCGCGACCGGTGCCGGTGGCCGATTCCAGTGCGACGGCCAGGGTTTCCACCGAGGGCGCGTCGAACAGCATGCGCACCGGCACCCGGGTGTCCAGGGCCGCGCCCAGCCGGGCCACCACCTGCGTGGCGACCAGCGAGTTGCCGCCCAGCGCGAAGAAGTCGTCGTCCAGGCCGACCGGCTGGCCGAGCCCGAGCATCTCGGTGAACACGGCCGCCACGATCTGCTCGACCGGCGACACCGGCGCGCGGAAGGCCCGCGCCTGGAAGGTCGGCGCGGGCAGCGCCTTGCGATCCAGCTTGCCGGAAGCGTTGAGCGGGAAGGCATCCAGCTCCACGATGGCCGACGGCACCATGTAGGAGGGCAACCGCGACGCGAGGTGCGCACGCAGCGTTTCCTGAGCGACCGGTCCGACAGCCGGCACAACATAGGCCGCCAGCATGTCACCGGTGTGCTCGGCGGTGTGCAGCACCACCACGGCCTGGCTCACCGAGTCGTGCGCCGTGAGCGCCGCCTCGATCTCCCCCAGCTCGATGCGCTGCCCGCGGAACTTCACCTGGAAGTCGGTGCGCCCCAGGTACACCAGTTCGGCGGTGTCACCGCTGACATCCCAGCGCACCAGGTCGCCGGTGCGATACATGCGCTCGCCGCGCCGCCCGAACGGGTTGGCCACGAAGCGATCCGAGGTCAGATCCGGCCGCGCGACATAGCCGCGGGCCAGCTGCACCCCGGCCAGGTAGAGCTCGCCGGCCACCCCGGGCGGAGTCGGGTGCAACCGCGAATCCAGCACGTAGACACGGCTGTTCCACTCCGGCCGCCCGATCGGCATGACGATGCGATCGACCTCGCCGGTGACGTCGCGGTAGGTGATGGACACCGCGGCCTCGGTGGGCCCGTACAGGTTGTGCAGCTCGGCGTCGGTGACCGCGCCGATGGCGCGCACGGTCTCGGCGGGCAGCGCCTCCCCGATCACATAGATCTGGCGCAGCGTGCGCAGCGCGGTGCGGACGCGTTCCGGATTGTTCTGGGCGGCGAAGACGCTCAGCATCGACGGCACGAAGTCGGTGACCGTGACCGCGTACTGCTCGATCAGCTCGGTCAGGTACGCCGGATCGCGGTGCCCGTCCGGGCCGGCCAGCAGCAGCGTCGCGCCGACCCGCAACGGCATGAAGTAGCCCCACAGCGACACGTCGAAGGTGCTGGGCGTCTTCTGCAGGTAGACGTCCTCGGGCGTGAGCTGGTACTCGGCCTGCATCCACACCATCTGATTGACGATGGCGGCGTGGGGGACGCTGACGCCCTTGGGTTTTCCGGTCGAGCCGGAGGTGAAGATGACGTAGGCCGGATGCTCCGGACGCAGCGGCCCGCGCCGCTCCACGTCGCTGACCGGATGGTCCGGATAGCCGGCCAGGATCTCGGTGTCGACCTCGATCACCGGGTATTCCCCGGCGTCGAAGCTGTCGCGCGAGGTGGTCAGCACGCAGACCGGGTTCGCGGTGTCCAGCACGTGCGCGATGCGCTCGGCGGGCTGATCCGGGTCCAGCGGCACGTACGCGCCGCCGGCGGTGATCACCGCGTAGGCGGCGGTCACGAAGTCGATGGAGCGCCGGATGTGCAGGGCCGCCAGCGTTTCCGGGCCGACGCCGGCCGCGATGAGCCGCCGCGCCAGCCGGTGCACGCGGGCCGCGAACTCGGCGTAGGTGAGCCGTTCGCCGCCGCTGATCAGCGCCACCGCGTCCGGGGTGTGCAACGCCTGGATCTCGAACTGCGACACCAGGGTCGAGGTCGCGGCGCGCGGTCCCCCGGCGGCGATGTCGACGGTGGTGGCGTTCCAGTCCGACAGCACCCGCTGCCGCTCGTCCACGGCCAGCAGGTCGAAGTCGCCGACGGCCCGCTCGGGGTGGGTTGCCACCGCGACCAGGGTGCGGCGCAGGCGCTCGGCCAGCCGGTCCATGGTCTCTGGCTCGAACAGGTCGGCGGCGTAGGTGAAGGCCGCCGAGATGCCCTGTGCCGCACCGTCGGTGGTGATGCGCTCGACCAGGGTGAGGTCCAGGTCGAACTTGGCGACCGGCACGGTCAGGTCCACGTCGGAGACGGTGACGCCGGGCAGCTCGAACACCGCCGGGGTCATGTTCTGCAGCTGCAGCGACACCTGGAACAGCGGGTGGCGGGCCTGCGAGCGCGGCGGGTCCAGCAGTTCCACGATGCGCTCGAACGGTGCGTCGGCGTGTTCGAAGGCGGCCAGGTCGGTGCGGCGCACGGCGGCCAGCAGTTCGCTGAAGCTGGCGTTCGGGTCGATCTCGGTGCGCAGCACCAGGGTGTTGACGAACATGCCGATCAGGTCGTCCAGCGCCGCCTCGCCGCGGCCGGCGATGGGCGCGCCGATGGCGATGTCGCGGGTGCCGGACACCCGGGCCAGCAGCACCGCGAAGGCGGCGTGCAGCACCATGAACAGCGTCGTATTGTGCTGCTGCGCAACCCGGTTGAGGGCGGCGTGCACGTGCGGGTCGATATCGAAGGCGTGCACCGAACCGCGCCCGGAGGCGATGGCGGGCCGCGGCCGGTCGGCGGGCAGCTCCAGCTGATCGGGCAGCCCGGCCAGATTGTCGCGCCAGTAGTCGAACTGCCGCGCCAGCACGGACCCGGAATCGTGTTCGTCGCCGAGGCTTTCGCGCTGCCACAGGGCGTAGTCGGCGTACTGCACCGGCAGCGGCGACCATTCGGGCGCGCCGCCCTGCAACCGGCCCAGGTAGGCGGTCACCAGATCGCGGGTGAGCGGTCCGGCGGAGAAGCCGTCGCCGGCGATGTGGTGCACCACGCACACCAGCACGTGATCCTGGTCCGACAGCCGCAGCAGCCGCAGCCGCAGCGGCGGCGCGACGGTGACGTCGAAGGGCGCGAACGCGACCTCCGAAACCGCCTGCACCACGTCGGCTTCGGTGACCGCGACGACCGGCAGCAACGGCATGGCGTCGGGCGAATCGACCGGCAGCACGAGCTGGTGACCGACACCCCCGTGCTCGGGGTAGTAGGTGCGCAGCACCTCATGACGAGCCACCAGATCGGCCACCGCATCGCGCAGCGCGGGCACGTCCAGCGGGCCGGTGACGCGCAGCGCGATGGGCAGGTTGTAGGTGGCGGCGGAGGTGTCGAGGCGGTTGAGGAACCACATGCGCTGCTGCGCGTACGACAGCGGGATCAGCTCCGGCCGCGGCATCGGCCGCAGCGGCGCGACACCCGAATCCGCCAGGCTGCCCAGCGATTTCGCCAGCTCGGCGACGGTCGGCGTCTCGAACAGCGCCCGCACCGGCACCCGCGCGCCGACCGCGGCGCCCAGCCGTGCTGCCACCTGCGTGGCATTGAGCGAGTTGCCGCCCAGCTCGAAGAAGTCATCGTCCGCCCCGACGCGTTCGAGCTTCAGCACGGCGGCGAAGACCTCGGCGACGGTCCGCTCGGCGGCGGTGGCTGGCTCGCGGTACTCGGCCGCCTGGAACTCCGGCGCCGGCAGTGCCTTGCGGTCCAGCTTGCCGGAGGCATTGAGCGGCATGGCCGCCAGCCGCACCACGGCCGACGGGACCATGTACGAGGGCACCGATTCCCGCGTGTGCGACAGCAGTTCGGCGTCGGTGACGGTCGCGCCGTCCTCGAGCACCACGTAGGCGACGAGACGGTCACCGGTTTCGGCGCGCACCAGGTTCACCGCGGCCCGATGCACCTCGGCATGCGCCAGCAGCACGGTCTCGATCTCGCCGAGCTCGATGCGCTGCCCGCGCAGCTTGACCTGGAAGTCACTGCGGCCCAGGTACTCCAGCGCGTACGCGTCGCCGTCGGCGATCCAGCGCACCACATCACCGGTGCGGTAGAGCCGGGCTCCGCCCTCGTGCGCGACGAACCGTTCGGCCGTCAATGCGGGCGCGCCCAGGTAGCCGCGCGCCAATTGCACACCCGCGACATACAGTTCGCCGGCCGCGCCGAACGGCACCGGCCGCAACTGCCGATCCAGCACCAGCACCCGGGTATTGGCGACCGGGCTGCCGATCGGCACCGCCACCCCGTGCGCCCGCTCGGCGGGATGCGCGGTGACCACGGTGGCCTCGGCGGGCCCGTACCAGTTGATCAGCGCCGTATCCGGCAGGGCCGCCGCGAATGTCGCGGCGCTCTCCGCCGTCAGCGCCTCACCGGCGGCGAACACCCAGCGCAGCGACGGATGCCGCCGGGCCGAGCCGTCGAGGTAGGCGTTCAGCATGGACGGCACGAAATGCACGGAGGTGACGGCGTATTCGTCGATCAGGCCGGCGATGTAGGCCGGGTCGCGATGCCCGTCCGGTTCCGCGACCACGATGGCCGCGCCGGTCTGCAACGGCCAGAACAACTCCCAGGTGGAGATGTCGAAGGTGATGGGCGTCTTGTGCAGTACCACGTCACCGGGCCGGTGCGGGTAGGTGCGCTGCGCCCAGCGGAACTGGTTGGCCATCTGCCGGTGGGTGATGACGACACCCTTGGGGCGGCCGGTGGAACCGGAGGTGTAGATGACGTAGGCGGCGTTGTCCGGGCGCACCCGGGCCGGGGCGGACTCGACGACCGAGTCCGCGGCCGTCAGCGCGTCGACGAGGAACAGCGGTACGCCCGAGCCGGTCTCGAAGCCGTCGACGGTGCGGGTCAGCACGCATACCGGCGCGGACCCGGCCAGCACGTACTCGTTGCGCTCGGCCGGATGATCCGGGTCGACCGGCACGTACGCGCCCCCGGCCCGCAGCACCGCGTACACGGCCACCACCAGATCGAGGCTGCGGCGCATGGCGACGGCGACCCGCGATTCCGGGCCGACGCCGCGCAGCGTCAGCTCGTGGGCCAGGCGGCGCGAGCGGATGTCGAGTTCGGCGTAGCTGAGCCCGTCGCGGCCGAACCACACCGCCGGCGCGTCCGGGGTCCGCGCCACCTGCGCGTCGAACAGGCTCAGCAGCGTCGAATCGTCCAGCAGCTCCGGCACTTCGGTGGCATTGACGGCCGCCAGTTCCCGGCGCTCACCGTCGAGCAGCGCGTCGACGGCGGCGACCCGCGCGCGCGGGTCGGCGGCGATGCGGCCCAGCAGGGCCGCGAGCCGCTGCGCGATGGCCTGCGCGGCGTCCGCGTCGAACAGGTCGCGCAGATACTTCAGGCCGAAGCTCAGCCCGCGCCCGCGCGGCTGCACCATGACGGTGAGCGGGTAGTGGGTGCCGTTCACCGTGGACGCGCCGAGAATGCCCGCACCGTCGATGGGCGCGGCCGCGTCGTCGAGGGACTGCTCGTCCACCGGGAACGACGCGAACACCACGATGGAGTCGAAAAGCCCGTCGACGCCGGCGATCTCCTGAATCTCGCCGAGCCCGACGTAGTGATGGTCGAGCAGTGCGGCCTGCTCGTCCTGCAACGCCCGCAGCACGTCGGTGAGGGTGCTGCCCGCGTCGAGCCGCACCCGCACCGGAATCGCGTTGAGGAACAACCCGATCATGGTCTCGATGCCGGCCAGCTGCGGCGGGCGCCCGGACACGGTGGCGCCGAACACCACATCGTCGCGGTCGGTGCTGCGGCCGATGAGCAGACCCCACGCCGCCTGCACGACGGTGTTGAGGGTGACGCCCGCCTCGTGCGCGACCCTGGTCAGCGCGGCGGTGTCGTCCTCGGACAGCTGGAAGCCGATTTCGCCGATGCCGGAAGTGATCTCGCGCGAGGGATCGACCGCCGCCAGCGGCGTCGGCTCGGTGAACCCGGCCAGGGTTTCACGCCAGGCTTCCCGCGCCGCCTCGTGATCGCGGGCCGCCAGCCACGCCAGGTAGTCGCGGTAGGAGCGCACGGCCGGGATCCGCGACGCGTCGCCCTCGGCCGCGTACAGCAGCAGCATGTCCTGGATGAGCAGCGGCATCGACCAGCCGTCGATGAGAATGTGATGGCTGGTGACGCAGAACCGGTACGCTCCACCTCCCTGCGCTTGGTCCGCGGCGGTGCGGTACAGCGTCATGCGCAGCAGCGGCCCGGCGCTCATGTCGAAGTGGCGCGCCACGTCGAAGGCCATCAGCCGGTCGGTCTCCGCGACCGCCTCGGCCGGCACCCGATCGCTGAGATCCAGGTACTGCCACGGCAATTCGACATCGTCGAGGATCACCTGCACCGCATTGCCCGCGCCGTCCTCGGCGAAGACCGCGCGCAGGTTGACGTGCCGGTCCAGCATGGCGCGGGCGGCGGCGTGCACGCGCGGCACGTCGATCTCCCCGGCCAGGTCCAGCGCGAACTGCACCATGTAGGCGTCGACGGAGGATTCGGCCAGCCGCGCGTGGAACAGCATGCCCGACTGCAACGGCGTCAACGGCCACACGTCCGACAGGGACGGGTAGCGCTCGCGCAGCCGCGCCTCGTCCTCGGCGCTCAGCGAAACCAGCGGCCCGGTGGCGAGTTCCTCGGTGGCGGAATCGTTCTCGACCGGCACCGCGAGCTCTGCCAGCGCGGCCACGGTCCGCGCGGCGAACATCTCCTTGGGCTTGAAGCCCAGTCCCCGGGCCCGCGCCCGCGACACGATCTGGATGGCGGTGATGGAATCCACGCCGAGGGTGAAGAAGTCGTCGTCGAGGCCCACCCGGTCCAGGCGCAGCACCTCGGCGATGACCTCGGCCACCGCCTGCTGCGCGGGGGTCTCGGGCGCGCGGTACTCGGTGGTCTCGAGCTCCGGCTCCGGCAGCGCGCGCCGGTCCAGCTTGCCCGCCGGCGTCAGCGGGATCTCGTCGAGCACGATGATGGCCGCGGGCACCATGTGCGCGGGCAGCGTGCGCTCGGCCAGCTCGGCCAGCACCTCGGTCTCGATCGTGAAGCCCGGCGCGGCATGCACATACGACACCAGCGCGGTGGCGCGCCCGTTCACCTCGTGGCCGACGGTGACCGCGAAGTCGACCGCCTCCGGCCCGGTCAGCACGGCGTCGATCTCGCCCAGCTCGATGCGCAGTCCGCGGATCTTGACCTGGAAGTCGTTGCGCCCCACATACTCCAGCTCACCGGCCGCATTAGCCCGCACCAGATCGCCCGTGCGATAGAGCCGGGACCCGTTGTCCTCGAACGGATTCGCCACGAACCGCGCGGCGGTCAGCGCGGCCCGCTCGTGATAGCCACGCGCCAGCAGCGCACCGGCGATGTACAGCTCACCCGGCGTGCCGACCGGCACCGGGCGCAACCGCTCGTCCAGCACATACGCGGTCGCGCCGCGAATGGCCGCGCCGATGGTGACCGGGCGGTCCGGCGACAGCGGATCGGAGATATTGGTGGCGATGGTCGCCTCGGTCGGCCCGTAGGCATTGTGGAATCGCCGCCCGGCGCCGATGCGGCGCACCAGCTCGGCCGAAACCGCCTCACCGCCACCGACGATGGCTTCCATGCCAGCGAGCTGCCCGGGATCCAGGGAGGCCAGCACCGACGGCGTGATCAGCCCGTGCGTCACGCGTTCGCGGGCGATGAGCCGCCCGAGTTCGTCGCCGCCGTAGACCTCCGGCACGGTGACGACCATGGTCGCCGCCGCGCCCACGGCCATCAGCAGTTCCATGATCGAGGCGTCGAACGACGGGGTGGCCACGTGCAGCACCCGCGAGCGCGCCCCGATGCCGAAGCGCTCGCGCATCTCCGCGGTCAGCGCGGCGATGCCGGTGTGGGTGACCACCACGCCCTTGGGCAGGCCGGTGGAACCGGAGGTGTAGATGGCGTAGGCGGGATGCTCGGCGCGCAGCGGGCGCTCGCGGTCGGCATTGGTGACCGGTTCGGCCGGGTAGGTCTGGGCGACGGCCGCGATCTCGTCGCTGTCGAGTTCCAGCCAGGTCACGGTGTTGGGCAGGCTCGCGCGGGTGTCGGTGACGGTCAGCCCGAGCACGGCCCGGGAATCGGTGACCATGTGCAGCACCCGCTCGGGCGGGTAGTTGGGGTCGACGGGCACGAAGCCCGCGCCGGTCTTGGCGACGGCCCAGACCGCGACCACCGATTCGATCGAGCGCCGGATGCCGACGGCGACCAGATCCTCGGGCCCGATGCCGCGCGCGATGAGCAGCCGGGCCAGCCGGTTCGAGCGTTCGTCGAGTTCGGCGTAGGTGAGGGCGGCCAGGGTGGTGTCCGCGTCGGCGAGGACGACGGCGAGACCGCCCGGATCGGCCTCCACCGCGGTCGCCAGCAGCTGCGGCAGGGTGGGGATGTGCGGTCCGCGGCGGGTCCGGGTCGGGCGTACGCGAGCCGTGCGGGTCATGCCAGTACCGCCACGAGCTCGTTCTTCCGGTCCCCGACCACCCGAATCATGCAGCTGTCCTCATCCTGTCCGTTGTTGCCCGTACCGCGGTGCGCACCGAAAGACTTCATCGGGTTCGCGCAGGCCGCGTTACTCCCGCGGAGTCGCGCGACGCTTCCCCGAGAAGTATTCAGCCCCACGGGCCGCAGGGCCACTCCGGGCCGCTCACCAGGCACTCAACGCGGGTCGGCGGCGCCTCGCAGTACGAGCACCGTCACTCCGGACCACTGAGTGGGGGCCGGTGCGTCGTCGACCACGACGGCCCGGAGATCGTCCAGACCGGCGGGGTCCAGGCCGCCGAGGCGGGTGCGTTCGGCGAACAGATGGGTGACCCATTCGTCGGTGAGCGTATCGGTGAGATCGAGGTCCGGATCGGCCAGCACCATCGCCGCGCCCACGTCACCGGCCGCGAGGGGTTCGAGCAACGCGAACGGATGCGCCGCCGAACCAGACCAGTAAGTACGTGATTCGAAGGTGAGGTCCGTGCCGGCGCGCACCTGATCCACCAGCGCGGCGACCGCGTCGTAGCTCAGCGGCCCGCGACCCGGGGCCGCGAAGGCGGTGTCGTCGCCGCGCAGGGCCCGGATCCGATGCGCGTAGGTGACCGGCCGCGCGGACTCGGCCGCGATCTCGGCGGCCACCGCCGCATCGTCGAGGGCCAGCCAGTCGATGCCCGGCACCGGCACCGGATTGCCCAGCGTCAGGCCCACCTTCACATCCAGCCCGCTGGGCGGCAGCGCGTTCGGGGCGGCCAGCGGCACCACCGCCGCACCCGCCTTGAGCACCGCCCAGGTGGCCACGGCCAATTCCACGCCGCGGTCGAGCCGCAGGGCCACCCCGTGGCCGGGTCCGCAGCCGTGCGCGACGAGGAAGCGGGCCAGCCGCGAGGAGCGGGCGTCCAGCTCCCGATACGACACCGCCTCCTCGCCCCAGACCAGCGCGGGCCCGTCCGGATCGTCCTCGACCGCGACCGAGAGCGCCTGCGGCAACGCGGTGCCGTGCGCGGCGGCCGGGGCCGGCGGCGCGGACACCGGGGCCGCGTGGGCGCGGACGCGTTCGGCCGCGTCCAGAATGTCGATATCGCCGACCGGGCTGTGCGAGTCGGCGGCCACGGCGGTCAGGATGCGCAGCAGGCGCTCGGCCAGGCCCTCGATGGTGGCCTCGTCGAAAAGCTCTGTCGCGTAGGCGAACACGAGCGCGAGCTCACCGGGGCCGCCGTCCGCGGCGGGCGGTCCGGGTTCCACCGCGATCTGCAGATCGAACTTGGCCGCGACCAGGTCGGCGTCGACCGCGGACACCGTGAGGCCGGGCAGCTCGAGCTCGGCGACCTCGTTGTGCTGCAGGGCCAGCACGACCTGCAGCAGCGGTTCGCCCGGAGCGCGGCCGGGCGCGGCCAGTTCGGCCACCCGCTCGAAGGGGATGTCCGCGTGGGCGAAGGCCGACAGATCGGTTTCGCGGGCGGCGGCCACCAGATCGTCGAAGGACGCGGCGGTGTCCACGGCGGTGCGCAGGGTGAGGGTATTGACGAACATGCCGACCAGCCCGTCCAGCGCCCGCTCACCGCGCCCGGCGATCGGGGTGCCGACCAGAATGTCCGAACCGCCGGACATGCGGGCCAGCAGGATGGCGACGGCCGCGTGCATGACCATGAACAGCGACGCGTTGTGGCGGCGCGCAATGCGATTCAGCTCGGCGTGCACGGCGGCGGGCACCGCGACATCCACCATCGCGCCCGCCATGGACGGCACGGCCGGGCGCGGGCGATCCAGCGGCAGCGGCGATCGCGCGGGCGGATCGGCCAGCTGGCCCCGCCAGTACTCGGCTTGGGCGGCCGCGACCGACGCCGGATCGTCCTCGCTGCCGACCGCCGTGCGCTGCCACACCGCGAAGTCGGCGTACTGCACCGCCAGCGGCGTCCAGCCGGGCGCCTCGCCCGCCGCGCGGGCCAGGTACGCGGTCACCAGATCGCGGGCCAGCGGCGCGAACGAGGCCCCGTCCGCGGCAATGTGATGAGCGACCAGAATGAGCAGATAGTCGTCCGGCGCGTCCCCGGTGAGCAATCGCATCCGCACCGGAACCTGCTGTGCCACATCGAATCCGGTGAGCATGAGCTCGCGTACCCGGCTCCCGATGTCGTGGGCGCGTTCCACCCGCAGCCCGCCCGGCAGCGCGTCGGCGACCGACAGCACCTCCTGATAGGCGGCCGCGCCGGGCGCGGATTCCGGGTAGCGGGTGCGCAGCACCTCGTGCCGGGTCAGCACATCCTCCGCGGCCTGCGTCAACGCGGCGATATCGAGCGCGCCGGTCAACCGCAGCACCATCGGAATGTTGTAGGCGGGGGACTCCGGATCCAGCTGGTTGAGCACCCACATCCGCTGCTGCGCCAGCGACAGCGGCACCCGGGCCGGACGCTCGGCGGCGACCAGCGCCGGACGGGAGCCCGCGGCCGTACCCGGCACGATCCGCGCCGCCAGCCCGGAAACCGTTGCGGTCTCGAACAATTCACGCACCGAGACGCCGGCCTCCAGCGCCTCGTTGATCCGCGACACGGCCCGGGTGGCGATGAGCGAATTGCCGCCGAGTTCGAAGAAGTCGTCGTCCGCGCCGACCCGCTCGGTCCCCAGCAGATCCGCGAACACGCCCGCCACGATCTCCTCGATCGGCGTCGAGGGCGCCCGGAAACGCTTGGCCTCGAACACGGGGGCCGGCAAGGCCTTACGATCCAGCTTGCCGGAGGCGTTGAGCGGGAACTCGGCCAGCACCACGACGGCGGCGGGCATCATGTACGCCGGAAGCGCCTGCGCCAGGCCGGATTTCACGATCGCCGGATCGAGACCGGGCGCGCCGACCACATACCCCACCAGCTGATCGCCCGCGTGCGCGTCGTTGCGCACCACCACCACCGACTGCGCCACCCCGGCCTGCGCCAGCAGCGCCGCCTCGATCTCACCGAGTTCGATGCGCAGCCCGCGCAGCTTCACCTGGAAATCGGTGCGCCCCAGGTACTCCACCTCGCCGTCGGCGTTCCACTTCACCAGATCGCCGGTCCGGTACATGCGCGCGCCGTGCCCGAACGGGTCGGCGACGAAGCGGTCCGCGGTCAGATCCGGCCGCGCCACATACCCGAGGGCCAGCTGGTCACCGGCCAGGTACAGCTCGCCGGCGATGCCCGGCGCGACCGGGTGCAGGCGCGAATCCAGCACGTACAGGCGGGTATTGAAGACCGGCCGCCCGATCGGCACCGACACCGTGTCCGCGTCGGTCACCTCGTGATAGGTGACGTCGACCGCGGCCTCGGTGGGACCGTACAGGTTGTGCAGCCGCGCCCCGGTCAGCTCCCGCAGCCGCTGCGCGGTCGGCGCGGGCAGCGCCTCACCGGAGGCGAACACCTGCCGCAGCGGCCAGCGCTCCTCGGTATCGCCGAGCGCCGCGACGAACGCCGACAGCATCGACGGTACGAAATGCGCCGTGGTGACGCCCTGTTCGGCGATGACCTGCGCCAGATACACCGGATCCCGATGCCCGTCCGGCCGCGCCACCACCAGCCGCGCCCCGGTCTGCAAGGGCCAGAAGAACTCCCACACCGACACGTCGAACGTCGCCGGCGTCTTCTGCAACACCACGTCGGCGTAGGTCAGCCGGTATTGCGCCTGCATCCAGACCAGCCGGTTGACGATGGCGGCGTGGCTGACCGCCACGCCCTTGGGCCGCCCGGTGGAACCGGAGGTGAAGATGACGTAGGCCGGGTGTTCGGCCCGCAGCGGCCGCGTCCGTTCGGCATTCGTGAGCGGTCCGCCCGCCCGGGCGCGCGCCCGCTCCTCGGCCTCCTCGACGAACAGCGTGGGAATGCCGCTGCCGCTGCCGAATCCGTCCCGCCAGGTGGTCAGCACCAGTCGCGGCCGGGCGGTGTCGAGGATGTGCTCGTTGCGGTCGATGGGCTGTTCGGGATCCAGCGGCACGTACGCCGCACCCGCCTTGAGCACCGCGTACATGGCCACGACGAGTTCGGTGGAACGCCGAATGGCCAGGGCCACCAGGCTTTCCGGCCCGACACCGTGCCCGTCCACCAGCTCGCGGGCCAGCCGATCGGCGCGCTCGGACAGCTCCCGGTAGGTGAGGCGTTCCCCCTCGAAGATCAGCGCGGGCGCGTCCGGCGTGCCCGCGACCTGCGCCTCGAACATCGACACCAGGGTCGGTTCGATTCCGCGCGGCAGTCCCACCGCGGCGCGCACGTCGAATCCGGTGGCGTTCCAGTCGCCGCGGACGCGTCGCTGTTCCTCGGCCGACAGCAGGTCCAGATCCCCGACCGGCAGGTCCGGGTCGGCGGCGACCAGCTCGAGCACGCGGGCGAACCGCCGCGCGTAGCCCGCGATCGTCGCCTCGTCGAAAAGGTCTGTGGCGTACGAGAATTCGGCGGCCATCCCGGTGCCGTCGCCGCGCTCGTCGACCCGCTCCTGCACGGTCAGCTGGAAGTCGAACTTGGCGAACGGCACCTCGAGGTCGGTGCCGGCGACGGTGAGCCCGGGCAGCCGGAATTCGACCGGGGCCAGGTTCTGGAACGACAGCATGACCTGGAACAGCGGATTGCGCGCCTGGGAGCGCGCCGGTTCCAGCAGCTCCACCAGGCGTTCGAAGGGCACGTCGGCATGGCCGAAGGCGCGCACGTCGGATTCCCGGACCCGGCCCAGCAATTCGGCGAAGCCGGCCGCCGGATCGACCTCCGTGCGCAGTACCAGCGTATTGACGAACATGCCGATCAGATCGTCGAGCGCGGCGTCACCGCGGCCGGCCACGGGGGTGCCGATGGCGATGTCCCGCGTCCCCGACAGCCGCGCCAGCAGCACCGCCAGCGCGGCGTGCACCACCATGAACGTGGTCCCGTTGTGCCCGCGCGCGATCCGCCGCAGCCCGGCGTACACGTCATCGGCCAGCTCGAAGCGGTAGGTGCCGCCCCGGAAGGACGCGACCGGCGGCCGCGGCCGATCCGTGGGCAGGGCCAGTTCGTCGGGCAGTTCGGCCAGTGTCTCGCGCCAGAACGCGATCTGCCGTGCCAGCGTGGAGTTCTCGTCGTCCTCGCGGCCGAGCGCGGCGCGCTGCCAGAGGGTGTAGTCGGCGTACTGCACCGGCAGCGGGGCCCAGCTCGGCGCGTCACCGGTGGTGCGAGACACGTACGCGGTCACCAGATCTCGCGCCAGGGGCCCCATGGAGAAGCCGTCGGCCGCGATGTGGTGCACCACGCACACCAGCACCTGATCGTCGGCCCCCAGCCGCAGTACCCGCAGTCGCAGCGGCGGCGCGGCGGTCACGTCGAATCCGGCGCCGCCGAGCTCGAACACGCGCGCCACCAGGCCGTCCGCGTCGACGTCCTCGACCGAAAGTTCCGGCACCGCACGCTCGTCGGTGAGCGGCAGCACCTGCTGATACCCCTCGCCGTCGACCTCAGGGTAGATGGTCCGCAGCACCTCGTGCCGCGCCACCAGATCCCGGACCGCGGCCCGCATGGCCTCGAGATCGAGCGCGCCGGTGAGCCGCACCGCCAGCGGCACGTTGTCGACCGCGCCCGCGGGATCGAAGCGGTTGAGGAACCACATGCGCTGCTGCGCGTACGACAGCGGCACCCGGTCCGGTCGCGGCTCGGGTCGCAGTGCGGGCGTGTGGGTTTCGGCCTCGGCGGCGCCGGTGAGCAGCCGGGCCAGCTCGGCGACCGTGGACGCCTCGAACAGCACCCGCACCGGCACCCGTGTCCCGAGCGCACTGCCGATGCGCGCCACGGCCTGCGTGGCCAGCAGCGAATTGCCGCCGAGTTCGAAGAAGTCGTCGTCCGCCCCGACCGGCAGCGGCTCGGCGTCGGGCGGGGTGAGCAGGCCCGAGAACACCTCGGCCACCGCACGTTCCGCGTCGGTCTCGGGCGCGCGGAAGCGTTTGGTGTTGAACACCGGCTCGGGTAGTCGCTCGCGATCGACCTTGCCGACCGGGGTCAGCGGGATCTCGTCGAGCACCATGATGGCCGCCGGAACCATGTACGCGGGCAGCGTTTCCCCGGCGAAGGCCGCCAATTCCCCGGTGTCCACGGTCTTTCCGGGACTCGGCAGCAGGTAGGTGACCAGGGCCGCGGCCCCGGTGGGCAGGGTGGTGCCGAGCGTGACCGCGAAATCCACGTCCGGATGCCCGGCGAAGGCGCTGTCGATCTCGCCGAGTTCGATGCGCAGACCGCGGATCTTGACCTGGAAGTCGGTGCGCCCGTGATGCTCGAAGTTGCCGTTCTCCAGGCGTTTGACGAGGTCGCCGGTGCGGTAGAGCCGTTGTCCCGGTTCGCCGTACGGGCCGGCGACGAAACGCTCCGCGGTCAGCGCCGGCCGGTTGAGATAGCCCTCGGCCAGGGCGGGACCGGCCAGATACAGCTCGCCGACCACCCCCGGCGGCACCGGCCGCAACCCGGCGTCCAGCACGTACGCCCCGATCCCGGGCAGCAGCGTGCCGATGTGGGTGCCGCCGCCGGGTTCGAGCGGACCGGTCCCGGTCGACAGCGCGGTGACCTCGGTCGGCCCGTACTCGATGTAGAACTCGCGCTCGGGGGTGATCCAGCGGTCGACCAGCGCGGGCGGCACCCGCTCACCACCGCACATGATCGCCCGCAGGTCTTGGGGCACGGCCGGATCCAGCGATTCCAGCACCGCGGGGGTGATGCAGATGTGGGTGACACGCTCGCGGCGCAGCAGCTCGCTGAGCTCCTGGCCGCCGAAGACGTCCGGCGGCACCACGACCAGGGTGGCCCCGGCGGTGAAGGCGTAGAGCATCTCCACGATGGAGAAGTCGAAGCTCGGGGTGGTGAGCTGGGTGATGCGGGAATCCCCGGTCACCGCCCGGCTTTCGCGGCGGGCTGCCAATCCGGCCAGCCCGGAGTGGGAGATGGCCACGCCCTTGGGTTTTCCGGTGGATCCGGAGGTGTAGATGACGTAGGCCAGATGCTGTTCGGTCAGCGGCCGCACCCGGTCGGCATAGGAGATGGGATGCGCGGGGCGGGCGGCGATGCGATCGGCGCGGGCCGGATCGTCGAGTTCGATCCAGTAGGCGGCGGTGCCGAGCCCGGCGCGATGCGCGGCCAGCGTGACGCCGTAGTGCGCGCCCGAGTCGGTGAGCATGTGCTCGATGCGGTCGGCCGGATAGGTCGGGTCGACCGGCAGATAGGTGGCCCCGGTCTTGACGATGGCCCACATGGCCAGCACCGATTCGATGGAGCGCGCGATGCCCATGGCCACGACGTCGCCCGGGCCCAGGCCCAGGGCGATGAGTTCGCGCGCCACCCGCGAGGACTGCTCGTCGAGTTCGCGATAGGTGAGTTCGCGCAGGTCGGCCGGGTCGCCGGTGGGATTGAAGCTGACGGCTACCGCATCGCCCGCGGATTCGACTGCGGCGGTGAGCAGTTGACCCAGAAACGGCGCGCCCGATCGGCGGCGTCTGCCCCCGCGTGCTGATCTGCGAGCAGTATCCATCTAGCCGTTCACCTCACAGGTCGAGCAGTCCACACGCGTCGAAGTTCCTTCGACCAGCCCGAACCGACCGGCCGGGCGAACCGGCACAGCATATCCGCGCGCAGCAGCTGCGGCGGCCCGAACTGGAGGGACTATCGGTGCCCTCGTCATGGCGTTGCAGCATGTGAGCTGAGCCATAGTTATTGACGGTAGCTACCGAACCCGCCGCCGGGAGGTGAATTCCGGCGGCGGGTGAAGGTTTCACTCGGGCAGCACGAGAACCGTGGCCGCCTCCTGCCAGGCATCGGCCGCGGCGGTTTCCGCGGTCAGGATCACGGCCCGCAGATCCTCGAGCGCAGCCGGATTCAGCTCACCGAGCCGATCGTGGTCGACGAACAGATGGGTGACCCACTCGTCGGCCAGCGCCTCCGACAACTCCGCCTCCGGATCGACCAGCACGACCGACGCGCCGACCGCGCCCGCGGCCACCAATTCGATCATGGCCAGCGCCGAATCCGCGGCCCCGTGATGGAAGGTGCGCGATTCGAAGGTGAGATCCAGCCCGCGGGCCCGATCCACCACGGCAGCCAGGCCGTCGTAGGTGAGTTCGCCCTCGGCCGACACCCGCGCCCGGTCGTCACCGCGCAGCGCGCGAGTCCGGTTGGCGTAGGTGACCGGTCGCGCCGACTCGGAGGCGATCTCGGCGGCCGTCTCCGGATCGTCGAGCACCAGCCAGTCGATGCCGTGCACGTGCTCGGGCGCGAGGCCGACGGTGATGCCGACCTTCACGTCCTGGCCGGGATGTTCGGCGGCGGACAGCGGGACCATCATGGTGCCCGCCTTGAGCACCGCCCACACCGCGACCACCTGGTCCACACCGCGATCCAGGCGCAGCACCACACCCGTGCCGGGTCCGCTGCCGCGGGCGATGAGCACCCGCGCCAGCCGCGAGGATCGCGCGTCGAGCTCCTGATAGGTCAGCGCCTCCTCGCCCCACACCAGGGCCGGGCCCTCCGGATCGTCCTCGGCGGCGCTGGTCAGCACCTGGGCCAGCGCCGCACCGCGCACCGCCACCCCGGCGGGTTCCGGCGCGGGCTGCGAGATCGACTGCACCACGGCGGTTTCGGCCGCGTCGAGCAGCGCGATATCGCCGACCGGCAGGTGCGGGTCGGCGGCGACCGCGGTGAGCACCCGCTTCAGCGACCGGGCGAAGGAATCCATGGAGGACTCCTCGAACAGGTCGGTGTCGTAGTTGAGGATCACGGCCAGCTCACCGCCGGTGCGGGGCTCGACGCTGATCTGCAGATCGAATTTGGCGGTGGCCAAATCGGTTTCGACCGCGGCGACGGTCAGACCCGGCAGTTCCAGCACCGGCGTCTCGGTGTTCTGCAGCGAAAGCACCACCTGCAGCAGCGGATTCGCGGGCGTGCGGCCCGGGGCGGCGATCTCCGACACCCGCTCGAACGGGAGGTCCGCGTGGCCGAACGCCGACAGGTCGGTCTCGCGGGCGCGTTCGACCAGTTCGTCGAACGACGCCGAGACATCCACCCGCGTCCGCAGGGGCAGGGTGTTGACGAACATGCCGACCAGATCGTCGAGCGCGCGCTCGCCGCGGCCGGCGACCGCTGTGCCGATCACCACGTCGGCATTGCCGGACAGGCGGGTGAGCCAGGCCGCCACGGCGGCGTGCACGACCATGAACAACGACGCATTGTGCTGGCGCGCCAGGCGATTCAGGCTGGTGTGCACCTCGCCCGGCAGGGTGAAGTCGATCAGCGCGCCCCGCATGGAGGCGACCGCCGGACGCGGCCGATCCAGCGGCAGGCACTGCCCGATGGGCAGGCCGGCGAGCTGGTCCCGCCAGTACTGGGCTTGGGCGGCCGCGACCGACGCCGGGTCGTCCTCGCTGCCGAGCGCCGTGCGCTGCCAGACCGCGTAATCGGCGTACTGCACCGCCAGCGGCGTCCAACTGGGAGCTTCGCCCCCGGCGTGGGCCACGTACGCGGTCACCAGGTCGCGCGCCAGCGGGGCCATGGACGCCCCGTCGGCCGCGATGTGATGGGCCACCAGCACCAGCAGGTAGTCGTCGGGATCGTCGCCGGTGATCAGTCGCACCCGCAGCGGAACCCGCTGCGCCACATCGAAACCGGTGCCGACCAGCTCGGCGATCCGGCCGCCGATATCGGTGGCGCGCTCGGATCGCAAGCCGCCCGGCAGCGCGTCGGCGACCGAGAGGATCTCCTGGTAGGGAGCCTCGCCGGGCGCGGACTCCGGGTAGCGGGTGCGCAGCACCTCGTGCCGGTTCAGCACGTCCTCGACCGCATGCCGCAGGGCGGCGACGTCGAGCGCGCCGGTCAGCCGGATGACCATCGGAATGTTGTAGACCGGGGACTCCGGATCCAGCTGGTTGAGCACCCACATGCGCTGCTGCGCCAGCGACAGCGGCACGCGCACCGGCCGCTCCCCCGCCACCAGCGCCGGCCGCGCACCGGTGCCGGGCACGATCCGCGCCGCCAAACCGGAAACCGTTGCGGTCTCGAAGAGTTCGCGCACCGCGACGCGGGTGTCGAGCGCGGCATTGATCCGCGACACCGCCCGGGTGGCGATCAGCGAATTGCCGCCCAGCTCGAAGAAGTCGTCGTCCGCGCCGACCCGGTCGGCGCCGAGCAGCTCCGCGAACACGCCCGCCACGATCTCCTCGATCGGGGTCGACGGGGCGCGGAACGCCTTGGCCTCGAACACCGGCGCCGGCAGCGCCTTGCGATCCAGCTTGCCGGAGGCATTGAGCGGGAACTCGGCCAGCACCACGATGGCGCTGGGCACCATGTAGCCCGGGAGTACCTGTGCCAGAACGGATTTCACGACGGCGGGATCGAGGTCGGCGGTCTCGCCGACCACGTAGCCGACCAGCTGATCGCCGGTGTGCGCGTCAGCGCGCACGACGACGACCGACTGCGTCACGCCGGCCTGGGCCAGCAGCGCCGCCTCGATCTCGCCCAGCTCGATCCGCAGACCACGCAGCTTCACCTGGAAGTCGGTGCGGCCCAGGTACTCCAGCTCGCCCGCGGCATTCCATTTCACGAGATCGCCGGTGCGGTAGAGCCGTTCGCCGGTCCCGAACGGGTCGGCCACGAACCGGTCAGCGGTCAGATCCGGCCGCGCCACATACCCGCGCGCCAGCTGCGCACCGGCCAGGTACAGCTCCCCCGCGACGCCGACCGGCACCGGGTTGAGCCGCGAATCCAGCACGTAGACACGGGTATTGAAGACCGGACGCCCGATCGGCATCGTGACGGCGTCGGCGTCGGTCGCCTCGTGATAGGTGACGTCGACCGCGGCCTCGGTGGGACCGTACAGATTGTGCAGGCGCGCCCCGGTCAGCGCGCGCAGCTGGCGCGCGGTCGGCACGGGCAGCGCCTCGCCGGAGGCGAACACCTGCCGCAGCTTCCAGCCGGAGGTATCGCCCAGCGCCGCGACGAAGGCGGAGAGCATGGACGGCACGAAATGCGCCGTGGTGATGCCCTGTTCGGCGATGACCTGCGCCAGATACACCGGATCCCGATGCCCGTCCGGCCGCGCCACCACCAGCCGCGCCCCGGTCTGCAAGGGCCAGAAGAACTCCCACACCGACACGTCGAACGTGGCCGGCGTCTTCTGCAGGACAGCGTCTTCCGCGGTCAGCCCGTACTCGGCCTGCATCCACACCAGGCGATTGACGATCGCCGCATGGCTGACCGCGACACCCTTGGGCCGTCCGGTCGAACCGGACGTGAAGATGACGTAGGCGGTGTGCTCGGGCCGCAACGGACGGACCCGCTCGACGTCGGCGATCGGGGCCGCCGAGAAACCCGACAGCTCCAGCTCGTCGACGCACAGCACGCCGTCCGCCTCGAAAGCGTCGCGAGAAGTGCTTAGCGTCAATGCCGGTCGCGCCGTCTCGAGGATGTGCCCGATGCGCTCGGCCGGCTGGTCCGGGTCCAGCGGCACGTACGCCGCACCGGCCAGCACCACCGCGTACATGCCGACGACCAGTTCGGTCGAACGCCGCATGGCCAGCGCGACCAGCGATTCCGGTCCGACGCCGTCGGCGATCAACCGCCGGGCCAGGCGATTGGCCCGCTCCGACAGCTGCCGGTAGGTGAGGACCTCGTCCTCGAAGACCACCGCGACCACATCCGGCGTCGCCGCCGCCTGCGCGTCGAACCGCGTAGCCAGTGTCGCGCTGCCGCTGTCCGGCACCTCGAACGCCGTGGCGTTCCAGTCGCCCAGCACCCGCTGCCGCTCCCCCGCCGAGAACAGCGCGAGATCCCCGACCGCGGCGTTCGGCGCCTCGGTCAACGCGGCCAGCACCCGCTGGAAGCGCGCCGCCAGCTCATCCACCGTCTCCGGGTCGAAGAGGTCGGTCGCGTAGGAGAATTCAGCGGCCATTCCGGTCGCGTCACCCTGCTCGTCATGCGCTTCCTGCAGGGTGAGCTGCAGATCGAACTTGGCGAACGGGATCTCCAGATCCGCGCCCGCCACCGTCAGGCCGGGCAGTTCCAGCCGGGTGGGCGCCATGTTCTGGAAGGTGAGCATGACCTGGAACAGCGGATTGCGCGCCTGCGAGCGCGCCGGATCCAGCAGCTCCACCAGGCGCTCGAACGGCACGTCGGCATGGCCGAAGGCCCGCACGTCGGTGTCGCGGACGCGGCCGACGAGCTCCTCGAACGAGGCCGCCGGATCGACATCGGTGCGCAGCACCAGCGTATTGACGAACATGCCGATCAACTCGTCGAGCACGGCCTCACCGCGGCCGGCGACCGGCGTGCCGATGGCGATGTCCCGTGTGCCCGACAAGCGCGACAGCAGCACCGCCAGCGCCGCGTGCACCACCATGAACAGCGTCGTATTGTGGGTCTCGGCGAATCGCCGTGCGGCCGCGTAGATCTCGTCGTCCAGCCGGAACGCGTGCGTCCCGCCGCGGTAGGAGGCGACCGCGGGCCGCGGCCGATCCCACGGCAGCACCAGCTCGTCGGGCAGGTCGGCCAGGGTCTCGCGCCAGTAGGCGATCTGGCGGGCCAGCGCCGACTCCGGATCGTCCTCGCGGCCCAGCGATTCCCGTTGCCACACCGCGTAATCCGCGTACTGCACCGGCAGCGGCGCCCAGCTGGGAGCCGACCCGCGCATGCGCTCGGCGTACGCCGACACCAGATCGCGGGCCAGGACGCCGATCGAAACACCGTCGGCCGCAATGTGATAGATCGCGGCGACCAGCACATGCTCGTCGGGCGCGATCCGCAGCAACCGCAACCGCACCGGCGGCGCGGCGGTGACATCGAATCCGGCACCGACCACGTCGGCCACCGCGGCGGCGATGTCCTCGGCCGCGATATCGACGATCGGCAACTCGACCCGCGCACGCGGGTCCTCGGCCGAGAGCACCTGCTGGAAGCCCTCGCCGTCCACCTCGGGGTAGATGGTGCGCAGCACTTCGTGCCGCGCGACCAGATCCGCCGCCGCGGCCCGCATGGCGTCCACGTCGAGCGTCCCGGACAATCGCACGGCCAGCGGCATATTGTCCACGGCGCTGGTGGGATCGAACCGGTTGAGGAACCACATGCGCTGCTGCGCGAACGACAGCGGGACGCGGGTCGGCCGGGGCAGGCTGCCCAGCACCGGGCCGGCCGCGACCGCCGAATCGGTATCGAGCGCCCGCGCCAGCTCGCGCACCGTCGAGCCCTCGAACAGCACGTGCACCGGCACCCGCACGCCCAGTGCGGTGCCGATGCGGGCCGCGGCCTGCGCGGCCAGCAGCGAGTTGCCGCCGAGTTCGAAGAAGTCGTCGTCGGCGCCGACCCGTGCTTCCGGATCGTCCGGAATCAGCAAGGCGGCGAACACTTCCGCGACGATCTCCTCGGCGCGGGTGGCAGGAGCGCGGAACGCGCGGGCCGCGAACACCGGCTCCGGCAACGCGTTTCGATCCAGCTTGCCGACCGGCGTCAGCGGGATCTCGTCCAGTACCAGGATGGACGCGGGCACCATGTAGGCGGGCAGGGACGCGCCGACGTGAGCGGCCAGCGCCGCGGTATCCAGGGTCGCGCCCGGTCGCGGCAGCACGTAGGACACCAGCGCCGTCGCACCCGAGGGCAGCGATTTGCCCAGGGTGGCAGCGAAATCCACGTCCGGATGCGAACTCAGCGCATTGTCGATCTCGCCCAGTTCGATGCGCAGGCCGCGGATCTTGACCTGGAAGTCGGACCGGCCCAGGTACTCGATGACGCCCGGGTTGTCGGATTCCATCGAGGCGCGGCGCACCAGGTCACCGGTGCGGTACAGGCGCGCGCCCTCGCCGAACGGGCTGGCCACGAAGCGTTCCGAGGTCAGCCCCGGCCGTCCGCGATAACCCTGCGCCAGCGCGGGACCCGACAGATACAGCTCGCCGACCACCCCGTCCGGCACCGGCCGCAACCGCGAATCCAGCACGTAGGCGCCGACTCCCGGAACGGCCGTGCCGATGCTGATCGGCGCGCCCGGTCGCAGCGGCGCGCTGGAAGTGGCGAGAATCGTCGCCTCGGTCGGGCCGTAACCGTTGTAGAACGAACGGTTTTCGGTGGCCCAGCGCGATACCAGTTCCGGACCGAACTTGTCGCCTGCCACGACCACGGTGCTCAGTTCGGACAATCCGGCCGGATCCACCGATTCCAGCGCACCCGGCGTGATCAGCACGTGGGTGACCCGCTCCCGCGCCAGCAGCTCGGCCAGTTCCACGCCGCCGAACACGCCGGCCGGTGCGATGACGAGGGTCGCACCGGCGGTGAAGGTCAGCAGCAGTTCCAGCACCGAGACGTCGAAGCTCGGCGAACACACGTGCAGCACGCGCGAATCCGCGGTGACCGCGTAATGCTCGCGTTCGGCGGCGACCAGCCCGGCCAGACCGGAGTGGGTGACCACCACGCCCTTGGGCTTACCGGTCGAACCGGAGGTGTAGATGACGTACGCGGGATGCTGCTCGGTCGGTGTGCCCAGCCGGTCGGCGTACGAGATGGGGTGATCCGGGTGCGCGGCGACGCGGTCCGCCTGCGCCGGATCGTCCAGTTCGAGCCATTCGGCGGCGGTGCCCAGCGCGCCGCGGTGCTCCAGCGTCGTCAGGCCCAGCACGGCGCCGGAATCGGTGAGCAGGTGTTCGATGCGGTCCGGCGGGTAGGCCGGGTCGACCGGGACGTAGGCGGCGCCGGTCTTGGCGACCGCCCACACAGACAGCACCGATTCGATGGAACGGGTGATGCCGATGGCGACCATGTCCCCGGGCGCGACACCGCGCGCGATCAGTTCCCGGGCCAGCTGCGAGGACCGGGCGTCCAGCTCCCGATAGCTGATCTCACGCTGATCGAACCGAATGGCGATGGCATCACCCGCGGACTCGACCGCGGAGGTGAGCAGCTGGCCGAAGAGTGGGTTGCCGGACCGACGCCGACGATTCCCGCGAGCTGTACGGCGGGCAGTATCCATACGCGTGCAATCACCTCTCGGGGTCCGGGCTTTTCCGCTTGGCCGAGGCAGCTCGGCCGACCCACGAAAACTGACGTCTTGTTCGCGGTACGTCGACAGGGTCAGCGGATGAATTCATCATATCGAGACGCACGAGTGCTCTCGAGCGGCCATCCGCTTTGACTATCGCTGAGCAGCGAAAATTAGTGACACGAAGTGACTTGAGACACAGTGACTCATAGCCATCCGCGGCGTGTCGCCTGCACTCCCGCCTGGAAACGGGTGCTCGCGCCGAGGCGCTCGAGCAGACTTGCGGTGCGGCGCACCACCGTTCGGCGCGAGAGGCCGAGGCGGCGGGCGATGGTGTCGTCGGTGGCGCCCATGCTCATGAGCGTCAGGATCGCCTTGTCCCGTTCGTCCAGCGCCTCGGACGGGTTGACCGAGATGGGCGTGGACATCAGCCACAGCGCGTCGAACGTCTTGACCAGCAGGTCCAGCGTGGGCGAGGGGCCGACGCGGACGCCCATGGGGTCGCCGCGGCGCTCGTCGGTGTGCAGCACCAGCACGGCGCGCCGATCGTCCGCGACGATCAGCTTCATCGGCGGGTCCGGCAGCGTGCGCGCCTGTGCGCCAACCGCATTCGTGGCCAGTACGTGCCGCAGCCGCTCGGGATCCTGGTAGATGGTCTCCTGATACAGCGTCCGGTAGTCGATGCCGGCCTGGATGCGCGAGGACTTGAGCTCGAACATCCGCTCCTCGGTCTCCACATCGGAGAGAAACGGGCCGCGTTCCACCACCTTCACGCAGGAGTGCGCGGTGTGCTGCAGATCCTCGAAATCGGCCAGCAGCTGGCGGCGTTCGTAGACGGCCACCACCGCGCCGTCGGCATCGGTGGTGCGGCGCACCGAGCGGAACGTCTCACCCAGGCGCGCGGCGGCCGACTGCATGCGCAGCATGTCCTGATTGCGGCGGCGAGTCTCGGCCTCCGACAAGGCTTCCGGGGCGTGCGCGTCGAAACGCACCACGCCCTTGCTGTCGGTCAGCCGCACCACGGCCTCGAGCTGGCACAGCGCCTCGAGCGCGGCCTCGGCCACGCGCGGCGGAATGCTGAGCCGCTCGGCCACCTCGGGCACGGTCGAACGCGGATGCTGCACGAGCACCCCGTAGGCGCGGCCGTGCAGGGAGGCGGGGTCGAAGAGATCGTCCAGTGTCGTCACCGCACCCACCGGCGGGCGCCGGTCCGGAAATCGTCCGTTCGTGGGCAGCGGTGAACGCTCTACTGGTCCGGGCCCCACTGCTGCTGCATGAGAACGCCCTTGCTGGCTAGCCATGGCAGCGGATCCATCTTGTTGTCGGCGGCGTCCCAAATCTCGAGGTGCAGATGGGGACCTGTGGAATTGCCGCGGTTGCCCACGGAGGCGATGACATCGCCGGTGTTCACGCGCTGGCCCTTGGTCACGTACATGTCGTTGACGTGGCCGTAGACCGCGGTGGTGCCGTCGTCCTGCTTGACGCGCACCCAGAGGCCGAAGCCCGAGGCGGGGCCGGCGTCGATGACCGTGCCGCCCATGACGGAGTGGATGGGGGTGCCGATCGGATCGGCGAAGTCGATGCCGTAGTGCATCGCGCCCCAGCGCACGCCGAAGCCGGAGGTGAGCACGCCGTCGACCGGCTTGACCACGTTCGGACCCGGATTGAGCTGCTGCTGCAGGGTTTTCAGGGTCTGCTCGGCCTGCGCCAGGGGGGCGGAGACCTCCGGGGGGAGGTTCTGCAGGCCGAAGGGGGCCGGGTCGGGCGTGGTGGCCGCGACCGGCTGCGCCTCGGGGGTGGCGGCCGCCGGCGCGGGGGCCGCGACGTCCTTGGCCTGCTTGAGTTCGAGGGGAGTGTTCTCCGCGACGTCCTCGCCGATGGTGGCGGGCTTCTCGTCGTGGGTGGGCAGCAGGGGGGCGGCGTGCGCGAGGGCGGGCACCAGCTGGGTCGCGGTGCCGATGAGGGCGCCCGCGGCGACGGCCACACCCGCTGCCGTCTTGACCCGATCGGTGGTGGAGGACTCGGCGCGGTGACGTCTGCGCGACGTGATGCCAGCGCGGCCGGCACCGGAATCACCAAGCAAATCCATGACTGTTACGGAGTTGGCGGTCGTTCGGTGGTGCGGCACTGCAAGTCCTAGCGTTCGGTGGGTCCGGTAACGATTCGGCATCGCTGTGACGGAAACTGTACTCGGTTGTGACCATTCCGCAACCTTTTGTGCGATAACGCCAGCTGGAGTACTCGAACCCTTGATCACAAAAGGTAACCGACCAGGCACACTTGTGACATGGTTCTCGACGAGTTGGGTACGCCGATCGTTCTTGCACCGATGGCCGGCGGGCCGTCGACCCCGGAATTGGCCGCAGCGGTGTCCGAGGCGGGCGGGCTGGGGTTCGTCGCCGCGGGATATCTGCCGGCGAGGGAACTGGGGGCGCGGATCAAGGCCACGCGGGCGCTGACCGCGCGGGCATTCGGGGTGAATCTGTTTTATCCATCAGAACCCAGTCCGACCGATCGGTTCTCTTCATATATAGAGGAGCTGGGTCGCGAGTTCCCCGTGGGCGAGGCCAAATACGACAGCGACGACTGGGCGGCGAAGCTCGAATTGCTGATCGCCGATCCGGTGGCGGTCGTGTCGAGCACCTTCGGGTGCCCGTCGGCGGCGGAGATCGCGCGGCTGCGGGCCGTGGGGTCCGAGGTCTGGGTGACCGTCACGACCGTCGCCGAGGCGCGGCAGGCCGTGGCGGCGGGGGCGGATGTGCTTGTCGCACAGGGGGCCGAGGCGGGCGGGCATCGCGGGACGTTCGCGGACGATCCGGGCGAGGACCTGGTCGATCCGCTGGGGACGCTGGCGTTGGTCCAGTTGCTGCGCGCGGCGGTGGACGTGCCGATCGTGGCGGCGGGGGGCATTGTGAGCGGCGCGGCGGTGGCGGGAGTTTTGGCTGTGGGGGCGGCGGCCGCGCAGCTCGGCACCGCGTTCATGCGATGCCCCGAGGCGGGGACCTCGCCGGTGATTCGGAAGGCCATCGCGGGTGACACCCCGACCATGCTGACTCGCGCCTTCACCGGGCGGCGGGCGCGCGGACTGCGCAATCGGTTCATGGAGGACCATCCGGACGCACCCGTCGCGTACCCCGAGATCCATTACGCCACGGGGCCTTTGCGGGCGGCGGCACGAGCGGCGGGCAATGCCGACGAGGTGAATCTCTGGGCAGGTCAGGCGCATTCGCTGGCCGTCGAGCTACCGGCCGGCGAGCTGGTGCGCACCCTGTCGGCGGATGCGAAAAATGCGCTGGAGCGGGCCCTTTCGTTGCGAATCCAGACTTATTGACAACGTTTTTCACCTACAATCGGCTGACACCTTCCGCCATCCCATGAGGAGAGCGATATGTCACTCGACGTACCCACCGCACTACTCGAGCGCGCCGAACGTGGTGAGGTCAACGACGCAGAGTTCGTGGAATGCGTCCGTAACTCGCTGCCCTACGCGTATGAGGTCGTCAGCCGGGTAGCCGCCGATCTGCGTTCCGGCACGGCGGAATTCGCCGACAACACCATCGCGCCACCGGACGAGACGGCCCGCGGCCAGCTGCTGCGCGCCATGGCCTCCGACGCGATCCGCGGCGGGCTGGAACGCCACTTCGGCATCAAGCTCGCCTTCCAGAACTGCCACCGGGTCGCGGCCTTCCCGCTGTCCTCGGTCGGCGGCGACACCTACTCCACCTTCATCTCCACCCGCGCGCAGCTGCTCAACCAGAGCCCGGAGCTGCGCAACTGCTGAGCGTTTTGCGAACATCCTTCGGCGCGGCCGCAACCCGGCCGCGCCGAGGCTTGTGGGTTGAGTGATTCGGTCAGGTGATTCGGAAATCGCCTGCCCGCCAACGCCGCCGGTCCGAACGGAACTTGCGGACCTCTCGGACACCGAACCAGACGAACATCGCGAACGGTCCGACGAACATGAACCAGGCGACGATCGTGGTGCCCCAGCCGCCGAAACCCTCGGTGCAGGTGATCGCGATCGTCGCGATGCTCAGGATTCCGAACAACAACGTCAGCAGGGCGAGGATCGTCCACCAGACCGGTTGCCATCCCTTGATTCGCGGCTGCTCCAACGGTTTACCTGTGAACGCGGGGTAGGCGATGTTCGGCTGGCGGTACGCATACGGTGCGGCGGGCATCACGGGCTGTGGCGTGCCGGCGTTGGGGGGTGTGCGGTACTGCATGGCGTTCTGCGGCTGCATCGCACCGGGCGGAGGCGTCAGCGCGGTGGGGATTGGGTTGTAGGGCGATGACGTCCGCGGGGGCTGCGGAGTGCGCGTCGGGGGCGGGGTGTACGCGGTGCCGTGGGTCGGGAAAGGGGCTGCCGCATCCCATTTCGCGGTCGGCGCGGCGCGTCTGGTGGGGCTGGGATTCGGGACGGCGGACTGGGCTGCGGAACGGGCGGCCGCCGCCAGGGCGCCCGCGCTGGGGAACCGGCCGCCGGGGTCCTTCGCCATACCGCGAATGATCACCGCGTCCATGGCGGCGGGGATCCGGGGGTTCTGAGCGCTGGCGCGAGGCGGCTCGGTGGTGAGATGGGCGGCCATCTGCTGCACGGGGTCTAGATGGGCGAAAGGCTTGACGCCGGTGAGGGTTTCGAAGAGCAGGCAGGCCAGGGAGTAGACGTCGGAGCGCAGGTCCTCGGTACCGGAATAGCGTTCGGGAGCCATGTAGGCCCAGGTGCCCACGGCCACACCGGTACCGGTGATGGTGGACTGGCCGACACCTCGGGCGATACCGAAGTCGATCAGGTAGGCGAAACCGTTGGGCAGCGTGAGGACGTTGGAGGGCTTCACATCTCGATGCACCAGACCGGCCCGATGCGCGATATCGAGCGCCTCGGCTATCTGGGTGACCAGATCGACGGCTTGTTCGAGGGGCAGCGCGCCTCGATCGCGCAGGGTCTTGCCTAGGTCGGAGCCCTCGACGAGTTCCATATCTATGTAGAGGCGGCCGTCCAGCTCGCCGAAGGCGTGGATCGGGACCACGTGGGGGCCGCGCAGGCGGGCGGCCAATCGCGCTTCACGTTCGAATCGGCGTCGGTAGTCCTCGTCGGCGGCCAGCTCCAGGGGGAGCAGCTTCAGGGCTACTTCGCGTTCCAGGTGTGTGTCCTCGGCCAGCCATACCTGGCCCATTCCGCCCCGGCCCAGCAGCTCGAGAAGCCGATAATGGCCGAGTCGACCTTCCCCCGGCACTTGCCCTCCCAGATTTCGGTGCCATTGCGGCGTGCTCAGCATACGGCGGGGCGGCGGGTGTGCGCGACGAACTGTTTTGGGATGGGGTGTGGGGCTGGAGAGCGAAAAGCGTTGGTAGCTGGAGGTTTACACAGCGTGTTGGGTTGATCATGCTGTCGTGTCGCGGGATTCGAAACTATGATCGAGGGTATGGGTGACATCGCTGATGAGATCGCTACCGCGCAAGCGGTGGTCGCTCGCTTGCGTGTGGTGGCGGCTCCGACCGCGCGAACCGGACCCCGATCCGCGTCATCAACGAATCCAACTCGGCCACAACACGATCCAACACCACACAACAGATCTACCAGCACCAACTCACATAGGTGTCGTTGCAGTACTAGGCCGCGGAGCGCGGGCCGGGCTGGGTTAGCACACCAAGCTGTATGAGCCGGTCCCCCGGCGGACTGGCGCAGGATCGGCCGCGTCGCAATGATTCTCGCCGGATCGGTTGCAATGACATGTTCGGGTTTGTTATCCGTGTCGAGTTGATCCAGGCAACATGGTATTTGGAGTTCATCGTCGGCTTGGCGCTGTTGTTCTCGACCGTGTCGGCGCTGTTCCACGGGATACCGCGCTTGCAACGCTCGGTGCCGGGAACCCGGTGGAGTTCGGGATCATCACGCTGCGGCCGTCGGAGTCGCCGCGCAGGGAACCGTGGTGCCTGGCCGGAGTTTACGAACATCGAACTCACCGAGGGCCGCTTCACCATCAAGACCGAGGACGCCCGTCCGCCGATCGATGTCAGATCCACTCACTGACCAACCTCAATCTGCTGTACGCACTGATCGACCGAGAGCGTGGAATCCGAAGCTGAGATACCTTTGTCCCATCGTGACCTCTTGTTGTCGCCGCAACAAAGCGGAAATAGGTCGAAGATGGTTATCCGGTGGTGATCACGCGTACAGCCAGATCTTTCGCTTCAGGGCTGACCTCGCCGAGCTGGAAGTCGCGGGCGATGATGTGGCGCACCAGGTCCGGGTCCGGCGGGAATGCATGCTTGCGCAGGTAGTGGGATACCGCGCCGGACCAGATCCAGACTCCGTCGGTGCGGAAGGTCAAGGGTACGTCCTGGACCGACGGTATGAATTCGTCGACCTCGAAACTGCGGGCAGCGAGGACGATCGGGGCCGAGTCGAGGTAGGTGAGGAGGCGGTCGCGCAGCGGTGTGGGGAGCGACGCTCTCACCGCGACCGGACGGCCGCTGTCATCGCGATGGTCGTAAACGCGTGCGAGTCTTGGCAATTCGTCGAATCCGGCAGTCACCGCTCGAATCCTCCCACCCCGATACATTTCAGCCGATCCTAGCCGTGTGTGCCGAGAGGCTGCCAGCCGGCGGCCATAGCCGACGATCAGCGGCATATCCGCATGGTGGTTAGGCTTCGCAGACGGCGATGCTATTTGTTGGACTGATCACGGTGACGCTGCGCGGTCGAGATCGAGCTGATCGAATGCGCAATGTATCTGGTGTTGATCGTCGGCTTGGCACTCGTGTTCTCCCACCGTGTCGGCGTCGTTCTACGGCCAGCGGAACGCCGGTGGAAGGCTCGACCTCTTCGAGCATGGTCTGGTCTTCACCCGGGCCGCAGATTCAGCAGAGCTGATGCCGAACTCGCGGAGGGGCGCTTCCACGTCAAGTCCGCCGCTAGCCGTCCGCCGATCGTCATCAACGTCGCCTCGCTGACAAACCTCAACCTGCTCTATGCGCTGATCAAGCACGGGCGCGGAATTCAGTAGCGTCCGATGCCATCGACATCGGGGCATTGAACTGATCGTCCACAACGCCTTTCGCCCACACTGGAACCGTGCTCTCGATTCTCGTGGGAGGGCCACCTTCTCCGCGATCAGCTTTGATCTGCGAGGCGTCGGAGGTCCGAGAGCGTGGAAGCCTGCTGCTCCGGAATCGGGTCGATCAGACCGAATGTTCCAGGCGCATTGGCCGGCAGCGACCGGCAACGACGTGCCGCGTCGAGCGCTGAAAGCCCAGCCATGCGCGCATCGATGAGACGTGAACGCCACAGCCCTCCGGCAACCACACCCGCCTGGCCGACCGCGGCACGCGGGATGTACCCCGCGGCATCATCGTTCGTCGACGCCCACACATACCCGACGATCACGCCCTTCAGACTGACGGGCAAATAGATGACAGCCGAAGTGGTTTCGTCAGGGTAGGTGGGTGTCGGAACGGGCGCGATCGCGCCGAAACCCTCGGATCGCTCCTCGGGGCTACCGCTGGGAAAGGTACCGTCCTGAATCCATGGACCTTCGCCCAGCGGCCGGCCAGGGTCCGCCCGCAGCGCCAGCTCCTGAATGGTCCGGGCCTCGCCCTGCTCCGCATCTCCCGCAATCCCACCGAACTGCGGATCCGCAGGCTTCCCAATCCAATACCCGATCGCCTCGACCGGCGTGAGACCCATCCGATAGGTCTCCTCTAGCCGATCGTTCCAGTAGACAATGGTTTTAATCCGATTGCCCCCGGTTTCTGCACTCGCGAAGAACCCCGCAGAGTTCCCATTCTGCGATCCCCACAGGTAGCCAACCAGTACCTCGCCGAGCGTGACCGGTAGGTAGAACACTGGAAGACGCGTCCAGGCATCATAGTTCGGCATCATCGCATCGTCGGACATCGATTTCCTTCTCGTCGAGTGCACCGGCGCAATGTTGATTCAGGCACCGTTGACTTGGTCAGTGAATCTCAGCGATATCGGCCTCGGTGAGAACGCCGGGGCAAGTCGACCGCCTCAATCAGATCGATGTGCGCTCAGCCAGTCCGGCAAAGCATAGTCGAATCGCGCAGCCTGCCTCAATTCGTCATAGAACGCATCGAGCGGAGGTGAAGTAATCCACTGTGGCTCATCCGCACCGAAGGTTTTGAAGCTCTCCTCCCCGGAGTGTTGGACCTCGAACCTGGCCGCATACCAGCACGCAGGCCGACCTCGCATTGCTGCACGCAATTCGCTGAATCTTGCGTTTACCGGCTGAGGCGGTGTCCATACGTGCATTCGCCCAGCTAAATCCCGCCACAGGACTTCCGCCTCATTGTGATGTCCGATCTCTCGGAACTGCAACTGCGCCCAGGTCCAGCCCGCCGGCAAGGCCAAACGCAGCTGCAGCGAAGCGTATTTGGTGCGCTCTACGATGTCTTCAACTGTTCCTGGCGCCACAGCGGGTAATTCGACTGCAGGATCCAGTTTTCCAGAGAGCCACCGGGGGATATTATTTGCCGACCGAGGGTAGAGATCAAGATCTTTAGCATAGACTTCCGGCGGGATCGGCGGATCCCACAAGGGATCTACTTCGAAATTGTATGTACCCGAGTAACTGTCGGGTGGTTCAACCTCGATACGCAAGGAAAACCAAGTACCAAGCGCTTCTTCATACAGAAGGTTCCTGAGGTCAGGGAACGCACGCACGACCTCCTGCGGGAAGTTCCGGGCCTGCGTCACGCCATCGCGGCTAACGGTGGTGAACTTCAGATCGACGATGTCGGCCGCAAGCGTGGCGACCAGATCGAGCCGAGCCCAATCTTGTTCCGGTTCAAGGCTCATCGCCAGACGACCGCATACCCACTCCAAGATCAGGTTCGCCTGGGCTTCACGTTCGTGCTTGGCTTGCCTAGGTGGCTGGATCTGTTGCCGCTCATCTCGGGACATTCAAATGACTCCTATAGTGAAGTACCGGCTGGCCGGTTGCTGGATGCACGCGCTGCTCCATCCAGTAAACGTAGTCCGGCGTCATCCCCTTCGACGCACGACCAGGGAAGATGCGAACACGCTCGATCTCCACGGATCTCGCCGCGACCTCGCGATCCATCTCAGAGCGCCTCCAACTGTCGTTGTGAAGACTGAGTGGATCGGTCGCCGGCTTGAGAATATTGTTCTCACGATACAGCTGCGCCACGAGGCCGAGCGCCTCGTTTACCGATCCTGCTTTGTGGTCCTGAGTGTGTCCACCACGGTATTGTTCACCAGGGTAGTCGAACTCACCCGCCCTCTTGAAGTTACCCTGGACGGTTCCTGAACGCGGGGGGACGTAATCCGCACCGCTGGCGGTACCGTGGGTGTAGTCGGGTTTGAAAGATACCGCCGCGTTCCCATCGCTGTTGGTATGGAAAACGCGGTCTCCGATTTGGAATCTGGTGTTCTGTAACGGGAGGCCTTGGGGTGCACCGCCTGTTTCGCTTCTCACGTCGCTCGGTCTCATCGTCTTACTATTTCCGAGCTCGGGATTTCCGTCTGTCCAGGTTCTTTCGTGAGTGAACTGCGACTTCCCTTCCGGAGTTAGTTCTGGCGAGGTGTAGAAGCTGCCATGCACCTTCTCACCTCCACCGGGAAGGTCAGTAAATACACTATAATGCCGGTCAGGCTCGAGATCAGTCCTCAGAGAGAACGCCTTAGCGGGGTTCCATCCATGTACCTCACGGTATTTATCACCGCCAGGCTGGTACTGAGCCTCATCCGGAGGATCGAATCTGTCGATATCCAATATAGGCCGCGCAGATTCGTCAGTACGGAAGGTGAATGGAACCTCGTGTCCCGTGTCCACTCGATAGTCAACGTTTGGAATCGTGAAACTCGCATCGGGATTGTCCACAGGACGGTCCGCAGTTCCAGTACGAAGGTTGGTTGTTCGAGCATCGATATGAGTGATCCTGGGCGGGCTGGATCCATCTGTGTACACCAGGGTTTTTCGTCCACCCGAATCAGAAACCTCGTACCTCGTCATCGGATCCCACAGTGGCTCCTCACCGTTGCCGCGATAACGTTCATGGAACGACTCGCCCGGTTCAAGGACAACACCCTTCGCAGAGTTGTATTCTGGCTCGCTCCATTCGATTTCGTAATGGCTCGGCTCAAGTCGATCACCAGGACGTGCTGCCCGGTCGCGCGCATCGTCGGGGTTGAGAGCGTATTTGTCCTCGTCGCGGGTACCCGGAACGAAACCGTCTTCGGAGACTTTGACTTTGGTGCCGTCGGGGTGGATGAACTGCCAGTCGCCGTCCGGGGGGATGCGGGGGCGGCGGGTTCCTTCTGGTGTTGTCTCGGCGGTCGAGGAGTAGACGTGGCCGGTGTCGTCTGTCCAGGCTGGTTTGGTGGGGGCCAGGACGCCGGTGCCGGTGGCTTTGGCTAGGCGGGCGGCGGCTTCGGTGGAGGCGGCGTCGCAGCCGATCAGGCGGATGGGGCGGCCGTCGTAGCCCAGGTCGGGGAGGCGGGCGGCTAGCTCTTCCATGGTGTATTCGCGGCCGTCGAGGAGGATGGTGCCGCGTTCGGTCAGGTGGGCGTCGATGGTGAAGAAGCGGGGGTCTTCGGGGACCAGGTGGGCGAGGGTGCGTAGTTCGGGGTCGTTGTGGAGGGCTAGACCGGCGGGGGTGCGGTCGGCGTAGTGGCCCAGCGGATCTTCCGGTGGGTTGTGGTCGCCGAGGTCGTGGGGTGAATCCTGGTGGGGGGCATCCTCGTTCGGCTGATATTCGGGGTCGGTCGGGTGATTGTCTGAGGTCTCCGGCGCGTGATCGGTCGGGTGCTGAGCGGGTTCGTGAGGGGTTGCGGGGTCCGACGGGTGTGGGAGCAACGCCTCATGGTTTTCCGTCAGGTACTTGGCCAGTTCGGGACGGAACTCGTTGAACAGTCGCATGGCCGTTGGCGCTGTCGAGCGGTCGAGCATGCCGAGCTTGTCCATGAGATCGCCGAGGCCGCGACGCAAGCCGGGTAGTTCGGGAGTGCGGGACGGATCATGGTAGGCCGAGGCGATGTCGTAGATGCGCTCGTGCAGCTGCTGGAAGCGGTCGGCCAAGTGTGGAGTGAGCGTCGAAGGGCGGTCGGCCGGGTCGATCGGCGCACGCTCGGGCTGTTGCTCTTCGGCGTGCGGAACCTCTTGTGGGCGTTCCGGTTCGACGGCGTGCGGCGTCTCGACCGGATGTTCCGCATCATTGCCCAGCGTGAACGGGACGTGATCCTCGTCGGGCCCATCGGTCGGGTGGACGGGATCTGTTTCGGGCGTTTCCGGTGTCGTGTGCGGTTCGTGGGCTTCCGGGACCTCGGTATGGGGTTCGTGGACATAGTCCGCCGGAACGATGGTGCCCTTGACCAGGTAGTCGACGTAACCGTCGTCGTAGCGTGCGCCTTGGGGGTCCTCGATGACATCGGTGATCAGGAACTTGGATTCACGCTGGAGGAGGAGCTCGTTCTCCGGCCCGGACATGCCCCTGTCTCCGACCCAGGTGCCCTTCGAACCGGCCGGAACATCCAGTTCCACACGGACTTTGAGCCTGAATTCCTGCGGCGGGGTCGGCCCCAGGCTGGTCGACATGTAGCCGCGTTCGGTTTGGACCGTGCCCTTCAACAGCATCGGGTTGCGACCGTTGAGCGGCTGGCCGTCGGGGCCGGTGAAGCGGTCCAGGCTCCGCATGCTGATGCCCCGCGAGACTTCTACGCCTTCGGGAACAGGGCGATTCATCGCTTGGTCGAGCTGGCCGACCTGGGATCGGAGGACATCCATTGTCGGTTCGCCGCCAAAGTACTCGCGCATCAGGGGCAGCTTGCCCGCATTGCGCGACACTTCCTGGAGTCGACCGTACGGGTTGGCGTCGTTGACAATGTTCTCGATCGTGGCGCGCAGCCGCGGATCGAGCTGCGGATCGCGGGGGTCGGGATGCTCCGCCAGTAGTCGGTCGAGCACCTCTATCTTCGGCATGAGCGGTCGGCCGCCGGTGAGCCGCATCAGCTGCTGGTAGTGGCCTTCGTCCTCGCTGAGCCTGGCCAGCAGGTGCACCGGGTCCGGCGCACGTAGGAACTCATTGATCCAGGACTTCTGGGTGTACCGCTGTAGCTCATGCAGCTCCGACGGGGACATCGTGTCCCGAATCGGAGCTAGTACTTCGTCACCGTAATGCCGTGCGGCCTCAGGAGTCTCGAACCGCTGAACCGGGTCGTGCGCAGGCGCAACCTCCGGCTCCGACTGGTGAGGGATCTCGTGAGCCGCGGGTTCGTGCTGGGCATCCGGATTCGCCCCCTCGTGCGGTTGCTCAGAACCCGGGGTGTGATCGCGCGAATCCTGGTGTGGCTGTTCGCCTTCTTGATGCGGCACATCCTGGTGTTCAACGAGGACGTCGGCGTCCGCGTGGAACGCGACGTGGTACTCGTCCGGCCCGTTGATGTGACTCGGAAGCTCCCGATCGGGACCCGGGACGTCGTCCGAAGGGTTGCGGGCCGGCGACTCTTCGGGCGTTAGGTCGTCTCGCCCCGTTCGCGAGTGATCCGGTTGATCTCCGCCTCGCCCCACGCCTGCCAGATCTTGATCTGGTCCTCGGTGGCCGGGCGGCGTCCATTCGCTTCCTTCTCGCGCAGGATCTGCAGGTCGCGGTCCCGCTTCGCGCTGAGTTCCGGGTCCTGGATCTCGTCCCGCATCGTGGGGCCCAGCACCTTCCGCGCTATGCGTTCCATTTCCTCCGGACTGATGGGCATCGGAGGTCCTTCCTAGATCGGTGGCTCGGATGATGTATTTGCCGTCGATGAAGTCACGGCTCTCGACCCGGAATCGGGTGCCGGGTGGGAAGACCACCTCTTCCTGGGAGAGGCTGGCCCAGGAGATGTCCTTTCCGGTGTTGGAATCGATGATCAGCTCGACATTGCCACCGGGCATCGAGCTGCCCTTGTCCGATGATGCGAAGCCCGGATCGGCCGGTGGCTCCTTGCCCGGAGTGTAGGCATCGAGGAACTTCTCCATCTTCACCGGATCGTCGAAGCGGAGGGAGCGGTAGACGGTTCCCTCGTGATCCGGCAGCTTGTTGTAGGCCGAGACCAGGGTGCGGAGTTCGACGTCGCGGTCGCGCAGGGCCTGGGCGTTGCCATTACGGGTCGCGTCGTTGACCGGCTCGTTGAGATCAAAGAACTGATTGCGGCGGATCACATCGATCTCGGCGTCGCTGAGCCGAGAGATCTCGGGGTACTTCTCCGTTTCGAACTCGCGAATGGTTTGCACTTCGCGGTGGCTGATGTTGTTCTTGGCGGCGTATTCGTGCGAGGCCGTGGGGTCTTCATAGTGCGGGTTCGCGTAGTAGGGCTTGTCCTCGACAGGCAGCTTCTCGCGTACCGGCGTACCCGGATGCGAATCCGGTTGGCCGATACGGACTTCCGGATGCGACGAGCTCGTGTGCTCCGGGGACCGGGATTCGAGCGGACGCACCGGGTCGCCGTGGGAGTCATAGACGATGGCGTGGGTGGATTTGACGTTGGTGTGGTCCGAGGGGAAGGAATGGGGGCCGCCGGGGACCGCGCTGTCGTGAACTACTAGTCGGCCGCCGTCGTTGGTGATGGTGTAGGCGTGGGCGCCGATGCCGTTCGCGTCTGTGGGGCTGTGGAATTCGTCGACCACCAGGGCCGTTGCGCCGTCCCCTAGTCGGTGTAGCTGGTCGGCGATCGAGCCCAGGGTTTCATGGCGGTCGAGGTGGGCTCCGGCGGCGTTTTCCAGGTCGGCCGCGGTCATGCCGTGTTCGGCGATGTGGGGATCGTCGGGGACGTGGATGTCCGGGTTGCCGGTCAGCTCGTGGACCTGGCGAAGGGCTTGAGGGCCGCAGTCGTTGGCTGGCGTAGGGGTGCGTTCGGGCGCGGTGGGATTCGGTTCCTGGGAGCGGTGCTGCTCGACCAGGTCGTCGTAGCCGTATGGGTGTTCGCCCTGGTGGACTTGGGGTTCGGGGGCACGGAAGCCGGCGGGGTCATGGGGCAGGGAGCCGACGTTGCGCTGCCAGGAGTTGAGATCCTCGCGGCCGGGGCGGTGGTACTCGGGGAGGAGGTGGGGGGTCTCGCCGCTGGCTATGCGGGCGAAATTGTGGAGGGACTCGGTGGGGACCGTGCCGCTCTTGTCCAAGTAGTTGTAGTAACCGGTGTGGGTGGAGATATCGCTGAGGGTGTGGATGCCGCCCGGGAATTGGGCGGCGATCCGGTTGGCCCCGAAAGCGGAGATCGCGGGGTCCATGCCGAGGCCGTTGCCGAGCCCCGGTGCGAGGCGGCTGATTTCGCCTTGTGTGTTGGCACCGATCCATGTCACCGGGTCGCGGGAGGAGCTCGCGACGAAGACATTGTGGGCGCCGATGCCGAAGTCCGCGGCGTGCCCGACAGGGCCCGCGCCCGGCGAGCCCAACAGGGTGATGGTGGAGATGTCGCCGGACAGGCGGCCCCCGGCACCGGCGAAGCTGGTGATGGTCGAGCCGTAGCTGTGGCCGAAGAGGTGGATGTCGGGTGTGGGTGAGCCGCCCGGCAGCCCCGCTTCCACACGGCGAGTCTGGCTGAAGGCGGCCACATCCCGTGCCAGCAGTTGCCCACCGCGTGCGGCCAGACGAGCATCGGTCATCTCGCGCAGGATCTTCGGGAAGCCACTGGGCGCGTCGTATCCGATCCACGCGATCGACGCGACTTCGGCGGGGTCGGTGCGCTCCGAGGTCGCGCGGTAGTGGTTGAAGGCGTTGTCGAGATTGCTTCCGAGGCTTCGTACCGTGGTCGTGATGCCGGGAATATGCAGCGACACCGTGGACGCGTGCTGTGTATCGCCGAACGCCACCACCGCGCGGCCCTCCCCGCCGAAAGCCGCGGAATCATAGGAGAGCACCTGTACCGGCGGCTCGTGACCGCCGTTGTCCTTGGCGAAGTCTCGGGCCAGGTCGTCCGCGTGCTGCAGGGCTTCCACCGTGGATTGCAGGTTCTTCCACTGTCGGAAGCTCTCCGGGTCGGTGAACCGCGTGCGGAACTTGTCGATGTTCGGATTCTGCTCGCGCATCTCGTTGATATCGCGGGCGATCGATAGTCGGTTGGCTTCGTCTCGAATGTGCGGGGGGATGCCGTCGGCATTGCCGAGCTCGTGCGGATGCACGCGCAGCATCGCGTCTTGTTGCTCCGGGGTGAGCGAGTGCCACCAGTCGTTATTCTCGCTGGCACGGTTGTGCGCCTCGGCGACCGAGGAATCCGTCTCGTGCGCAAGGTGTTCGGGCGTGGCTTCGGGTCCCAGCCGATCCAAAGCGTCGCGGGCGTGGGCGTGCTCCGCCTCGGTGATCGGCGAATCCTTCGGCAGCACAGGGTGTTCGGGATCGCGATCGGCGAGATGCACAGTCGAGGGATCGTGCGCCGCCTGCGGACCGTGGGCGACCGGATCGGCGCTCGGGCTTCCGCCACCATGGTTCGGTCCACGCTGATCCGCACCTGCACGGGGCTGTTCGGCGGCGGCCCTGGGCTGTTCGGAAGATCCGCCCTGATGACTCGACGGGCCGTCAGGGCGCGCACCGATCTTCGAGCTCGGACCGTTGCCGGCACCGACCAGGTCCCTCGACTCGGGCTGCGCGACCACCCTTTCCACGGGCCCCGCCGCACCGAGGTTGGTGTTTTCGCCTACCCGTGTCGGCACTTCGAGACCGGTGGCCCTAGAGGTCATCGGGGTGGGAGATGCCCCTGCTTCGCGTGCCGGAGCCGCAGCGGCGCGTGATTCGGCGGCCGGTGTCGCGGATGATCCCGGTGCGTCCGCGCGAGTAGGCGTCGCCGCGGCCGGTGTTTCGACCTTCGTAGTAGCCGATAGGTCGGTCCGTAGCGCCGCGGGCGTTTCGGTCCGGGCCGGCGTCGTGAGAACCTGACGCGGATCAGCTGATGCCGGTGAATGTGGGCTGTTGGCGGTCGGCGCGCTGCTGGGTGAACGCGCCTCGACCGCCGCGTTCGGAGCCGCCTGCGGTGCCCCCACCACGGATTCGTGCGATATCGATCCGTCGAGCGGCCGCGACGCCGCCGATTGGGCCTGCACCGGAGTCGCTGCGCCCGTTGGCTTTTCGATCACCGGGGCTCCGTCCCGGGATGCGTTCCCAGTGAGCGAAGCGTCCCTGACGGGACTCGCCTGCGACGGCTGACCATTTCCGATTTCGCCGGGCTTGTGCTGCGCGCCGACCTTCGCGGGCTCGCCGCTGGCCTTCAGGCTTTGCGCCGTGATCGTCGGCTCCCCGCTCTTCCACCGCGAAGGCATCTCGTGAGCGACACCGGGCAGGGTTCCGCCCACGGCGCCGGCGGTCACCACGCGGGGATCGAAATGCCAGTTATGCGTGACACCACCGCTGAGCGCCCAACCACCCAGACCGGCCACGCCACCGGCGATCCCGCCGCTGAGCAGGTTGGCCGCCTTCTGCGTCACGACATTCTTGGCGATATCCGCCCCCAGGCTCTTCTCCACTCCCTTCAAGAGCGCCTTCGGTGCCCATCTGCCAATAGGAGCAGCCACCAGACCACCAGCGGCACCGCCGGCAATAGACAGCCCCAGCTGCTTCATGTCGACACCGTCGCGACGACCGAATGTGCTCTGATACGCCTGGATCCCACCGTCTTGCAGGCCACCCATCGCACCGCCGATGAGCACCTGCCTCAAGATGAACTTCTTGAGCGCGATCACACCGGCCTTCTCGGCCTCCTTGCCCAGGAAATCGATCGCGCGCCGCGTCAGGATCCGCACGGTGATCCGCCCGACGCCGATGATGGCCCCCTCGGCCATCGGCGCGGTCGGCGGGAACAACCACGCCGCAGCGATATCCGCCGCCAGCGTGAGCAGCGTCGTATAGAACATGAGCTTCGTGTATTCGAGCTCCGTGCCGGTGTTGTTCGCGGTCCCGGCGATCGTCTCGAACCACTCGGAGAGCTTGTCGATCGACTGATCTCCGGTCCGCATACTCTGCAGCTGAGCGATGATCTTGTCGCCGCCGTCGCCGCTCGGATAGGCCAACCGCACCGCCGAGATCGCGGCATCGATGTCGGAGTCGATGTCGCGCAACTGTTTCGCGGCGCCCGTCCAGTCATCGGCGATGCCCCACATGAGGTCTTCGTTGCCGTCCGGCCATTTCATGCCGACAAGCCAGCCGAGCCCGCTCGCGCCCGGCGGCCGCCAGATCATCGCGGACCGCCTGCGATGAGAATCACTCGCGCGGCAGCCGTTTCGACCGGACACCCCCGTGACGCCACTATCGCCCCCGAATACGCGATGACCTGCTCTGCTGATTCACTGTCCGGCAGCGCGTTTCGCTCGCGGACAGTTCACGATCTCGCGACACGCTGCCATAGAACGCGCCGAGGATCAACTGGGAAAGCGGCGGTCGCTACCGATCGGTTATGGTCAGCGCAAGGGCCGAGACAGCCGCCGAGGAAGGGATATCAGCGTGCGATCACTCTGGTTCATTCCGCACGGCATCGCCGTTGTCGGCGCGGAGGAGAGCACCGGATATCGAGGTGGCGTCTCCTCGACGCTGAATCCCATCGGTAAGCACCAGGCCGCGGCCGTTGTCGCGCATGGCCGCCGGCGCGCGAACGAAGTGGTCTCCCTGCTGGAGGGCGCCGGATTCGTCGCTACGGGCGACGGTACCGAAACCTGGAGCGCCACCGCGTTCGTCGGTGAGGGCTTCAACCGGTTCGACAAGGCCGCCAACGGTCGAGTCCATGAGATCTCGGCCAATTTCTCGGCGCCCCCGGCGGAATTCGACGAACTCGTGAATCGCTTCGCCGCCATGCCTTCCGACGTCGTCGCCGATACCGAGAATCGCTCGGCACCCCACCGCATGCGCTGCCTGATACGGCTGGCCGACGGCTCCGGGCACAGCGGTGTCATCACTATCGACCGGTCGAACGATTCCCGGGAGATCACGGCGGGTCTACGGGTGACGGGCGGGCCCTACTTCTATCGCTGGGAAAAGCGTCCCGCCCTCTGGCGAATGCCCTTCACGAATACCTCCGACTACTACCGGCACAGCGCGCGGAGTCAGCGGCTGGAAGCCGAACGCCTCGGGTTCTTCGATCGCAGGTCGTGGCCTGTACACGCCACCGTCCCGGGTGTTTCCGAGTCCGAGGCGGCGAGCCGAATCCGGATGTATCTCATCGGTGCCGGTGTGGATACCGCGGCCATGCGGTTCACCCCGCAACGCGCGGACGACGGCTGGGACGTCGCCATCGCCGGAAGTCCGACCGCGGCCTCGAGCAGGATGCACATCGCCGACGACGGATACATCACATCCGGCGAACACTGAGCGAACCTCGCCCGACGCCGACACCGGCAGCTGGAATGTGTAAGGTCGCACAGGTATCCGACCGGGAGGAAAGTGCGGATCGGTCGAGGAGGGGAATCGGGACGTGAGCACACCTCAGGGCGGGAATCCGGACGACGAATTCCTGAAGTCCTTCATGGCGGGATTCGCCGAAGCCAATGCGGAGCCGGATATTGGTTTCAGTATGGTGTCACATCCCGGTCCCGAGCTGATCGATGAACAGCAGATCGTCGAGCCGGCCCGCGAAGTGACGCATCGAATCGCCCGGGAGCTGGCGACGGCCGCACCCGAGGGGTGGGAGCGAGTCGATGCGACCTTCGCCTGGACCGTGACCGACAAGACCTGGAACGTGGTGTATTCCGCCGGCGAGCAGGCCGTTCGGGTCGAGCCCACACAGTCGGTGCTGCTCATGGTCCAGGAACAACGCGAACTCGCGGCTCGAATGAGCGAAGGCCCGTGGTGGCGAATGCGAATCAGCCTCAACAACACAGGCCAGGTGCAGACCGATTACGACTACGGCGACGAACCTTTTCCGGATGATCAACTGTTTCCGGCCGAGGCTTACCTTGCCGACCTGCGCGAGTATCCGCGCGAGCGACTACCGATCTGGCTCGCCGCGTACGTGAGCCACGGTGGTCGGCTGCTGCGCCCGCCGCGAGTCGCCGCGGAACAGGCTCGAACCGACCGGGCCAACGAGGTTCGCGGTCATGCCACCACGGAGGTGTTCCCGCCGCTGCCGCTGATGTGGTCGCACTGGACCACACTCGCGGCGGTGTTCGTGGCACTCGACGCACCGAACGGACCTCGAATGCTGCCGGCGCTCGGCTGGTTCGAAGGGCCGAATCGCAGCGGCAGCACGCTGTACGTGCTGCCGGGCGATCGGGCCGTCATCTCAGGCGGCGTACTCAACGCGCCGGAACTCGATGCCGTCTACAACGACGGCGCTCTCCTCCCGCGACTGTATGCGGGGGCACCGGATTGGGTGACCGACGCGGTTCTGAATCCGCGGGCGGCCACCGGGCAGTTGACCTTCTGCTACTGGTGGGAGGACGGCCAGTGGTTCCGCGGGGAATCACCGGACGGCTCCGGTGTGGCGGCTGCGGTACCCGGTATCTGGACCACCGGTTCGACGGTCGACGAAATCTTGCAGGCCATGACCGCGGCCGGGAAATCGATCACCGACGCCACGAAATCAGCTGTCGCAACGCTGGTTTCGGCCGCACAGGCCGGTGTAGTGACCTACGAGACGGTCGCTGCGGTCTTCGACCCGGCCGAGCACGACGTGGATTCCGCACTCAATCAGTTCACGCTGGCAGGTCTGCGCACCTTCGTCATCGAGCCGCCGCTGAGCCGGATCGACGCCATCGAGCAGGTCCGCCGGTTCATTTCGACGCGCGGTACCGACACCAGCGAGTACCCCCTCGATCAACTCACCGCCGAGCGAATCGACAACGGCTGGATGGTTTTCGTGCCCACCAGGCCGGGCGAGATCATGATCGGACGCGCGATCTACTACATCGCCGACGATGGTGTGATCGAGCCTTCCTCGTCCTCGGTGCCGCCGAACGTGTACATCGCGGGATTCATCCAGCGGTTCCACGAACGGGCGCGGGAACGCGGCTGAGCCGCTGTTCGCATTGGCATCGACAGCCACGTCCAATTATTGTCAGCACCAGCGTTCTACGGGGAGGAGTGGTACCTGATGGTGGACAAAGTCGAAGTCGATCCTGAGTTGCTGCGGCAGGCGGGCGTGAAGACCGACCTGGTCAACACCCGTCTACGTGGGGTGGTGGACGGCCTCATGGCCAGCCTCGGCGGTAAGGGCGAACCGTGGGGAAACGACAGCTACGGCCAGGAATTCGCCGGGGCCGAGGGGGGATCCGGTTATCTGGCGGCCCGCAAGACGCTGAAGGACCTGTCCGAGACCCTCGCCAAGAACGCCGAAAGCAACGCCGAGGGGCAGGATCAGTCCGGAAAGAAGCTCGACGGCACCGATCAGGGCAACGCCAACGCGTTCGGTAAGTAGCGATGGCGAACGAGAGTATCAAGGCCGAACTGGCTTCGATGATCGACGAGTTCCAGCAACAGATGCGAGTTCTCGGGGAAACGCAGCAGAAGCGCGCGCAACTGATGGCCACCGGTTATGCCCTGCAGAAGCGTGTGACCGTGGTGGTGAATGCCGACGGGACAGTCATCGAGACGAAGTTCGACGAGGATCTCGAGGGCTTCTCGTTGCCCGAACTGAGCAAGGCCGTCACCGAGGCAGCTCAGGCCGCGGCCACCGAATTAGCCCGCAAGAGCAGCGAACTCACGGCTCCTTTTCAGGAGCGGCGCGGACGAATGCCGAAGATGTCGGACCTGATCGAGGGCTTACCCGACCTCACCAAGCGGATCCCGGAGGCCATTCCGGCCTCCACCGCTCCCCCGAATTCGCCTGAGCGCCAGCAGCACGGCGATCACGTGATGACATTCACCGATGTCGAGGATCTGGACGACATAACCCCCGGCCGGATTCGCGCGGACGATTGGTGAGAGGTAGGGCCTCGGTCACGACCGGTTGGACAATACGGACTTCCCTTGTACAAGATCATGATGGCTTCTTCGTTCGAAGAAGGTCTCACAAGGGGAGGTTCTGTTGAAGTCTGTTCTGGCCAAGGCTGCGGTGGTGGCTGTGGCGTCTGCTGGTCTCTTCACTTCGTTCGCGGCGGTGGCGAATGCCGAACGTGGGCCTGATGGTTCGCTCTACGGGGCGCTGGCGACCGGGCCCACGGGTAGTCGGAACGTGTGGGGGTCGGCGGTCAACTATCCGACTCAGCAGCTGGCGAATCGGGCTGCTGTTGCGGAGTGCGGGGCCGATTGCATTGTGGGGATCGAATTCTCGAATGGATGCGGGTCGATGGCCGAGAATCCGAATAGCGGTTGGCGGGCGTGGGGCAATGGCGCCAACGTCACGGATTCAGAGCAGAATGCGTTGAATGCCTTGGCGGCGCGGAGTTCGCAGTCGTTCCTGCCGTCGGGGAGCTCGGGTGGGGCGCCCGGGCAGGGGCGGATCGTCGTCACCAAGTGCACCGGGTAGTCCGGATGCTCGGCGTACCGTCGGGGTTCGGCGCTACGCGCAGTCCAGCACGAATTGCCTTCGTTGGAAGTTCGTTGGAAGTTCGTTAGAAGTCGCATAGTCCCGGTTCCTACCGTCTACAGCGCACCCGACCGAAGCACCGGATCGGGGCCGGCGGGAAGGATTGGGGAGATGGCGAATCGAGTGGCGGGACGGATGACGGCCCTGCTCATGGGAGTTGGGGCCGTTGTCCTGACGATGGGGTTCGGAGTCGCCCCGCGGGCGGCCGCCGCGCCGGCGAAGCAGGCGGACTCCCAGGTGCTCGACTGCGCGGGGCGCGCGCCGGCCATCAAACCGAACAGGCTGGAACCCGGCTGCTCTTCGTCCCACCAGTATCTGACCGACGTTACCTGGCAGGTGTGGGGGTCCGATGTGGCGGTCGGCGAGGGCACCTATCACCTGAACACCTGCGATCCGGCTTGCGCCGCAGGCAATTACGAAACCCTCCACGCCTGGGTCGTGCTCTCGGACCCGAGCAAGGGCAGGTTCACGAAGGCCACGATCGTCGACAGCAAGGGTCAGTGGACTACCACCATGCCGGTGCAGTAACGACGACGCTTACTTGTGTTGTGCGCCACCATATTCCGAGGACAGCCTGTCGATCAGGCTGTTGCTGGCGGCTAGGGCGTCAGCATCGTTCGGGAGCCAGGACACGCTGTAGCCGACCTGGGTGCCTGGCTTGAGGTTCGGGGCGAGTTTGGAGTTGCAGGTGGAGAAGCAGGGCTGGTGTTCGCTGTAGAGGCCGGTGATTTGGTCTGGCTTGAAACCCTTGGCGGACAGCTTGTTTACGAGGTCGTCTTCGGATTTCCCGGTGGCGTTGTCGGGTTGGGAGTCGCCGGTGCCGGTGACGAGGTCGCCGGTGGTGGGGTCGTTCCAGCCGGGGACCAGGGCGACCATGATGTTGCCGTTCGAACCCGCGCCGGTGTGGCGGGCGCGGTTGGCGGCTTGGCCGAGTTTGTCGCTGTTGTAAGGGGTTTGGGTGTAGGTGCAGGTTTGGCCACAGGTGGAGCGGTTGCGGGCGTTGTCGGCTTCGGTGCGGACCACCGTGACCATGCGGTCGATTTCGGCTTGGATCATGGCGGTGGCCGTGACTTCGATCTGGGCGGAGACGTGGACGTCCCAGTTCAGGTAGACGTCGTGGCCTTCGGCGTTGGCTTTCGCCTGGGCCTCGGCGCGTTTGGCCGCGCGGATGTCGGAGGTGATGGCGGCGACGCTGGTGTCGACGCAGCTCATGACCGAATTGCCGCTGATGGGGAGGGTTTGGGCGGTGGAGCAGCCGGCGCTCGGACGGCCTTCGACGGTGAGGGATGCCTTCATGACCGCGGAGACATTGCCCGACAGGGTGGCCTTGCGGGTGGCGGTGGTCGAGGTGGTGACCTTCGAGGTGACCGTGCAGGCGGCCTCGGTGCAGTTGAGGTCGCCGGAGGGGTCGAACTGGAAGTTGATGCCGACATCCATCGAATTGCTCAGTGTCTGAGTCTGATTGACGATGTCGTTGTAGACCTGTTCGCGATCGGCCGGGGTCATCGCGACGAACATGATCGGGGCGGCCTGATCGCCCTGTCCGCCGAGGATTCCGCCTGGGGCATCCAGGGACTGGGTGGTAGTCGTCGGGCCGGTGCCGTCCGGTGGAGACAGACGCAGCACTCGGTAGGGCGCGGTGGACGAAACCGCCAGTGTGCCAATCGGTGTCGGGACCTCATAGGCTTGGTCGGAGCCGATCTGCACGGTCGGATCTCCCACGCGCGGGAACGCGGTGGTGCGGTCCAGCGCCTGCAGCAGCTGCTTGGCGAGCTCGTGGGGGGACAATGCGCCGGACGGAATACCGGTCGTCAGATCGTCGTCACCGGTCAGCCACTTACCCTGGACCGACGAAAGGGTCGCTCCGCGAGGCAGATTCGCGGCGATCTTGCTCTTCGGCGGCTTGGCGTAAGTCTTCCCGTCGACCACGAGGACATCCGTCGAATCCGCGCCCGACCCCGCCTTCGCCACCACCTCACCGCCTGCGGTAGCACGCACATCCCAGGCGCCCCCTTGCGCACTCGACCCGGTGTAGTGCGCGGCCGACTGCGACATCAGATCCACGACCGCCGCATAGAACGGAGCCGTATTCGGCCCCGCCACCGGATGCCCGGATACCGATGTCGCACACCCCGCCGCGATCACCAGCGCACTCAAGATGCCCCCGAGCATCGCAATTCGACTGGTCGAGTGGCGCTTCAGCCGATTCATCGGTCCCCCGCTTCGATCTCGTACTGCCGGTTCGCACCCTAACCCAGGGCACGGCACCGCTGCGACTCCACGATTTCGCCGCGTCGACAACGCCGACACCAACATTGCGTCAGCTGGCGCCCGCCGGGTCTCGGGATCGGAATTCTCGCCTGGCAGAGAGGAATTAGGAGATCAGGCCCGCGCTGGCAGCTCCTGCGCCGATACCGGCACCGGCGAGGGCGCCGACTCCTGCGGCGGGAAGGCCGGTGACGGCCGCGCCGATTGCGCCGCCGATGCCGGCGCCGATCAGGCCGCCGGCGAGCATGGCACCGCCGGCGATCGGGATGGCGGCGGCGAATTCGGCGGCGAGGCCGGGGAGGGAGATGAGGCAGGTGGCGACGGGGAGGCAGGCCGCGGCGACGGTGGCGGAGGTGGCCAGGGCGGTGCCGCCGCCGGCGATCATCAGGCCGGTGACGGTGCCGACGCCGGCGCCGATCACGCCGCCTACGACGCCGCCGGCGATCGCGGCGGGGACGCCCGCTACGGCGGCGCCTATTCCAGCGCCGGCCAAGGCGGCCTGGCCGATTTGGTTGGGGTCGGCGGAGATTGGCTGTGCGGCGGCGATATCGGCGGCGGGGGCGCCCGTGCTGGGGATCGCGTTATCGGCCAGGGGGAC